>NZ_JBHSCZ010000002.1:0-1077282 GCF_042651465.1 Ferruginibacter yonginensis
CAACATAGCTATTGCTGCCATTGGGGCGGGACGGAATAACAATCATCGGCTGTACAAATCCAAGCAGCAGTTCGGGCGGACGGATTTCTCTTGAGCATCAGTTCTAATCATCAACTTAATTTTATAATTTTAACTTCATCACCAGGCAGGACGTCGGCAAACCCAACGACCAGCAATACCCGTTCGTTGTACAATACCTTTAACAACCACCTTGCTCCCATTCAAGTTTGACATAAAACTTTTTCTATTTTTGTCGCTAGCTTTTTTTCTTTCGACTATTATTGGAACTCTTTCTCACGAGTTGGGACACTATACGGTTGCAAAATCACTAGGTTACTATTCAAAAGTAAGTTATGGTTATACAATCTGGGACGACACTACTAATAGGCCTTTTATAGATTCAATTTATTCGAAATACTACAAAGAGATAGAATCTAATCAAGATTTTCCTAGAAAGAAGGAATTTGATTTGATCCAAAAAAAATATAATAAGGATGGTTTTTACATTACTCTTGGTGGACCAATTCAAACTATGTTAACAGGCTCATTTGGATTTATTTTATTATTAACTCAAAAAAGAAAAATAATTGAAAGAGATCGCATCAATCCTTACCAATGGTTATCTATTTTTTTATGCCTATTCTGGCTTAGACAATCGGTAAATTTTATTGTGTGGGTAATTACTTATCTTATTAATAATAAAGTATTAACAAGAAGTGATGAAATTAGAATTGCCATATCATTAAGCCTTCCAAAAGAAAGTTTAACAATTTTTACAGCTCTTGTAGGAATTGCAGTTTTAATATTTGTGATATTCAAAATAATTCCAACTAAGAAAAGATTTACATTCATTTTAGCAGGACTTTTTGGAGGGACATTTGGATACTTTTTTTGGTTATTTTGGATAGGGCCAAAATTAATGCCGTAATAAGGCATCGTACAACAAAGCTATTGCTGCCATTGGGGCTGGACGGAATAACAATCATCAGCTGTGCAAATCTAAGCAGCAGTTCGGGCGGACGGATTTCTCTTGAGCTGCATTTCTAATGATCAACTTAATTTTATAAATTTAACTTCAGCACCGGGCTAGACGTCGGCAAACCCAACGACCAGCAATACCCGGCCGTTGTGCGTCACTTTAGACAGACCGTTCAATAACAAAAATGTACAGACTTAAAAATCTTTTTTACTTCAGTCTTATCTGTTTTGTCTTGACAGCTTGTAATGAACAGGCACAATATAACCAACAAACTTCTTCTAAGGTTGACACAACTCAATTTACAACAAACGCAAAACATTGCGTTTATTCTGACGATACTTCTCAACTTTGTAAATGCACGGCTGAGTATGCACTTAAAGACAGCTTTAAACTGACACATATTAAAGACCAATTTTATAGAAGTAAAACGGGACATCTTTATGAAAAGACAATCGCAACAAAAGAAGTGCAAGGTCAAGACACATTGGTTGATGTAACTTATTTTAATGGATACTTTTCACAAGAGGTTGACCCGTTAACTTTTGCACCGCTTGACGGTTGGTATTCAAAAGACAAAAACTATGTTTACTATTATAGACCTGTCAGCGGTGCTATGCAAATTTCAAAAATTGACATGGCAGACAGCAAGACTTTCAAAATACTTGCAGGACATTATAAATATGCAATGGACAAAAATTTTTTCTATGACGAAACCCAAACCATTAAAGGTTTTATACCAAACAAAACCAATTTAAAAACCGACAACAAAGGACGAATAATTGAAATGACTTGCAATAACAAGACTTATAAACTTGAAATTTCGAAATAGAAAAGCGAACGCACAACAAAGCTATTGCTGCCATTGGGGCGGGACGGAATAACAATCAGCAGTTGTACAAATCCAAGCAGCAGTTCGGGCGGACGGATTTCTCTTGAGCTGCATTTATAATCATCAACTTTATTTTATAAATTTAACTTCAACACCGGGCTGGACGTCGGCAAACCCAACGACCAGCAATACCCGTCCGTTGGCTGCCATTAATTCAAACACCATAAAACTTGAACCTTTTGAAAATTTTATTACGACTTACTCTTTTGTTTTCAATTTTCTTCTGTTCTTGCAAACCTAAACACCAAGGAGAGAAAAAGACAGGACTGCTATCAAATTTGGTAAGCATTACAGATAATGAGGACAGAGGAATTAAAGAAATTATTGCATTTTATGGTGGCCAATGTGAATATGGAGTTGAAAAAAAAGTCTATACAAACAAAGCCAATGAAAGCAATTTTTGGCTCAAATTAAGTAAAAGCGCTTCAATTGATAGTTTAGCAAAAGTTCCTGAATTGCATTGCTCAAATATTGTATATATCTTGTATAAGAACTTAGACAAGGAAAAAAACAATTATAACCATATTGAAAGTGAATTAATTTTTGGTGATGGTGGGACTATGAAATCTAGTTTTACAATAGCCCAACTTGAAAAGGTAAAATCAAAAATTCAACTAGTTGACAAAATTGTGAGCCTCATATAAGATAAAAAATTCAACGACATAAAGAATTACTTAATTGTCGACACAGCATTATTTAAATATGACAAAGAAATATTAATTTCAAACTTGGAAAAAGCCGAACCTGAATTTGGTAATGCCTCAGACTTTATTCCATACGGATTTAAATTTTCAAAAGTTGAAAACGGTCAAGAGATACTTCATATATCTGGTTTAATAAAAAGAGATAAACAAAGTAACTACTTTAGCGTAGACCTTAACCCAAATAGTTTAAAAGACGAGATATATTCTTTGGACTATCAACTTTAACGGCAGCCAACAAAGCTATTGCTGCCATTGGGGCTGGACGGAATTACAATCATCGGCTGTAAAATTCCAGGCAGTAGTTCGGGCGGACGGATTTCTCTTGAGCTTCAGTTCTAATCATCAACTTTATTTTATAAATTTAATTTCAGCACCGGGCAGGAAGTCGGCAAACCCAACAACCAGCAATACCCGGCCGTTGGTAGCAATTTTAAACAGACTACATTCTTTCAAACAAAATGAAGACTCAATCAATCGTAATTGGACTTATCGCTACCGTTGTAATTCTGTATTTTATTTGGACAAAATTCAAAAATCAAAAGCATCAGACTGACACAGATACATCCAAACAATCAACAGAACTTTTACCAACACAAGAAAAGCAAAATGATAAACTCGTAATTGTAAAAAATGTTAGTTACACAGACTTACAGACAATCCTAACAGGATTTTGCAATATGTACAACAAAGAACGTTACCAAGCTCGACCAAGACTTACTAAAATAACAGAAAGTGAATTTGCTATTACATTTCCCTTTGATATAGACTTTATAATTTTTTGTTACTTCATCAACTATGTTCATTATCCAATGGACTTTGACAAAACTTTTTATGTTACAGGTTGGACAACGACAAAAAGTGGAGACAATTGGATAACAGAGAAAAGTGCAAACAAAAAAGTAATGCTTTTTATTCCATCTGACGACACAGACCACGACAATGTTTATATGACTACGATTGACAGTATTGGTTTTAAACTTGGCTTTGCAATTGGTGAAGAAAAACAAATGTTAAACGAACCAAAAAAGAAATTTAGTTCTCCGACAATTGATATTTTAGAATTAACAAACCTAGTGCACAAAGACTTCAAATAGCTACGAAAAAACTGCTACCAACAAAGCTATTGCTGCCATTGGGGCTGGACGGAATAACAATCATCGGCTGTACAAATCCTAGCAGCGGTTCGGGCGGACGGATTTCTCTTGAGCTGCATCTCTAATCATCAACATTATTCTATAAATTTAACTTCAGCACCGGGCAGGACGTCGGCAAACCCAACGACCAGCAATACCCGGTCGTTGTAGGCAATTTTTGACAGCCCCTAATTTATGAGACAAATTTTCGGACGACTAACAGCAGAACTAACAAAACACACGACACCAAAAACTGTTGGGTCAGACAATGGATTTCCTATTTCAACCTTCAGGCACTTAGTTGAACAAGTAGCAAAACTTTCCTACCTAAATAAAGACTACCTGCTTTTTTTTCGAGGGCAGAAAAGCGACTATAAAAACACATATAACAATTCAACCTTCTACCCGACAATTTACAGAAGTGAATATTTGACACAGCAAGAATTGGATTTCAGGTTTGACAAACTGAATAGTGCAAGTAAGATATTAAGTGAATTGTTGACAGAAAATAAAATTGAGGGTGCAAATGAAATTCAAAGAAAGAAATTAATTCAATGGAGCTTATTACAACACTATGAAGTAACAGAAACACCGCTAATTGACGTAACCCAGTCTTTAAGAGTGGCTTGTTCGTTTGCACAATTAGCAAATAAAGAAAAAAGTGCATTCATTTACGTCTTTGGACTTCCGTATTATTCAAACAGAATTTCTGTAAACTCAGAACACGATTTAATTAATATTAGGCTTCTTAGCATTTGTCCACCACAAGCATTACGACCTTATTTTCAAGAAGGATACTTAGTTGGTACAGACGATATAACAAATGAATATTCAAACAAAGGGGAACTTGACTTAAATAATAGGCTAATAGCAAAATTTGAAATTCCAAACACAGAGAGATTTTGGGGTAAAGATTTCAATAGAATTCCTGAAAGTGCATTATATCCAAAGGGCGACACAATCGAAAAAATTTGTAAAGAAATAGGTCAAGAATTAGTAACTGATATAGCACCTGCAAACATTGGCGACTTCTTGAAATTGTGGACAGAGTTTGAACAAATTATTTTAACTGATGCAAGACAATTTAATAGAGCAGTTCACAATATGAGAGACGCTCTACTAACCTTAATGAAAAATCGGGATTACAAATATGGACTGTTGAAAGAGTTTGATTATCTAAGAATGTTTAGAAACAAACTTGTTCATAATCCGACAGGAATTTCAAATGAAGAGTTACGACGAAACACAGAAAATTTGCGGCAGATAAAAAATCAATACCAATAAAACTGCCTACAACATTGGTATTGCCAATAGTGGGGCTTGACATTGGAGCAATCAGCAGCCGTAATTCTTTTGTACTGTGGTTCGGGGCTCGACGAATAAAGCCCAGCTTTAGGTCTTAATATTTAACTTTATCAAAAAGCCAGGCAGCGGTTCCGGCGGACGAAATCCTATTTCCCCACCATCGGCAATACCTGCTCGTTAGCTCCAATGCCGCTGCGGCGCAAGGCCAAACATCGGTAGTTAGAAAGGAAGCATTAAACAATTTACTTGGGAATATTTTTTGTTGCTTTTGTACATAGCCGAGCAAGGATAGTTTAATATTAGTTGTAGTTTATTACTGTTGGACGCAGCAGGTGTATGACACTTTGTTGGCACATAAGCTAACATCGGTATTTGCAAAATCTGGGCTGGACGAATAAGTCATCGGCTAGAAGAGTTCTAATTAGCAGTTGTTCGGGCTGGACGTTACTAATCAACTAATTTTCTTAATTTCATCATCAACAACAAACCAGCATCGGTCGGGCAGACGGAACTCGAAATTCCCAGTCTTCGCAAATACCCGGCCGTTGGCAGTAATACGAAAGCCTCTATGCATAATCAAAAAACGATTTTGACAATTTTCCTTCTATTAACTTTTACAATAACTTATGGACAGAAAAAATTTAAAGTAGTAGAAAAGGAAACCGAAACATGGAGAAGTATTTATTATTTGGTAGATATAAATGGTAAAACATTTCGACAACTTGACACTTCAAAATATTACACCTGTTTCACTATTAACGGTTATGGATACTTTGCAATATTTGGGAAGAAAGACTTTAAAGGTTGGGCTGCTATTGATGCTGATGAAAATGTATTATTTAATGTTTACAATACAAGTTTTGGTGAACCGACTCCAGATAATATTATAGAAAATAAAATTAGAATTGTTGACAGTGCTAATTTAATTGGTTTTGCAAACAACAAAGGGAAGATAATTATCAAACCAACGTATGAAATTGCAACTTCATTCCATAATGGAAAGGCAATAGTTGGACAAAGTTGTACAAAGAAACTTTGGGGTGACGGACATTTAAAAGAAAGCGACTGTCACCATTATTCTATTATTTGTAAAAAACACGGATTTATAAATGCAAAAGGAGAAATAAAAAAAATTGGAAATTATTCCTTTGAGCAAATAGCAAAAGAAATTAATTGGAAAGAAACAGAAGAATAGAATTACTACTGCCAACAAAGCTATTGCTGGCATTGGGGCTGGACGGAATAACAATCATCAGCTGTACAAATCCAAGCAGCAGTTCGGGCGGACGGATTTCTCATGAACATCAGTTCTATTCATCAACATTATTTTATAAATTTAACTTCAGCACCGGGCAGGACGTCGGCAAACCCCAACGACCAGCAATACCAGTCCGTTGCCTGCTATGTTAAAACAGCATTCCGTTTCAAAACATAAATCCTGAAAATGCGAATTCTTTTATTTTTCTGTATCATCATTTGGATAAGTTGTTCAGGACAACAAACTAAAGTTGGACAAACTCAAATTGACACAGCAAAATTGTTTGACCCAAGACCAGAAAAATTAGAGGTTAATTTTATGCCTCTTGACATTTACAAAAATTGTATAGAAATAAAGGAAGGGTATTTCGTAATTGTTATTAATGAAATCCAAAATCGATTCGACACAGAAAGTGAACTTTCAAACTACATTAAGACACACACTGACGAAATAAACAAAAGGAAAATTTATGTTCTTTATGACAGCAGTGTTAGCTTTAAACAAATTGTCTCGATACTTGCTTTATTAAAAAATAATAAGTTAGACAATTACCGTGTAATTGATATGGACACCTTTTTCAGTTCTCCACCACCTGCAATTGTGCAAGCACCGACTTTAGTTTCTAACAAAATAGATGAAAATGATTCAACGAATTTCATTATAACAATTTTGGAAAAAGGTATCAGAGTCAATCACTTAAAGACAATCACTAATTTTGTAAACGCTTCAGGACTTGACAATTTTATTACGAAACATAAAACCGAAATTGATAGTACAAAGATTTTTGTAGCTTCTACTGCCATGACACCTTACACAAGATTTAAACTTGTAAAAGAAGTTCTTAAAAAACACCAGTATTTTGTCTTCAAAATTGTTGTAGACAAGCAAAACGAATAAACACAGCAGGCAACAAAGCTATTGCTGCCATTGGGGCAGGACGGAATAACAATCAACAGCTGTACAATTCCAAGCAGCAGTTCAGGCGGACGGATTTCTCTTGAGCGACATCACTAATCATCAACTTTATTTTATAAATTTAACTTCAGCACCGGGCAGGACGTCGGCAAACCCAACGACCAGCAATACCCGGTCGTTAGCGGATATTTAAATAAACATCACAATGGATACAAACCAAGTTTCATACCAATACTCTGAGGTTATAGACAAATATCAAAAACTTGGACAGAATATAGTTCAAGCTCTAGAATTATTTCTTAATGAAAAAGAAATTAGTTTTCTGTCAATATATTATAGAGTAAAAGATAAAAATAGTTTCTTAGAAAAAATAGAGAGAAAAAAGTATGAAAGCCCTTTTGAACAAATAGAAGATATTTGTGGGGTTAGAATAATTTGCTATTATCAAAACGACGTGCAAAAGATAGCCGAGATAATTAAAAATGAATTTGAAATTCTAGAAAATGAAGACAAAGAAAATTTACTTAATACTGACCAATTTGGTTATCGTTCAACACACTTTATAGCTAAAATAAAACCAAAATGGCTTCAAGCTCCAAATTACAGAGGACTAGAAAATCTAAAAACAGAAATTCAGGTTAGAACCGTCTTAATGCATTCTTGGGCAGAGATAGAACATAAATTGGCTTATAAAAAAGATATCCATATCCCGAAAGAATTGAAAAGAAAACTTTACAGAATTAGTGCAAAACTTGAAGAAGCCGATGAACAATTTGAAGAACTTAAGAATTCAATAATTGATTATCGTAATGACGTAACAAACATTTTAAATACTGAAGATATACAAAATGACGAGATTGATTTAAACCTTGACAGCCTACAATCTTTTTTAGACTTGAATTTCCCAGAGAGAGTAAAAAATATTGAAATGACAAGCGATTTAGTTGATGAATTCTCAAAATTTAATATTTCTTTAAGTGAACTAAAAAAATCATACAAGAAAGTAAAAAATTATTTACCTGAAATTGAAATTGAGATTTTTAAAGATGAAGTTGTTGAAAAGAAAGAGTGGGTTCAAGTCGGTATCGCAAGAAATATTATGGATTTAACTAATGAAAACTATCGTGAAAATCGAAATAAACCTGAGAATGTAAAAGAGCTTGACAGGTTTTGGGCAGAGAAGATAAAGCAAAATAAATAAAACATCCGCTAACAAAGCTATTGCTGCCATTGGGGCTAGACGGAATAACAATCAGCAGCGGTGCAAATCCTTGCAGCAGCTCGGGCAGACGGATTTCTCTTGAGCTTCTCTCCTAATCATCAACATAATATTATAAATTTAACTTCAGCACCGGGCTGGAAGTCGGCAAACCCAACGACCAGCAATACCCGGCCGTTGTAGGCAACCTTAAAGACATTCCGTAAGATGAGAAACATAATTGCTATTTTCCTTTTCTGTTTGACACTTACTGCTTGTGGGCAAAGCAAAAATTCGGACGCAGTAAAAGATTTGACAATTGACCCACGCATTAAAAGCGAAGTTGAAAAGCATATTGAAAACTCAAAAGAGCTTGACGCATTTAAAGACAAAATGGAAGTCTATATTAATTCAGGCGACATCCAATCATATCAAAACGACAGTCTAACTATAAATTCAAAAATGGGCAGCTACAAAGCACCTTTTAAGTCGTTTTATTTGTGGCATGGCGACACTCTTTCAATTGACGGAGCATTTGGACTTTTTGGAGGCGTTGGCTTTGGAATTGAAATTGTAAATAATAAAGCTATCCTTTATCACATGCTAAGTTCGGACGACTTTCCTTCCTATTGTTACAATGCAAATGACAGTTTAATATTTCGGCTTGAAGTTCCATGTAGCGACACAAAAATTATTTTATCGGAAATTCCTGACAGCACGAAAAAGCAAATTATTTACGGCTATGTTGAGTTTAAAAGCAAAGACTATTATGCAAGTAGTGGTTCAGCAGACGGACAAGAAATACTTCCACGACAAAAAATGCGAAACAACATGAAGCTGTATTTTAAGAGTGGACATTTGAACTTCTAAAACATTTGACCGACAAGGCTGCCTACAACAAAGCTATTTGCAAAATCTGGGCGGACGATCAGGTCATCGGCAGGAACAGTTCTAATCAGCTGCGGTTCGGGCAGGACTTTAAAAATCAACATTATTTCTTAATTTCATCATCAACAACAAATCAACATCGGTCGGGCGGACGGAACTCTAAATGCCCAGTCTTCGCAAATACCTGGCCATTAGCAGCCATACAAAATGACACCTCAAGAAAAAGAAATAGATAATTGGAAGTTTGAAGCAATTCGAAGTCGTTTCCATGCGTTTTACGGAATAAACTTAACTATTGAACAAGCCAAAGAAATTAATGTATTTGAGCAAGAGAAATCAATTTATTCAGAAAAATACTATTTCTCAATATGGGAAGAATGGGATTATGAACTTTCAACTTTCAAGAAAATATTAAAGCCAGAACAATTTGCCATTTTCGAACAAAATGTGAAAAACACAGTAGAAAATTATCAACAAAGTCTAATTGAGCAAGACATAGAAAATCTAAAAGAAATTGAATTCAATAAAGCGGCTATACAATATTATGAAGAGCAATTTTTGCAAGACTTTTTTAAAGATCCAGCTCTTTATAGTTTCATTTGGCTTTCAGCCGATAAAGCAAAAATTGAATTTCTAAAAGCTGAATACAAAAAGTTTTTAAATGAATCAAAAAAGCAAATTCTTATAGATCATTTTAGGCATAATAGATTGTTCAAACCAAACGAACTTGAAGCTTCACTACTCAGACATAAAATATCATATTTATGGCCAGATTACTTCTCTTTCAAATCTCAAATGGACGAACCAACAAAAGCTATGTCTGAATACTTGTTACGAAAACTTAAATATTTTATAGAAAAGTATGATGAATTAATAGTAAACAAATTAGAAGGCTTACAGATTTTTCATAAAAATAATTTTGAAAAATATCATGATAAAAGAAATGAAAGTCTACATATAGTATTTAGAAAAACAAATTCTGATGAAGAAAAAGAAAACAGAGTAATGAGCTTATTGCTATTAGATCAAGAAAAGTACGGCTGCTAACATCGGTATTTGCAAAATCTGGGCAGGACGAATAGGTCATCGACAGGAAAGTTCTAATCAGCTGCGGTTCGGGCAGGACGTTACTAATCAACATTATTTCTTAATTTCAACATCAACTAAAAATCAACATCGGTCGGGCAGACGGAACTCCAAATTCCCAGTCTTCGCAAATACCCGGCCGTTGTGCGTTATGCTAAACGACCACCCTACTAACCGACAATGATAGCAGAATTTATTGGACACGGTATTCACGAAGACGACAACGAAACTTGTGGCAACTATGTTTGCTCATCACTCAAGAATTCCGTTTTTACGGACATAACAGTTTTTGTTGCTTTCATTCGCAAACCAGGAATTTTAGAGTTAAAACCATTTATTCAACAAGCGATTTCTGAAAAAAGAAACGTTACATTCTTCGTTGGGCGTAATAAAACCATGACAGAACTAACAGGCATTTTTAAACTAATCGAGGAGCATACCTTTACAGCAGACAAATGCTTTTTATGTGGTTGTAGCTTGACAAACGATAATAAAACTGAAGAACATGTTATTCCAAAATGGTTACAACATCAGTTTAATCTTTGGGACGAAAAGATTTCCCTCCTAAATGGTACGCTACTTCCATACAGGCTTTTGACAATTCCCTGTTGCTTTGAATGCAATAATCATCACCTCAGACCATTTGAAGATAAAATTAAAGCGGCAGTTGATAGTGGATATGAAGAGTTTCAAAAAGTGGACAAAGAATTATTGTTTTTATGGTTAGGCAAAATTTATTTCGGAATAATGTATCGAGAGTTATTCTTAAACTTAGATAGAACAGATCCTGAAAAAGGAACCATAACAAATCCTGAATACTTAAAATCATTTTATTCTCATTTCTTATTTCTACAAGGCATCCGAAAACTTCACACATTTAATGATTTTTTTCCGGCATCGATTTACCTTTTCAAAACTCAAAAGCCAAACAATATTAAAAAACAGTGGGACTTTATTGACAGTCAAAACACTCCCTTTGTCTCAATTAGAATGGGAGAAATCGGAATAATAAGTGTACTCCAAGATTGTGAAGCGACTTACCAGCTTAAAGAGTTATTAGACCATCATAGAGATATTGACTTGCATCCACTTCAGTTTAGAGAAATGACCGCTAAAATTTTATATAAAAGGTTTTTAATGAACCGTACACCAAAATTTATGAATGTTCAAAATGGCGGATCAACTGAAACACATCTAATGTCTCTACAAGGCTTAAGTGACAAACCAATCTTTGATGATTGGAATAATGACGATTATTCGCTTTTATTATCTGATATTACTGGAGTTCCTTTAGAGATTTGTCAACCGGAAAAAGGAAAAGTTTGGACTTGGATGATGGACATAGATGGTAATTCTACTTTTATACCCGTTTAATAGTTGAATTACTACGCCCAACAAAGCTATTGCTGGCATTGGGGCTGGACGGAATAACAATCATCGGCTGTACAAATCCCAGCAGTAGTTAGGTCGGACGGATTTCTCTCCAGCTTTATCACTAATAATCAACATAATTTTATAAATTTAACTTCAGCACCAGGCAGGACGTCGGCAAACCCCAACGACCAGCAATACCCGTCCGTTGCGTACCATACTCATGCAGCACTTTAAAGCTTTTAGTTGTCTATATTATTAAGTTATGAAAATTATTTCCAACATATATGTTTTCATTATGGCACATATATGTTGGAATGAAGAAAGAACCTTTTAATTTAAAATTATGAAAACCTACTTTTTATGTCTTCTGCTTTTTGTCGCAACATTTTCTTCTTGTAAAAAAGACAATGTTAATAATGGAATAATAGGAAAGTGGAAACTTATAGAAGTATACGATGGATATGCTAATGGTGGAAATTTTCAATGGAACAATATTTCAAATGACTATTCTCACTCATTAGAATTTTCAGAAAATGGGCAATATCTTCGTCAAGAAAATATAAATGGGAATAACCAACAATGTATTGGAACATATATTTTACAAACAGATAACAATCTTGAAATAAATTCTAATTGTAATACTGCAATAGAGAAAATGAAAATTAGCGAATTAACAACTACTATACTTATTATTGACAGACAAGTAATCGAAGGAAAAATTCGCTACAAGTATACCACAATAAATTAAATGTACGGCACACAACATGCTATTGCTGCCATTGGGCCGGAGCGGATTAACAATCATCAGCTATACAAATCCAAGCAGCGGTTTAGGCATACGGATTTTATTAAGCTACTCTCCTAAACATCAACTTTATTTTACAATTTTAAGTTCAGCATTATGCAGAACGTCAGCAAACCAAACGACAATTAATATACTGGAAATTCAAAGTAAACTTTCTTTTTTTTAAAAAAATGAAAATTATGAATAAATCATTTTTATACTTTTTGTAATGATTTTAACTTCATTCACATAAAAAAAAGAACCAAAGTTTGAAATCAATAATTTCAAGAAGAATTTTTCAAAAACTAAAACTGACTTATTTGTATGCAAATACGAAGTTTCAGATTTAGAATACAGAAATTTTCTGTCAGCATTGAAAATGCTAATGAAAGAAGAGATTTATTTACGTTGTTTACCAGACGCTTTATGTTGGAAAGAAAAACTTAATGAAATAAATAATACAGCAGCAACATTTGTAACGTATTATTTTCGTAATTCCAGTTTCGACAATTATCCAGTAGTTGGAGTGAGTTATAAATAAGCTATTGCATACTGTGCTTGGCTGACAGAAAATTATAATCAAAACGATAAAAGAAAATTCTAAAAAAGTGTTATTCAATTTACTTAGTAAATACGAGTGAACATTTGCTGCAAATAAAAGTGATACTTCAAAAGTTTATACATGGGGTTCAGGTTTTATTCATAATAAAAGAAAACAAGATTTATGTAATTACCGTAAAGTTGAATATACTTATGACTCCACCACAAGAAAATATCAAGAAGTTGTGAAAAACAAAATTGAAAATTCACTTGAACATCAATCAATTTCAGCTTGTGTAAAATCTTATTTTCCAAATTCTTTTCGACTTTATAATATGTGTGGAAATGTTGCTGAAATGATAGAAGAAAAAGGTATAGCAAAAGGTGGTAGTTATAACGACCCAGCCTATAATGTAAGAATTTCAAGTGAAGTAAAATATTCGAAACCACAAGCTGACATTGGGTTTCGAATTGCCATGAAGATAATAGAGGAATGATTTTTTTACAAAATCTATTCCTAAAATCTTTGCTAAAAAAATAGGCCAACAGCAAAAAAAGTACTAATTAACAATGGTACTATCATAAATGCATGTCATCAACTTTATTCCTTAATTTCATTTTCAAAAAAAATAGCATCGGCCTAGAAGACGTCATTAAAAATTGTAGGGCACTACAAATACTGGTTCGCTAGCTCAAATATTATATGAAACAATACATTTTTATAATTTCATTACTTATACATACAATCAGCTTTGGACAAAAGTCTGCTATTAAAACAGATTTCAATACAATCTATATATGCATTGACAGTACCACATATAAACAATTATTTCAAAGTAAATATCTAAAAGACACATTGTTTTTATGTAGAGAACAACAAGAAGAAACAAATGTAGGAAGCTATACGGGAAAGTATTTAATTGGCGAATCAGCTACGATAGAATTTTTTCAACCCAAAGTTACACATCAACTTGGAGACAATTTCGCCGATTGGGGGATTGAATTTAAAACTCGAAAAATCAATTTGCTTGACCAATTAATTAAAAAATCAAACTTGCAGAAAATTACTATAGATACATTTACAACTAATTTAACTGTAGATAGTTTACAAATTAGTTGGTACAAATCAATGACCTTAAAGCATTCAAACAATGAACTAGCAATCTTAGAGTATCAATCAGATTATTTAAAGTATTTGGGGTTTACAAACAACCAAATTAACCAGCCCATGACATACAAAACGTTTAATGAACTTTTGTCAAATGGAATGAAATACCCTAGAGGGTTTTCAATGGTTACGTACATTAAATTATTTGCAGACAAAAAACTTATTGATAGAATAAATAAATATGCGAAGCTAAATAATTGCAAAAAGGTTAAAAATGCATTTACAAATGGCGAAACAACTATTGAATATATTGAAGTTCAACATTTGCCAAAATTTTTAATAAAAGAGATCGGCATTTCATTAATTAATAATCAACCTTACCATTATGAAAAAATTAGCGAAAACTTGTTTTTAAGAACGCTAGGTAAAAAAGCAAGTTTGATATTTAATTACACAGATTAAAAACTTCTGCTGCCATGGCATTACTAGCATTAGAATAAACTTTTCACGATAATATATGCCCCTTCATTCAATTTAAAAAAAAGCTAGTTATGTAAAATAAAAAAATAGTGAAATACGCTAAGTGGCACATCTATACTAATAAAAATTTACACCTTGCTATTTATTCCCTATTAAATAATCTAAAACGTTATTAACTTTTAAATTATTTAATATGTGATTATTCAATTTTATAATTTTCTATAATATTTGATTAAAAAATATAACATCTTAAATAACCACTTTTATTTAATCTTATGTGTAAAAAGTACTCTTTAGTAGCAATCTTTATTTTTAGTTTCTCTAGTATTTTAAATGCTCAAAATTCAAGAGATAGCATTATGATAGTAAAAGCAACAGTTGAAATAAAAGAAGGTAATTTAAAAAAGGCAGTAAACTATTTAGGAAAAGTTTCTACGAAAGGTAAAAACACAAAACAATACCTATTTTGTAGAGCCTCATATTATGAAAATGGTAATAAATTTGATTTGGCACAAAAAGATTACGATACACTATTTGTTACAACTGGCGACACTACATTTAAAATAAAATCTGAAAAAATGCAGTTGCAACAAATAAAGCAAAATGCATTATACGCAAAAAGAAAAAATTGTTACAAATGTCATGGAGTGGGATACGTAATTCAAAATAAAAAATGCAATTTTTGTAACGGCAGTAGAGTAGAAAATTATACTTGCAATTATTGCAATGGTTTAGGAAATGAAAAATGTGTAAACTGCGGCGGCATCGGAAAAATTACTAAAACAATCGCCATATCAAATGAAGGAGTATCATCAAGAGTGATAGAACAAATAGATTGTGAAAGATGTTATGGAAAAGGTTCATATAGATGTACAAAGTGTTTTGGCAATGGTTTTATAGCACAATACTGCACTCAATGTAATGGCTTAGGGATAATTTCAAAAAACATACAATGCCCTCTGCATGATTAATGAATTTTACATTGCATAATCAGTTATTTATTCCACAACTAAAAAAGTAAGGTAAAAAATTTTGTAAAGGGAAGTGTTAAAAAAATTACACTTCCCTTTTAAATAGGTACAAATGAGTTAAATACTAAGTAGCTTTTTGTTATTATCTTCAATATAAATTGAAACCAGCGGCAGTTCTTTTTAGGTAAAATTTTGTTGCCCTTTCTGAGCAAATTTCTTTAGAATATATTTGAATATAAATAACTTCTCAAATGAAATTAAATAGCATATTATTCATCAGTATTTTTTTAGTGAACACTGCTTTTGGGCAAACCAACAATGAAAAAATAAAAGTCATTTTATTAGGTACTTTTCACTACGGTGCTACTTCTGATAGAAGCAAAACTTCATTCCCTGATTTATTTTCAAAGAAAAGACAGTCTGAGTTAGATAACATAGCCCAACGTTTAGTAAAGTTTGGCGTAAATAAATTCTTTTTAGAAACACCTGTATCCAAACAAAAAAAACAAGACAGTCTTTACGCAAGCTATATTGCTAAAACTCTTACAGACACTATCATATTAAGAGATGAAGAAATTCAAATTGCTTTTAGAACAGCGGCCATAAATAATGCGTTACTTATTGCTGCAGACAGTAGGCAAGAGCTCCCTTATGATATGATCAATGAATACGAACAAAAACATAAAAATGATACCATCAACCCATATTCTTTTTTCGAAGTAAAATATCCCTTTACTCAAAAGCAAAAAAAATTAAGTGAAAGTACCCTTTCAGAATATTATATACAATTAAACAACGGTTACAACAGGCAATCGCATATGTTTGATTATATACATTATGCACTAAGTTATGGCGTAGATAAAGATTATATTGGCGAAGCTTTTGCCTTATCGTGGTACGACAGGAACTTAAAAATATTTACCAACATACTTAGAAATATTGATATTAAAAAAGACAAAGTAATTGTAGTATTGTTTGGTAGTTCACATACCGCATTGATAAGGCATTTTTTTGAAGATCACCCTTATTTTGAAATAATTGAGCTTAATCAAATATTTTAATGTTGAAATAATAAATTTTTCTCTCTAACAATCTTTTATTTAAAAGTTATTTATCTAATGGATTCATATAAAGAAACATTTGAAACTTGGAATAAAGTAGCCACACTTTATCAAGAGAAGTTTATGGAATTAGATATATACAATGCAACGTATGATTTTATTTGTAAAACAATAGCTAAACCCAATGCAAAGTTGTTAGATGTTGGTTGTGGACCAGGCAACATCAGCAAATATATTTTAACGCAAAGGCCAGATGTTGATATACTTGGTATAGATATGGCTCCTAATATGATTGCACTTGCAAAACAAAATAACCCTACAGCAAATTTTTCAGTGTTAGATATTAGAAAAATTAACACACTCAATTCAATGTACGATGGAATCATTTGTGGTTTTTCACTACCTTATATATCGTATAGTGACTGCGAAAACTTTTTAAAAGATGCCTATGCATTGTTGCATAATGAAGCACTCATTTATATTAGTTTTATTGAAGGTAAACATAGCAATAGTGGCTTTAAAGTTGCCAGCACTGGCGATAGAAGTTATTTTTACTACTACGAGTTAGCCTATTTAAAAGAAAGACTTACTGAAAATAAATTTCATGATTTTAATGTTTTTAAAATATTGTACCAAAACAAAGAAACGCATACCATCATCACAGCAAAAAAATAAATTTAATTTTACCGCACTTTATTAAAATACCCTTTACTGGGTATTTTTTTTTGCTATAACTATTTAATATTCGTGTAAAAAATAAGTACATTGAATAAAATATTTGGTGTACAAGGTAGTATGTTCATCAATTAATTTGATTCTAACAATTGAGTTGAAATTTTATAAAGTTGAAAATTCATAATTAAAAAAGCTTGATGAACGCATTTGTTACAACAACATAAGCTGCTATTCCAAATCATTTTATAAACGTTTATTGAGTGTTACAAAAAAAAATCATCTTTACCATCAAATTGAAATAGATGATGAACACAAATTTTTACGAGCAACTTTCTAAACAATCAACAAATGAACTATTGCATTTGTATACCACCCAAAGAAATGACTATTCAGAAGCATTTTTAATGACCATAGAAAAAATATTAGATGAACGTGAGGTAGCTTTTTTAAAAATAGCAGATAGTGGCACTAGCTCAGATGAAAAGTTACAGCCCAATAAAATACCCTTCAATAAAAAACTATTTATCAAAATTGTAATAATAGTTTTAATAATAGGTGCTTTGGGGCTTTATGGAAAGATAGCTGATTTAGAAGGAAAAATAAATAATGATGATTATGTAATTCAATTTGCAAATAAATTATACACCCTACTATCATTCCCTTTTGCGTTTATTGCTGAAAAACTACAACTAGGGGGTTTTATATTTATTGCTTACCTCATCAACCTATTACTACTAGCAACTTGTATTACTTATTTAATAGGTAAATCAAAAAACAAATAAATTTATATTACCAAGAGTAATATTCAATAATTAAAGTTCATTGAACATTACATGTAAATTACAAAATGTAATAAACAAGTTTCTTTATAAAGTGCAACACATGCCAACCAGTATACAATTGCGATTATTACTTTTAACAACATTATTTTCTTTAGTATGCCTCCATACGTTTGCACAAAACAATCAACTTAAAATCTCCAAATTAACAGGTGACTTTTACATTTACACTACTTACAACACTTACGAAGGCAACAAAATTCCTGCAAACGGCATGTACGTAGTTACAAACGATGGCGTTATATTATTTGATACACCTTGGGATAGCACACAATTTCAACCTTTACTTGATAGCATTAAATGGCGGCATAACAAAAATGTATTAATGTGTATTGCAACGCATTGGCATAGCGATAGAACCGATGGACTTGAATTTTACAAGCAACAAGGCATTAAAACGTATACTACAATATCAACTGATCAACTTAGTAAACAAAATGGAAAGAAAAGAGCAGCGTTTTTAATTGAAAACGATACCACATACACTGTAGGACAATATAGTTTTGAAACCTATTACCCTGGTGAAGGGCACACCGTTGACAATATTGTAATATGGTTCAAAAACGAAAAAATATTATATGGAGGTTGTTTAATAAAAGGGGCCGATGCAACAGATTTAGGTTTCTTAGGCGATGGTAATGTGCTAGAATACGAAACAACGCTTAAGCATGTGCAACGAACATTTAAAAATCCAACATACATCATCGTTTCGCATCATGATTGGAATAGTACAAAATCATTAAAGCATTCTATTTTACTAGCGAAAAAATTAAAAAAGAAATCAATGCCTATTCAATAAATAATTTTGAAGTATGCATGTATGTTCTTTAATATAATAACGGTCCAAATGAAATATATTTTATCATTTATTTTTATAGTAATCATAATATCTATAACCTATAAATATATAATTGCTGCTGATGAACCTATTGCCTATAAAAAGCTATTAGAAAAACAAAACAACTATTTTGTTGTACAAAAAGATAGTGCTGCAATTATGTGGACTAGGGCAAAAATGTATTTAAATAAAAATGCTGCACTTATTTGCGGAGGCCCACTACAACAAAGCGATACTTTACTATATATACCCTACTACAATGATCATAAAAAAGGTAATGCCATACGTATTGAACAACACGTAAATGGCGACTCTGTTTCATTTAATATTCAATGGTGGTACTCACAAAAATTACAAATCAACGGCAGTAGAGCAATTGCATTATATATGCGGTACAAAGTAGAAAAATCTAACTTCGAATAAAAATAGTTATGTGTGAAATAATGTTATATTAAAATAGTCAATCTCTCATAATATTACAGTAAGTTATAGTAATAAACCAATAACGAAAATCAATAATTATAAAACATCATTTAAAATGTATTAAGCTACTTTAGTTACTTGGTTATAATAATATCTAACACTCAATGTCAAATAAAAATATTTAAGGTACTTAAAAAAGTACAGCTTTTTTTATAGCCTAAAATCATCTTCAACGAATGATATTTAGAAGTGCTTTAAGTATTGAGCTATTTGAAAAACAATCAATTATTTAACTATACCACTTCAATGATATCATCCAAGTGTAGCCTTGATTTTGGTTTAACGCTTGGTTGGTTTGTATCATTATCATCTCTATAACCAATAGCTAAGGCAAATAATGAAGTATAATTTTTGAGTTTTAAAATACTGTTGTATGCATCAATCTTAATGCCTTCCATAGGTGTAGCATCAATAGCCATAGTTGCACAAGCACTCAAAAAACAACCCAACGAAAGGTAAACTTGGTGTTGCAACCATGATTTTATGGCTGCTTCAGATTGTGGTTTAATAAATTGATTATAATAACCCACCGCACCTTCTGGTAAATGTTGTTGTATTTGATTTTCAAATGTAGCAATATCATCTACCGCACAAAAAACCACTAAGTGACTAGCATCTTTAATTTTAGGTTCATTAAAAAACGATTCAGCTGCCAATGCATTTTTTATAGCTTCATCTGATACAAAAATAAATTTCCATGGTTGGCTATTTATAGATGATGGACTTAACCGTAAAATTTCTTTTAACGATTCAATATCATTGTTCGATACTTTTTTGGTTGGATTGTATTTTTTAGTAGTGTATCTATTTTGAGCTAAACTTAAAAAATTCATAATCTGTGTTAATTATTTGTATAAAATAAAATGGCAAAATTACCAATATAAATGTATGTACACAACAAGCCTTTAGGTTAAGTGCATCAATTACTATGAAATGTAAGCCCTAAATAAAAAAAATTTTAAAATATTATAACTATTTGAAAGTGTTACGCTATTTTATAGTAATATCCATACTTTAAATCTATACTTTCTTTATCTGTTGCATTGGTAACTGAACTATCTTGTTTTCAGAAAACAATTGGAACCATTTGTAACATAAGTTACAAATTGATTTTCTTAAAAAAATATTGAAGCAGTTAAAAATTGTAATTTCAATATAATATAACAACCACTATATTTCAAATTCCTTAATGTTAATTTAAAAGTTTGAATGTAATTTTCAACACACTAAACACAATTCTTATCAATGAATTCAGCTATAAAATTATATAACAACAACCAAATTGCACCTTTTCAACAAATTTGTAATATACTAGCCAATACTATTGATGATAAATTAGATGATGCAGAAAGTAAAATTTGGCATGCACACCCTGTTTGGTTTTTACAAGGCAACCCTATTGTTGGTTACAGTAAACTAAAAAATGGCATTAAATTAATGTTTTGGAGTGGTGCTGATTTTAATGAAGCGTTGTTGCAACCGGGTTCAGGAAAGTTTAAAGATGCAGCCATTTATTATAACTCAATTGAAGAAATTGATATTGCATTACTCCAACAATGGTTAACAACATCAAAAACCATTCAATGGGATTATAAAAACATTGTAAAAAACAAAGGCAAACTTTTTAAAATATAAGTAATGAACACTACCGCTGCTCATAACGAACGCATTGCCAACTTAACTTTCGCATCAGTTTATCCTCATTATGTTTCAAAAGTAACTTCAAAAGGCAGAACTGTAGCTGAGTTACACCAAGTAATTGAATGGTTAACAGGCTTTAATGAAGCAACCATTAAAATACATATTGATAAAAAAATTACATTTGAAAACTTTTTCAAAGCTGCTAAACTCAATGTAAATGCAGCATTAATAAAGGGTGTTATTTGTGGCTATCGTATAGAAAACATTACGAACCAATTAACAAAGCAAGTACGCTACTTAGATAAGCTGGTAGATGAACTTGCGAAGGGTAAAAAAATGGAAAAAATTTTAAGAGGAAGTTAGGTTGTTTTATTTCACTTAAATTCAGTTCTAAAAAAATATATACCCTTATTAATCCTTTTAAAATTATTACAGTCATACCTGCGCTTAAACTGCTATCATGAAAAATATTACAATCATCACTACATTATTACTTACTGTTGCATTCATTAGTTGTAAAAAAGATACATCATCTGCCGATGTAACCCCTACGCCGCCTGCCACTACAGAAGCCATGTATTTTCCCCCAAATAATAGTAGCGTTTGGGAAACAAAATCAATTACAAGTTTAGGCTGGAACCAAAATGCTGTACAACCACTAAAAGATTACCTCAACCAAATCAATACAAAATCATTTATGATTCTTGTAAATGGAAGAATTGTAATGGAAGAATATTTTAATGGCCATAATGCCACCGCTACATGGGAGTGGAATAGTGCTGGCAAAACCTTGGTAAGTGCTATGACGGGTATAGCACAACAAGAAGGTTTACTAAATATCAATACAAGGGCTTCACAATATTTAGGTTTTGGGTGGACGAGTGAACCGCTTGCTAAAGAAAATTTAATCACTTCAAAAAATTTACTCTCAATGACATCTGGCATCAACGATGCTAATGAACTTGTTATAACTGCTAACTTAACCTACTTGGCTGATGCTGGTACTCGTTGGTCGTACCACAATGTTTTTCAAAAATTAATGGATGTTGTGGCGGCGGCAAGTAACCAAAATTTTGAAACCTATTTTAATAACAAACTAAAAAATAAAATAGGTATGGAGGGCTTCTGGAATTATGGCCTTATTTACAAAATATACCATAGCAATACAAGGAGCATGGCTAGGTTTGGTGTGTTAGCATTGAATAAAGGTAAGTGGATGAATGAGCAAATATTAAATGAACCATTTTTTAATGAAAGTATCAACGCATCTCAAAACATTAACCCTAGCTACGGTTATTTATGGTGGTTAAATGGAAAGCCCAATTATATGGTACCTGGTGGGCAAACCATGTTTCAAGGCAGTTTAATACCCAACGCTCCGTCAGATTTATATGCGGCAATGGGCGCCAAAGATCAGCGTATTTATGTAGTGCCTAGTAAAAAAATGGTGGTGGTTCGTATGGGCGAACCTTCTGATCCACTCAATCCTAGCTTTGCACTTTCTGGTTTTGATAGTACCATCTGGACAAAAATAAATGCCGTTATTAACTAACCAATTTTAAAGCTCGTCATACTCAAACTACCACCCAACAATTCGTTATTAAATAACAGCATCGATTCATTTTTTTGCTGCAAAGCAAGGGCATAAATTAATGGTAAATAATGCTCAGGTGTAGGTATCGCTAATTGAAATGCTTTACCTTGCTTTTCGTACTGCAGCAATGGGGTTACGTTACCTTCTACTAAATATTTATTAATGAGCGTACTTGCTTCTATAGCCCAATCATACCCATAATTTACTTTATGTAGTTGTGCCCAATCAACCATTGAAAGATTGTGCACTATATTACCACTACCAATAATCAAAATACCTTTGTTACGAAGCGATTGTAATTTTTTTGCCAATTCAAAATGGTAATCAGCAGGTTTTGTATAATCGATACTTAACTGCACTACCGGTATATCAGCCAAAGGGTACAAATGTTTAATAACACTCCAAGCACCATGATCAAGCCCCCATTTATCATCTAATAAAACCGGAGTTGGTGTTAAAATATTTTTTGTTATTAATGCCAAATTTGGGTTTCCTTTTGCCGGATATTGTACATCAAACAATGCCTTTGGGAAACCACCAAAATCATGTATGGTGGCAGGCATATCCATTGCGGTTACTTTTGTGCCATTCGTGTACCAATGTGCTGATACACATAAAATAGCATTGGGCTTGGGTTTTGTAGTGGCAATATTTCTAAAACCTGCTACAAACTGATTTTCCTCAATGGCATTCATGGGGCTACCATGCCCTAAAAATAATACCGGCATGGTGGCGGTATACCCAAATGAATCATTCAAATCATCTAACAACTTCGTTACCATCATTACAAATTTTAAAGTCGGCTTAATAAGTAAAATCAACCTTTAAAATTAATACAAATAAAGTTGCTTTATTAAGATGATGGCTATTGGTCGAATTTAAATATCCGTTTATCGGTTTAAATATATTTTAATGCTAAATAGCAGCATTTTTGAATTGAGTAAAATATGATTGAAGGTTGCAGCGCATTATAATTAAACACTAAAAATCAATTCATGAAAAAATATACAACCCTGCTCATGTTGCTTTGCAGTAGTATGTTGTGCAAAGCACAATTTGGAAAAGATTTATTGAACAGTGTTAAAAACAAAGCCAAAGCTACTGCCGAACAAAAGGCTGTTGACAAAACAATGAATGTAGTTGATACGGTGGTACAAAAAACTGAAAAATTAATGAAGGGCAAAAAAAATAAAAAAGAAAAAGTTGTTGCAGACAACGCTGTGAATGCTGAAAATATTACAGCTGATATAACAAGTAATAATAATACTGAATTGGTATTTCAAACCAATATTAAAACCGCTGCTGATAAAACAAAAATGGAAAAAATTTTGTTTGAGTTAGATGGTATAAACAGTGTAACCATTGATGCTGATACAGGCATAACCTACTGTAACACCAATGCTGCTGATATGAGTAATCTAATTATTACAGCTATTAAAAAGAATGGCTTTAACGCTAAATTAAAAAAATAGCTAACAGCTACCATAGCTCATGAAATACTTTCAATTAATAGGGATGTTGTTTTGTACAACTATTACATTACAAGCTTACGCACAAGATAAAACAGACGGGTTACCCATTACAGTAAAAGTAAATACAACCGTAAACTATGCTGATGGTAGTGTTGAACTAATGGGTACTACGTACAGTATCAACAATGAGCCTGCACAAATTTTTATTGAAATCATTACGCCCAAAGGGGCAACCCAAACTTTAAGTGGCAGAGCCGATAAAACCTCTGGCGAATACATTTTTAAGTATAAACCCATTGACCTTGGCACTTATAAAGTAATAGCCTATGCAGCTGATAAAAAGCAAACTGCTAACACTACGTTTACCGTTACTGCTGAAATAAATACCGATGAAAAAATAACATTGCTCGATAAAGCACTTGATAACACATTTTCAAAAATTGAAACCATGTTAGAGGCTGCCTTGAATAGTGATGTGAGTGCAGCAGATAAGGCAAATACAAAAAGCAATATTCAAAAAGTAAAAACCAACATCAAGCAATATAAAGATGCAAGCAAACAGTTAAATGATGCTGTAAAAGATGCCGCTACATTAGCTAAAAAATATCCTGCACTCAATAGCATTATTGCAGCGCCATTAGGCAAACTATCAAGCCTTATGGAAGAAAAGTCAAATGAATTATTACAAATAGAAAAAAACCTTGGTGCAAAAAAAGAAAAAGAACCCAACATTTGTAATACCGCTTATGTAATCAGTGAATCTTGTGCTTTATTATCAACCGTTATGAACGTTGCTAGTACAAGCATTATTAGTATTGTTGATAATATAATGATTGATAAACTGTGGCCTAAAGCCAATGAAAAAATGGCTAAAGATGCCCATTTTAAAGAGACAGATAAGTATTTGTTAGACCAATCAGGCAAAGCGTTTTTAACAGCCAAAGGCACATTAAGTAATTTAAAAACCAAAAGCTACGGTATTGGTTTTGCTGGCGATTTAACCCAACACATCACCAACGAATTAATAAGAGTTTATTGTGCTGTATATAAAGGTCCTATTAGCGGCGATTATACTTTGGAGTTTAAAAACAATGGCAAAATGTACATGCGCTACAAGCTAATATACAGTGGCAAAATTTCAGTGTATTGTACCAAAAAAGCATTGGCAAATGGTAGCCCTAAACTAAGTGGTTACTTAGAAGGCAATGTTACTAAAATGGACTTTACTGATGATGTATGGGCTATTGAAGACAAATCAAGTTGGGATGTTATTAAGTACCAAAGAATACCAGCCATTGTGCCTCCGGTTACTTTGGCTGATAAAGACCCTGGCTTTGGTGCAGTTGCACGTAGTGCAGTACCCGGCTCCTTTTATTTTCCGTTGCAAGCACAAATTACAAAAGGTAAAATGGTGATTCGGTTAATGCCTGCCTTAGCAGAGTTTAATGAGGCATTGGTTAACAGAAGTATTGTAGTGGTACAACAAAAAAACAATGCCTTAAGTTTACAAGCGGCTATGTTCAGCTACCCTTTAACTACTGCCAATTTTATATTAACTCGTACCATGCGTATGCCAGAAGCCGCTCCAACTGTTACTTTAGATATGATCACTAATAACGGCATTAGCAAAATTGAAAAAACATTTAGCCGTACAGAAACACCTAACGATACCAAGGTTGATTTTAACTTAACCCTCAAACTAAGCAATGAAAAAGATTAAACTAATACCAGCACTGTTGTTTGCTGCAACTTTATTAACAACCGAAAATAAAGCCCAAGCACCTGTAAAAAACCCTGATGTAAGGTTGAGCAAAGTTGTATTTAAAGGAAATGATTTTACATCAGAAACCACTTATTTCTATGATACACATTTTAAAATAAATAAAATTATTTATAAGCAAGATGGTAGGCTGCACTATACCATCAATAATATTACATTTAATAATTTGGGGTTACTAGAAACTTACACCACCACCTATAATTTAAAAATAGCACCACAAAAAACCACCATCAGTTATAATGATGACAATCAAGTTATCAAAATTGAAAAAATAAAAACCATACCGACCGATAAGCCTGTCATCATATCAAGCCAAAACTACAAATGGTCACCACAGCAACTTATGGTTACAAGTGCTGGCAATACCACTGTTTATACTTTTGATGCTGATAATAATATCACGGAAATAAGCTTCCCTACTACATCTGGCGCTGATGCATTTCACTTTAATAAATTTGATGAAAGTACGAATCCACTTACATTAACGGGTGGTTTTGTATTTGACAAACCTCTTAGTAAACGAAATGCAACGGTACAACAATTAGGCAGTGAACGATATACGTACAATGTATCATACACTTATCAAAAACTACTAGTATCAAAACATGTACCTGGTGCTGCAAAAATACCTACACAATATAGAAATGGTTTACCCTTAAAAAGTACGACCACATGGTACGACCCTGAAGCTAAAAGAAAGCTAGTTACCGAAAACTATACGTACAGTTATATAAATGTTACTCACTAATGAACAACAAAAAAATCATACCCATTTTATTCATACTACTCATTATAACAGTAATTATTTATTTGCTTACCTGCAATAAAAAAAATAGTACTACCGCAAGTTTACCAACGTTCAATTTGCAAGGCACTACAGAAATTACTTATGGTGATATTGGTTGTAAGCTTTGGGATAATGAGGCTGAAGATGGCGATACTGTAAAAGTGTATGTAGATGGTAATTTAATTAAAGACAGTATTGAGCTACGTAACGAGCCAATAACATTAAACTTGGGCACTTTAAAAAAAGGCACACATATTTTAGGAGTAGTTGCTATAAGTGAAGGCTACAATAGCCCAGCTACCGCTAGTATCGGGCTTTTCAACAAAACCGAGATTAAAGAATTTATAATGAACGCTACAAAAGATTCGGCTGCTTCATGGAACATAATTATTAAATAAACCCAAAAATACAAGTATGAAAAAAACAATCATCATTATTGCTGCCGTTACAATCTCTTTATTTTCATGTAACAATAGCACCACAACTAAAAATGAAACACCTTCAACACCCACCGAAAATGTAAGTAATAAAACGGGCGAATTTACTATTGATGGTAAGAAAATAACGGGTGAAGTTACCACTCAATATTTTGGTAGTGATAAAGAAAAATCAAATTTTTCAGTGCTTTGTCAACATAACGAAGGTGGCAACGATAATCCTAATTTTGAATTATTACAAGTAACTTTTATAAATGAAAAAGATGCTACTACTGCTCCGCTAAAAATATACAGTGGTAGCACTTTACCAATGACGGAGCCCGAGAGTGGTTCAGTTACAATAGCACTTTCAGGAGTAGGCGAAGGTTTTAATAATGAAGAATTTGTTGGCACTGATAAACCATCTGGCAGCATAGCTGTAACAGATAGAAAAATTATTATTAAAGAGGTGGTTTTAGCTACAAGAAGCGGTGCTAAAAAAACAGTTTCAGCCACTATTCCATTTTAATAATTAGGCAATTATACACAATAAAAAAAGGTGAACCAATTGGCTCACCTTTTTTATAATAAACTGTTACTTATTTAGCTATATCAAAGCGATCAAGGTTCATAACTTTGGTCCATGCAGCCACAAAGTCATGTACAAATTTTGTAGATGAATCTGCACATGCATACACTTCGGCAATGGCACGTAGTTCAGTATTTGAGCCAAAAATTAAATCAACCCTAGTACCTACCCATTTTAAAGAACCTGTTTTACGGTCGCTACCTATAAATACATCATTCGCTGCTGATGCGGCTTTCCAAGTAGTACCCATATCTAATAAATTCACAAAGAAATCGTTGCTTAATACTTCAGGTCTGTTTGTAAACACACCATTGTTAGAATGATCATAGTTTGCATTTAAAGTACGCAAACCACCCACTAATACTGTCATTTCTGGCGCAGTGAGGGTTAATAAATGTGCTTTATCAATCAACAAATCTTCTGCACTTACGGTGTAATTTGTTTTTAAATAATTACGGAAACCATCAGCCTGCGGCTCCAACACTGCAAATGAATGAACATCGGTTTGTGCTGCTGTAGCATCTGTACGGCCAGGTGTAAATGGTACAGTAACATTTGTACCTGCTGCCATTGCTGCTTTTTCAACACCTACATTACCTGCTAATACAATTAAATCTGCTAATGAAATTTGCTTGCTTGCATTTTGTGCATTGAATGCTGCTTGTATACCTTCTAAGGTTTGTAATACTTTTGCTAATTGTGCTGGGTTGTTAACTTGCCAATCTTTTTGCGGAGCTAAACGAATACGAGCTCCATTGGCTCCACCACGTTTATCAGTACCACGGAAGGTTGATGCTGATGCCCAAGCTGTTGATACTAATTGTGAAACTGTTAAACCCGATGCAATAATTGTTGCTTTTAAAGAAGCAATATCGGCTTCGTTTACCAACTCATGCGCCACAGCCGGAACAGGATCTTGCCAAATTAATTCTTCGGCTGGCACTTCAGGACCAACGTATCTTACTTTAGGCCCCATATCTCTATGCGTTAATTTAAACCATGCTCTTGCAAAAGCATCATTAAACGCTGCTGGGTTTTCTAAAAAGTGACGAGAAATTTTTTCGTAGGCAGGGTCAAAACGCAAAGACAAATCTGTTGTTAACATAAATGGTTGGTGTGTTTTACCTGCAACGTGTGCATCTGGCACTGTACCAGCACCTGCGTCGCCTTTAGGTTTCCATTGGTGAGCACCTGCTGGGCTTTTGGTTAATTCCCACTCGTAACCAAATAAATTTTCAAAATAATTATTGCTCCATTTATCTGGAGTGGTTGTCCATGCTCCTTCTAAACCACTGGTAATAGTATCTTCAGCATTTCCTTTTCCGAATGAATTTTTCCAACCAGTACCTTGTTCCTCAATAGTTGCACCTGCTGGTTCGGCACTAACATGTTGTGTAGGGTCTGCTGCACCGTGTGTTTTACCTAGTGTATGTCCACCTGCTATCAACGCTACTGTTTCTTCGTCGTTCATAGCCATACGTGCAAAAGTTTCACGAATATCACGAGCTGCCAACAATGGATCAGGATTACCATTCGGTCCTTCTGGGTTTACATATATTAAGCCCATTTGTACCGCAGCTAAAGGTTGTTCCAATTCTCTATCGCCACTGTAGCGTTTATCATCTAACCATTCTCTTTCTGGTCCCCAATAAATATCTTCTTCTGGTTCCCAAACATCGGGCCTGCCACCACTGAAACCAAAGGTTTTAAAACCAGCTGTTTCTAGTGCACAGTTACCAGCTAAAATCATTAAATCAGCCCATGAAATTTTGTTGCCATATTTTTGTTTGATAGGCCATAGTAACAAACGAGCTTTATCAAGGTTGGCGTTATCAGGCCAACTATTTAATGGAGCAAAACGTAGGGTTCCTGCACCAGCACCGCCTCTACCATCAGCAATACGATATGTACCTGCGCTATGCCATGCCATACGTATAAACAAACCTGCATAAGTACCGTAATCAGCCGGCCACCAGTCTTGCGATGTGGTCATTAACGCATTAATATCATTTTTTAAAGCCGTATAATCAATTGATTTGAAGGCCTCAACATAATCAAAGTCTGCACCCATTGGGTTCGATAAATTTGAATGCTGACGCAAAACTTCTAATTTTAATTGATTGGGCCACCAATCACGGTTACGCATACCGCCACCTGCAGCCCTATTACGGATAGCTGCACCACCAGAAAAAGGGCACTTACTCTCACTGTTTACGTTGTAAGACGTAGCACCGTTGTTTGTATTATTTTCCATGTAATTTTTAATTTATTCATACAAATTTACGAAAATAAAAATGCCTTTAAAAGGCCTTAAAGTTTAAAAAAAAATTACTTCTTATTGCGTAAATTGAAGTTTAAACATAAATTGAACTACATGCCAACATCACCTTACGGTAGTGTAAAATTTGATACTGTAGATGCATACCGTCAACAGTTTAGCGAACCTGTTCAACAAAAATTAGCGCAACTTCGTAACGCAATTACCAAAGCTGCTCCAAAAGCAAAGAAAACCATCAGTTACAATATGCCTGCATTTAAGGCCAATAAAGTGTTGGTATATTACGCAGCTTACAAAAATCATATTGGCTTTTACCCTACACCCAAGGCCATCATCTTTTTTAAAGATCAATTATTGCCCTATAAAACATCGAAAGGTGCTATACAATTTCCGCTACGGCAACCACTACCATTAACGCTTATAAAAACAATAGTGCAGTATAGGGTTAAGGAAGATGATGCCTTCGTTACAAAATAAAAATGCCGCTACATAGTAACGGCATTATTATTTGAATACATTTTATTAATCAGCTAACATTTCCTTCATCACTTCCACCAACTCTGCTTTTGTAAATGGTATACCCATTATTTTATTAAACGGTTGTGCATCTACCAAATATTGATCTCTAATAATTTTCACTAATTGTCCGTTGTTCAATTCTGGTATCAATACTTTATCAAAGTTTTTAATAATGTCACCTAAGTTTTTAGGGAAAGGACGCATGTGGCGAATATGCACATGACTCACTGATGCACCTTCTGCCTGCAATTGTGCACAAGCACTTTTTAATGAACCATACGTACTACCCCAACCTATTACCAACAACTTACCGCTCTCTGCACCACTATCAATTTTTTGTAGTGGTATATAATCAGCGATTTTGTCAACTTTTTCTTGACGAATTTTTACCATCAACTGATGGTTTTCAGGATCGTAACTGATATTACCCGTAATGTTTTGTTTTTCTAACCCACCAATACGATGCTCCATACCTGGCGTGCCTGGTACTACCCAAGGACGAACCAATTTTTCATCACGTAAGTATGGTTGAAATTTATCTTCATGATCACCTAACTGCGTTTTAAACGATACTTTTATAGGTGTTAAATCTGCTGTTTGTGGAAACTTCCAAGGCTCAGCACCATTGGCAATATAACCATCGCTTAACAAAATAACGGGTGTCATGTGTTGTACTGAAATACGAACCGCCTCATAGGCTGCCGCAAAACAATCGCTTGGTGTGCTTGCAGCAATTACTGGCATTGGGCACTCACCATTACGACCATAATAGGCTTGCATTAAATCGCTTTGCTCTGTTTTGGTAGGCAAGCCCGTGCTTGGTCCACCACGTTGTACATTCACAATAAGCAATGGTATTTCTAACATAACCGCTAAACCCATAGCTTCGGTTTTTAATGCCATACCCGGACCACTCGTTGTTGTAACACCTAACATGCCGCCATAACTAGCACCTATTGCCGAAGTTATTGCTGCAATTTCATCTTCTGCCTGAAAAGTTTTTATACCAAATGATTTGTGGCGACTTAGTTCATGCAAAATATCAGAAGCTGGCGTTATTGGATATGTACCTAAAAACATTTTTAAACCACTTGTTTGCGATGCAGCAATTAAGCCATAAGCCAATGCTTGGTTACCCATCATTGAACGGTACGTACCTGGCTCCATTGTGGCTTTTTGCACACTGTACCTAGCTGAAAAAGTTTCGGTGGTATCACCAAAATTATAACCAGATTGTAGGGCCTTAACATTACTCTCTAAAATTTCGGGTTTTTTGCCAAATTTTTCGGTCAAAAAACTAATGGTATTGTCCATGTTACGGTTGTACATCCAATATAAAAAACCTAACACAAACATATTTTTGGCTCGGTCTTTTTCTTTGGTACCCATGGTAATGTCCTTCAATGCCTCTCGGGTCATTTTAGTAACATCCATTTTAATCACTTCATATCCATCTAAACTATGGTCTTCTAACGGATTTATACCATCAGGGTAATTTGCCAATCGTAAATTTTTTGTATCAAAACCATCGGTGTTAACAATGATTTTTCCACCCTTCTTTAAGCTTTTTAAATTTACTTTAAGGGCAGCTGCATTCATGGCAACCAATACATCACACTCATCACCAGGCGTAAAAATGCGATCGCTACTAAAACGTAATTGAAACCCACTCACCCCAGGTAAAGTACCTATTGGGGCCCTTATTTCAGCAGGAAAATCAGGAAAGGTAGCCAAATCAAGGCCCAGCATTGCACTATTATTGGTAAACTGTGTACCTGTTAACTGCATACCATCACCACTATCACCAGCAAATTTTATAACAACCTCTTGTAATATCTCTTGCGTATCTGCCATTATTAAAAATTATCATTATTTGAGGTTGCAAAGATACGTTTTGTTGCATTGCGATGATTTACCCATGTAGTAATAAAGAGGGTGTTTTAGATAGATTTTTATGAATTGAGCCGTTATGCAACCGTAAAATAACAAAGTCGTTGTAAAAAAACGGCTTTGTGTTGAAATGAATTAATATATGAATCAACCAAAATTCGGTGAAATCACTTTTTAGTTATTGATGATTGACGCTGCAAAACGCTCCATTTCTTCTAACTGTGGGCTACATTGCAACAAAAAGAAATCAACCCCAACGGCTTCAAATTGTGCAACCGTATCTTTCACTTGTTGTGGCGAACCAATTAACCCAGTACGAAGTCCTCTATTACTTACTGAATAATCGTATAAAGAAACGGTGTTTTCAAGTTGCGTACCAGCTAACCATTGTTGGTAATTATCATAACCAGCCGTACCTGCTTTCACATTTGTAATTCTTTCCAATTCATGCTTTATTTCAGCATCTGAATTTCTGATAATGCTATATGCCGCCACACCAAACTTCATAGGAGGCAAGTTTTTAGCTGCCCTGCGTTGTTTAATATCGTTGATTCGCTTACCAATTGTTACGGGGTCATCGCCATGCATTACATAGCCATCGCAGGTACTGCTAATTAAATCTTTTGCTTTATCACTTTCGCCTCCTGCGTATAAAAACGGCCTTGGTTTACTGATTGGTTTGGGTTGTAAAATATTGTCATTTACTTCGTAATATTTTCCTTTAAAGCTGAAGTGGTCTTGTTTCCAAACATTATCTAAAACAGTTAACCATTCTTCGGTTCGGGCATACCTATCATCGTGTTGCTCAAAATGTACCCCATACTTTTCAGCTTCATCTTTCCACCAACTACTTACTACATTTAATGATACACGGCCATTACTAATATGATCAATATTAGCTGCGGCTTTTGCTAATAAGGCAGGGTTATGAAAAGTAGGTCTTACTGCTACCATCAATTCAATTTTTTCAGTAACAGCAGCTAAGGCTGCTGTGGTGCTCCAAGCATCTAAACTTGGTGCATCAATCCCTTTTATATCATTTAAATTTAGCTCAGCAATTAAGGAAACATCGAACCCAATTTGTTCGCTACGAATGGCTAATTTCTTTACGTAATTCCAATCTGCTTGCATATGCTCGTCTTCTACATTACGCAACCAACCGCCAAAAACTGGCAACCAATAACCATATTTCATAAGTGTAATTTTAATTGTATTAAGCTATTGTTGTAGTGTTTTGTAACTGACTTTGTGCTACCAAATAATCAACAAGTTTATGATGTGGATTAAAACCAATAACATTTACCGCATCAGCTACGAAGTTTGATAAGGCATTAACATCATAATATACAATAGAACCATCTCTATCATCAATCATATATTCAATACCGCCTACATCAATGCCTGCATGTTGCATTATGGTTTCAATGGCTTCAATTACTTCATGTGGAGGTGTATAGGCTGTAACTTTCATGCCGTTTTTTGGTGCATCTACTGCACATGCATTACGAACGAGCTCTTTACCATCATTGGTTTGGCAAATATCAGCCGGACATAAATTGAAACTATCACCATTAGTATACACATTAATACCGTACAAGTATTTACCACCAATGGTTTCAACTCTTGTAATATGGCCGCCACGTGCTGGAACAAACTCCTGCACCAATGCTGTTTTATCAACCCCAAAATCAATATCGTTTTCATCAATAGCTTGTTGTAAAGCAGCCACATCGTTAAACTTAGTAATGCCTGCACCACTACCACCAATATTAGCTTTCACCACAATAGGAAAACGCAAACCCTCCGTTGCTGCCACTAATTGCGAAACATGGTTCACTACTTTTGAAGCCGGATAATGATACCCCAAACGCTTCATCAATGAAAGCTGCATGGCTTTAGATGTTTCGTAGGTAAATGCTTTATAACCGTTAATTGTTTTAGTACCATTATCTTCCAAATGCTTCAAATAACTTAATGTAAAAAACAACCCTTGTTCACCATCTCTTAAATAAGCTGATGGGCTCATACGGTTAAAAAACAAACTATAATCAACTGATGTATTTTCAATATCGTATGTATGTTGCGTTGGGTTTAATGCTACATAAGGAATACCCCTTTCATTGAGCACTTCAAACAAAGGCTTAAACCAATCAGGGTGTTCGTAATAAATGGCAAATGGTTTCATCTATAAAAAAATTTTTACAAATCTAATACTATACCATATTAGTATAGTAATATAAACTGTAAACTTTAAGTAATTTTACCAAATAAGTAAACATAGTGATGCATGCAAACCATTAAGGAAACTGAATATGATGTGCAGATAAGTGAAGCCACAAAATTGTTGTTGCAAGCACAAGTACAAGAAGAGCGGCAAGTGATTATACACGGAAGTTTTAAAGCTGCCGATGAAGATACTTGTATTAGAATTTGGAAAACAACCTACTTAATACCTCAAGAAACACCCCAACAAAAAAGTAGCTTGTTATTGGTAGATAATATTACCTTACACCCACAATGGACGTACGTGTATTGCAATGAAACCATTTACTTTACACTCATTTTTGAAGGCTTACCCAAAAATTGTAAAGCCTTTGATTTTGTAGAGCTCATACCCGAACCCGGTGGATTTTACATTGCTAATATTCAACGCAATGCTACAGATGTATATTATATAAAAATTGCTTAATACTTGTGATATGAAAAAGTGGATGTTGCTTATTGTTACTATTTATGGTGTAAGTACAGTTAAAGCACAACAAAAACCAGCTTATGTATTGTACAATAGCAATGGTAAAAAAGTAGGGTATAACAAAATGATTAAAGATTTAGTAGAACAAGATGTAGTACTGTTTGGGGAATATCATAACAACCCTATTAGTCATTGGTTGGAGTTAAGTGTTACCAAAGATTGTTATGCAAAAATACCGTTGATATTAGGTGCTGAAATGTTTGAGCAAGATGACCAACCTGCACTAACTGCTTTTGTTCAAGGAAAAACAAATGAAAAAACATTTGCATCATCAGCCCGATTTTGGTCTAATTACGCAACTGATTATGCACCAATCATTCAATTTGCACGTGAGCATACAATTGAAGTGATAGCTACCAACACACCTAGAAAATATGCTGCATTGGTAGCAAAAAATGGCTTCAGCGCTTTAGATACATTGAGTAGCGCAACTAAAAATTTAATAGCGCCATTACCCATCGCTTTTGATTCAACACTACCGGGTTATAAAAACATGATTGCCATGATGGGTGACCATGGTAGTGCTAATATGGTAAAAGCACAGGCTTTTAAAGATGCTACCATGGCTTATTTTATACAAACCAATACTATAGCAGGAAAATTATTTTTACACTTCAATGGTAGTTACCACAGCGATTACCATGATGGCATTTTTTGGCATTTACGCAATAGCAACCCAGCTTTAAAAATTAAAACCATTACCACTGTAACACAAAAAAATATTAAAAAACTATTGGCAGAAAATAAACAAAAAGCGGACTATATTATTTGTGTTGATGAAGATATGACCAATACCTATTAACCCTCTTGTAAAGCCTCCCAATACTCAGCCGCTCTACGTGTATGCGGAATAACAATAGTACCGCCAACAATATTAGCTACTGCAAACAACTCGTACATTTCATCAGTACTTACTGCTAACTCATGGGCCTTGCCTAAGTGGTACTTAATACAATCATCGCAACGCAAAACCATACTTGCAACTAACCCCAATAACTCTTTTGTTTTAACATCTAAGGCGCCAGCTGCATAGGTATTCGTATCTAAATTCCATAAACGCTTAATAACTAAGTTTTCTTTACTTAAAATTACCTCGTTCATTTTGGTACGATACTCGTTGAATTCGTTTACGATATTGCTCATATTAATAATTTTACAGCAAAGGTAATTGCCTAATCATATATATCGTTTGTTACAAGTAACGAAAGTGGATATTTTTAATAGTTTACTAACGATACAATTTTTATACTGCAGTTTTAATCATTTACATTTGTTGCAAAAATTACAAATGAAATTGTTTAAAAAAATCATCATTTTTACTGCAATGTGCTACCTCCCTTTTACGAGTAGTGCTTGGGGTATTATAGGGCACAGAGTTGTAGGCGAAATAGCAGATAGCTACTTAACAAAAAAAACAAAGAAAGCGATAGCAGCTATATTAGGTAATGAAAGTGTAGCGATGGCTAGTAATTGGCCCGATTTTATTAAGAGCGACCCAAATTATAGGTACCTCAATAATTGGCATTATGTAAACCTAAAAAGCGATTTAACTTTTGATGAAGTAAATAATTTTTTAACCGCCGATACTGCTACTGATGCTTATACTAAAATTAATTTTTTAGTAAACGAAATGAAAACCAATACCCTATTGCCTAACGAAACCAAGGTAATGTACATTCGTTTGTTAATTCATATAATTGGCGATATACACCAACCCATGCATTTGGGCAAGCCAGATGATAGAGGTGGCAATGCCGTAAAATTAAAATGGTTTGATGAACCTACTAACCTACATGCGGTATGGGATGAAAAATTAGTGGAATTTCAAGAACTAAGCTATACTGAATATGCAAAAGCCATTAACTTCATCACAAAAGAACAACGCAACAGTTGGAAACAACAAAGCCTTGTTCAATGGATTTATGATACTTATACTTTAACTGGTAAAGTATATGCTGAAAGCAAGCCTGATAGCAGGTTAGACTATCTCTATAATTTTAAATTTTTAGCACCAATGAACGACCAGCTTTTAAAAGGTGGTTTTCATTTAGCTACGGTTCTCAATGATATTTTTAAATAGTTGCAAAAATTATTTGTAAAAAAAGTCCACTTACATTTTGTAAGCGGACTTTTTTTATTGTTGCTGTGCTGCTAAAAAATCTTTAATACCTGCCACAATTTGATTGGCCATTTTTTGTTGAAAACCTGCATCCAAAACCAGCGCCTCTTCATCAAGGTTGCTTAAGAACAATGTTTCAATTAATGCATTAGGGTACTCCGTAGGACTGTTCAACATAAAATTGAAAGCCCCAATGTTACCATACTCAGATAAACCTAACTGTAACATACGTTGGTGTATAAAATTACTAAATGCCTTAAAGCCAATATATTTATACAAGGTACTGGTGCCACTAGCTCTAAAGGGATCAGCAGATGAATTAAGGTGAATACTAATGAGCAAATCTGGCACACTATCTCTGTAAAACAAAATGCGTTCTTTATTATCAAAAAACTGCTCTTTGGTTCTTGTCATAATAACGGTTGCACCTTCTTTTTGTAAAGCTTGTTGCAGTTGTAATGCAATAGCTAAAGCAATATTTTTTTCGGCAACACCAGTAGCACCACCTGCACCCGTATTACTACCACCATGGCCAGCATCAACCGCAATGGTTAAATTTTTTAAACTCAAACTTTTAGGCTGTTGCTTTACTTTTATAATGAGTGCATTACCCTTATAAAAAATGCTGTAACCCCAATGTTGTGTATGTTTTAAAGTGATGGAAACTCTAAAAACTTGCTCTTGCACTTGTTCAACATTTACAGCTTGTATTTCTTTAGCTGATTGTAAATGAGTAATCCAATTGGTATTGTTGGTGGCACCAAATACATCAACAGCAATGGTAGATGGGTTTAACAACTGCATTGATTGGTATGGTAATTTTGCTGTAAGTGCCACCGTTACATAGTCGTAAACACTATCGCCAGCAACTTGTATTTTGTCAGTAAGTGCTTCGCCAGCAAAAGTACCTTTAGGGGCTAGCGTAACTACATCATCAGGAATATAAGCTGTTCGGTAAGGCGTAAGCGCCACTTTATAATGCGTACCTACTTTACCAATAATTTTTAAAGGAATTAAACTATCTATATAGCCAATTTTTGCACCGCCAAGTCTATCATCACCTAAGCCATATTCTAAATGTGCTAACCTACCTTTAGTAAGGCAAACATCAGCACTGAGGGTTGATAGTACTGAAATGGTATTGGGTGCTTCTTTGGTAAGTGTTTGTCCGTCAGTAGCTGTAATAGTTATAGGAAATTTATACGACCGAAAATCATCTGTTGTTTGTACCACATACTCCCCTTGATAAATACCCGGCATTCCATTTGTTTTTGTGAGGGGCATTTCATACAATACGGTATTTTTAAAAGTAGTAACCAATGCATTGGGCAGTGCTTTTATTTTAAACTTAATAATGTCGCCTGGCTTTACTACAATGTTACCTTCAGGAAAAGTTTCTATCCGTTCAATACTTAATGATGTTACAGGTGCAGCAGGTTTAGGTATGGTGTATGTATATGAAAGTGATTTGGTTACTGATTTATTACTTTGATTATTTGCGTTGATGATTAAACTTGTATCGCCAGCTACTAAATTTAGCTCATAAGCAAAAGCCCCTGTAGTATATACTTTTACAGGCGTATTATTAATAGTTACTGAGCATGTTTTACAAGTACTACCAATAATAAATTGTCGAGCTGTTGAAACAGCATTTTCTTGCTTTAGCGGATTGACCAATTTTATAAATGGCTGGTCTGTTTGGGCATTTGTTATAAAAAATACACATATCAATACACAAGAGCCTACTAATTTATAAAGCATAAATAAGGTTTAAAAGATGGCTAAATGCTACTAGTACGAAATTTGTGAACGCTTTAGTAGTTTCTCGTACAATATAATATTCCAAATTACTAATAACATGCCGTAAAAAGTATCTTCAATAGGAATGGTGGTGATACGAATACCCAAATTTTCGGCATTATTGTACAACACTACTGGTATGGCTGTTAAAAAACCATTGACCACCATAAAAGGTATAATGATAATGGCGTAAGCAATTAAAAAAGCAGTATTGTTAAAAGAAGCAAATGCTTGTTTAAACATTGATACAATAAAAATGAATGCTGCTAAAAATATAGCTGTATAAAATGTGTAGTATAAATGATTGAACATAATGGCAATACCCAACATGGTTATTGCTAAACCGTATAAAATATTTTGGGCTGTTTTGGTTGATTGTATATTGGGAAAATAACAACGTATACATTCATAAATAAATGTACAGCAGTAGGGCACTACAAAAAAGAATAGCACTTCTTCAACCGGTAAATTTACAATGCGTATATTAGTAATGTAATCTGTGTTGAATGACCATACATTAAGGTGTGTAAAAACAACATCCCACACAATATAAAAGAGTGCTGGCAATAACATGGCACTAAAAACGGCTGGCCATTTACGGTAAAAGGCTACTTTTTTATCGAAACTTAGTGCCAAAGGGCCGGCTATAGAACCTGCTAAAATTAAAAAGTATGTGTAGTGGGTATTCAACTTTATACAAGTTTATTAAGTGAATAAGGTTTGAACTTTAGGGGTGCCCATGCGTAAGGGATTGAAGCAGCTGTACCCCACAAGCCACCACAGGTGGCTGAGGCGTACAGGCGTAAAGCCCGGTGCCCCTCTACAGGGCATACGCCCTAGTTGTTTTAAAAAACATTTCTTCTTTTATCTGCCTGCACTTTTTCCCAATACTTTTTAGCAACATACAACATCCCAAAACTTTCGCCATGCTCTTTATTGATGTGTTTGTGGTGCATTTTATGTGCCCAACGGATGGTGCGTACATACACATTATTGCTACGTGTAAACCATTTAAAGCGTTGGTGAATTATTACATCATGTACTAAAAAATAAGCTAAACCATACATAGCTATACCAAAACCAATGGCAGCTGCAATATACTGTTGGTGCTGTAAGCCCAACATAATACACAACCAACTCGGTATAGCAAAAATGAGAAAGAATGCATCATTCTTTTCGAATAAATGCCCGTTTGGTTTATGATGATCTTCATGCAAATACCACAAAAAACCATGCATTACATATTTATGGGTAAGCCATGTAATACCTTCCATTGCAATGAAAGTGGCAAGTGTAATGGATATATAAAAAATTGCGTTCATAAAAATGTTCTTAATAACATGAAAAACAGCAACATAATGAGTAGCAAATTTACTGCAAAAATATTGCGTTTATTAAAAGACAGTATGTTAAAAACTGCTAGTAATGCAGCACTAATCACAAACCAACATACGTAATTGTAAAATGGTATAGTACCATCGCCCAACCATTGCCAATAGCCAAGTTTTACAGCTATAGGTTCAAGCACCCAATCGAACAACACAGCTAAAAATGCGGCATCCACCACAATTGTAATAAAATGAATAGCTGGAGTAGGCGCCCCAGTTACTTCACTTAATTTGGCTGATAGTTTTTGTAAAATAGTATACACCGTTACACCACAACAATAAACTATAATGAACCAGTTAACACCAATAAGTAATGGTACATTTTTTACACCTACACCTAAAGTTGGTCCGTATGCATAATTACCAAACAGCAAGCCTGATGAAGTACCAATTATTTCAACAACAATACCTGTAACAAAACATACCGCAAAAAATACCAAGAAAGGCGTATTGATTTTTTCTTGTGTATAAAAAAGTAAACCCAGCATTAAAAGCATGTTAAGCGGTGTTGCTTTTGCCATGAGGTTACTATCAAAAAATAAAATGCCAATTAAACCAATTGCATGAAACAAAATAGCAACAGCCGTTGCTTGCTGTGTTTTAGTTTTAAGCATGTGCTGCCACTTTAACATCACTCTTAATTAAATCGCTTACAATTTGTGCACTTTTTAAGCATAATGGAATGCCACCTCCAGGGTGCACACTACCACCACAACAATATAAATTTTTAATGGCACTCGTAAAATTAGGATGCCTTAAAAAGGCAGCCATTTTTGAATTTGAGCTTGTACCATATAAAGAGCCCATGTATGAGCCTGTATTTTGTTCAATGGTTTGTGGATGTAATGTATGCTCTACTACTATATGTTTACTTACATCATCACCTAACATGGTTTGCAATTTATGCAAGATGTTTGCCTTGGCTTGCGCTATTAATGTTGCTGGTTCGTAATGCGTATTTGCTGGTACATTAATCATTACAAACCAGTTTTCGCAACCGTTAGGGGCTTGCTGCTGCTCTTGCTTTGATGTAATGTTGATATAAATGGTAGGATCATTATATAAACGTTTGAGTTTAAATATATGATCAAACTCAGCTTGGTAATTTTTGGTAAAGAATATATTATGTAAATCGAGTTGAGGATAGGTTTTATTGATACCCCAATAAAAAACCAACGCACTGCTACTACGCTCTTGCTTTAGCACTTTTTGTGCTTTTTTATGGTTACCAATTAAATGCTTATATGTAAAATACACATCACTATTACTCACCACAACATCTGCCATTATATTGTTGTTATTTACAACAATACCTTTGGCTTGGTTATCAGTATAAATAATTTTTTGTACGGGTGTATTAAAATGAAAATGTACTCCTTTTTTTAAAGCTAATTTATGTAAAGCATTGGTTATACTAACCATACCACCTGTTGGGTAAAACGCACCTTCGGTTTGTTCTAAATGTGGTATTAAACTCAACATGGCAGGGGCTTTATATGGGTTACTACCATTATAAGTTGCAAACCTGTTGAATATTTGTTGTGCTTCCTCCGTTTTAAAACGAGTGTTGTAATTACCCAACGATTTAAATAAATAAGCAAACTTTAGTGAACGTAATGCTTTTACTACCCTAAAATGTAACCAGGTACTTTTTTTGTGCAACGAAAAATTTAAGAAGATGGTAGCTACATTTTGGTACAGCTTTGAGGCATTGTGTAAATAGCTCGTAACATTGGCAGCAGGTTCGCCTAATTGTTGCTCCATTTCGGATGCAAACATTTGCTGATTGGTGTAGGCTTGCACCGTTTTACCATTTTCATAAAAATATTTGCATGCAACAGGCACTGTTTTATAACTAAAATAATCTGCTATAGGTTCATTGGCTAAAGCAAATAATGCTTCAATATTTTGAGGTTGCGTAAATAACGAAGGACCAGCATCAAAATGAAAACCATTGTCATTAAAGGCAGTGAGTTTACCGCCGGGTGTTGCATTTTTTTCATAAACAGCAACCTCAAAACCTTGTACAGCTAAACGTATAGCTGTTGCCAAGCCTGCAACACCTGCACCAATAACCACCACTTTTTTTACAGGTACCATAAACTATAAGGTATTTAACGAATTGCGTAAGCTTGCTTTGAGGTAAATAATGGTTTTAAAAGTATCGCTTACCCTTATTCTGTTTTGCAACAATAATGAAGGGCTCGATTTTTTTATTTTTTTAAATAAACTGATGTAGTACTTGTACGCTAAATACACTCCAAACCTAGCTTTTGCAGGCAGAATGAGTATTCCTTCGAATGCATGTGCAAAATCATTGGCGATATCTTTTTCAATAGCGGCTTTGTCAGCAGCAGTAAAATGATTGAAATTGATACCGGGGAAATATGTTCTATTGAGCTGTTCATTATCAGCCTTTACATCTCTTAAAAAATTAATTTTTTGAAAAGCTGCACCTAATGATTGTGCCGTGGGTTTCAACTTATTATAGGCGGTTTCATCGCCTTCACAAAAAACATATAAACACATTAGTCCTACAACTTCGGCACTGCCATAAATGTAAGTATTATAACCAGCTTCATCGTACGATACATTGCTTAAATCCATTTCCATACTATTGAAAAAAGCTTCAATGAGTGCTTTATCAATATTGTATTTATTTACAGTGATTTGGAAACTATTTAAAATGGGGTTTAAGCTAATTTTTGTTTCGATGGCATCGTAAGTTTCTTGCTTAAATTTTGTAAGCAACGCCGCTTTATCATAATCATGAAAGGTATCCACAATTTCATCGGCAAAACGTACAAAGCCATATATATCAAATACTGGTTGCCTTAAACTTGGGTGCAGCATGTTAATAGCGCTACTAAATGAAGTACTGTAGCGCTTTGTAGTGAGTTTACTGCACTCATGACTAACTTGGTGAAATAATTGGATCATTGTTAAGTACTAATTTAAGCTTTTTTACTGAACTGTTTTACAACTTGGGCAGCAGTAACCTCACCACTTATTAATGAAGGTGGCACACCTGGCCCAGGTACCGTTAGTTGACCAGCATAAAATAAATTACTTACTTTTTTACTTTTTAATGATGGTTTTAAAATGGCTGTTTGCATAAGGGTATTCGCCAAGCCATAAGCGTTACCTTTAAATGCATTATGATCGTGTATAAAATCACTCACAGCATAACTTCTTTTATACACTATAGCATCTTTCAATGATTCGCCAGTAATAGCTTCAAACCTATTTACAATTTTATTGAAATATTTATCTCGTAACGCTTCATCATCCCCTTGTAAACCTGCTGCTACTGGTATTAAGAAAAATAAATTTTCGCCACCATCTGGCGCCACCGTATTATCAGTTACGGATGATGCACAAACATAAAACAACGGCTCAGTAGGCCATTGAGGCGTATCATAAATTTCTCTACCGTGTAAATCAAAATCAACATCAAAAAACAACGAATGGTGTACAATGTTTTTTAATTTTTTATTTAACCCTACGTAATATAATAATGATGAGGGCGCCATAACTCTATTATCCCAATACGCTGCACTGTATGATTGATAAGCCTTTGGCAATAATTTGGTTTCAGTAAAATGGTAATCGGCTGCAGAAATAATAACATCGGCATTATAGGTAACACTACCATTGGTTGTTTGGGCAGTTACAGAAACTGCTTTACCATTTTCAATATTTATACTCGTAACATCATGCCCCATTTTACATTGTACACCCAAACTTTGGGCTAATTGAAACATGGCACTAGCCACTGTATTTAAACCACCATCAGGGTACCAAGTGCCGAGTTTAATATCGGCATAGTTCATTAAACTGTATAATGCTGGAATATTTTGTGGTAATGCTCCTAAAAACAATACCGGAAACTCCATTAGCTGTACTAATTGCGGATGCGTAAAGTATTTTTTGATGTGCTTTTTCATATTCGTAAACACATCTAATTTTAAAATACCTTTTGCCAATTCAATATCTAAAAACTCTGTTACAGATAAGCTAGGTTTAAATACTAATTTTTGTACACCTACTTCATATTTGTAAGCAGCTTCTTTTAAAAACTGATCGAGTTTATCGCCACTACCTGTTTCAATGGATTCAAATAAATTTTTTAATGCGCTGTAATCAGCCGGAATGTCTAAACGATTGTTAGGGTAATAAACAGCATAAGAAGGATCTAACCTTTTTAAATTGTAATAATCGCTTACTTTTTTACCAAAGCAGTTGAAATAACGTTCAAACACATCGGGCATCCAATACCAGCTGGGCCCCATATCAAAAGTAAAGCCTTCGGCCTCAAACTTTTGTGCTCTTCCACCAGGCAATAAATGCTTTTCTAACAAGGTTACCTGCCACCCAGCTTTGGCCATGAACGACGCTGCTGATAAACCTGCAAACCCACTCCCAATCACAATTACATTCTTCATTAAAATAGTTATATGCAGTACAATGTAGCTATTATTAGCTTGAAAAGATTACTGTTACAAATTTAAACGAAATAGTTTTCAAAATAAAAAAACCCATCAGCATTATGGTTGATGGGCTTACGGTTTTGGTAATATGTTTTTAAAACGGCCTTGGAGGTAAATCTTTAAAAAACTTATTGGTAAGATTATTTTCAGGAAAAACAATGGACCAAGCCGTTAAAAAAATGATTTTAAAATCGGTTAACAATGATGCATTGGCTTGATACCACATTTCTAATGCGCCTTTGTAAGGAAATATTTGGGCGTACATTGCTTTGGCATCAGCTGCTTCTGAAATAATTTTTTCTTCATCTCTAAAAATGAGTGAGCCAATGCCCGTCATACCCGGACGCACATTATAAATTTTACTTTGTATTTCAGCATTATATTGGTTGAAACTCACTTCCATTAATGGCCTAGGCCCCACAATACTCATATCGCCTTTAAAAATATTGAAAATTTGAGGCAACTCGTTGATTTTTGTCTTGCGAAGAAAGCCACCAATAGGCAACACCCGTGGATCGTTACGGAGGGTAATTTCGCCAGTACCAATGCTAGGACTGTTTTTAAGCATCGTAGCAAACTTCCAAATGTAGAAGGGTTGGTTTTTATAACCCACTCTTTTTTGAAAATAAAATATTTCATGCTCACCGGTAAGTTTCAAAATAATCATCACCGGTATTAAAATAGGCGATAAAATAATAAAAGCAACCGTTGCAATTAAAATATCAATAACTCTTTTTAAAAACTGATACATACTAAACACTTATAAAATTGAACAACCATTTATTTAAAGCTAGGCGAATACTTCTTTTATTTTATTAGCCACTGCTTCTAAATCGGCATCAGTTATATAAGTACTACATGGTATGCTTAAGCAATGTTGGTAAATATAATCAGACCGATCATTGTTGTTGACATACAGGTCGTTTTTAAACATAGGCAACTGGTTCATAGGTACCCAAAAAGGGCGGCTTTGCATTTTGCTATCGTTCAATGCTTTTAATACTTCACGTTGTTTGCTAGTAAAAATAGTTGGCAACCAGTTGTTGGGTTGTACATTGGGCAGCACTTCTTGAAAAACAATATCACCCACGCCAGTTAATGCTTTTTTATAAAAATCAGTAATGGCTTGTTTGCGTTGTAAAAAACCTGGCAATTGCTCCATTTGTGCTACACCCATGGCTGCTGCTACGTTTACCAAACGGTAATTGTAACCAATAGCATCATGCATATATTCAAAAGGGTCGCTTTTTGCTTGTGTGGTGAGGTGTTTTGCTTTTTTAGCCAAAGCTTCATCGTCCGTAACAATCATACCGCCACCACCTGTTGTAATAATTTTATTACCGTTGTAGCTAAACGTACCCATTAAACCAAAGCTACCTGCATGTTTACCTTTATAGTAGCTACCCAAAGCTTCGGTACTATCTTCAATAATTGTAAGGTTATGTTGTTGTGCTATTTGCATCAACTTATCCATATCACACATATTGCCTAACACATGCACTGGCATAATGATAGGTATACGTTTACCTGTTGCTTTATGGTAACAAACACCGTTGCGTTGTTCCGTTTCGTTCTGTAAAAAATCAGCTAAAATAGTCAAATCCATTTGCCAATTGCCAGCATCGGTATCAATTAAAATAGGCGTAGCATTGGTGTATTTAATGGCATTGAGCGTTGCAATAAAAGTGATGTTTGGGGCAATAACCATATCATTTTCTCCAACACCTGCTAATATTAAACAAATGTGTAAAGCAGTAGTACCACTACTTGTGGCCACTGCGTATTTGGTACCGGCAAACTCGGCACTCATTTTTTCAAATTGATCAACAAAGCTGCCTACGCTGCTTACCCAACCTGTTTCAATACATTCGGTTACATATTTTAATTCGTTTCCACCCATGTTTGGGCCACTTAATAGGAGCATGTTGTAATTGAATTTTTAATTTGATTAAAGATAGTGATTTAGGTCATTTATTACCGTTATCTGCGACAATATAGCCTAAAAATGAAGTAAATATGACGTTGTTTTGATGTTGCAAAAGTATAAAAAATCCCCGTTGTGTTGCAACGAGGATTTTCGAAAATTTGATACTACTTTTAAATATTTCTAAATTTTTGTGCAAATGAATCGGTAACAATACCTGTTTGCAATAAAGTGTAAATTTCTTTTACACCATCGGGCACTGTTTTGGTGATCGTATACCCTAATTCATTTTTAATTTTATCGAAATTTACCCTGTAATCACGAGGGTCTTCGTTTAACTCTACATAATCAACTTTTACGTTTGGTACTACTTTACAAACCTCTTCAATGATCATCCCTTTATTGTAGTTTTCTTCGGTACTACCTACATTAAAAACATTGGCTCGTACTTTAGCTTCATCACTTTCTATAACCAATACCACGGCACGGGCTAAATCATCAACATGGCAGTAAGGGCGCCAAAATTGTGCTCCCCAAATGGGTTGTTCACCATTTACGGTTGCATTACGGGTAAATTCATTAACGGTAAGGTCGAAACGTATACGAGGACTAAACCCATACACCGTACTAAAACGCAAAGCCGTACTGCACATATTTGCATCCTTTCTATCTTCTAATAAATATTTTTCGAATTTTACTTTTAACTCAGCATATAGTGAAACAGGGTTTAAAGCCGATGTTTCAGTTACAAAAGAGTTTGGATCAGCCATTTTACCATAATTGCTACAAGTACTAGCAAAAACAAAACGCTTAACGCCGGCTGCTTCGGCCGCTTCATATAATGCTACGCTGCCATCCCAATTGGTGCTGTTAGCATCATCGCTGTATTTTTTACAAGCAGGGTCGCCCACAATTGCAGCTAAATGCGCTACTGCATCAACGCCATCTAAAGCCAATGCAACATCAGCAGCGTTACGAATATCACCTTTTAAAAATTCAAACTTTGGGTGTAGCATTACATCTATCAACGCATCGCCACCAAAACTTAAATTATCAAATGCACGAACATCGTATCCTTTTGCTAATAATTGACGAACCAATACTGAGCCAATATAGCCGGCCCCACCTGTAACAAGTATTTTCATATATAATTTTTATAACCTAATTTTAAAACATGATTAAAAACTAAATGAAAAAATTTAGTTTTTAATTATTAAACATTTGCAAATATAATCATTGGTGAAGATTAGTATTCAATAAGATATTATAATAATAAGTTATACTGCAGGATTGCCTCTTACAATAACATTATCAGGTACATTTTTAACAACAACTGCGCCTGCTCCAACTATAACATTATTACCTAATGTAATACCCTGCTTTATAACTGCACTTGCCCCAATAAAACTATTTTTTCCGACTGTAACATTGCCACATAACACCGCCCCTGGACCAATATGAACAAAATCGCCAATGTTACATTCATGCTCTATAATACAACCTGTATTGCAAATGACACCTATATTAATTTTTGCCATAGCATTTATAATACAACCAGCACTTACCATAACACCATAAGGTTGTATTATGGCAGTATTATCAATTATTGCTGATGGATGAATGGCATTGATAGGAAAAAGATTATTCGCTCTCAGTTTTTCTTGAATGATGGCCCTAATATTGTTATTACCTATGGATATAAAAAATGGATTACAGGCTAATTGCTTTAAAGCATGCACACTATCTTCTTCACCTAAGTACTTTAGTTTAAATGGATTATTTGATTTCTCTTCTGCATCGCAATACGCATCTACTTTATAGCCCATGGCATTTAGTATACTACATACTACATATGAATGACCAGAGTAACCTATTATTATCATTTTAAAAAATTATGATGTTATAATAATTTTTGATATTCATTTTTCATGCTTTCCCAAAATAATTCTCTTTTATAAACAGTAGTAATTTTTTGGAATAACTTTTCTGCCATTTGCTCCATTAAACTGGGGTTATTAAGTGCTATATTCATTTTTGCTGCTATATCTGCTTCATCCATACTTGTAAAAATAAGCCCAGTTTCATTGTGTGTTACTATATCAACATTACCAGCAATTCTGCTACATATAATAGGTAATTTCATTGCAGCAGCTTCTAGTAAAACATTAGGGAAGCCTTCTCTGTATGAAGGAAAAACAAAGAAGTTAGCAATGTGCATATAATATTCTACTTTATCTGTCCAATTTATGTGAATAATTGATGTGTTATTTTTAATTTGATCTTCTATAAATGCAGGTAAGGGATCAAGATCAGGCTCGTATTGGCCTGCAAGTATAAGTCGCAAGTTGGGGAAATCTTTTTGCAGTTTTGTAAAAACATTTACCAATTCTGTAATGCCTTTATCTAATACAAGCCTACCAATAAATAGTAAATAGGTACAGTTGCTGTCATAATGTATAGATGATTTTATTGTTAAGAGAACTTTTTCATCTAGGTTGTTTGGATTATATCTTTCAGTATTGATACCGTTGGAAGAACCGCTACCAATAATGTTGATTTTTTTTGTATTTGTAAAATTATTTTGAAGAATATAATTTTTTAGCGAATTGCTATTAGGCCAAACATTGGTTGCTGCTGCGTACGTAATTTTTTCTATTGTTTTAAGCAAGGCTAATTTTGCTCCTTTTTCTACCATAAGTGGTAAGCCTGCGACTGTATGAATGCGAATGTTGACACCGGCAATTTTTGCAGCTATCATACCAAGTAAACCTGCTTTTGGTGTTTCTGTATGTACAATGGTTGGTTTTTCTTTTTTAAATAATTTTATAAGTTTTACAATACAAATTAAATCTTGTAATGGTGTTATCTTCCTTGTCATTGGTACCACAATATGAGGACAAGTTTCGTTAGCCAATAAAATAGGCAACTCCTTACCAGCTGAACTAATCATAATTACATCGAAACCTGATTGTTGCATATAAGTTGGCTGCCCCTGTAAAGGATATGCCAATGCCATAGGAACCGTGGTTATACGAATAAGTTTGATTTTTCTACTTAACAAAATAAAATATTTAAATTTTTAACGAATAATTGAATTGAGTTTTTTAATAAGGGGCTTTTCTATTACATTAAAAAAAATGATACTGAGTACACAAATAAAAATGATGATAAATAAAGCAAATACATGCAATAATATTGCTGATTGATTAAAGTATTTGCCTGTTAATTTTAAAAAAGCAGCAATAATGGGAAGGTGTATCAAATAAAGTGAGTACGATGCTGTACCAAGTGAATTTAAAATGCGGTTGGTTTTAATTTGCTTTTGCTGCTCTAACCTTACTACGCCTGCTATTATAAAAAAAGAAGGCACACCAAAAAATATTACTCTATTAAAAAAACCAGCCACTAAAGCAATATCATTATTATAAAGCACCCCTGCACATAAAAATAAAATGGTGCCTAACAATACTAATATTTTCCCTAGGTTTAAGCTTATTTTTTTCATAAAAACAGCTATCGCAATGCCCATAAAAAATTCAATATTCATGGGAAAAAAAACGAAGTAATACCAACTACTATGGTTAATAAACCCCATTAAGGGCAAAAGAATAATGATTGCCAAATATAAAACGGATATTACCGTTAACACTTTTTTATTAGGTATTAAAAAACTGAGTGAAAATAAAATATAAAAGAATATTTCATAACTCAACGTCCAACTTACTCCATTTAACATTGTATGTTGCGGTAGCAATAAAAAGGTAGATAACAAATTGGAGGCATTTAAATTATATTGATTGTTATAAAATGTAGGCAACATTATTTGCAAGGCTAGCAATAACGTAATAATAACCCAATACACCGGAAAAACTCTTACAAATCGCCTTTTTAAGAAACTAGTAAAACTATTATTTTTATAATGCAATTGTTGACTTGAATAGGCAATAATAAAACCACTTAACACAAAAAATATATCAACCCCTGCACCCCCAAATAAAAAGAAACCGCCAATAAAGTTTAAGTGAATGCTTTCTTTTATAAGCGATGTTGTATGAAAAAGTACAACCAATAAACTTGCCACTCCTCTCAATACTTGTATCAGATTCAAATTTCGCTTATCAATCATTGAGGTTTTGTGTGTTTGTGTAAAGGGTGTAAATATCTGATAATTTTTTTAAAAGTTTGAACCGTTAGCATAGTTGCCACTATATTTGTGATATATAAAATGATTTATTTACACTCATCTACAATAAATAAAAAATATGGTAATTACTTTATTTGATTATTTGTTGTTTCCACTCTATTTTTTAATATTATTTTTCATCGTTTTAAGAAAAGCAGAAAAATATAAAGGAACGATACTAAGAAAGTATTTTCTTAATACTTTTTATATACACATTTTTGGTTGTGTAATACATGCAATGGTGTTACAATACTATTATGGTTCTGGTGATGCTTTTGGATATTTTGACGGTGGGCATTTTATTAAACAATCCGTTTTCAATTCTGGCAAATTCATAGGTGTGTTTTTTTTAGATGGTCAAAGTTTGAGTCAACTACCTGGCACCGAAAATATGTCTGCGTACGCATATGGTAATTTATTTGCAACTTCTAGCCTTTCGGCAATGAAGTTTATGGGATTTTTTTCAATTTTTTCATTTAGCCATTTTTTAATAAATGCTTTGTTTTTTGGATTTATTTCATTCATAGGTACATGGAAATTATTTTGTGTTTTTAATGATTTATCAAAAAGAAGTATTGAGAAACCGCTTGCAAACTTTATCATTTTTACGCCCACTATATGGTTTTGGGGCAGTGGTGCTGGCAAAGATTCGATTGCTTTAGGCTTTCTAGGCATTTTACTTTTTTCACTTTATCAGTTGTTTATAAAAAAAGAGCGAATTATTATCAACATCATCTATGCTATAATCTCTCTTTATTTACTATCAGGTATAAAAGTGGCTTTAATAGGTATTGTATCAGTATCAATAGGTGCTTACTTTATATTAAATATTATACAAAAAAGTAAAAATATATTATTACGGTTTACTTTAATAATAATTGCAATAGCTGGCTTAATTGGGTTTATTTTTATTTCAATAAATGCTATTAACGATTCGTTAGAAGAAACAGCGCAATTAATTCAGTCAAATATTGAAAATTACAGTATTGCAGAGAGTGAAGAAAGTAAAGGCGGATTTGCTCCTTTAAATTTTGATATAAGCCCTGTTGGTATTTTGATAGCAACCCCTGCAACAGTTTTTAGTACGCTCTATCGCCCTTTTTTATGGGAAACAAGAAAACCGATTATGTTTTTATCGGCATTAGAATCGTTTATAATGTTGTGCTCTTTTTTATATATGCTGTTTAAATCAAAATTTTTTGGATTTTTTAAAACATTATTGACTGATCCCTGCGTAATGTTTTGTTTTGTTTTTTGTACGCTTATGGCAATGATTGTAGGGTTTACAACCTTTAATTTTGGTACTCTTGTAAGATATAGGTTACCCTTGCTACCTTTTTATATTTTTATGATTTTACTCATAAATAATCATATCAAATCAAATAAAAATACTAGCGATAAAGCAATACTTGGTTGATGATAATACGAAAAGTTTATAATGCAGTTTTATAAAAATTTGCTGTATTTGCGGCCATAATAGCAGTGGTATACAATGTGTTGTAAGCATTATATGCTTGCTGTGCAATATTATTTCTTACATCATGATGTTGTAATAAATGTAAAGCACTTTTTGCCATTTCTGAAACATTTGCTTTAGGCACAAGTATCCCAGTTTTGTTGTTTGTAATAATTTCATTTCCTGCTGGTAAATCAAAGGCAATTATGGGTGTTTTTAAGCCCATAGCCTCAATAAATACCAACCCAAAGGCTTCTCCTAATGTTGGATTCAATATGATATCGGCACCTGCGATAAATTGATATGGATTTTGCTGAAATCCTATAAAAGAAACATTTTTCTCAAGCCCCAACATCTTCACTTGTTCTTCTAATTCATTTTTTATTGAACCTATTCCTACGATTTCTAGTTGAACGTTAGGATACACTTTCTGTATTTCGTGTAGCACTAGTAAAGCATAGCTATGTCCCTTTATAGTTTCTAACCGACCCACCACTACAATTTTAGGCGGTATGGCATTATAATCTTTGTTTAATTTATGTACATTGTTTTGTAGTGGTAAATCTAACCCATGATATATAACATGAAAATGCTCTTTTGTTAAACCTATATCAAAAAACAAATTGGCTATAAAGCCTGATACAGCAATATTTTTATTAATATACTTTAATGTAAATAGTGTTATATAAAAAATGATGCCCTTTTTAAGTTTTTTATCTCCTCTTGAATATGCCATTTGCACCGCTTCATTGTAACCATGTTTTGATGAAATAACATATAGGTTTTTATAAAAAATAAGTTTTACTAATGATGCTAACAAATCACTTCTGAGCAAATGACTGTGCAAAATGCTAATGCCATTTTTTCTTAAATAAGCGTTGATTTGCTTTAGGGTGTTTAATTGAATGCTTCTACCAGCAACAATGATGGAAACAGGTATATTTTTTTGCTGTAATGCAGTAGCGAAATTTTGTAGCGTTTCATAACAAAATGATGGGCATACTATAATAAGTTCACAATTAATATCATGCAATTTTAATTGAGGTAACAGATGCTTTAAATGTTTTTCTGCACCTGCAACGCCTTCGGTATATATTAAATGAGCAATTTTCATTGATGTTTTTTTAAATACTTCACCACACGTCTATATTTACAATATTATAAGTTTGCTTGTGAAGCTAGTGCATACATTCGTAAGCAATATTAATTTCCATTTATCCATTTATCATACCACATTTGAAACATCAGCAAATACCAAATTTTTTCTGCTGTTGCCGTTTTTTGTTGATAAAAAGCATGAACAATACTATTTACCTCATTTAAATTAAAAATATTTTGTTTTTGGATAAATGAAGGTGACAAATATTCATCAACATACATTTTCAAATCAGTTTGCAACCATTCTGAAATTGGTATTGTGAAGCCCATTTTAGGCCTATTCATTATTTGTGCAGGAATATACTTATGAACAATTTCTTTTAAAATGAATTTTTTGTTGCCTTGTTTATATTTAAAATGCAGGGGCAATTGGGCAGCCCATTCAATAATATTATGATCTAAGAAGGGTTCTCTACCTTCTAAGCTAACGCCCATGCCAGCTCTGTCAACTTTTTGCAAAATATCATCTACTAAATACGTTTGGTAATCAATTGCCATTAAGTATGACAAAGTATTATAATTATGTGGCATTAACTCTTTACTGTTAAAATGGGTATTTAAAGTAGTTACAGGCATTTTTATCAACCTAAAAACTTCTTGATCATTCAACAATTTGGTTAAATTTAAAAGTATGTTATGGTCACTTGCATCTTTAAACAAGTTTTGCATTTTTTTAAACTTGTGGTGCTTTTTTTTGAGAAAAGGAATATTATTTTTTGGAATACCACCCATTAAAAAACCAGCGCTACTTCTTACAAAAGCTGGTATGCGTTGCAATTTTTTTCCATAATTCATAACATACTCATACCTACTGTAGCCTGCAAAAATTTCATCGCCAGCATCGGCAGAAAGCGCCACAGTAACTTGTGCTTTTGCAATTTTACTTACAAGTGTTGTAGGTATAGCACTACTATCAGCAAAAGGTTCATCATAAAAAAATGGCAACTGTGGTACTATTTCTAGGGCTTCTTTTTGGGTACAATAATATTCAGTGTGATCTGTACCTAAATGTGCTGCAACTTTTTTTGCATGCGGAGCCTCATTTAAATTACTATCGGTAAAACCAATTGTAAACGTTTTTAATTTTTTTGTTTGTTCTTTTTGCAATAAAGCTGTAACACAGCTACTATCATAACCTCCACTCAAAAAAACACCAACTGGCACATCACTCACCATTCTGTATTCAAAAGCTTTTACCAAAATTTTTTCTGTTTCAACAATTGCTTCGGGTAAATCAATTTTTAAGGTAGGCTTATTATATGCATCATAAACATTCCAATATTGCTTAATACTTAATGAAGTATCAATTGAATTTAATTGTAAATAGTGGCCTGCATTAAGTTTATAGGTATCATTAAATATACAATGTGGCGCAGGTACATACCCATATTGCATGTAAGCTGCCAGCGCATGTGTATTTATTTGCTTTTGAAAAGAAGGATGCTGCATAATAGCTTTTAACTCAGATGCAAATAGAAACAATCCATCTTTCCAGTAATAGAAGAATGGTTTTACCCCAGCTCTATCTCTACAAGCAAATAAGGTATTATTTGATTCATCATAAATTACAAAAGCGAACATACCAATAAAGTGATGTAGTGCATCGCTACCCCATTGTTCATATGCATGTAAAATAACTTCAGTATCGCTGTTGCTATGAAATTGATGACCTAATGTTTCTAAAGTAGCTTTTATTTCAGCATAATTATAAACTTCACCGTTGTAGGTAATATGATAATTTTTATAATGCTGCGGTTGGCTACCTCCCTCTGTAAGGTCAATAATACTAAGCCTCCTGTGGCCTAAGCCTATATTTGCATGTTGCATATTGAACATTTTATAGCCTTCGCCATCAGGACCTCTGTGCTGCATTGTTCTGTTCATTTTTTCTAGAACAACCCTATCTGTTTGTTTTTTAAAATCTACAAAACCTGATATTCCACACATGTATTTATAATTAATTGAGCGTAAAAAAGTAATTCAATACCGTTATAATATAATTAAATGAATTGATTTTTATTACTGGCATAGCTACGTAAAGCTATTTATTTGAAAAATTTATTATAACTCGGTAAGCAGCAATGCATGTACCGTTTTTAAAAATTAAGCAATTGTTTTTAGTAGTAAAAGTAATAAAGGTATTGTTGTTAAAAAATATTATCCATTTGCCACGTTCAAAAGATACTCACCATATCCACTTTTTTTAAGTTCATTGGCCAAACTCAGTAACTGTTCTTTGTTAATAAAGCCTTTTCTAAAAGCAATTTCTTCAGGACATCCAATTTTTAACCCTTGCCTTTTTTCAACAACTCTAACATATTCGCTTGCATCGCTTAATGAATCAAAAGTACCTGTATCTAACCAAGCAAATCCACGATCTAATAGCGCAACTTTAAGCTTTTGTTGTTGTAAGTATATTTTATTGACATCAGTAATTTCGTATTCACCACGTGGACTAGGTTCAATATTTTTTGCTATTGATACTACACTATTATCATAAAAATAAAGACCCGGAACAGCAAAATTACTTTTAGGATGTGTAGGTTTTTCTTCAATACTTAAAGCTGTGAAATTTGCATCAAAATCAACTACACCATAACGCTCTGGATCGCTAACAGGGTATGCAAAAATTACTGCACCTTGTACTTCAGCGGCTTCTTTCAGTATTTTGCTAAAGCCACTACCGTAAAAAATATTATCACCAAGTACTAGCGCAACACTGTCTGTACCAATAAATTCTTCACCAATTACAAATGCTTGTGCCAACCCATTGGGTTTTTCTTGTTGAGCATACTCAATGTTACAACCCCAATTATGACCGTTTCCGAGCAGCCTTTTAAATTGCTCCTGATCATTTGGCGTTGTAATTATTAAAATATCTTTTATACCAGCTAACATTAATGTACTTAGCGGATAGTATATCATAGGCTTATCATAAATCGGCATTAATTGTTTGCTTATACCAATTGTTATTGGGTACAATCTTGTTCCTGAACCACCTGCTAAAATTATTCCTTTCATATTTTTATTAAACTGACTTTTATTTGTGTTGATTTAAGATTACATAATTTATAAGGTACAATCTATTTTTAGGAAAAAAAATATAATTTATGTTATTATAAAGTATCGATAATTGCTTTATAACTTAAAAACATTTGACGATCACTAAACTTTTGAGTAGCTGTATTTAGGGCTGCTGCCTCTAAACTAGCTTTAAGAACAGGGTTTAATATAATTGTTTCAATAGCGTTTGCCATTTCATTTACTTGATTTACAGGAACCAATAACCCATCTTTTTGGTTTGTAATCATGTTATTTATACCATCAACATCAGAAGCTACAATTGCTTTACCACAAGCCATTGCCTGCATAATAGCAGTACTCATTGTTTCGCCAAATGATGCATGAACATAAACATCTAACTTTTGAAGAAAGTAAACCAACGCATTTTCATTAAGCATCCCTTCAAAAATAACATCGTTTTGTAAGTGCAACTTTTTTGTTTCTTCTTCTAAACTTATTTTTTTTTCTCCATCGCCAGCCAAGTATAATTTTAAATGATGTTCAGGTAATTTTTCTTTCAGTTGTTTGAATGCTGCTATAAGTGTACTATGATCTTTAATAGCAACAATACGGCTTTGCATACCAATACTAATTTGTGTTACATTATTTGAAGCTAAGGGAGCAAATTTATTAAGATCAATTCCGTTAGGAATAACAGAACATTTTGATGCCTTAAATTTTTTTCCGAAATGAATGCTCACCTGCTTCATATAATCATTGCTTAAAAAAACAATCTTATCAGCAAGCTTCATAGCCACTTTAAGTGCAACATTTTCGAAAGTTGTTTTTAAATGAAGGGCTTGTGTTTCTCTAACAATAATTTTACTTTTCGATAGTAATAATTTTGCTAGCCATGCGGATGGTAGCTGCATGGAGCCATGTAAAAAAATTATATCAGGTTTTGATTTTTTTATTTGTTTAAATATTTTATAATAGTACGAAACATGTTTACCTGCTGTTTTTTTTATAAAATGATATTTGATATTGTTAGCCGTACACCTTGTTACATACTCTTCTCTAATATCTTCAATACCACAAAAAATTGCTTCGTACTCAAATGATTTTTCCTTATCAGCTTTTACCATGCTGAAAAATACATTGCCATGACCACCAAGGCCAGAGTAAAGTATGTGGAGAATCTTCATTATATATAGTTATTTAAAAGTGCTGAAATTGTTTATTGTAAGCCCATTTTTTAAACTAAATACTTTCATAAATAGAAAGTAAATTATGGATATATTGGGCTCTTGTTACAGTAGCAAGTGCATATTTTTTGGCGTTTCTACTTTGCTCATTAATATTTATTTTTCCATTATAAATATCTTTTAAAATAGCAGCCACTTGATGTTCATCATTTAAACTAAAATAAATTGCATGCTCGTTTACAATACTTTTTAGTGGCTTTATATCAGAAAGCATCGCCGGTAAACCAGCCGCCATAGCCTCAAAAACCGATAATGGGAACCCTTCAAATTTAGATGGCATTATAAATAAATCATAATTACAAATAACTGCTGCTGTATTTTTTATATGCCCCATCATATTAACTTTTACACCAAGCTTTGCAATAGTTTGTTCATACACTGCTTTATTACCAGCGCCATAAATATCTAAACTTATATTTTCAGCTTTTAAGTGCTGAAACACTTGTATGAGGTATTCGAAATTTTTGAGGGGTTTTAGTGTACCTAGTGCTATTAATTTTAATTCTTTTTTATGGTAATTATAATCGTTGGTTTTTAGTTCAAAAAAATGATCGGGTACAAAATTATTAAGTACAAATGCTTTCCCTTTAAACGGAATTGCATTTATAAAATCTGCCTTAATAAAATCTGATAACAAGATAACATTTGTTGATTTTTTTAATAGAAACAAATGCTTCTCAAGCCACAACCTAGTTTTGGTTGTCTCTTTATCCATTGAGTAGGTGGTGTGTAAAGTATGGATATGCTTTACTCCTTTAGGCATGGCTAAATGAGCATACAAACCTGCCGGATTTAAATGACTATGTACAATATCAATGTTATAATCTACAATAATTTTTTTAATTCTTTGTAAAAGCTGCCATACATCTGTAACACCTTTGTAATTTAAATTATGAATAGTTACTTTATTATCCAATCTATCAAGCAGATAAGATGGCCCCATGAAAAATGCTAAATGATTTTCAGTATGTTCACTTAACCCACCAGATGAAAGTGAGTTAGCAAGTAGTACTTCTGCTCCCCCCGGAGTCATAGCATTGATGATATGAAGAATTTTTTTCAAACGAAAAATAGTGATAGATAATGTTGAATTGAAGTATTATTTTTTTGATTGCTGTGTATGCATTACACTCTTTACAACACTTCTGATAAGGTTAAAATTTGTTTGATTCTATGCGTAAAAGTATGTTTTGAGGTTACTTTTTCATAACCGTTTGTAATTACGTTGTTTAAATCATTGTAATTATTTAATGCAAATGAGATAGTATCAAAAAGCTCCTGCTCATTATGATACCACAACAAATCATCTTTTAAAAAATTATCACTTATAAACTTTTTATGGTCGCATATTTGTAAATTTTTTGACCCCAATATTTCAAAAAACCTTTGATTTACGCCAATTACAGACTGTTTTTGATGTATGTTGATACACAATTTAGATTTACTATAAAGCTCATTTAACTTTGATGGCAAAACAATTTTATTTGTGTAATTCTTTTTGTTTTTCCTAAATAGATGATGTAATGGCCTTCTAAATTTTGAGTAATATTGACCATAAATTGAAATCTTTTTATCGGGGAATTTTTCAATTATTTTATCGAGTAATCTTATTCTATCTGGCACTAATCCGCCTACAAATAGAATATCAATTTCTTTTTTATTTGTTATTGGAAAATACACTTTTTCATCTAGTGCTAAAGGCATAAACGTACCATCAACATCATATTTTTCTTTTAATAATGGAATATCAGTTGCTTCAAATAAAAAAACTTTATGTACATATGGAAGTATAGCTAAAGATCCTGGATAGCTATGAATTGAATCCATCATCCATAAAATGTTGGCACTGCTTTTCATTTTACTAATTACGGTAGGATCAATTTGATGCCCTTTTATTATAAAAAGAATATCGGGTTTAAATTCGTTATAAGTTTTTTCAAATAAGCTATTAAACTGCTTATTTTTAAATTTATAAAAGTCGTCGGTTTTTGTTAAGTAGAACTGAACTTTTTCTTTTACGTTTTCAACTGCTCCATCTGTAAAGCCAATTACCTTAGTTTGAAAGTTTAAATTTTTAAATGCTTGTTCTACACTTTCATTATAGCCATGAAAAATTGGTCCAACAATGAGTACTTTTTTTTGTTGCATAAATTTTATTTAAATAAACCTTTATTTTTCATTTCTTCAATACTCTCATCATATTTGCTTTCTTTAATATTTTGAGTTGATACCCAACTAGCAAATTTTGTAATACCTTCTTCAAACGGTACTTTAGGCGTAAAATTTAAAGCGTTTTTTATTTTGGTAAGGTCAGCATAATTGTGCCTTATATCGCCTAAACGATAATTACCTGTAATAGTAATGGGCACATTTTTGTTATATTGTTTTAATAATGTTGTAGCAACGGTATATACATCAGTAGCAACTCCCGAACCAACATTGAAAACATCATTTTCAATTGTATCATTTTCAATTCCGAAAATTGTAGCATCTACTACATCATCTATAAATACAAAATCCCTACTTTCTTTTCCATCTTCAAAAATATTAATAGGCTTATCATTTAAAATTAATGTAGAAAAAATTGAAAGTATTCCTGTATATGGGTTGCTTAATGATTGACCCGGACCATAAACATTTTGATAGCGAAAAGCAATGGCCTTAATACCAATAGTTTTACAAACGCACAAAACCATTTGTTCTTGATTTTGTTTGGTAATTCCATAAACAGATGAAGGGTGTATTTTTGATGCTTCATCTGTAGCCATTAGTTGTAATGCGGTGGTTTCGGCAGGTATAGATACTTCGAAATTTCCACTAAGCATGGTTTCATCATTTCTATGTTCTGGATAAACAATTCCAAATTTTTCAGATAAATATTTACCTTCCCCATATATGGATCGAGATGATGCTACAATAACCTTTTTAACTTGTAATGATTTGTCGTTTGTTAATAAATCTAACAATATAGCAGTACCCCCAACGTTAACATTAGTATATCTTTCAATTTCATACATTGACTGCCCAGTGCCAGTTTCTGCAGCATAGTGCACTACTAAATCAATGCCTTTTAAGGCTTTCATCCAATCTTGTTTATTTGTAACATCGCCTTTTATAAATGTTACTTTATCTTTTATACTGTTGTACAATGGTGATGTTTCTACAGCATTATCCCCATGAATTTGTGGAGATAAATTATCAAGTACAACAACACTATGATTTTTTTTGATTAATGCTAGTGCCAAATTAGAACCTATAAAACCAGCACCTCCTGTTATTAAAATTTTCATATTAATTTATAAAATCCCCATCAGGGTTTGTTTTTTTCCATTGTTTAGTTTCTAAGCAATATCGCTTAATTATTTTTGCAGGGTTACCAACTGCTACGCAATAATCAGGAATACTTTTAGTAACAACTGAGTTTGAGCCAATTACCGATTGCTTACCTATACTACAACCTAATATGCAAACATTTTCGCCAATCCAACTTCCATAGCCAATTACTACAGAATTTTTCTGTACAATTTTTTGAAGTTTAATAGGTATAGTTACATCTTCATAGCCATGTAAATTATCTGAAATATAGATTTTATCAGCAGTAAGTACATAATCTTCAATAACTATTTTACCAGTTGCATATATGTGGTTAAAATTTCCTATGGAACAGTTGTCGCCAATGGTTAACTCACACGTACTTTGACCAGTATGAGGTACTGCTGCTAACCAAGCATTGTAACCAATAAACGTACATTTACCAATACTAATATTTTTAGTACCCCCTAATGACATTGGGCTACGCAATACACTAGCATATCCAAATTTTTTAAATTTAGTTTTATAGTACAGGTACTTAATTTTATAATATATTCTTTTAATCATCGTTTTTACCTATTGCAAAAAAGTGATCGAATGCCATGTAATAATATACTTGTTTACGCACTCCAAAAAAGTTTCTACACATACAAAAAATGGTATAAAACACCATACGCATGTTTTCATAAAATGTTCCACTATGTTGTGTTTTAATAAAATGCTCTAATTGTAAAGCATGCTTGTTAAATAAAAATTTTGTTGATGATTTATTAAAAAATGAAATATGCTCCCAAGAGAAATAATACAACCATTTTTTACCACATAGTTTAGCATATAAAGAGTTGTTGTTACCTGTTAAAACAACCAACCTTCCATTTTTAGCAAGGTAATGCTTAACAAGTTTCATTAGCTCATTAATATTTGCAACATGTTCTACAACGTCCATAATTAAAATAATATCAAACTTTTTATTTTCAAAAGTTTTTTCATTTAACATAGATGTTACTACGTTTAAGTTAAACGTTTTCCTAGAAAATTCACTAGCAAGAGGAGATGGTTCAACACCATAACAATCTAAGCCTTTTAATGATAAATCATTTAATAAATGTCCTAATCCCGAACCTATTTCTAAAACATTTTTTGCACTTGGACATTTTTCTAAAATTAAATCTCCAAACCGTTTTGTATCGAGAGGCCTTCTATCATAAGGGTTTTGTTTTACTGCATCATAATATTCAGAATTAGCTTCACTATAATATTTATTTATATACTCCTCCTTTATTATTCTTGATAAATATGAATGGTGACAATGCAAACACTTTACAATATCACTCATTGCCTCTTCATTTTTTACATCTATTTTAGCCTTTTCTAACACAAAGCAGGTATGTAAAATATTTTTATGCTGCAATTTGCGTTCATTACTTCCGCATACTGGGCAATTTTGTTCTACAAAATATTTATCGTAAATAGAATTCATTTTTTAAATATTAAAATTAACTTTTTAAAGTATGTATTTGTTTCAGGTACTACTAACAAGTAAATAATTGACACCACAAATAATAATATTGCTAGCGCAAAAATACTGTTGTTACTTATAAATTGGGTTTTTAAATATTTAGCTCCTATTGCTAATACACCAGCTACAATAAGTGGTATACACACGTCTTTTTTAAACCAATTCCAAATTTCATTTTTTAAATAAAAAAAATGTATTAGAGGAATTGAAATTAATACAATGCCAAGGTTCACAACTAGCCAAACATAACTTGCTCCTAAAGCACCATAATTTTTATACCATATTAATAATAATGGAACTAATATAATGGCAGCGATGATATTTTGATATAAACCATACTTAGTATTACCTTTTGCCAATGTTAAATAATAAGGTACAATCATTAAGCAATTGAAAATAGTACCAGCTATTACTACTTGTAATATGGGTGTAGTATTGTTTGTTAATGTTTCGTTTTTTGTCCACAACATTAAAATATCTTTTGCAAAAACAATCAAAGTAAAACCAATTGGAAACACTATAATGGAAATCCATTTACAAGATTTATGATACAACTCAACAAGTGCTGTTTGATTTTGTGTAGCGGCTAATTGTGTAAGTTTAGGATAAATAATGGTTTGTAATGGCGTTACTATTGCAGTAATACCGCTTGCTAATAAAAAAGCTAAACTGTAATAGCTTAATTGCTCTAAATTTCTACTTACAATAATTTTATCTATTTGTGTGATAAAAAAAGTAACAACCGCTGTTGCTGCAATACCTGCGGCAAAGCGCCATATTGTTTTTAACTCAATTACTGAAAAGGCTGATTTTATTAGGGGTGCATTTACTTTTTTATAAACAAATATTCGCATGGCAAATGTGTACAGTATAGTAATAGCTACTTGCCATATAAAATATGAAACTATTGTTGGTTTAAAAAAGAATAAAATTAATAATGCCCCAAGCGCCTTTAAGGTTGTAAAAATGATATTGAGTATTGCATTAGCATTTTGTTGCTGCAAACCTACTAATGCACCATCATACACACTTACAGGAAATTGAAATGCAAAAACCACCCCCATTAACATGATACAGTGCTGTATTGTTATTGGTTCAATATGAACTGCTTTTACCCAATTAACAGCAATTGGGTTTGCTAATAAAACAATACTTATACCTAATACAATGGCTATTATCCAATTAATTACTTCAACTGTAAAAATTAAATTCTTTAATTGTTGCTCTTTATTGGTTTGTGTTTTATAAATAGCTACCTGCCTAATTACTGATGCACTCAACCCAACATCAAGAATTGCTAAAGCGCCTGATAAGGTCGCATAAAATGCTATAAGTCCATAACTTTCTACCCCTAATAATTTCACATATATTGGAACAAGCAAAATTGATAATGCTGCTCCCCATATTCGTGAAAGCAAAATTATAATCATTTTAGCGCTTCCGCTTTCCAAATTAATACTAGCCAATACTTTATTTTTAATAAAAAACTATAGTTCGAAATACCTCTAATAAATAATTATTTATAGGGGTTATTTACTATTATATCCTGTTGTAATATGGTTATTAAAGCGCTTCTTTTATAACATTAGTACCTATGATGGTATTGGTTTATGTAAAAATGGCTCTTTCTATCATTACATTTTTTATGCACCATACATTCCTTCATAATACTTTAAATAATTGCCACTTGTTACTTCTTCTAACCATTTTGTATTTTCTAAATACCAATCAATTGTTTTACTAATGCCTTCTTCAAATTGTAATGAAGGCATCCAGCCTAATTCATTTTTAAGTTTTGACGCATCTATTGCATAACGCAAATCATGACCAGCCCTATCGGTAACATAAGTAATGAGTTTTTCAGATTGGCCAGCTGTTCTTCCAAGTTTAATATCCATTTGCTTACATAATTCTTTTACCAATGCGATGTTAGTCCATTCGTTATGGCCACCAATATTATAAGTTTCGCCAACTTTTCCATTATGAAAAATCACATCAATTGCCTTTACATGATCTTCTACAAAAAGCCAATCTCTAACATTTTCGCCTTTTCCATAAATAGGCAATGGCTTATTGTTAATAATATTATTTATACAAAGTGGAATTAGTTTTTCAGGAAAATGATATGGCCCATAATTGTTGCTACAATTACTAATTTTAACAGGCATGTGGTACGTATGGTAAAATGCCCTTACGATATGATCGCTACTTGCTTTACTTGCACTGTAGGGGCTACGAGGATCATAGGCTGTTTGCTCTGTAAAAAAGCCTGTATCTCCAAGGCTTCCATACACTTCATCTGTACTTATATGATAAAATAATTTACCATCGTAATTGCCATGCCAACTGTTTTTTGCGGCATGTAACAAAGTGGCGGTGCCCACTACATTTGTTGTAATAAATGCAAGTGGGTCTGTTATACTTCTATCAACATGACTTTCAGCTGCACAATGTAAAATGGCATTAAAAGAATATTTATCAAAAAGTGTTTGTAATAAAGCGGCATCAGTAATATTACCTTTTACAAAGGTGTAATTGCTTTTATCTTCAATATCTTTTAGGTTGGCTAAGTTGCCAGCATAAGTTAGTGCATCTATATTTACAATATGGTATGATGGGTACTTATTTACAAATAACCTAACAAGGTGCGAACCAATAAAACCTGCACCACCTGTAATTAATATATTCATACTATTTTTTTAATATTTAGTAACTGTTATTTGAACGTTTTAATTATTAATTAATAACTATGTTTTATACAACATACTACATTTTTATTTACTTCATAAAACTCCGCCACTTTAGTACCATCAAAATTTTTAAAATATTGAATTCAAAGCCTTACCTATTCCACATCAACAAACTTTCTTGCTCTTCTTTTAATGAAAAAACATTGGCACTTTCATTCTCACTATAAATGATGTACCTAATTTTTTTATTAATTAATTTTTCTACCTTTTCGATCAGTTCTACCAAATATGGTTGATTAATATTTCCTATAAAAGTAAGATCAATCACATCGCCTCCTAAACCTTTGGCATAGTTACCAGTAATATATACTTTGCTTACATCGCCCAGTTTTTTTACAATGTTCTCAATAATAGTATCAATACCAATATATTTTCGCATTATTTGTTGTACTTCCGGAAAAAGTGGGTGTTTTTTATTGGCAGTAAATATTTTTTTATTGCCTTCTATGTTAGCATTTAGCAAACCAGCTTGCTCCATTTTATTTAACTCTACTCTAATGGAGTTAGTACTTTCACCAAATTCCTCCTCTAAGCCTCGTAAATAGCTTTTGGTGCTGCTATTTAAAAAAAACTTAAGCAGCAGTTTTATACGTGTTTTAGATGATATGAGTGTTTCTAACATAAATTGAGTTACAAAATTACTCATTCTTTTATTCTTATTAACTATAAACAATAAATACATTTAATAACAGGTTTAAAAAGTATGTAAACTATCTTTGCCGCTATGCATTACGCTTCTGTTGAAAATATTAGTAAGTCTTTCGGTATTAGAACCCTTTTTAAAAACATTTCTTTTCATGTTGAAGAAGGTGATAAAATTGCCTTTGTGGCTCGTAACGGTACAGGCAAATCAACCCTACTCAAAATTTTTGCAGGGTTAGATACTGCTGATGAAGGCGTAGTATGGGTGCATAAAGATGTAAAGGTGATTATGCTACAGCAGGATACGCCTTTTATGGAAGATAAAAGCATTCGTGAAAATGTACTTCGGTTAGATAACCCCGTTATTAAAACCGTAAGCGCCTACGAAAAATATTTAGATGAAGGTACCGATGATATGGACCTTTTAGCCGATATAATGGGTAAAATGGAAGAGCTCAATGCCTGGAGTTTTGAGAGCGAACTCAAACAAATTTTAGGAAAACTCAACCTACACGATTTAGAAGCTACTATGAGCACCCTCAGTGGTGGCCAACGCAAAAGAGTAGCCTTGGCACAATCACTTATTGAAGCTCAACTGCACGAAGGCCGTTGCTTACTTATTTTAGATGAACCTACCAACCACCTTGATGTGGGCATGATTGAGTGGCTCGAAGATTTTTTGAGCACCCACAAAATGACCATTTTACTCGTTACCCATGATCGCTATTTTTTAGATGCCGTATGTAACGAAATTATTGAGATGGATGAAGAAAAACTTTACGTTTACAAAGGCGATTACGATTATTTTTTAGAGCAAAAAAGTTTACGACAAGAAGTACAAGCCAGCGAATTACAAAAAGATAAAAATATTTTCAGAAAAGAACTGGAGTGGATGCGTAAGCAACCCAAAGCCCGTACTACCAAAAGCAAGAGTAGGCAAGATGCTTTTAAAGAAGTAGAAGAACGGGTATCTGTTCGTAAAGAAGATGCTGAAGTGAGCCTACAAGTAAAAATGACAAGGCTTGGAGGCAAAATTTTAGAAATGAAAAAAGTAAACAAATCCTATGGCGAAAAAGTCATTATGAAAGGGTTTGATTATACGTTTAAAAGAGGCGAACGCATTGGTATTGTTGGAAAAAATGGGGTGGGCAAATCAACATTTTTGAAAATTGCTTTGCAGCAAGAGGAGCCTGATAGTGGTAAAATAAACCATGGCGACACTGTAGTTTTTGGCAATTTTAACCAAGAAGGGTTGCAGTATAAAGAAGATAAAAGGGCCATTGAATATGTAAAAGATATGGCGGAGTATTTTCCCTTGGCAGATGGTACTAAACTAAGTGCTAGCATGTTTATGGAAAAATTTGGCTTTAATGCACAACAACAATTTACCCCATTAAGTAAGTTAAGTGGTGGCGAAAAAAGGCGCTTGCATTTAATGAGCGTATTGTTTTTAAACCCCAATTTTTTAATATTAGATGAACCTACCAACGATTTAGATTTACAAACCCTCCGCACCCTTGAGGAGTTTTTGTTGGAGTACCCTGGCTGTATTTTAATTGTAAGCCACGATAGGTATTTTATGGATAGAATGGTAGATCATTTATTTGCTTTTGAAGGTGATGGCGTTATTAAAGATTACCCAGGCAACTATACGCAATACCGTAGTTATTTAAAAGAAACAGAGGCTGCTGAAAAAAACAACGATTCAAAATCTGCCAATAACCCAACAGTTGCAGCAGCGCCCAAACCTACCTCAACTATTGGTGGGGCAACTGCTAAAAAACCATCTTTTAAAGAAAAGCAAGAGTTTGAAAATATTGAAAAAGAACTTCCTTTATTAATTAAAGAAAAGGAAACCTTAGAGCAACAAATGAGTACCGGACCTTCGTTTGATGAAATGCAACGCATGGCAAAAAGAGTAACCGATATTTTAGCGGCTATAGAAGCTAAAGAAATGCGTTGGCTTGAGTTGAGTGAATTAATGGGGTAATATGTTATTTCACTTCAAACAATTCGTTCCAACGAGTGGTATAGCGTGGGCTTCGCATTTCAACCCTCATTTTCCAATTACGTTTGGTACCGGTTGCGGCAAACTGCACCACATCATTACGTAAAGCGAAATTGATATTATCCATAGTGCTCATCAACTTACGTTGGTTATTTTGTTGCGGTGCTACAAATAAGTTGGCTTGTATAGTAGCATCGGGCACAAAACCGCTGAGTATTACGCCAGCTTTTTTGTATTGTTTACTAGCATCATACAACACATCTACCAAGGCCATGGCATGTTTTATTAATTCATTAGTTGCTGATGTTGCAATAGGTAATACCGTATAATGACTGTATGTATTACCATGCCTAAAACGCCCATTGTTACTGGGCTCACGGGTAAGTACAAACACACTTACCACAGTTGCAGCACTCCCTTGTCGGCGTAACTTTTCTGCTGCCCTTGATGCGTAGGTAGCTACAGCCTGTTTTACTTCAGTAATGGTGCTTACCGTTTTACCAAACATACGGGTGCAGGCAATCCTTTTTTTTTGTGTAAGCTGCTCTTTAGCTACCTCAATAGCTGGTATACCATTGAGTTCGCTTATCATACGAGTGCCTACTACCCCACCTAAATTTTTATGTGCCCATGCGGCGGATTTTTTGCTAAGATCGTAGGCGGTGTATACGGCATTCATCTCTTTCAACTTTAGTGCATATTGCCTACCAATACCCCAAACATCGCTTACGGGTGTGGCTTGTAGGGCTTCGCTAATTTTTGCTGGAGTATCTAACACCATTACCCCTTTGGTGGCTTCTTTATTTTTTTTGCAAAGCCTATTGGCCACTTTGCTGAGTACTTTAGTGGGTGCTATGCCTATGGATACTTTAATACCCGTCCAGGTTTCAACCACATTTTTAATACGTAGCCCCTCTTCGTACAAATTAGTATGCTTAAATTCAGATAAATCTAAAAAAGCCTCATCAACAGAATACACTTCAATGTTTTTTTCGCCTAATAATATCCGTAAGGTTTCCATTACTCTCCAACTTAAATCGCCGTATAGGTTGTAGTTAGATGAAAAAGTGGCTACACCATACTTCTCAATAGTGGGCTTTGCCAAAAAATACGGACCAGCCATGGCTACGCCCAAGGCTTTGGCCTCATCGGTTCGTGATACAATACAACCATCGTTGTTACTTAATACCACCACGGGCTTATCATCTAGCGAAGGCCTAAATAAGCGTTCGCAAGAGCAATAAAAACTATTGCAATCAATAATAGCTATCACAGTATTGTGTTTTATAATTGTCTGATAACACAAGTAACCACTCCCCAAATGCGGCAATCGCAGAGGGGCGATACTTCAATTGTAGCAAACTTGGGCGCTTCGGCCACTAAAAAAAGTTGATTAAATGTTTTTTGATAGCGGCGTATCAACATTTCGCCTTCGTACACAGCTATTACAATTTTGTTGTTGGTGGGTTTTACACTTTTATCAACCACCACAATATCGCCATTGAAAATACCTGCATTTACCATGCTATTGCCACTTACCCTCATAAAAAAGGTAGCTGGTTTATTACGAATAAGCTGTTCGTTGAGGTCAATACCTCTTTCCATATAATCATCTGCAGCTGCGCCAAAGCCTGTGGCATTGGCGGTAGGTACATGGTGTTGGGTAAATTGTTTGGTACCATTGTAACTACTTCCTAAAAAATTTTCTACTTCCATTATACAAAGGCTTTAAACTAAATTAATTAGCAATATTATACTAAATTATTTAGTTTTTTATTTTTTATATAAGTGCAGAAGCATTATATTAACACAGCAATTAGGTACAGAGGTGGCATAAAAAAAGCAAGATGTTCATCTTGCTTTGCTAAAAAAATAAGTTACATATTATCTACGTATTCTTTCTCTACCAATGATTACGCTAATTTTTAGATTAGCGGTAAAATAAGCATCGTTGTTTTTTTCAGTACCACGTTTACCATTAATACCTGCTACTTTTACAATTTGCCTGTCGTACAAAATTTTAGCATTGGCTGCTTTTTGTGGAGTGAGGTATTTATCAAACAAAGCTGGATCAATATAGGTGGTACTTAAATCATCTAAATAATCAGTAAATAGCTTGCGGTATACTACTTCAGCCCTTAGGTTTACCAAAGGCGATAGCTCGTATTTTACACCGGCACCCATAGGTATGTTTAGCTGGTTTAACTTATAAATGGGCCTGTTAGGGTATTCAGCAAAACCTTGTCCCTCAGTACTAAGCGGTTGCAAATCAATAGTTCTGTTACCTATTTTAGTTTGTGGGTTAAATGAAAAATAACCAACACCTGCTAATAAGTAAGGTGAAGTACGTGGTGGGGTTGTTTCTTTTGCAGGCCAATCAACAAAAATGTACATTGGGTGAATTTCAACTAAGGCTGCCACTTCTGATATGTTACTTCTGAAATTTAAATTTCGGTTGAAACGGTTTTTGGCAGCATCGTTAATACCTGCTAAAATTTTATCGTCTGATGATACTTTACCAAAAGTACCTTCGAGCCTTAAAGCGACTGCATTTTTATAACTTACGCTAAAAAATATACCCCCACTTATTGAAGTATAGCCTAGGTTTAAATCTTTCAAAAACTTTTCACCAATACCTTTTTTTCCACCCAAATCAGTTAAGCTATTCATAGCATTTACTGACACACCAGCTTCATACAAAACCGGATTTTCATAATAGTCGCCGTCAAAAAAGTAATACTGTGCATTTACAGATGCACTGCTTAGGGCAAAAACAGTGATAAGTGATGCAATCAAACAGATTTTCTTCATTTTAAACATATTATACCACCATAACGGTGTATCGATTAAATATAGTACAAAGAAACTAATAAATTACTTGATTTTATGAGTTTTTATGTTGTTTCATGTAAAATTTACATATAGATTGTAACCCACAAACATCACATTTGGGCTTACGGGCTATACAAGTATACCTTCCATGCAAAATTAACCAATGGTGTGCCCTGTAAACATACTCAGGTGGAAAATGCTTGATGAGTTGTTTTTCAGTAGCAGTGGGTGTTTTAGCATTGGTAGTTAGCCCAATACGAGCACTCACCCTAAACACATGTGTATCTACAGCCATATTGGGTTGCTCATCAATTACGGAAGTAACCACATTGGCGGTTTTACGCCCTACACCTGGCAGGGTAACTAATTCGTTGACCGTCATGGGTACTTCACCGCCAAAATTTTCAATTAATAGCTTGCTCATACCTGCCAAATGCTTTGCCTTGTTATTGGGGTACGATATGCTTTTAATTAGTTTAAACAAATCTTCAACGCTTGCTTTACTCATTGTTGCAGCATCGGGGTATTTTTCAAAAATGGCAGGAGTGGTCATGTTCACTCGTTTATCAGTACATTGGGCTGATAGTATTACAGCCACTAATAATTGAAACGGATTATCATATAATAGTTCCGTTTCGGCATCAGGACTGTGTTGTAAAAAATAATTTATTAAAAACTCGTATCGCTGTTTTTTTGTCATAATAAAAGCCCGCAGCAAAGTACGGGCTATATTCAAGTTATTCGTTAATAATTGCTACTTAGATGCTGCCAATTCAGCTACTCGTTCTGTATAATTAAGTATATTATCCACCGCTCTGTCGCTCGGGGATATTAATTTTATGGCATCCAACCTATTTTGAACGATGGCTAAATTTGTTAAACGTTCTAGCAATTCATCATCCGTATTGAGTAGTGTTTGTATTTGTGTTCTTTTTTCAAGCGTGCCTTCATTGTATAAATACTTCAAAAGGTCATCTTGTGTGATATTGACCATGCTTTCAGTTTTGCGTTATTAATTTTGCTCCCTTTAATAACGATAATTTAATAAGCTTATTGCATTGGTATAAAAAATCTTACGGCATTTTAACAATAAAGATGTCTTCATTGTCTTTTTTCATATAAAACTTTTCTCTTGCGTACTTTTCAATAGAGCTAGCATCTGTTTTTAGGAGTTGCAGTTCTTTCTTTGTATCAGCAATTTGCACTACCAAATGCTTTTCGCTTTGCTTTAATTCGTTGAGTTTTTGCGTTCTTGCGGTAATGGTGCCCCAATCTTTAGGATCAAAAAATAACATCCATACCAAAAAAGCAATACTTACTAATATGTACTTATTTTTTAGCAGGCTAATCATTGATTTTATTACTGTTTGCAACATATTCCGTTCAATTACTTAAAGGTGCACATTAAATACTATTTACCAAACTTTATTTTACCGGTTGGGTAAATGGCGCTATCACCTAAAATTTCTTCAATACGTATTAATTGGTTGTATTTTGCCATACGATCGCTACGGCTTGCTGAACCTGTTTTAATTTGACCACAATTGAGTGCTACTGCTAAATCAGCAATGGTACTATCTTCTGTTTCGCCGCTGCGGTGGCTCATAATGGTATTGTACCCTGCATGTTGCGCCATGCTTACGGCATTAATTGTTTCAGTAAGGGTACCAATTTGGTTTACTTTTACTAATAAACCATTCGCAATTTCTTCTTTAATACCTCTTTGTAAACGATCAACATTGGTTACAAATAAATCATCACCCACAATTTGGCATTTGCTACCAATTGCTTCTGTTAACATTTTCCAACCTTTCCAATCATCTTCAGCCATACCATCTTCAATAGAAATGATAGGATATTGTTTTACCCAACTTTCCCAATATTTTACCAATTGTTCGCTGGTCATTTTTTTTCCATCGCTTTTATGGAAAATGTATTTCTTTTCTTTTGCATTCCATAATTCACTGTTAGCAGCATCCATAGCAATAGCTACTTGGCTACCTGTTTTGTAACCTGCTGCTTGTATGGCAGTTAACACCGTTTCAATAGCTTCTTCGTTGCTCTGAATATTTGGCGCAAACCCACCTTCATCACCCACATTGGTGCTATAACCTTTCTTTTTCAATACTGTTTTTAAGGCATGAAAAATTTCAACACCCCATTGCAACCCTTCGCTAAATGATTTGGCGCCAATGGGCATTACCATAAACTCTTGAAAATCTATTTTATTATCAGCATGTGCACCACCATTTAAAATATTCATCATAGGTATAGGTAACACTTTAGCATTGGTGCCACCAATGTAGCGGTACAATGGTAAGTTTGCTTCTAATGCTGCTGCTTTTGCTACTGCTAAACTAATAGCCAACATAGCATTGGCACCTAATTTACTTTTATTGGCCGTACCATCTAAAGCAATCATCATGGCATCAATGCCAGTTTGGTCAGCAACATCCCAACCAATTAAATGCTCGGCTAATACGGTGTTTACGTTTTTTACAGCTTTTAATACTGATTTACCACCGTATAATTTTTTATTATTATCTCTTAACTCCACCGCTTCATGTATACCTGTACTAGCGCCGCTTGGTACGGCTGCACGGCCAAGACTTTCGTTTTCTGTAAGAATATCAACCTCAACGGTAGGATTACCACGACTGTCTAAAATTTGTCTTGCATGAATGGATGCGATGTAGCTCATTTTTAAAATTTAATTTTTGGTTTAATGTATGATTGCGAAGATAAAAATTAAAATACATAATTCATATACTAAAATATACCCTGAAGAGGGTAGTTAACAACACTGGTATTAAAAATATTTTTACCATATAAACTAACTAAAAGTAAACCCAAACTAAAAATTGTAATTGTATGAAAAAAAGATGGTCAATAATACTATTAATAAGTGTGTGCTTTAACAGCATCGTAGTTATGGCACAACAAAAACTACCCTTGCTTATAAGGGCTGATTTTGGTAGTAGCAATGTAAAAGCTAATACTGGGAAAGGTAGCAGCACATTTGCGTTGGGCATTGGGGTTGAAACGGTTGTACCCATTGTACCGCTTAAACGTGATAGTAAATTGGTACTAAACCCCAACCTAAGTTATTTGAAAACCGGTTACGAAACGGTTGTAGGCGGAAAAGTAAAAGTGAACTATTTATCATTAGGGCTGCCTATTTGCTATGAGGTTTTTGGCTTAAATGATGCAAACGACATGGGCTTTATTTTTGGAGCAGGACCATTTATTAATACTGCTTTGAATGGTGAATTTAAAGTACTATCAACTGACAATTATAAAGCCATGAGTTTTGGCAATGGCACTGCTGACAATAGAAAAAGAACAGATGCTGGCTTGCTGCTAAAAACAGCCGTAAGGGTCAATAAGTTGTACATGGGCTTGCAATATAACATTGGTATGCGTAATGAAATACCAAAAGATAGGGTGAACAATGGCAACTATATAAAAACCCGTAATTTTTTATTTTATGCTAGTTACGCTATAGGTAAGTAGTGGCTATTACACAATACTGTTGGTGGTAAAATATTTGTTGATACTGTTATTTAAATGGGCGTAACTACTTTATACTTTTTTATTGGCATTATAGCTTTTGTAGTTTGCTTGCTACTTTTCAAAAATGGAGTAAACTTGGTATTAAACTAAAGCATAAAGTTGCTCTTATGGTTTTAGTAAGCTTGCTTTTTTTACTAATTGGCTTTGTTGTATTGGTATTTATTGATGTAATAAATTTTAAAGGTGCTTTTACAATTTCGCTTGGTTTATGCTACTTTTTTTATTAGCGCTTTTTACTGCACTGTTTATAAGGTGGTTAATGATAAGTACAATAAAAATATAAGCGTTGGTTCAGTTGTAATAGTGATGTGCATAGGTGTATTTGCAATTGCCTACCATTTTATTCAAAAAATGAATACGAACGATATAACGTTCATCATAAAAAATGTTGCTATCAATAGCATTGTTACAAATATTTCGTTTGATAGCCACAAGCCAACTTTTAAACAAATGACCTTAGCAGATGGCTAATATTTACCAATGCCTAATAGCATGAACATTACCTTACAAATAGGTGATAGCATTTATAAAAAATAAATACTACTCATTTTATACAGTAGTACACTTTAAAGCAAACATAAAAACACAACACTTTGTATCAACATATAAAAAGATATTGGGTGAAGCATTTTAAATAACCACATTTTGAAAAATATAATTTGGGCTGCCGTATACTTTGCTTTAGCAACTATTATAACATCATACTTTATTAAGCAAGGTGCAGCGTTGTACAGTAGCCATAATAAAATGATATTATCTGCTAACATTGCTGGTGCAAAATGGGCGATACAAATTATAGCAGCAGTGCTTTTCTTAAACGAAAAAAAATGGCTATTTATTAAACTGATTGCATTTAACTGTTTTATTGGCAGCTGTTTTTTGTTGCCTTATACTTTGTTTTCTACCATACGCTCAGTCGATTGTAGCTTTTTTGCATCGCTAATAATATCAGTACTATTTATGATAATCATTTATTACAAAGTAGTACAGCAAATAGCGATTAGCAAGTGGTGGTTTTGGAGTTGGCTTTGTTGCCTATGCATCGCCATTTATTTACAAACAACTATTGTATTTGTGATATTTTAATAATGAAAACAAAGTGAAATAAAAAAATAACACACTATCCATTATAACACTTTCATTAAGCATTATTACCAACAAAACACAATAAAATAGGGGCTTTATATTTCAATAAAAGTGTAATCAATTATGTATTAAAACCTACTTCAATAAATCGATATCAACAATACTAAAAAACAACAAACAATATCATGAAAAAAATTATTGCTACGCCTATTTTGATTTTATTTATTGTCACCGTAAGTATGGCACAACAGTATATACCTTTTCAATACCAAAGTAAAAGTAAGTGGAACTTTCAAGATAAGTGGGGCTTAATGACGGCAGATAGAAAAACTATACTTCCACCAACTTACTATACCATAGCTCCACAAATTATTACAGATGAATATATTTTTTTAGGAAAATATATTATTGAATTAAAAACAGGCAAACAAATTTGGGATAGTGTGGAATCGCAAAATTTACATGAAATTGTAGGGAATATTGTAAAAATAAGAATGCCGAAAAGAGGTGCTGTAAATTATCAATACTATTCGTTCAAAAACATCTTAACTAAAAAAACAATTGCTGATGAAGGAAGGTACAGCAATGAAAAGGGCTATGTAATTGTAGAAGGTAGTGGTGCAGAAGGTGTAGTAGATGAAAATGGCAAACAAATCATTACAAAAGAGTTGTATCAATACATTTATAATTTCTCTAAAGATTGTTTTATTGCGAAAAATAATTATAACAACACCGTTTTTATTTATGATAAAAAAGGCAAAAAAACCAATACAACATCTTACGATGAAATTGAATTTAATGCAGGCAGAAATTCATTTGCTATAGGTTATACTTTAATAGATAAAACAAAAGGTATTTATGAAGGCAGTTTTATTAATAGCAAGGGGAAAACCGTAGGCACTAAATTTTATTACCTATCAGGTAACAAATTTAATAACGCCTTTTTTTGTACAAGCAGTGGGTTTGCAATAAAAAAACAATCAACAAAAATTTACGGCAAAAAAGAATGTACCGAAGCCGACAAATTATCTGAAACTTATGTAGTAAATGCAGATGGAAAAGTAATTATTAAAAAAGCTGATATTAACAATATTAAAGAAATAACAAGTGGTGTATTTTCAGCATTCAACGACAGTACAAGTATTACCACTTTGTACGATAATAATGGTAATGAAATACTAAAAACAAGTCTATATACTATTAAAGATGTATGCGGTAATAATTTATTTTTCGCTATTAATAAAGTAGATGCTAAATGCTATTTTATAAATAATAAAACAGAAAAATTGGTGAACGAAGCATCATTTAAATATGACGTTGTTAGAAGATACATGGAAAACAAAGGTTTCATCATTTACAATAGAAACACCAACAAACTCATATTCAATATTTACAATGCATTAACTGGTAAATCAACAGGAGCAGAGCAGGTTGATTTGGGCGCAGGCATTAGCGTTGATGATATTGCAATACCATTAGGTGATTACTATTTGGTTAAAGTTATTGATAAAAATAAAAACCAATACGCAACCTACATATACGATGTTACAGGAAAACTTATACAAAAAAGTGAAGATGGCTTGTGGATGAATGGTAATAATAACACCTATATCAAGTATACTTTAAACTCAAAAGGAGAAAAATATTATATAGGTTATTACGATTCAAAATTGCAGCCTTACTCTATTATTAAAGATTAAACAAAATAGAAATTCACACATCATGCTCACAAAAATCACCATCACCATCACTGTATTGTTTACTGCCATATTAATTTATTTAGCTAATGCATATCATGTAATTGAAACGTACAAATTAGCTTTTGCAAAAGATTTTGTACCCTATTACCAATCAGCTGCACAAACATTTTTTCAAGTAGGGTTAACCATTTGTATTGTAAGTTGGTTGTGGGTAAATTTTGTAAGTATCACTTCACAAAAATTATTTTGGCTATGGATTCCGTTTGTGTTTTCAATAATAGTGGCTATAGGTTTAGGTTATTGCAACGAACACCTTTTTCATTTTAAAAAAGAGCATGGTTTATGGAAAGGTGAGTTTTCATTAAGTTATTTTTTTAGTGCTGCCATTATCATTATTGCGGCTTTCATTTTAATAACCAACTACTGGGCATTGAAGCTATATTTTAAAACTACCGAGCACAACACTAAAAAATATTAAACGCTACATTTTCTAAAATTGAATTTAAAAACAACATTAGCATTACTTTAAAAACATTAAAAAATAATTAAATGAGATATATGAAAATTACAATTTGCTTTGTGGCTGTAGCCATTTTTATGAGTAGCCAAGTTTTTGCTCAAAAAGTAAACGCACCAAAAAAGAGTAGCTATAAAAAAGCTGTAAATAAATACCCTGTTAAAGGAAAGCCAGTAACTGTAAATAGTTGGGGCAGTTTATCTGTTTACATGCTACCAGGTTATTTTAAAGAAGATAAAGCAGGTATTATAAAGCAAATTGGAATCAAAGAATTTGAACAAATGGAAAGCTATTGTACAGAACAGTATTGGGATAAGACCTTTGCTGCCAATTTTAATGAAACATATAGCACTGAAAAAGCAGCACAACTTAAAATGTATTGCATAGCTCAATTTGTACACCAATTTAACGGTACTAAATTTGAACCAATGGTGTTAATACGCATACCTGTTGCCGAAAACAAAAATATGTATGCCTCAGATGATGATAGAGATGCGTATATAATTTTGAAAAAGAAAGATGTAGTGATACAATAAAAATATTATTTCGTTACTGCTCTAAACGTATCTTCCAAACTATTGGTATCGGTTTGTAAAGCTACAATATTAAGGTTGTTAGTTACTGCTAGTTGAAGCAGCTGTTTTCTTACTGCATCTGCAGCAGCTGTTTCAATTTTAAATATATGTGGATTTACCATTTCAACATGAAGCACCTGTGGTATGGTTTGTAACATAGTTAGCTCCACTAATTCTTCAAATTGTACTTGTACTACTTGTGTTGGCTGTATATTTTTTTGCAAATGTTGAAGCTGATCATCTGCCACAATACTGCCTTTATTGATGATGATAACCCTATCACAAATAGCTTCTACCTCTTGTAAAATATGCGATGAAAATAAAACAGTTTTATTGACTGATAATGCTTTAATAACATTACGTATTTCAATTATTTGATTGGGATCGAGGCCCGATGTTGGCTCATCTAAAATAACAACTTCAGGCTCATGAATTAAAGCTGCAGCAATACCTACACGTTGCTTATACCCTTTACTTAACTGACTCATTTTTTTATGTGCCTCATTGGTTAAACCAACCGTAGCAATCATTTTTTCGGTTTGCTGTTTTATATTTTTTAATTGATGTACGCCTGCTACAAAATGCAAATATTCCCTTACATACATATCTGCATATAAAGGATTAGCTTCTGGCAAATAACCAATTTTTGATTTGGCAGCCACCACATCTTTTGCAACATCAATACCATCTACCAAAATGGTGCCTTCATCAGCAACCAAGTACCCTGTTATCATTTTCATGGTGGTAGATTTACCAGCACCATTAGGACCTAAAAAGCCTACAATTTCACCTTTATTTATTTCAAATGAAATATTGTTCACTGCTTTTTGTGCCCCATAATTTTTTGATAACTGATGTACCTTTATTGACATAGTTTGTTTTTTTGTAAAAATAATACTTGTAATGGAGTACTCGTAAATTAGTTTGTTAAAGCCTTTGCATTACAAAAAGGAAAGCCCTTCAATTGCTTGAAGGGCTTTGTATTAACCGCACTACTAAGTATTATTAAAACCAGCTACCAGTAAAAATGGTATCTGCATTTTTCACTTTTCTTCTTCTACGATTTACAGCTGCACGGTGAGCAAAAGCTGTAATAATCATTAAAGGAATAAATAAGAAAATCAATGGTGGAATACCTAAAAAGCTCACCCACTTACCACCATACATTCTACGCATTGGCCTACGTAAACGCTCAGCAATTAAATACATGGCTGGTACAATAATCAACGTCATAAAGAAAGCGAATGCTAAACCAAAAATAATCGTCCAGCTTAATGGTTTCCAAAACGCTACGTTATCACCACCAAAGAAAATATGTGGATTTAATTCAGAAAACAACGTAACAAAATTGATGTTGAAACCAACTGCAATAGGTATAAATGCTAATATTGCCGCTAATGCTGTTAACAATACAGGTATAATACGGGTTTTACCTGCTTCAATTACTGCATCTCTGGTTTTCATACCACGTTGGCGTAACTCTTCAGCAAACTCAATCACCAAAATACCATTTTTAACCACAATACCTGCCAAGCCAACAATACCTAAACCGGTCATTAATACGGATGCTTCCATACCAAAAATAGAGAAGCCCAATAACACACCAATAATACTAAATACAATTTCAGTTAAAATAATAACCGATTTACTAACTGAGTTAAATTGTAGTACTAGGGTTAATAAAATTAAACCCAATGCAATAAACAATGCTTTGCTTAAAAAGGCACCTGTTTCTGCTTGTTGCTCACCTTCACCCGTTTGTTTAATGGTTACGCCATCATCTTTTTTACTGAACGATGTTAGGTAACCAGCAATAACTTGGTTTACGGCAGTAGCGTTGTAACCTTGTGTGGTTAATACGTTTGAACGTAATTGAATGAGCCTTTTTTGGTTTTTACGCTTTACGCTACCAAACGTACTTGTAGGCTCAACTTTTACTAAGGCACTTATCGGAATATTTTTTACTTGTCCGCCACCAGCAAAATCCCTGAACGATATACGCATATTGAGCAATTCTGATAAACTTTTGCGTTGCAGTTCATTGTTACGTAACTGAATTTTATACTCTTCCTTACCTTCTTTAATTTTTGATACTTCTTTACCGAATAAAGCCGTACGAATTTGTAACCCAACTTGTGCTGATGATACACCTTCAATTAATGCACGCTGCCTATCAACAGTTAAAGTAATTTCAGGGTTGTTTAAATCAACATCCATTTTCAATTCTTCCACACCCGGCACCTGTATACTATCTAAATAATTTTTTAGGTTTACAGAGGTGCGTACAAGGTTATCAAAATCTTCACTTGCTACTTCAATATTAATTGGAGGGTCAGTTGGCGGACCGCTACTTTCTTGATCCACACTTATTTCTGCACCCGGTATACCTGCAATGGCTTCACGAATTTGATCAAGATACGGACGTGAACTTTTACCATGGCGCTTTTCATACTCTACAAACGATACTTGTACCCTACCTAGTTCGCTACGGGTGCTTCTATCGCCAGATGATGGGTCACTTGCACCGATGGCTACGTTGCTAATAACACTCTCCACAATCGGATTTTTTATTCCTTTTGCATGGTCAATTTCTAACACCTTATTTACTTTGGCTTCTAGTGTTTTAACCACAGAATCTGTATACTCTACACTTGTGCCCACCGGTAATTTGAGGTACACATAAATTTGGTTAGGATCACCTTTAGGGAAAAACGCAATACCAATTCTACCAGTTGATACTGATAAACCAAAAATAAATACAGATAATATTAATAAACCAACCGTACCAAGTAATAAATGTACAGGCCTCCAGCCTTTTAACGACCAACGAATTAAATTTTCATAATGGCTCATAATCCAAGGCAATACCTTGTTTTGAAAGCTATGTATAGCACCATCAATTACATACCTGTGCAACACAACCAAAATCATAAAGAAGATGAGAAGGTTACCAAGGAACGGAGCTCCAATAACATCTAACAAAATACCAAACGCTATGATAATCCAAAAAATAGGCTTCTTAAAAATGGCCGATTTTTTTTCTTTTTCACCTTCGGGATGGTTCATAAAATCAACCGCAAAAATGGGGTTCATTATAAACGCTACTACTAATGATGCTGCTAGTGTAAAAATGAGCATGGTAGGTAAATACACCATAAAACGCCCAATAATACCTGGCCAAAATAACAACGGAAAAAATGGCGCTAAAGTAGTTAGTGTACCAGCTAACACAGGCACAAAAACCTCACCAGCAGCCATTTTGGTAGCAGTGTTTATGGGTATTTTTCCTTTGCCATCCACAAATATTCTATGCGTATTTTCAATAACCACAATGGCATCATCTACAATAATACCCAACCCAAAAAGTAGGGCAAACAATACCATAAAGTTGAGGGTAACATGGGTGCCTACAATTAAATCGGCACCAGGCAAAAACACAAAGGCAACAAACATACTTAAAGGCACACTCAATGCCACAAAAAAGGCATTGGTTACCCCCATAAAAAACATCAATACAATTAATACCAACAAAAAGCCAATTACAATGGAGTTAACGAGCTCATTAAAAGATGCTTTTGTTTTTATACTTTGATCACCTGTTACAACGGCATTAAGGTCTTCAGGGTAAATAACCCCCTTACTTTCCTTCACCATTTTTTGCACCGCTTCGCTGGTTTCAATCAGGTTTTCACCACTACGTTTTACAATGTTGAGGGTAACAACATTTTTACCATCTAAACGAGCAAAACTCTCTACGTTTTTGGTGGTATCTTTTATGGTAGCAATATCTTTTAAATAGATGGGGTTGCCGCTGGTGTTTCTTACAATAACACCTTCGATATCATACGCAGTATGAAACTGACCTTTTAATTGTAGGTTTCTTTTCATATCACCTACATCTAACAAACCGCCAGATATATCTGCATTTTCTCTGGCAACAGCATTGCTAATATCATCGAAAGTGATACCAGCTGCTTGCATTTTATAATTATCAACATTTATTTGAAACTCACGTTCAGGAGCACCAACAATGTCAATTCTATTTATTTGAGGAATATCTTCAAGCTTATCCTTCATATCATCTGCAAACTTTTTTAGCTTGGCCATTTCATAATCGCCACTAAGGTTTACATACATGATAGGTTGGTCGCTCAGGTTTACCTCTAAAGCAGTGGGCTGTTGAGTAAGGTCGTTAGGTAAATCTTGCTTTGCTTTATCAATAGCATCTTTTACTTTTTGCAGGGCAATATCTACTTTTACATCAGTATTAAATTCTACCTGTATGGCAGAAAAATCTTGCAAAGAAGTACTGGTGAACTTAGTAATTTTTGCACCTGTAATGCCTTTTATTTGCTTTTCAATTGGCCTTGTAACAAGGTTTTCAATATCTTTTGGAGAGTTACCTACATACACCGTTTGTACGTAAATGGTAGGTATTACAATATCAGGAAACTGCTCTTTTGGAAGCGTAAAAAACTGATACAGCCCAATCAACGTTACAATAAGCATGATAAGGTAAATAGATGTTTTATTACCTATACTCCACGATGTTGGTTTAAACTCTTTAAATTTATTTTGTATATTTTTTGCTGCACTCATACAATCATTTTTCTGTTGAAATAAATACTTACTAGTATATTTTTACTGTGCTGAAGTTTTTAATTGTTGGCCTTCGTATAAACCTGTATAGCCTTCCACAATTAATTGTTCACCTGCTTTTAAACCACTCTTCACCTCAATAACATCACCGTTAATGAGGCCTACTGTTACTACACGTTTACGTGCATACAATTTGCCTTTTTCGTTGCTTGCTACCATTACATATTTGCCTTTTTCATCGTTTTGTAGCGTTTTTAAAGGAATCGCAATCGTATTGGTTGCTGCATAATCCCTTACTTTAATGAGTGCTAATTGGTTGGGATTAAGTGCTGGATCTGACGGTAATTTTGCCTCTACATTAAAACCCCTACTTAAAGGATCAATGGCTGCACCTATAAAACTTACAGTGGTGTTGTATGTTTTATTAATATCAGGCATTATAACTACTACTGGTGTACCTTTTGATACAGTACCCAAATAGTTTTCAGGTATGTTACCTATTACTTTTAAACTACTTTTATTTACAATTTTTATTTGCGGACCAGCAGCTGTTGCCCCTTGAAAAATTTCACCTACTCTAATATTTACCACATCAGCTACACCATTTACATCGCTGTACACATTAGCAGTATTCAATTGCTCTTGTGCTAACTTTACTTGTTCTGCAATAGTACCTAGTTGGTTTTCTAATGATGTTACATTGGTTTTTGCAGTAAGCAATTGCACTTCAGTACCAATACCATTGTTCCATAAATTTTGTTGACGTTCAGCCAAGCTTTTAGCAAGCGCTAATTGTGTTTTTATATTTTGTGCTTGTTGCTTGGTTGCTTGTAGTTGTTGGTTTTGTATGGCATTATCTAATCGCAATAGCAATTGACCTTTTCTAACAATTTGCCCTTGTTTTACCAACACTTGTTTTACCTGGCCACCCATACCCCTTGGCGCAATGTATGAGCTATTTTCGGCATCAATTTTACCTTGCAACTCAATGTAATGATCAAAGTTTTGCATTACAATTGGAGCAAAAGCCACTAATTTAATTTTTGCTGGGTTGGCACTACTTGTATCTAATTTTGAAAGCTCTTCTTGCAACTTCAAAATTTCTTGATCCTTTTTTTCTTTCTCAGATTTTAGTTTTTCTAACTGTGTTTTTTTATCGTTAATGGCAGCATTCCCTTCTTTTTTACTATCACCACAAGAGGCAAATAAAACAAGGGTAGTTAAACCAATGATAAAGATTTTATTGTGTTGCATATATTGTATTGTTGTATTTTAAAATTTGTTTTGGTATAAAATTTATAAGGTTCCTGTTGCTTTTAAGAAATCAATTTTGGCAATTACTGCATCATATAAAGCACCGTAATAATTATTTTGTGCCACTTTTAATTCTGCTTGTGCATTGTATATTTCTTGGTTGGTACCTAACCCTTGCTCGTATTTAAGTTTGGTAGTGCCGTACACTTTTTCTGCTAAAATCATATTCTTTTTTTGAGCATCGAGTGTTAATACGGCTGCTGTTATTTTAAGCCTAGCTTGTGTTACATCATTATCAACCGAGTTTTTAAATTGTTCAATTTGGTTATTGGTTTGTTGTAATTGTAATTTAGCTTTTTGAACTCTTGAGCTTTTTGCAAAGCCATCAAAAATGGGTACATTTAAACGTAAACCAATTAATGAAGTGGTAAACCATGGTCCATCGCCAAAGAAATCAAACTTTTGGCGCTGTGCATTTTTATTGTAGCTAGCAAAGGCAGCAAGTGTTGGTAAATAGCTTAGTTTATACCTGCGTACATTGTACTCACCTAGTTTTTTTCCTAGTGTTAATAATTGAAACTCTTTACGGTTTTCGTATTTATAATCAAGTGCTAGTAAATTGTCTTTCAACATATCTTCTGATAATGTATCAGTAAGTATCAAGGTATCTTTCTGCGGCATGTTCATTAAAAACTTTAAACCTGCATTACCAGCATCTAACTGCGATTGTACTTTTACTTTTTCAGTTTGAAGGTTGTTTAATTGCACACTTACTTTATCTACATCTAATTTTTCGGCAAAACCTTGTTTGTAAATTTCTTTAGTGTCTTTCAACAATTTTTCAAAACGTTCAATATTGGCATCTATAGAGGTCATTTGTTGTTTACCAACCACTAATTGGTAATAAATTTTTTGAACGTTCACATTAATCATTTCTTCCGTAACCTCTTGCTGTTTGGCATAGTAATCAAGCGCCACACCTCTAGCTATTAAGCCCACAAATACTTGTCCATCAAACAATAATTGTTGCACATCAAAACCGCCAGTAGCACTGTATTTAGTACCAAAACGTACGGGTACAAATGTACCTGCTGGTCCACCTGCAATTTCAGCTGGCAATAATGTTGTTGGTATAGTTAAATAATCTTGAAAGGTACCCGTTGCACTTATTTGTGGGTAGGCTGCTGCTGTAATTTCTCTGTTTGTTTGCTGCTGTATTTTATAATCTATTAAGGCATTTTTTACTTGTACACTGTTTTTCTTAGCGTAGTCTACTGCTTGTGTTACCGAAAATTTATTTACAGCTTGCGCTTCTATTGCTTTGTTACTTAGTAGTAACAAGCAAAGGAACATACTGTATTTTGTTAGTTGTTGTTTCATTATTTATCGTTGTTTTTACGTTCTTCTTTGTATTTATTAATAAGCTTATAACCCTTAGGTGAAACCATACCGTATAAAAAATAAAGTAGTAGCTCTTCTTCAATGGTAGATACATCAAGCTTTACACTATTATGAAACTCAGGGTTAAAAGATATCATCATACTTGATACCCTAAATCGTGTAATTACTTCGGCATTAAAATCATCTCTATACAAACCTTCGGCAATACCCCTTTTAATATTGGCCATTACCATGTTGTATATATAATCGTTTTTAAATTTTAAAAAATTACTAAATGCTTCAGGATGGTATTTTTGTAAATCAAATAATAAGGAAGGGTTCATTTTACTAAACATTTCCGTCATAAACTCCATTGCTAAAAATAGTTCATGTATAGCGTTTTTTGAAGCCTTTACATCCGCCTCACACCTACACATATTACCATTTAAAAGGTCGGCAATTACTTCATTGGCCAACGCATCTTTATCAGCATAGTATTGATAAATGGTTTTTTTACTTACGCCTAAGGCAGTGGCAATATCATCCATACTAACACTACGCAAGCCAAATTGCATAAATAAATCATGCGCTTTTTGCTTTATTCTTTCTGCTACTGTATTAATGGGTTCCATAATAAAGCGCAAAACTAAGGAAACTTTTAACGTTGCCAAAGTTTCTATAACAATATTTTACCATTCATAATAATTTATTAACGTAGCACTGTAATTTGTACGTTGTTAACGTTTGTTTCCACAATATTATATGTAGCTATCTTTGATCATAATTTTTTGAAATATGGAAAAGCCATTTGAATACAAGCGTTTATTACAATATTTTTTACAAGGCTTATTGATATTGGCACCAGTAGCCATTTCTATTTATGCACTATTTTTTGTGATTTCTACTATTGATGGATGGTTACCAATTTTTCATTATACCGATGCACAGGGTATGAGCCATACCCAAAACTATGGGTTAGGCTTTATTATTATTTTAGGAGCCATCATTTTGATAGGTTATTTCAGTTCGTTTTTTATTACAGGTAGAATTGTAAGTTTTTTAGACCGTTTCATGCAAAAAGCACCTGGTATTAAACATATTTACAGCACCACAAGAGATTTTTTTGAAGCTTTTGCAGGCGACAAAAAAAAGTTTACCCAAAATGTACTAGCCAATGTTGATGATAACGATGTGTGGCGCATGGGTTTTATTACCAAAGATGATATGAGTGACTTTGGCTTGATTGATTACGTAGCCGTATACATACCAATGGCATACTCGGTTGCAGGTAATGTGTACATTATACCCAAAACAAGAATAAAGCCTATTACCAATATCAGCAGCGCACAAACCATGAAGTTTGCGTTAAGTGGCGGCGTTACCGATGTTTCTGAAGAATAATGTTATAATATTTACTTATTTTTAGTAACACATGTAATCATTGATGTAGCATATACTTTTAGCATAATACATATCAATAAAAATATTTAGCAAACACATGAAAAAAACTTGGATCGCTTTTTTATTCACCATCATTATGCTGCTATCGCATTTTACCTCATTTTGTTGGGGGTTTTATGCACACCAAAAAATTAATTACTACGCAACTTTTTTATTACCGCCAGATATGATGGTGCTATACAAACCTAATATCGGTTTTATTAGCGAACATGCGATTGACCCCGATAAAAGACGGTATGCTGTTAAAGATGAAGGCCCAAGGCATTACATTGATATTGATCGCTATGGTACTTACCCATTTGATGCATTACCACATAAATGGACCGATGCTGTTGCAAAATATAGTGAAGATACGCTCCGTGCCTACGGTATTGTTCCTTGGCATGTTCAAGTTATGTTGCAAAGACTTACCCAAGCTTTTAAAGATAAAAATTTTAGTCGTATCATGAAAAACAGTGCTGAGTTAGGCCATTACATTGCCGATGCGCATGTACCATTACATGCCAATAGTAACCACAACGGCCAATACACCAACCAACGTGGTATACACGGTTTTTGGGAAAGCAGGGTACCAGAGTTGTTGGCTGAAAAACAGTGGGATTTTATGATAGGTAAAGCCACTTATATAAAAGACCCAGGCGCTTATATTTGGGACAGGGTTTTAGAAAGTGCTAAAGCCAGTGATAGTGTACTTCGCTTTGAAAGAGAGCTCACCCTTTCTTTCCCTGATGATAAAAAATATTCATTTGAAAACCGAAACGGAAAAATCATCAAACAATATTCCACCGCTTTTACATTGGCATTCAATAAAAAGTTAGATGGTATGATTGAACGCCGCATGCGCCAATCTATCAGTTGTATTGCCTCATTTTGGTATACGGCATGGGTAAATGCCGGACAACCCGATTTAAAGGGCCTTGTAAACCAAAAATTGAGTGCATCAGATTTAAAAGAAATTGAAGACCTCAATACCCAATGGAGTGGCGCCACAAAAATGATTGGTAGAGAAGAAGATTAAACGGCAAGCTGAAAATTGGCAACAAATTGCTAATTAAATTTCATAGTTTTGCCCGTTCTAAAATCTACACAGTGGTGCACAATTTTAATGCTGGTCCTTCCATTTTACCTAAAGAAGTTTTTGAGGAGGCTGCAGCTGCAGTTTTAAATTTTAATAATACGGGGCTATCTATATTAGAATATGGGCATAGAACTGCCGCTTTTGAAGCTATCATGCAAGAAGCTCGTCAACTTATGAGAGAGTTGATGGCGTTAGATGAACAACACGAAGTGTTATTTTTACATGGCGGTGCCTCAACCCAATTTATGCAGGTGCCAATGAACCTACTCGATTTAAAAGATACAGCTGCATATACCGATACAGGTGTATGGGCAGCAAAAGCCATTAAAGAGGCTAAGCTATTTGGCAAACCAGAGGTTGTATGCTCATCAAAAGATAAAAACTATACATTTATACCAAAAGATTTTGCCGTACCAAACGATGCAAAATACCTGCATATAACTACCAATAACACTATTTACGGTACCCAATGGAAAAAAATACCCGTTACTTCAAATAGCTTAGTTGCAGATATGAGTAGCGATATATTAAGCAGAAGTATGAATTTTAATGTCTTTGATTTAATATATGCCGGTGCACAAAAAAATATTGGTGCTGCCGGTGTTACAATAGTTGTTGTAAACAAAAATATTTTGGGCAAATTAAAGCGTAATATTCCTACCATGATGGATTATCGCAACCATATTGCCGAAGGTAGCATGCTCAATACGCCACCCGTATTTGCTGTTTACACTTGTATGCTTACTTTACGTTGGTTAAAAAAACAAGGCGGTGTAAATGCCATTGAAAAAATTAACAACCAAAAAGCAGCATTATTGTATAACGAAATTGATAGAAACACACTATTTAAAGGTACTGTGGCAGTGGAAGATAGAAGCAATATGAACGTTTGCTTTGTAATGAACGATGCTAACAAAGAAAAAGCTTTTTTAGATTATGCTACCCAACACCAAATAATTGGTATAAAAGGACATAGAAGTGTAGGCGGTTTTAGGGCTTCACTTTACAACGCTATGCCATTGAGCAGTGTGGAATATTTAGTTTCAATTATGCAACAATTTGAACAAAACAACCCTTCATAAATAAAAAAATAACAATGATTACGATTGCTCCATTTGCAGCATTAAGGCCCGAGGTTACTGAAGCAAAAGCAGTAGCATCACCACCATACGATGTATTGAATAGTAAAGAAGCGAAGCTTGCAACACAAGGAAATCCCAATTCGTTTTTACATATCACTAAAAGTGAAGTTGACTTACCTGATAACATTGATATTCATTCGCAAGAAGTATACGACAAGGCTAAAGAAAATTTAACTGCCTTTATTAGCAGGAATATTTTGTTTCAAGAAAGTAAACCTTGTTACTACATTTATCAATTAATAATGCCTGGCCATTTACTTGGCGATAAAGATGCTGCACCAATTAATCAAATTGGCTTAGTGTGCGGTAGTTCGGTTGCAGATTATGAAAATGGACTTATAAAAAAACATGAGTTTACTCGTCCAGAAAAAGAATTGGATAGAATTACACATATTAAAACAACAGGGGCTCAAACAGGTAATGTATTTTTAGCTTACCGTAACGTACCAGCTATTGATACCTTTATTGCAAGCATGATGAGCGATAAAGCGCCACAGTATAGTTTTGAAGCTGATGATGCTATTCAACACAATATTTGGGTAATAAACGATACAGATAGCATTGAAACTATTACCCAATTATTTAAAACGCATGTACCTGCAAGCTATATTGCCGATGGGCACCACAGAGCAGCATCTGCAGCAAAAGTAAAAGCAGCATTAGGTAACCATGCAACACCAGCGGCTGATATTTTTTTAACTACGCTTTTCCCTGCAAACCAATTGCGTATTATTGATTACAATAGGGTTATCAAAGATTTTAATGGCCATACACCTGCAGATATTATAGCCGCTTTAGAAAAAAACTTTACCGTTACACCAAGCAAAGAGGCAGTAAAACCATCAGCACCACATGAATTTGGTTTTTATATGAACCAACAATGGTACCTGGTAAAAGCACTTGAAAATATAATAAAAGATGATGTTTTAGGTGTGTTGGATGTTAATGTATTACAAGAAAATGTACTTACCCCTATTTTTAATATTATAGATCAACGTACAGATAAACGCATTGACTTTGTTGGAGGCATTAGGGGTTTAAGTGAACTTGAAAAGAGGGTAAACAGTGGTGAAATGGCTGTTGCCATTAGCTTATACCCTGTTAGTATTGAGCAATTATTTGAAGTAGCCGATGCTGGTGAAGTAATGCCACCAAAAAGTACGTGGTTTGAGCCAAAACTGAGAGATGGTTTATTAACACATTTAATTAACTAATATTAGGGCACTTTTAAAGTGCCCTTTTTTTATCTTTACAATAATAGCAACAGCCCTTGTTATAAACATAACATATACATTTATTTACAAAGGCTAGCAACAGCAACTAAAGCTTTCATTTAAATAACAACAGTGAAAAAATTTACTTTTAGCCTTTTATTACTTTTTACTAACTACCTGCCTTTAGCGGCGCAAACAGTAGCCGAACTACAAGAAACCGCTAAAACTTTTATGCGTCAAGGCGATTACACCAATGCCATTGTGGTTTTAAAACGCACCTATCAAATGGCGCCAGATAATATTCAACTAGCAAAAGATTTAGCACTTTGCTATTATTTTCAAAAAGATTATTACACCGGACTTCAAATAATAAACCCAGTTTTAGATAATAAAAATGCTGATGACCAATGTTACCAAATTGCTGGTAATATGTACCGCCAACAAGATAAATTAAGTGATTGCGAAAAATTATATAAAAAGGCGTTGAAACGTTTTGCTGATAGCGGCCCATTGTACAACGATTTAGGCGAAGTACAATTAGCAAATAAAAATACTGACGCTATAAAAACATGGGAGAAAGGTATTGAGGTTGACCCTACTTATAGCAAAAACTATTACAATGCTGCCAAGTTTTATTTTTACTCTTTAGATAAAGTATGGGCCCTCATTTATGGTGAAATTTTCATAAACATGGAAACCAACACGGCACGTACAGCTGAAATAAAAGAAATATTACTAAACGGTTATAAAAAACTGTTTACTGATGTGGATATTGAAAAAGCAAACAAAGATAAAACTGCCTTTACAGTACAATATGTACAAGTAATGAACAAACAAGCAAGTTTAGCTACAAGCGGCATCAATACCGAAACACTTACAATGATACGTACTAGGTTCATCATTGATTGGTTTAATAGTAGCAATAAACCTGCGTTTAAATTATTTGATTTGCACCAACAATTATTGAAAGAAGGAATGTTTGATGCCTATAACCAATGGATTTTTACAGCAGCTGATAATTTAAGTGCTTATGAAAATTGGATCAAAACACATCCTGCAGAAACCACCCAATTTTTAAATTTCCAAAAAGCCAGAACTTTAAAAATGACGAGCGACCAATACTACCATAAATAAATATTTGATGTTTAAACATTAATTTTTTTATATTTGCATTCTCAACAAAAAAACAACATAATAAAATGAAAAAAATTGCTTTTTTAGCCTTAGCCGCTATCACATTTGCATCGTGCAATAACAACACAGAACCTAAGGCTGAAACTACAGAAAAACAAGCAGCAGCTGCTACTGATGGCACAGCTTATACAGTTGACAGTACATCAAAAGTAGGTTGGGTAGGCAGCAAGCCAACTGGCACACACAGTGGCACATTCAAAGTAAAAGAAGGTGCTTTAACAGTTAAAGATGGCGCCTTAACAGCAGGTAGTTTTATTATTGATGTTGCTTCGTTAAATAACGAAGATTTAGCTGCCGATGCTGAATCAAAAGCAAAACTAGAAGGCCATTTAAAAAGCCCAGATTTTTTTGATGTTGCAAAATACCCTACTGCTAAATTTGAAATTACAGGTGTTGAAGTAAATACAGATACTACCAAAGTTGGTATTACACACATTATTAAAGGTAACCTCACTTTAAAAGATAGTACTAAAAATGTTGCTGTACCTGCTAAAGTTACTGTAGATGCTAAAACCCTTGCAGCAACAGCATCTTTCAGCATTGATAGAACCTTGTGGGGCATCAATTACAAAGGGCCAAACAACCCACAAGATTGGGTTATTTCTAAAGAAGTTGCCATCAAATTAAATATTACCGCTACAGCAAAATAATTGTGATGATATTTTTATAAAGCCACCTTACAAGGGTGGCTTTTTTTTTATAACTTAGTTTTTTAATGAGACCGATATTTACAAGTATAATACATTTACCACTAGGGTTAATTTGTAAAACCAATAACCATTAGTATAAACGATACATACATGAACGAGCATTCAAGACTTTTTGATTTTATATACGACCAACAAGCAAGGCTACCAAAAGCAGATATGTTTGCTGCAAAAATTAATAATGAATGGGTGCCGTACAGTACTAATGAAGTTATAAAAACCATTAACCAATTAAGTGCAGGGTTATTAAAACTTGGCATTAGTGGTAATGATATGACGGTAGAACGTCAAGATAAAATTGCACTCATCAGTCGTAACCGACCGGAGTGGTTAATGCTTGATATTGCTTGTCAACAAATAGGTGCCGTATTGTGCCCTATATATCCCACTACAAATGTGAATGAGTTACAGTTTATTTTTAACGATGCTGAAATAAAAATAGCATTTGTATGTGGTCATGAAATACGTGAAAAAGTAAACTCAATAAAATCGAACGTACCAACCTTACAAGATATTTATGAGTTTGATGAAGTACCGGGTATAAAAAATTGGAAATCGTTATTAGAAAACATTACTGAGGCTGATTTAGTACAACTCGAAACGGTTAAGGCTGCTGTTAAAGCTACTGACTGTGCTACCATCATTTACACATCGGGTACCACAGGTTTTCCTAAAGGTGTAATGTTGAGCCACCGTAATATTGTTACAAATGTATTAAATGGCACACGTAGCTTTCCTTTTAGCGATGACCCTCAAGGCCGTACATTAAGTTTTTTACCGCTCAATCATATTTTTGAAAGAGTAGCATCTTATATATTTATTCACAGCTTACATTCTATTTACTTCGCTGAAAATTTAGAAAGCATAGGCGAAAATTTAAAAGAAGTAAAACCCACCGTTTTTTGTACCGTACCAAGGCTTTTAGAAAAAGTGTATGAAAAAATTATTGCAAAAGGCAACGAATTAACTGGCTTTAAAAAACAATTATTCTTTTGGTCAGTTAATTTGGGTGATCAATTTGATAGCCTTAAACCGGGCAGCATCAAATATAAATTACAATTAGCCATTGCAAATAAACTTGTATTTAGTAAATGGAGGGAGGCACTAGGCAACAATATTAAGTATATTATAACCGGCGGTGCAGCTTGCCAAGCAAGGCTTTTACGCATTTTTAATGCAGCACAAATACCAATTTACGAAGGCTATGGCCCTACTGAAAATAGCCCTGTAATAAGTGTAAACCGTAAAGAAAAAGGCGGAATGAAATTTGGTACTGTGGGCCCAGTTTTAGAAGGACAAGAAGTAAAGCTTTTAGAAGATGGAGAAATTTGTGTAAAAGGCCCAAGTGTAATGTTAGGTTATTATAAACGACCAGATTTAACTGCCGAAACGGTAATTGATGGTTGGTTGCATACAGGTGATATTGGTGTTTTTGAAGATGGCAAATTTTTAAAAATTACTGATCGTAAAAAAGAATTATTTAAAACCAGTGGTGGTAAATATGTGGCGCCGCAACCTATTGAAAACAAAATGAAAGAGTCGCCGTATGTTGAACAAATTATGATTATTGGTGCCGATGAAAAATTTGTTGGTGCACTCATTGTACCATCAATACCCAATGTAAGGGAGTGGATGCGTCAACAAAATATTCCCTTCACCACAAATGATGCAGCGGTGCATCATGAAAAAGTAAAAGCATTATTTAAAGAATTAATTGAAAGCTTTAATAAGTTTTTCAACCATGTAGAGCAAGTAAAAAAGTTTGAATTACTACCTGAAGAATGGACAATTGAAAGTGGTGAACTTACCCCTACCTTAAAATTAAAACGTAAGGTAATTATGGAAAAATATAAAACTGCAATTGCCAATATTTATAAATAAAAAATATTAATTTTTATACTAGCGATAACTATAATCAACATTTTGGTTACGATAATAAATGATGTTCCATTGCATACAACGTAAGTTCTGCATTATTTTTTAAATTCATTTTTACCATAATACGGGCTCGGTATGTACTTACGGTGGTTACGCTTAAAAAAAGTGCCTCTGCAATTTCGGATACCGATTTGCCTGAGGCTAATTGTTTGAGTACACTAAATTCTCTATCAGATAAATATTCGTGCAGCGGCTTATTGCTATCCTGATCAAGTAATGTTGCTAATTTTTCAGCAACCGATGCGGTAATATATTTTTTACCAAGCATCACTTTTTGTACAGCACCCACCAACTCTTCAGCTGCCATATCTTTACTTAAATAACCAGATGCACCAGCTTTTAAAACCCTTAATGCATATTGCTCTTCGGGGTGTATACTCAAAATTAAAACAGGTATACTTGGTTTAATTTGTTTAATCTGTTGTAATGCATCTAAGCCACTACGGCCAGGCATACTTAAATCACTAATAATAACATCCCAATCAAATTTTATTACATTTTTTATCAGTAATTCAGCATCACCTACTTCTTCTATTTCAACATTTGAAAAGCCTTCGATTAATATTTGGCGAAGCCCTCTACGAACAACAATATGATCATCTGCGATAAGAATTCTTATCATGGTGGTACAGTTAGTTTTGGTTGTTATTAAATAAAGGTACTGTAATTATTACAGAAGTTCCCTTACCTGATTGTCCATTTATTTCATAGGTACCATTGATCAATAATACTCTTTCTTTCATCCCTAATAGCCCTAAAGTTTTTTTATTGGCAATTTCAACTTCTTTAAAACCTATACCATTATCTTCTATGATTAAAGTGATGTGGTCATCGTACTTCATAAAATTGGTAATAACTTGTGTGGCTTTAGCATGCCGAGAAACGTTGGTTAAACTTTCTTGAAATATTCTAAACAAACCCGTTGCAACATCGGCCCCAATATTTATTTCTGTTATATTTGATATTATTTTCGATTGAATACCTGACCTTTTTTCAAACTCTTCGCATTGCCATTCCATAGCTGCAATTAAACCTAAATCATCTAAAATACTTGGGCGTAATTGGGTTGAAATTCTTCTTACAGAAATAACTGTTTGGTCAATTAAATCAATGGCATCTTTCATTTTTTGTTGAATGGCGGCATCTTCTGAACGTATTTTTTTATTCAACCATGAAATATCCATTTTTAAACCAGTAAGTTGTTGGCCAAGTTCATCGTGTATTTCACGGGCAATATGGGTACGCTCTTGTTCACGAACGGCCTCTAGGTGAGATGCCAACTCACGTAAGGCTTCATGCGATTTTTTAAGATTAGCTTCTGCCTCAAATTTTACGGTAATATCGTTTGCTAAGGCTAAAATAGCCGAAGCACCATCGTACATTATATTGTGTGATATTACATTTACTTTAATAATAGTGCCATCCTTTTTTTGATGATTCCAAATGCCTTGATGCCGAACCACTCCACCATCTTTGTACAATAAACTATCATCAAACTGCCAATTTTTTTCTGGGTGTATATCTGCCAAATGCATTTGTAAAAATGCTTCTCTAGTATAACCATACGAAGCAATAGCAGCAGCATTTACATCAATAAATTTTCTTTCTGGCAATGATAAAATCCACATTGGCATTGGATTTTCATTGAATAAAATTCTGTATTTTTTTTCAGAAATTATCAATGCTTCTTCTACCATTTTACGTTCAGTAATATCTCTTATAATTTTTTGGAAACGCCCATCAGATAATTGTTTGGCACTCACTTCTACATTAATGAACTTGCCGTTTTTGCGTTTAATAATTCGTTCAGATAAAAACACCATACCTGAGGTCATTTCACGGTACCTAAATGATTTTTTTAAGACGGTATCTTCATAAAAAATATCATTTACATTCATTACACTTAACTCTTGTAAACTATAACCAGTAAGGGATGCAATTTTTTCGTTTACATCATAAATAATACCTTCTTCATTTGTGATAATAATACCATCTGAAGCTTGCTGCACCAAGGTTCTAAACTTTTCCTCACTTTTGATGAGGGCTTCTTGCGATTTTACTTTTTCACTAATATCTAATCCTATCCCTAATAAACAAGGTTCGCCTTTATAAACAATTCGCATCCCCGTAAAATAAAAAGGTATTAAGTTACCGTTTTTGGTGGTTAAAAATGCTTCAACATTATCAGTACCATTTTCAAAAACACTCATTATTTTTTGATGTACTAATATTTTTTGATCATCAACAAAAAGCTGTAAAGGGTTAAGGGTTGCCATTTCAGCGGCATTATAGCCGGTAACTGTTTCAACATTTTTATTCCATCGTTTAAACTGACCATTTTTATCAAACAAATAAAACACCCCTGGCAAACTGTTTATAATAGATTCTGATAATTGATTTTCAAACAACAGCTGTTGCTCTACTTGTTTACGTGCAGTAACATCTTGCATGGCGCCAATCATTCTATAAGCCCTGCCTTCACTATTGTACATAATGTAAGCCCTGTTATAAAAATAATTTTCTGAACCATCTGTATTCATCAATGTATAATCATACGTAATGAGCGTTTCTTGTTGTTTTAATACAGCTATCAATTTTTGGCGAAGCAATTCAACTTGTGCTATTGGTACCCTTTTTAAAAAATCTTCAAACTTCAAACTTTGGTGTGGGGCAACATTAAAAAAATGTTGAAAAATTTCGTTTCCTTTTAGTTCATGGGTTTGCATATCCCAATCCCAAATAATATCGTTGGTAGCTTTTGATACAATTTCAAAGCGTTCATTTGCGGAGCGAAGGGCATCTTCAGAAATTTTGAGTTTGTCTATTGCCTTCTTTCTATCAGTAATATCAATAATAGAACCAATTACAACTTCTTCATTGTTAAGCGTAGTAAGGGTGCCAAATACTTCAATATTAATTTTAGTACCATCTTTTTTTACACCTAAAAATTCGTAATGATGAAATTTTGTAACCCCATCGTTATACTTCTTAAATTGAAGTTTGGTATGCTCCACATCAGATTCATGCACTAAAGTGTAAGATGAAAAATCATCTAAAATTTCAGCTTCGGTATAACCAAATATTTCGGCAAACTTTGGATTAACGTATAATAATTTATTTTGTTTGCGTATATATACACCTACCATTGATTGCTCTACAAGACCTCTAAACTTGGCTTCAGCATTTTTTAATTGCAGTTGGTTAATGCTATCGTTGGTAACATCTTTTACGAGTGATAGAATACCTATTACATTATTATCATCATCTTTTAAAACAGAATTATACCATTCGCAAAAAATGATGTTACCAGATTTTGTTATGTTTCTATTTTTAATAATTATACTTGATGATTGATGGCTCGATAAAGGCAACATGGCCTCAAAAACCAACTGTACATCGGGTTCATAAATAATTTGTGTTACATTAAACTCAGGCGAAAATACATCTGCATCACTCAAACCAAAAAGCTCTTGTGCTTTTTCACTCCATTGGGTAATTTTCATATTAGCATCAAACTCAATAATGGCTAATGGCGTATTATTAATGTGAAAACTCAACTTTTCGTGAACTTTTTTCAAGTTAAGTTCAGCATCTTTTCTACTGGTGATATCGTGGTAATAAAATGAAATACCATCGCTAGCAGGGTAAATTAAAATGGCTTGCCATGTATTATTTTCTGCATTAAAGTATTCGCAATTTTGTGGTAATTGTGTATTTTGAGCTTGTTGCAATGCATTGTAAAATGGTTCGTTGGTTAACGATGGGTACATTACACCAATGTTTTTACCTAACAACTCATGGGCGTTTTTACCATACAATTGTTCAGCAGCTTTGTTTAAATAAGTATAGTTCCAATTAACATCTAAAGCAACAAATGCATCTGCAATACGTTCGTAAAAAAAAGTTAACTCTGCTGCTTTTTGATTTACTTGTTGTTGCAAATTTTCAGATAGAGCGGTAAGGCGTTGTTGCAAAGCCACCCTTTTTGAAATGTTTCTAATAGTAGCAATAACACCAATCACTTCTTGCTGGGCATTTTTAAAAAAAGAGCTATTTACTTCTACATAAAAAGCAGTACCATTTTTATGATGATGTATTGCTTCGCCATTTTGAATTTGTATGTTGTTATCAATTGGTTGCGTTGTATTATTGGTTGGCTGTTGCAATACTTTTAATACTTCGTTAATAGGTTTATTTTTAACCTCTTCAAAAGTATAGCCATATAACTCTGCCGCAAAGCCATTCCATTCAGTAATGAAGCCATTGGTATCAGTCGTTATAATAGCATCAGATATATTGTTTAGTAAAGATGAATTGTACTCGAGTATATTAATGATGGCTGCCGACTTACTATAATCTTTTCTAATAATTACATAACTAGTGGCACCTGTAATAACAAAAACAATGGCTAATGTTATTGATAAAAGTGTTAACCAATCAGCATTTTTTTGATTTGTTTGATTGTACTCGTTTAACTTATTACGTTGATCGTTTACCAAATTACTTAATGGCTGTATCGCAGCATCCATCAGTGTTTTATCAGTAATGTCATCATTTATAAATGTAGATGAATCAACACCAATAACCCTCCTACTTTCTACTACTTTATTTGTGTGGGCAATTTTAAATTCAATTTGTTTTTTTAAATTATTGATGGCACTGCTATCAACGTTTATTGGAATATTAAAATAGCGTAACTCTTTTAATGTGCGGTTAACATCAGTAACTGCATTTTGATATTCTTTTAAAAAAACAGCATCGCCTGTGGCTACATACACCCTTTTTACAGTTTCAATAGTTTGTAGCTTAATTAGTGTATTTTCTAAATATTGCAAAGTAACCAGTGTGGCATTTTCTTTTTTATTTTCAGCAGCAGTATTACTGATATTGATGTAAATCAGTATTAATAAAATGCCAGTAATAATAATGGAGCTAAAAAAAATGAGTTTTAAATTATAAGGTATACTAATCTGCTTCATCAAAAATTATTTACTACAGGTTATATACAAAACTGCCGATGTTATAAACGAAAATGCTGTTTATGTAATGTTAGTTGGTATATAGCAATTTACTTATAAATTAACCATTTGAAAACTATATAATTAATTGTCATAAAAAATGCCATAATAAGAAAATTAAATATTGATGGCAGAATGCTTAGTTTTGAGCCATTAACCCTAAATAACTAACCATGACATCATTTCTTTTAATTGACGACCATACTGTTGTACGTACTGGAGTAAAGATACTTTTGGCTGATTTATTTATGGATATTCAAATTGCAGAGGCAAAAGATGGCGAATCTGCTTTGTTGCTTTTACAGCAACAATCGTTTGATATGGTGATGCTTGATATACAAATGCCCAATACTGATACATTTGCGCTGATGGAAACGTTTAAATTACTTTACCCCTCCATTAAAGTGCTGGTGTTTTCCATGAGTCCCGAAAATATTTTTGCCATGCGCTTTTTAAAAGCAGGCGCTTTGGGTTTTATAAGTAAAGATGCTCCTTTAGATGAAATTAAAATAGCTATCAAAAAAGTATTAAGTGGTAAAAAGTATATGAGTGAAGCTATGTTGTTTTCTTTAGCCGATGGTGATAATATTAAAAAAGGCAATAACCCTTTTAGCATTTTATCAACTCGAGAATTTGAAATTGTTACAATGATGCTCAATGGCAAAACTTTGAGTAATATTGCAGCTGATTTAAGCCTAGGCACCTCTACTGTTGGCACCCATAAAAGTCGCATTTTCACCAAACTTAAGGTAACCAACTTGCTAGAGTTAAAACAATTGGCTGATTCATTTGAAACCAAATAAATGCTATCATTAAGAACCGTTCAAGTAAACAGATATGTAACACCTTTGAGAGAAGGTGGCTCATTACCAGGCATTGCCGAAGCTGATGATGGTTTTTTATATGTAGTAAAATTTAGAGGTGCAGGGCAAGGCTGCAAAGCACTTATTGCAGAACTACTAGGGGGCGAAATAGCTCGAAAACTGGGTTTTAAAATACCCGAAATTGTTTTTGCCCAATTAGATGAAGCCTTTGGCCGTACTGAAGGCGATGAGGAAATACAAGATTTATTACGTGCCAGCGAAGGGGGTAATTTAGCCTTACATTATTTAAGTGGTGCTTTAACATACGACCCAGCAGTGATTACAGTTGACGCAACATTAGCCTCTAAAATTGTATGGCTCGATAGTTTTATAATGAATGTTGATAGAACTTGCAGAAATACTAATATGTTATGGTGGAAAAAAGAATTATGGCTCATTGATCATGGAGCCGCTTTTTATTTTCACCACTCATGGGATAATCCTGAAAAGCAAGCACAGTCGCCATTCAGCATGATTAAAGACCATGTATTGTTACCACAAGCCAGCGAATTAGCCATTGTAAATGAAACGTATCAGCAGCTATTAACCCCAACTTTTTTTGAAGAAGTGGTGTCACTCATACCCGATGAATGGTTGCTCGTTGATGCACCTTTCGCCACAATTGCTGAACACCGAAATGCCTATGTACAATTTTTAACCAACCGTTTAAGTGCTGCCACTATTTTTATAAACCAAGCCAACCATGCAAGAGAAACACTTATATGAATACGCTGTAATTAGGTTGGTACCGCATGTTGAAAGAGAAGAATTTATCAACGTGGGGGTAGTGCTTTTTTGCAAACAACAACAATTTTTACAAACCATTTTTACAAATAATTACCAACGTATTCAACATTTTTGTTCAAAAATTGAGCTGGAAGAAACCATCAGCTATTTTCAAGCATTTCAACAAATTTGTGAAGGCACTGCTGTAAATAGCCCCATTAGTCAATTACCAGCTATCAATAGGTTTAGGTGGCTTACTGCCAATAGAAGCACTATTATTCAAACATCAAAAGTACACCCAGGGTTTTGTATTAATGCAGGCGAAACGCTTCAACAATTATTTGAAGCCTACGTTACCAATTAATATTACTACGCCAAAAATCACTCTCCCAACTTTTACTGAAAACTCACCCAAATGAGGTATAAAAGCCTTTAGTAGCAATAGTAGTTTTGTGTTTCAATTATTTCATGAAGCACAAGGCAATCATATTACACATTATTACCTATTTAATACTTTTTAGTAGTAACGGTACAGCAAATACACCATACATTCCAACAAAAAAAATTAGCCTTGTAAGAAACGGCATTATTCAATTTTCATGCTTTAACCATCAATACAAACTAAATGTAATCATGGTTAAAAAACCCAATGATAAGGGGTACGATATTACATCAGCCGTTAACAATAATCAACAAAATATATTGATATCACTCACACATACTAATAATGGTGTGCAGCCTTTTTTAAACCAACAAAACCAAAGTAGCATTTGGCTGAATAACAAAACGTATTTGTTGAATAATGGGCAAATTGAACTCACTGCAGAAGGTAAAATATTATCGGGTGCTTTCAATGCAAAACTTTTTGAAGAAGATGGCAAAGGTGGTTACAAAACCAGCACTACACAGCATATCAATGGTTCATTTTCAGGCATCATCATTCCATAAACTAAACAGGTATGAAAAATATTATAGTTATTATTTTTTTTAGTTTCATGTTGTTACAGGCTTGTAATACACCTTATTACAGTACTGTAAATAATATGCAAGGGCAACCTGCTATACTCACCCTTACCAATGGCCAACAATTAAATGGCAAAATAAGCATTAAAACTTTTGATGATTACAGCTCCGTAAACCGCATTCAATTTGCCGAAGGTGCTAGCAATGCGTATAAAGATTACTTCATAAACAACATCAAAAACATATATTTAAACGGAAGCACTTATTGCGTTAAAACATTGATTGGTAGCCGCTTTTGGGGTGGTGATGCTAATAGGTTTGTAAAGCAACTTACACAGCCAGGCGGTAAAATGGATTTATATCAAAATGAAAAACTAACCCGTAATAATAGCACTGGTAAAGATGAGCTAACTACTGAATATTTTATACAACTACCTGGTGCTGCTAATAACGAAATATACAGTGTAGAGAGCAACAAGTTTACGCCCAATTTTGATGATAAAATGAGTGCTATTGTAAGTGATTGCGCCAGTTTAGCAGCCAAAATAAAATCGAAAGATAAAAACTACTTCTACCCTTTTGTAGTGAGCAATGGCGATTTACGTCGTAAAGCTGTACTACTACAAATCATAAATGACTATAATAATTGTAAATAAAAAATATGAAACAAACAGCAGTAATAATAACCATTCTATTCAGCCAATTAAGCTTTGGCCAAAAGGTAATTTACGGTACTACCACTAACCCAAACAACCCTGTTGATGTACAAGCAGCAGAAAAAATATTGAGCAAAATAAAAGCACTCAATATTAAAACATCATCGTTCGTTTTAAATGCAACAAATGATGTAGTTGAGTTATCGTACGTATACCACACTATAGTAAATAATTCCATCAGCATTTATTATGTAAAGCCGCCTTATAGAAAAGGAGCGTTGTATAAAGATGAAGCATTTGCACTATGGAAAGCCATAAGAGAAGAGTTTTATAATGTTGAATTAGTAAATAAAGCTAAAATTTTAGGCTATCCAATTAGTGATGAGTTTAAAACACCCAACAAACCAGGTGCTGGTCAGCATTTTAATGCTGGCAGTATTTATTGGAGTGCCAATACTGGCGCCAATGAAATACATGGAGCAATAAGAGATAAATGGAAAAATTTGGGTTGGGAAAATAGCTTTTTAGGCTTTCCAAAAACAGGCGAATTAACTACTAGCGATAAGTTTGGCCGCTACAATTTATTTGAAGGTGGTGCTATTTATTTTCACCCCAACCTTGGTACCTATAGCATACCTAATTTAATTTACAATGTGTGGGATAAAGAAGGTAAAGAAAGAGGTAAACTAGGCTACCCTACTAGTGACGAAATCATTAAAAACAATAACTCAGTTCAATATTTTGAGTTTGGTGCAGTAATTTCTACTAAAGCCAGTGCTTACAAAATCATATACAATTCATCAAGAAATACACGTGGATTATACAACAAGTGGAGAGAAACTGGAGGTGTAAATTCTTATCTTGGTGACTTAGTAACACCCAACCGTGGTTACCCTAAAATTAGAATCTCTCAATTTGCCGAATTTGAAAAGGGGTTTATATATGAAAGTATTGTAAAACAACCCAATAGCAAATTTGATAAAGAAGATGCCTTCGTTATTCTCAAAGGACCGATTTTTGATTATTACGCCTCTAAAAAATGGGAACAAGGCCCTCTTGGTTTACCTATAAGCGATGAATACTCTTTCGGTGATGGCGTAGCACAAAATTTTCAAGGCGGCATTATTTATTATACCAAAGCACTGGGTGCATTTGAACGTAAATAATCAATACATAAATTATAAAAATGAAAGCGTTATTAGTCATCCTACTATGCTCTATTTGTAATAAACAAATAGTTGCTCAGCTCAATTCAACACCTGCAAATACAACATACGATATTGCACAAATGATTTCAGTTAAAGCCAAACAAAAAAATTTAGGCGCTATACATACTGAAAGCAACATTATGAGGCCTACAGCAGGCAAAGGTGGCTATTTTTTAAGGTACGAAAAAGGTTGGGTATACTACAACCCTAGGCTCAACCAAGCATTTGCTATTTGGGGCGAAACCATGAAAAAATACCAAGCTGCCAATTATGAAATGGGCTGGCTTGGCTTTCCCACAACCGATCCTAAAAATACCCCTAACCGAACAGGCACTTACCAACATTTTGATGGTGGCAGTATATATTATAGCCCTACAACTGGCTATCATAGTATAGGTGGTGCGTTTAAAGATTATTGGTCAAAAAAAGGTTGGGAAAATAGTGCCGAGTTGGGATTTCCTACAACTGACGAAGTTGAAATTTTTATTGATGGTTACACACGTTACCAACAATTTGAAAAAGGTACTTTATTTTTTGCGCCAAACAAACCAGTGTTGTATAGCAATAATCCAAATGCTGTAACACCACCAAAAGATAACTCAAACCAATTTGAACTCACTTTTACACCTATGAGTATATCTGGTAAAGAAAATGGTGCTTTAGAAATTGTAGACTACATTGATTTATATGGTTGGATGGATATTAGAGTGTACCAAGGTAATGGCACAGAAGTAATAGACGCCGATGGCAAATCATTTTCCTTATTCAACATCGATAAATCTCGATACTTAAATGAAGAAACTAGTAGCAGAGGTAAATTAAGTTTTGTTGAAAATAATAATCAATATAAAAGATTCTACAACTTATCTCAAACCCAAATAAATGACAATGCATATATACGAATTACTTATTGGCTAAACGATCATGATGAAACGAGCGCTGATGATTATTTAAAACTACAGAACAACAACGGCTCATGGCGTTATAACAATGGTAACCATCCGTACAAAGAAATAAAACTGAAAGAAATTATAAGAAACAATAACATATTAAACATAAATGATCACTTAACCGATGGCTCAGATTACGTGAACATAAAATATAAATTACAAATAAAAAATCTTTGATAGTGTAATGAGGTTAAAGCTTCAACATTATCCATTAATGTAACATTAGTTTCCAGCTTTCTGTAGTAGTGCCGCCACAAAGGTTATTATAATGTAAATTAAATAAAAGCGGCAGCTACTACTGCCAATCTGGGTTAGGCTTAACAGTTGTTCAATTTTCATCAAAAAAAATTCGATATGAAAAAACAAATAATATACATAACAACCATCATCTTTATTAGTTGCAATGCAAACAATGTTGCGCCTGTAAATACCACTGAAAAAACAAGTAACACCATCACCGAAACTTCTCAAAAACCTAATACCACATCACCGCAAATAACTGCCATTTTTAAAGGACAAACATTAAACCTTGTAGGCAAAATTACAACACAGTGCAATGCTAATAATGATTGCAACAGCACCATAATGGTAAAGCAAAAAAATAGCGATAACAACATCATGTATGAGCTAGTAGCTGTATTAAACAAACAAATTAGCGTTGGTACATTTACCCTTACATCAAACTTATTCGGCAATTTTATTGATGCAGTTAATACCATTACTAAAGGCGAAGGCGAATACAAATACAGCACACCAACAAGTTACAAACAAAAAGGAGGCAGCATCACTTTCACCAATGTTACTGATAGTTTGGTGAGCGGCAGCTTTATATTAAACGTATATAAACTGAGCGATACTACTGTTACAGAAACCATACAAGGCAACATCATCAACTTACCAATAAAAGCCATTAACGAATAATAAAAAATATACTACAATGAAAAAGTTACTGATCACAATTGTTACTTTATGTGCAATGAGCAATGGTTTTGCACAAATACGAAAACCTATTAATGCCAAGGATATAAGCAGCAATAAAATCAACCAATTTGTTGATACGGTTGACGTATATATTTCTATTAAAGATGGTATACTTAGCAATAACGAAATTTATGAGCTATTTAGAAATAAGCCGAACGAACACAATAATTTGTTTTTAAACTATATCACCATCAATAGCGGTAATTGGTTTGATATTGATAAACTCATACAAAGCAAGAGCAGCAATAAATTCATCATCAAAAATTTTGAAGTTATTGAGCCCATTAATGGAATTTTCCCAAGTATAGTAAGTGGGGGTTATACAACCATTCATTATAGGTTAGCACAAAAAGCTACACCCGATAATCCAAAAGTAATTGTGGCTGCGTTAAACAATTTTTTTGCAAGCAAATACAATATTGAAATAATGCCTGGCACATTAGGCGAAACTTGTTCAATGGGATTAGTTGGCTTTAATGACAACCTAAACATGGGCAGTGGCTTACAAGCTGCGTACAAATTATTTAACCAATCAAATGCTGCATGTGGATTCATAAAAAAACGTATTGGCAATAACAATAACGTTGTACAATTTGTAATTAATAGAATATCATACGGTAAATAACAGCTCAACATAAACAATATGAAAAAAACAATCATCACAATTTGGATTATCTGCTTTGGCATGGTATCAGTGGCGCAGAATAAGATTGACGCAGCTTTAAAAGAACCTGCAAATATTCAAACCAACAATAAACTATCCAACATAGCATCATCAAAATCAAAAATGGTGGATAGCTTATTTGCACTTCGTCCACAAAAACAAAAAACCGACTACGAAAAAATGGTTGAAAAGAGAGATGCTGAGCTCAAAGCATTTAGCCCTAAGGGCAATGAAGTATGGGTATATGAAGATATATTATTTAATGGCGCCAAAAAAGTTTTAAAAGTTGGTAATTATAATCTTGCAGCTTTGGGTTTGTTTTGGAATGATAAAGTTAGTAGCATGCTTATTCCTGAAGGCATTGACGTAACCGTTTACCTCAACGATAATTTTGATGGCCCCACAACTACCTTAAAAGGTTTTGGCTTAGCCAACTTACAACATAGTACCAACAACTCATGGATTGGTTATAGAACAGATATTAATGTTTTTAACGACCGTAGTGAAAACTTTAAAGATAATAAAGGCAATAAAGTTGCCGAACTTAATGATAATATTTCTAGTATAAAAGTGATACTTCGATAAAAGATGGTGATCAAAAACAAAAAATTAATAGGTTTATTAATGATAGCTGCTGGTTGCTTTGCGTTATATTTTGCAGCAGGTGCTATGTATAAATATTTTGTCACCAACTTAAAAGGGGTACATACAAAGGGCACCATTATTGGCTACCAACGTATAAATAATACTGGCAAGCCACAACCCACTTTTGAATTTGTAACAAATACTGACCAAAAAATAATCACTAAATACAAAACATCGTTACCCAAATCATGGAACAACAGTAGTTATAGGTACTTTAAAGTAAACCAAACCATTGAAGTGGCCTATTTACAAAATGAGCCCCAACATGCAGTTATTGTAAACTGGACCAGCTGGATTTTTTATGTATTGTATAGCGCTGTTGGCTTACTCTTTATACTAATTGGCTTTCAATTCATTTTTAAAAAACAAACATCATAACATGAAAAAAATTATTATACTCAGTTTAATTGTAACCAGTCAATTAATGGCACATGCACAAACCTCAGGCGACCCAAAGGTAGATGCATTAATTGCACAATTAAAAGATCAAAATAACAGCAAAGGCACCGTAACTTTTAGTGGTAAAGGCGCCACGGTTACCGATGCAGCATCCATCATAAAAAACCAAAATGGTGTATACGATGTTGGCAGTAGTTTGGTAAAATCTAATAGCCCAAGCCAAATTCATTTATTGGTCAAAAAAATAACTAATGGTAAACAAACCATTATAAAAGATAAAAACAATAGTTCTATTGCCCTTATTAATGGTACTGCTTATGAACTAGCAGGTGATATTACTTTCACCGTTAAAGGCAAAACTGTTAACGCTTCTTTTAAAGGTACTTTGTACGAAATTGATAAAAAGAAAGCCAAAGCTGCAGACACCCCGAGTGGCACCATTACAGCAACTTTCAAAAATATAACTATACCAAATATGTAGTGTATGCTTAAATTTTTTATTGGTTTATTACTTTTAAATACTTCGGCAATAGCCCAACGTAGTATAACAGCTTCTTACAGCTCAAGGGGCATCATTCCTACAAGTGGGTATATTACGATTACAGAAGATGGTATTAAAAAATCATTTTCAAAAAAAGATTTACCAAAGCAACATGATAGTACTGTGCTAAATACTTCAACTTTAAAAAATAGTACGGCTATGATATTTGTTTTGGTAGACAGTATTGTTGTTTATCAAAACAAAGTCAAGGTAAAGCCAAGTATTTGTGGTGGTTACGGCTTAACATCTTGGTTTTATAATGATGGTATAACTAATAAGCAATTATTTTGTGTAGCAAGCATGGCTGCGTACGATAAACACCAAAGTTTAATTAAAAAAGAAAAAAACAATTTAAAAAAACAGCAGCTCATACAACAATTAAAAGATGCAACTATTTTATATAATTTGTATATGAGGTTAAATAAGCAGTTTAATACAATCATATAAATAATATAACCCGGTATTATGAAAAATCTATTATACCTATTTTTTTTAATGCATTGCAGTGCTTATGCACAAGGTGATTCACTTTATGTAAGTGGCAGATTTTTGTTTAACAAAAACAACGAAAAAATTATTTTAAAAGGTATTAATTATTCCGTGTTAGATGATTGGTCGTTCCCCAGCAATATGAACAACGGCAACGAACGTTTGAGTGAAATTGAAAAAACAAAAGCTAACACAGTTCGTATTCAATGGTACAATGATTATGGGCAACCAACAAGACCAACTTATAACCTCACTCATTTAGATAGTTTGCTCACCCGTTGTGCCCGTTATAAAATGATACCCATTGTTGGTTTGTGGGATGTTACCTGTGGCAACGATTGGGCTACCTTCGCAACTCGAATAACCAATTGGTATACACAACCTGCCGTTATTAATTTGTTCAACAAACACAAACGTTACAGTGTTATTAATTTAGCTAATGAGTTTGGTTACTACAACTATGTAGGTGGCACTACGGCTGCTTTAAATACTTATAAAAATAATTACAAAACAATCATCACCACTATTCGTAATGCTGGTTACAAACAACCCATTATGATTGATGCACCAGATTGTGGCACCAACCCCGATGTACTCATAGCCGTTGGTAACGAACTACTCACACACGACCCATTACACAATATCATTTTTAGTGTACATAGTTACTGGATAAGCATTACGGGTAACGATGCAACAGCTATTGCAAACAAAGTACAACTGATGGTAAATAGTAACCTGCCATTTGTATTTGGCGAAATATCTAACTACCAATCAGATGCAACGGCCTGCCAATACGTACTCAATTACCAAGCATTATTAAATAATTTACAAACGCAACAAATTGGTTGGTTGGCATGGAACTGGCAATACGATGCTTGTGCAAATAGAGAAATGACAAGTACTGGTCTATTCAACAACCTTGGCACTTTTGGGTTAGATATTACCAATAACAGCACCTATGGTTTGGCCAATACTGCCATTCGTTTAAACAGCACCTTTGGCAATGCAACAGTATTAGCAACAACTGCCCTACAATTGCATATAAATTGTAACACTGGTAATAACATTGGTTTAAAAATAGATTTTAATAACATCCCCCTACAACAAAATATAATACTACAAACTAGTACAGATAATGGTGCTACATGGCAAACACAACAACAATTTACACATACAAGTATTGATGGCTCAATAGTAATAAATAATGTAAATATTACCACTGCAACAATTTTTAGGGCTGCTCTTACAAATGGCAGTAGGCTTAGTAATGTGGCAAGCTGTAATACAACAACCAGCAATACAAAAATATATCCCAACCCAGTTAATCAACAAATAAAAATAGAAGCCAATAGCATTGGTTGGGCAACACTTATTAATAGCAATGGAAAAACAATATTACAAAAAGCCATCACGTTTAATAATAGTATTGATGTAAGTCATCAACCAAATGGTTGGTACATTTTAAAAATATGGCATCAGCAAAATAATAGTTTCAGTTATCATAAAATAATCATTGCACACTAACATGAAATGCTATTTCATATTATTCATTTTTATTACAACGAAAGTAAATGCTCAACAAAAAATAAGTTGGGCTTATATCAATATATACGCATTTCAGCTTCCTAAAAATATATCACTTGAAAATATTAAAGCAACAGTAATATATAAAGACAAACCATTGGTGAGCAAAAAAAGACGTATCGGTAAAACCTATATTAACATTCAACCTACGTTTATAAAGGTAGATAGTATGGCAGCATTATCAATCTACAAAGCATTACCCATATCATTACCAAGCCAAACATTTATTTGGCTGGTAGATGATGATATGGCCATAGAAATGGCCCTATACCCCAATCGTTATAAAGTAAAAATTAGTACAACACCCAATACAAATACCAATTGGTTATTACCAGCTACTTTTGATGTATTAAGCGATAATATTATAAATGTTGCTTACTTACAGTGTTTAAATACAGCAGCGTTTCAACAATTACTTTTACAAAAAATCAACACACTTTCTATACCAACAAAATAAAACAAACTGTCGTAAATTGTATTACTTGTAAACTTACTGCCGCTCTCATGTTTAAATTGAAATTATTTTTACTAATCATGTACACCACTTTAGGTTACGGTGGCACAGCAGTAATAGCACAAAATAATTTTACGGTTGATGTTTTTACAACTGAGTTTGGTTTACCATCTAACTACATACAAAGTTGTACGGTTGATAGTGTGGGCTATTTATGGTTAGCTACAAAAAAAGGCATTAGCAAATACGATGGGTATAATTTCAATAACAACAACCAACTAAGAGGCGATGTATTGAGTTTATACAATGCCAACAATCAATTATTTTATTATTACAACAACAATACTGGCTTAAACGAATTAAATCCTTACAACAAAAAAATAAACAGTATTGCTGCTACAAAATTTACAGATAGTGATCCCACTAACGATCATTACAATAATATTTTTAAAGATAGTTGGGGCAATATTTGGTGCTGCGATTTTGCACATGTAAAATACTTTCAACCCACTACTAAAAGTTTTAAAAGTTTTACATTAAATGATTTTAATGTAAGTACTGATAGATTAGCTACCATATTGCAACCCAATAAAAATGAAGTGTGGATTGCCAGCTTATTTGGTTTAAAAATTTGGACCAAGCAAAACGATACCCTCACTTTATTTCCAGATAACAGCATCAACAAACGTAATTTTTCAACTGCCGCTATTGTAGGGAATGATTCTGTAATAGCAGCATCTGGCAACCAATTTTACCTCATCAATACGGTTAGTAAAAAAAATATACAAACTTATACTTTACCCAGTAACGATGCTATTGTAAGTATTACGTGCATGTACAATAATGGCATTAAAAACATTTTAATTGCAACCCAACAAAAGGTATTTATTTTAAATGCCAACAACAGTAAACCTTCAATCATTTATATTGGTAATGATAACGATGGTATTATTAACAGCATTTATTGTGCACCTAATAGTCATTATATTTGGGTATGTACTACCCAAGGCTTGGTAAAGTTAACGGCACCATCAAACGCCATTAAAACTTTTGCAATACCTAATACGGTACAAGGTGAAAATGCTGTAAAACAAGTTATAAAAATAGCCTCCAACAATTATTGCATACTTACTACCGTTGGCGAATTATACCTGAGCGATTTATATACCTCCTTTAAAAAAATAGCATTACCTACGCAAGCCAATTTCATCAGCTGGACGGGCAACCAATTGCTTATAGGCACCAATAATGGCTTATTAGTTTTTGATGGTAGTTACGTTAAACCAATGAATGCCGTTAGCAATACCATTGCTATAAAAAAAATATTAATCACCAAAAAATATGTGTGGCTATTATTAAAAGATGCACCACCATTGGTGTTAAATAACCCAACGTTTTCAATTGCTCAAACAGTCACTGTACAAAACAATAACATTTTTGGGAAAGATAATATTTGGAATGATATTATTGAAGACGATGAAGCACAAATATTTTTAGCCGGGTGGATGCCCAGTAACTATGGTTTAGCCCAATTTAATTTTACCAACAATTCATTTGAACCAATCGCTAGGCGTACCAATAAAGAAGCAATGTTTATTGGCGATTATTTCAACCGTATTGCAAAGTCTAAAAAATACCATCTTTTGTTTTCTGGTTATGGTGGTTTTAATATGATCAACGAAAAAGGAATAGCTACTAAAATAGTTTCAGTTGATCATTACAAAATCATCAACGATCATGTTGAAGGTATTGCCGAACTTAATGATGGTAAAATTTGGTTTGGAACAGAAGAAGGTATTCAGGTATGGAACCCTGCAACCGATCAATTATTTGCACTCACCACTCAAATAGGCTTACCTTCTAATACCGCTATTTATGCTTTTGATGTTATTGATACGAATAGCTTAGCAGTGGGTTTTAATAAAAAAGTAAGTATCATTAATACTGATAAAATATTTGAACGTACCCTGCAAGAAAAACTGGTATTAGCATCACTAAAAGTAAACGACTCATTGGTAGATGTGTTTGATAACACCATTACCCTTAACCCTTCACAACGCAACTTACAATTTTCGTTTTCGGCGCTCAACTTTAGCGACACCAAAAAAATACATTACCAATATGCTATCAACAATGGTGCTTGGCAAAATTTAGATCATATTCCAACGCTTACCTTTTCAAACTTTAAACCTGGCACTTATAACATTGCAGTAAGGGTGTCAGATAATTTAGATATGTGGCAAAACAAACAGCTGCTACTCACCATAATTGCAAAACCAAAATTTATTGAAACCATTTGGTTCATTATACTGTTAGCGGCTATTGGTATTGCAATAGGCTGGGCCTTGTTTAAATTTAGGCTCAATCAACTACGCCGTATCAACCAATTTAGAGCCAATATTTCACAAGATTTGCATGATGATGTAGGTGCTACTTTAAGCAGTATCAACATCCTTTCAACCATGCTTTCAGAAAGCACCACCCTGGCAGATAAACCTAAAACCTATGTTCAAAAAATTAATACAGATGTTCAGCAACTGCAACTTAAACTAGATGAAATAATTTGGAGTTTAAAAAAAGAAGAAAATAGCATCCAACAAATTTTCAATAAACTTATTAATTACGGTACTTATATTTTTGATGCAAAAAATATCAACTTCACCCATCAACTTCCCAATGATGCAGCTACTATTTTTGTACCCAATCAACACAAACGCTCCATTTACTTATTGGTGAAAGAAGCTTTAAATAATATTGCCAAACACAGTCAAGCACAACATGCAGCATTACTATTTACTCATACCAATAAACAACTTAGTATTGTTATTAAAGATGATGGTAAAGGTATTAACCAAGCCAATATCGATAAAAGAAATGGCATTAAAGGCATGCACCAACGAGCTACTGAAATAGGTGCACAAGTTTTCATTGATAGTAGTAGCAAAGGCACAACTATAACCCTACAAATTAAATTATAACATGATCAACGTTTTAATATACGAGGATAATTCAAGCCTACGTGATACCCTTCAACTATTAATTGAGGCTGATGAACAACTGGCAGTAATAGGTGCTTACGGCCATTGCGATGATATTGAAAACGATATTGATAACAACAAGTTACCAGATGTTATTTTAATGGATATTGATATGCCCGGTATTGGTGGTATTGAAGGTGTATATAAAGTAAAAAAAATATTGCCCGATGTACAGGTAATTATGTTTACGGTATATGAAGATGAAGATAAACTTTACCGTTGCCTTATGGCAGGAGCCAATGGCTACTTACTTAAAAAAAATAGTCCGGCCCAAATAACAGCGGCCATAAAAGATGTATTTAGTGGTGGTGCTCCCATGCACCCACAAATTGCACGTAAGGTAATGCAAGTATTTAAAGAGGAGCATGCACATATTACCCATAACCTCAGCGATCGTGAGGTTGAGTTACTCAGTATGCTATCACAAGGCTTGCCCTATAAATTAATTGCAGCACAAAAAAACATTTCAATAGAAACCGTTAAAACGCACTTAAAAAATATTTATCAAAAAATGCATGTGGCTAGTGGCACTGAGGCGGTAGCAAAAGGATTAAGATTAAAAATTATAAAATAACAATTCGTAATTTTATGCAATTAATGAAATCATTAAAGTTGTTTCAGCTACCATTGCCACTGAGTTATGAATTTAAAACAATTAGCACAAGAGCTTAACTTATCTATTTCCTCTGTATCAAGAGCATTGAGAGATAGTAAAGAAATTAGTGAAAAAACAAAAAAACTCGTTTTAGCAAAAGCGAAAGAACATAATTACCACGCCAACCACTTTGCCAGCAATTTACGCAAGCAAAAAAGCAAAACCATAGCAGTAGTAATACCCGAAATTGCCAATAACTTTTTTTCATCGGCCATTAATGGTGCCGAATCATTCATTCAAAAAAAGGGGTTTCATGTACTCATTTACCAAACGCATGATGATGTACAGCAAGAAGTAGCCATTGCCAAACACTTACAAAATGGTCGTGTTGATGGTATTATGATGTCGTTAACCAGCCACACATCATCTATACACCACTTAAAAGAAATTCAACATAAAAATATACCACTCGTTTTTTTTGATAGGGTTCCACACAATATTGAAGCGCCCAAAATTACCACCAACGATTATGAAAGTGCCTTAAAAGCCACGGAGCACCTCATTAAAAATGGCGCTACTAAAATTGCCATTTTATGTATCTCCAATATTTTATCTATCACCAATAATCGTAAAGAAGGGTATGAAGCTGCCTTAAAAAACCATCAATTAAAAATCAATAAAAATTATATACTCACTTGCGATGATAGTAGGGAAGCCAATAAGCAACAAATACGAAAATTATTAAGCAGCGCCAACAGGCCCAATGCTATTTTTGCTTGTGTAGAAGAGTTGGCCATTTGCAGCTTTGAAATTTGTCAGGAGCTAGGCTTAAAAATTCCGCAGGATATTAAAATTATTAGTTACTCCAATCTACAAACGGCTGATATTTTAAACCCATCACTCACCACTGTTACGCAACCTGCGTACGAAATTGGCAAAGAGGCTGCGGCTGTGTTGTTTAAATTAATTGAAGCCACCGCAAACGAAAAAATACCTAACAAAGAAATTGTATTGAAGTCGCAATTATTTGTACGCAATTCAACCAAAAAATAATGGGGGGCTTTGTACAATGGTGCAGGTGGCAGCAGTTGTTCGGCGTATTACGGGCTGCGGCCCTCGTGCCTTGGGCTAAACCCTTCATACACCGCAGCCCTTGGGCAGTGTAGCTATTTTCTGCTATTAAAGCAAAGTGTTACATGTGGCCTCGTCAAGAATCGAACTTGAATCCAGAGCTTCGGAAACTCTTGTACTATCCATTGTACTACGAGGCCAAAAATTATCTTCCAAATTTTACAATATTAGTCCCAAATATTTTCACCGCAATGGCCAATAATATCACTCCAAAAAATTTACGTACTACTAGCAGTCCATTCGGACCTAACGCTTTTTCAATCCATTTTAGTGAGCCTAACACCAAAAATATAACCACACAATTAATTAATATACCCAATAAAATATTTACATCTTCATAATTGGCTTTGAGCGACATAATAGTGGTAAGCGTACCACTACCAGCAATTAAGGGAAAAGCAATCGGCACCACACTTCCACTTTTATCATTATTTTCTGCCTTAAAAAAATCGAGCCCCAACACCATCTCTAAGCCAATTATAAAAATAACAATACTACCAGCCACCGCAAACGATTTTACATCTAACCCCAACAAATCTAAAAACTGCTTGCCTATAAATAAAAACAATATCATTAATGAGCCAGAGGCTAAGGTAGCTTGTACATTATTTATTTTACCCCCCATTTTTGCTTTTAATGAAATAAGTACAGGCGCATTACCCAGCATATCAATTACCGCAAATAAGGTAAATGATACTGTAATAATTTCTTTTATCATGATTTGTCCTACATCAAACATGGCGCTCAATTTTTCACAAATATAAAATTATAAAATGGGTATGGCTTCATTCTATCATTAATTATACATGGTTAATGGTAAACAATCAATATTGTTTTATCTTCAAATTATGTTACAAAAACCAAAGTTAAATTTGTTCGATTTTACCATGATTATGGTAAGTTTAGTAATAGGCATGGGTATTTTTAGAACCCCTGCAAATGTGGCTGCTACCTCACCCAACCCTATATTATTTTTTAGCATTTGGATAGCTGGTGGTATTATAGCCATTGGTGGTGCCCTTACTTATGCTGAAATTGGCAGCAGGTTTCCTGTAACAGGTGGTTATTATCGTATTTTTTCTTATGCCTATCACCCGTCCATCGCTTTTGCCGTTAACTGTATTATTTTAATATCAAACGCAGCTTCGTTAGCTGGTGTTGCATTAATTGGAGCAGAATATATCATAAAAGTGGTTATGCCCACCCAAACTGATACGCAAGCAGCTCAAATTACGATTGCCATCATTTCAATTGTACTTTTTTATGCCATTAATTTAGCTGGTTTAAAAATGAGTGCTCGTACACAAAACATACTTACCATTATTAAAATAGGCTTGATATTATTATTAATAACACCATTGTTTTTTTATAACAATAACATGGCTACCGCTACAGCAGAAAGCACTTTAAGCAACCCAACATTAAGAGAATACATAAAAGCATTTGGGTTGGGTTTAGTTGCCGTAAGCTTTACCTATGGTGGTTATCAGCAATCTATCAATTTCGGTGAAGAAGTTAAAAACCCTGCTAAAAATATACCAAGAGGTATTATCATTGGCTTATTAATCATCATCAGTTTATACCTCACTATTAACTATGCATATTACCACGTTATAGGTTTTACAGCCCTAAAAACATCCGCTAATATTGCCGCAATTATGGCTGGCTATGTGTTTGGTAGTGCTGCCGCAAACATATTATCAGTGCTATTATTTTTAAGTGTACTGGCTTATGTGAATGTGCTTTTAATGGCCAACCCAAGGGTAATGCAAGCCATGAGCGATGAGGGCATGCTACCCTCAACCTTTGGTAAACGAACGGTTAAAACGAATGTATTGTTTACCTCATTAAGTGTATTTGCAAGCCTTTGTATGCTTATTGTTTTTTGGGCAAAAACGTTTGATGAAATTTTAAGTTTCACCATCTTTTTAGATTGCTTTGGCATGGTACTTTCTGCAGCTACTATTTTTAAACTCAGAAAAACCACTCAACACCTTAATGGCACTGGTATTTATCAAATGCAATTGTTCCCCTTAATGCCTATAATTTTTATGTTGGCATATACCTTTGTGGGCATCAGTATTTTTATTGATAAACCTATAACAGGTGTTACAGGCATTGCCATATTAAGTGGTTTTATAGCATTGTATTTTGCCGTAAAAAAGTTTAGCAAACCTACCAACCTTTCATAATGGACATATCATATATCATCAACGAATTGGGAGAAGATAGAGAACAGTATTTCAATGCTATTGCACCGCCCATTATGCAAACCAGCAATTTTGCATTTAAATCAGTTGCAGCCATGCGTAGCGCCTTTGCCGATGAATACAGTACGTATTTATACAGCCGAGGTAAAAACCCTACGGTTGATATTTTATGCAAAAAATTAGCAGCATTAGATGGTGCTGATGATTGCCTCGTTTTTAACAGTGGCGCTGCTGCCATATTTGCTGCTGTATTGGCTAATGTAAAACAAGGCGACCACATTATTAGTGTACATGAGCCTTACAGTTGGGCAAAAAAAATGTTTACTGAAATATTACCAAAATTTGGGGTAAGCACTACGTTTGTTGATGGTACAGCTACAAAGCATTTTGAACAAGCTATTCAACCTAACACCACTGTTATTTATTTAGAAAGCCCTAATAGCTGGGATTTTGTGCTGCAAGATTTAACAGCCGTTGCACAACTTGCTAAAGCCCATAACATCATCACCATTTGTGATAACAGCTATTGCACCCCCTTATACCAACAGCCTATTGCATGTGGTATTGATATTGCATTACAATCTGCCACCAAATACATTAGCGGACATAGCGATACCGTTGCCGGTGTATTAAGCAGCAATACCCACATGATTGCCCGTATTTTTAAAAGCGAATACAATAATATTGGCAGCGGTATTCAACCATTTAATGCATGGTTGCTGTTGAGGGGTTTACGAACTTTGCCTATGCGTTTGCAACAAATAAGTACATCAACAAAAACAATGGTGGCCTTTTTAAAAAATCACCCGTTGGTAGATGGTGTGTACTTTCCGTTGGATGTTGATTTTAATCAATACACATTGGCGCAACAACAAATGAAAGGTGCCGCAGGTTTAATAACTTTTACCATTAAAGCCAATTCAGTAAAAGCGATTGAAACATTTTGTGAAAGCCTGCAACACATCATGATGGCTGTAAGTTGGGGTGGTTATGAAAGCTTAATTATACCGAAATGTGCAGGTTTACCTGTTGATAGTTTTGATGCACAAAACCCACTGCACCGTTCGTTGCGATTATATGTAGGGTTAGAAGAGGTGGATTATTTAATTAAAGATCTTTCGAAAGCCTTCGCTACACTACAACCGTAGTTTTACGAATTACAAAACGCCATCGTATCGGAAATTACAAAACCTTAAAAAGAGTGTTGCTGCTATTGTTTTAAGCCAATGATGAAAGTACATTTACAATACAATCATCACAAATAAGTTACACTTACCGATTTTAATTTATTGTTGATGTTGTAAACCTAACATCAAAACTATATTTATGAAAAACACTAAAAGAACCCATCGTTTTTTAAGTGCTTTTAAAAAAGCCATTGCTTTAACAGTAAAATCATTGTTTACCTCTAGCGCTCATCAAGAATTTTACAAACTTAAAAACTTTATTTGCTAGCATTTTTTGGGTAAAATTATTTTTTACTTTATTGTCGTCTCATGTGCAATTACAGTTGGTTTAAATAGGCTATAAGTACATTTTAATGTGCTTGTAGCCTATTCATGTTATCCAATCATCAATTTTTTCCGCTTATAAAATTAGCTGTGTCTTTATCGCAACAAATGATAAATTTGTATATGCGAAAATTATCAACTCTAGCACTAGCCATCAGTTTAAGTACCACTTGTATGGCGCAACAAAAATGGAACTTAAAAACCATTGTTGATTATGCAATGGCCAATAATATTAATGTAAAGTTGAGCGATGTTCAAGCAAAAATTGCTAGCATCAATTACAAACAGAGCAAATTATCGCAATATCCAACGGCAAGTTTTTCTGGCAACACCAGTATTAACTCTGGTAACAACCAAGATCCTACTACCTTTAGCAGAATTACACAAACCTACTTATCAGCAGGTTTACAGCTACAAAGCAGTGCCGATATTTTTAACTTTTATAGTAAACGTAATACCATCGCCGCAAATAAGTGGGAGGCTGAAGCTGCATTAGCTGCTACCGATAAAGCCAAAAATGATATTGCTTTAACAGCCGCCAATGCCTACTTACAAGTATTACTTAGCAAAGAGCAAGAAAAAATTACTGCAGTACAAATTCAACAAACACAGGCACAACTTACTAACACCCGTAAACAAGTAAATGCTGGTGCGTTGCCTGAGTTAAGTGCTTCGCAATTAGAGGCTCAATTAGCATTAGACAGTTTAAACTACATTACCGCTAAAGGCAATACCACCAATAATTTGCTGTTACTACAATCATATTTAAGTTTAGATGCTGCAACATCTTTTGACGTAGATACACCGCCGGTTGATCAAATTCCGGTGGAACCAATTGGTAACTTATTACCTGATTTTGTGTACGATTTAGCCTTAAAAAACTTACCACAACAACGTTTTAATGATTTAAAATTAAAAGCAGCCGAAAAAAATGCAGCAGCAGCCAAAGCTAGTATGTTACCTAGTTTAGCCGCTTTTGTTAGTTTAGGTAGCAATTACAATAACAAATCGCAAGTGGTTACTGGTTTTACGCCAAAAATTAGTCCTATTGGTTCAGTAAATGTGGGTGGTACTGATTATATTGTTACAGCACCTTCTGGCACTGCAAACTTTTCTAAAAGTAGTTTTGCAAACCAATTGAGCGATAATTTTAGACAAGGTATTGGACTTTCGTTAACGGTGCCAATTTTTAATGGCGGACAATTAAAAAGTAATTACGAACGCAGCAAACTCAACATCAATATCATTCAATTACAACAACAACAAGATAATTTAAAACTAAAGCAAGATATTTATACAGCTTACAATGCTGCATTAATTGCCTTAGAAAAATTAAATGCCAGTAAAAAATCAGCCGCTATTAATGAACTTAATTTAAATTATGCAACCAAACGCTTTAATGTAGGCGTATTGGGCACTTTTGATTTAATAACTACACAAAACAACTTGTTGAGGGCAAAGCTTGAATTAGCACAAAACAATATTGACTATATTTTTAAAATGAAAGTTTTAGAGTTTTATAAAGGCATGGGCTTAAAACTGTAATCATATTTTTACACAGCACTTTTTCAATACAACGCAACATCATGAGCAAGAAAACAAAATGGATTTTATTTGGAAGTATCGGTTTGTTATTAGTACTAATCGTATTAGCCAAAGCTGGCACTTTTGGTAAAGAAGAAGGTATAAAGGTAACCGCTGAAACTGCACAAAAACGTACGATTATTGAAGTAGTTAACGCTAGTGGTAAAGTTTATCCTGAAATAGAAGTAAAGGTGAGTCCTGATATTAGTGGCGAAATAACCGAATTAACAGTTGCAGAAGGCGACACCGTAAAAAAGGGGCAATTATTAGCTCGAATTTATGCGGATGTATATAATATTCAACGCAGCCAAGCGGCAAGCGGTGTAACACAAAGTCAAGCCCAAGTTGCTAATTCACAAGCAGCATTAGAAGCTTTAAAAGCCAATGTTGAACAAAGCCAACGTACGTATGATATGCAAAAGCGTTTGTTCGATGAAAAAGTGATCAGCGCTAGTGAATTTAATGTGGCCGATGCTGCATTGAAAACTGCAAAAGCCAACTATAATGCTGCCGTACAAGGTATTAGAGGTACGCAAGCTGCTGTACAAAGTGCCCGTGATAATTTAGCAAAAGCCAATACCGATTTAGGCAGAACAGCTATTGTGGCCCCTATGGATGGTGTGGTGAGCTTATTAAGTGTAAAAAAAGGTGAAAAAGTAGCCGGTAATAGCTTCAACGTAGGTACCGAAATGTTACGTATTGCTGATATGGATAAAATTGAAATTAGGGTTGATGTAGGTGAAAACGATGTGCCAAAAGTAAAACTAGGAGACAGTGCTATAGTAACTGTAGATGCTTATAGCGAACGTAAATTCAAAGGTATAGTTACGCAAATTGCAAGCAGTAATAATGGAGCTGCAACGAGCAGCTTAACAAGTGCCACAAGCGATGTAACGCAATATAAAGTATACATCAGAATTTTAAAAGAAAGTTATACTGATTTGTTAGGTAAAGGCAGCTTTCCGTTTAGGCCAGGCATGAGTGCCAATGCCGATATTCAAACTAAAACGCAAGCTAATATAGTAGCTGTTCCAATTAATGCGGTAACCACAAGAGAAAAAAATGACAGCGCTAAAACAAAAGTTAACAACACCAATAACACCACAACGAACACAACTGGGGTTGATGATGATATTGAAACCGTAGTTTTTGTAAAAGGAAAAGATAATAAGGTAACCAAAGTGGTAGTAAAAACAGGTATACAAGATATCAATTATATTGAAATCAGCAGTGGTTTAAAAGGTGGCGAAGAAGTTATTACTGGCCCATATGATGTTGTAAGTAAAACATTAAAAGTAGGTACACAAGTTAAAGTAGTTGATAAAAAAGCATTATACGACAAAAAAGAATAGTAGTTTTACTTGTTATAAATATTAAGTTTTCATTATTTTTGGTGTACCAAAGTTCAGGTAAAATATTCCTGTTATCCGTGTAACCAATTATTGAAAATTTACTACCAAAACTACTAAGTGTTGAAATCAAGGTTATTGACAAGTTGCATACTTGTACTTTTATCAAATGCAATCTATGCTCAAAATATAGAAGCCAAAGTTGTTATCAAAAACGAACAACAAGAAGCTATTACTAATGCAACTGTACAATTTTTACGTACTGCTGATAGTGCTATTGTTGCTGTTAGAACATTAAAAAACAACGTTAGTTTTTCAATTAAAAAAAATACCACTTATTTTTTGAGGATATCCGCAGTAAATATCAATAATATATTTACGCAAGTGAGTAGCGGTGATAACGATACCACCTTTACTGTAAATGCACAAACCAAAACAAAAGATATGGGTGCAGTGGTGGTTAATGCTGTAAAACCAATTATAAAGCAAGATGATGATAAAACCGTGGTTGATGTTGAACCGATTGCCGTAAGCAGTACCAATGCATTTGAAGTATTAGAAAAAACCCCAGGCGCCATTGTTGATCAAGATGGTAATGTTTATTTAAATAGCACCACACCTGCAACTGTTTTTATTAATGGTAGAGAAATAAAATTAAGTGCCAGCGATTTATCATCTTTATTAAAAAGCTTACCAGCAAATAGTATTAGTAAAGTTGAAATTTTAAGAACACCCTCTGCAAAATATGATGCAGCAAGCAGTGGGGGTATTGTGAATATTGTACTCAAAAAAGGAGTAAAACTAGGCACTAACGGTAGTTTTGATGTATCGCATTTTCAAGGTAAAGTAGCTACACAGTCTATTGGTTTTAACATCAATAAATCAGCAGATAAATTAAATCTACGAGCAGCTTATTCGTTTACCAATAGAAACAATTACGACGTACTAACATCTAGCAGAATATCTAATAGCAATACAATTTTTAATCAAGATGCCTATACAAAGTTACCTGGCATAAACAACTATGCTAATGTTGGTGTGGATTATAATTTCAATAAAAAATGGAGTGCCGGCTACGATGTTAGGTTGAGTGCTAACAATAATCACAGCCGGGTTAACAACGACATTGATATTAAAAGTATTTCAACCAATACAACCATCGGTAAAAATGTATCGATTGTTCAAAACAATGGCCCCAGCATTTACCTCGGTAACAATTTCACAACTAAACTAAAGATTGATTCGTTAGGCAGCGAATGGACCAATAATATTGATTACACCTATTTTAAAACGACTAACAATCAAGTATATCAAAACTTATACATACAGCCATCAAAAAATACCATGTTTGGTAATGGCGATGTAAATAATACCAAAAATATTATTACCTACAGAACTGATTTGGTACTTAAATTAAAAAATAAATACACTGTTGAATTAGGTACAAAAGCAAATGTTAGCTTTAGTAAAAACAATGCTGCCTATTTTGCTGATACTAGCATGGGCAAGTATGTTGATCGTTTTCAAACCAATCGTTTTAAATACAAAGAAACCATAGCAGCCTCTTATTTTCAAGTAGCTAAAACATTTAAAGGTTTAACGGTAAAACCTGGGTTAAGATTAGAGTATACCAACATTAATGGTAATCAGTTAATACCATCAGATACTACTTTCAAAATCAATAGAACCGATTTATTTCCGTTTTTATTTTTACGCCATAAAATTGCAAAAGTGTTTGGTTTCAAATTGAGTGCTAGTGCTATTTACAAACGCAGTATCACAAGGCCATTTTATGAAGCATTAAACCCTTTTCCTAGGTACGCTGATCAATATACTTTTGATGTAGGCAACCCATCATTACAACCACAATTTACCACCAACTACGAGGTAAATATTATGGCTGATGATTTTCCGTTACTTACTGCTGGCTTTAATAATGTAAAAAATATTTTTTCGAATATTACCTATGTAAAAAACGATACGTTGTTTCGTACCTACGATAATTTAGGTACGAACAAAGAAGCATACCTACGTTTAGTTGCTGGTATTCCTCCAGGCAAAAAATACTTTTTTTATGCAGGGGCTCAAGCCAACTTTATTAACTATAACGGGTTGTATGACAATGCACCTTTTACCTTTAAACGTACAAGCTGGAACCTGTTTATGTTTCAAAGCTTTAAAGCTACGCCAACGCTTAACTTAAGCTTAAATGGCTTTATGCGTATCAATGCAGTAGCTAACTTTTTTGAATTGAAAAATTTTGGCTCACTTAATTTTTCAGCAAACAAATCATTACTCAATAAAAAAATGAATATTGTACTATCGGTTAACGATATGTTTAGAACCAATAGAAACGCATTCACCGTTGACCAAACTAACTTTACCGCAACGGGTTTGAGGTATACAGATACCAGACGTGTAGGAATTGCTGTAAAATATAATTTTGGTATTAAACCCAAGGCCGAACCAAAACAAACGATACAGGTGCCAAACGAGTTTAACTAAACAAGCTTTCAGCAATAGCAATACTTTCGGGTTTACCCACATCTATTAAATGCGTATGACTGTGATCATACGCATTTATTTTTTGCGTTGTACACAATCGCATATAAACATCAATCATTGAAAACTTACCTGTTTCTGTTATTTCATCAAAAATGTTTGGCTCTAATATATGGATACCACTAAATGCTTTTGCTTGTCCGGATTTGCCTTTTAGTTCACCCGTATTATTATTACGCCAACCACACAAATAATGGTTTTCATCAAACAATAAATTTCTGCTAGAGGTACGGTTCGTTACGGCTAATGTAGCAAGGGCTTGGCTTTGTTGATGCTGGGCTATCATAGCTTGTAAATCCATATCAGTTAATATATCTGCATTCATCAATACAAATGCCTCATTTCCTTCTTTCAAAAGTGGAGCTGCTTTTAATAAACCACCACCTGTTTCGAGCACTTCGTTGGTTTCATCGCTGATTGTTACATAGCTTCCCCAGCCATTATTATGGTTGATAGTATCAATAATTTGTGATGCAAAATGGTGCACATTTACAACCACATCAGTAATGCCTGCTTGTTGTAAATAGATGATGTTTCGCTGTAATAAAGATTTTCCATTAATGGGTAGCAGCGCTTTAGGATGCTGCTCCGTAAAGGGTTTTAAACGAGTACCTAAACCTGCCGCTAAAATCATTGCCTTCATATTGCTACTATTTAATTATCAAAATTTTGTTCAATATGTTTTATTGTAGTAGCTACACCGTACTTATTTTTTAAATGCCTTGCCAATGCATCCGCTGCGTATACACTTCTATGCTGGCCACCTGTACAACCAAAATTTACTTCGAGCACTTCAAAATTACGTTGTATATAATCTTCAACTGCAATATCAACAACGCTGTATACACCTGCTAAAAATTCTTCCATACGGGTTTTTTCTTGCAAGTAAATTTGAACGGGCTTATCTCTACCCGTTTCTTTTTTATGTTGCTCAATTCGACCAGGGTTTAAAATACCCCTACAATCAAACACAAAACCACCTCCATTATCTGAAACATTTTTTGGGTAGCCCGATTTTAAAAAAGAAAAACTTTTTATATGCACAACCAAAGGCGTTTCTTTAGTAGCACGTATAGGTTTAAAACGATGTATTACATCATCAGTAGTAATCGCATTCAATACTTTTTCAAGTTCAGGTACATCAATGCCAATACGGTAATGTTGCATAAATGAACGCAAGTTTTCTAACGCCATAGGTATACTGGTTAAAAAATGGGCTTTGCGTTCAAATAATCCTCTAAAACCATATGCCCCCAATACTTGTAATAAGCGAATGAGTACAAAACCATTATACTGGCTTTCAAACCTATGTGCATCAATAGGTGTAGGCAATAGCTCCGCTACACAATCACGATAATATTTAAATAAATCATGCTTCCAATCGTCGTTTAAATGAGCTTTTGCTTGCCATAGCAACGAGGCAACATCATATTGCAAAGCACCCATCATACCGCCCTGATAATCTATAAAATATGGCTCCCCATTTTTGATCATGATGTTTCTACTTTGAAAATCACGGTACATAAAAAATTGGTAATCTGCCTCATGTAAATAATTACTGAGTACCTCAAATGCCGCTCCCAACTGCTCTTTATCGTACGGTAATTTTAAAGTATCTAAAAAATAATACTTAAAATATAATAAGTCACTCAAAATGGCTTGCTTACCAAATACTTTACTCGTTATACAATTATCATAATCAAACCCCACAGCGCCTTTAATTTGCAAATGCGCCAATGCTTTTAATGATTTTTTATACAACAATTGTACTGCATCGGTTGGGCCTTCTTGCTCTAAAATGGCTAATAATGATTGGTCTCCAAAATCTTCTTGAATATAAATAGTACCCTCATCGTTTTTTATGAAAATGGTAGGCACCGGTGCACCAATATGTTTAAAATGGGCTGTACAGTAAAAAAATGCTTCATTTTCTTTTACAAAGTTGTTTACAGTTGCAATATAAGTTTGTTGTGTGCTGGTAAATATTCTAAAATAAACCCTATCACCACCACTTTGTGGTAATTGTTGTATATGTTCAATAGCATCGTTACTAAATAAAGAAAATAAATGGGCGATTGCACTTTGGTGTATACTCATAAACAACTTAAATATGCCATAAAATTAGCCATTATTTTGGCTATTTAAAAAGTGAATACAATTGTTGAATGCAGCTCATAAAGTTTGTAGCTTTAATACGCATTCGCAAGTGCGGATGTAAATTCATAAACTTCAAAAAATAGCAGATGAAAAAGTGTATTCAATTCATGTTAGTGGCAATGGTATGTGGTTCGCAAGTAAAGGCACAATTTTTTAAAAATGATGAAGCCTTTGCACATACTTTTTCTATTGTAGCACGTGACCCTCAAACTGGCGAAATGGCCGTAGGTGTGCAAAGCCATTGGTTTAGCGTAGGTACTGCTGTGCCTTGGGGCGAAGCTGGTGTAGGTGTGGTGGCAACACAATCTTTTGTGAACAAAAGTTATGGCCCTTTGGGTTTACAACTAATGAAAAATGGCGTAACAGCCACTGATGCTTTACAACAATTATTAGACAAAGATGCTGGCAAAGAAGTACGACAAGTTGCCATGATTGATGCTAAAGGAAACGTAAATGCCTATACTGGTAAAAATTGTATTGATTACGCTAACCATATTGTAGGAAATAACTATAGCGTTCAAAGTAACATGATGTTGAATAATACAGTTTGTAAAGCTATGGCCGCTGCTTATGAAAAAAATAATGATAAGCCACTTGCCGAAAGGGTTTTAGCGGCATTACAAGCAGCCCAACAAGCAGGTGGCGATATCAGGGGTAAACAATCAGCCGCTATACTTGTTGTAGCTGGCCAAGCAACTGCACAACCTTGGAACGATAAAAAAATTGATTTACGGGTTGATGATCATATTACTCCATTGGTAGAACTTGCCCGACTTTTAAAACTCTACAGAGCCTATGAACACATGGATGCAGGTGATTTAGCTTCAGAAAAAAACGATATGCCACTAGCCATGAAGGAATATGGCACCGCCATGAGCATGTTTCCTAAAAACCTCGAAATGCAGTATTGGACGGCCATTACACTTGCTAATAACAAAAAAATTAAAGAAGCTGCTGCTATTCTTCAAAAAATATACAAGCAAGATAATAATTGGCGCTTGCTCACCCAACGCTTACCAAAAGTAGGGCTACTCAACACGAGTGCCGATGATTATCAATTACTCATAAAATAAATAGTAACTTAACATTAAACTTTTTGTTGATTGGTACGTCTTTTTACCAACTAACTACCAAAACTATTTGTTATGGATAGAAGAGCTTTTTTAACAGCTAAAGCAGTTCCAAAAAATGAACAGCTAGTTTCTAACACATATGCAGGCGCTCGAGTATTAAGTGGCATACAGCCATATACTGGACCATGGACCAACACCGAAGTGATTCACCTACTCAGGCGTACCATGTTTGGAGCAAAAAAGAGCGATGTTGATTTTTTTGTTGGGATGACGATGACCCAAGCTGTTGACTATTTATTGAATGTAAACAATACCCCTCCAGCACCGCCACTTAAAACCTATGCTAGCTCAACCACTGCTGGCGACCCTGATGCAGCCATACCACAGGAAAGTACTTGGGTAAATACCAATACAACCGATGGTGGTATTAATGCTCAACGAAGAGCTAGTTTTAAAAATTGGTGGACGGGTCTCATGATTGACCAAGATGCTACTATAAGAGAGAAAATGGTGTTGTTTTGGCATAACCATTTTGCCACAGAAACTGCTGATATTGGCAATGGCATTTGGTGCTATCAAAACAATGCCGTTATTAGAGCAAATGCTTTAGGTAATTTTAAAACATTTGTAAAAGCTATAACTCTTAATACAGGTATGCTACGCTATTTAAATGGCTACCTCAATACCAAAACTGCCCCCGACGAAAACTATGCCCGTGAGTTGCAAGAATTATTCACCGTTGGTAAAGGCATTAACGATGCTACACCACCGTATAGTGAAGATGATGTAAAAGCAGCTGCCAAAGTACTCACTGGCTGGGTAATTGATAACACTACCAACACTGCTACTTTTCAATTAAGCAGGCATGATATTACCAACAAACAATTTTCAAGTTTTTACAACAACACTATTATTCAAGGCAACAACACTGCAAATGCTGGTAATATTGAATTAGATGCCTTGCTGAATATGATTTTTTCGAAAGATGATGTATCGCTAAATATTTGTAGAAAACTCTATCGCTTTTTTGTATACTACGAAATTGATGCTGCTACTGAAGCCAATGTAATTGTACCATTAGCACAAATTTTTAGAAACAACAACTACGATATCACACCTGTGCTAAGCACCTTATTTAAAAGCCAACATTTTTTTGATGCACTTAACCAAGGCTGTTTAATAAAATCACCTATGGATGTAATGATAGGTTTGTGTAGGGAGTTGGGTGTTAGCTTCCCAGTGGGTACTGATGTACCGGGTAATTATTTGTTATGGAATTCTATACAAACCATTGGTACATCATTACAACAAAATATTGGTGACCCACCAGCTGTAGCAGGTTGGCCAGCGTATTACCAACGACCACAGTTTCATGAGTTATGGATCAATAGTGATACACTACCCAAACGCAATCAATTTACGGATACCATGAACGCTAATGGTTATACACGTTCTGGCAGAAATATCAAAATTAATCATGTGGCGTTTGCAGCATCAATGCCTAACCCAAGCGACCCCAATAGTTTAATAGCACAATCAGTAAAATACTTATTGGGCTTACCATTAAGCCTTGCTAGTCGCAATCAAATTAAAACAGATATTTTATTAAGTGGCCAATCAACAGATGCGTATTGGACGAGTGCTTGGAATGCCTACATGGCTAACCCCAACGATATGACGAATGCCACCATTGTAAAAACCAGATTAGCCAGCTTATATCAATATCTATTACGTTTAGCAGAATATCAATTGTGCTAACAAACATCAATCTTATCAATAAAAAATCATCAAAATGAAAAGAAGAGATTTTTTAAAAAATACGCTACCAGGCATTGTACTACCAACTGTTATAAATGGTTTTTCATTAAAATCATTTGCAGCTGATAGTCCACTTGCTAAGTTATTAGGTACTACAGATAATGATCATGTGTTGGTTATTGTGCAGTTACAAGGAGGTAATGATGGGTTAAATATGGTAATACCTATTGATGGTTATAGCAACTACTTTAATGCAAGAAGCAATATTGCCATACCCGAAAACAGTGTTCTAAAATTAGATGGTGTTGATAAAACGGGCTTACATCCAGCTATGACGGGCCTTCGCACTATGTACAATGAGGGCAAATTAGGTATAGTGCAATCAGTGGGTTATCCGCAACCAAACTTTTCACATTTTAGAGCAACAGATATTTGGATGAGCGCCAGCGATAGTAACCAAGTTATTACCAATGGATGGGGCGGTAGGTTTTTAGATTATGAATATCCTAATTTCCCCACAGGTTACCCCAACAGCAGCATGCCTGATCCGTTAGGTATTCAAATTGGCTCTGTTACCTCATTGGTTTTTCAAGGACCAAGTGTTAGTATGGGAATGAGTATAAGCAACCCTACCAGTTTTTACAATTTAATAAGTGGTGTTGAAGACCCTGCACCTAATACACTAGCAGGTAAAGAATTAAAGTACATTCGCCAAGTGGCTAATCAAACATCGCAATACGCAACGGTTGTAAAAAATGCAGCTTTAAATGTTACACAGCAAGCACCCTACCCAACCAACAACGCATTGGCTGATCAATTAAAAATTGTTGCAAGGCTTGTAAAAGGTGGACTAAAAACAAAAATATACATGGTAAGTTATGGTAGTTTTGATACCCACTCTTTACAAACCACTACTACTGATACAACTGTTGGTACACATGCTAATTTATTAAAAAATGTAAGTGATGCTATTAAAGCATTTCAAGACGATTTAAAATTTTTAGGCGTAGAAAATAGGGTGATGGGCTTAACATTTAGTGAGTTTGGTCGCCGTATAAAAAGCAATGCAAGTACGGGTACTGACCATGGTGCCGCTGCACCTTTATTTGTATTTGGTAGCAATGCTCAAAAAATGGTGCATGGTAATAACCCTACAATACCTGCAAATGCGGGGGTAAACGATAATATACCGATGCAATATGATTTTAGAAGTGTATATGCATCCATGTTACAAGATTGGATGTGTGTGAAGAATAGCGATCTCCAACAAATTATGCTGCAAAATTTTCAAAATATACCATTGGTAAAAACAAGTGCCTGCAACCCTGCCGTGCCTAATTTAAGTGGTACAACCTTGGTTGATAATTACCCGAACCCATTTACGCAAAGTACGACCATTCGTTTTACAACCAGTGGTGGCCATACATTGGTGCAAATTATAAATACATTGGGCCAAGTAATTACAACTTTGGTTGATAGAGAATTTGCCACAGCAGGCACTTATAGTGTAGTTTGGCAAAGTGGTAACACTAGTACAGGTGTTTATTATGTACGTTTTCAAAATGGGGTTACGCAACAAGTGCGTACCATGGTTAAAGTGAGATGATGTAATGTATTATAAATAAGAAAGGCGCTTCAGTGTTGAAGCGCCTTTTATTTAATTAAGTGGATGATTATTTTTTGTTACCATCAACGTCTAACTCAACAATTTCGTAACCAAATTTTTGTAAGCCTGGTAAAATTTTAGCTTTATCGCCTACTAATAAAATATTTACTTTATTAATATCGAGCCATTTTTTTGCCAATGCATCAATTTCTGTTTTGGTCATATTTTTTAAGATGTTGCTTTGTGTATTTACGTAAGTAGCTGGCAAGTCGTATTGCAAAATACGGCCCACAAAACCTGCTTTTTGACCACCCGTTTCGTAAGCCAAAGCATCACGTTGACCAATAGCCATTTTCATAAATGATAACTCTTCAGCAGTGATACCATTAGCAGCGTAATTTTTAATTTCTTTAATTACTTCTGTTAATGCACTATCCGTAGCATCTGCACGAATACCAGCGCTAAATGTATAATCACCTGCATAATCATTGCTGCTGAATGATGAACGTGCACCATACGTCCAGCCTTTATCTTCACGTAAGTTGATGTTTAACCTGCTGTTAAAATCACCACCAATAGTAAAGTTTACTAAACCTAATTTGTAATACTCACCAGTAGCATCATATTTTAAGTTTGTAGGCCCACCTACTCTAAACTCTGTTTGAGCAGCTTTAGGTACATCAACTATATAAATAGTGGTTTTGTTAACTAATGGTGCAGCAGCTGGTTTTGCATAAGCTATTTTTTTATTTGGTATTTTGTTTAAGAAAGCCAACTTCGGCAATACATCAGCTTCTTTAACATCGCCTACCACCACTACTCTTGCGCCTTGGGTAGTCATATTATTTGCATAAAAATCTTCAACATCTTTCAAGGTTAAGCTTTTAATGGTAGTTTCTGTACCATTGCTGCTCAAACCTAAAATACTGTTGCTGTAATTAATTTTATCAAAAACATTATCAGCAATAGCAGCAGGTTGCGATTTTAATTGTTTAAAACCTTCTAAAGCTTGTTTTTGTAAACGGCTAAAAGTAGCTTCTGTAAACTTAGGGTTCAACATTCTTTCTTCTAAAAGGGCTAATGTTTTATCTAAATTTTTCTTTAGGCTTTGTACACTAAACACTGTACCATCAAATGAAGATGAAATATTGATATTGCTACCTAATTTTTGTAGCTCAACTGCCATTTGTTCTGCAGTATAGTTCTTAGTATCTTCATTCATCATACTTGCCGTCATACCAGCTATACCTGATTTTGCTGGCATATCTGTTTCAGCAATTTGCCCACCTGGTATTCTTATTGAAATATTTACAATTGGTAATTCTTTACTTTCTGCAAAAATCATTTTAATACCATTTGGTGTTGATTTTTTAGTAAAGGCAGGTACTTTAACAACAGGGTTAGCACCTACACCAGGTTGCTTACTTCTATCAAAATTATCTTTTGCTTTTACGTATTTCAACCCATCATAACCGTAGTTAGGGCGTACATATTTTGTGGTGTCAACCGTATAATTATCAGCCATTACAGGTGCAGCGTTTTGGCCTTTCACCAATACACTCACTGTTAAGCTATGCTTACCTTTAATATATTTATTGTAAGCATTCATTACATCTTCTTTAGTAACGGCACGGTACATTTCTAATTGCTTACCAATCATGTTAGGGTTACCAACATAAGTTTGAAAAGCAGCCAATTGTGATACTTTACCTGATACGCTTTGTAAACCATTAATGAATTGCGACTCAATACCACCTTTAAATTTAATGATATCTTCATCAGTAACGCCACGTTTTTCAAATGCTACTAAAGCCTCGGTTAACAAACTATCCATTGCAGCCAATGACTTACCAGGCAATGGTACAATTTGAAAACTAAATTCACCAGCCAATTCGCTTAACCTACTGTTGCATGATGCATTTAATGCTTTTTGAGTTTTTACCAAATTTTGGTATAAAATTGAATTTTTACCTTGGCCAATTACTTGCGCTAAGCAAGCCAATGCAGCCATATCTTTATCATAGTTAGGTACAGTTACATATGATTTTGTAAGTAATGGAATTTTTGCATAATTGTCAGTGTATGATGCATAACGATCGCTTTCTAAAACAACCGGTGCCAAAACTGTTTTGGTAACTTCAGGACCACGAGGAATAGAACCAAAATACTTATCAACCAGCTTAATTACATCAGCCGATTTAAAATCGCCACCAATGGTAATGGTTGCGTTGTTTGGACCATACCAACGTAAGAAAAAGTTTTTTAAATCGTTTACGTTCACCCTGTTTAAATCTTCTACATAGCCAATAGTTAACCAACTGTATGGGTGCCCATAAGGATACAGGTTTTTGCTTGCAAACTCACCGGCCAAACCGTAAGGACGGTTATCGTAGTTTTGACCTCTTTCGTTTTTAACAGTACTGCGTTGAATTTCAAATTTTTGTTGTGTAACCGCATCTAACAAAAAGCCCATACGATCACTTTCTAACCACAACATTTTTTCAAGTTGGTTAGAGGGTACAGTTTCGTAATAGTTAGTACGATCTTGATTGGTACTACCATTTAAAGTACCGCCAGAACCTGAAATTATTTTAAAATGTTGTTCATCACCCACATTATCACTTCCTTGGAACATCATGTGCTCAAAAAAATGTGCAAAACCACTTTTGCCAATTTCTTCTCTTGCACTACCTACGTGGTATGTAACATCAACATGCACTAAAGGATCACTATGATCTTCCGCTAACACAACTGTTAATCCATTTGGCAACACATATTTCTGATAAGGTATTACCAGCTCGTCGCCTTTCTTGGTAACGGTTTCAATCAATTTTGCTTGACTAAAACCTGCACTTACAGCAAAGCAAAAAGCTGCCGTAGCAAAAAGGTATTTCTTCATAATTTAAAATGGTTTGAAGGTCAAAATAAGTTAAAAATGTGTAAACAAATTTACCGTTTATCATATAAAGGCAATTTATTAAATGATGTATTTATTACATTTATCAAAAAAATGAAACCATGATATCGAATCACGAAATTGATTACAAAATTTATGGAGAAGAGCTCCAATATGTTGAAATTGAATTGGACCCACAAGAAACCGTAATTGGCGAACCAGGTAGTTTTATGATGATGGATAATGATATTCAAATGAATACCATGTTTGGGGATGGCTCACAAAACAGTGGTGGTTTTTTAGATAAACTTTTTAACGCTGGTAAACGCTTATTAGTTGGCGAAAATTTATTTATGACGGCGTTTACTAATGTTGGCCAAGGCAAAAAAAGGGTAAGTTTTGCTGCACCTTATACTGGTAAAATTATACCGCTTGATTTATCGCAATTGAACGGTAAAGTAATAGCACAGAAAGATGCTTTTTTATGTGCCGCCAAAGGCGTAAGCATTGGCATTGAGTTTCAACGTAGGTTAGGTACTGGTATATTTGGTGGCGAAGGCTTTATAATGGAAAAGTTAGAAGGTGATGGTTTGGCCTTTGTGCATGCTGGAGGTTATGTTACCGAACGTACTTTACAACCCGGTGAAGTATTAAAAATTGATACGGGTTGCGTAGTAGCTTATACGGCAGGTATTGACTTTGATATAGAATTTATTAAAGGCATTAAAAACTGGATGTTTGGCGGTGAAGGGTTGTTTTTTGCCACTTTAAGGGGACCGGGTAAAGTGTGGATACAATCGTTACCTATTAGTAGGTTAGCAGGTCGTTTAATGCAATACAGTTCTGTAAGCAGAAAAGAAGAAGGCAGTATTTTAGGCAGCTTAGGTAATTTATTAGATGGTAGAGAATAATTTTATAAAGCAAAAGGGTTCACTTGTAGGTGAACCCTTTTTTATTGGTTTGATTGATTATTTTTTAGTGAGTACAATCCTTCCCCTATCGGCTTTAAAAATATCGTTATAATATTTTACCACTTCGGCATAGCTTGAACGTGGGTATCGCCCTTCTTTACGTTCATTGCGTCTTATTACTTTTATTTGATTATTTGATACCACAAATTGAATGTTATAGGTACCAAAGGCAGATTGTAATTGTACATTTTTAGGTAATGCTTCTACCTCATAATAATCGGGTATGGTAATTTGAATACTATCAACATCAATATACGATGAAGGAAAAACAATATCATAAGTACGCTGCACACCCTCTTCAAACTTACTACCCGATTTATTGAAGAAATTAGGCGTAACAAATAAACGTTTACCGGATACTGTAGCATAGTTAGGTGCTGTAATAGTGAGCTGTTCGGTTACTGCAGGCAATACGCCTTTTTCATCTTTATAATCGAAAGATACCACTTCATAGGTGGGCAAACTTATGGCTGCGTTTAAGTATTTTTTCTTTTGCTCTAATGTAGCACCGTACATCATTTGTTGTATATCATCTTGCTGTAAACCTGTAAATTTTGTAACCACTTTTGCAGAAAGATTACCAGTTGCATCAATGGTAGCGGTAATATTTCTTAATTGCAAATTATCGTTGGCTTTATAAGTTGGTGTTTTTACTAAATGGCCACCATCTGGTGCAATTAACAACGCTTTTCTATTACCAGTAAATGAGCCCATATAACCTGCACTTACTGTTTGGCTTGTACACTCCAACCAAGTAGTATCATTTTGCATTGGCACACACATAATAGCATGGTTAAAATAAGGTGCTGCAAAATCATCCCACACGGGCCTATCGTTATTATCGCCTCCGTTTATTAAAACATAGTTAGCTGTTACACCAGCTTCTTTTAATAAGCTAATCATGTAATTAGATAATGCTTTACAATCGCCATATTTTTTGGTAGCCACGTAAGTAGCATCAAATGGCTGCCACCCTCCAATACCTAATTGTACACTAATATATCGGGTATTTTTTTGTAGGTAATTATATAAAACAGCCACTTTCTCTTGTGGCGTTTTTAATGGGTCGGTTAGGCGATGTACTTCTTGCTTTACATCATCTGGCAACTGTTGGCGATTGTTGTTTAATTGATTGATAAAATTGCCAAGCTGTAGCCAGCTTGACATATCACCTTTAAGTTGTTGTAACTCAAATTGCGATGGGGCAATATATACAGCAGGGTTAATTTCGGCCCAACTTGGTTGATATAATTCATGTACCACTGCCGTTAAATTATTAACTGACCAACTGTATGTTTTTTTTCCACTTGAAGTTGTTTGAATTGGTTGTGAAACATTGGCAATTATTTTAAAACGCAACACAAATGTTTCAGGCATTTCAACAATAAAATTACTTTGCTGAACACTATAATGTTCATCTTCGACTGGTTGCCAAGATGGTAAAAAAAACAAACCATTTAATTCTTGTTCATCTTCATATTCAACAGTATAGGGGTATTGGTTGTAATAGAAATTATGCAATTTTACTCTATTATCAGTTATTAAACTTACTTCATCTCGTTCTGAAAAATCACCAATATCTTTTTTCTTAATTGATTTTATTTTTTTTCCATTTGCATCAAATAAGGCCCCATCAATATTACTCAACGTTTGTAAGCGATCGTAACTATTTTGATATTGAGCAGCTTTAGCCCCTGCTTCTGATAATATTGTTACTGCATATTTGTGTTTAATGAATGCTTTTGAAGTTGATTTTATTGTCACTTTAATTTCTTCAAAACGTTTTACAGCAAAGGCATTTTTTTGTAACATTTCGGGTATTAAATTCACTGCATATTGCTGTGCCTTTATTGTTGAGGTATTACAGATATATACAAAAGCAAGAAATGTTTTTGAAATCCAGTTAATTTTCATAGCGGCACTATTTAATTTTTTTAAATACGATTTGTTCTGCTTGCTTTTTTACGATGTGGCCATAAAAATCTCTTAATGTTTGATAATCTTCTGCCAACATAAAAGTATTACTGAAATCAACCCTACATTTTACATAAATGTTAGTAGCATCAGCAGAAACAAGGTATTCAAAAAGCCCATCGTTTTCATTAAACTTCACCCTTTCTGATTTAGGTAGCTCATCAATTTTATATCCCTTTGGAATTTCAATATTTACCACAATAGTTTCTGAAGATTTAAAAGGCATTTCAATAGGAAAATTTCTATTGGTAGAGGCGAAAGGATTTTTTTTATAGCCCTCCCCCATTAATGGATTGAAGTAGAGAATATCTTCATTAACATCTAAATTAAATTCATAACTCAGCTCTAAAGGCGCTTCTAAAACATTCAAAGAATCAATAACTGTATTCTTCATCTGCAGTGGGTAACTAAAACCTGCGCTTATTTTTTTGAAATAATCTTCTTTGGTAGTTGATATTAATTTTTCTCTTAAACCTACTGATTCGTAATAACCCAAGTTTGTTTTAAAGTAACCTTCTAACACACCCTGTTTTTCGGTATTTGAAATAAAAATTACTGTTTGCTTTTGTTCTAACAAACTATCTGCTGCAAACGAAACCAAATTTGGCGGATCTGCTATTGTTCGAGCATTTCCGTTGTAGCAAGCTTGCGGTAGGTGATTAAATCCTATTTTTTTTTCGCTAGCATCTAAATAGAAAGGTTTGTCATTTATCAAAACTTTGGCAACTACGTAGTTAAATTTATTTATCAGTGGGTATACATCATATGCTTTACCATTATCTGTTGTACTTAATAAAAGTGGCACTGCATCAATACCAGCTTTTTTAAGCATGGCAATTAATATTAAATTAATTTCAGCAACATTACCTTTTTTGGTTTCAAAAACTTTTTTAAGATTTGTTGACATGTAAAATGCGTCGTGATCTGTACAAGTAAAGTTATCACGAACGTATTGGTAAATATTTTTTGTTGTATTGAGTGTATTATTTGAAACGGTGAGTTGTTTCACTTCATCGCTCATCCAAGGGTTTCTTGCATCTAAATCTGCCCCAAAGGTTTCATCTTTTAAAAGCGTTTTTACCAGTTCATTCCAGTTACTTAAGTAAGGTTTTGATTCGCTATTGGGATAATCTAAACTTTTTAATTGAAATTCAATAGCAGCACGGTGATTCTTTAAAGCTGTGGTAAACGGCTCTTTGGTTAGTGCTGGTAAATCTTTCAACACCCACGTAGAATGCACCATAGTAGCATCGTAATAATAAATTTCAGTTCGAGCAAATGCAGTTTGGCCTCTATCAACAATTTTAAATTGTTCAAAACCTTCTTCAATGGTAGGCTTTAAATTATAGTAACCAGTTGGCAAATATATATAGTTGAACAATGTTGGTATTAAAACATCGTATTCGCTTTTTAATACGGGATATGATGTTTGAAATGACCAACTCCTTAAACTATATGATAAAGGTGACTCAATAGTGTAGCTGTATTCTATTATACAACCCTCTTTTAAATTAGGTAAAGTAAATTTTTGAATATCATACGATTTTGAAGCTTTGTCTAAAAAAACAGCTGATTTATCTAATACTGTTTTTTCAATTGCACCATTAACAATATTGTAGGTACAAGCTTTAACTTCTTTTAATTTGTCGTTTTCAGTTTCCCCTTTGTAAAGTGGAATTTTCACAGTGGCTTCATCAAAAGCATTTTTATTAAGTAGGCGAATTCTTTTTTTGTAGGTGTATAGTATATTAAACCATGTAGAATTATCAGACACATACCTAGCACTACCACCATCGTACAATATAACCGCTTGCGCATTACTGTCTAATGCATATACTGTGGGTGTAAAATCGTTGAGGGTAATATCAGGTACTTGGAGTGTGTTTTTGTAAATTTTTTTTTGTGCTTGAACAGCACTGAACTGAAAAAGCATGCTGCAAAGCACTACTAAAAACGTTTTCATGTTGTAGGTTTAAAATTGATAAACGAAAATACAAAAAATGATAATTTATCAAAATAAATGAACGTAATTATTTGCAATTTTTGTATTTAATTGTTGCTAAATAATTATAGTTAAATTGTAGGAATTTTTACTGATATTTTACAATGAAACTTCGCATTACCTTAATAATATTATTTGTTGGTCAGCTACTTTTATCGAAAGCTCAGCTACCAATACTACCTATTAATAGTAATTATTTGTTATGTAAAACACCCATTGTGAACGAAGCTTTCAATCGAATTGAGTATCCACAAAATCTAGATAAATTATTTAATAAACTGGTACAATTAAAAACAAATCCATCTGTTATAAACATTGTACAAATTGGTGATTCACATACACAGCCCGATTTTATATCATCTGTAGTGCGTTACCAACTTCAACAACAATGGGGTGACGCTGGCAGGGGTATTGTTTTCCCTTACAAATTAGCTAATAGCAATGCTCCGGCAGATGTACAAAGCAGCAGCAATATAAATTGGCAATTTAGCAGAATAGCCAAACCTGACACCAATGGTAGTTATGGTGTTGCTGGCTTTGAAATTTACACTAATAATGAAGCAGCCAACGTTTCATTTAGTTTAAACAACAAAAACAATTTACAATATTTTGAAACGGTGAAAGTATTTAGTGATACCGCTAGTCAATGGCAATTAAAGCCACAAGGCGATACTATTTTTACGCCTCATTTTTATAAAAATGGGGTATTTCAATTTTCATTTCCGAAACCCATTTCAGCCTTTACATTATCTTCTATAAATAACACTACAACAAAAAAGATTTATGGCTTTTCACTTGAAAAAAACAATACTGGTATTCGCTACCACAATATAGGAGTAAATGGTGCACAGTACAAACAATACAATGCCAGTATGTTGTTTTGGCAGCAGCTTAGCATACTTGCGCCAGATTGTATTATTGTTTCATTAGGTACTAACGAAGCACAAAAAAACGATTTAAATATTGATTCATTTAAGTTAGCTGTAAAAACATTTATTGATAGCGCCAGGGCCATTGCTCCACAAGCCAGCGTAATGATTACCACACCAGCTAACTCATTAAAGGGCGGCAGAACCAACCCCATGATTGTACAAATAAATAAAGCCATTAATGAAGTATGTATGGCTAACAATATACCGTTATGGGATTTTTACAAAGCTGGCGGCAGAACACCTTTATATTGGATAAAAAAAGGTTTAATGGCTAAAGATCATTTGCATTTTAATAAGGAAGGCTACTTACTACAAGGCCAATTATTATACAATGCTTTGGCAACGGCATTTAATAACTATTTAACCACTAAAATTGAAGGTAAATAGGCAATACTGTTTCAGCCGATTTACACAAACTGTACACCGATAGAAAACCAAAAAATACTATCAAATAAACCCATAACGGTATTGTGGTGGTTTGAGCAATTTTTGTATCAATCCAACCATCAGGTATAGCATGTAATAAAAAAGCTAATAACATAAATAATAATACTGGCCAATAATTAGCAACAAAGCCACTCCAAACATTTAAAGTAAAATCATTGGTGATTTGATGTAACATATTACTTGCAACAGTAAAATCGGCTGCTTTAAAAAACACCCAACAAAAACAAACAAAATGAAAAGTAATCAGTATTACGATAGTGTTATACCACCAAGTATTGTTCATTTTTTTAAGTGCATTACCAGTAAGCAATAACCAAATTTTATGAATTGCCAAACCAATACCATGTAACGAGCCCCAAATAATAAAATTCCAACTGGCACCATGCCAAAAGCCGCCCAATAACATGGTTGCCATTAGGTTTAAACTAGCTGCCATACCTGCTTTTTCTTTTTTAATAATGGCTGGCAATAAAAATAGTAACAATACTACCACACAAATTATTGCTGAAACTACCACACTACAATGCAACAAAAAATGAGCAGCAGCAAATACGCCAGTTGTAAATAATAAGGCTATAAGCCATGTTGCAATGCTGCCCTTTTTATTACCACCTAACGGTATATATAAATAATCTTTCAGCCATGATGATAGTGAAATATGCCACCTACGCCAAAACTCAGTAATACTTTTACTTTGGTAAGGCGATAAAAAATTAGTGGGTATATGAAACCCTAACCAACGGGCAATACCAATGGCCACATCACTCAAACCACTAAAATCGCAGTATATAACTACAGCATAACCATACACAGCCATTAAATTTTCAAGACCGGTGTAGCGTTCAGGAGCATCAAAAATATAATTTACAAAGTTGAGGGTAATATAATCTGATATTACCAATTTTTTAAACAAGCCCGATACAATTAAATAAAACCCTTTTGCAAAGTCATGTTCAGTAATGCGATAAGGTTTATTAATTTGCGGTACAAAATCGTGTGCCCTCACAATTGGCCCCATTACCAACTTTGGAAAAAAAGATAAAAACAATAAATAATCGCTGAACTTTTTAGCAGGTTCAAATTCACCTTTATATACATCAAACGTATAACTCAAATTTTCAAAAGTATAAAATGAAATACCTACTGGTAGTAAAATGTTGAGTGGATTAAAACCTGTGTGAAATAGATTATTACTAAGCTCAATAAAAAAGTTGGTGTACTTAAAATAAAAGAGCATTCCCAAATTAAAAACAATGCTCGTTAAAAGTAAGGTTAACTTAACCTTTTTGTTTTGCTGTCGCCAAATTGCATTCGATAGCACAAAATCAACAATGGCTGATATAATAACCAAACCCACAAAATAACCGCTTGCTTTGTAAAAAAAGTACAGTGAAAAAAAACAGAAAATATAACGTCTTGCTATTATATTATTTTTAAAAATATAGTACAACACCATAAAAATGGTAAAGAAAAAAACAAAAAAACCATTGTTAAACAATAACGGATTATCCGGATTGTATAATAACTGTTTCAGCAATGCGTCAGCATCAAAGGTGGGCATATGGGTTCTTTATTATGGATTTAGTTGTTGGGTATATTTTTGATAATCATTATACAAAGCCTCAAAAAAATAAGTTGCTAATACGGTTGCCCCTGCTCTGTTAGGGTGTACATAATCTTTATTAGCTAATGCAGGTTTGCGATTAGCCCAATCAACAATACTATTAGTACCACCCATTGTTGCAAATTGGTTATAAAAATTACAATTGTTTTGGTAGGCAATATTGGCTTGTAGTTTCACCAAACTATCAATACCAATGGCCGATTTGTAAGTGCCGGCATAGTTAAAAGCCCTATCGGCAGTACTTATAATAAGCACATCAGTTGAAGGAAAACATTGCTTAATTTTCTTAACTACGGGCAACATTAATTTACCATAATAATTAAAGTTAACATCGTTAGGCTTGTACAATACATTAACACCATACTGCAATACAATTAAATCGTATGGGTTAGCTTTATTTATATCTGCCAAAAAACTACTATCAATTTTTCCAATTTCGGTTCCCGAAATACCTCTGAAAGAAAAATTATCTACAAAAACACCATCATTACTTTCAAATGTAACCCCATAAACATCGAGTGCTTTATTATTAATATTGATGTTGATTTGTGGGTTATTATTTTGCAATAAAGCCGCTTTGTTTATTTTGTTTGAACCATAAATACTTAATGCATTATCATTTACATTTATGGCAACAGCCGTAGGCATATAACCGAACAATAAGCTTTTTGTTATTACAGCATTTGAGTCTTTAAAACTATGATCAGTAATTTTAATACTACCGCTATTAGTGTTGTATTTATAACCAGATAAAAACAGGGTTGCTTTATCATCGCTTTTAAAATTGGTAGTTTGCCAATCACCTGTAATACTACTATAAGCTGTTGTTCTAATACCTGAGCCTGGTGTAGCCAATGGCACAAAACCTACTCCTACTCCACCAAAATATTGTTGCATTAATTCCCTCAATGTTTGGGTCATTAAATCGCCTTCAATCATACTATCACCCAAAAAAGCTATGCGTACTTTACCTTTTTTAGTAGTTTTTAAAAGATGTAATTTTTTTGCAAATTGCTGCAATGCAGCGCTGTTGGTATCAATATTAAAATTAGTAATTAAATGAGGGGTGCGGTATAACGAAAAATTATAACTGGCTTTTTGTTGAATGGCAATAGGAGCCTCCTCTTTATTTAATGTTATGGAATCATTTACATCCATTTTAAAAACATCAGCCACAACATTAACCCTCATAAATGGTGTATAATGTACACCCAAGTAGGTGCCTACTAATGACAGCGAAAAATAAATGCAAAATGTTATACAAGTAAAGTACAACACTTTTCTGGAGCCGCTCATACAACGTTGGTATTACAAATGATGTTTTTTGATGGTGTCTAACAATCGCTTCTTCCAAATTACTGGAGCTTCTGAGTAACCAGATTTACTGATAGCATCTGCCCACAATGCAATATTAGAAGATGATTTTAATTTATTATAAAACTTTTTTCTTGTCATTAAATTACAAAAAGAAACGTACGATGCAGCAACGCTAGGGTATTGACGATAACGACTTTTAATACCCTTTTTTTTGCCCAAATTATTGGGGCCAACAATACCAAAATGATTGTTAAGGCGACGAGCATTTTTACTATTACCTCCACCAGATTCAATAAAAGCTACGCCTAAAATTATTGAAGCAGGTATATGGTATACACCAGACAATGAATCGGCCAAACGGCGGTATTTAGCTTCGTATGAAGTTTGTGCAGCAGTACTTACTACAAATACAATTAACCCCATAACAGCCAATGCTACCTTTTTATATGCAGCAGTTTGTGTATAAGGTAAAATATATTGATTTGTACTCATATTATAAAAGTACAAAAGCTTTATGGTTTTGAGATAATATTAAGGATCATTTATGAATTATTTTTTATCTATTTTAAATGCATCAAAAAAACTATGTTTACGGTCGTAAGTATATGCACAAGGCAATTCAATTTTATTACATTTGCCAAAAAATGAAACATGCTTGATCTTCATGATTTTTTAACACCGATATCTTTTGCTGCCATTAATGAAGATGAAGGGTATGTTGACGGACAATTAGGCAAACACATTATTACGCAAGATGATGAGGTATTTGATTTAACCAAAGTTGATATTATTGTAGTAGGTGTAACTGAAAATCGTGGTAATGGTACAATGGAAAAGCAAAATAATGCAGCCGACATTATTAGAAAACAATTGTACCGATTATATTATTGGCATACTGATATTACCATAGCAGATATTGGAAACATTAAAACAGGTGCTACCTTAACAGATAGTTATGCCGCAATAAAAACGGTGCTTGAGGAGTTGTATGCACTACAAAAAACAGTGCTCATCATCGGTGGTTCGCATGATATTACTTTACCACAATATGAAGCTTACCGAAAAAAAACAACAGGTATTGAAGCCAGTTGTATTGATGCTACCATTAACCTGAGAGGTGAAAGTGAAGTGCCTGCGGAAAACTTTTTAATGCAAATGTTTACCGGTGAAGATAATATTTTGAAACACTACAACCATATTGGTTTTCAAAGTTATTTTGTACACCCACGTATGTTGCAAACCATTGATAAATTGCGTTTTGATTGTTACAGACTTGGCCATGTTCAATTTGAAATAGATGAGATGGAACCTGTAATGCGCCAGACAGATATGCTCAGTTTTGATGTAAGTGCCATAAAATACAGCGATGCACCTGTAAATAAAAATTGCCCCAATGGCTTTACTGGTGTTGAGGCTTGCATGCTTACTCGTTTTGCTGGTATGAGTGAAAAACTAAGCAGCTTTGGCATTTATGGCTATTCACCCTCATTAGATACGGATGAAATTACGGCCAAACAAATTGCACAAATAATTTGGTATTTTATTGATGGCAAACACAGGCAACGTTTAGAAGCGCCGTTACACCAGCGCCAGTTTTTTAACGAGTTTCGTACCGCATTTGCCGAGGTTGATACCTTGTTTTTACAAAGCAAACGCACCAACCGTTGGTGGATGGAAATGCCAGATGGTAGTTTCATCGCTTGCAGTAATAAGGATTATATTGTTGCTGGCAATAATGAAATTCCGGAGCGTTGGTTAAGGGTACAAGAGCGTAGTTAATAAAAACTATTATCGTCATTACCATCTAAAAATTGTATTTCATGAAAAAATGTTGGTTTATTACAAGCATATTTTTATGCCAATGGGTAATGGCACAAACCAATGAAAAATTGGTGGCTAGTTTTTTAAATGATACGGCTATTAAAACTGGCCATGTTGGAATTTGTATATACGAGCCGGCCAGCAAACAATACCTTATTCAGTATAACGATCAAAAAAACTTTACCCCCAGCAGCAATGTAAAATTGTTTACACTATTTGCTGCACTACAATATTTGGGTGATAGTATACCCGGCGTACAATATATTGAAACCGATACCAGTATTGTGTTATTCCCCACAGCTGACCCTACTTTATTGCACCCTTCATTTAACCAGCAACCCGTTTTAAAATGGTTACAACAAAGCACCAAAAAATTGTACCTATTTCAATCGCCCCAAATTATTGAACCTTACGGCGTAGGCTGGGCTTGGGATGATTATAGCGATTACTTTATGCCCGAAAAATCAGCCATGCCTTTGTACGGCAATGTGGTAAGATTTTATGGCGATAAAAATAATGTACATTACTATCCATCAAAAATGGTAACACAATTTAGTGTTGCCGATGATGTTAACAATGCCAGTTATAACAGGGCTGTTACCAGAAATTTTTATAATAATGAATTTATATTAACACAGTATATTCAAAATAAGTTAGAAGAAGTGCCGTTTATAACATCTTACAAAAACACCGCTTTGTTGTTGGGAGATACGGTGCATCAACCCATAAACATCATTCACGACACAAGCAAACTATCCAACCAAAAAATAAAAACTTTTTACAGCGTACCTACTGTTGATGTACTCAAAAAAATGATGTTTGAAAGCGATAATTTTTTAGCTGAACAAATGCTGCTTGTTATTAGCAACCTACGTTTTCATCAAATGAATACGACTTTGTTAATAGATTCATTATTAAAAACTGATTTTATAAACATACCCCAACAACCTCGGTGGGTAGATGGTAGTGGCTTAAGCCGGTACAATTTATTTACACCGCAACAGTTCATTTATATTTTACAAAAACTTACAGATTGTTTTGGGGTTAAAAAATTACAACAAATATTACCTACTGCTGGCGAAGGCACCTTAAAAGCATATTACAACGGCAATGAACAGCGAATTTTTGCTAAAACAGGTTCCATGAGCAATAATGTTTCACTAAGTGGCACTTTAAAAACGGATAGTGGTAAAAACTTACGCTTCTCAGTGATTATCAATAATTACAGTGGTAGTGGAAAAGCTGGTCGCCGTGCCATTGAAAAATTACTACAAGGTATTATTGCAACCAATTAGTATATATGAGGCAACATAATTAAAAAATGTCGCATCTATTAAAAAACTAATATACCGAAACCACCAAAAACTGCATGTATGAAAAAACTATTACCATTACTATTGCTTTTTATAGCAAGTACTGCCGCAAAGGCACAAATTGCTTGTAGCCCTGCTTTTAGCAGCCAATTTTTAACGAGTACCAATATTAAGTTTACACCTGCTGTAACTGTTGATTCACCTTTAGTGATACATGACTGGAACTTTGGCGATGGCGCCTTTGCTTTTAACTACATAGCACCAACCCATAACTATACCGCTAATGGTGTATATACAGTAAAACATGTAATTAAAAGATTAAATCCTAACGGGTTATTAATTTGTAACGATTCTACTACCCAAACCATTACCATACAACAAGCCACTTGTAATTTAATAGCATCGTTTACTAGTAGTGCAAGTACTGCCAATTCTTTACAATGGAACTTTGTAAACACCACAGCGAATTTTAACTCGGCTGATTCAATCCGTTGGACGTTTGGCGATGGCACTTCATCGCTAAATATTAATCCAAATCATACCTATACCTCACCAGGTACATACACCGTTTGTTTACGTGTTAGAAAATTTGGAACTGTAGCTACCATACCACCATGTATAAGTGAAATATGCCAACAAATTGTTGTTACGGCACCATCACCTAATTGTAACATACAAGCCTACTTTACACATGATTCGGTAAATGTAAATACAATACATTTCAACAACCAAACAGGAGGTTTTGTTGCTTCAGACTCTATACGTTGGTCGTTTGGCGATAGCACATTTTCTTTCGATGCTAATCCGAATCATACGTATACTAGTCCGGGTAATTACACCGTATGTGTTCGTGTAAAACGTAATTTCCCTGCAGGTACCACACCTTGTATTAGTGAATATTGCAAAGTGGTTACTATTTATCCAACACCAACATCATGTAATTTAGTGGCCAATTTTACAAGCTACCGAGATAGTGGTGCTATTGCTTTATACACCTATCAATTCAACAATACCAGTGTAGGAGCAGCTGCTACTGATTCCATCCGGTGGACGTTTGGAGATGGTACAACATCTAACCAATTTAACACAAGTCATGTATACGCACAACCGGGCACATACAATGTTTGTTTACGCATTATTAAACGTAACCCTAATGGTGTTTTGTTAACCAATTGTATAAGCGAAAAATGCTACACTATTGTAATTGCACCAATTTGTAATTTACAAGCTAACTATAGTTGGGTTGCTAGTACTGCTAATTACAAAACCATCAATTTCACCAATACGAGTATTGTAAATAGTACCAATATTACTACCCAATGGAACTTTGGCGATGGCACAACAGCATCAACATTTAATGCTACGCACACTTATGCCAACGCAGGTACATACAATGTTTGTGTAACAATACAAAGTGGTAATTGCACCGCTACAAAATGTTATACAATTACAATAGTGCAACCTATGCCAGCTTGTACGCAACTGGCTAACTATACAGTTACATCAACCACTACTCCTAACGGACAAATATTCACCTTTACACCAGCATATATTGGTAACGATATAACCTATACTTGGACATTTGGTGATGGAACTGGCGCTACAACTACCACGGCAACACATAGCTATACTACACCAGGTAACTATACAGTTTGTTTAACAGCTTACCGCAATAATAGCTGTGCAGCAACCAAATGTAGCAATGTATACAGTGCTCCTAATTGTAATGGTATTACCATAGGTTACAATAGTTACAGAGATTCGTTAGTACCTAATAGGGTTACTTTCGTAGCGGCTTCTAACACTAATATTGTAAGCCAAACCTGGACGATTACTCGAATGCCAGCCACAGTAGGGACAGGCACCGCAACCATTAACCAAAACAACCCGACTTATGTATTTTTAGATAGCGGTTACTATAATGTTTGTTTAAGAGCAACATTTGCTAATGGATGTGTAAAAACATATTGTAACACAATTTACATAGCATCTCCAATGCCAACAACAAACACTTGTAGTTTGCAAGTTTTTCCTAACCCTGCAACAAGTATTGTAAATGCTGTAGTTACACTAACAGCGCCTACCGCCATAAATGCAACCATTTTTAACGCTCAAAATGTTCAGGTATTACAACAACAACAGCAAGGCGTTGTGGGTAATAACACAGTGAGTTTCAATATAAATAATTTAACAGCGGGTGCCTATATTTTTAGAGTAGCATACGGCAACCAAGTTTGTTATGCAACATTTATAAAACAATAGCTATTAAGCTGTTTACCAAAACGAAAGAGCCGCTTTTAAAAGCGGCTCTTTTTTATTTTTATTTTCATATTTGAATCAATTATCGCCCAAACATTTTATCCATTTCATCTTTTTTAAACGTAATATAAGTTGGTTTGCCTGTTGGTGTTACATTAGGCATATCACATAAAAATAACGATGTTGCTAGTTGTTGCATTTCTTTTAAACCCAATACTGTACCCGTTTTTATAGATTGTTGTAAGGCTAAAGAGCGTAATAATTTTTCACGTTTAGAAAACTTTAAATCACTACTAAAATGTTTGTACTGCTCTAAAAGTTTTTCAATGGCGGCTGTTTCGCCTGCTTGTTGTACATCAGCAGGCGTACCTTGTACCACAAAACTATTATTGCCAAAATGTTCTAATTGGTACCCCAATTGTTTTAAATCGGGCAATAAAGCTGCTAACAAAATAGCATCGGCTGGCGTTACTTCAATTACTACCGGAAACAACGATTGCTGCATTGATATAGGTGTACCTTCCACCGCTTTTGAAAAACGTTCGTACAAAATACGTTCGTGGGCATTTTGTTGGTTAATAAGCAAATAACCATTACTGTTAGCTACCACTATATAAGCTTGATGCAATTGCAAAAAATCGGCATGAGGTAAAGGTGCATCAACATGCAATGCCGTTGTAGTAAATGATGTTATTTGTGTACTTAACGGTGTAAAATCAGTATCAATGGGCTTTTCATAAAAATCTTTCCAATGGCCTAATTCGCTGCGTTTTTCAACCAAATGTGCTTGGTTTTTTTGTGTAAATGTTTGAAAGAGTTTAGATGAAGCGGTCGATTGTTTATCTTGATTGGAAATGGGTTTATTCACCGCATCTAAATGTTGTATAGTAGCATCTAACTCAAAATCAAGCGTAGGGGTAATACTAAACTGTGCTAATGCATGCTTTACTGCACTTTGTACAAATGCGTACACAATTTTTTCATCTTCAAACTTAATTTCTTGTTTGGTAGGGTGTACATTTATATCAACTTGAGCAGGGTCTAAATCAATAAACAATGCATACATAGGGAAGCTATCTTTCGGTATCATTTCAGCAAAAGCACTCATCACCGCATGGTTTAAATAAGCACTTTTTATAAAACGGTTGTTTACAAAAAAGTATTGATCGCCCCTGGTTTTTTTGGCTGTTTCGGGCTTACCCACAAAACCAATAATGTCTAAATAATCAGTACGCTCTTGCACACTCACCAATTTAGCACTGTAATTATTACCCAAAATTTGTACAATGCGTTGTTTAAGGGTGCCTTTTTCGAGATGAAAAACTTGTTGTCCGTTTGAGGTTAACGAAAAAAATATTTCAGGAAAAGCCATGGCCACCCTAATAAACTCATCAATAATATGTTTGAGTTCAGCCGGGTTGCTTTTTAAAAAATTACGACGAGCCGGCACATTGAAAAACAAATTTTTCATGGCGATGCTGGTACCGTTTTCTGTTGCTACTGGCTCTTGTTGGGTAACCTTACTGTTTTCAATGGTTACAAATACCCCTACTTCATCAATGGCACGTTTAGTTTTAAGTTCCACTTGTGCTACGGCAGCAATACTAGCCAAAGCTTCACCTCTAAAACCCATGGTTTTTATTTGAAATAGGTCATCAATATGGCTTATTTTAGAAGTGGCATGGCGTTCAAAAGCCATACGAGCATCTAGTTCACTCATACCTTTACCATTATCTATTACCTGCACCAATGCTTTACCAGCATCGTTTACTATTAATTTTATTTGTGTAGCCCCGGCATCAACCGCATTTTCTAACAACTCTTTTACAGCACTTGCAGGGCGCTGAATAACCTCACCAGCTGCAATTTGGTTGGCTATATTATCGGGCAATAATTGTATAATATCCTGCACACTATTTATTTAGTTGCAAATTTACTTACACTAAAGTGAAAACAACCGTAAATAATATGAACAAGCAGCATTTTTAATACCCAATACTGCGTTTTAAAGTAGTGCTGTTATGAGTAATTGCCGCCACAACTACCGCCGAACAAGGGCTGCCGGATGGTAGCGGCACCGAAACCGCCACAGCGGTGCAGGTACAGCGAACAGCCGGGAACCCAGCTGAACTTTGCAGCTTGTACACAGCCCCAACGTATTTTTACATTTTAACTAACAACATCGTTTCATATATTTACGATTATGTTCAAAAAAATTATAACCATTTTTATTGGTATTACATTTAGCGCTACTAGCTTATTGGCTCAAAAAAATAATGCTGCAACAAAGTGGGTTGATAGTGTATACAAAAGCTTATCAAAAGAGCAACGCATTGCACAATTAATGGTGGTAAGACTCTCCACCATTGATATGAAAACAAAAACCGTTACTTTTTTTGAAGATAAAGTAGCTGACTTGATAAAAAACTACAATATTGGTGGCATTTGCCTTTTTCAAGGTGGACCGGTACAACAAGCCACTATATTAAATAAGTTACACAGCTTGGCACAAACGCCCCTTTTATTGTGTATAGATGCTGAGTGGGGCTTGGGAATGCGTATGATTGATAGCGTACTACCTTTACCTAAACAGATGATGCTGGGTGCAATTACAAATGAAAAAATAATTTATGAATACGGACAATTAGTAGCAGCACAATGCAAACGCATGGGTATTGCTGTAAATTATGCACCCGTTATTGATGTTAATAATAATGCCAATAACCCTGTTATAAACGATAGAAGCTTTGGAGAAGATAAATTTAAAGTAGCTAACTACGGCATTCAGTATATGAAAGGTATGCAAGATGCTGGAGTAATGGCTTGTGCCAAGCATTTTCCGGGCCATGGTGATGTAGCAACAGATTCACATTTTGATTTACCGATTATAAACAAAACCATGCAATCATTAGATTCGCTGGAGCTTTATCCATTTAAACAACTTTTTAAAGCAGGTATTGGTAGTGTGATGATGGCGCATTTATACATACCTTCTATTGATAAAACAACCAACAGAGCTACTTCATTATCGCCACAAAATATTAATGGCTTATTACGTACCACCTTACAATACAAGGGGCTTACTTTTACTGATGCGCTAGAGATGCAAGGTGTAAAAAAGTTTTACCCTGATGGTGCTGCAAGTGTACAATCGCTAATTGCAGGTAACGATATGCTTTGCTTGCCAGATGATGTACCCATGGTTATTACAAAAGTGAAAGCCGCCATTAAAAAGAAACAATTAAGTTGGGCCGATATTGAATTGCATTGCAAAAAAGTATTGCTAGCAAAATACCAATACCATGTAACACAACCCACCATTATAAATACCAACAACCTTACCGCTGATTTAAATGCAGGTATACCGGCTATGCGTACCTTGGTGGCAGAAAATGCCATTACGTTGTTAGCAAAAAACAATACTTCATTTTTTCCGTTTACCAATACCCAACCTGGCGAAGTTGCTTATGTGGCTTTAGGCGCAACCACTGAAACAGCTATGGGGCAACGTTTGCGTACAACACATAACAGCACTAACTTTTATATTGGCTACAACAATATTAATGTAGATAGCATACGCAATGCAATAAAATCATTTAAGCAAATAATAATTGGTGTACATAATTTAGGTAGGTACCCCACCAATAATTTTGGTTTAAGCAATAATGCAATAACGTTGCTGAATATTTTACAACAAAGTAATAACAGCATCAGCTTCGTTTTTGGTAATGCTTATGCAATTAAAAATATGTGCAATGCCAGCAACTTGGTTTTATGTTATGAAGATGATAGCATTGTACAAAATGTTGCTGTTGATATGTTACAAGGTAAATCGCCGTATAAAGGCGTATTGCCAGTAAGCGTTTGTAATAATTTTAAATTTGGTACCAGCATCATTACTACTGCCATTACACCTCTGTTTAATAAAGATGTTGCGAACGGCATTTCCATTTCGCAACAACAACAAATTGATAGTATCATACAAACTGCTATTGCTCAAAAGGCTATGCCAGGGGCGGTAGTATTCGCTTTAAAAAATGGTACTAGTTTTTTCGAAAAAGCTTACGGTACAGTTTCTGCGGATGATACCACTGCAACCAATTTACAAACCGTTTACGATGTAGCATCTGTAACAAAAATAGCAGCTACAACCCTTGCTGTTATGAAATTGTATGAAGACCAAAAATTAGATGTAAAAAAAAACTAGTTACCTACTTACCTGAAACTTTTGGCACCAACAAAGCTGATATTGTAATTGAAGATTTACTTACACATCAAGCTGGTTTAGTACCTTTCATTGCTTTATACAAAGAATTAATAGATGCTAATGGAAAGCCCAATCAGCAATTTTTTTCTAGTACAGCATCTGATAGCTTTTCAATAGCAGTTGCGCAACAATTATATTTAAAAACAAGCTTACAAGATACACTGTACCACCGTATTTTAGCAAGTGCTGTTAGCCCTCAAAAAAAATATGTGTACAGCGATCTTGATTTTATTTTTTTAGGCAAGGTAGTAGAACGAATTACAGGAGAATCGCTCAATAACTATGTGGCGAATACATTTTATAAACCTATGCATTTGTACAGTATTGGCTACCTTCCACTACATCAAAACCCTATAAATACCATTGCCCCTACTGAAAACGAAACCATTTTTAGGCAACAAAATATAAGAGCTACGGTTCACGACCCTGGCACCGCTTTAATGGGTGGTATTGCTGGCCATGCAGGTCTTTTTTCAAATGCATATGATTTGGCTGCTATTATGCAAATGCTTTTAAATGGTGGCCATTTTAATGGGCAACGTTATTTAAACGATAGCACTATAAAAACCTTTACCGCTTACCAAAGTAATATTAGTAGAAGAGGTTGGGGATTTGATAAGCCGGAAAAAGATAACAATCTGCAAAAAACACCTTACCCATGTTTACATGCAAGCAATACAAGTTATGGCCATACTGGTTTTACAGGTACCATTGTTTGGGCCGACCCAACTAATAAACTGGTTTTTATTTTTCTCTGCAATCGTTTGCAATTCAATACCAACAATATGTTGAGCCATTTAAATGTGAGAGGGGCTATTATGAATTTACTTTATTAAGTTGTAATGAATTATATATTTTAGTAATAATTGCAAAGCATATTATGTAATTTGCATATTATCCCACAAGTCAACATGAAAAAATATTTAAGTGTTTCTGTAGTTGCTGTATTATGCAGTTTGGTATCATGTAAAGATGAGTATACCATTTGCACATTAAGCAAAGATGTTAAGTTTATTGCAGGATTTTATCAATCACAAAATACACCTGCACCAGCGCCTCAATTGAGTGTGAGTATTTTAAATACAAATGCTTTTATTTATACCAACCAAGGCAATGTTGCTGAAATGGGGTTTGGTTTAAATAGTACGCTAGATAGTAACCGATATGTTATTACAATTGCAGGTAACTTACCGAAAGATACGGTTACCATTCGTTACAGTTCCCAAACGAGTAATCTTTCTTTAGAATGTGGTAGTATTACAACCAACACCATTAATAGTATTTCGAGTACACACCATACCATCGATTCTATAAAAATAACCAACGCAACTTGTAATAATACACCTATTCAAAATGCACGTATTTTTTACTAAAAATTTTAAATAAACAAAAAGCGCCATTAAATTTGATGGCGCTTTTTGTTTGATAACTTATTGGTATTAATACCCAAACAATGCTTCTAAACTAATTTTTTTAACGGTGCCATATTTCTCTAATGCGGTTGCTGGCACTTTACTTTCACTTGCTACAATACAATAGGTGTAAGGTTTATTGGCAATGTATTTAGCATGAAATGCTTTTAATTCATTGTAGCCAATTTTGTCAACTGCCGTGTAGGTAGTTTTGCGTAAATCTTGTGTTAACCCTTTTTGCTGTGCTGCTAAGTAATTGAAAATAATACCATCTTGAGTAATACGTTCTGTTTCAATATCTTTTTTAATACTACTTCTAGCAAATTCAATATTTGATTTTACTTCGGGCACGCTATTTAATAAATCATTCATTGCTTCAATTGATTCTTTAAACTTATCAGCTTGGCTACCAACATAAGCGATGGTATAAAAAGGATCTTCCTTTTTTTCTGGCAATGCATAAAAGGCAAATGTGCTGTAGGCCAACGCTTTTGACTCCCTAATTGTTTGAAACACCAAGGCACCCATTCCGCCGCCAAAATAGTTATTAAACATAGCAATGGTAGGCTCTTCAGCTGCATTGTATACATTATTATTACGTATCCAACGGGTTTCTACCTGCACCATATTATAATCGGCAAACAAAACTTGGTTAGCAGTTTGCGTTGTTGGCGTAAATTGTTTTTTAGCAGCCGGCGTTTTAAAGGTTGCTGGTACATAATGCAATGCTTTTAACCCAGCAGTGAAAGCCGCTAAAGGCTTAGGACCATAATACAATATTTTATGATTGTATTTATTTAAATCGTGTAATATAGCTACTAATTCATCAGCAGTGGTTTGTTCTAATGCAGCATTGGTCAATACATTATTAGTTGGGTTTTCAGCACCAAACCTTGCATACGATGTAAGTGCATTTAAAATAGCGCCCTTGTTTAACTTAGCATCGTTTCTTGCTTTGAGCGTACGTGCTTTTAATGAAGCCATTGCAGCTTCGTTAGGTTTACAATTTGCTAAAATATTTTCAAATAAGCCAACCGCTTTATCAAAGTTTTCTTGTAAACCTTCAATAGTAACGGTAGTATACTCAGCCCCTGCACTTACGGTAAAGCTACAAGCAATGTTATAAAAGGCCTTTGTAATTTCTTCAGCACTCATTTTGTCAGTGCTTAAAAATTGTAGATACTGTGTTGCTAATCCAATTTTTTTATCGTTCCATGTACCCACATCATACCTATAACGTAGTCTAAAAATACTATTGTCTTTATTTTGAACATATAATACTTGGGCACCACCAATTGTTGATTTTTGTAAATCTTTATTATAATCTACCCATACTGGCTTGCTTGTAGAAGCAGGCATTTGATTGATTTTTTTTACAAAATCAGATTGTTCGTTTCTGTTGGTTTCAACAGGTGTAATAGCTGGTTTTTCAACTTTTACAACGTTTTTATCTTCACCTTTTCTTTTATAAACCAACACATAATTATCATTAAAATAATTGTTTGCAAAAGCAACAATATCTTTTTTAGTAACTTTTGATAATTGATCTGTGTAAGCTACTTGATCTTTCCAATCGAGTTCAGATGTAAAAGCATCCATTAAATCGCTTGCACGACCACCATAACCTTCTGATGCTAATATTTTATTTTTCTTTTGATTGTTGATGATAGCTGTAATTAAACTTTCATCAAAATTTCCTTTCTTTAAATTATCTATTTCGCCTAACATTAAAGTCTTTACATCTTCTAAAGATTGTCCTGTTGTGGCTGCACCACTCATATACAAAACGCCATAATCAATTAAAGTAAAAGCTGATGCTGATGCTCTTAATAATTTTTGTTTTTTAACCAAGTTTAAATCCATTAAACCTGCTTTACCATTGGTTAAAATTTGTCCAATCAAATCAGCCAACAACACATCTTTTGATTTATTGCCTGGCAAACGGTAACCTATTGCTACACTTTCAGCATCGGCACCTACCACTTCTTTTATAATGGGCGCTGTAATGGGTGCTTCGGGCTCAAAATTGTATTTTGTAACTGGCTTAGGTTTCATGTAACTAAATGCCAGATCAATTTTTTTAATTAATTCATCTGCATTAAAATCACCCGACATAATGACCCCCATATTATTAGGCACATAATATTTATCGAAATATTTTTGAATTTCAACCAACGATGGGTTTTTTAAATCATTGATGGTACCTATGGTAGTTTGCTTACCGTAGTTGTGGTTTTTAAATAACTCAGCAAATAGGGTTTCGTTTACTTTACGATTGTCATTATCTAAGCTGATATTTTTTTCTTCATACACGGCTTCTAACTCCGTATGAAAAATTCTGAAAATTGGATTTCTAAAACGCTCTGCTTGAACGGCAATGTATTTGTTGATAGATGCTGCCGGCACATCATCTGTATACACCGTTTGTTCAAATGATGTAAATGCATTGGTACCTTGAGCACCCATAGCACTCATCATTTTATCGTACTCGTTTGCAATACTGTATTTGCTTGCTACACCTGATATTGAATCTATTTGATGGTAAATAGCTTTACGCAGTACTTCATCTGTAGTATGATTGTATTGCTCATACAATGCGGCTATTTTATCAAGCTCTGGTTTTTCTTTTGCCCAATTTAACGAGCCATATTTATCAGTTCCTTTAAACAACAAATGCTCTAAGTAATGGGCTAAACCTGTGTTGGTTGATGGATCTGTTTTACTACCTGCTTTAATGGCCACGTAACATTGAATACGTGGATCTTTATTGGTAGGGCTCAATATCACTGTTAAGCCATTTTTCAACGTATAAAACCTAGCTTTTGCTGGGTCGTTGGTTACATACTTGTACGTGTAGCCACCGCTGGTAGCTTCTTTCCATTCAATAGTACTATTTTGTGCTTTGGCCAATGTAAAAGCACCACAAAACAATAGTACAAAAACTGATTTCAATTGTAGCATGAATAAAATATTTGATTATTTAGATAGTAAAAATAGCTAATAAAAAAACAATACACCTACCATTTATACATTTATGAAAGGTACTTTTGCAAAACTTCAAAATAATTATTATTAACTACTTAGCTACACATAATATTCCTAAAAGATACTTTATTGTAAACAAGCCATACAATATGGTTTCGCAATTTAAAAGTACTCACCAGGTACCTTTATTGGGTGATATTGACTTTGATTTTCCTGAGGGAACACATGCCATTGGCCGGCTTGATAGTACATCAGAAGGATTACTTATTTTAACTACTGATAAAACCGTTACCCGAAAGTTATTTTTAGCTACAGAGCCACATCCTCGTTCGTATTTGGTAATGGTACAAAACAATATGAGTGCTGCAACCATTGCACATTTACAAAACGGTGTAGCCATACCTATTAAAAACGGAGCACTATATATAGCAAAACCAATTAGTGCTTTTGTTGTTGAAAACCCTTGCTCATACTACCCTTATGCAAATGATCATCGTAACCAATACCCTCATACATGGCTGCTCATTACTTTAACGGAAGGCAAATTTAGGCAAGTACGTAAAATGGTACAAGCCTTACGGCATCGCTGTTTACGATTGGTGCGTTTAAATATTTGCAATATTTATTTGGGTGATTTAGCACCAGGTGCTGTTCGTGAGCTAGATGAAAAAACCTTTTACGATTTATTGGTACCACCACAAAAAAATACGGAATAGCCATATAAGTATTAAAAAAACAAGTTGTAATTTAACGGTAGAAAACTACTGCCGTGGCCTTAACATACCGTATACCATTTTGGAAAACTGCTCCATTTGTGAGATTATTACCGCCGTTAATATTGGCTGTAATTACTGCATGGTATTTAAATATTAATCTTCAAAATATTATCATCGCTGTATTATGTTGTGGTTTGGGCTTAACGCTCTTACGTAGTTTGCCTATTGGTAAAAGGTATCATTATCAATGGGTACAAGGTGTTTTTATATATGTATTGATAGGGTGTTTGGGTATGTTTATTACATGGCAAAACAATAGCAGCCATCAAAGCAATTGGTATGGTAAGTTTTATAACGATAGCATGCAAATGGTAGTTTCAATAAATGAACCACTCATTGAAAAAGAACGTTCATTTAAAGTTAGTGCAACAGTTGAAAGTTTGTTTAATAATGATACACTAAAAAAAGTAAATGGAACCCTTCTACTTTACTTCGCCAAAAATAAAACAGCTGCAACATTACAATATGGCGATAAAATTTTAATAAAAGGCAACCTACAATCTATACAAAACAATGGTAACCCTGGTGCTTTTAATTATAGTCGTTACATGGCTTTTCAACAAACTTATCATCAAGTATATTTAAAAGAAGCCGATTTTATAGTGCTACATCAACAAAAAACAAACATTGTATATGATTTCATTTATTGGGCTAGAAGTAAAGTCGTTAAAACTTTACAGAAATATATTGTGGGTGATAAAAAAGTAGTAGGTATTACAGAAGCTTTGCTTATTGGCTATAAAGAAGATTTAGATAAAGATACGGTACAGGCTTACAGTAATACAGGAGTAGTACATATTATAGCCATTTCAGGTATGCATTTAGGACTTATATACGTGGTACTGGTATGGCTATTTTCGAAACTGCCCTATATAAAAAATTCACCTATTACAAGGGTAATTTTAATTTTAGGATGTTTGTGGTTGTTTAGTTTAATAACCGGAGCCGCTGCATCAGTTTTAAGAAGCGCTGTTATGTTTACGTTTATAGTAATAGGAAAAAACTTTTTTAAACAAGCCTCCATCTACAATACATTGGCAGCCTCTGCTTTTGTTTTACTATGCTACAACCCTTACCTGCTGTGGGATGTAGGTTTTCAACTCAGTTACTTTGCCGTAATTGGTATTGTGTGGTTACAAAAACCCATCACCAACATTTGGTACATAAAAAATAAATTCTTGCGATCTATTTGGGAAATGTGTGCCATTACTATTGCTGCACAAATAATTGCCTTTCCTATATGTATTTTTTATTTTCACCAATTTCCAACGTTGTTTTTACTAGCTAATTTAATTTGCGTACCACTATCTACCGTTATTTTATTTGCAGAAATTTTATTACTGATAGTGAGTGCTATAAAACCTTTAGCAAGTGCCATAGGACAAACCATTTATGTACTAACATGGCTTATGAACACCTGTATTACCTATTGCAACAATATACCATTTGCGGTAATAGATGCTATTTTTGCCAATGTACTAAGTACTATTTTGCTGTATGTTTTTGTTGTTAGTGGTTGTGCATATTTGTTATACAAAAACAAAGTATTAAAATATACCACTTCAGTTGCTTTGTTACTATTTTTAGTTTGTTGGGGCTACCATAAATGGCAACTATTACAACAACAAAAAATTGTTATTTATAATGTAAGCAAACACACGGCTATTGATTTTATTGAAGGTAATAAGTATCAATTTTATGGTGATGATACGCTGCGTATTGATGGCGCATTACAAAACTTTAATTTAAAACCATCGAGAATATTATATCAAATTAATGTTGCACCCAACGGATTACCAGCTGTACAACAGCAACATAATTTCTTTGAATTTAATAATAAAAAAATATGGATAATTGATAGTGCAATTACTTGCAAACCCTTGGCCAACCCCATTGAGGTAGATGTATTACTCGTAACAAAAAACCCAAATATTAATTTAGAAAATATATTAATCGCTGTAAAGCCCCACTGTATTGTGTTTGACGGTGCTAACAGCCTGTGGAAAATTGAACAATGGAAAAAGCAATGTGATGACCTACATTTGCGCTGCCATATCACTCCAAAAATGGGAGCGTATATTTTAAATGTGCCATAACGCAACGTTTACCAAAAGCACTTTTTTACCGCTGCATTATTATTGATTTGATAGGTAACATCGATCTTTAAAAAATTTCACTTTTACAAAATAGTTGCATGCAAAAAAAAATTGAATCTGCGTTAATTTCTGTTTTTTATAAAGATGGTTTAGAAAATATTATTCGCCTCCTCTGTGAACAAGGAGTTACTATTTACAGCACCGGAGGTACACAAACATTTATTGAGCAATTGGGTGTGGCTTGTGTTCCCGTTGAATCACTCACCAGCTACCCATCTATTTTAGGAGGAAGGGTAAAAACCTTACACCCAAAAGTATTTGGCGGCATTTTAGGCAAACGCAACGATGCTACACATGTGGCTGAAATGACTGAACACCAAATACCTACTATTGATTTGGTGATTGTTGATTTATACCCTTTTGAGGAAACTGTAGCCAACACCACTGACGAAAATTTAATCATCGAAAAAATTGATATTGGCGGCCCATCAATGATAAGAGCAGCCGCTAAAAATTTCAGTGATGTAGTGGTGATAGCTGCTAAAAAAGATTACAGCATTTTAGAAGATATTTTGAAAACGCAACAAGGTGCCACTAGTTTAGAACAACGTAAAACCTTTGCTATTAAAGCTTTTGACGTATGTGCACATTACGACAATGCCATATCTGCTTACTTTAATGCATTACCTTTTACAACGCCATTTAATAAAGAAAAACGGGCTTTACGTTACGGCGAAAACCCACATCAATCAGCTGGGTTTTATGGCAACATCAACGAATTTTTTACACAATTACATGGTAAAGAACTATCGTACAACAATTTGGTTGATGTTGATGCAGCATTACAACTTATAAGTGAATTTAAAGATACCGCTACACCAGTATTTGCAATTATTAAACATACCAATGTTTGTGGTGCTGCTATGAGGCCAACGGTTGAAAGTGCATGGGAAGCGGCTTTAGCTGGCGACCCTGAAAGTGCTTTTGGTGGTGTATTAGCTAGTAATACTGCTATAAATGCTGCAACCGCTAACGCCATCAATGAAATATTTTTTGAAGTGTTGATAGCACCTTCTTTTGATGCTGATGCGTTACAAATATTACAACAGAAAAAAAACAGGATATTATTGGCTATACAAACGTACCCAGCACAAAACATCCAATCAAAATCATTATTAAATGGTGTGTTGGTACAAAATGTTGATGATAGTAACTACAGTACGTGGAATGAAGTAGGTGGCAGAAGCTGTACGGAAGATGAAAAAACGGCTTTATCATTCGCTAATATTATTTGCAAGCACCTTAAAAGTAATGCCATAGCGTTGGTTAAAAACAATCAACTCATTGGTAAGGGTTGCGGACAAACCAGTCGCATTGATGCCTTACGCAACGCTATTGAAAAAGCCAAACAATTTGGCGCTGATACAGCTGGGGCTGTTTTAGCCAGCGATGCGTTTTTTCCTTTTGATGATTGTGTACGCATTGCCCATGCAGCAGGCATTGAGGTTTTTATTCAACCAGGTGGCTCTGTTAGAGATAATGACAGTATTGCTTATTGCAAAAGCAATAATTTGGCAATGGTGTTAACGGGTACTAGACATTTTAAACATTAATTTTTGCAACCAACAACAAATAAAGCACCTGGTTATGTTGCCCTTTGTATTACAAGTATTGTATGGGGCTCTACATGGGTAGTAAGCAAAATAGGCGTAGCCGAAATACCTGCTTTACAAATGGCTTACATTCGTCAATTTATGGCAGGTAGCATTTTTGTACTGTTCTTTTTACTTTACAAAAAAATACCCTTACCCACTACTAAACAATTTAGGTGGTTATTTATAATGGCCATTATAATGTTTACTTCGGCCAATGGTTTAAGCACTTGGGGTATTCAATATATACCTGCAGGTATGGGTTCATTAATAGGTGCTTTATACCCATTGAGTGTGGTTATTTTTGAAAAAATGTTTTTTAAAAGTGCTCCGCTAACCCCCATTACTTTTGCAGGTTTATTTTTAGGTATTGCTGGTATAGCCATTGTTTTTTACGAAAACGCTTTTCACCACACTGGCAGTAATTATGTATTTGGTATTATTTTATCAGTCATAGCCATGCTTTCGTGGAGTTTGGGTACTATTTTTATTGCTCGTAATAAAGTTGATATTAACCCTTACTACGGTGTAGGTTGGCAAATGCTTATTAGCAGTGTTATATTATTTGTAATAATGGAAACCACACAAAAAACTGTTGCATTTACTGCAATAAGTGCAAAAGTGTGGTGGGTAATTGCTTACTTAGTTTTATTAGGTTCAGTAATGGCTTTTATAGCATTTATTTTTTCAATGAAAAAGTTACCAGCAGCTATTGCCTCATTGTATGCATACATCAACCCTTTTGTAGCAATGATTACGGCTTATTTTGTACTACATGAAAAATTAAGTATCCATATTTTATGGGGCTCTATTGTAACAATAGTTGGTGTATACCTCGTAAATTATTCTATTAAGCGGAGTAAAAAAATTATGGTAGAAGGTGAGATATAAATCGCAAATAAAATTCTTGCCAACCTTTAAAAGCAGGATTTGTTCCTAAAAAATTATTGTGAAAAATGCAAATAAACTGGGCATCTAAACGTTTGCATTCAAAATAATAATGCAGCATATTGTTGTACATATCACTTGCATCCATATGGTGCTCATAATAAGCATTCGCATCCATAAAACTAAATGGATGTACCCTTAACGTAGTTGTTTGGTTACGTTCTAAATCAAACCAATAAAACGATGATGCCACTGATGCCCTAAAACCATTGGTTGTTCCATAACCCATACTAAAATCATCCGTAATACCAGCGGCTGTTAGGTTGCGGTAGCTTTCAGGTAAATTGAATTTAATATAATGCTGTCGAGATATCGTTACTTCTTTCCCAATAATTTGTTCAAGGGTTAATTTTTCTTCCTTTACAACATCTAACTTATTGTAGCTACGCCATGATGGGTGTAACCCAATTTCATATTTTTGTTGATGCTGTTGTATCAGCTGCTGCATGTGCTTGTTAGCAGGTAAAATATTTTTATCATATACACTATTTTGTTGTGCTACTAAAAAAAAGTAAATAGGGTTTAGCTCATAATTATCATGTACTTTATCTAACCAATCGTACGCATCTGCAGGATCTTTTTTGCCCAAAAACAAAGTTTTAATTCTTGCCCATTCTGGTTTTTTTAAGAAGCCACCAACATTTCTGATAAAACCCTTGTTTTTATAATCCCATGCAATATCAATATCATACGTTGGTACAAATTTGAATACCTGCCGAGGGTAATCAATACTGTAATCAATGTTTCTAAATAACAATTTAAAATCAAGTGCCCAAACATTGAGTACTGGTGAATCTAAAAAATTTTGTTGATAAGCAATCGCAGCTGTGTGTGGAAACCTACCATACAAATCTTTAGTATGGGGTAAATACTCTTCGTAACGAGTAATTAAATAAAATGATGCGGCAAAAATATCAAATTGGTGGTTTTCACCATCTGTAGGAAAAATAATAGCAGACTCTCTAGTGCCTTTACCATTAAGGGTTTGCGGCTTTATATCATGCTCAAATAACAGCCCATGAGGTTTTATATGGTAGCTTCCTTGTATGGGTGTGTCACTATAATTAACTTTATAACCTTGGTAATTTTTAAAAGTTGCTACATCAGTTGTTATTTCACAAGGCATACCTATCAACTCTTCAAAAAAGTAATGAATAATGTAGGTGACTCTATTTGTAATTTGTGGCGAATAAATTAAAAACATGTTACGGATTTGTACGAATAAGGTTCGTAAACTTACAATTTATTTTGCTCTTTCCACAACTCATTAAACGTTTTTTTGCTGAAGTTAAGGGTGGAGCGGTGTTTCGTCCAACCTTTAAATATACCATTCACTACTTTATTTTTCAATGGCCCATTACCCATATTCATCATACCTCTGTGCAAGCTGGCAAATTTCCAAAGTTTCCATGCTGCTTTTTCACCAAAACTAGCCAACCCTTCTTCTGCAGCTTCTTTTCTGTTATCTAACAACAGTTCGTGTAAATTAATTTTTACGGCACATACTTCGGTACAATTACCACACAATGATGAGGCATGACTTAAATGCTTAAAATCATCCATACCCTGTAAATTAGGTGTGATGATGCTTCCGATAGGGCCACTGTAGGTTGCTCCGTACGTGTGCCCACCAATATTTTTGTAAACCGGACAAGCATTTAAACATGCACCGCAACGTATACAGTATAAACTTTCACGTTGTTTAGGGTTTTGTAAAATGTTGGTACGCCCATTATCTAACAAAATAACATACATATCTTCTGGCCCATCTAACTCATTCGCTTGCCTAGGCCCAGCGATGATACTGTTGTATACTGTAATTTTTTGTCCGGTACCAAATGTGCTTAACAAAGGCCAAAACAGCCCCAAATCTGTTAACGAGGGAATTACTTTTTCAATACCCACCACTACAATATGTGTTTTAGGAAAGGCGCAACTTAAACGACCATTACCTTCATTTTCAGTAACGGCTACAGCGCCAATATCACTTATAATAAAGTTGGCACCGGTAACACCTACCTCTGCTTGTACATATTTTTCTCTAAGTATTTCTCTTGCTTTAATAGTAAGTTGCTCTGGCGTATAATCAAGTGGTGTGCCTAATTTTTCATGAAACAACTGGGCTACATCTTCTTTGCTTTTATGCATAGCAGGTGTAACAATATGGTAAGGGGCTTCACCATCTAATTGTTGAATGTATTCACCTAAATCAGTTTCAATACTTTCAATACCATGTTTTTGAAGATGGTCATTCAGGTGAATTTCTTCAGTAACCATACTTTTACTCTTCACCAAGGTTTTGCAATTTTTAGCTTCGCAAATGCTGATGATTTCTTTCATGGCATCGGCAGCAGTTTCGGCCCAAATTACTTTTCCGCCACGTTTGGTGAAATTAAGTTCAAATTGTTCTAATTGTTGATCAAGCGTTTCAATAGCTCTCCACTTGGTGTTTTTGGCTCTTTCTCTTGCTAAATGCACATCATCAAACTGCATTTTACCTTGCGGTACAACGGCATTATACCTACCAATATTAAAATTAATGGTACGCCTGTGTTTTAAATCAGCTGCTTTTACTTCACTTTCCTCTAAAAAAGTTTCTGCTATGTTTGACATATTATTTCTTTTTATCGCTACACTTCACTATTGATGCGCTTTGTAATACCTTTTGAAAGTATAAAGTTACGGCAGTTTTTGTAAAATGCCTTGTTGGTAGCTACCAATTTTGTAGCTTGTAACCGTAGGCACTTCATCTGTACCCTTACCAGAAGTGTTTTTGGCATTGAGGTTTATGCTTAAAAACGAAACAAACATGGTATCATTTTCAACCCTATAAGTATCAACAATAGTATTATTTTGTACTGTAAAAGCACCAGTGTAGGTATTACCCAATACATAGCCATCAAGCACAATACCATCTTTTTCATCAACCACCCAATGACCTTTTGCAGTATCAATAGGTTTTAATAAATAGGGTCGGTTATCTTTAGCATCATCGCCATATATAATTTGCCAAGTATACACACCAGCGGTATCAGTAGGCTTTATGTGCAACTGCATGGTAAAAGTTTGAGTAGGCTTACCGGCTACCAACCATTGTAATGAACCTTTCCATTTACCAACAAATGATTGCGGAAAAGTATGGGTACTTTGAGCAAATGCTGCTGCAGTAATAAATGTAATTATTAAAATGGCTATAATTTTTTTCATTGCACAAATATAACGTTCCAAAAAGGCATAAAAAAAGCCCTTTCTTTTTACAGAAAAGGCTTTACAGATTGTTTGTTAAGGGTATTATAACTTGCTAAATAATTGCACTTTACCATTCATATCGGCAGAAGCAGTTAACAATAATTTTCCTTTTTTACCACCTTCGTACATATACAACTTATCACCTTCATCCATTTTAATAGTAGTGGTTACGTTTTTAGATAAACGATAAGTACCACCACTGCCAGCATTTAAAACAGTAACCTCATCGCCACTGTCGTTTTTAATTTTAATGTCAATTTTACCAAAAGGTTGTACCATTTCTGTTGGGGTAACTGGCACCATTGCGTTGGCTACAAATGAGGTAGCAGCCGCTACACATGCAAAAGCAAAAAATAATTTTTTCATTGTTTGTTAAGTTTTGTAAGGTAAAACTACATTGTACACCAACCCATTATTTCAAAGTTTCATCAACCCAATAAAGCAATTTATAAAATGCTTAATCGCATTTACGAAAACGAAAAACATGTAAATACCACCCTGTCGATCATCTTTACAAAATAAAAAACGGAGTTAATAAACTGATATACATCCTTTAAAAAAGCAACAAAGAGTTTATACATTGAAATAGCAGTTTTGTAAAAAACAAACTGCAATGAAATACCTTATTTACGCCCTACTCCTATTGAGTACAAGCAACAACACTTTTGCACAAACAAAATTAATAGATGCGTTTAAAGCCATAAATGGCAAGCCTTTGAAAGGAACGTTACTCGACAAAAATGAGGTAAAATTTTTATTGAGTTACGATGAAAACTCAAAAAGAATTTATGCAAAAACAACTGGAGCAACTTACAGCAATTTAAATGAACCCATTTATTTTATTAATGATTATGTAGCCACTTTAGGCTGGGTTAATTATGAAGAAGAAAATGGCATTATTACCTACAATACTAAAGTTGTGGTAGCAGATGGTAATAAAATTATTATTGGTAGGCCCATAAATGTAAAAAGTAAAAGCAGCCAAACACCTTATGATATTGAATGGAATGGCGCTATTAGTGTTGATAATATTTATGCCGAAGAAAAAATTGAACAAGCTGATAAAAACAAAATAGCAGCAGCATGCAAACCACAAGTGGAAACTGCATTACAACATATTGTAAACACAACAAAAAAAGAACTAGATGCTTTAGCAACGAACACCAATTTGGTTTTAGCTGGCAAATTAAGAAAAGCAGCCAGTAGCGTTTCAAGCTACTATACTTCATTAAAGCCAAGTGCCGCAATGATTACCTCCTTAAACCAACAAGGCGATATGGCTTACGCTCAAAAAAAGGCTGCATGGGAAAAAAGTTTTGATGAAAAAATTGCCTCTGGCGAATTCAAATCATTAGCAGCATTTGCAAAATTACTTACAAAACCTGGAGCAGCTTACGAGTATGTAACTGTTAAAGTAGTATATAATAGTAATACAGAAAAAACATCGTACACATTTGGCGATAAAGTACTTACACCATTAAAAGAAGCTAACGTTACTTACAAACCCGAAGGCAGTAACAATGTTGTGGGGCTTGAATTAATACCTGTAAACGATAATCATCCAACCTTGCCAACAGGCGAAGTAACACTGCACTTTAAAGGCAAACTAGAAGATAATGATCCTGTAAAAAATGGCTATTTACTTAACAAAGAAGATTATGAAACTGAAGAAGGTATTTTTTACAAAGGTTATTACATCATCAAACAACAAGGCGATTTTATTGAAGACTCTAAAAGAGTAGAAAGCTATTACAATTTTTTTGCATTAAGGCCTGTAGGTGCAGCTCCATTAACGATTGATAAAACGGAATACGATAAAATATACAGTCAATATCGCACAAAAGAAAAGTTAATAAAGGGCGAAAAAGTAAACTTCTAAAATATTATTTATGAAAAAAATAGTTTGTATTGTATTAACGATTTGCTGTTGCCATAGCAGCATGGCTGGCAGTAGAGACAGTATTAAGGTAGGTGTATTTATTACCAACCTATATGATTTTAATATTGCAGGTAAAAGTTTTAAAGCTGATTTTTGGATTTGGTATTTACACAAAAACGATTCTTTAAAAACCCTTGGCACTTGCGAATTACCGCAAAGTAAAAGCAGTAGTTTTTCTTATGATTATTTTAGAAAAAGAACTAATGCTAGTGATGAAAATTTCAGTAATCAAAAATGTAAAGCTGAAATTATTAAAGATTGGAACGTAACCAACTTCCCTTTTGATAAACAATCATTACAAATAAAAATTGAAAGTTCGCTTGAACAGAGCGATATAACATTACTGCCAGACTCATTAAACAGCAGTATTGATAGCAGCCTCTTTATGGAAGATTGGCAAGTGAAAAAATTTAAACTTACCAATGGCACCACTGTTTATAATACCAACTATGGCGACCCAAACATAAAAATGGCCGCCAGCAAATACAGTTATATAAATGCAACTGTTGATTTGAGTAGAAAAAGTCCGTACATGATTTTTTTTAAACTGCTCACCGTTTTGTTTGCATCGTTCATCATCATTTGCAGCGCCTTTTTTTTAGAGCCAGATAATACCACTCGTTTTGGCGTTGCCACAGGCAGCCTATTTGCAGCGGTTAGTAATAAAAACTTTGCAGCAAGTGTAGCTCCGAGTAGCAATGGCAATACGTTAATGGATACCATACACAACTTTACTTTTTTATGTTTTATACTCGTAATTGGTATGGCGCTATACACCTATTGGCTAGCAAAAAATGAACAAAAAGAAAGGGCTAAAAAAATAGGTCAAGTATTCATTTTTAGTCTACTTATTATTTACACACTCATTATAGGGTTTATGGTATACAAGGCAAAAACAGTTTCTTAAAATAACCATCATGAAAAAAATATTATCCATAAGTTTTTGTATGTTTTTGGTTTATGCAACATGTGCACAAACCAACTTAGTAAACAGTTTTGATGCCTTTAAAAGCCAAAAACTTTACAAGTTAGATTTTATGGGTTTAACCAATGATGTTAGTATTGACTACAGCAAATCAAACCAACCCAATAGTACCAATACAATTGATTTCAGGTGCTTCAAACCAACTAACCCTGGCAATGAAGTAAGTTGCAATGGGCTTTTAATTGATGCAACCACTGCATTTGAAAGCGATGTAAATTTTAGGTACGAAACTGAAAATGGTGTAGACGTATCGTACTTGCAAAATGCCAACAACAAAGTTTGTATGGTATATAAAAACAATATTGTATTTGCAAGCCTACCAACAGTCAAGGTTAATCAAAATAATGAAATAATTGCATTTAAAGACAACCTTATGCCGCCTGTTATTATAACCACAATAGCTCCAACTGGCGACGTGAAAACTGTAGCAAAAAATATGCTGCCTGAGTTAAAACCAATTTTAGAAGCTATTGCAAAAAAGGTTTATCCGTTAGCTATTAAAGCAAGAGCTGATTTATTTGCAGCAAGTGAAAAAAAATACAGCAACGGTATCAATAAAAAAATAAATGAGGCAACCAATAATGCAATCGCAAAATGGGGTTTCCAAAATAATGCTTTGGCAACCGAAGCAAAAAAGCAAGTAACCGATGCGGCACAAAGTGAACAAAACTTTATTGATCGGTTTAACAACAATATTGAAAATAATATTTATGGCGATTTTAGAACCATCATTACTGAGTTTTATGATGAAGATGAAACTTATGAATTTGTACGTATTAAACGATGGAAAAGCGATAGGGGTGCATTTGCTGATACCTACACAACAGAAGTGGTAACCACTGCCAAGCCTATAATAACAAAAGTATATGTAGATGATGATGCCAGTAAACAATGTATTGGCTTACAAATTAAAGAAGAGGGAAGTGCAAACGATATTACCGGAGGCACCATAGTGAAAAGTTTAAAAAAGAAAACCAACTTCATTTTACATGATGATGATGAAAACGAAAATCCAAAGGGTGGCCATTTTATGATTGCATTCATTTACAAAAATTGTATTTATATAAGGTTTAAAGATGGTTACGATGATCTTAAAGAAATGACGCAAGCTTATAGCTGGTACATCATCAAACCCAAAAAAATGGCAAAGCTGCCGTACAATATTTCAATGTTTGATTTGAACGGCATTTTAAGTGATTACGGCAAAAGAGATCAACAATTAAATAAATAACCAAATGAAAAAAATCATAGCATTTACTTGGCTAATTGCCCTATGTAATATTACCCATGCACAAGCCAAAATTGTACAATACTTTAAAAAGTTACCAGCTGAACAACAACATGGTTATAAAATAAATTTTAAAAATAACCAATACAATGTGGTTGCTGATAACCAATGCAGCATTACAGTTGATGAAAAAAACGGCTATTTAAAAATTATTGATGATGGTACTGGCGGTGGCACATTTGTACTGGAGTTAGCCATTTTTAAAAAAGAAAATAAAACCGACATACTAGCCGTAAATACATACGCTTACAGTGGCGATGGTAAAGAAGGTGGTAGCATTGCGTTTTTTGATGTTGCACAAAATATGACAGATGTAAGCATGAGTGTATGGCCCGACTTTGGTTACATTGAAGACTTACTTACCAATGGCGTTACTAAAAAAGATATTGAACCATACGCTAGTACTGAATATACCTATGCTCAATTGCCCCAACAAGGCACCACTATTTTATTCAACATTGGTTTTAAAAGTTTAGATGCTGCTTGTAGTGAGGGCAATAAAAAAGCTTGTACGCTTCAAAAAAAATTACAACCAGTAAAATTATTATGGGATAAAAAAATAGCAACATTCAACCTTTCAAATTAACATCATGAAAAAAATATTATACGGTATTTGTTTGTTAGTAATGCAACAAGCCGTTGCACAAAAATCAACCAATATAAAATGGCATCGTTTAGTTGTTGGTGGCAAAAATAGCTACTTCACCAAAACACATGTTATAACTGATACGGTTATGATAGAAGATCAGTTTGGCACTGGTGACATTTGGGATAATAGCCCAATGGAAATTAAAGTGGCCAATATAGTTACCAATAGCAATGAAGAAAGAATCATCACAAAATATGGCGATTCGTTATACGCTGTCATCATCTTTAAAAACATTACAGATAGTGCTGCTAATGTATGTTATTACAGTAACACATTTGCAACTATTACTGCTGCACAGCAATATAAACCAGATGAAAATAGTTTTTTTAAATGGTATACTACCATAGGTTACGAAGCCGAAATGGCTAAGCCTGTTATGCCTACCATGACAAAAAACGATGTGATAGATTTTGCTAAATACTATGCCGGCATTGTAAAACAAATTAAAGAAAATATTAAAAACACGACCGGCGATGAAAAAACAAAAGCTGGTCTTGCTATGGCTATGATTCTAAATGCGGTACCCACAAAATACGCATCAATAAAGGGTTACAATAGTTATAAAAGTTTAGCAGTTATTGAAAAAGGTCTAAAAACCTTTGGGAAAGATAAAGAAGTAATAAAATATTTTGAAACCAATAAATCAAAAAAGTAATATGAAAACAATTATAATAAGTGTATTCGTTTTTATGGCATCTATTTGCATGGCGCAGCAACAATACAATGTAGGTACTGAAACGGTTTATGTTCCAGGTCCAATTGTAAGTACCATAAAGCTTGTTGATTATGCAAACAAACAAATAGGATCACGTTACACCCACATTTTATTTGATAGTAAAAAAGTGGTATTCAGTTTTGTAAGTACTGAAGGTGAATATCCACACATCATCGTCATGCAAGTGATTACAAAAGATGCCGTTAAAAATTTAGTGCCTGATGTTGAAGTTAAAAAGTCAACTGAAAATAGTGATGAAAAAACAAATCCAGCGGCTTATTGGGAAGTATCAGTAGGGTTTAGAAAACCCGATGGTGATGTTGTTGAAGCAGGCAGTACCACATACTATAAAAATGATGACGGCACTGCTATTATAAATAAATACTTAGGCACATCATACTTAGTGCCCTTCTCTACAAAAAAGGCAGCTGATGCATTTGCTGCTCAAATAAAATCATTTATAAAAGAATAAAACATGAAGATAATATACAGTATTTTAATAGGGGTACTTTTAAATACAAGTAGCATGGCCCAAAATAATGCTTTAGGTGTTGATGATGCTTTTATGGATCTACTTATTCAAATGGGACCAGAAATAAGAGCACCCAAAAATATTGGTAGTTACCCCATGTTACAAAATTTAGAGCTACCTATTGAAAATAAGCTAGCATATCAATTTCTGTGGCAAAAAAATAAATATGTAAAAGAAGAAGAAGCCAATTGCAATAACATTGGTTTTATGCTCAATAAAAATACCAATGTAGCTACGCTGTTTTTTTATAAAGGCAAAGCAGATAATCTTTTCTATTTTATTGATGTACAAACCTATAATTACAAAACAGGTAAGTTAATTGATGAACTGTTGCAAGTGGGTGGCTTCAGTAAAAATGGAGCAGACTGCAACATGCAAATAAATTCATTCAACGAAATAATTATTAAAACGTTAGCCGCTGGCGAAATGAACACCGTAACCTTACAAATTTCTGATAAAGGAAAAATCAAAAAAAGCTAAAACCATGAAACAAATAATGCAGTTATTATGTACAACCATTGTACTTAGTATTACACAACTCACAACCAATGCACAAACAATTACTTATGCAAAAGATAAAGCTGATTTACATGAGTATTTAAAAATTACAAACATCAATAACAAAAAAATTAACTACGAAATATATACCGAAAGTGGCGGATGCAGTGCCTTTAAAAGAAAAGGTACCGCAAATTATGTAGGAAATGAAACAGAAATTGATAGTGATGACAATGCTTTTGAAGTTAAACAATTTGTTGACAAAACAAAAGGCTGTTATGTTATGATACGCATGGGCGATGAAAAAGGCTATACCAATTTAGCCAAGTTTAAAGTAGCCGATTGTGGTACTGCGGCAACATGTAAAAGCGAATCAGACCTACTCAAAAAACAATAGCCCATCACATACCAATAACATTAACATGAAAAAGTTTCTAATTATAATCATACTAGCATTTGTAACAACTAATTTGTTGGCTCAAACTAATAAACCTTTAAAAGCCACAACCGCTACAACCAACGATTTAAGTTTTTTAAAAAAGCTGGAAGGTAAATACCCTGCAGGTTTATTAGAGCATCCTAAACTAAAAAGTAGGCTAAAAAAAATGATGGTTTTGCATTATGATTTTGTGAATAACGAAGTTTGGCAAACATTAATACCTAACCGTGTAGAAGGCGATTATTTTATTGCAGAAGGTATGCAGCTACACAGTGGAGGCGACCCAAGCGCCTGTATAATAGTCAACTTAAAAACCAATGAAATTTTTGTTGGTGTGAGAGATCAAATTGAATACTTGTATGCTGAAAAAAGTATTGAAATGCCAGCTATACTAAAAAAATGGGCTGTAAAAACATATCCTCCAACACCATAATTATTTTGCATGAAAATCATTTTTTTAGTGCTAGTAATTACAACAACTACTATTACAACTGCATTTGCACAACCATTACTTATCAAGTATTTTCATAAATTACCAACAAGTGATCGGCAAGGGTTTTCAATTGTAAAAAAAGGAAGTACTTATTCGGCTTATTCAAGCACAGGCACTTGTAGGCTACAACTAATGGAAACAAACGGATATTTAGAAATAGTAGATAGCGGCACTGGAGGCGGCACACTCCATTATCAATTGGCATTGTTTAAAAATAATAAAGGTTATACAATCGCAGTAAATTATTATACACAAGGCGATGTAAATGAAAATGGCACAATACATTTTTATGATGGCAATAACATGAACAATATTACTAGCAAAGTTGTACCATCAATAACAGCTTTGGTTCAAAAAACACAAGCTAACATTACGGCAAACGAAATGGCCGAATTTACTGGAGACAAGCCCTATTACTATTTTACTTTACCAATAAAAGGCACTACTGTAATATTTAACTATGGCACAAATTTGTTAGATATTGAGTGTAACACTGGTAATCAAAAAGCATGTACAATAAAAAAACAATTACAACCTGCACTCTTAAATTGGCATTACAATACATCAACCTTAACATTATAAAATGAAAATTTTTTTTACAACAATTGTAATATTAGCTTTCAACAATATGGTAACAGCGCAGGCCATAAAAAACTATAAAGTTGCCAATCAAGCCAACATTGCAGAACGTACACTAATGCTCGATTTATTAAGATCATCTTTAAAAAAAGACTATCAACAAGATGTTGTTTTTTCAGTAAATGTTTTCAACGTATCAAACAAATATGCATGGTTAAAAGCAACTGCTGCTAGAAAAGATGGTCAACCAATAAAATTCAAAGCTGATGATGCTGATTTTATGGATTGCTGTCATGTTGAAGCTTTATTTATTAAAAAATCAACTGGCTGGGCAATTGCTGAGTCAGGTAGTTTTAGTACCGATGTTTGGTATGATGGCATCTGGAAAAAATACAATGCGCCAGTTGCCATTTGGGGTAGCGACTATCACAATTAATACTACTTCTAACCCACTTTATAGTGTTTAAAAAAATCAACTTTAAAATAATGCTTTCTAATAAAACTTATATAATCTCTTTACTTGCAATGGCAAGTGTACATTTTTCAAAAGCACAAACCTTTGAGCTAGAAGAAAAAAAGGCTGTGCAACAAAATGGCTTTGAATATGGATATTATATTACAAACGAACAAAATAAGGTTGTGAAGGGTGATGATTATACCCGGTATGAAGTAACCATTTACATTACCAATCATACAGGCTGTACAAAATTGTATCGTAATAATTTTAAAACAATGATTACTGATAATGTTGGAAACAAGTTAGCCTTATTTAATTGTACAAATGCCACTGGTAAGCGTTTAACTGTAAAAAATGCCAATATTGAAGCCAGAGAATTTATTGTGGCAACAAAAGTTACAATCAACAATAAAGAAGAAACTAAAAATGCCAAAGTCGGTTACATTTTTAGAAACGGCGAAACTTTACAACGTAATATCATCTTTATTGTTCCAAAAAACGAAACGCCTAAAATTATATGTAGCATCAATACTCCTGAAGAAATGTAAATTTCAATTATAAAGAAAGCCCGATACATTTATTTTGTATCGGGCTTTTAAATAGAAGTTCATTATTATTGTTTGGTAAGTAACATTCCAAATTTTGATTTTTCAGTAATCATTATAGCTACCACCATTGTTCCATCAACTTTCATTTTCATTAAACAGTGGAGTGTATTGCCACTCATATACAAGGTGAGCTTGTTGGCAACAATAGTGAATGTTCCCTTATCGGTTGATGATTTACCATCAATATTATTGGTAATGGTAAAGCTACCATCAGTTTTAAATTCCCATGCAGCATTGTCAAATATATTTTTATACAATTGTTCAACTTCTTGCTTTTTGGGTTTTAGTTGATCTTCAACAATTTCTGTTTCAGTACCATTGGTTTTCCATTTACCCATAATACCTTTAACATTTTGAGCATGGGCCGCCTTTTCTTCTGGCGTACCTTCTCTAGCATCTTGTGCAAATACATTTGAATTTTGTAAAAAACTAATAACAAGTATTAATATAAAATAACGTAACATAAAATATAGTTTTGGTTATTATAAAAGCCCGCTAATAGGGCTCTTATCAATTGTTAATGTGTTTAATTATTGTTTAATGATTTGTGTAGTGCCTTCCATTTCAGCAGTAACGGTTAAAATTAAATCGCCTTTACTGCCTTTCACTTTATAGTATACTTGAGCGCCAGGTTCTACATTAATAGTAATTGTTTGATTTTGGTTGATGGTAGCACCTGATAAATTTCTTGAGCCAGCAGTTTCTTGATAAAAAATTTCAATTTTATCTTTCCCTTTGTTCTGTAACTTAACTTTTACTTTACTACCTAATTTATGAGTAATACTTACGGAAGATGAAAAGGGGAAACTACTAGCTATTGCTGAAGTTAAAGTTAGCATTACTGCACAAGTAGCAATGAATAGCATTTTCATATTAATTTATTTAAGCGATTAAAATTTAATGGTTGTTCTTAATTTGTTGTATCAATTTTTCTAAAGCTGGCATTTCCGCTACACTTGCTTCAATGGTAAACTCATCGGTTTTTGATTCATTACCGAAATCGTCATAATGGCTTCCTTTTTCATAAAATGTAAAACACTCAACATCATCTTTACATTTAAGAGAAACATAAGCATAAAAGCCACCTTCAACCGCAATATTGTCAACCTTTTCAACTTTTAAATTACTGGTATTAACAGCCGTTGCTGGCACTAGGTATTTGTAAATTAAATAGTACTTCATGTCTGGAGTAGATATGTCTGTTTTCACTAAATGAAACACATGCATTTTAGCAGCCTTATCAAAACCATAATAAAAGGTTGATTGTAAAGCAGGCTTATTATTTTTACCCAAAACAACTGTTGCGCCAATTTTTGAACCTAAAAAGGTAACAGTGCTATCATTCCATTTTAAAGAAGTAGTTTGTGCTACAACAGCATTTACAACCAATGCAAACAATAATGTTGCAAGAAATTTAATTTTATTCATATTATTTTTTTATAGATTTTAATAAAGAGTTGGCTGCAGTTTCATCATTAAAAGAAAGACTCGTTATATAAGATGAACTAGTTGAAGGCGTTATTTTTCCATCACTGTCAATAAAATCATACGAGAAAGTTGTTTTGTTTTTACCAGTAATATTTATTTGATAAACATCGGTAGCGCCATACCATTTTTTAACTTCACTAAAAACTAAATCAGGGTGTTTAAAAGGCAGCCTATAGTTATAAACGTAACTTAGTTGACCCGTTTTTTCTTTAAAATGCTCTATGGTGATGTACAGTGTATCGCCATCAACCTTTGCATAAAATTTTTCAAATTCATCGCCCTCTTTTCCGTAAGGATAAAAAAACTTTTTACCTATTTCTTTACCATATACCTTATATGGTTTGCTAACAACTTTATTTACCTTTTGAGCAATTGCTCCCAAAGCAAATATGAGCATGGCCGAGGCTAAAATCAGTGATTTCATAAATAATACTTTTATTGTTTAAACAATAAAATTATTACGGCTAAAAAAGTATTGAAATCGATATTTATAAAAGCATAAATTGAATTTGCAAAAATTAGATACTAGTTTTTTACCTTTTCAAAAAATTAAAACCAACGTAAAAAACAGCCTATATATAATTTGGTAAACTGAACTTGCACTTTTATAAAGCCAAATCATAAATACATGCACAATAAAGTATTTTGCAGTAATTATATTGAACTATTTAACGCAACCAACTACTTAAACTATATACATGAAAACATGCATTATTATTGATGATGAAAATAAAGCAAGACTTTTATTACGAAATATGTTGCATGAAGTAGCCCCAGATATCAGCATTTTAGCTGATTGCGACGATTTGCCAAGCGGTATAAAAGCCATAAAAAAATTAAGGCCAGATATTGTTTTTTTAGATATTGAAATGCCAGGCCACAGCGGCTTAAGTATTCTTGATTTTTTTGAGCCAGATGAAGTACATTTTGATATTGTATTCACTACAGGCTATAGCGAATATGCTATTCAAGCTTTTAAACTATCGGCTATTGATTATTTGTTAAAACCCATCAACCCAGAAATGTTGCAACAAACCATGCAACGCATTGCTAAAAATGATGAAAAAAATAAACTGCATCAGTACAAAGCACTACAAAATAATTTTAATAATGATAATAACGATAAATGTATTGTTGTAAACCTAACAGGCTCCACAAGGTTTATAAAAATAAAAGATATTATTATGTTTGAGGCGGAAGGTTCTTACTGTAAAATATTTATGAAGGGCAATGAAAAACTAACTGTAAGTAAAAATTTAAAATATTTTGAAGAAGCACTTATGGGTATCACTCATTTTTTCAGATGCCATAAATCATACCTAATAAACCTCAAATATGTATTAGAATTTAACCGCAGTGAAGGGGATATTTTTTTAGAAGAAAAATTAACCGCAGTTTTAAGTGCAGATAAAACCGATGTACTTATCGATAAAATGAAACAATTGGCTTAATTTACTAAGTTGTAATTACAATGTCCATCAAATTAAATAAAGCCAAATCAACATTACTTTTAATTATACCGCTTTTTATAGCTTCAATAAGTAGTGCTCAATTACAACCAAGTTTTATTCAGTTTTTAACCGATAAAGGTTTACAATCAAACACCATTTACAACCTACATGTGGCTAAAAATGGTTTGCTTTATATTGCTCACTCAAAAGGGCTTAGTAGTTTTGATGGTAACCATTTTACAAACTACTACAACAAAGAACATCCTTTTACAGAGCTCACCAATATTATGGAGACAGATGATGGCTCCATTTTTTGCAAAGCTTTTAACAATGTACTTTTTAAAAAACAAGGCGACTCAACCCGTTGGTACGCCAATACCATACCCTACAGCTGGGGCTTTAGTATTAGTACCACCTATAAAAATAATTTGTTTGCTATTACCAATGACAGTATTATTGAAATAGATGTTACAACGAATAAACGAAAAAGCATTTGTTTAAAAAATGCTGAACTGTTAAATAAAAATATAGCTATTAGTTTTATTGGCTATAGTACAAATTTTAATTTTTACATTCTTTCCTCAGAAAAAAAATTATACTTATTACCACGAGTGCTCAAAGGTGGTTTTCATTATTCTAATAAAGATTTATTTATTGTAAAAAATAAACAGTTAGATGCTATTTATTATTACAATAACAGCGAATACATACAAATTAAAAATGCACCCGAACCAATTACGGTGAATTATATTTCAACAACCGATAGCACCATTTGGATATGTACCAGCAACGGTATTTATTATCGTAAAAAAAATAATAAAGGAGGCAACTTCACTTACATATTTAGTGGTTATGATGTTACTGATGTTAAACAAACAAAAGAGGGTAGCTATTTTATAAGCACTTTAGGGCAGGGCTTGTTATTTGTTCCCAATTTAAAAGCCAATAGTATTATCAATATTCCCCACAACATCACCGCCATGAGTGGTAATGAAACTGAGTTATTACTAGGCACAAAAGATGGCAGCATTTTGCACTACAACACTTTAACCAATAATATCAATGCGGTTGAAACTTATAAAAGTAAATTTCCAATCAATTTTATTGGTATCAACCAGTATAATCAAAGTCCGTTTTTTTCAAACATTACATCAATCATCAATAAAACAAATCAGCCTTTTATTATTAAAGATTATTGCTATGTTGATAGTAATATTTTATTTGCTACCTCACAAGGTGTTTTTTTATACCAAAGTAAAATTGATGAAAACCATTGGCTCAATAAATATGTTATCACCTATCAACTCAACAATAGCAATATTAAAAAACTATCTTTTTCTAATGAACATACATCAAGCATAAAATACAATCCATTCAACAAAACAATTTATATCAGTAACTACACCGGTATTTTAGAAATGAAAAATGGTTATACCCAAGCCATTAAATTACCTGAACCTGCCTGTGTTTTAAAAGATATTATTGTATGGAATGATGCACTTTTATTAGCAACTAAAGATAAAGGCATACTACAATGGACTGGCCAAAGCTACATACCAGCCTTTACCAATAAACCTACTACGGGTATTTTATATAAATTTTTTAATTATAAAAATGAATTGTGGGTTTTAGGGGAAGATGCAATTTTTTGTTACAACAACAACCAGCTTTATAAGTATGATAAGCAAATGGGTATTAATACTGATAATACACAAAACTTTTTTGTTACTGAAAATAAAGTATACCTCAACAATGGCAATAACATCATTGCATTTTCAAAAAATTTACTAAACACAACCAATGTTGTACCTACTTTTATTTTAAATAAAGTAACTTATGGTAATAACAAAAATTCACTACCCAATAATAGCACTATAGGTTTTGAAAACAACAGCATCAATTTCCAATTTTCATTAATTGCTTATGCCAATGCTACAAATACACATGTTGCATATAGCATAAACGGTAAGGAGTTGGTGCATTTACCAAGCGATAGAAGGGAAATTAATTTAGCTTTTTTAAAAGCTGATAATTACAAAATAGATTTTTTTATAGTAACCAACGGTATTGTTAGTAATACCGTTTCACAAAGTTTTACCTTTAAAATAAATGCGCCTTTTTATAATACATGGTGGTTTATCAGCATCATTAGTTGTATAATAATGGGTATTGTTTATGCCTTGGTAAAACTAAAAATCAAAAAAGAACGATCACAATTGGCTTTAAAAGAATCAAAAATTTTACTTGAAAAAGAGCTTGATAAAACAACACTTTCTGGCATCAAAGCACAAATGAACCCTCATTTTATTTTTAATGCACTCAATACTATACAGAGCTATGTGTACATGAATGACAAAAAAAATGCAGGTATATACATCAGTAAATTCAGCGACCTTACCCGTAGCATTTTAGATATGAGCAATAAAGATGCTATTACCATAAGTGAAGAAATAAATGCCCTCTCACTATACTTATCGCTTGAAAAAATGCGATTTGAAGATTCGTTTGAATATGAAATATTGGTAGATGATACGTTAGAGGTTGATAAAATTACGATACCTGCTATGCTAATTCAACCTTATGTTGAAAACGCCGTTAAACATGGGTTATTACACCGCAAAACCAATAGGCAATTACAAATACGTTTTCAATTAGAAGGTGAACAGGTAAAAATTTTGGTTGATGATAATGGTATCGGCCGCAAGCGTAGCGCCGAATTGAAAGAGCTCAATAAAAAGTTACACCAATCATTTTCAATGAACGCCAACAAAAAAAGGCTTGATATTTTACAACAACACTTTAAAGAAGTAAACTTACAAATCGTTGATAAATATGATAACGATGGGCAAGCTACTGGCACATTGGTGATCATTAAACTGCCTATCAACACATAAAAAAGCCATCAAACAATTTAATGTTTTGATGGCTTACAAAATATATCTCCAATCTTAATTTTTCAATACACCTAAATTTTTGCCCACTTTTATAAAAGCGGCAATGGCTTTATCTAAATGATGTTGCTCATGCGCTGCACTTAATTGTACCCTAATTCTTGCTTGCCCTTTTGCCACCACTGGGTAAAAGAAGCCAATTACATAAATACCTTCTTGCAACAGAGCAGCAGCAAAGTTTTGAGCCACCACTGCATCGTACAACATAATAGGTACAATAGGGTGTTCGCCTGGTTTAATATCAAAACCAGCAGCAGTCATTTGCTCTCTAAAATATTGCGTATTAAAGGCTAATTTATCTCTTAACGCAGTAGTTTCAGTAAGCATATCTAACACTGCAATAGAAGCCCCCACAATACTTGGTGCTAATGTATTACTAAACAAATACGGACGTGAGCGTTGGCGAAGCATTTCAATAATTTCTTTTTTGCCACTTGTAAAACCACCACTTGCACCACCTAATGCTTTACCTAATGTACCTGTAATAATATCTACCCTACCCATTACATTGCAATGTTCGTGTGTTCCCCTACCTGTTTTACCTAAAAAGCCCGATGAGTGGCATTCATCTATCATTACAATAGCATCGTATTGATCAGCCAAATCGCAAATTTTATCAAGCTGTGCAATAGTACCATCCATACTAAATGAGCCATCTGTAACAATTATCCTGCTGCGTAAATGTGCACTCTCTTTTAACTTGGCTTCTAAATCAGCCATATTATTATGTTCGTAACGGTAACGTTGTGCTTTACATAAACGAACCCCATCAATAATACTAGCATGGTTCAACGCATCACTAATAATGGCATCTTCTTCATTAAACAAAGGTTCAAATACACCACCATTGGCATCAAATGCTGCGGCATATAAAATAGTATCTTCAGTACCTAAAAAGCTGGCTAACTTTTGTTCAAGCTCCTTATGTATATCTTGCGTACCACAAATAAAACGTACACTACTCATACCAAAACCACGGTAATCAATATATTTTTTAGCTGCTTCTAACACTTTGGGGTGAGCCGATAAACCTAAATAGTTATTAGCACAAAAGTTTAAAACAGTTGCGCCATTTACGGTAATTTCGGCACCTTGTTCACTCGTAATAACACGTTCGCTTTTAAACAATCCGGCAGTTTGTATTTCAGCCAGTTCAGCGCCAATGCGGTTGGCAAATGCTTGGTTCATAATTGCGGTTTTTATTGCCTTGCAAAAATACTACTAATGCCCCCACAAAGGCACTCCTACACACAGATATTTCTGCTTTTAATAAGGACTTAAAAAAATATTTAAAAAAAATTGCACCAATTGTAACTTTTTAAAATCAACCTGCGTTATACTTTCAAACAGGGCACATTTGAACTAACTTTACAACGCTTATCTTTTAACACTGCATGACAGAACATCAATATAACGATTGTGTAAAACTATACGCTGACAACGTATATCGTTTTATCCTAAAAAATCTTCGTAATGAAGATGATGCTAGGGATGTAGTGCAAAATGCGTTTGAAAAAATGTGGATCAATAGAGCTCAAGTAGAAAATGATAAATGCAAAAGTTTTTTATTTACCGTGGCTTACAATAGTATGATTGACCATATCAGAAAAAACAAACGCATTCAATTAAAAGATGATTTTAGTGAAACAGCCCTTGGTAACAGCCACATGCAACAAAATACCAAACGTATTTTAAATGAGGCATTAAACCAGCTTACTGAGTTACAGCGTAGTTTGGTAATGTTGAAAGATTATGAAGGTTATAACTATGCTGAAATTGGTGAAATAACCAATTTAAACGAAAGCCAAGTAAAAGTGTATTTGCACAGAGCTAGGTTACAGTTACGCAACTATATTGTAAAACCAGAAAACGTATTATAAAATAAACGCCATGTTCATCAACCGCAATAATTACGAGTCATTTTTTCTGCTGTATGCAGATAATGAATTGCGTGCCAATGAACGCCTAGCTGTTGAGGCTTTTGTAGCAGAAAATGAAGATTTGCGTATAGAGCTCAATATGTTAATGGCAACCATTTTACCAAATGATGCTGTTTATTTTGATGATAAAAATGCCTTATTAAAAACAACCAGCATCAACGAAACATTGCAAGAGCAATTATTATTAAAGTTAGATGATGCGTTGCCAGCAAATGAACATGCTGCACTTGAACAGCTTATACAAAAAGACGTTGCAGTACAACAAGAGTGGGCATTGTTACAACAAACAAAGCTTGATGCTGCTGATGTTATAGAATTTAAAAACAAAGCCGTTTTATACAGGCACGAGCAAGGCAAATTGGTAATTGGTAAATTTTTACGCTATGCTGCAGCAGCTATTTTTATAGGGTTCGGTATTTTTTGGGGTGCTACATGGTTTAATAAACCTGTTGATAATACTGCGGCACCTACAATAGCTACAAGCAATAACAACCAAAAAAGCCAACCAACTATTGTTAATAATACGAACAGTACTGAAAATAATGTAAACAAAACGCAGCCTGCTGTTACTAAACAAAACGACGCTATTGCAGTAAAAAATAACAACAACAGCAGCAGCAATGATAGCAACAACAAAAAGGTTGTTATGCCCAACAATAGTAATGGTGGTTCTTTAAGCAACGAACCCATTATTGCTGTAACACCAAAAACAATTGTACCTGTTGACATCATCCCTAATAAAATTGATGTACCGCAACAAAACATTGCTATAGCAGCGGTAGGCAATAATAAAAAGGTTGATGATAATAATATCGTTCCTTTAGAAACAGCTTATACTTCAACGGCTGTTTTAAATGAAACCGAAAGCAGCGAAAACAAAATCTTATATCTAGATGAAGATGATGTAAAACGCAGCAAAGTAGGCGGCTTTTTTAGAAAAGTAAAACGGTTTGTTGAACGAACTGCAAAGGTAAAAACAGGTAACTCCATCAAAATTGCCAATTTTCAAATAACCGGCAACTAACAATTTATTACACACTAAAAACGAATGAACATGAAAAGATTGTACGCTTTAACAACATTACTATGCGCTTTTGCCATTACTAGTATGGCACAAACTAACACACCAGCAAGTGATTCCACAAAAAAAAGTTCGAATAACGATACCATCCGCATTGGCAATATCTTAATTATTAAAAAAGGTAAAATTGGTAAAACAGACTCCGCAGGTGTAATTATTACTACCAAAAAGAAAAACAGTAAAGTAAGTACCAACTATGGTATTGTTGATTTTGGTTTCAGCAACTTTAATGATAATACCAGTTACGGTAATACAGGTGGGTATACGGTAAACAAACCAGGTAGTCCTGCTTTTTCAGAAGCTGATTTGAAATTAAAAGGTGGTAAAAGCATCAACATCAATATTTGGTTTTTTATGCAAAAAGTAGCATTAGTAAAACAAAATATTAATTTAAAATACGGTTTAGGCTTGGAGTTGAATAACTATCGTTTCCGCTCACCAATTAGCTTTAAAGAAAATGGCACCATCCCTTACAGTGGTGGCTTACAAACCAATGCACCATTTGTTTTTAGAGATTCTATTAGCTTCTCAAAAAATAAATTAGCACTCGATTATTTAACAGTACCTGTAATGCTCAATTTTGCAACCAATAAAAAACCAGGTAAAAAACAATTCAGCACCAGCTTCGGTATTAGTGCTGGCTACCTTTACAGCCAACGCAACAAACAAATTAGCGACGAAAGAGGTAAAGAAAAAAATAAAGGTGATTATGATGTAGAGCGTTTTAAAATTAGCTACATCGGCGAAATTGGGTTAGGTGGTGTTCGTTTATATGGCGCCTATACACCAAAATCAATTTTTGAAAGAGGATTAGATGTTAAAACCTTTAATGTAGGTATACGTTTGAGCAACTGGTAATCCCAATTTTATTTTAAAATAATAGCTGTTTCATTAAATGGATTATCCATTTATTTGAAACAGCTTTTTTGTTTATTGCAATTGGCAATTTTATAACAATTATGTATGTTACATTTTATTACATTCATGGTCTAATTTTTGATAAACAAGTCAAACCAATCATTTCCTCCATCCAAGGAAAAAACCAAATAAAATGAACAGCAGAATTTTTTTACTGAGCTTTTCCTTTATAACATTAACGGCACTTACAGCCTTTGCCCCTGCTGATCATAATTTTAGGAGTTACAAAAAACGACCTGCCAAAAAAGCTTATCGGTTAACAAAAAAAACGAACCCATACTACATAGTTATTTCAAAAAAAGATTATGAATTAAATGTATACGATGAAGAAGGATGGTATGCTACTTACCCAATTGTATTTGGTAGTAAAGATTTGAGTGATAAAATGAGGGAAGGCGACAGGCGAACACCTAATGGTTCATTTAAAATTGTACTCAAAAAAATTCATAACAAATGGGGGCCCGAGCTTTTGCTTGATTACCCCAACGATGAAAGTTACCGACGTTTTAAAGAGCGAAAAGAAAAAGGCCTTATACCTGCTACTGCTAAAATTGGCGATGGTATTGCCATACATGCCACAAGACCAGAAGAAGAGTGGACCGTAGATAATTTTTATAACTGGACTGATGGATGCATTTCATTAAAATACACAGAAATGAAAGATTTGTATAGCTACATTACCGTAGGTACCAACGTTACCATTAACCCTTAGCTTGGTTTAAATAAATAAGATTAGCATCGCCATAACTTAAAAACCGAAATTCATTTTTTAAAGCATATTCGTACAATAACTTCCAATCATCGCCAATAGCAGCAGCTACTAACAACAATAAAGTTGATTTTGGTTGATGAAAATTAGTTACCAACATGTTTGCTATTTTAAATTGGTAACCCGGTGCAATTAAAATTTGAGTTTTAGTAAATAAGTGCTTTTGTTGGTGTGCTTGCATCCAATTTACTAATGCTTGTAAACTTTCTTTTGCACTGATCGTAACATCTTTCAAAGGCGGTTCATATACATCCCATTGGTAAATGGTGGGCATTGATGAGGGTTGCTCTACAATTATTTTAACACCTAGCCAATACAACGATTCAATAGTTCTGAGCGATGTAGTGCCCACTGCTACTATATTACCAAGTTGCTGTATTATTTGTTGTATTGCAGGTATTGTAACATCAATATACTCAGCATGCATTTCGTGTGCCGCCATGGTTGCGGCTTTTACAGGCTTAAAAGTACCTGCACCCACATGCAAGGTTACAAATGCTTTGGCACAACCTTTTGCAGATAGCTTTTCAAAAACTGCTTCAGAAAAATGTAAACCAGCTGTTGGAGCAGCAACAGAACCGCTGTTTTCAGCAAAAATGGTTTGATACCTTTCGGTATCCGCATCAGCGGTTTGTCTTTTTATATACGGTGGTAATGGCACTGTGCCAGCAGCTTCAATAATTGTGGCAAAACTCACTTCATTGGGCGTCCATGAAAACGAAATAATGAAGGCCTCCGTAATTTTTTCAATTTTGGTAGCTGATAACACCACTGTTTTTCCATCAATTTCCATTGTTTTCTGCAGCACTTCATCTTTCCATTTTGCAGCGCCACCTACCAAACATTTCCATTGCACCGTTTGGTTACTAGCCATTACCATTGCATAATCTGTAAAAGTACCAACAGGCTCTAAACAAAATACTTCAATAACAGCACCGGTTGGTTTTACAAATTTTATACGTGCATTAATAACTTTAGTGTTGTTAAAAATTAGCAAGGCATCATCAGGTAAGTACTGATCAATTGCTGCAAAAGTAGCACTACTTATTTGTTGATTTTTATATACCAATAATTGCGATGCATCTCTTTCTTTTAAAGGGTGTAAAGCAATTTGTGTTTCTGGCAAATTGTAGTCAAAATCGTTGATACTAAGTTGTTGTGGGTGCATTATTTTAAAAAAGCTGATACCTCCGCTATCCATTTATCATGTTCATTTTTACAAAGTGATTCGTGGGCACTATTTTGGTACTCCACCCACTTTTTAGCGGTAGTAATTTGATCAAAAATTTGTTGTGTTTCTGCAACAGTAACTCGAGGGTCGTTGGTGCCATGTTGCAATAATACAGGGCATTGTATGGCAGCGGCATAGCGATATGGTTGTAAACCAAAAGCCCAAAAGCCATGTATTGTACCACCCCAAAAAGTGAGCAAAGTGCCAATAGGTTGCGTTGGTACATGCATTATTTTTAAACGCCCAGTTACAGCATCAGGTAATGATGCAAATGGCATTTCTAAAATTACTCTTTGAGGCTGTAATTGATAATCATTTATGGCTTTAGTTATGGTAGCAGCGCCTAATGAAATACCCCATAATACAATATTTTTTTCACCACTTTTTTGCAGATACTCGTATGCCAACGCAACATCTTCCGCTTCATAAAAACCAATGGTACAGGTATTGCCTTGGCTATTACCATGTGCCCTAAAATCGAGCAGGAGTGTATTATAACCCATTTGCTGAAACGCAGTGGCTTCTAATACATTTTTAGCTTTGTTACCGCCATGTCCATGAAACAATGCAACGGTTCCTTTTGCTTGCGGTACCACTTTGTACCAAGCTTCTAAACGCAAACTATCTTTGGTATAGAGATTAATAATTTTATAGCTGCTATCAGGTGGTAGGTTAGGCTGTTTGGCTGCGGTAAAACCGAATAATAATTCCTTTGTTTTATCCCAACCGGTTTTTTCATTATTAGGTTTAATGTTTACTTCGCCAGCTTCATAATAGTGGGTAAACTTGTAGGCATGAAAAAGGGTGATGATGTTGAGTAGTAAAAATAAAACCGCTGCTGTTTTTGCAATTGATTTTATTACTGAAACCCATGAAAATTTTTTGTTGTTTAACATCATCTCAAAGATAATAAACAACTCATTGATGCGGATTTAATTTGAGTAAAACAATTTTATATAGGCTACCTTTACAACGTTATATTACAATTTCATATTTACAACTTCCAATACACTTTGTCACCATCCACACTAGAGGTAATGCAATTTTTGGGTTCAAAAATGGATACCATCATTGCTGATTTTTTAAAAAACCCTGATACAAATTGGCAGCCTAGTGAACTATTGCCACAAAGTAACAACGAAAGTTTTTTGGCTGAAGTAAAGGAACTGCAAGAACAATGCAAGGCCTTGCCTTACGATTATTTAGCGGTGTTGGTGGGTGATGTTATTACCGAAGAAGCACTACCCACTTACGAAAGTTGGTTAATGGAGGTAGAAGGTATTACCAATGCTGAGCCACAAGGTTGGAGCCGTTGGGTGCGTATGTGGACCGCCGAAGAAAACAGGCATGGCGATTTGCTCAACAAATACTTGTACCTCTCAGGCCGAGTGAATATGAAGCAACTTGAAATTAGTACGCAACATTTAATTGCTGATGGTATGGAAATAGGCACAGCTAAAGATCCTTACAAAAACTTTGTATACACATCTTTTCAAGAGTTGGCTACCAATATATCACACAGGCGTACAGCTAGTATGGCCAAGCAATATGGCAATGCACACTTATCTAAAATATGCGGCATTATTGCTGCCGATGAAATGCGCCATGCTAAAGCCTACAAAAGTTTTGTAAGTCAAATTTTTGAGGTTGACCCCAATGGTATGTTACTAGCTTTTGAAGATATGATGCGTAAAAAAATTGTGATGCCTGCTCACTTTTTACGCCAACAAGGTGAAAAAATTGGCGCTGCATATAGCCATTTTAGCGATGCTGCACAACGTTTGGGTGTGTATACGGCTTTAGATTATACTGATATTTTAGAATCGCTCATTAAAGAATGGAAAATTGCCTCTATCAATAACCTGAACAGTGCTGCTGAAAAAGGTAGAGATTATATAATGAAGTTACCAGAACGACTCAAACGTATTGCCGAACGTGGTTTAAAACCTGCTTTAGAATATCAATTTAATTGGATTAATGTTTAATAAAAAAAGACCAACATATTGTGTTGGTCTTTTTTTATTATCGCTTCAATTCTTTAATTTGAACTAATTTCTTCTAGCCACAACAATAGTGTTTTTAAATTTTTTGGTTTTACCTTGTAAATTAAATACCTCTGTGTAAATAATATAAATACCCACTGGTAGTACTTGGTTTTTTTCACCCAATCCATCCCAACGATATGATCCCTTTAAACCATTCAACGCATTGCGCTGCAAATAACGAACGGGCCTGCCAGCGGCATCAAAAATGGTGATATTGGCTACATAGCCTGGCTCAGGAAAACTATATTGTATGGTAGCAAAATCATCAAAACCATCATTATCCGGACTCACAATAGCAGGTGTAATAGTAATATCACCTTTTACCTCCGCATCAATTTTATATTGCGAATTTTTATATGTTGGTGTACCATAACCTACACTTGATGCTGCACTGTGAAAATTAGCTTGCACACTTGCTGCGTTAGGGTCAATACGTTCTAACGAAACACCTTCGGTATTACTTATTAATGCAAAATGCCATTTATCTGAATACGCTACTTCATCTACAATCAACCCTTGTTCATTCAATAAAATAACATTGCTTTTATCATCATTAAAAGACGGTGTACTTATTTGAATAAAAGCTGTAGGATTGTTCGCAACAAATTGTTGTTTTACAATAGTTGGGTCGCTAGTAACCACTATGTATTCATCAGGAAACAACAAATAATCTTCTGTACTAAACTGTGTAATGCTTGCAATGATGCCTGATGTATTTCTATTAGCGATATAGGCATTTTTTAAATTCAGTATTTTTTTGCTGCGGTTATAAAACTCTACATAATCAACCCCAGTTGGTGTTGGGTTAAATAAAATTTCGTTCACCACCATATCAGTACTATCCATACGTACAGGGAAACCAACTTTTGCAGTATTGTTTACACCAATAGCATTACCGCTACAATCAGTTACCGCTGTGGCTGTTACAGTATAAACAGTATTTGCTGCTAACGCAGTGCTGAATGTTAGTTGCACTCTGTCAAAAGCAATTGAAAGTGGCGTTGCAGTAGTGGGTACTCCAATACCATTGCTGATAGTATAACTTGCAGCAACAGCAGCTTTTGTGCTATCTAATGGTTCATCAAAAACCAACACAATGTTATTTGCATTGGGTGCATAAGCCCTTACTAATTTAGGGTTAGCATTGTCTGGGTTCACTGCATCGGCTGAATTAATTGTGCCGGGTGTACCTCCTCGGGCATCTGTACTTGCCTTCCAGTTATTAATACCTGTACATGGGTTTTTGGTGTCAATCATTTCTAACGTCCAACCGCCATCTTTTTTTAATTCGTTTTTATACCAAGCATCAGTATAACCTACTGAGTGCACTATTAAACCTTGTGGCGCTTTTACATAAATACGATCCGCATCGTTATTTAATGATGGAAAACTCGTTACTGCTATAGTTGGTCCGTATACACTCATTGCAGCCACTGCACTACCCGTACAAACAATAACAAAACCACCAGGTGGTAAAATATAGTTGGGCATCGCACCACTTTCGCCAGTTGATTTACCTAAACGCCAGTTTTGCAAATTAATAGGAAATGTAGTGTTGTTGCGTAACTCAAGCCACTCATTGGTTGGCAAACTCACTACGGGTGTAGGGTCAGCCATAATTTCATCAATCACTACATCGTATTGTAGTGGTACAAAATATAAAAAGGTTCGGGTGCCATTGTTCAATATATTGCCAGCAACATCAGCCACGCCGTTTATAGTTAAAGTTAGGTTGGTACGTATAGGCAAGTTGTTAGCAAATGTAAGATGCACCAATGCGGTATTCACCGCATCTCTTACAGCAGTGGTGGGTGTACCTACTGCATTACTTACTATGTAATTACTAGCTAATTGAGCGGTAGTAACATCTACAGGTTCATTAAACAACACATCAACAGTGTTTGCTGTTAAAGCGGTAACAGTTGTAATACTTGGAGGTGTAACATCTGGCACAAATGTTTGAACTTGTATATCGTCAAAAAAATGGCGCTGAAAAAAACTTGCAGTGCTTTGTCTAATTAAAATACCAAAAAAAGCACTTGTATTGTAGGTGTTATCAGTAACCGTACCTTCTGTAACATAGCTATTACCAGTGCCAGTTAAGTCACGACTCAACGTCCATAAATTAGCACTATTTCTCACTACCCTAATTTTCATCACATTATTGCTGGTATTTAGCACCGCATCTACACCATCAATAATTTTAGTAACAACACCTGTTGCATCTTTTTTATACAAACAAATTTCATCTAAAGTATTGCCTATGCGTACAAAATAGCCTGTGGTGCTGTTTAAGGTAAGGTCGCTGGCAGATGCTGTTAAAAACACATCTACAAAATTGGCGCCTGATGGGTTAAATGTGAGGTTACAATAAAAATCCCATTGGGCTGTTGCTGCTAACGTACTAGCCGTACTTAAATAATAGCCGCTATTAACTACTGTATTATTGCTTTGTAATTGAAAAGCGGCATTCACAGTAAAATCAGCCGTACCGCCTACCCATGTTGGATTGGCGGTAAAATTTCCATCAGCAAAATTATCTATAAGCTGTGCTTTACTGGCAAAAAATGTAGTGGTAATAAAGTAGGAAGCTAGTACAATTTTTTTCATATACTGTTAGTTAATGAATACCTGCAAACAATATTTAGTTGATGAACGTTTGCATAATATTGATATTTAAAGATACTATTTTAAATAATGTTGTTTGAAGCATATAGTTTAATAAATGATGATGTTTAGGTGTATTTGTTTTAAAGCATATTTTTTAAAATACATTGGCAGTTTATTATTTTCTTTGCATAAAAAAATAAATCATGAAAGTTGCAGTGGTGGGTGCTACTGGTTTGGTAGGCACAAAAATGTTACAAGTGTTGGCAGAAAGAAATTTTCCTGTTACAGAATTAATTCCTGTAGCATCAGAAAAGTCAGTAGGTAAGCAAATAAAATTTAATAATAAACAGTATACCATTGTAAGCATGCAAGATGCTATTGCTGCCAAACCTGCACTAGCCTTATTTTCAGCTGGCGGCAATACCTCATTGGAGTGGGCACCTCAATTTGCAGCAGCAGGTATTACTGTGGTTGATAATAGCAGTGCTTGGCGTATGGATGCTACTAAAAAATTAGTAGTGCCAGAAGTAAATGCTGCAGTATTAACGGCTGATGATAAAATTATTGCCAACCCCAATTGTTCCACCATACAAATGGTAGTGGTTTTACAACCATTACACTTACAATATAAAATAAAAAGAGTGGTAGTGAGTACTTACCAAAGTGTCACAGGTACTGGCGTTAAAGCAGTGGAACAATTAATGAACGAACGTAAAGGTGTTACTGGCGAAATGGCTTATAAGCACCCTATTGATTTGAACGCTATACCGCATATTGATGTGTTTTTAGAAAATGGTTACACCAAAGAAGAAATGAAAATGGTGAAAGAAACCACTAAAATAATGGGAGATGATGCTATTAAAGTTACGGCCACTTGTGTGCGTATACCAACTGTTGGTGGCCACAGTGAAAGCGTAAATATTGAATTTGAAAATGATTTTGATTTACAAGAAGTAATAAACATTTTGAGCAAAGCACCTGGGGTTGTGGTACAAAACGACTTAGATAACTTTATATACCCTATGCCATTAACAGCGCATGATAAAGATGATACTTTTGTGGGTCGTATTCGTAGAGATGAAACCCAACCTAATACGCTTAATTGTTGGATTGTAAGCGATAACCTACGTAAAGGTGCTGCAACCAATGCCGTACAAATTGCAGAAGCTTTATTAGCAAAGGGATTATTGTAAACGATTTTTTAATTTTATAAGAAAGGCTATCATTTAACGATAGCCTTTCCTTTTTTAAAAGTTTTTCAACAATTACCCTATCGTCCACGTTTCTTTTCCTCTTAATAATTTATCTAAATCACCAGGGCCTGTTTTTGCAAAAGCTTCATCAATTTGCATAGCCATCACATCTTCATAACAAGCTCTTTCGGTTTGGTAAAAAACACCGAAAGGACGAGGTAAATGTCCTTGCAAACTAGGGTCATCAAACATCCTAATTAAAATTTGTGCTTTGTAAAAATCATGCTCATCGTGTATCCACAAATCATCTGTGCTTGCCCCTTCCTCTAAATGAACAATTACGGGTTTAAAACCATCTAACTTAATACCTTTATTTTGGTTAGCTCCAAATACCAATGGCTTGCCTTGTTCTAAAAAAATGGCTTCTTCTGGTTTGCTGTTTTTTTCTGTAAAAATTTCAAAGGCACCATCATTAAAAATATTACAGTTTTGGTAAATCTCTAAAAACGAAGCGCCTTTGTGTGCAGCGGAACGTAACAACATGGCTTGTAAATGCTTCGGATCTCTATCCATCGTACGAGCAATAAAGCTAGCATCTGCTCCCATAGCCAACGCTAAGGGGTTAAATGGATGATCAATGCTGCCCATAGGCGTACTCTTGGTAATTTTATGTTCTTCTGATGTTGGCGAATATTGCCCTTTTGTTAAACCATAAATTTGGTTGTTGAACAATAAAATATTCACATCAAAATTTCTTCTTAATAAATGAATGGTGTGGTTACCACCAATGCTCAACGCATCACCATCGCCTGTTACAATCCAAACAGATAACGCTGGCCTAGCCGCTTTCAAACCACTTGCTACCGCCGTTGCCCTACCATGTATGCTGTGCATGCCATAGGTATTCATATAGTATGGAAAACGACTGCTACAACCAATACCACTCACAATTACAATATCTTCTTTTGGGATACCCAACGTAGGCATCACTTTTTGTACTTGTGCTAAAATAGAATAGTCGCCGCAACCCGGGCACCAACGTACTTCTTGGTCTGTTGCAAAATCTTTTGCCGTTAAAGTGGGCGTATGTGGAGTGATGGTGTCTGTCATGTTTTATATTAATGCAGCAAATTTACTAAAAATAGGAGGTTTAGCAACATCCTAAAAAGGTAATAAGGGTATTTTATGTTTCTTTTTACGGAAATATTGGGCAAATAAAAAGCCGTAGTGTTTAACTACGGCTATGGCTTTTTAAAGCCAAAAATCATTAGATACGAACGCTTCAATTAGAATTTGCTAACCGAAGGCGTCCATGATTTACTATTAGACATTTATACCTCCTTTTTCTTTGGTGAAGTATAAATTTAAAATAAATGCTTCACAAAACAAAGAAACTATCGAAAATTATCGTCTATTAATTTTTGCCAATAATTTTAAAATTTCCATGTACAACCAAATAATGGTAACCAATAAACCAAAAGCCCCGTACCACTCCATATATTTAGGAGCACCTAACTCACTACCCTTTTCAATCATATCAAAATCTAAAATTAAATTAAGGGCTGCAACTGCAGTTACAATTAATGAAAAACCAATACCCATTGCTGAACCTTCGTGTAAAAAAGGCATATCAACGCCAAACATACGTACCACCATTACTATGAGGTAAAACACACCAATACCAACTGTTGCAGCAATTATGATTGATTTAAACTTTTCGGTTGCTTTAATAATTCTAAAGCTAAAAAGTAAGTACATCGCCACTGCTACTGCTAAGGTTAAACCAATAGCATTGAACACAATATTGGGTGCCTTTTCAGCAAAAGCTGCATTAAACATCGCTGAAATAGCTCCTAAAAATAAACCTTGCATTAAGGCATATACTGGAGCTAAATAGGGCGACCACTCTTGCTTAAATATAATAACTATTGCAGCAATAATGCCGCCTATTAAGCCCGTTAGCAACATGCCTTGTATAGCACCGCCTTCTGCAAACTGTTTCCATGAGTAAAATGATGTACCCAATACTAATAATAATAAAAATCCAAATTTTTGTAATGAGCCCTTTACCGTCATGGTTGTGGCTTCATCTACATGCAATACATCTGGTATTACGGTACTGCTAAACTTTTTTTCTGATAATGCTGGGTTGCCCGATTCAAAAAGTGCCATTCTATTTAAATTTTATTGTTTTAAATGTTGTAATAAAGGTACAACCATTTATGAATTTAATATATAATTTGAGGGTTAGCAATCATATTTAACAGTTTCAAAAACATGGTAATCAATATCCATATTGGGGATGATGTTGCAGTATTGATATATACTAATCTAAATATGAGCCGTTGCTTTGTAACACATAATAAAAAACAGGGCATTTCCTTACCTTTGCAGTATGGAAAATTTACGTGCACTTGTAGCAAAATACAAAGCTGATATTGCTGCTGAGCAACCCACAACCCCTGATGCTATTGAAGCTTTTCGTATCAAATACCTTGGTACAAAAGGACTTTTAAAGACCATTATGGGTGAAATGAAAAACGTAGCGCCAGAAAACAAAAAAGAGGCTGGCCAGTTGTTGAACGACTTTAAAGTGTTTACCGAAAACACTTTTGCAAGTTTTACTGAAGCAGCAGGTACACAAACTAACGCAACAGCAGTTGGTATTGATTTAACGCTACCGGGCACTCCTGCACCTTTAGGTACAAGACACCCTATTAGCATTGTACGTAATAAAATCATAAGCATTTTTAATAAATTGGGGTTTGCGGTTGCAGAAGGACCAGAAATTGAAGATGATTTCCATAATTTTTCTGCCTTAAACTTACCAGAAAACCACCCTGCAAGAGATATGCAGGATACCTTTTATATTAGCCAAAACCCTGATTGGTTATTGCGTACACACACTAGTAGCGTACAAATAAGGGAAATGCAAAAAGGAACTTTGCCGTTGCGTATCATTTGTCCGGGTAGGGTTTTTAGAAACGAAACCATTAGTGCAAGGGCTCATTGCTTTTTTAACCAAGTAGAGGGTTTATATATTGCAGAAAATGTATCGTTTGCTGATTTAAAACAAACCTTATACTTTTTTGTAACTGAAATGTTTGGGGCAGATGTTAAGGTGCGTTTTAGACCATCGTACTTTCCGTTCACTGAACCTAGTGCCGAAATGGATATTAGTTGCCTTATTTGCCACGGTAAAGGTTGCAATGTTTGCAAAAAAACGGGTTGGGTAGAAATTTTAGGTTGTGGTATGGTGCACCCTAAAGTACTTGAAAACTGTGGTATTGATAGCAACAAATACACTGGCTTTGCATTTGGTATGGGTATAGAACGTATTACCATGTTGAATTATCAAATAAAAGACCTCCGCTTATTTAGTGAAAACGATGTACGTTTTTTAAAGCAATTTGAATCTGCTTAAAACAACATCTTCATTAAAAATAAATTTTTGCCATGCTTTGGCATTAAAATTGAAAATATAGCCTGTAATTAACAGGCTTTTTTATTGCCTAAAAACAGATATTATGAAGAAATTATTTTTTTTAGCAAGTGTAGTAACCATGAGTTTGGTGTTATTTTCTTGCTCAAGTTCAAAAGAAGCTAGAACCTACAAAAAAACGGTAGATGGTAGCTGGCAGTTACAAACTATTACCACAGAAGGTATTACTGGCAAAGTAAAAGCGCAAATTTTAGAAGAAGCTGACTTTAATTGCTTTGTTGGAAGCCAATGGAAATTCAACCAATACAATAGCCTTGGTTCGTACGAAATCAGTAAAAATGGGGGCGAATGTGTAGCTGTTAAACGCAATATTCGTTGGTCAATTTATGAAGAAAGTGGTATGCCTAAAATGCTACAATATAAAAGAGTTGATGATAAGTATAAAGATATTGATGCAGAAAAAGCTGGTTTTAGATTTACCATTATTTCGTTAGACAATAATACCATGCAGTTAAAAAGCAACATTACTTTTGAAGGTAAACCAGCTGCATTTATTTACAATTTTGTAAGAAGTTAATTCCGTTAAAACCCATAATAAGCAGCCTCCAATGAGCTTCTTAACTAAAAATTAAATTTAAAAAAAGATGAAAAATATTATATCAAAAAGTGTATTGGCTATTGCAAGCATCATCATTATTGCTGCAAGTTGCGATGCTACAAGAAGAACAAGTAACCAAAATAAAGGCGCAGCTATTGGTGCTGTAGGCGGTGCCGTAATTGGTGGTATACTTGGTAACAATGTTGGCAATAAAAATAACACCGCATTAGGCGCCATATTAGGTGCAGCCGTTGGTGGTGTAGCTGGTGGTATTATTGGTAATAAAATGGATAAGCAAGCTGAAAAAATTAAAACAGAAATACCAGGTGCTAAAGTAGAAAGAGTAGGTGAAGGTATTAATGTTACGTTTGATGAAAATAATCCCGATGGCTCAAAAGCTGGGGTATATTTTGCCACTGGCAAATACAACATTACCCCAAATTCGCAACTAGCCATTGATAAGTTAGAAAAAATATTTACTGAATACCCAGAAACTAACATTTTAGTAGAAGGACATACTGATAATGTAGGTACCGATGCTAGCAATATGCTTTTATCGCAACGCAGGGCCGAAGCAGTTGGTGCTGCTTTAAAAGCAGGTGGTTTGGCGAATAATCGTTTAACCGTAAAATGGTATGGCGAATCGCAACCAAAAGCAGATAATGCAACGGCTGAGGGTAAGGCTTTAAACAGAAGAGTAGAATTTTCAATAACCGCCAACGAAAAAATGAAAGCAGATGCTAAAGCTGAAGCTGAAAAACAATAGTTAGTTTGGTTTTAAGTGTGACTGCTGTGTTTTAAACTGTTTTTTTGTTTTTACAAAATAAAACAGCAAAAGGCACAGCAGTTTTTTATTTTTGTAACATGATACAAAAAATTGGGGTAGCAGGTGCAGGTACCATGGGCAGTGGTATTGCTTTAAATGCAGCACAAAGCGGTTTTAAAGTAATTTTATTTGATACGCAAACAACAGGTATTGAAAATGCTCAAAAAATGATTGCAAAAAATGTAGCATTTTTAGAAAGCAAAGTAAAAATTACTGCTCAGCAAGCTGCTATCATTCATCAAAATATACAATACACTACTAATATTAATGACTGCATTGCCGATGTAATTATTGAAGCTATTGTTGAAAACATGGAGGTAAAAACCAATTTATACCAACAGTTAGCTGCCATTAACAGTAATGAAACTATATTAGCAAGTAATACATCTTCATTATCAATATCTTCTTTACAAAAAAACATAGCCACACCTCAAAGAGTTGTTGGTATGCACTTTTTTAACCCAGCACATGTAATGAAGTTGGTAGAAGTGGTAGCAGGTGAACAGACTGATAAAACTGTGGTAACAACCATCTACAATCTTTGCATACAATTAGGTAAACAACCCGTTATATGTAATGATGCGCCTGGGTTTATTGTAAACAGGGTTGCCCGTCATTTTTATTTAGAAGCCATGCATATGGCCAGCACCACACCCGTAAGCATTGCAGATATTGATGCACTGATGGAAAATATAGGTTTTAAAATGGGCCCTTTTAAATTGATGGATTTAATTGGTATGGATATTAATTACGCCGTTTCACAATCTGTTTACCATGCGTTTAACGATAACCCACGTTTTATGCCATCGCCAATGCAAGCCGCCAAAGTAGCTGCTGGCGAATTAGGCCGCAAAACAGGTAAAGGCTTTTACGATTATAGTTTAAACACTCCTTCATGATTTTAGTAACTGGCGCAGCAGGTTTATTAGGTACTACACTGGTTGAGCAATTATTGGCTAAAGGCTATACAGTAAAAGCAATGTACCACCATAAACCCATCAACATTAACCACCCTCAATTAATAAAAATACAGGCTGATTTGTTAGATGTATATGCCTTAGCTGATGCCATGCAGGGTGTTATACAAGTATATCATTGTGCAGCATTGGTATCATTTAATCCTAAAGATGCTGCTGCTTTATTCAGCATTAACGTTGAAGGTACCGCCAATGTGGTAAACGCTTGTTTAGATGCTGGCATACAAAAATTAGTACATGTAAGTTCTGTTGCAGCATTGGGTAGAATAAGGCCGGGAGAAATGATCACCGAAAAAATGGATTGGACCCCATCAACCAGCAATAGCAAATACGGACAAAGTAAATATTTAGGTGAGCTTGAAGTATGGAGAGGCGTTGCCGAAGGTTTACAAGCTGCAGTAGTAAACCCTGCAATAATACTAGGCGCCGGCGATTGGAATGATAGCTCTACTAAAATATTTAAATCAGTGTACGATGAATTTCCTTGGTATACAGAAGGCGTTACTGGTTTTGTAGCTGCAACTGATGTTGCAAAAGCAATGATACTATTAATGGAAAGCAACATTAGCGGTGAAAAGTTTATTTTGAGTGCCGCAAATGAAACCTACAAACATGTTTTTGAAACCATTGCAACGGCCTTTGGTAAAAAAGCGCCTTCAAAAAAAGTAACCCCATTTATAGCTGCTTTAGCCTGGCGTTTTGAAGCGTTAAAAAGCAGGCTTACGGGTACATCGCCCCTGCTCACAAAAGAAACTACCCTTACTGCACTTACTAAAGTGTATTACGATAACAGTAAATTACTTTCATATTTACCATCGTTTCAATACACAGCATTAAACAATACTATTGTTGAAGCTTGTAATAAATTATTAGCCACAAAAGCATAAGTAACTTTAAATTTTTGTAGCTGCAACAACATCTTAACAACTAATTTTTTATTTTCACTACTCATACATTTACATCACTGCTCACCCAGCATTGTTTTAAAAAAAACTCACATGAAATTATTTTGTGTTGCCCTTTTAAGTTGCCTTTTCATAACTACTTCGCAAGCCCAAGTTTACTTTACCATTTCGGGTACGGTTAAAAGTGCAACAAATGGCCAACCCATGGCAGCCGCATCCGTGTTTGCACAAAACACCACTTTTGGTACAGCAACAGATGAGGCCGGTAATTTTAAATTACAATTACCAGCTGGTGGGTACGATTTAGTGGTTACGTTTACAGGCTATAGAACAGAGTTAAAAAGAATTACTACTGCCGATGCAAATGAAAAAATAATTTTTGAACTCAACGAAAAAGAAAAAGAATTAGCCGCCGTAGCAGTAGTAGCAACCAATGAAGTGGCTGATGGTTTAGAAAAATATGGCAGCTTTTTCAAAAGTGCCTTTTTAGGAAAACTAGCTCATGACAGCGCCTGTACTATTCAAAACCCTAGTGCTTTACACTTCTTTTTTTCAAAGAAAAAAAACAGGCTTAAAGTAACGGCTACCGAACCACTTGTTATAAAAAACCAATGGCTAGGCTACAACATTACTTACAATATTGATTCGTTTACACATGAGTACAATACAGATGTGAGCATATACTCTGGCTACCCATTATTTGAAGCCATGCAAGGCGATAGTTCACAACAACAAATATGGGAAACCAATAGGCGAATTGCCTACAAGGGTTCACTGTTACATTTTATGCGGAGCGTTTACAACAAATCGTTGGCAGCTGATGGTTTTGAAATTCAGTTCATCACTAATAACCAAGGCAAAGAAAATAGTATTGTGTTGAAAGATTTTTATGGTGCTTTACAGTATGAGAAAGATGATAGTACACAAACCGTTGAAATATTACCCAACCAAAACTTAGTAGCCGTTTTGTACAAAGCTGAAAAACCATTACCGGCTTACATTGCTGAAAACCCTAATGAACCTAAGGATTTTAGGTTGTCTTTTTTAAACTTTAAACCTAAAGAAAGTATTATTATTGAGCAAAACGGTTTCTTTTATGAGTCGAATGATGTAACTATAAGTGGCTATTATACTTGGGATAAAGTGGGCAACCAAGTACCTTATGATTATTTATACAAGCCTTAATACTATTTATTATTCATCACTTTATCCCACAAAGCAGGTATACGTTTTACCCAAATCATTTCTCTTTTAACAGCACTAGCCTCTTGTGCAGGTGCTCCCCAATAAGTTTTATTGCCTTCTAAATCGCCGCTAACACCTGTTCTGCCTAGCAGTACCGCATTTTCGCCAATGGTAAGTGTTTTGTTTACAATAGCGCCGCCCCAAATGGTAACACCATCTTTAATAGTTACACAACCTGCCACAACAACACTTGCAGCAAACAAACAGTTTTTACCGATAACAGTATCATGCCCAATGTGAATGAGGTTATCAAACTTGGTACCTTGGCCAATTCGGGTATCGTGGCTCACTCCCCTATCAATAGTACAATTAGCACCTATATGCACATCATCTTCAATAATAACAGTACCGCAACTCGGCATTTTTTTATACCAAACCGCTCTATCTTTTTTAGTATTATAATAAAACGCATCACTGCCAATTACAGTGCCAGCTTGAATTATAACGTTATCGCCAATAGTGCAATGATCTAATATGGTTACGTTGGGGTGAATTAAACAATTTTTACCAATAGTAACATGGTTACCAATAAATGCATTGGGGTATATATAAGTACCCTCACCAATGGATGTTGTATTTATAGTAGATGTTGCTTTGTTGAATGGACGATAATGGGCAACAATAGTACAATAGGCATCAAAAGGGGCATCTGTTAGCAACAATGCTTTGCCAGCAGGTACAGGCGCCTCTTTATTAATGATGATATATGTTGCAGCGCTGTTTATGCATTTATCGTAATATTTAGGATGGTCAACAAACACCAAATCACCAGGCTCCACTTTATGAATTTCGTTAATACCGGTTGCCATACCATTAACATCACCAATAACAGTGGCATTTATTAATTGTGCTATGGTTTGTATACTTACTGGTTCGTTAAACTTCATCGCTATAATTTTTACAAAGGTAGTATGGTTTGTTTAAGTTGAAATAGCATTATATAAATTAGTAGCTGCATTATCAATATTATAAACACTTAACACTTGTTGCGCTTGTTGTTGTAAATGTTCACGAATTGCTTCATCTTTATAAATTGCTTGCAGTTGGTCTGCAATATCATGCTCCTTAATTGCTGTAGGTAAAAAAGCCTTTTTGAAAAATGCATTATTTACATCATTTTGTTCAGCAATTACAGGCACATGGTGCTGTAATGCAGCAATGGCATAATTTGTAGCAAATTGATTTGAAAAATACAACATTGCAAAAGCACAAGGAATTAACATACTACCCATTGCTACGGCCTCGTCAATAAAAAACACATCGTTTCTATACTTATAGTTTTTAAAATCGTTGATGAGCCTTTCAGGTTGTTGACCATTAAGTAATAACACTAATTTAATGGATGATTTTTGCCATTTTTTAAATTGCGAAAATGCTTTAAGAAGTGTAATTAAATGTAAAGAAGATGTTTCATCAACATGATAAATAAAATAATCGTACCCTTCGGTAAAGCTATCTTTCAATTGTTGCGCTACAGTAAAGCTTACTTGTTGCAACGGTGCCGCTGGTAATGCATGGTATATATTTGTTACCTGTGTTTCGTTTACCTTCCAATTATTACAAAGCTGTTGCTGTACAAATAACTCATTCGTAAAAATTTTTGATGCAGTGGCTAAAGCTTTTTTGAAATGATATTTTCCTAAAAAATGTTGTATAGTAGTGTCAACATTACATTCAACATATAAAAATTGTACAGCAGTGGTTTTAACACAAAGCCTATTGGCATTGGTAATAAATACGTTGATACCATGTTGTTTTATTAAACGTGGTAGCGTTGCTGCATACCAAAACTGCAAACTTAAATAAAATTGCGGTGACGGTACTTTTATATGTTGCACACAGTTAGCAGGCAATTGCTGCAATGGTTGCTTGCAAAAAATAATAAAACGATCCGTTGGCTTTTGCTTTGCAAGTTGTAAAATAGTATCTACAAAGTATGGTTGTGGTTGATGTAAAATGTGTACCCCAATGATCATTTCAAAAAATATAACGATTAAATATATGGTTGGTTACCTGCGTAAAATTTTAAGTTTTACGGTTTCAATACGGGTATCACTTACACTTAAAATATCAAATTCGTAATTACCTATTATAATTTTTTCACTTTGTTTGGGTATGGCTTCATGATGCTGTACAATATACCCCGAAAGGGTTTCAGCGGTTTCATCTTCAGAAAAATGAATATCATATTTTTCAGTAATGGCATCTAATTCCATACGGCCACTAAATAAATATTCATTAGCAGCTAATTGCTTATCAACCAGCTCTTCTACATCATCATATTCATCTTTTATTTCACCAAAAATTTCTTCTAATAAATCTTCCATGGTTACTATACCTGCAGTACCTCCAAACTCATCAATAACCCAAGCAATGCTTTTACGCTCTTTACTAAACTTACTCATTAAGTCTGTTGCCAACATGGTTTCTGGCACAGTAGGTATGGGCAATAAAATGGCTTCAATATTTGCAGGACTTTTAAATAAATCTAACTGATGAATATAGCCAACAATATCATCAATGTCTTTATCGAACACCACTAATTTGCTAAGCCTCGTTTCAATAAACAATTGTTTCACTTGCTCAATGCTGCTTTCTTTATGAATGCTCACAATTTCTTTACGAGGTACTAAACATTCTCTCAATTTAACATCGCCAATAGAGAGGGCATTTTCAAAAAGTTCTTTATTTATTTCAGATGATTCTTCTTCACTGTGCATTTTATTTTGTTGCAGGTAATGTTCTAAATCAACCTTACTAAACATTTCTTTTCTGTTATGCACTTTTACGTTGAAAAGGTATTGCAAAATCCACTCGGCTATACTTACAAAAAAAGATGAAACACCAAAAAAAATAGCATAAAAAAACTGAACAATATAAGTGATGATACCATTTGATAAGATGCTGTTATTACGAGCCCTAAACAAAGCTTTACATACAAACTCTACCAATAAAATAATAATTGTAGCAGCCAAAGTTTCAATCAATAATTTTACTAAGCTTACATATGGGCCTAAATAAGCAGGTAATATTGCAGCAACTTTTTCCCAAAGAGGATATAATATGGCACCAATTAGAAGCCCATAAACAACCAACACAATATTACCCACCACCAAAATAGTTCCTAAAAAACGAGCAGGGTGTTCCGCAAAATTACCCCATACTTTTCCAGAATACTTGGCTTGCTTTTTATTGAGCTCAATGGTTAATTTATTAGCTGAAATAAACGCCATTTCAATACCGGCAAAAAAACCGATAAAAACCAACGAAATAATAATTGCTAAAAGTGAATTAACATCCATTGTGAAAAAATTTTCAAGGTTGAAGTTAACGTTTTAAAAAATGGGCTACTATTTTTTCTGCGGCAGCGCAAGCTTCATCTAATTGGGCATTAACAACCACTTCATCAAAATGATCTTTAAACGATAGTTCATACGATGCCTTATTTACCCGTGCTGCTAGAGATTCAGGCGTTTCAGTACCTCGGCTTTCTAAACGCTTTTTCAATTCTTCTACTGAAGGTGGTTCAATAAACAAGCTCAACGTACCTTCATTAAATTGCTGTTGTACATGAATAGCACCTTTTACATCAATATCTAAAACAGGTACATTACCATCGGCCCAAATGCGCTGCAGTTCTGATTTTAAGGTGCCATAGTATTTGCCTTCATACACCATTTCCCACTCAATAAATTCGTTGTGCTGAATTTTATGCTTAAAGTCATCTTCACTTATAAAATAATAGTCTACCCCATCTTTTTCAATACCTCTGGCTTTTCGTGTTGCCGCCGATACTGAAAATTTTAATGTAGGAAAACGCTGCATTAAATATTTGGTGATAGATGTTTTACCTGCACCAGAAGGAGCTGTTATGATGATGATTTTATTCAAAATTGTTGACTGTTTTTTGTTGTTTGAATTAACCTCGTTTAATATCGGCACCAAGGGCTTGTAACCTACCATCTATATTTTCGTAACCCCTATCAATTTGCTCAATATTTTGGATCGTACTTTTGCCACTAGCACTTAATGCAGCAATCAATAAGGCTACACCTGCCCTAATATCAGGGCTCGACATGGTGATACCTCTCAATTGTTTTGCTCTTTCTAAACCGACTACAACGGCACGGTGAGGATCACACAAAATAATTTGTGCACCCATTTCAATCAATTTATCAGTAAAAAACAACCTACTTTCAAACATTTTTTGGTGTATTAAAACAGTACCATGTGCTTGAATAGCGGTTACCAACACAATGCTTAATAAATCTGGCGTAAAGCCTGGCCAAGGGTTGTCGTAAATGGTCATTACGCCACCATCTAAAAAGGTTTGAATTTCGTAACGCTCCTGTGCTGGCACATGAATATCATCGCCGTTTATATTTAATTGAATACCAAGCTGTCTAAATTTTTCTGGTATAATACCCAATGAAGCTACACCAGCATTTTTAATGGTGATATCGCTTTGCGTCATGGCAGCTAAACCAATAAAGCTGCCTACTTCAATCATATCGGGCAACATGGTATGCGTTGTACCTTGCAATTTTTGTACGCCAGTAATTATTAATTGATTGCTACCAACACCTTCAATTATTGCACCCATACGAATGAGCATGTTGCAAAGTTGTTGAATGTAAGGTTCGCAAGCTGCGTTGTAAATAGTTGTAGTACCTGTTGCCAACACGGCAGCCATTAAAATATTAGCGGTACCTGTTACGCTTGGCTCATCTAACAACATATAACAACCTTTGAGTTCATCGGTTTTTAAAGCAAAAAAACCAGTATCGCTGTTGTAAGAAAATGTTGCACCTAAGCGTTCAAAACCAATAATGTGTGTATCGAGTCTGCGTCTTCCAATTTTATCGCCACCGGGCTTTGGTAAATACGCTTTTTTAAACCTTGCTAATAACGGACCGGCCAACATTACCGAACCCCTTAACCGGCCACTTTTTTTAAAATAATCTTCACTTTGTAAATATTCCACATTTACATCATCTGCCTGAAACACATAACTGTTAGGCCCTGTAGGACTAACCTTTACGTTCATTTCTTTGAGTAACTCAATTAACAAGTTAACATCAATAATATTAGGAATGTTGTGAATTTCAACCGGTTGTTCGGTTAATAATACTGCACTCAATATTTGTAGGGCCTCGTTTTTTGCACCTTGTGGCGTAATGTTACCACTTAGTTTATTGCCGCCTCTTACTTCAAAAATTGCCATTAAAATTACGTTGTTTTATCAAAAATTATTTTACAAAAATGATTGTTCATCAGTGAACTGTTTTATAAAAAAAATCCGGCAGAATTACCCTGCCGGAAGTTATGTACACAACAGTATTTAAAATCTTTTTTTAAAGTTTCTGTTGTTGTTATTTCTATTGTTGCCACCGCCTGCATCTCTATTTCCACCGCCTTGGTTATTACCATTGTTGTTGCGGTTTGCACCATTGTTATTGTTTCGGTTGTTGTTATTGCGGTTGTTATTACTACCAAAATTTTTACGGAATTGGTTGTTACGGCCACCACCACCGTACTCATCTCTCTCTACACGTTGTGCTTGGTGCTTAACAAATGGCCTGTTATTGAAAGCCAACTCACCTTTGGTAATATCACTTAATTCAACTTGTATGGTATCATCATGCACCAACTCTTTATGCCAATTGCTGTACGTAAGTTTCATGTAATACGCTATGGCATTGGCGAAACCTTGCTTTTTTTCAGGGTTTTCTTCTTTCAATGCTTTATCAATTACCACTTCAATATTTTTACCAAGGTGGTTGAATTTTGGATAACGCTTGGGATAGGCCAAAGGTTGTGGTTTCGCCTTCAATTTTTCTTTTGTTGGTATTGGGTAGGGGCTTTCCACATCAAGCGCAAAATCGCTGATCAAAAAAAGATGATCCCATAGTTTATGCCTAAAATCTTCTACGTTTTTTAAATGCGGATTTAAAAAGCCCATGAGTTCAATAACTGCATACGCATTGCGTTGACGTTCTTCCCTATTTTCGATGGTGAGTAAGTATTCAACCATTTTCTGAATATGTCTGCCATATTCTTTCATAATTAAATGGTTTCTTGTAGTGTTGTACTCCATATTATCAACGTTCATCATATTGGCAAATATAGTCGTTTTTTAGTGGTAAAACCGCTGTTACACTAGTAATTATAAGCTGCGTTAGCAATTTTCAGCAGCCCGTGCAGCTACTTCGTATTTATTGTTATAGTATCCATTTTTGTAGCTTTCCCAAAGGTATTTGAGCAAAAATGGTATAAAACCATGTGTTTTAAATTGTTGCACATGGCAAAGCTCATGCTTTACCCAACGTTCATCTTTCAAAAAATGTGCAGCTGTACAGCCATGCAAGTGTATGGTACTACCCAATACCATGGCAACTGAAGTTACGTTCAGTTTTTTAGCAGCAATAGCAGCTAGCCAACTTTTTTCTTTTATACGATAATGCAGTTTACTCATGCCATGCAGCCAATACTTCGTCTGTATGATTTTTAGTATCGGGCTTGGTGATAATATTTTTGATTTTGCCCGTTTCATCAATTAAAAATGTAGTGCGATGAATACCGTCGTATGTTTTACCCATAAACTTTTTTTCGCCCCATACGCCATATTTTTCGGCAATGCTATGATCTTCGTCGGCAATTAAAGCAAAGGGTAATTCGTATTTTTCTTCAAACTTTTTGTGCTTTTTAGCTGGGTCGGGGCTCACACCTATAATTTCAAACCCATCTTGCAACAAATTTGTATAATTGTCACGTAGGTTGCATGCCTGAGCTGTACAGCCCGGTGTATCATCTTTTGGATAAAAATAAAGCACTACTTTTTTACCAGCATAATCTTTTAAGGCAATACTGGCACCGTTTTGATCAATACCTTTGAATGCAGGCGCTTTGCTACCTGGCTTTAAATTGTTGAAGGGGCTTTTAACTGATTCGTTTTTCATTTTTTAATTTTTAAATATCATTTTCACTGTAACTATCTTGTAAAAGCAAATGTTTTGGTGGTAGTATTGCCACACAAATCAGCTACTTTGATCATTAATGTATGCGCACCGGGTGCACATTTTTCATCAAAAACATAAATAAAATTACGACCTTTATCGTTACTAAATCGTAACCAATTACCATCTAACCAAGCATTAAAACTACCAATTTCTTCAGTGTTATCAACAACTGAAAATAACAATCTTTTGAGCGACGATGCTTTCATTCCGTCTTTAAACCCAATAGGTGTAAGGCTTGGCGGCAAAGTATCTTTCACTAACTGAAACGTACCAAAGTTGCGAAATGCTGCTGTAAACCAGCCTCCTTTTGAAAAATTGGCTTTCTTAAAATCTGTTTTACTGCCGTAAACAGTTTTCATCATCATTTTACCAGTATCAGTTAAGGCTACATCATCAAGTATACTAATACTGTAATAACATTGAACAGGTACTGTTGCGTTGTGTAACTGATAAACAGTAGCACCGTTTGCTACAGGTGTTTCTTTGTATACAAAATTTACGGTATCATACAGGGCGTTTTCTGGCAAATAAAATCGAAGGTTATTGCGTTCAAATACATTGATGAACCCCGGAATCATTTTTTGGGTATAATTAAAATTGTAGGGCGCCTTTACTGCATTTGGCATTGGTGGTTGTACTGTAAAATATAATGTATCAGTATTCAACGCAGCATCTGCAACAACAATTGCAATGGCATGAGGTTCATTGTTCATTACTGTAACCCCAAAGTTTTTGTACGATTTGTATATACCATTGTAATAACCCGGTAATGCAGAAAGGTGCTGAATAAAAGGCCCACCGCTGCTCCTTGTTTTATAATCAATATGTGCATTGAGGTAACGGGTTTCATCGTAGCTAATGCTATCCATTTCAAATGAACTCAACAGTTGATTATTATCCATAACTGCAGCTCCATATATACCATTAGGGTTTGCCGAACCTGTAACTTTGTCAACGGCACTAATACCAAAACTTATGTAATTTGATGGTGCTACAATAGTAGCATTTACTGGCTCATAATGCGTACCTACTTTTTTAATGGCAACATATTGAGGCGATTGGTCGTAGGTACTTTTGGTTCGATCGTACATTGCTAATCGTACAATGGTTGGTGGCACATTATCGGGTATATTAAAGCCAAATAATAACGGGTTTAATACTTTATCGGTTTTAGTGTCTCTAATTTCAAAATGCACATGAGGGCCTTGAGAGCCGCCAGTGTTACCACTATTAGCGATATAATCACCAGCTTTTACAGGAAACAGTTTAGCTGGTATGTCTAAAAAAACATCCCACCGTTGTAACAAATACTGTTGTGTTGTAACGTAATTTTCAAGAGCAGGTTCAAAGGCATTTAAGTGAGCATAAAGCGTAGTTAAGCCGTTGGGGTGGTTAATGTAAATGCACCTACCAAAACCAAAAGGTTCAATTTTAACTTTTGCAATATAACCAGCCGCAGCAGCGTATACGGGTTTATTTTCTACCTGATCCGTTCTACAATCTAACCCCATGTGATAATGATTGGGCCGCAATTCACCAAAGTTGGCAACAATGCCAACCGCAGCATCCACTGGCCATTGAAAATACTGTTGCGGATATTTTTTGGGAGAAAATATTTGTGCATTCAAACCCAATGTTGTGAGCAGGGCAATAATCAATAAATGAAACCTATTTTGTTGCAACGGAATTGTTTTGTTTTTACAAAAATCGGTTTTACAAAACAATTATATATGTAAAGATTGTATAAAGTTGTTGTAAGTAAAATAATGTTACAAAAGCTGATGGGCTGCGCCTGCTTAGGCGAAGCTCTTTTTATGGCTGAAAATACTTTTGAATTTTTAATTGTATTTGCAAAGCCATAAAAAAGCGAAAGCCGGGCAGCGAACCAGTGTTACACAAAGCTTTGAAGCCCACAGGCCCACAATAATAAAAAATTGCTACTGAATTTTGTTGCTCATATGCTTTTTATTTTGCCTGCTTACCGTTACTTTTGCACGCCACAGCAAAGGCAAAAGTTTACATGCCTAAAAACAACTCCATACAATCAGTTTTAATTATCGGAAGCGGCCCTATTGTAATTGGCCAAGCCTGCGAATTTGATTACAGCGGCACACAAGCTGCCCGTAGCCTCAGAGAAGAGGGTATAAAAGTAATACTCATAAATAGCAACCCTGCTACTATTATGACGGACCCGATGATGGCCGACAGGGTTTATTTATTGCCCCTTACACCTGAGAGCATTGAACAAATTTTAGAAGAAAACGATATTGATGCAGTACTACCTACAATGGGTGGACAAACAGCCCTCAACCTTTGTAAAGAGGTTGATGAAATGGGCATTTGGGAAAAACACAACGTACAATTAATTGGGGTTGATATTAAAGCGATTGACAAAGCAGAAGATAGAGAAAAATTTCGCCAATGGATGATTCAAATGGGTATTCCTGTTTGTAAAGCACATATTGCCAACTCCTTTTTAGAAGGTAAAGAGTTTGCCCAAGAAATTGGTTACCCTTTGGTATTACGCCCTTCATTTACATTAGGCGGCAGTGGCGGCGGATTGGTATTTAAAAAAGAAGAATTAGATGAAGCCCTCAACAATGCCCTTACAGCTAGCCCTATTCACGAAGTACTGGTTGAAAAAGCCATTATAGGTTGGAAAGAGTTTGAGTTAGAGCTCTTAAGAGATAATGCTGATAATGTAGCCATTATTTGTACGGTTGAAAATTTTGATCCAATGGGTGTGCATACCGGTGATAGTATTACCGTAGCACCTGCTATGACGTTGAGCGACACTGCTTTTCAACTAATGCGTAACACAGCCATTTCAATGATGCGTAACCTCGGCAACTTCGCTGGTGGTTGTAATGTACAATTTGCTTTAAACCCCCATACCGAAGAATTGATTGTTGTGGAGATAAACCCACGTGTGAGCAGAAGCTCTGCTTTAGCAAGTAAAGCCACCGGTTACCCTATTGCAAAAATTGCTGCAAAATTAGCCATCGGTTATAATTTAGATGAATTACAAAATCAAATTACGCAATCAACCTCTGCTTATTTTGAACCTGCATTGGATTATGTAATTGTAAAAATACCTCGTTGGAATTTCGATAAATTTAAAGGTGCCAACGATACCCTAGGCTTTCAAATGAAAAGCGTTGGCGAAGTAATGGCTATTGGTCGCAACTTTGCCGAAGCGGTGCAAAAAGCTTGTGTGAGTTTAGAAAACGAAGCCGTAGGTTTAGGTTATTACGGTAAAAGTATGATGCACAGTGAGGAGTTAATTGAATACATTAAAACTCCGAAATGGGATCGTATTTTCAGAATTAAAGATGCCCTCATGGCTGGCGTTAGCGTTAAACGTATTTGCGAAAGCACTTTAATTGATCGTTGGTTTATTTACCAAATTCAAAAAATTTGTGAGGTTGAAAAAGCCATTGCACTGCATACCATTAACAGCATACCTGAAGATTTAATAAGAACAGCTAAAAACATTGGTTTTACAGATGAACAAATGGTACGCATTATGAAAGATGGTACCGATGAAATGCTGTACGAAAAAAGAAAAGCTTTAGGCATAACAAGAGTATACAAAATGGTGGATACATGTAGTGCCGAGTTTGAAGCAAAAACACCCTACTTCTACTCTACTTTTGAAACGCCTATTACCAATATTCATAACAGCAACGAAGGTTTTGCAGCTTCAAACGAATCCATCGTTAGCAATAAACAAAAAGTAATTGTATTAGGTAGCGGCCCTAACCGTATTGGCCAAGGTATTGAGTTTGACTACTGTTGTGTACACGGTTTATTGGCAATTAAAGAAGCTGGTTTTGAGGCGATAATGGTAAACTGTAATCCCGAAACGGTTTCTACCGATTTTGATATTGCTGATAAACTGTATTTTGAACCCGTTTTTTGGGAACATATTTGGGAAATTATTGAGCATGAAAAACCTTTGGGTGTAATTGTGCAGTTGGGTGGACAAACAGCCCTCAAACTAGCGAAGCGTTTACATGAAAAAGGTATCAACATCATCGGTACATCTTTCGACAATATGGATATTGCTGAAGATAGAGGTCGCTTTAGCGATATGCTCAAAGCGTTACAAATACCTTACCCTAAGTATGGTACGGCTTACACTACTGATGATGCTATTGAAGTAGCGAAAGAAGTAGGGTACCCTGTACTCGTAAGACCAAGTTATGTATTAGGCGGACAGCGCATGCGTATAGTAATAAACGATGATGAATTGGAAAGTGGCGTATTGAGTTTATTGAAACATTTACCGGGTAATAAAATTTTAATTGATCACTTTTTAGACAGGTGTCAAGAAGCAGAAATAGATGCCATTTTTGATGGTACCAATTTTCATGTAATGGGGTTAATGGAACATATTGAACCTGCAGGTATTCATAGTGGCGATAGCAATGCTGTTTTACCGCAATTTAATTTATCGCCACTCATTGTGCATACTATGGAAGAGTATGCTGAAAAAATAGCACGAGCACTCAATATTAAAGGGTTAATCAATATTCAATTTGCCATTAAAGATGGTAATATATATGTAATTGAAGCCAACCCACGTGCAAGTAGAACAACGCCGTTTATTGCAAAAGCATATGGTATTCCTTATTTAAATGTTGCTACCAAAGTAATGCTAGGTGTGGCCACTCTAAAAGATTTTAGTTTCGAAAAAAACTTACAAGGTTTTGCTATAAAAGAACCGGTATTTTCATTCAACAAATTCCCTGGTGTAAACAAAGAGTTAGGTCCAGAAATGAAGAGTACAGGCGAAGCCATTCGATTTATTAAAGATTTAAAAGATCCTTATTTTAGACAATTATACAGGGAACGTAGTATGCATTTAAGCAAATAAGTAACTAAATTAAAAAGCCCTCAACAAATGTTGAGGGCTTTTTAATAATTTATAAATCAATATCTGCATCAGGTAGTTTATCTAAATAATTTTTAACCACAAAGTAAGCTGTTAAAGCACAACCCCATGCAATTAACAACCAACTAATAGTATTATCCATACCAAAAATAATAATACCAATAATACCACCAATAACTTCAGCAGCTATCCAAGCAATTACCAATGTTAAGCGCCATTTGCCAGCGGCTTCGCCTTTACGTAAAGCAAGGTTACCAATTTGGTAAGCTAAAAATATTAAAACTAAAATATCCACTTTGGTAGGTTAAACTAAATCAATATCAAAATTAACCAATTGTACAAATGCAGCTATACGGTCATCAATATCTGCTTTTGTAATTTCTTTCAAACGTTCTGGACCAAATTTTTCTACACAAAAGCTAGCCATTGCACTTCCTACAATAATAGCGGTTTTCATGTTTTCAAAACTAATGTCTTTTGTTTTTGCTAAATGTCCAATAAAACCTCCAGCAAAGGTATCGCCGGCACCAGTTGGGTCAAATACTTCTTCTAATGGTAATGCTGGCGCAAAAAACACATGGTTTTCGTGGAATAACAAAGCACCATGTTCGCCTTTTTTAATAATTAAAAAGCCAGGGCCCATTTCCATTATTTTTTTAGCCGCTTTTACTAAAGAAATTTCGCCACTTAATTGACGAGCCTCACCATCGTTCACCAATAACACATCTACATTTTTAAGCACTTCTTTGAGGTCATCCATTGCAATGTCCATCCAAAAATTCATGGTATCCATTACAATCAGCTTTGGCCTTTTTTTGAGTTGGTTAATTACACTCAATTGTAATTTAGGCATCAAATTACCGAGCATTAAAAACTCAGCGCCTTGGTAACTATCAGGTATAATCGGGTTAAAATCTTCTAATACATTAAGGTCAGTTACCAATGTATCTCTCGAGTTCATATCAATATGATACTTACCACTCCAAAAAAACGATTTTTTATCTTTTACAATTTCAACACCATCTAACTCAACACCTCTTTTGGTTAGTTCGTCCATTTCTTCTTGCGGAAAATCGTAACCTACAATAGACACTTGTTGAATAGGTTTTACAAAATTAGCTGCCGCATAAGCCACATAAGTAGCTGAGCCTCCAATTATTTTATCTACTTTGCCAAAGGGCGTTTCAATTGCATCGAAAGCCATGGTGCCAACCGTAATTAATGACATGGTATTAAATTTGTAGTTTTGAATATTAAAAAACGCTGCAAAAATAGAGAATAAAAAATGCTTAACCCATATTTTTTGCCAATTAAAGCGTTTTGTTTTAAATGATGCTTTTCCCCCATAAATAAAAAATCTTATTACTATGTTGTTACACATTCATCCTGATAATCCGCAACCAAGGCTCATAAAGCAACTTGCTGAATGTTTGTTAGATGGTGGTATCATCATTTACCCAACTGATACAATTTATGGTATTGGCTGTAGTATTGGGCAACCAAAAGCCATTGAAAAAATATGTGCCATTAAAAATGTTGACCCTGCAAAAGCCCAGCTTTCATTTATTTGTAAAGATTTAAGCCACCTCAGTGATTATACCAAAAGTATTGATACGCCATTGTACCGAATGCTCAAAAGTCATTTGCCGGGGCCTTTTACCTTTATTTTACCTGCTAGTAAACAAGTACCAAAAATTTTACAAAGCAAAAAATCTACCATAGGGTTAAGGGTACCCAATAGTAATATATGTTTAGCATTAGGTGAAGCCACAGGTTTTCCTATACTAAGTGCTTCATTGCCTGGCGATATGGTTGAAGATTATACTGACCCTGACATAATCTTCGAAAATTTTAAAAACAAGGTTGATTTTGTTATTGATGGTGGTATTGGCGGTATGGTACCTTCAACCGTGGTTGATTGTACTTCAGATGATTGGGTAGTAACTCGACAAGGACTTGGTATTTTTGAGCAATAGTGAATAAAAAATTTGTCGTAAAAACACTAAAAAAACACTAATATACGTTAGTTTTGTTGTTGATTATGGCTAAAATTAAAGTAGTTACCAACGGTACTAAAAAAGATATTATTTTAAATAGTGCCGCTGCAATATTTAAAAGAAAAGGATACAGAGCTGCCTCTTTAAGAGAGTTGGCTGATGCCGTTGGGGTAGAAGCACCCAGCTTGTACAACCATATTGGCTCAAAAGCAGAGTTGCTGCAAGACATTTGCTTTGAAGTAGCTACTGATTATACCAACCATTTAAAAATAGTTGTTGAAAGCAATGCAAAAGTTATTGATAAACTAGCCGTTATTATTCGCTTTCATGTACGCAAGTTATCTACTGATTTTGATAAAGTATACGTATCTGACCACGAATGGAAACAGTTACCTCAAAAGCAATTAGAAACTTTTTTAGCTTCTAGAAAAGCTTATGAGAAAAGCCTTATTGAGTTGGTTGAACAAGGCATTGCTCAAAAAGAATTAAAAAACCATTTTCCTAGTATTACAGTATTAACAATACTTTCAGCGGTTCGTGGCTTAGAGTTGCGACAAAGGCATAAAAGTGAATTTAGTATAGAGGAGCTTGAAAACACCATGATTGATTTATTACTAAACGGCATAAAAAAATAACAATGGCTTCGCATTTTCATGCTATAAAGGTTAAAGAAGTAATTAGGGAAACGCCTGAATGTGTATCCATTAGTTTTGATATACCCGAACATTTACAAACAGTTTTTCAATATAAAGAAGGGCAAAACATTACCATTAAAACGACCATTAACCAACAAGATGTTCGTCGATCGTATTCCATTTGCAATGCTCCTTACGAAAATCAATTAAAGGTTGCCATTAAAAAAACAACGGGTGGTCTTTTTTCAACCTACGCCAACGAACATATTAAGGCTGGCGATGTTTTAGAAATTATGCCGCCTACAGGCAGGTTTACGGCAAAAAATACCACAGGTAATTTTTTAGCTATTGCTGCAGGTAGTGGTATTACGCCTATAATGTCCATTATTAAGCATACGCTTAAAACCCAGCCCAATAGCCATTTTACATTAATTTATGGCAATAAAAGCAGGGGGTCCATCATCTTTTTTGAAGAAATAGAATCACTCAAAAACAAATACATGAACCGCTTTGTTTGTGTAAATGTGTTGAGTAAAGAAAGAACAGATGCTGATATCAATTATGGCAGAATAGATGCTGAAAAATTAAACGCTCTTACACCACTTATTCAGTTTGAAAAAATGAATGATGTGTACATTTGCGGACCAGAAGCTATGATATTTTCAGCAGCCGATTTTTTAGAACACAAAGGCATTTCAAAAAATAATATTCATTTCGAACTTTTTACAACACCAGGCCAAGCAAAACAACAAAGCAGCGAAACCCTTGCACAAAAACAAGTAGGCCCTACCAGTAACATTACGGTAAGGCTCGATGGTCGTACGTTTGAATTTGATTTACCGCAAAACAGTCAAAATATTTTAGATGCTGCCCTAGCACAAGGTGCCGATTTGCCTTACGCTTGTAAAGGCGGTGTTTGCTGTACTTGCAGGGCCAAATTGTTAGAAGGACAGGTAAAAATGGATGTAAATTATGCCCTCGAGGCTGATGAAGTGGCACAAGGTTTTATATTAACTTGTCAAAGTCACCCATTAACAGAAAAAGTAATTATTGATTTCGATATAAAATAAATGATAAAGTTTAGCCAAAAAAGCTAACAATCGTTAGTTTTTTTACTAATTTTGAATTATAAACACTTAGTGATGATGCAACTAGTAGATTTAGAAAAAGCGTTTCAAGCAAAAATTGACCAAGAAATTAAAATTGAGCCGAAAGATTGGATGCCCGATGCATATAGAAAAACAAATATCAGGCAAATTAGCCAACATGCCCATAGTGAAGTAATTGGTATGTTACCTGAGGGTAATTGGATCAGTCGTGCACCAAGCTTAAAACGTAAAGCCATTTTAATAGCAAAAGTGCAAGATGAGGCTGGGCATGGGTTGTATCTGTATTCAGCTGCTGAAACTTTAGGGATGAGTAGGGAGCAAATGACCGAAGATTTACTCAGTGGTAAAGCAAAATATTCATCTATTTTCAACTACCCTACCCTTACTTGGGCCGATATGGGCGCTATTGGTTGGTTGGTAGATGGTGCCGCTATTTTAAACCAAGTTATGTTGTGCAGAACATCATACGGCCCTTATGCTCGTGCTAATGTGCGTATATGTAAAGAAGAAAGTTTTCACCAACGCCAAGGTTTTGAAACACTTATGGTATTGAGCCAAGGCACACCTGAGCAAAAAGCGATGTGTCAAGATGCTATAAACCGTTGGTGGTGGCCTGCTTTAATGATGTTTGGCCCAACAGACAGCGAAAGTACCAATAGCGATACAAGTATTAAATGGAAAATTAAACGTAAAACCAACGATGAATTGCGCCAGCAATTTGTTGATATGGCCGTACAACAAGTAAAAGTGTTGGGCATGACACTGCCTGACCCCGATTTAAAATGGAACGAAGAACGCCAGCATTACGACTTTGGTGAAATTAATTGGACCGAATTTTGGAACGTTGTAAAAGGCAATGGCCCTTGCAACAAACAACGTTTAGATGCTAAGAAAAAAGCACACGAAGAAGGTGCTTGGGTAAGAGCCGCTGCTGTGGCACATGCACAAAAGAAAGCAGCACGTACTACTCAAAAAGTAGCTTAAATAATAAATAGTACACAATGAACATCTCAATAAAAAAATGCTATTACGGCGATTTTGGTGGCGATAGCGAAAAAACAAGCAGCTACAATAACACAGATGCGGCTATCAAAAATGCACAAGAAGCATGGCCATTATGGGAAATTTTTATTCGCAGCAAACAAGGGCTTGATCATAAACATGCCGGCAGTTTACATGCAGCGGATGCCAACATGGCTATGGAAAACGCAAGAGATGTATATACACGTAGGCAAGAAGGCGTAAGTATTTGGGTAGTGGAAAGTAAACATATACATGCTAGCAACCCAGATGATGCTGCGGCTTTATACGAACCTGCGGCTGATAAAATTTACCGTCACCCCACATTTTACGAAATACCCGACGAAGTGGGGCACATGTAATTTATTTTGTAGAGATTGATTTTATGCTCCGTTATGAGCATTACACAAACATGGTATAATGGAACAATCAAATAATGATCATACAGCTTTGGTTGATTATGTATTACACTTAGCTGATAATAATTTAATATTAACCCAACGCAACGCTGCATGGTGTGGCCATGGCCCTATTTTAGAGCAAGATATTGCTATTACAAATATTACGCTTGATTTAATTGGCCAAGCCCGAAACTTTTATCAATATGCAGCAACGCTCATAGGTGGCGATGCTACAGAAGATTCATTAGCATATTTACGCAATGAAAGGTCATTTAAAAATTGTTTATTAGTAGAACAACCCAACGGCGATTGGGCACAAACCGTAACCAAACAGTTTTTTTACAGCGTTTACCAATTTTTATTATACGAACAGTTACAAAAAAGTAGTGATGAAACCCTTGCGGCCATAGCTGCCAAGTCGTTAAAAGAAGTTACTTACCATGTAACCTGGAGCAGCGATTGGGTGATACGCTTAGGCGATGGCACTACTGAAAGCCAACAACGCATGCAACAAGCCATTGACAATTTATGGAACTACACCGGTGAGTTGTTTGAGCCTGCAGCTTACGAAAACAGTTTACACCAACAACAAATTGCACCTGCTATCGCAACTTTACAACCAGCTTGGTTACAAAAAGTAAAAGAGGTGTTCGCAGAAGCTACCTTAACCATTCCTGAAAATAGTTTTGTGCAAACTGGTGGCAAAAATGGTTTACATACTGAACAATTAGGTTATATATTAACAGAATTACAATATTTACAAAGAACCTATCCTGGGGCGAATTGGTAGTGCAGCATTTTACAATGAAAACAATTGCGGATCATACAATACATCAAGAAAAAATAAACCAAGTTTGGCAATTATTACAAGAAGTGTGCGACCCTGAAATACCTGTGTTAACTATTATTGATTTAGGTATTGTTCGCAACATTTTTGTTGATGATACAGAACAACTTGTTATTCAAATAACGCCCACTTACTCAGGCTGCCCTGCAATGGATGCTATTAGTGTTGACATTAAACTAAAATTAATTGAAAACGGCATTCAGCATTTTAAAGTGCAGCAAATTTTATCACCTGCTTGGACGACAGATTGGATGAGTGAAACAGGTAAAGCCAAATTGAACGCCTATGGCATTGCACCTCCATCAGCTTCGCATTTAGCAAACAACACTACACCAGCTTGTCCGCAATGCCACTCTAACAACACCAAATTATTAAGCCAGTTTGGGTCAACATCTTGCAAAGCATTGTACCAATGTTATGATTGTAAAGAACCATTTGATTATTTCAAATGCCATTAGCCTTATTTATAAACATTACTATTTTTTTCAACAGCATTGTTGTACCTACTTTACTCCATAAATTTGATTTATGAATATAATGGTGTACGTTGAAGAAATTGGCCAAGTGGCTTTTGCCTTTGTAATAGGCGCCATTATTGGTATTGAAAGAGAATTTAGAAGCAAGCCTGCAGGTTTTAGAACCATGATATTGATTTGTGTAGGCTCATGCCTTTATACCATAATTTCAAAAGAAGCCAATAGTGTAAGTAATGATAGAATTGCCAGTAACATAGTTACAGGTATCGGTTTTATTGGAGCAGGCGTAATTTTTAAAGAAGGTATTACAGTAAACGGCTTAACCACAGCAGCCCTTATTTGGATTACCGCAGCATTAGGTATGGCTATTGGCTATCATAACTACCCTTTAGCAATTGTAGTATCTATTTTAATTGTGATAGTGTTATTTGTATTAGAACCGGTGCAACGTTACATTAACAAATTACATCGGGTAAAAGATTATAAAATAAAAATAGTTGAAACCAGCACTGTTTTTAAATTAGAATTAGAAGCATTTTTTTCTCGACATGATATGACTTTTCGTTGTATGAAAGTAACCAAAGAAGAATTAGATGCAGTGTACATGTATAGAATAAGCTCACCAGATAGAAACTACGACGAAGTAAATAATTTTCTCTTAAACCATAAAGAAGTAAGAAGCTTCGAAGTATAAAACCAGCATCATGTCATCCATATTATTATCCATACAAAATAGTGTAGCCATAATTACACTCAACAGGCCCGATAAATTTAATTCGTTCAATCGCAGCATGGCATTGCTTTTACAGCAAACCCTCACTGACTGTGCAAATAATGATACCATTCGTTGCATTGTAATTACTGGCAATGGTAAAGCTTTTTCCGCAGGACAAGATATTGCTGAATTAGTAGGAGATGATGCTTTAAAAATTGAAACTATTTTAAGTGAACATTACAACCCCATTATCCAACTAATTAGAAATATTGGCAAACCCATCATTGCAGCCGTAAATGGTGTAGCTGCTGGCGCAGGCGCTAATATTGCTTTGTGTTGCGACATTGTTTTAGCAAATGAACAAGCATCATTTATTCAAGCATTTTCAAAAATTGGTTTAGTGCCTGATAGCGCTGGCACCTATTTTTTACCACGTTTAATTGGCTTTCAAAAAGCCAGCGCTTTAATGATGACTGGCGATAAAGTAAGTGCAACAGAAGCGGAACGCATGGGTATGGTATTTAAAGTAATTGCTGCTGCTGATTTTGAAGCAGCCGTATTAGCACAAGCCAACACTTTAGCAGCAATGCCTACCTTGGGTTTAGCATATACCAAAGAGGCGTTAAACAATACCATGAATAATAATTTGGTATCGCAATTAGCTGAAGAAGATAGGTTACAAAGAATTGCAGCTGCAACATCAGATTTTAATGAAGGCATAACAGCCTTTTTAGAAAAGCGAACACCCCTGTTTACCGGCAAATAAAAAACTTTAAGCTTTTATAACATGACGCCCACACCCAACGAAGTTGTAACCCACATGATGCAACACGATTTATTTAGCCAATGGCTCGGTATAAAAGTGCTTGATATTAAGGAAGGATACAGCAAAATAAGCATGACGGTTCGTCCAGAAATGATCAATGGTTTGGGTATTGTGCATGGCGGCATTGCTTTTTCATTTGCGGATAGTGCTTTTGCATTTGCTTGTAATAACCGCAACGTGTTATCCGTTGCATTAGATACAGCGATCAATTTTTTAAAACCTGTTCATGTAGGTGATGTACTAATAGCAGAAGCTACTGAAATTCATAACGGTAAAAGTACCGGCCTATATCAAATTGCTATTTACAACCAACACCAACATTTGGTGGCTCAGTTTAAAGGCACTTGTTATAGAACGCAAAAAAAGTTAATAGATTAAAACATGGTTTACGCATTCAACAATTACATACCAGTAGTGCACCCCAGCAGTTTTATTCATCCACAAGCGGCAGTTACAGGCCATGTAATTATCGGCAAAAACTGTTACGTAGGGCCAGGTGCAGCAATACGTGGCGATTGGGGTAAAATTATTATTGAAGATGGTTGTAATGTGCAAGAAAACTGTACCATACACATGTTTCCGGGTGTTACTGTTACATTACACGAAGGTGCCCATATTGGTCATGGTGCTATTATACACGGCGCTATTATTGGTAAAAATAGTATGGTAGGTATGAATGCTGTTATTATGGATAACGTACAATTAGGTGATGAGTGCATTGTTGGTGCATTGAGTTTCATAAAAGCGGATAGTATTTTTGAAAAACGTAGCCTCATTGTTGGTAACCCAGCAAAAAAAATAAAAGATGTTACAGATGAAATGATTGCTTGGAAAACAAAAGGCACTGCATTATACCAACAACTACCTGCTGATATGCACCAAACATTTTATGCCTGTGAACCTTTAACAACAATACCAGCTGACACAAAAGAACAATCAGCCATTTTCAAAACTTGGAATGAAACCAAATCATAAGTTTACTTCGTTCTTACATCTTGCCAAATAATTTTTTCATTGGTAGCCTCATTAAAATTTTTAATGCTTCCATCGCCTCGGCCTGTAAAACCTCCATCTGGGTGGCCAATTAACGTACAATTGGTATCATACAAATCACTAAAATAATCGCAACAAATAGAAGGCACATAATACACAATAGCCCCTTTAAAAGTATACTGTATTATTTTACGTGGGGGGTTGGTTACAGGCTCATTTTTAAATGTTTTGATAAGGTTATTTATACACGAGGGCAAGTTGCTTAAACTATCTTTTTCATTTGTTGGTTTAGCTTCAGTTACAACCGCAGCATGCATAGTATTTTTTTTGGCGCTACAGCAACTTACCGCAACGAACATTAAAAGGCCAATTATAATTTTCATATTTTATTGTATTTAATAAAAAAGGCAGTGCAAAAACACTGCCTAAGCTAAGTCTATTTTTTTACATTAATGGGTTGCTACATTTTTTGCTCTAGATGCTTTTCTTCCTCTAAAAAATAAATACAAATTAAAAAACAACATTATGCCCAAGTAAATGGCAAAACCACCAATTTTAGCACTTAATATTTCAAGTAAACTTCTTCCATTTTCAATAATGGATGTTACCTCCATAATTTTAAAAGCAAAACCAAGGTTGAGTAAGTAAAAGCCAGTTTCAAAAAGTTTATTGGTTGAAAGTGCAATATCTACTTTACCACTAAAAATATCTAACATAAATACTTTACCATTTTTAAACAAAGTGTGGGCTACGTACCAAGTAAGCAACATTATTATTGGTAAATAAATAAGGTAGGCGATAAAATTAAAATCTGTTTTCATTGCTTAAAATTTAATGATGATGAAATAATGAAGATTTCCCAATTAAAGGAATGCTGTACATATTTATAAAGTGCATAACAGCCAACGATATAATGATGCTACCGCATTTATTACTCACACTTGCCATTAGTTCTGCCACAGTAGCAATGGTTTTCCAATTTTTGAGCATTACAGTGGCATAACCTAAATTAACCAAGTAATAACCCACCAATAAAATTTTGTTGATAAAATCTGCCAATGGTACATCGTTATTAAAAATATTTAAAATGTAATGACGCCCATTTTTATAAAAAATATTACCCACTTTAACCGTAACCCAATAGGTAATAAAAAGGTAGATGCTGTAAGCTAAAACGTTCATACTAGTAGGTTTAAATGATGAACTTTCTTTCTGAATGTAAAAATAATATAAACTTTCTGAATTTTCAATATTTTATGAAAGTTTATTTTTCGCTGGCTCATTAATATGAAATCAATTATCAAAAAGGCTTTACGTATTTTTGCCACTTACTATATATCAACCGTTTTGGAAAAATCAAATTTTGTAGATCAAATAAAAATATTTTGTCGCTCTGGCCATGGTGGTGCTGGCAGTAAACATTTTTTAAGAAATAAACTCACTGCATTTGGCGGACCAGATGGGGGCGATGGCGGTAGAGGTGCCCATATTATTTTAAAAGGCAATGCACAATTGTGGACCTTATTACACCTACGTTATTATAAAAATGTATTGGCTAATGATGGTGGCAATGGCGCTGGCGGTAACTGCACTGGCAAAAATGGTGATGATATTATTATTGAAGTGCCGTTAGGTACTATTGCAAAAGATGAAGAAACGGGTGAAAAATTAGGTGAAATTTTGCATGATGGTGAAGAGTTTATTTTAATGAAAGGTGGCCGTGGTGGTTTAGGCAATAGTAATTTTAAAACAGCTACCAACCAAGCGCCTGAATATGCCCAACCTGGCGAACCTGGTGTAGAAGGTTACCGAGTTTTAGAGCTGAAAGTATTGGCTGATGTTGGTTTGGTGGGTTTTCCCAATGCTGGTAAATCAACCTTATTATCAGTAATAACTGCCGCCAAACCCAAAATTGCTGATTACGCTTTTACTACATTGGTACCGCAATTAGGTATGGTGGAGTACCGTGAAGGCAAAAGTTTTTGTATGGCTGATTTACCGGGTATTATTGAAGGTGCTGCAGAAGGTAAGGGTTTAGGTCATCGTTTTTTACGCCACATAGAACGTAACTCCATTTTATTGTTTTTAATACCGGCAGATAGTGCCGACCATAAAAAAGAATTTGACATATTACGCAACGAATTGGAAGAATACAATCCTGAAATGTTGCAAAAAGATTTTGTGATTGCCATAAGCAAGGCAGATATGTTAGATGATGAATTGAAAGAAGCCATTAAAAAAGAATTACCACAAAAAATTCCTTCCATCTTTATTTCTTCTGTTACGGGTTATAACATCCCTCAATTAAAAGATATGTTGTGGAATGCCCTAAATACACAATCGCCCAATAGTTAATTTGGTTGCATTTGAAATGGTTGCATTTTAGGTGCTTTTTATTGTAAATTGCAACACCAAAAATTGTTGAGACATGCCACAAACCAAAATTGCAGGTATTGGTAAATACGTGCCTGAAAATGTTGTAACTAATAATGACTTAACTGCTTTTATTGATACCAGTGATGAATGGATACAAGAACGTACCGGTATTAAAGAAAGAAGATATGCCCATCGCACTGACGAAACCACCACTACTATGGCGGTTAAAGCAGCCGAAATTGCATTACAACGTGCAGGCATTACTGCACAAGAGGTTGATTTTATTATATTCGCTACTTTAAGTCCTGATTATTACTTCCCCGGCTGCGGTGTATTGGTGCAACGTGCCATGAAAATGAAAGAAATTGGCGCCCTCGATATCAGAAACCAATGCAGCGGTTTTGTATATGCTATTTCTGTAGCCGATCAATTTATTAAAACAGGTATGTACAAAAATATTTTAGTAATTGGTAGTGAAAAACATTCGTTCGGTTTAGATTTTAGTACCCGTGGGCGCAACATCTCTGTAATTTTTGGTGATGGTGCTGGGGCTGTAGTTTTACAACCAACTGAGCAACCCGGCATATTAAGTACACACTTACACAGCGATGGCGATAGCGCCGAAGTGCTTGCCATGTACAACCCCGGCACACATGCCAACCATTGGGTTGATACACCTGTAGCTACTTTTGATGATGCCCCAAGGGGTGAAATGTTTATGAGTCACTCTATGATTGATAGTGCTCAAAATTTCCCATACATGGATGGACCAGCCGTTTTTAAAAAAGCAGTGGTTAAGTTTCCGGAAGTAATTATGGAAGCATTGCATCAAAATAACTTACAAACCAGCGATATTGATTTACTAATACCGCACCAAGCCAATTTACGTATTGCTCAATTTGTACAACAAAAGTTACAATTGAGTGATGATAAAGTATTTAACAATATTGAAAAATACGGTAACACTACAGCAGCATCTATACCAATTGCATTGTGTGAAGCATGGGAAGCTGGTAAAATAAAAGAAGGCGACTTGGTTTGTTTGGCAGCATTTGGCAGTGGCTTTACTTGGGGCAGCGCCTTACTACGTTGGTAACAAAACGTAACGTAGTTTTGCACATTAAATCATAATATGGCTTTACAAAGACGATTTTTAGTTTTCATAAACCCCATTTCAGGTACACAACAAAAAAAGGGATTGAAAGCGTATATCACCAATACCCTTTCGTTACAGCAATTTTATGTTGAAGTGTTGCCAACACAACAAAATGGACAATACCCTTTTTTGAAAGATAAAATTGCAGCAGATAATATTACAGATGTTATTATTTGTGGTGGTGATGGAACCGTTAATCAAATATCTTCATTTTTAATTGATAGTAATGTACATGTTGGAATTATACCAATGGGCTCTGGTAATGGGTTAGCATTTGCAGCAGGTATTCCTAAAAATCGTACAAAGGCTTTAGCGATTATTTTAAAAAACAACGCCCAACCAATTGATGCGTTCTACATTAACAATCAGTTTAGTTGTATGCTTTGTGGTATTGGGTTTGATGCACAAGTGGCACATAATTTTGCAGAGCAGCCATCAAGAGGTTTAGCTACTTATGCTAAAGAAACTACCAAGCATTTTTTTTCAGCAAAGCCTTACCGTTTTAAAATTACAGCGAATCAACAAACTTTTACAACCCAAGCTTTTTTTATAAGTATTGCCAATAGTAACCAATTTGGTAACCATGTTACCATTGCACCTAAGGCAAGTTTGAGTGATGGCTTGCTTGATATAGTAGTTGTAAACAAAACCAACAAACTCAACCTAATTATAAAGTTGTTACAGCAAATAAAAGCTGGCAAGCTAGGCCATATTAGTGAGCAAAATAAAACCATTCAATATTTTCAAACAGAAAATATAATTATTGAAAACTTAGATAATGCTCCTTTACACATTGATGGTGAGCCGAGTAAAACAGCTACATCATTTAATATCAATATCATCAAAAATGCATTTACATTAATACATGCTTAAGGAGCTTGTAGCAAAGTGGCTACTTTTTTTGCTGCTGCTTGGTTAATGTTATTGTTATAAGATGATATAACGTCTAATTTTTCACGGAGTGATAAATGAAAATTAAGCGCTGCTGATTTGTCTTCATTTTGTGGTGTGTACATAAATGTTGCTTTGTAAACATTTACACCCAATTCGTTTTTAAAATAACCAAATTGATCAGCTTGGTAAAAATCTTGTAACTTAAACCAGTTATGCTGTAACATGGTAGCAGGGGTTACAATCATATCGGTTACTGATTTTGTTTCAAAGGGTTGTTGCCAGCCATCATCTAACCGATCTCTTATTTGTACTAATAAAACACCACTTGTATTTGCTTTAATCCATTCTTTAAAATTATCAATAAATCGCAAAGCAGTTTCTTGTCCATAATTATCTCTTAAGCCAGCATCCATTACATCAATAACGGGTTCACTGGGTAACCAAACATTCGGCAATACGTAAGGAAAAGTAGCATTCATTCGTAAAGCGGTTAAAATCCGCAAATCATTTGGGTCTTGCTTTTTAAAAAGCTGTGCAAAGTCAACTGCATCGGCATTGGTGGTAGTATCATTTTGTAATGAAGTAGGCTTCATCATAAAACTAACCGGCTGTGTACTTATAATTAATTTTCGGGCATCGGTTTTTATAACAGCATTAAAAAAAATTAAAGGGGCTGCTGCTTGTTTTTCTAGTTCATAAAAATCTTTTAGTTGTTTGTTAAGTACACCCTCAGTATTTTGACCAAGCTTTCTTTCAAAAGCATAACCCCTATCTTTTACATATTGTTTATTACCAACGTCAAATTTTTGAATTGGGGCAAAAATATCTCGAGCCATTAGTGAGGTAAATACGGGGTTTAATAAATCTTTTGAAATATTATCCGTATACTTTTTGTTGTAAATATTTAAGGCTGGGTTTTTTAATTTATTTACATACAAACCTCTGTAATAGGCAGCTGCCAACATACCGCCACTAGCGCCACTCATTAAAAACGTTTGGTTCATTAATGCTCCATTACTCAAACTATCGGTTTGCTGTAGTACGTTCATAGTAAAGGCGGCACTTCGTAAACCACCGCCACTTACATTAATAAAAACAAGTAATGGCTTGGCTGTTTTTTGTTTGGCTTTCCATTTATTTAAAATGGTGAGCATATTTTGTTTGTCTGCCTCAATTTGAGCTGGGCTATTTAAAGCTTGTATGGAGTGTTTATTATAGGCAGGCCGCAGTAATTTGTTTGTATAATTTAAACCGTATGCTTTGTTACGTGGGTCAATAATTTCTTTTTCGTACAATAAGTTTAACACACCAAACACTATAATGACTGCTACCAAACTCCAGCTTTGTAAAAAATAAGTAAGTGCACCAATAACGGCAATCAATAATGCAAACACTGTAATAATACTAGCTGCTGCAGGTATTTCAAACAATGTATGTTCTTGTAAAAAACCTGTTGTTACAATTAAAGCAAATGCCAATACAATACTTAAAATGGCAACTAAGTGGTGTCGTTTAAATACAGTATCCAAATAATCTTGCCGATAGTGAGCAACATTTCTGCACTTGCTGATTTTAAAACCGGTGTTGAGGTACCAATAAACTTTTAATCCAAATTCATCGTATTTTTTTTCTTTTGCAGTAAATGTTTTATTAAACCGATCGGGGTTCGTTATGATAGGTATCATACTTCTTTCAATGGTTTTACCAGCTGTAAAAAAGTAGGCAAAAGTGATAAGGAGTAAAATAAAAATTCCTAAAAATATACCCAGCATTTCAATGGCAATGCCGCTACCATTCATCAACTCTTTGTAATCATTAAAATGATACAACTTTATAAAATAGTAGGTTAAAAATGAAATAGGTATTAAGCTATTATTTATACAATATTTTAAAAAAGGATTAGCAGTAGTAGCCAAAAATTTCAATCGCCTGCTATGCAAAATAAACGTGGTAACATTCCAACTCATTATAAAAACACCCATTGCTAAACCAGTAATTATAGCCCCTAATATATTTACTGACCCCAAATATTCAGGCGAAAAAAACAAAGCATCTGCCCCAAATGTTTTCATAAAAACACTGGCTACTGTACTAAAAAGTATTGCCCAAAAAAATAATAATACTTGGTATTTCCTAAAGTGCAGTATGAGTAACTGTACAGGCAACGAATAAAATACGTTCTTTAAAAAATGAACCATGTACTGCAATTTTAAGTGGGTGATATTATTACCTTAAAATTACACTAGTTCTTTTACAATTTTACTTACCCTTTTAAAAGATCAGTTGTGTTTTTTGTATTTAACAACGCATACATAATTTGTGTAATGGCTAATGTTGCCAATAACAAATGTATGGGTTGGGCCACGGCTGGCATATCTAAATAAAATAACACAATACCAGTAGTGGCACTTAATAACACAATACCCAATAAATTTTGTAAAGGCTTTTTAAGTGCTGCTACTTTACGGCAATACCATGTAATATAAAAAACGGAGAGTAAAACAATCCACGAAAAACTGCGGTGAATTAAAAAAGCAATAGGCATTTCGGCCAACCAAGCAGCTCTTTGTTCGTAATGCAATTGTTTTGAAACATCATCTACATACATTCTTACCATAGTACCTAGCACACTTTGTATGAATACAACGATGAGCATATAAAATAAAGCTTTACGCATTTTAATACCAGCTGTTTTTTTGAACAACCTGTTTGTTACACACATTAACAAGGCTAATTGTATTTGCGATAATGCCAATGCAAATAACAAGTGAACCGATATGCTAAGATGGGCCAAATTCAATTTTACTACTATTGCACCAAACAAGCCGGTTAATATTACAATAATCAAAAAAGCTAGTGCTAATCGAAATGCTTGTGTTTGTTCTTTTCGTTTTTTAAATAACAACGCAGCTTGTATAATGGCAAACAAACCAAGTAAGGCACCTACTAGGCGGTTTACATATTCAATCCAAGTATGGTAAACATTAAAGCTGTGGTCAATATCCTGAACTTTTAAATATTTTTCAAAATCGGGTGGTAATTGTGCAGCATTGGTTGGCGGCACCCACATACCAAAACAACGAGGCCAATCAGGGCAACCCATTCCACTTTGTGTGGTACGAACTATACCACCTGCTATAATTACGATGAACGTTAATATAAATGTTGCTAGCACCCACCTTCTTACTGCTGTCATAAAAAAAATATTATTACAAATTTACGAAATGCCGTGGTGAATAGGTTGCTAAACAAGATATTTGTAAACGATGTTACTACCTTACTTACATGAACATTTTGTAGAAGCCGGAGTAGATGAAGCTGGCAGGGGTTGCTATGCAGGACCTGTATTTGCAGCTGCAGTAATATTACCACCAAATTTTCATCACCCATTATTAAATGACAGCAAAAAATTATCTGAAAAAAATAGGGATATACTAAAACCTATTATTGAACAACAAAGTATTGCTTTTGCAGTAGCCAGCGTTGATAATAATGATATTGATGCTATTAATATTTTACAAGCTTCATACAAAGCCATGCACCTTGCTATTGCGAAACTGAACACTACACCTCATTTTTTATTGATAGATGGCAATCGCTTTAAACCTTACCCATTAATAAAACATGAGTGCATTGTTAAAGGCGATGGCAAATACGCCGCTATAGCAGCAGCCAGTATTTTGGCAAAAACCTATAGGGATGCATATATGAACCAATTACACTTTCAACACCCTGAGTACGATTGGCAACGCAACAAAGGATACGGCACGGCTACACACCGCCATGCTATTGCATTACATGGGCTAACGCCTTATCATCGAAAAAGTTTCAATATTATGCCAACATAAAAAAATAAATTTTATTAACCGGCGTTTAAACTTTTGAAAAACACAAAAGTCTATCATACATAACAATAAAAATTACAAGCCATGCATATTAAATTATTATTAGCCGTTACTATTTTTAGCGCTGCAACCACTGCTTCATTTGCACAAACTGTTGCTGCAAGACCAGCCACTAGCTTGCGTACAGACAATAAGCGTATTCGCCAAGGTGTAAAAAGCGGTGAACTAACAAAGGCAGAAACGGTACGTTTAAAATCGCAACAAGCAGCCGTTTACCAAGAGCAAAAAGCTTACAAAGCCGATGGCGTAGTAACACCAGCAGAGCGTAAAGATTTAAGACAAGATAAAAGAAAATTGAGCAGAAATATAAAGCGTCAAAAAAATGATGCTCAAACACAGCCTTAGTTTTAGTTTGTAAGGATAATACATACAGCAACTTCGAAAGCGGTTGCTGTTTTTTTATGCTCAATAGCAGCGCAAATGATTGCCACACAGTTGGTATTTGTTATTTTTGCATATTAAATTTTAATTAATTATGCAGTTAAAACCTGTAGATACGGTAGATAGCATTTCAGCCGCTGATTTTAAGAAATTGTATTACAACACCAAAAAACCAGTTGTAATTAAAAACTTAGCAAAACAATGGCCTGCTTATAATAAATGGAATTGGGATTATTTTATTGATATAGTAGGCGATAAAGAAGTAGGCGTTTACAATAACATAAAAAGCGACTCCTACACACCCATTAACACGGCTGATGCGTACATGAAATTTGGCGATTACTTAAAAAAGGTAAAAGCTGGTCCGCTTGATTTACGCATATTTCTTTTTAATATTTTTCAACATGCACCTGAAGTAGTGAAGGATTTTACCTGGCCAGATGAATTGATGAAGGGCTTTGTAAAAAAATACCCGATGCTTTTTGTAGGAGGCGAAGGCTCTGTAACTCACATGCATTTTGATATTGATATGAGCCATATTTTACACACCCAGTTTTCAGGTAAAAAAAGGGTATTGCTTTTTCCGCATGAAGAACAGTACAAATTATACCGCAAACCATGGGAAGTATTGAGCTTGGCCAATTACGCCAATTATCATGAATCTTTTGATTATGAAAATTTCCCGGCTGTAAAAAAAGCCCAAGGGTATGAGGTAATTTTAGAGCATGGCGATACTTTATTTATGCCGGCTGGCTATTGGCACCACATGGAGTATATTGAAAGTGGCTTTGCGATGAGTTTAAGAGCCATGCAAAGTAGTTTAGGTGGTAAGCTTAACGGACTTTGGAAACTATTTGGCATGAGAGGTATTGATACTTTAATGAAAAAAACAGCACCAGTTTGGTGGTACAACCGCAAAAAAAAGAAAGTATACCAACTAGCTGCCGCAGCTATTAACCAATAAAAATTAACTATACATTAAAAAAAAATAACATCAGTTTAAAAAAATTGATGTTACTTTACATATTCGAACGAAATGTAGTAAGCGGCTTTACTTCCTTCACATCCTAACAAATACCAGCACTTTTAACGGGTAATTAATGCAATCTAGTAAACTAGTATAAATTTTTATTGTGGTTTCAGAGGTAAGTAAGGCCGGTGATATCTATCGCCGGCATTTTTTTATAAGCTTATTGCCACATGCACCATACCTCTATTACCTGCTTGTACAAACCCACTTGCCAAATTTTGTTGCAATACTGGCTGAAAATTAGCCCCCATAGACAGTGCTTTAAACGATGTTTCAACACCAAAAGTGCCTGTTAGTAAGCGCCCACCAGATAAATCAACCAAGGTTTTATTATCAATATCTTTTTGAGATTGCTCCCATTGCACACCTAAATTTGGTGCCAAAGTGCATTTATTGTTGATGTTGAATTTATAATACAATTGACCGTTTATACTTAATTTATTTCCATAATTATAATCATACTTGTTATTAGTATTCATTTTGTAATTAGCCGATATATTTAATCCCACATCATTTAAACGTACATCATACATAGTTTGAATTAAAAAATCTGTACTAGCCGTACCTAATTGAAATAAATTAGCATTTTGGTTACGTCCGTTTTTATCAGCGGTTTCATACTTACCTGTGGGTGCTTTAATACCTGCACCTACCCATAAGCTTTGCACTAATAATTTTGTACCCATAACAGGCGTACGTTTATTGAGTAGCTGATAATACCCTGAAAGTATTATATCGCCCAATCCATTTTTTTGTGCTTTGTTTGTTGCCGTATTTCTTTCATTGAAATTATATGGTAATGATGCCATGAGCCTAAATTTTTTACCAATATTCCATCCTGCCCAAACCTCAGCCACTTTGTAACTTTCATTTGTTGTTAAGTAGGTAGTAGCACCACCTAAGCCGATATGTGTTCGTACATTGTTATATCGATAACGCAAGCCAATAATTTTCTTTTTAAAATCGGGCAATACACCAATATAAGCATTGCCAGCACCGCAGCCACATATATCGCAGGCTTTAGTGATATTCGGCAATGCCAACATTACTATCAATATCCATTTTATAATTTTATTCATACAACTCAGTTTATAAATAATAGGTATCTATACCGATTGATATTATATCTACTATTCTTGTTCTTAATTACTGTTCTGATAAGTTTCTATTCGAAATAAAATTGGCATCATTCAACGTATTTAAAAATGCCAGCAATTGTTGTTGTTCAGTATTACTTAATGGAATACCAATTGGATTGTTTTGAGTGAAAATAACATCTAACGTAGTTGAAGGTTGTACTTGGTGATCATAGTGTGCTAATACAGCATTTAATGTAAAAAACCTGCCATCATGCATATAGGGTGCTGTGTAAAACAAATTTCGCAAACTAGGCACCCTGAATTTATATAAATCATTGTCTTGATGAGTGATGTTATAACGGCCTTTGTCATCAATAATACTAGGAGCCAATCCATTATTTTTAAATGAAAAATTGGTAAACAGGGGTTCGGTATGACAGCCATTGCATTTTTGTTGAAATACAGTATAGCCTTTACTTTCAGCCTCCGTAAAGCTTGCTTGGTTGCGTTTTACACTATCATATTTTGATTGATCACTCACACACATCAACATAAATTGCGATAATGCTTTTAATACCACCGTTGCATTAATATCAGTACTACCAAATGCTTTTTGAAACATGGGCGCATAGGTACCATTGTTACGAAGTTTTTGAAGGACGTTGGCCATGCTTTCGCCCATTTCTTCAGGAGCAGTAATGGGAATGATGGGCTGTAAGTCGAGGTTAAACACACCACCATCCCATAAAAAATTTGTGTTCCATGCTAAATTCATAATAGGTAAACTATTACGTGTACCTAGTTGATCAAATATACCATGACTCACACTGTGCCCATGCTGTGTAAATGCTGATGATTGAATATGGCAACTACCACAACTGATGCTGTTATCGGCAGATAATATAGGGTCGTAAAATAATTTTCTGCCCAATGCAAAACCATCTTTTGAAACAGTATTAGCAGCAAAATTATAAGTAGGTGCAGGAAAATGAGTAGGCTGTTGAAACCCAACAAAGTTTTCTATTTCAGTGATGGCTTTGTTGCAGGCAATTAAGCCTACAACAAAGCAACTAATCACCCATATAAATTTATAATTCATAGTGTTGCTGTTGATTAGTTATGTGTATGATCATGCGTAAACATTGCTTTATAATTGTTTGCAATGTTAGCACTGTTGGTTGCCCCATGTACGGCAGAAACGCTTGCAATACTTACGTTGGTATTACCAGTAAACACTTTTAAAATATCTGCAAATAAATGCACATCACTCGTATTGTCTTTTTTAACTACAGCAATACCTCTTGCAGATAAATCTAGCGTTACAATACGGGTATTGTTGATTGTAGGTGATGTGTAGCCACCGAACAAACCAATATGGTATTGAAATATATTACCAGTTTGTGGCGATGCAGATGACGTTCCTTCGAGTTTAAAATGTATATAGCCACTGTTCCAACTCCAATACATGCCAGCAGCAGTAGTAGCTGGGTCAAGTACACCCGTTCTTTCGCTAATATCTTTGGTGTTACGTAAACTATCAACACCTACCATAAAACATACACTTTTGTACTGACCAACGGGTAAGGTAAACTCAGGTGCATGTGAAGCATCAATGCTTTCATCAATTAAAAAATAGCTTTCTTTTTGCGGTATGGTGATAACAGTTCCATCTGTTTTTGTGAAGGAGAAATTACTTACAAAATACTTTAATGTGGTTACTTTAAAACTTTCGTTAGATGCATTTGTATAGGTACCTGTATTAAGTTGTAAGTCTGAAGCACCAACAACATTATCAAATTCAACAGCAATTTTACCTGTTGCATTCATGTCTGTAGAAATAGGTGTATCTGTTTTTTTACAAGATGTAAATAGGCTAGTAGCAGCGATGGCTACGAAAAATAATTTTTTCATGTTATATGTATAAGTTATTACAATAAAGTGCCTGTTTGTATACTTGCATACACAAAAGCATTACAATATTGCACACATTAAAGTGTCAATTTTTAAAAAAGAAATTGTTTGAAATGGTAATTACAGTTATATGTAAAACTATACTGATGGTGGGTGAAAACAACTACGAGGCATGGCCACAGGGGTTCCATGTGTATACAATAATGCGAAAGCGTTGTTATTTATTTCAGTAAAAACAATATTATGTGTTGTGGCAAAAAATGATTTAGAAGATACGATTTGATTTTTTGCTTGTTCTCTATGTTCGTTCTGTTGGTTTTCGTTTTTTTCTTCTTCTTGCAACTTCTTCATCATTTGGCATTTACCATTACAACGTAGTTTTGGTTTGGCTTTATTGATACAGTTTTTTGCATAAGCATTGGTGTTTAAATAATAATCTGCCACCAGCAAGTTTTTGCTGAAAGTGCCTGCTATAAAGGCTATTAGTAATATGGCAGCTATAAATTGCTTAAACATTTTTTAAAGATGTTGCAAAGATATAAACGAATGTATAACCACAAAAATTTATTCGGCCGTATTTAAAAAATCAACAAATGGTTGTGCTACCTTAAACATTTTAGTTATTTCCTTCACCATTGTTGTTGATGTTAATAGTGCATCATCTAAAGTTTGTGTAACAATAAAACCTTTTAATTTTAAATACTGTATGGCTAGGTTGTGTTCGTCATACCCTTTAGGTGGTCGTAACAATACTTGCTCTTGTGACAACCCATTTTTAAATGTTTGTGTAAATGTTTTTGATGTAACCAGTTTATTCCAATCACTAAAATTATAATCAATTTCTTGCCGTATAGCCGCTAGTTTAGCTGGCTCAGGGCCCCAACAGCCAGCAGCCAAAAATGAAGCACCTGGCTCTATGTGTAAGTAGTACCCAGCATTGGTAGATTTTTTACCGCCTTTAGCAAAATAGGCTGCCATATTGGTTTTATACGGTGCTTTGTTTTTTGAAAAACGTACATCTCTATTAATTCTAAAGGTGCACTCTTTCGGTTGTAGCACGGCTATATTACTATCAAAAGCACCAATAGCATCAATCAATTGTTGGGTTAATTGTTGTATATCATCTTTAGCAGATTCATACTTTTTTCTATTGGCATCAAACCATTCTTTATCATTATGCTTTTTCAGTTCCGTTAAAAACTGTAATGTTGCTTTTTGGATCATTTTAATTTTTTTATTGATTCATCATGTTGATAAAATCATCTTCTGAAATAATATTTATAGTAGCAATTTTTTTTGCTTTTTCTAATTTACTACCTGCATCTGCACCTACTACTAAATAGTTTAACTTACTACTTACACCACTTAAAATAGTACCTCCGTGGCTTTCAGCTAAAGCTTCTGCATCACTTCTTTTTAATTTATTGAGGGTACCTGTAAATAAAAAAGTTTGTCCGGCTAGCCCTGTTGATGCTAATTCTTTTGGTTGCCCCTTCATTTGCAAACCAGCTGCTGATAATGCTTGTAGCATATCAATATTATCTTGATTGGTGAAAAATGAAGCGATGCTTTCAGCTACTTTTACACCAACGTCATCCATTTGCTGAAGTTCTTCTTTCGATTTACTGGCTAAATCAAAAATGGTATCAATGCTTTGTGCTAAAGTTTTGGCTGTTGTTTCACCAACATACCTTATACCTAAGCCGTAAATAACTCGGTGTAATGGTTGTTGTTTTGACGCTTCAATGGCTGCTAATAAATTAGTGACTGATTTTTCACCAAAGCCTTCTAATTGTTGTAACTGTGTGGCGGTAATTTTATAAATAGATGGTACATCTTTAATAATACCTGCAGCAAAAAATTTACGTACGTTGGCTTCACCAAAACTTTTAATATCCATCGCATCTTTACTCACAAAGTGAATCATACGTTCCACCACTTGTGCTTCGCAGTTGATGTTTACACAACGCCACACCGCTTCACCTTCTGGCCTTACCAACACATCATTACAAACAGGGCATTGTTGCGGAAACACAATATCTGTCTGACTTCCATCTCTTAATTCAGTTAATGATTTTACAATTTGTGGAATTACATCACCGCTGCGTTCAATTAAAATAGTATCACCAATTTTTAAATCTTTCTCTTTAATATAATCGTCATTATGTATGGATATGCTCGTAACTGTTACACCTCCTACTTGTGCTGCTGCTATTTTAGCAACTGGTGTAACGGCGCCTGTTCTACCCACCTGAAACTCCACACCCAATAATTTGCTGGTTGCTTGTCGGGCCTTAAATTTATAGGCTATCGCCCAACGAGGGTGGTGTGAGGTCATGCCTAACTGATCTTGTTGGGCAATATCATTTACCTTAATTACCATACCATCAATTTCATAAGGCAATGCATCTCTACCAGCTTCAAAATCATTGATGTAGTTTATTACGGCATCTATACCTTTCAATGTACGCATTTCATTTTTGGGGCTCTTCATACCCACAGCCCACAACATTTGTAAAAACCCACTGTGTGTAGATGGAACTTGTGAACTACCATCTTTATAAGTGCTAACAAAACTTACATGGTATAAAAAAGCTTCTAAATTTCGTTTGCTTACAATACTAGGATCTTTCATGCGAAGCGTACCTGCTGCTGCATTTCGTGGGTTTGCTAATGGGGGCAAACCTTCATCTATTAACGTTTGGTTGTATTGAGCAAAGTTATTTTTGTTCATTAATACTTCACCCCTTATTTCAATTTGCTCAATACCAAATTGGCTAAAGTTGGCATGTAAGGGTATCGATTTTATTTGATGCACATTAGGTGTAATATCATCACCCACTTCACCATCGCCCCTTGTAATACCTCTAACGAGTTGGTTGTTTTCATACACCAATGATATACTGGCACCATCAAACTTAGGCTCCACACAATACTCAATAACATCTTTACCTGAAAGCTCTTTTACTTTTCTATCAAAATCAATTAAATCAGCCGCATTGTACGAGTTATCTAACGATAACATAGGTACCAAGTGTTGTGCTTTTGCAAAATTTTTGATTAGCCCTTTGCCTACACGTTGTGTAGGTGAATCACTCGTTATAAAAAGTGGGTTTGCTTTTTCAAAAGCTTCCAACTTTTTGTATAACATATCATACTCATAATCGGCTATTAATGGGTTATTCACCACATAATATCTATATTCATGAAAACGAAGCACATGGCGGAGTTCATCAATATTATTTTCAGTAATGTGTTGATTTTGCATGGCCTGCCAATGAGCGGTTTTTGCCATTAAATCGTTTACGTTGGTTGCATCAAACATTCGGTAAAGTTAATTTGCAAATGGCATTATCTGCCTAAATATTTATAATTTTTACCGATGGCATTATAAGGATAAGCATGTAATTTTATAGCTTCAACACTTTTAAAAAGTAACATTTTATGCTTCAAAAATCTATGGCTTACTTACTCATATTCGCAATAGTATTGTCAGCTTGTAACAACAAAAAACAAGTAAGTACAATAATACAACATGCCACTATTTATACGGCTGATAGCAACTTTACAGTTGCACAAGCCATGGCTATTAATGATGGTAAAATTGTAGCAGTGGGTAGCGATTCAGCAATTAATGCTTTGTACAGTAGTAAAGAGGTAATTGATGGTACAGGTAAAACTATTTTTCCGGGCTTTATTGATGCCCATTGCCATTTTACAGGTTACGCAACCGATATGTGGAAATGTAACTTAGTAGGTACCACTTCTTTCAATGAAATTATTGAAAAGCTAAAAGTTTATAGTACAAACGCTCCAATGGAATGGATTTATGGCAGGGGTTGGGACCAAAACGATTGGGCCGATAAACAATACCCCAATAAAGCCATTTTAGATAGCTTGTTTCCCAACAGACCGGTATTTTTAAAACGTGTTGATGGACATGCAGCCTTACTCAATCAAAAAGCTTTAACCCTTGCTGGTATTGATGTTACAACTAAAATACCCGGTGGCGACATTGAACAAAAAAACGGAGCACTTACAGGTATTTTAGTTGATAATGCCATGCATTTCGCAGAAAAAAAAGTGCCGAATATTAGTGATAGTCTTGCAAAAAAATATTTCAATGATGCGCAAGCATATTGTTTTGCAGCAGGCCTTACCGGCGTACACGATTGTGGTGTAAGTGAACATAATATTGATTTAGTGAAAGATGCACAAGCTAACAATGGTTTAAAAATGAAAATTTTTGCACTGCTTTCTGACGATACAACCTACTATGAAAAATGGGCAAAATCTGGTCCGCTTAAAATGGAACGCTTACATGTGGGTGGTTTTAAATTTTATGCAGATGGTGCATTAGGTAGTAGAGGCGCTTGTTTGTTGCATGACTATAGTGACAAAGCAGGATGGAAGGGCTTTTTACTCAATACATTACCACATTTTGAAAAGGCTGCTCAGTTATTTGCAAATACTGATTTACAAATGTGTACACATGCCATTGGCGATAGTGGCAACCGTGCCATTTTAAATATTTATGCTAATGTATTAAAAGGTAAAAACGATAAACGTTGGCGTATTGAACATGCGCAGGTAGTAGATGCTAGTGATTTTCATTATTTTACCGATTACAACATTATACCATCGGTACAACCTACACATGCTACTAGCGATATGTATTGGGCTACTGATAGGCTAGGTGCTGAACGCATAAAAAACGCCTACGCATTTAAAAAATTATTACAAACAAATGGGTGGATACCTTTGGGGACTGATTTTCCGGTGGAGTATATTGAACCTATTAAAACTTTTTATGCAGCCGTTACAAGGCAAGATAGTAAAGGCTACCCTGCTGCAGGTTTTGAAATGGAAAATGCATTGAGTAGAAAAGAAGCTATTTATGGCATGACGATTTGGGCCGCCAAAAGTGCTTTTGAAGAAAAAGAAAAAGGTAGTTTAGAAAAAGGTAAAGCAGCTGATTTTATTATGTTGGATACTGATTTAATGACTTGTAATAAAAATGCCATTTTACAAACCAACGTTTTAGGTACTTGGGTAAATGGTGAAAAAGTGTATAGTAAAAAGTAACGCATTGAAAAAAATTATTATTGTAGCTGCTTCATTGCTACTAGCTTCCTTGGTTTTTGTTTATTTATTGATACCCCAAAAAATTACAGCTAGCAAAATCTTTACTTTTAAAGCACCTATGCTAACTGTAAAAAGGTGTTTTGCAGATAGCAGTATTTGGTCACAATGGTTTCCTTTACAAAACAGCAATAGTAATCATTTCAGCATTGCTAACTACTCTTTCAATAACATCCATACCAATGATATTAATAGCAGTAACATTGTTATTAAAAATGATAACTATACTTTGAATAGCACTGTTAGCTTTTTTCCAATACAAAGCGATACTGTAATTGTTACTTGGACATTTGATATGCCAGCAACCCAAAATCCAATAAAAAAAATAACTTATTATTTTGAAGCAAAAGAAATTAAAACTACCCTCACAGATGTATTAAATCACTTTAAAAATTTTATTGAAGATGATGTAAAGGTATATGGTATGAGGGTTAAAGAAACTGAAGTGAATGACACTTGTATAATTACCATTAAAAGCCAAAGCAGCCATTACCCTACCACACAGCAGGTATATGAAGTGGTAACACAGTTAAAAAATTATGCCACTCAAAGCAATGCAACTGCTACGAATCATGCCATGTTTCATATTACACAAGTGGGCGACAGTTCATTTTATTTTATGATTGGCCTGCCTATTAACAAACGCCTTAATAACAATGGCAACATTGCTTTTAAACAAATGTTGCCACATGGTAAATTTTTGGTGAGTGATAGCATTATAGGTGGTGTACAAAAAGTAACACAACAATTTTTACAATTTGAAAAGTATAAGGCAGATCATAAATATATTAGTCCGGCCATACCTTTTCAATTACTAATTACAGATAGAAGCCTGCAACCAGATAGTAGCAAATGGGTTACGCAATTTTACTATCCTGTATTTTAATTGGTGGCTGCACCATATTTTTTTATTAAAGTAAGGAGTACCCCATTGGTCCATCCAAAACCATCTTGACCAGGATACTCCCCTCCACCAGCTGCTAACGTTGTATTTACAACATTGTATTTTTCCATTAACCTTCCCGTATTTTTATATACGGTTGTATTTAATTGAATCCACCTTTTAGCAACATCTGCTGCTAAGGTTGTTTCATTATTTCTTTCGAGTGCCCAAATACTCATCCATTGTAAAGGCGCCCAACCATTGGGTGCATCCCACTGTTGTTTAGTGGTAAGTGGGGTAGATAATACGCCACCATCTTTCAACAACTGTGCTTTAAATGTTGGCAAAGCATCGTTGATAGTGTGTTGTGGCATTTTACTATCCATATTATTAAAACAAAAAGGAAACATACCTGCTGCAGCAATAATGTTACACTGTTGTTGTTTTACGAAATTATAATCCACAAAAAATTGTAATGAGTTACTCCAAAATATTTGTTGAATAGCTTTGTAACGCTTGTTGTATTGTTTTAAATAATAATTTGCTTTAGTTGGTTGCTTTACAACGGTATTGGCGTAATGCAATACTTGCTCCATATTGAGTAGCAAAGCGTTTAAATCAACCGGAATAATATCAGTTGTTTCAATAGTAGCAATATGTTCACCATCAGCAAACCACCTACTACTAAAGTCCCAACCACTTGCGGCGCCTGCTCTTAAATGGCTGTATATTGTTTTTTTATATTGTGCTATAGCCTTATTCATTGCCGCAGGTGATGACCAGCGCTTGTTACTTGCATATACTGCTGCAGCTTCGTTTGCCGTAGCTACATCTTCTGCATAACTCTCTTGCCTTGGTGTATTAGCTTCATCAAAATACCTGTTTAAAATAGTGCCATCATTTAAACGAACCACTCTTTTAAAAGCACCCGTAATTTTCATATTAGCAGCACCTTCCATCCAATAATTATACTCCTTAGTTAATTGTGGTAAATAAGTTTTATAAACAGCATCACCTTTAATACTTGCTAACAATTGAACCATTAACGAAAAAAATGGTGGTTGCGAACGGCTGATGTAATAAGTTCTATTACCATTTGGAATATGACCATATTGATCAATTAAGTAAGCAAAGTTTTTAATCATATTTTCAATGGTTTCATATTGCTTGCTTTCTTTTAATCCCAGCATGGTAAAATATGAATCCCAATAATAAATTTCTCTAAAACGACCGCCTGGCACTATGTACGGATACGGTAAAGAAATTAAACTACTACCATTTACTTTTTTATCAGATGCTCTTTTGAGTGTATTCCACAATGTATTAATATGTGCCACCACATCATTATCGGGAGCATCGTTGGTAACTTTTGGTACAATAGGTTGCTCAAAATTTGCAGCTACAAAATTTTTCAAAAAAGCAGTAGAAGTATCTTTAGCATTGCGTTTATAATCAGCCATAATTGCTGTTATAGAACGCTTAGGTGTACAATCAACAAAGGTTTTACCATCACCAAAAATTTTTTTCATCTGCACGGCTTTAAACAAATCGCCATAAAGTTGATCAGGTGTTTGCTGTGCAAAACTTGCAGTTGTTACAAGCGCTGCTATTATAGAAGTAGCTGCTAGTTTGAGTGCCATAGTTACAATTTTAATGTGTTGATATTATTGATAGGTGCTAATACATTGTTTACTTTTTCAACAACCATTGTTTGTGGTAAAGTAAAAGCAGCTTTCTGAGCAATATTTTTTGATGATGAACCTATTAAAACTTCGTATTTACCAGCATCAGCCACCCAAGCAGACTGAGCCTCGTTAAACGAACACAAATCTCTTTTCGAAATAGTAAATTGTATAACCTGCGATTGTTGTGGCGCAAGCAAAGTAGTTTTCATAAATGCTTTTAGTTCCTTTACAGGTTTACTGAAATCAGTATTGGCACTAGGTGCTCCTAAATATAATTGTACAACTTCTTTACCAGCTACTTTACCTGTATTCGTAACTGTAACACTCACACCAATTTGATTTTTAAAGATGCTGTTTGTCAATTTAATATTACTAATGTTGAAATTAGTATAGCTTTTTCCGAAACCAAATTCATACACAACAGGCTTAGTAGCTTTTTCAAAATAGCGATAACCAACATAAACACCTTCGTTATAAGTGATACTAGTAGGCATTGCTGCAGGTGTGCCCGGAAAACCATTTGCAGTAGATAAATCATTATAATCAACCGGAATAGTAGTAGCCAACTTACCACTCGGGTTTACTTTACCACTAACAATATCAGCAATTGCATGACCTGCCTCTTGGCCTGGTTGCCATGTTACTAAAATAGCATCAGCAGCAGCTTGCCATGAAGCCATTTCAATAATACCACCAATATTGAGTAATACAATTAATTTTTTACCCTTTGCATGGTAGGCGTCACTAATATTTTTAACGAGTGTTTTTTCTTTGTCTGATAAATAAAAATTACTCAATGCCCTGTCTTCAAATTCACCACTCGTTCTACCAATAGTTAAAATTGCAACGTCGTTAGTAGCTGCTTCATTTTGTAAAGTAGCTATAGCTATATCCATTTCTTGTGGCAACTCTTTTGGCATAAACCACATTGCTGGTGGCTTTATATTTTTATCGCTTTCTATTAAATGGTTATTATAGGCTTTTATAATATCATTATTTACTTGATAACCAGCTTTTACAAAACCATCAGCAATGGAAACACTGTACTCCTTATTTACATCACCACTACCAGTACCACCAATTACAGTGCGGTAGCTCATATTGCCATACAATGCAATTTTAGTAGCAGGTTTATTGAGGGGCAAACTGCTGTTTTCATTTTTTAAAAGAATCATTCCTTCTGTAGCAGCCATACGTGACACTGCTGCATTTTGTGTTTTGTTACGAATTGTTTTTAGCGTTGCAATTTTTTGTGATTGTCTGATGAGGTTTAAAACCCTATCCACATTTTCGTTTAAGCTTTCTATTTTTAAAGTACCATTATTTACTGCATTGATAATGTCATCTAGCTGCTTTTTGGTGCCGGGCATTATCATATGGTTGCCTGCTGCCATTTGCGCTGCACCGTTATCACCAGCAAACCAATCCGTCATCACCAAACCTTTATAACCCCATTCCTTTTGTAAAATAGTAGTTATTAAATCATTGCTTTGTGAAGTGTAGGTGCCGTTTATTTTGTTGTAAGATGACATGAGCGTCCATGGTTTGGCTTCTTTCACTACAATTTCAAAACCACGTAAATAAATTTCACGTAAAGTGCGTTGTGTCATTTGCACATCAATATTCATTCTATTTGCTTCATGATTATTTGCAGCAAAATGCTTTATAGAAGTACCTACATTGTTTTTTTGAACACCCATAATATAGGCAGCGCCTATTTTACCAGAAACTACCGGATCTTCAGAATAGTATTCAAAGTTACGACCACCCAAAGGGTTGCGATGAATGTTAATGGCTGGTGCCAATAAAACATTGGCTCCATAAAAAGCTACTTCATTACCAATGGCATTACCAACATTTTTTACTACAGTTGGGTTCCATGAACTTGCTAACAATGTACCAATAGGAAAAGCAGTACAGTAGTAAGTATTTTTTTCATTAGCTCTTGTTGGGTTAATACGCAAACCAGCAGGGCCATCGGCTAATACAATTGCAGGTATTTTTAACCTTGCAATGGCATAAGTGGTACCGGCAGCACCATCAACAGGGTTGTAGGGTTTAGCAGTATCGGGTGGCATTTTATCAGGACCAAAAGCAGGCACATCCATACCCAAACCCATAATGATACGAGCCTTTTCATACAACGTCATGGCCTTTATTAAGTCGGCATTACTACTAGTAGGGAAACTAGGTGTTTGCGCCTTTACAATTTGATGCGCTACACTTGACCAAATAATGATGAGGAAGATTTTTTTCATTTTATTGTGCTTTAAAGGAAAAAAGTAATGGATAATTATTGTTACGTGTAAATAAAATTGCTTTTGATTGTTTAATAGTTATGGGCTGAATGCATTTAACAACACCTTGTATATTAAGGCCGGTGTATTGCTGCTGCATTACAACTAATGTATGGTCAGGCTTAACTTTTAGTACCACACCACTATTCGCATCTAACCTACCAAACTGTGGTAAAAAATTGGTGTTATTACCTGCTACTACTATTTCGTTGATGCCATCATTATCAACATCAATAGGTAAAATACTATTGGCACTTGATAATTGAACATCTGTTGGCATTAATTGCAAAGTAAAGTTGCCATTGCCATTATTGATAGCTACGTATGAACCACAAGTATTAAATTGTAAAACTGTTGCTTTATCAAGCAATTCTTTTTTGAAAATATCTTGTATTGATTTTGTTGCAAAATCTTTATGCAATAAGTTTTCTTTTTTATAAATGGGCAATATTTCAGTAAACTCTTTTTTCAAAAACAACGGAACATCTGCTCCATTAACTGTTCTTGAAAATACTTTATCAATGATGCCATTATTATCAAAATCTTTCATCCATAATTTAATAGGAGCCTCTTGTGTTGGTTTTAAATAAGCATTTTCACCGATGTTGCCTAACAATAAATCTAATTTACCATCACCATTAACATCAGTAGTTGTAACTGTTTGCCACCAACCAAAATAGTTATTAAGGTTGGTAGTTACTAACGAAAGCTTATCATTTTTATGTTCAAAAATTTGGGGCGTCATCCACTCTCCTACAATAATGAGTTCTTTATTTTTATCACCCACCACATCAGCCCAAGTGGCTGAGGTAACCATACCAATGTTACTTATTGCTGGAGCCAAACGTTTGGTATCATCAATAAAATGGCCTTTACCATTGTTTGTAAAAATATAACTCTGTGGTGCTGCTCCATAATTGTATGATAAACTTCGTCCACCCACAAACAAATCAAGGTCGCCATCATTATCTATATCATGCGCTACAATGGTGCTGATGTTTGCACTGTTATCAGTAAATGTTTCGGTTGATTTTACAAAGTTGCCTTTACCATCATTGGTGTACAATCGTAGTTGTAATAATGGATGATGCGGCGGCAAATTATTACCTCCACTTCCAACAATTAAATCTTTATCGCCATCATTGTCTGCATCAAAAAATAAGGTAGCAACATCTTCAAAGGCTTTGTCTTTTTCAAAACAAGCAACACTGGCTTTATTAAAAGTACCAGCTACAGTTTGCACATATAAATTGCCTGTAGTGCCAGCCGCTCCTCCTATAAATACATCATCTAACCCATCGCCATTCACATCAGCAACGGCTGCTTGCGGACCTTCTTTTGACAACATTACAGGTACATTTCTATCTTGATAAAACTCCGTAAAATCATTTTCTTTATGGGCATCAAAATTTTGGTTAGCTGCTTGAAAAATAATAGGATTATTGCTGTTAGTAGCACTTTTAAAAACTTGCTTAGCCACTATATTATAATCAATAGTAAGCAATGTGTTGATGGTAGGTTTTACAATGGTTGATTGCATATTATTAGGCCAAATAACTTGTACGCTATCAACCATACTATTGCCGAGACCTACCACCATTTTATAATCGGTAGATGATTGAAAGCCTCTTGCAGGGTATACATCACGACTATAAATATTATTACCAGTAAATACTTTTACAGTACTACCAATAGCAAACGTATTTGGCGATGCTCCTTTCAATTGAATACTAATGTAATGAGTTGCGGCATTTTCTTGTGCATGATTTTTATACACAAACGAAGGCATATTAACATTGTTAATTACTAAATCAAGATCGCCATCATTATCTAAATCGCCATACGCTGCCCCATTGCTGAACGAAGGTGTAGTAAAGCCCCAATTGATGCCTTCATCACTAAACTGCAAACCGCCTTTGTTTTTAAATGCTTTGTTTAAAATTGGTACAGATGGCATTTTATCTACAATTTGCTGCATATCGGTTTTTTGGCCACTCAATGCCATTTTTTGATACAAATCGTCTGCAAAAAAATCAATAAAATCTTGGTCAATTACATCTTTGTAAATACCGTTACACACATATAAATCTTGCAAGCCATCATTATCAGCATCAAAAATTAGTGCACCCCAACTCCAGTCTGTTGCACTTACGCCACTGTAATTGGCAGTTTCTTTAAAGTTGCCTTTACCATCATTTATTTGTAAAGCATTTTGTTGAAATTGATGGTAAAACCCTTGTTTCACTTTGTATTGATAAATATCATAATTATCAAACGATGCGGTGGTTTTTAAACGTTGTTCATCGCCGGGCAACATATCGGTTGTAAAAATATCAGGAGCACCATCGTTATTAATATCGGCAACATCAGCACCCATTGAGGCTAGGCTGGTATGCTGCATACGATTTTCTAAATCTTCTTTAAAAGTGCCATTTTGTTGGTTGATGTACAAATAATCTCTCTCAAAAAAATCGTTTGAAATATATAAATCTGGGTAATGATCACCATTAACATCAGCCACTGTAACGCCTAAGCCAAAACCAATTAAGCTACCGTAAATATTGGCGGAGTCGCTCACATCTTTAAAAATACCATTATCGTTTCGCATGAGTTTATCGCCACCACCTTTTGCAAAATCTTCAATTGGCCAATCATTGGCTCGTAGGGTACGTTTGTTACTATAGTTGAGTGTATTAACGGGTATAAAACTATTGTTAAGTATGTAACAATCTAAATCACCATCTAAATCATAATCAAAAAATGCTGCATGGGTTGTGTAGCCACCATCGTTTAAGCCAACCGCAGCGGCTTTATCAGTAAAAGTTAGATTGTGGTTATTGATGAATAAGGCGTTGCCATCTTTATTTTTAAATTTATCGTAACCAGCATTACATACATAAATATCTAACCAACCATCAGCATTTACATCGGCCATTACTACGCCTGTGTTCCATTTACCTAATTGAGTAATGCCTGCTTTATCGCTAATATCTTCAAAAGTAAAATTGCCTTTGTTAAGGTATAATTTGTTAGCGCCCATGTTGCTGGTAAGAAAAACATCCGCCAAGCCATCGTTATTAATATCACCAATGGCAACACCGCCTCCGTTATAAAAATTACGATAACTAAAAATATTAAAATCGGGTGTATTGGTTACCGTATTTGTAAAAGCAATACCCGTATTGGTTTCTAAAGAAAATAAGGTTGGCTTATTGGTTTGTTTACAAGCAACTAAAAAAACAAGCAGTAGTAAATATGATGAGCGACCTTTCATGAACAAATGTTTAAAAGTAAAGGGGGTCAATTTAAATAAATTGACCAACCCTTTGTGTAATTGACTACCTAATATTTTAAAATTGTTGCTTCGTATGGTTGTAAGTTTCCTATTGTACTTGTTTTTGGATAATTACTTAATACCAATGTTGCTTTTTCAAGATTGATACCTGTATTAATTGAAGTACTTTTTGATGTAAAATTGAGCATTACGAGGTAGCGTTCGTTGCCATTAATTCTTGTGTAAGCAAATACATCAGGATTATTTTTATCAACCAATGCCCATGCTCCTGTTGTGAAGATGTTGGTTTGTTTACGCAATTGTATCAGCTTTTTAAAATAGTTTAAGCAACTATTAGGATCTTGCTCTTGCATAGCAACGTTAACACTCGTATAATTTGGATTAACTTTTAGCCAAGGTTTGCCAATAGTAAAACCTGCATTTGTGGTATTATCCCATTGAAATGGTGTACGACCATTATCTCTCGACGTTTGCTTTTTAAGTTCAATAAAAGCTTTTAAGTTGCCTCCGCTTTGCTGAAGTGCAGTGTATTTATTACGAGTATCTACATCATTATAATCTTCAATGCTATTGAAACGAATATTCGTCATACCAAGCTCATCGCCATTATAATAAAAGGGAGTACCTCTCATGGTTAATACAAAGGTTGATAACATTTTTGATGACAATGCGCTGTAAGCTGCACTATCGTTACCAAATTTTGATACCATACGTGGTTGGTCATGATTGGCTAAAAAAATAGCCAGCCAGCCTTTATCTTTAAAAGTGCTGTCATACCGTTCAAATATTTGTTTATACTTTACCAACCCAAAATCGTTGATATGGTTGCCTATATCAACACTTTCAAAATGGTAGGCTATATTGAGTTCTTTTCTATCGGGGTCAACAAATTGCATGGCATCTGCAGGTGAGCTACCTGCGCCTTCAGCAACAGACATTACATTGTATTTACTGTATACTTCTTTATTCATTTCTTGCAAATAGTCATGTAAATGTGGGCCTTTGCCATAATAACGAATCACATCTTTTTGATAATCTTTAGGTAATACGGGCCAAGTAGTATCTTTTGAAGCGAATTGAAAAGCATCCATTCTAAAACCATCAATACCTTTATCAAGCCAAAAACGCATGATATCGTATACTTCGTTTCTTACTTTGGGGTTTTCCCAATTTAAATCAGGTTGCTTTTGAGAAAAATAATGTAGATAATAACTGTTGGTTAATGTATCATATTTCCAGGCATTGCTATTTACATCAAAAAAGCTCCAACGGTAGGGAGGTGTACCTTTTTCAGCAGGCCACCAATGGTAATAATTTCTGTAAGGGTTGTCTCTTGATTGGCGACTTTCTTTAAACCATTGGTGTTCATCTGAGCTGTGGTTAACTACCAAATCCATTATCAATTTAATACCACGTTCGTGCATGCCTTTTAGCAACAAATCAAAATCTTCCATGGTACCAAAATCTTTCATAATGGTTCGGTAATCACTAATATCATAACCATTATCATCATTAGGCGATGTATAAATGGGGTTTAACCAGATAGCATCAATACCTAAACTTTTTAAATAATCTAATTTTGAAATGATTCCTTTTAAATCGCCAATACCATCACCATCGCTATCTTTAAAACTACGTGGATAAATTTGATATACAACCGCACTTTTCCACCAATCACTTTTTGCAGTAACATTTGTTGGGGTTACTTGTTTTGTTGAAGATGATGTACAATTGATCATAGAAATAGCCATCAATATTAAAACGACCGCTGATCGGTATAATGAGTGCTGTATCATAATTAATTTGTTGATGATGAAAATTTTAAAAAAGTGAGTTGATGCCAAATTTTTTCAAGCGGACCTTGTTGGTGTGTTTTTAACCACCATTTACAAAATGCAACATTTAATAAAAACAAGGCAATGCCAATAAACAAAGCCGTTGCGGCACCAGTGTATTTATATAAACCAAAACCATATTTATAGTAAATGGTGGAGCCAACTACAGATTGAAATATATAACTCGTTAAGCCCATTTTGCCAATTGGCACAAGGTTTATAAGGAGCTTTTGTATTCGTTGTTTTTGAAAAAGCAATACAAATAAAGCAACCCAAATTGTCATAAATGAAAAGTTTGTCCATGAGCCAATGGTTACACTCAATGGGTTTAATAATGCTGGCCTTTGTATAAAATTTGGTAAGAACATACCTAAAAAATATAACGGCACAAAGCAAATAATAGCTACGCTTAAAACTTTTTTCCAAAACAACAAGTTGCTGTTATCAATATTAAAAAGTTTAATTCTACCTATTAAAAAACCCAATAAAAATAAAGCTGGCGCTTGCATAAAGCGACCATTTTCCCACGACCATAATAAGGATGCTGCTTTACCTAGCGTTACATTACCTACAACGTAATCAATAAAATTTCCGTTATTCATGTAAGCAGCTATTTGCTCATAATAAGCTACTGATGCATTTGGTGTTGGTACATATTGTGGATGCAGGTATGCATAAAAAAACCGAAACCATTCAACAGGTTGGGCCATTAAAATTACTGCTATGGTTAAAATAGCTTTATTACTGAGGTTGCATACAGGTATTAACACCAACCCTAGTATAGCATACATGGTTAAAATATCACCTTGATAGAAAGCGGTGTTTATAAATCCGAAAATTAATAAAATAAACATGCGCCATAAAAAACGCAACCTATAATCATTACCTAATTTATGTTGTGCTTGGTGTTGCATAAAAAAACTAAAACCAAACAACAAAGCAAAAATGGCATATGCTTTTCCTCCAAAAAGGAAATAACCGCAAAACAATACTTTGGCATCTAAAAGTTTTAACCATTGAGGAAAATCTTGAAGGTTGAAGTTAAACTCATAGCGCTCCATATTATGAATAAGGATGATGCACAAAATAGCAAAGCCCCTCAATGCATCTACTAATTCAATTCTACTCGATTTTGAAGTATTTGTCATTTAATAAAACAGAAATTTGGTGCTCGTTATTTTAATTTTACAATGCAGGCTTGGTAGGGTTGTAATACAACTTTGTTACCTACTACTTTTAATGGCGTTGCGTTATTAATCCATTCATCTGCTAATTGCAAATTGCCCAAATCAAATACACCACCAGTTGGCTTAAAGCTCAGTAATACCAATACTTTTTCTGTTGATGAAGCTCGAGTATATGCATAAACAGATGGATTACTTGCATCGAGTAAATTGTAATCACCATATACCAGCACATCTTTATGTGCTTTACGGAGCTGAATCATTTTCCTAAAATAATGCAGGGTTGATGATGGATTTTTCTCAGCAAATTCAACATTAATGGTGTTTTTATTATCGTTTACTTTAATCCATGGTAAACCTGTTGTAAAGCCGGCGTTGGTGCCTGCATTCCATTGCATTGGGGTACGGCCGTTATCTCTTGCCCCTCCTGTTTTTTGATCTTCAATAAACTGCTTAAGGTCGCCGCCTTTATTTTTTACTTGCTCATACGCTGCAATTGTTTCAATATCTTTATAATCTTCAATTTTATCAAACTTAATGTTCGTCATACCCAGCTCGTCGCCATAATAATAATAAGGTGTTCCCCTCATTGATAGTAAAAAGGTTGTAAGCATTTTAGATGATACTTCTCTATACTCAGGTGCATCGTTACCCCAACGAGTAACCATACGTGGTTGATCATGATTGCCGAGGTAAATTGTACCCCATCCTTTTTTAGCAAAAACACTATCCCACTCAGAGTATATTTTTTTGAATGATGGTAAATCCCAGTTAGGATTCATTTTTTTGAAATAGCCCGGTACATAACCTAAACTAACACCATCAAAATGGTAACTCATATCGAGTTCGTGCCTTGATGGGTCAACAAAATTCATAGCCGTAGCTTTTGTTGTGCCAGCTCCTTCTGCTAATGACATTGCATCATATTTGCTTAACACCTCTTTATTCATTTCTTGTAAATAGGTATGTACGCTAGGTGTGCTTGCAAAATACTGGAACCAATCGCCATTAAAATTTTTATCAAGAAACGCTTGTGTAATTACAGGAAATGTAGTGTCTTTTGCAATAACGGGAATAACATCCATTCTAAAACCATCGATACCTTTTTTAAGCCAACGGTTCATCATGGCATAAATTTCTTTTCGTAAAGCTGGGTTTTCCCAATTTAAATCGGGCTGTTTGTAACTAAAATAATGTAGATAGTAGCTGTTAGTTAGTGAATCAAAACGCCAACCACTCCCATCTACTTCAAAGCTACCCGGCCTAAAAGGTGGTTTGCCTTTTTCTGCTGGCCACCAGTGAAAATAGTTGCGGTATTTGTTGGTTCTTGAGCTTCTTGCTTGTTTAAACCACTCATGTTCATCACTACAATGGTTAACAACTAAATCGAGTACCAACTTTATTCCACGTTGGTGCATTGCTGCAAGTAGGGTATCAAAGTCTTGCATGGTACCAAACTCCTTCATAATATCATCGTAGTTGCTAATATCATACCCATTATCGGCATTAGGTGAACTATAAATTGGGTTGAGCCAAACTATATCAACACCAAGGCTTTTAATATAATCTAATTGTGAGGTAAGTCCTTTTAAATCGCCAATACCATCGCCATCGCTATCTTTAAAACTGCGAGGGTATACTTGGTAAACCACGGCTTCTTTCCACCATTTTTTTGAATTATTTATACTATTTGGCTCAGCAGCTGTTGTTTTGTTAGATTGATTTTGACATGCTAGTAATTGCAGTAGCAAACACAAAAAAAATGATAAACGTAATAATTTACACATGCTTGTAATTTTTGTGGTAATAAAGAAAGTGTGGTTTAATAAAATCAGCAACCTTGTAAACAAAAGAGAGGCAGTTAATAAATCAACTGCCTCTTAACGACCCCTCAAAAAAAAATTAACTATGAAACTTGAAAAAAGCCATTTTTAGTAGCCTGTATTTTGTACAAGACTAGGATTTGCTGCTAAATCATTATTCGGTATTGGGAATAATAAATACTTATCAGCACTTACATTTGGTTTTAATTGGTTTGCAGCTAAGAAAGTACCAAAACGTATTTGGTCGTTTCTTCTCCAACCTTCCCAGTATAATTCACGACCCCTTTCATCTAACAAGTTTTGCTCTGTTAATGTAGCCAAAGCAGTAGCACCACGTACTGAACGTAAATTATTTACAATTAATAAACCTGCCGGAGCATTGTTAGTACGTAATAATGCTTCTGCTTTCATTAATAAAACATCAGCATAACGAATAAATGCAAATTCGTTTGCAGGGTTATCATCACTTGCAAAGTCTGGTGCGTATTTTACCACACGGATACCAGATCTTTCTAAAGTAGCAGGATTACTTTCAGATAAAGCAACAGCAGGTGTAAATACTAATAAATTACCATTTCTATCTTTTAGCAATGTATCATTACCTAAATCGTATTGTTGACCTACTAAGAAACCAACGTTAACTCTACCACCCGGGTTGTTATAGCCTGATACTGGGAATGCTGCACCACGACGTTTATCAACTGCTTCAAATTTGTTGTAAAAGTCAGATAATGTTGTAAAACCATTCCAACCACCTGGGTTTTGGTTGTAGTGCATTGACATGTGCCAACGGCTACGAACATTGTTACCAGAACGACCTTGGTTTTCAGTTACACCACCACCATAAGTAAAAATATTTTCTGTGCTGGTATTGTTACTTGGACCAAACTGAGCAAAATAGTTGCTATTAAGTGAATAGCTACCTGAACTAATAATTTGATCAGCTAATGTAATTACTTGGTTCATATCAGCCGCAGCGAATGTAAACGACTTTCTGTTGCTTGTATACACAGCTCTGTTTAAATAGCATTTCATTAATAAAGCTCTTGCAGCATTTTTGTTAGCTCTATTTTTTGCAGCAGTACCTAAAGTTGGAATAATAGCATTTAATTCGCTAATAATTGTATCTAATGCTTGACCACCTTTTAATACAATTGGCGCTGCTGATAAGCTAGTGCCGGTTGGTCTGTATGGAACTTGGTTCCAACCATCTAAGGTTGCCCACATTGAAAACGCTCTTAAAAAACGAGCTTCAGCAGCTTGTGCTGGTGATGGGTTAAAGTTCAATACATTGGTAGCGTTAAACTGCATAATCAACAAGTTTTCAAATGTTGCTGTAACTTGTTGGTGATCCGCATCCCAATTATGGGTATGAATAACTCTCCAAACACCATTATCATCCCAGTCAGTAGATCTTGTTGGACCAACCATTTCATCAGTTGAATGTTCTGATAAAGAGATGAATCTGTCTTGTGATGTTAACGCATCTTGCATTGAGTTGTATGTTGCCTTCAATAATTGATCAGCATTGGTTAATGCTTGAGCTTGAGGCAATGTTAAGGCACTGTCTAATTTCTCATCTAACTTGGTACAACTTGCTAAAGCAATAGCACTACCAAGTACAAAAGCTGTTTTTAAAAAATTATATTTCATAAAAAATATTTTTATTCGTTTTTATTAAATTAAAATGATACTCTAAAGCCTGCAGTAAAGTTTCTTGCAGATGGATAAGGTGTATACTCGATACCTTGTGATGCTACACCATTAATTGCTTTATTCGTATTAACCTCAGGATCAAAACCACTGTATTTAGTAATTACAAATAAATTAGAACCAGTAACAAATACGTTTACGTTTTTAAATGTAGCTCCTATATTACCGAAGTTGTAATTAACGGTAGCATTTGCTAATCTAAAGAAGCTACCATCTTCAATGTAACGGTTAGATGCGCTTGGTGTGTTACCAACAGCTTCGCCAGTACCAATGAAACGAGCATCAACGTTACCTTTACCAAGGTTACCTAAACCAACGGTTGCATTAGCAGTGTTGTTGTATATTTTTTGACCAAATAAACCGTAACCGTTAACAGTGAAAGTCCATTTTTTGTAATTAACTTCTGAACGGAAACCTAACAATGAAGTTGGATTTGGATTACCTGCGTACACCCTATTGTTATCACCACCATTAAAAATTGAGTTACCACTTGCATCAAACCCTGCAAAATCTTTCGTGTAAAAAGCATTGATAGGTTTGTTGTTTACTAACTTTTGTACACTTACACCAGATAAGCCTTGGCCACTAATGGTACCAGTTAATACATTTCCAAAGCTGTAGTTTTGTAATTCATTTTTCAAGAAAGTAGCATTTATGGCAACATTCCACACTACATTTTTGTTATTGATAATGTCTGAGTTTAATGAAATTTCAACACCTTGGTTTACGATGCTACATGGTACATTTACCCAATATTTAGTAGCTGGGCCAGGCAATGTAACTTGTGTATTAAATAAGATGTTGGTTCTATCTTTTTTGAAGTAATCAACGTTACCATTAATTTTTTTGTTGAACAAAGTGAAATCAACACCTACGTTAATTTGTTTTTCTTTTTCCCATTTCAAATCTGGGTTAGCAACGTTGCTCAACACAATTGATTGTTGACTAACTGTATATTGATCTTGAGCTGCACCAGATGGAAACTCTTGGCTACCAGTAACACCATAACCAACACGTAATGCTAAATTATCAACCCATTTTACACTGCTCATGAAAGCTTCGTTACTAACTGCCCATTTTGCAGCAAATGAAGGGAAATATCCATAACGATTGTTTTTACCAAACTTGGTTGAACCATCAGCTCTTACTGTAGCTGTTAAGAAATATTTATCGTTATAAACAAAACCTGTACGGCCAAAATATGATTGTAACTCCCAGTTAGGATCAACAAACGAACTAACAGCTAAACTTGATTGAGAAGCATATTGTAAAATGTTTGATGAATTAAGCGGTATACCACTAAAATCTTTACCGAAAATGCTTGAGCCTGATCTATCAGATTTGAAGTATTCGTACCCTACTAATGCATCTAATCTTAGTTTTTTAGTAAGCTCTTTTTTATAGTTTAAAGTACCATTTAGCACCTGAGATACTAATTCGTTGTTAGCAACAAAACCCCAACCTCTGCCCAAAACATCCGTTTGGTTTAAGAAAGATTGCATATAAGCTTTTCTTTCACCAGCTTGTTTCATTTGGCTAGCAAATATTTTAACATCAAGCTCTTTACTTAATTTGTAAGTAGCAGCAACATAACCGCTTGCGTTTAACAAATTGCTTCTATCGTTATAAGCAGCAGCTAAAGCTAATGGGTTTAATGCACCTGCTGGTTGATCAAATGAACCATCAGGCTTATAGAAGTTTCTTGTTGGGTTCCATTGTAAAGCGTTACCAACTAAACTACCTTCAAAACCTGCGTTTTCAGATACTGGCGCAATTTTTTCGTTTACTTGACCAATTTTAAAACCATAATCAAGAATTAATTTGTCGTTTACTAATTTGCTTTGGCCAGTAAAGTTGGTCATATACTTGGTTAAATCAGATCCAATAACAATACCTTCTTGTCCAAAATAACCCAATGATAAACGGTAGTTACTCTTATCGTTACCACCACTTACCGCAATGTTTGCATTTTTAGAGGTGGCAGAACGTAAAATAGCATCTTGTGCATCAACATTTCCGCCTTGATCACCATTAGAGATACCGTATTTAGATAAAGCACTTCTGTAAGCGCCAGCATCTAATACATCGTACTTTTTAGCAACTGAGCTTGTTCCTACTTGGAAGTTAAAATCAACCTTTACAGCACCGTTACCTTTTTTAGTTTCAATTAAAATAACACCATTCGCACCTCTTGAACCATAAATGGCAGATGCAGATGCATCTTTCAATACTTGCACACTAGCAATATCGTTCGGGTTTAAAAATAACAATGGGTCAACATCAGCCGTAGAACCTAACCCTAATGCATTTAATTGCGGACGAGCATTACGGCCATCTAAAGGCACACCATCAACAACGTATAATGGTTGGCCAGCACCACTTCTTACTGATGCATTACCTCTTATTCTTACAGTAGTTGCAGCACCTGGTTGACCGCTATTAGCAATAACTTGTAAACCTGCAACCTTACCTTGAATTAATTGGTCAGGACCAGTAATTGGACCTTGGTTAAATGATTTTGCAGAAACAACTGCAACAGCACCTGTTAAATCTTTCTTTTTAACGCTACCATAACCAACCACTACTACTTCTGTAAGTTGATTGTTACTTGCAGTTAAAACAACGTTTACTTCATTACCACTACCGATAGCCACATCTTTTTTGTCGTAGCCAACTGATGAAAATGATAATGTAGTTGCATTTGTTGGAACATTAATTTTAAAAGTTCCATCGGCGTTTGTTGATACGCCATTTTTTGATCCTTTTACAGTTACAGATACACCTGATACTGTAGCACCTTTGTCATCGGTAACGGTACCGGTAACCGTTTTGGTTTGGGCAAAAGCCACAAAAGAAAATAAACCAAAGCACACGGTCAATAGTAGCTTGGTAAGCTTTCCTACGTTCATAAAGAAAATTTTAGTTAGTGGTAATAAATGAATACTTAAAATTATAGTTATTTATAAAGCCAAAATGTTGTTAAAAGAGCAAGCAAATCCGCAAACGTTTGCGAAAATGTTTGCGGTGGAAAAGTAGTTTTAAATTAATGTTAATTCTTTAAGTTTACGGTGAAACCAAACCAAAATATGTCTACGATTACTTTAAAAAAAATTGCCTCAATGCTCAATTTGAGCATTTCTACTGTTTCAAGAGCATTAAAAGACCATCCAGATATTTCAAAACATACCATTAAAAGAGTAAAAGAAATTTCAGAAAGTTTAGAATATGCCCCCAATGCAAATGCTATTCATTTGAAAACTCAAAATTCAAGACTTTTTACTGTGTTGGTACCATCGCTTTCCACCTTTTATTACGATTCGTTCATTGCAGGTATAGAAGAAGAGTGTAGAAAAGATAATTATACTTTAATGATATTGCAAAATGCAGATGATATTGATATTGAAAAGGCTAATTTAAAACTCTGTAGACATAACAGGGTATCTGGCATATTTGCTTGCATGAACCCAGAAAATGAAGATTTTCAGGAATATTATAAAGTACTGGATAACAATATTCCACTACTATTTTATGATAAAGTACCTGAAAATGTGCAATTCAACAAAATATCTATTGACGATACGGAGGCCGGAAGACTGGCAGCTTCAGCAATAAAAAAGAAAAAAGGTAAAAATGTTTTAGCAATATTCGGCAATGCTAAAATGTCGATTACTAATAGAAGACATATTGCTTTTAAAGAAATAATGGAACAATCAAATATTGCTGTAACATATGTTCATGCGCACTCAAGTAAAGAAGCAGAAGCATTAGCCTGCCAATACCTTGAGCAAAAAAAGATTGATAGTATAATGTGTATGAGCGATGAAATATTAATTGGCGCCATGTTAGGTATTCAAAAACTAGAACACCATTTCAAAAAACCGATTAATATTGTGTGCATGAGCGAAGGTTTTTTCCCGACACTTTATTATCATGATATTGCCTATGTTGAAACCAGCGGTTATCAACTAGCTAAAAAAGCATACGAAACAATGCACACCATTATTAAAGAAAAAGAAGCTCCGAAAGAGTTTATGGTAACACCAAATATCATTGAACAAAAAAAGTCTTAAACAATATTTATGTACTACGGTGTAGGTACAACTAGCCTAAATCCTACACCGTGTATTGTTTCTATAATTACTTCAGGATCAACTTTTAGGTATTTACGAAGTTTGGTCATGTACACATCCATGCTTCTGCCTAAAAAATAATCATCTTTACCCCAAACGTGCAATAAAACCTCATCTCTTTTAACTACTTTATTTTGATGTTCACACAAAAAACGTAACAAATCGGCTTCTTTTTGGGTAATGTTAAATGCAGCGGTTGCGGTACTTATTTTTAAATCAATGGGTGAAAAAACCAAATTATTTATGTGAAAAATAGTGGCTGTTTCGGCATGCATTTTTTTAGAACGCTTTAAAAACACTTCAATTTTTTTTAATAGCTCAGGCATACTAAATGGTTTAGCTATATAATCGTCAGCGCCTTTATCATACCCTTTTAATCGATCTTCTTCTTGGCTTTTTGTACTTAAAAAAAGAATGGGTGTAAGGTCAGATTGCTGCCTTACCTTTTTTGCCACCATATAGCCATCTTTATTAGGCATCATAATATCTAACAAACATAAATCGAACTTATTTTTATCGAATTGATCAATAGCTGATTGTCCGTCTGCAAAATGCACTACTTTATATCCTTCATCTTCTAATGAATCTTTTACCATGAAAGCTAAGCTAGCATCATCTTCTGCAAATAATATGGTGGCTTTTGTTGACATAAAATAAATATTAATTTTTAGGTAATTCAATTACAAATTCAGTACCAATGCCCACTATGCTATTTAATTTAATGTTACCGCCGTGAGCATCAATTACTTTTTTTACAAAGTATAAACCAAGGCCCAGCCCTTTTACATTATGTACATCGCCTGTGGGCACTCTGTAAAATTTTTTAAATAATTTCTTTTGAAAATGTTTATCAATGCCAATGCCATTATCTTTTATTGAAATGCTGTATACATTATTTTGTACACTTGTTTCAATAATTACTACGGGTTTTGTAGCGTACTTAATAGCATTAGATATAAGGTTTAAAATGGCCACAAATAAATTATTGTAATCAGCCAAAATAGTGGTTTCTGTAGGCTCAAAAAAATATTGAATGGTAGCATTTTTTTCATCAATAACAGTATACAATTGCGCAATAGCATTTTTAATTAATTGATGCGGTTGCACTTCTTTTTTTTCTAACACTAAACCCACTGCTTCTGTTTTAAGCACTTTCATGAGGTTATCAATATGTTGTTTTAAATACTCCGTTTGCCCTTGCATGAGTTTGGTGTATTTGGCCAATTTTTCAGGATGATCAACAATGGTAGGTTTTGCAATAATATCTAACCCAACGGTTAAAGTGGTTAGCGGTGTTTGAAATTCGTGTGTAACGTTTCTAATAAAATCATTTTGAATTTCGTTTTGAAACTTCTGTTTATACAAATAAAACAAGCTGATAGCAAAACAAACCAGTACTAAAATTAACACGATGCTTGAGAAAATCCACCAACTCATTTGACCTAAAATATACTTATTACGGTGAGGGAAATTTAGCATTCCGTAGGTGTAATTCCTTTTAAAAATAGGCAATTCATTGCCTTCATTTATTGGATAGTGCGATGCAGCGGTGGGCATGTAAACCTCATATACATAAGCATTTTGTAGAGGATGGTATAATGCTACTTTACAATCTGTAAAAACATTTTGTGTACTCAATTCCAATGCAATTGAGTCTTCTAAAGTGGTTGCACTAGTAGCACTATCTACTTTAAATAAAAAGGTATTTTTATCAGGCAATTCAATAAGGGTTTGTAAATTTTTTTGAGTGTTGTAATTAACATCTACATAAAAGGCCTTTATACTTTTAACTACATTGGTAGTAAACTCTTTCTCTTCTAAATTATATTGTTTGTTGAGCCAGTACAATTGCATCACCACTATGGTACTTATTACCAATGATGATGTTAACATAATCCATTTAAAAGTGACTGACCGCATGGCACTAAAGCTATTTAACGTTTGTTAATACAAAGGTGGTGCTATTTTATTTATGAGTGAAAACGGTAAGGTTAATAGTTGGTTAAACGGCGAAATAGCTTCGTTAATCGGGTGTTAATGCTGATTTTAGGATACTAATTTTATTACATTTACTTTACAAAATTCAACCAAAAAATAAAATCATGAAAAAATTATTGATTGCAGCCATGCTATTTATTGGCGCTACAACTGCTTCTTTCGCTCAAACAAGTAAACCGGCAGCAAAACCAGCAGCTAGTAAAACTACTGAAGCTAAAAAACCAACAGCTGCCGCAACTGAAAAAACTGGCGTTGTTTTAAAGAAAGATGGTACGCCAGATAAACGCTACAAAAACACACCTGCTGCTACACCATTAAAAAAAGATGGTACACCAGATAAACGTTTTAAAGCAAATAAAAAGAGTTAATTATTAATTGTTGATTGTAAAAAGGCATCCTTTTGGATGCCTTTTTTGTGGTCCCGCCAAGAATCGAACTTGGATCTAAAGTTTAGGAAACTTCTATTCTATCCATTGAACTACGGGACCAACGGTATATTTCAGTGGGCAAATTTAAGGTGTTTCTTCAAATCTAAAATGGCAAATATTAAATCATAAATCAACGCTATCTTTGCAAACCAAATTTTATTGTATGAAGTGGATGAATACCGTTATTAAATACCGCCTTTGGTTGGGCCTTGCATTGTTAGCACTAGCTATTTTTGTGAATTACCAAACTAGTTTTTGGCCATCATTTATTATTTATTTTGTAGCCACAGTTTTAATTGTGGGTCATTTTTTATTTGGTCCTATGCGTTTAATACAAACACATATGGAAAATGGCGATATGGAAGCGGCCAAAAAAGTAGTGTATGGTATTATGTTTCCATCACTGTTAATAAAACCAATGCGTTCCGTTTATTATACCATTAAGGGTAACTTAGCAATGGCCACACAAGATTTTGACACGGCAGAAAAACATATGAAAAAAGGGCTCGACCTTGGCGGAGGCTCTTTAACTAAGCAAGCTGAAGGTCCTAATAAATTACAATTAGGAATGTTAGCTATGCAAAAAGGTAATATTAAAGAAGCGGAGTCATACATTAGGGCTGCTATTCGTGCAGGCTTGCCAGATAGTGAAAACAATGCTGTAGCTTATTTACAATTATGCTCTATTATGATGAACAAAAGAGAGTTTAGAGCAGCTAAAGATTTTTTCAAAAAAGCTAAAGCTTTTAAACCAACTACACCACAAATTGTTGATCAAATTAAACAAATGGAAAAGTATATTAGCCGCATGCCAGGCTAAATATTTTTAAAAATACTTGTAAAAAGCAATCATTTGTAATGGTTGCTTTTTTGTTGCAATTATTAACACAAATATTACAATTCATTGGCAATAATAACCGCTTTCAAAATTTGATATGCCTTACTTTTGCAGCTCAAAATAAAACCTATCAAAAGGTTACATTATTTTCAAGCTAAGTGTAAAAACTACACTTCAATACTGATCAATAATTGGGGATAATCATTGATAAAAAAAACCAGCTATTTTAGTTGGTTTTTTTATGCCCTTTTTCGAAACCCATCATTCAACCGATACACTAATTTTACTTTTTAAAATAACATAAAATAAACGCTTAAATTGTTGCATGCTTAAAATTGCCTTCGATCCTATTTATGCTCATCCACTACCAGAAGGCCATCGATTTCCTATGCTTAAGTATGAATTAATACCGGAGCAATTGTTATTTGAAGGTACCATTACAAGCGATAATTTATTTAAACCCAATATTGCCGATGATGCTACGGTTTTACTAACGCACGACTATCATTACCTACAAAAATTACATACACAAACTTTATCAGAAAGAGAGCAACGGGTAATTGGTTTTCCGCAATCGCCTCAACTAACTATTCGTGAGTTAATGATAGCACAAGGCACCATACAATGCTGCCATTATGCAATGAAGTTTGGCGTTGCCATGAACATTGCTGGTGGTACACACCATGCTTTTTTTGATAGAGGTGAGGGCTTTTGTATGCTAAACGATCAAGCTATTGCTGCTAATTATCTTTTAAAAAATAAGCTAGCACAACGCATTTTAATCATTGATTTAGATGTTCATCAAGGCAACGGTACGGCCAAGCTTTTTGAAGATAATAGCAACGTATTTACATTTAGTATGCACGGCAAAAACAACTACCCATTTCGTAAAGAAAAAAGTGACCTTGATGTTGAATTGTTAGATGGAACCGATACCGAAACCTATTTACAACTATTGCAACAACAGCTACCTACATTAATAAATAAAGTTCAACCCGATGTTGCCTTTTATTTATCTGGCGTTGATATTTTAGATACTGATAAGTTTGGTAAACTAAAAGTAACGCCCCAAGGTTGTTTACAAAGAGATGTTATGGTTTTTACACTATTACAACAACACCATATTCCTTGTATAGTAAGTATGGGCGGCGGTTACAGTGCCGATGTTAAAATTATTATGGAAGCTCATTGCAATACATTTAGAGCTGCTAAAAATATTTGGAATATTTAATTTGCCACTACATTACGTACATTTATTACCGCTACAATTCATTTGTTGTAACTAAAACCTACATGTCACTCATGCGAATTACCAAAAAATTACTCAGCATAATTGCTATTATATTAATCAGTACAACCCTTACAGCGCAAGATGCTTGGAAGCTAACAGCCAATAAAATTGATGCATCAAATTACTTTGGTATTACAGTGGCCAATGGTATGGTGGGGGTTGTATCAGCACCAGAACCTTTTAAAGTAAAAGATGTTGTACTTGCAGGAGCTTATGATTTATATGGTAGGGGCCGAGTGAGTAATTTTTTAAAAAGTTTTAACCTCCTTAATATGTATGTTGAGGTAGATGGTACTCGTATTAACAGTACCAATATCAGTCAATTTAACCAAACGCTTGATATGCAACATGCTGCTTTTACCAGCAGTTTTAATTATGGTGATAAAGCCATTATTACATATACTTATTATGCATTACGCCAACTGCCTTACACCGTTTTAATGGATGTTACTATTAACGCTAAAAAAGATTGTAACATTAACGCAGCTAGTGTTATGGAAGCACCCGATGCTTTAAAAGATGTTCAAAATTATTATAACGAAATTGATAGGCCACATGTAGTTATTAGTTTACTTACATCAGCAGCAAAAAGCCCTACAGGCAAATTGCTCATGTGCGCTAGCAATACTTTTTTATTTACCGAACAGCATGGTATGGAGCCAAGGGTTATTCATGAAATGTGGGATAATAACATGCACCTCATGAAGTTTAATAAAAAACTAAAAGCAGGTGAAACGTATCATTTCTCCATTGCAGGCAGCACCATTACATCTGCCCACCATGATGATCCATTAAATGAAGCAGAACGTGCTACCATTTTCGCTAAGTTAGAAGGTCGTGATCGCCTCATTGCTTTACACAACAGGGCTTGGCAAGACTTATGGAAAAGCAATATCACCATTAAAGGTGACGACCAAGCCCAACAAGATGTTCATAGTATGATGTACCATTTATATTCGTTTGTAAGAGAAGGAAGTTCTTTCTCACCTTCACCAATGGGCTTGAGTGGTTTGGGTTATAACGGACATGTATTTTGGGACACCGAACTTTGGATGTACCCAGCGCTTTTGGTATTGAACCCAACATTAGCCAAAAGCATGGTGGAGTATAGGTTTGAAAGGTTAGAAGCTGCCAAAAGAAATGCCTTTAGCAAAGGTTACAAAGGCGCTATGTTCCCTTGGGAAAGTGCCGCAAGTGGTGTGGAAGAAACACCGGTTTGGGCCTTAAGTGGACCCTTTGAAAATCATATTACGGCTTGTGTAGGCATTGCTGCATGGAATTATTATTGTGTTACGCAAGATAAAGATTGGCTTAAAGAGAAAGGGTACTCGATATTGAAAGAAACCGCAAATTTTTGGTTGAGTCGGGTTGAAAAAAATGATAAAGGTCAGTATGAAATTAAAAATGTGGTAGCGGCAGATGAATGGGCTGAAAACGTTGATAATAATGCGTTTACCAATGCAGCGGCTATCACTAATTTAAAATATGCAACTGAAGCTGCAAAAGTATTGGGCATTGCTGCTAATGCCGATTGGGCAACAGTTGCCAACAATATACCTATTTTAAAATTTGATGATGGTGTTACAAAAGAACATGCAACCTACAAAGGAGAAGGTATTAAGCAGGCTGATGTTAATTTACTTGCTTATCCGTTAAAATATATTACAGATGTTACCAGCATAAAAAAAGATTTAGCATTTTATGAAACCAGAATACCTAACGAAGGTACCCCTGCCATGACCCAAGCTATTTTTGCTTTACTTTATGCAAGGTTAGGCAATGGCAGCAAAAGTTATCAGTGGTTTCAAGAGGCGTATATGCCTAACCTCAACCCACCGTTTAGGGTAATTGCTGAAACAAAAGGCGGTACCAATCCTTATTTTGCAACAGGTGCTGGCGGTATTTTACAAGCTGTGCTTATGGGTTACGGCGGACTAGATATTACAAGTAAAGGTATTGTTCAAATAAAATCAACCTTGCCACCACACTGGAAAAGTATTGAAATGACCAATATTGGCATCGATAAAAAAACATATACCGTTACCCAACCCTAAAAAAAATTTTATAAATAAAGTTTAAAACAGCAAACGTTTGCAATAAGCCCTAGCAGTAGCTTCAACAAATCAAATAAATATATTTGGTGTATTGAAACTAACTGCTTCTATATTTCTATTGGGCATTATGCTATTTAATACCATCGGTTACCGATTACTATTAAATTATAAAAGCAATGCCAGTACTGTTGCCATCAATCAAAAGATTGATGCGCAACAATACGCTGAGGCTGATTTAATGGAACTGACCATTCCACTGAACATGCCTTATTACAGCGACCAACCTTTAGAAAATACCTACGGTGAAATTGAAATAAAAGGAACTCATTATGCATACGTTAAAAGAATGGTAAGCAATAATGAACTTCATATTTGGTGCTTGCCTAACAAATCAAAAACAGCCTTACAACAATTAAAAAATCAAAGTAATGCTGCTCTCAGTGCCCACGAATCAAATAATAAACCAGCAAAAAACAACACGTTAAAAATATTTGAGTATGATGGAACAATTCAATCAAGCTCAACAATGACCCCCGTTTTAAATCCAATTTCTCAACCTTGTAATAGTTACTACTTAAATAGTAAACCACAGTTTGAGCCAAGCAGCATACAGCATCCCCCAGAAGTAATCGCATAAACCTGATGCGATTACTGGCTGCTACGTTATAACGTAAGCAGCATTTTACCATTACTTTTTACTCAATTTATTATTTAATGAAACTCATTAAAGGCATACTAGCCATTGCTGCTATTATAGTAGCTTTTCATGCATGTGCACCTAAAAAAAATACATCAACTGCATATTTTAATAACAGCTTATTGTACTGCAAAGCGGTTAAAAATTTAAACGATGTAGTGTTAGAAAATAATTTTCCACCCATGATTGCTGCACGTAATTATGCCTATGCAAATATTGCAGCGTATGAATGTATGGCAGCAGGTAATAAAAATTATCAAACACTCAGTAAGCAAATTAAACATTTACCTACAATGCCTACTGCACCAGCAGGGGTTACTATCAACTATAATCTAGCTGCTTTGTTATCACTCATAAAGGTAGGCAATGCAGTAACTTTTCCTGAAGGTAGCCTTATGGCTACATATGAACAATTAAAAAAAGATGCTGATAGTGTAGGCATGCCTGCAGATGAATTACAGCATACCATTGCATTTTCTGACAGCGTAGTAAGCACAATTTTAAAATGGAGCAAAGGCGATCATTATGCACAAACAAGAAGTGCAGAAAAATATACTGTTGAAAATAAAGATGGCCGTTGGATACCTACACCACCTATGTATGCCTCAGCAGTGGAGCCGCATTGGATGGAAATTAGGCCACTTGTGTTAGATAGTGCTTCGCAGTTTATGCCGGTTCGTCCACCTGTATTTGATGTAACCAATAAAAACAGTAGCTACTACAAAGCTTTGTTAGAAGTTAAAAATATTGGCGATAGCCTTACAGAAGAACAACGTTTTATCGCTGATTTTTGGGATGATAACCCGTTTAAAATGAATGTATCAGGCCATGCTATGTTTGCCTCAAAAAAGTTTTCGCCTGCAGGCCATTGGATGAATATTGTAGGCATTGCCGCACAAAAATCAAAAGCAGATGTTGGTGCCACTATTGCTGCTTATACACAAACTGCTATTGCATTATTTGATGCTTTTATTAGTTGTTGGGATGAAAAATACCGTAGTAATTTTATTCGTCCTGAAACGGCTATTGCCCAATATATTAATGATGCATGGCGACCGTATATACAAACACCACCATTTCCATCATATACCAGCGGCCATGCAACCATTTCTGCAGCGGCGGCTGAAGTTATGGCAAATTGTTTTGGTGATACTATTAACATCAGCGATACCTCACTTTTAGCTTTTGGTATAAAAAGTAGAAACATTGTAACGTTTAGAAATGCTGCCAAAGAAGCAGCCATGTCGAGGTTGTACGGTGGTATTCATTACCGTTTTGATAATGAAGCCGGCAATCAATCGGGTACAAAACTGGGTATCTATATTGTTGAAAAACTTCGTCTAAAAAACAAATAAACATGAACTATCTATATAAAGCAATTATTATAAGCATAATAACCACTACATGCAGCAATGCCCTACAGGCACAAACTGATATTGATGTAAACATGATGCAAAAAAAAGAACTATGTGCTGGTGTTGAATACAGCTACCACTCATGGAATAAATATTGGGAAGCTGATTTTAAAAGACCCAACCTAAATTTAGGTACAGTAAGAACGCAAATGTATGCAGCAATGGGTACATATGGCGTTACAAACAAACTCAATATTATGGCGGGTGTACCATTTGTAACTACTAAAGCTAGTGCCGGACAATTAAAAGGTTTACAAGGCTGGCAAGATGTTATGATTGGTGCAAAATATAAATTGTTTCAAAAAACGTTGAAGCAACATACACTATCAGGTTACGTATCAGCAAAATTTACTGCACCTACAACAAATTATGTAGTTGATTACCTTCCGCTCAATATTGGGTTAAAAGCTACTACTATTACCTCAAGGGCATTGGTAGATTATCAAATAAAAAAATGGTTTACTACTGCATCGGCCGCTTATGTATGGCGAAGCAACATCCGCTTAGATAGAAATAGCTACTACACAACAACCATGCATTACACCAACGAAGTGGCTATGCCCAACGCCTTTACCTACAATATAAGAGCTGGCTATAGAAACAAAGGCCTTATAGCAGAAGTTTTTTACAACAACTGGATTACACAAGGCGGTTTTGATATTACTAAAAACAATATGCCTTTTCCTAGCAACCGTATGAATAACAGTATGGTGGGGTTACATGTGTTTTACCCATTGTGGTTTCAAAAAAAATTATCAATTGTAGGCAATGCTTATACCACTATAACTGGCCGTAACGTAGGCCAAACCAATGGTTTAAGCATCGGTCTTTTTTATTTAGCCAACTTTTCTAAAAAGTAATTCAATGAAAAAATTATATATATGCATCGCTATTATTATTGTAGCAACAAGCTGTAGCAAAGAAATTGTAGAACGTACCAACGAATTTGAAGCATTAAATCCATTACGGGTTGATAGCAATGCAGGTACATGGCGACCAATACTTATTTCGTCGCCATCAGCCTTTACTGTAAGTGCTCCTATTGCTACTACTTCGCCAGATTATATCATTCAATTAAATGAAATTAAAAGTTTTCAAGCCAATATGAATGCGGCTGATAGAGCTATTGTAAAATATTGGAGCGCTGGTGCCGTTGTTCGTTGGAACGAAATTTTAAGAGAACTAGTTGCTAAACACAACCTTCCTCCTTATCAAAATAATGATGGCACTTACCCTATACCTAGTGCCAATAACCCATTAGCGTACCCACTGTTTCCTTTTTCAAACCCACCATATGCAGCAAGGGCCTACGCTTATGTAAGTGCTGCTCAGTATGATGCATTGGTAACAACTATGTATTTCAAAAAAATATACAACCGCAATGCGCCCCATAAGGTAGATGCTGGTATTAAATTACTGATTCCTAGTTCACCTTTATCATCGTACCCGAGTGAAGATGCTACGGTGATGGGTGCAACCGTAGAAATGTTGAAGTTGTTATTTCCGGGTGACCAAGCATACATTCAACAAAAAGCTGATGAACATAAAAGAGCTCGTTTGCTGAGTGGCGCAAATGTTAGGAGCGATTTAGATGCTGGTGAAAATATTGGCAAAGTGGTTGCACTACAATTTATTACAAGAGCCAGAAATGATAGAGCTGGTGCTGCTGTAGGCAATGCCACTATTTGGGCTCAATTAGAAAACGATGCTATTGCAAGAGGACAAACACCTTGGATTAGTTTAGAAACACCAAAGCGTCCGCCAATGTTACCTTTGTTCGGCAAGGTGAAAGCGTTTTTATTTGATTCTGCAACTTTGGTAAATCAAATAAGGCCAGCTGCACCACCATCAACCAACTCTTTACAATTCAATAACGAGCTCAATGAAGTATTATCTTACAGCAACAATGCTAGCAGAGAGCAAATAAGAATAGCACACTTTTGGGCTGATGGCGTTGGCACTTATACACCACCAGGTCATTGGAACGCTATTGCTGCAGAAGATTTTGTAAAAGAACGTTTTAGTGAAGTGCGTTGGGCTCGTAATATGGCATTACTCAATATGAGCTTAATGGATGCTGCCATTGCTTGTTGGGATGCAAAGTATACCTACTTTAATCCTCGTCCATCACAAATGAATAATGCCATAAAAACAACTACTGGGGTGCCTAATTTTCCTGCATATATTTCGGGCCACTCAACTTTTAGTGCTGCCGCTGCTAGTGTATTATCACACATAATACCCGTAAAAGCAGCTGGTTACGATGCTATGGCTAAAGAAGCCTCTTTATCACGTTTATATGGAGCTATACATTATAGAAGCGATTGCGAAAAAGGTTTAATAGTAGGAAATAAAGTAGCCCAATTTGCAATTCAAAGAGCTTTAACGGATGGGGCTGAATAAAAATTTAATATGAAAAAAAATTGCTTACAACAAACATACTTAGGCTTTACCGCTTTCATTATTTTGGTATGGTTTACCTTATTATCTAGCTGTTCATCAAACCAACAACAACCGTTGTTTGAGTTAAGACAAGGCAGCGAAACGGGTCTTAATTTTGTAAACAAGCTCACCGCTACACCAAGCTTCAATATGTTTAAGTACATGTACTTTTACAACGGAGCTGGGGTAGGCGCTGGTGATTTTAATAATGATGGAAAGATAGATGTGTTTTTTGCAAGCAATCAACAACAAAATAAATTATACCTCAATAAAGGCAATTTACATTTTGAAGATGTAACTGTAGCAGCTAAAATACCTACCAATGGCGGCTGGAGCACAGGTGTATCTGTAATAGATATTAACAATGATGGCCTGCTTGATATCTATGTATGCAAAGTGGGCAATTTTGATGCACTCCAGAGCCACAACGAATTTTTAATTTGTAAAGGTATTGATGCCAACGGTGTACCCTTTTATGAAGATGAAGCCTTACAACGTAATGTTGCATTCAGCGCATTTGGTACCCAAACATCATTTATTGATTATGATAATGATGGCGACCTTGATATGTACCTGATGAACCACTCTTTGCGTTACAATGGTACATTTAATGCACGTAATACCTACTACAACACCACCGATAGTTTGAGTGCTGATTATTTGTTACAAAACAACAACGGTGTGTTTACAGATGTATCAAAACAAGCAGGCATAACTGGCTACATTATTGGTTATGGCTTGGGCATTTGTATCAGTGATATTGATATGGATGGTTATCAGGATATTTATATTGGTAATGATTTTCATGAAAATGATTATTTATACATTAACCAAAAAAACGGCACTTTTAAAGAGGTTATTCAAAACTGCATAATGCATACCAGCCAATTTAGTATGGGGGTTGATATTGCTGATGCTAATAACGATGGGTATCCTGAAATTATTACGATGGATATGATGCCATCTGACCCATACATTTTAAAACGTTCGCTAGATGAAGATGCGTATGATTTATTTCAGTTTAAAAGGAGCTACGGTTACATGCCACAATTTGCCAAAAATGCTTTGCAATACAATCGTGGTAATGGTATGTTTAGCGAAGTAGGCATGTACAGCAAAGTATTTGCAACCGATTGGAGCTGGGCTGCTTTATTTACTGATTTTGATAATGATGGTTGGAAAGACCTGTTTATTAGCAACGGTATACCTAAACGCTTAAATGATATTGATTATGTAAACTATGTGAGTGATGCTGCTTTTCAAGATAAAATTCGCAGCAATAATATGGGTGAAAAAGATATGGCCCTTATTGATAAGTTTCCTCAAATAAAATTACCCAATCGCTTTTACCTCAATAAAAAAAACCTGCAGTTTGAAGATGTTGATGCACTCATAAAAAATAATACAGCTACCTACTCAAATGGTGCTGCCTATGCTGATTTTGATAATGATGGCGATATTGATATTGTAGTAAATAATATTGATGATGCAGCAATGTTGTATCAAAATAAAACCAATGACCATGCTACCAATCACTGGCTGAGTATACAATTAAGAGGCGATAGCAATAATTACAATGCCATAGGTACCAAAGTGTTGGTATACAGCCAACAACAATTGCAAACCTATGAAACAACACCAGTACGTGGTTTTCAAAGTGCTATGCAAGTGCCCGTTCATATTGGCTTAGGTTCAATTACGCCAGATTCTGTTTTGATTGTATGGCCTAATCATACTTACCAAAAAATAAATAATGCAACAGATACAACCATTACCATTACGTATAAAAAAGGGTTGCCTGTTTTCAATTATCAACAACTAAAACAACCTCTCTTATCTAATAAAATTGTTGACATAACAAACGCCACACAGCTCCGTTATGTGCATGAAGAAAATCCTTTTAATGAATTTAATAGAGAGCAATTAATGCCTCACATGGTAAGTAGAGAAGGCCCAGCATTAGCCATTGGTGATTACAATGGTGATGGATTGGAAGATGTTTTTATTGGTGCAGCGAAAGCAAAAAAAGCTGGAATATTTTTACAAACAATAACCGGTACTTTTAAACAAGACAAACAACCTAATATTGAAAATGATAGTACTTATGAAGATGTTGCTGCTCAATGGGTGGATGTAAACAATGATCGTTCACTTGATTTAGTAGTTGCTAGTGGTGGTAATGAATATTATGGCAACAGCGAATTTTTATTACCTCGGGTTTATATTAACGATGGCAAGGGTCATCTTACCAAAAACCCAACAGCATTTGATAATGCCATTATGTTAACTGCTTCATGTGTTACTACATTAGATATTAATAATGATGGTTTTGTTGATTTATTTTTCGGAGGTCGTGCCGTGCCTTGGCAATATGGAGTAGTCCCATCATCCTATTTATTATTGAACGATGGTAAGGGCAATTTTAAAAACGTAATAAAAAATGTAGCTCCCTATTTAAGTGATGTAGGTTTTGTAACGAGCGCCATTACCAACGATATTGATAAAAATGGCTTGCAAGATTTAGTGCTTACTTTAGAATGGGGTGGTATTATTGCCTTCACACAAAACCAACAACACCAATTTACAGCTAAATGGCTCACACAAAACAAAGGTTGGTGGAACTTTATTAAAGCTGTTGACGTTGATGGCGATGGTGACGATGATTTTGTTGCTGGTAACCTTGGCCTCAACAATCGCCTTTATGCAAGCCCTTCTACACCCGTAAATATGTACTATAATGATTTTGATGGTAATGGAAAAAAAGAGCAAATCGTAACATATTTTTTACAGAACAAACAAATTCCGTTTGCTAATAAAGATGAATTACAGAAACAATTACCATCTTTTAAAAAACAATATTTGTACGCAGCAGATTTTGCAAAGGCCAATTTGTTTGATTTATTTCCGAAAGCTAGTTTTGATAATGCTTTAAAATATGAGGCCAACAACTTTAGTAATGTTGTACTTATTAACCAAGGCAATGGCAAGTTTGATGTAAAGCCCCTACCATGGCAAGCACAATTAGCACCCTATAGAGATGCTGCTATTGTAGATGCCAATAATGATCATTTACCAGATATATTTTTAATAGGTAACTACTACCATAATAACATTCAAATGGGTATGCATGATGCTGATTATGGTAGCTTATTAATAAACCAAGGTAAGGGCAATTTTAAATATGAAACGCTCAATGGCGTAGTATTAAAAGGTGAAAGCAGGCATATCGCACCTATTACCATTCAACATAAACAAGCCTATATTATTGCAAAAAATAATGATAGTGCGTTGGTGTTACAGTTTCAACAATATCACTAGGCCGTTGTTAAAATTAAGTATTGATAAGGCTCTAAAATTAAGTACGCTGCATCAGGACCAATATTATATGTTTTATTGGTTACCAAATCTGTAACAGTGGTAAGGTTTTTTGAAAAAGATTTGAAAGCGTACCATGTTAAAAAAGCCACTTCGTTACTAAAATTAAATAGGCAGTAAATATGTTGATCAGCAGTGTGCCGCACATAACCTGCCACATGAATATTATGCGGTGGCAACCAGTGTATATTTTTTAAATCACTTATAGCTGGTAGTTGTTTACGAATTGTAATAAGTTGCTGTGTGGCTTCAAATATTCGTTGTTCAATGCTGCCTTTGGTTTGTATTAAATCATTCTTTTGCCAATCGATGATGGGGCGGTGCATCCAACGGTTATCATAACTTTTAGCAGCATCGTTTAAATAACTATAATCGTTTGTGTAACCTACTTCATCACCATAATACAACATTGGTAACCCGCCGTAAAAAATTGCACAAGCTTGCATTACTATAATGCGTTTGATGGCTGTTTCAATAAGTGCTGCATCATTGTTATTGATAGCGTTTTCTAACCCACAAAGCGATGCCAATGTACCACTTATACGAGCATCATTTGTTTTGGGGTTCACTGAAAACAAGGCCCCACTTGCAGATGAATAGGCATGGTTACCAGAAAAATAATTCATTAAAAATTTACGGTGCTCGTATGGGTTATAGCCTGCTTGGGCAATCATTTCATCTTCGTAACCCAAACCAATATCATCATGACAACGGGTATAATTTATCCAAGTAGTACCGTAAGGTTTCTTTAAAATTTCTTGTTGTGCCGCAAGCATAATGGTAGTATCGCCTGTGGCAATAGCATCCCACTGCAAGGCCATTTGGGTTGCGTTGTAGGCTACATCACATTCGTTAGCATAAAACGCTCCTTCACCAAAATACTTCATAATATCTTTAGGTGCTACAATTGCTTCTCCAAGTAAAGCCATACCAGGTGTAGCAACGTTTACGCATTGCTTAATAAGTTGTAATATGGTATGTGCTAATGGTAAATTTTGGCAAGTTGTACCTAGTTGTTTCCAAATAAAAGCAGGTGCATCTATTCGCAATACATCAACCCCGATGTTAGCATAAAAGAAAATATTTTCTAACATGGCAATTAAAACGGCAGGGTTGGTAAAATTTAAATCCCATTGGTAATGGTGAAATACCGTCATTACCCATTTGTTTAATTCGGGTACATAAGTAAAATTGCCGGGGCTACTTTCAGGAAACACTTCTGGCATGGTACTTTCAAATTGATCAGGCACCACCCTATCATCATACATGTAAAAAAAATCTTGGTATTTTTTATCGCCTTGTTTGGCTTTAATGGCCCATTCGTGCTGGTTAGATGCATGATTAAGCACAATATCCAACATCAAATACATGCCTTTTTGCTGCATGTTTTGTTGCAGGTTTTTTAAATCAGTAATGTTGCCAAAGCGCTCATCAACTTTTCTAAAATTACTCACAGCATAACCGCCATCACTAGCATCGGCTGGGCTTTCCATCAGTGGCATTAAATGTAAAAAATTTACACCGAGCTGTTGCAAATACGGTAATTTTTGATTCATGGCGTTGATAGAACCTGCAAACCTATCAACATACAAACTCATGCCCACAATATCATTACTCAAAAACCATTTTTGTTCGCCGGCTTTTTGCGCATCTCTTTGCTTAAAATGTGGCGCTCTTTCAACGTGTGTATTAATGAGTAAGCGATAGAGTTGATCTAAAAATAAAGCAGCATAAGTATCGCCATACAACTGCACGTATAGCCCATTGATGGTACTTTCATGCTGTTGTAATCTTTTTAAAAAAGATTGATCATGTGGGTTGTTTAAAAATCGGTGTTTTGCTAATACATCACTCAAAATATGGCTATTCTTCATCACTACCAATATAAAACTATGCGTTAAAAATATTACTATTTAAATGTTTAAGGGCTTCCATAGCGCCATAATGTTCGCAGGTTTTAGCACCTGCCACATTACCATTGTATATTATTGTTTGCCACTGTGCTATGGATATTTTGCTAAAAGCAGGCGCAAATTTATTTAATTGTGATAATACTGCACCTACAAATGCATCGCCTGCACCTGTAGTATCAATAGGGTTTACTTCAATACTCTTAATAATTTCAGTATGAGTGGGCGTACCAAATATAGTTCCTTCTTTGCCAATAGTAATAGCAAAAAAACCTTTGGTTCTTTTTTGAAAAATAGCACAAGCGCTTTCAACATCTGCACAGCCTGTTAACAACAACGCTTCCTCATCACTCACTTTAAAGAAGTTACATCGCTCTATAAAGTACCAACTTTGTTTAATGAAGTGTGGTTGATTATCTTTAAAAAGTAAATGCCTATAATTAGGATCAAAGCTGGTGAAAATACCTTGCTCTACTGCTTTATCAAACAATATAAAATAGGTTTCTTGGAGTGGACCTTCCATAAAAGCCGTAGCCGAACCAAAATGTACAATACTGGTTGAGGCAAGGTTGTATGAGGCAATATCCGTCCAATGCAACTGACCATCGGCACCTCTGTTAAAATAAAAATCACGTTCCCCATTTTCTAACAAACTCACAAAAGCAAAGGTGGTAAAGTGTTGTGCATCTTGCAACATGTACGAAGTATCAACATTAAACCCTTTCATTACATCAATTAAATGTTGCCCAAACGGGTCAATACCAACTTTTGCTGCCAACACAACATCTTCTCCCAATGCAGCAATGGCGGCTGCTACATTTGTAGGCGCTCCACCTGGCTTTTTTAGAAAGTTTTCGCCTGTAGTAAGTGGCAAACCCTTATCGGTACAAATCATATCAATTAAAGCCTCACCAATACAAAATATTTTACTCATACAATGTCGCTTTATAAATAACAGTGCAAAATTTAATTGTTTTATTAATGCCCCCCTGTGGCAGGTGCTGCCATTATTTCGTTGGTTAACTTTTTACTTTTTATAAGCAGTGTTGCCAAAGCCGCAACAAGTAATAATACACCTGCAAACAAAATGGCTTTAGTAGGGTCGTTATGTAAAAAGTGTTTTAAAATATACCCGAAACTAATGGTTTGTATAAACATAGGTATTACAATCATCATATTAATAATACCCATATAAACACCATATTTTTCTTTAGGTATTTCACTTACTACCATTAAATAAGGTATACCCATCATGCTAGCCCAACCAATACCAAAGCCTGTAATAGCTACATAAAATAATGATAGTTGGTGTATTTGCGAAAATGCTATAAAGCCTACTCCTGCTAATATTAAGCAAATAAAGTGCACATATTTAGCACCATATTTTTTAGCAAACCCTACCAACAAAAAAGCAATTAAAAAAGTAACGATGTTATACCAACCGTTAATACCACCCGTGGCAGATACTGCTTTCTCATATTTTCTATCATTGGCATCAATTTCACTTATTGCATTAACATCATCAACAGTTAAAGATGTTGTTATGATGTCTTTCCAATTATCATAAGTAGCCATTGCTGTAGTATCATTTTTGTTCACATCATCTGGCTCCAAACCTTTAGCCTCTACATACTTTTTTATATCAGCTTTAAAAGTTGTAAATGATTTCATTGCAGCTTCTTCGGTTGCATTCAAATCTTTATGGTGCCACTCAAAAGCGTTTTGTGCTACCGCTTTACTACTGTTTTGCCAATAACAAAACAAAGCATACCATTGAAATAAATATACTAAAGCCAATAACCATAACACTTTAGGCATGTTGCCTATAGCACTAATAACATCTTTAAAAGGCGAAAAAAGATGTAAAGGCTGCGAACGCATTTCTTTAATTTCTTCATCGCTTGGTGGAATTTCTGGTGTGGTACGCATACTCCACCAAACACTGCCTATTGAACAAACTGCACCAAACATGAACGATGCAAAAACCCAGTTAGGTAATTTGCCTGTTTTTCCTACTATAATCAAAGGAAAAAGTAACAATGAAAAATTAGCTAGGGTTTGACCAAAACCCGTAAAAAAACTCTGTGCCTGAAAACCGGTAGCCTGTTGGGTTTCATCTAACTTATCTGCAACAAATGCCCTGTAAGGTTCCATTGCGGTGTTGTTACCAGCATCTAAAATCCAGAGCAAACCAGCAGCCATCCATAAGCTACTGCTGAACGGAAACAAAAACAATGCAATACTGCACATAATAGCGCCTATAAAAAAATAGGGTTTTCTTCTGCCAAATTTTGGATGCCATGTTCTATCACTCAAAGCACCAATAATGGGCTGTACCAACAAACCCGTTAACGGACCGGCTAAATTAAGCCAAGGAATTTCATCTGGCTTAGCCCCCAAAAAATCGTAAATGGGGTTAACAGCACTTTGTTGTAAACCAAAACTATATTGAATGCCGAAAAAACCAACATTCATATTAATAATTTGCCAGAAGCTCAGCTTCGCTTTAGTTAAATTCATTGCAGTAAAATAGTGGTATTTAAATATATGATGGTTTTATGGAAGTGCCTATCAAACATCATTTGCAAACGTTTGATGTGGGCATTTTAACGTTGTATATTTACAAAGTATTTCCATACAACCCAATGTATATTTACAACTATGAACAACATCTTAATACTCATTATTACATCAGCCATTTTATTGATTGTTGTTATTGTAATTATTCGCCTGCTTTATGCACAAAAAACAAATTTTATTAAAGCACAGTTGTTACAAAGTCAACAACAGTTGGAGCAACTAAACAAAGCCCATCAACAATTACAAAATAGTGAAGCTGCTTTACAAATAAGTAAAGCAAATAGCGAAGCACAGGTACAATTTTTACAAGATGAAGTGCATCAACTAAAAATTATAGCAACGCAATACCAACAACTATTGCAAAAAAATGCCATTACAGAAACCCAACTTCAGCAAACCGCACAACAATTGGCAACGCAACAACAAGAGGTGCAACAATTAAATAATACACTACAGTTGCAATTTAAACATGTTGCACAGGCAATTTTAGATGAAAAAACCAACCAATTTACAGCTGTTAATGAGCAAAAAATGACCGCTATTTTAGCACCGCTTAAACAACAATTACAAGAGTTTAAACAAAAGGTAGAAGAAACCTACGACAAAGAATCAAAAGAGCGGTTTAGCTTACATAAAGAAGTGGGAAGACTTATTGATATGACACAGCAAGTAAGCCAAGATGCCAACAACTTAACCAATGCATTAAAAGGTAATAACAAAATTCAAGGCAATTGGGGTGAATTGATTTTAGAAAGTATTTTAGAAGCCAGTGGTTTACTAAAAGGCACCCAATATTTTTTACAACAATTTATTAAAGATAACGCTGGCAATATTATTAAAGATGAAGATGGTAAAGGATTGCAGCCAGATGTGATGATTGTATACCCCGATGAACGTAAAATTATTATTGATGCGAAGGTTTCATTACAAGCATGGGATATATTGGTAGCCGCTACTGATATTACTGAACAACATACCTACTTGGCACAACACCTCAAAAGTATTAAAAACCATATTGATGGGTTGAGTAAAAAAAATTACCCCAAATATGCATCAGCGTTAGAGTATGTGTTACTGTTTATACCAATTGAACCAGCCTTTTTAGAAGCCCTTAAGCAAGATGCTACTTTGTGGAAATACGCCTATGATAGAAATATTATTTTGGTGAGCCCAACCAATTTATTAGCCGTTTTAAAAATAATAGTAGCGTTGTGGAAAGTATCATCCCAAAGTAAAAATGCTATTGAAATTGCAGAGAAGGCTGGTAGCTTATATGATAAATTTGTTGGTTTTTATGAATCGTTTGATGCCGTTGGTAAAAAAATAAGAGAAGCCCATCAAAGTTTTGAACAAGCTCAAAAACAACTCATAACAGGTAGGGGTAATTTTACCCAAAAAGTTGAAGAACTTAAAAAAATGGGAGCCAATGCTCAAAAGCAATTGCCAGATGCTGCCCTTAACAATGACCAATAAAACGTAATTGTTTATTTTATATATGAGTTTTCAAACTAATTTGTTGCTAGCTTCGTAAGTAGTTGCGGTATTATACGTAATTAAACAGTCTATTCTTTTTAAACATGCAGTTACAACAAACGGCTATTTTGGTATTTGCCCAAACTGCTCAGGCTGAGCAAGGCAATAAGTCGTTTGCTTTGCACAAACATGGTGCTGCCTATTTTCAATACCTTAACCGCATTGTGTTTCAAAAAGTACAAAAAACGGGTTTGCCTTTTTTTATATTTTCAGAAAAAGAACAAGTTGGAAAAACATTTGGCGAAAAAATTTCAAATGCCGTAAATGCAGTATTTGAAAAAGGTTTTCAAAATATCATGATTGTAGGAAATGATAGTCCACAATTACAAACAAAACATCTTTTAAAAGCACATCAACAAATTTTACTTGGAAATACTGTAATTGGTAAAAATTGTAGAGGCGGTGCTTATTTAATTGCATTTAATAAAAAATGGTACCAACATCAACCATTTAAAAATGTAAGCTGGCAAAGCAACCAATTATACCACGATTTGTGTGGTTTATTTACTAACACCATCAATATTGGGCTTCCTACATTAATTGATATTAATGCAAAGGCTGATGCAGTTGCTGTATTTTCTACTTTAGCCTATACCTGTCAATTAAAAAAATTATTAGTAAACCTGTTGCAATACACACAATTGTTTGCAACAAACTTATTTTTTCAGTTATACTTACAACCTATTGTAAGCCACAAAGGCCTTAGAGCACCTCCTTCGGCAGTATTTATTGTTGCCTAAAAGGCAAACCCATTTTTCATTATTATTTATTTTATTAAAACATTTTTTATGATAAAAAAGTGCTTTACACTTTTATGTATATTTTTATGCAATGCTGCGGTATTTGCACAAGTTGATTTAACCGTATCAGTATCTAACAACGCCACTTTAAAACCATTAGCCAGTGTAGCGGTGGTGCTTCAAAATAAAGAAATTGGGTATAACCAAACCCTTAGTACCAATGCTGCCGGTAAAGTAATTTTTAAATCATTGAGCATTGCTGGCACTTACACCGTAAGTTTAAATAGCGAATCGTATAATGCCGATGTTATTGACAATTTACAGTTTAGAACTAATGAAAACCCTAGTGTGCAGTTAGTAGCCACTACTAAAAAAACCACCGAATTGAATGCTGTAAAAGTGTACAGCGGAAGCTCAAAAATTAATACAGTGAACGCCGAGGTATCTGCTCAATTGAAAAGAAAAGAGTTAGAGTTATTGCCTGTTGAGGGTAGAGATATTACTCGTTCATTATACCGTTTACCAAACGTTACGCAAGCAACAGGCTTTTACCCAGAGGCACCCAACGTTAGCATCAACGGGGCTAACTCATTATTTACATCATACTTAATTGATGGTATGGATAATAATGAGCGCTTTTTAGGCGGTCAAAAATTTGCAATGCCTTTAGGTTTTACACAAAACGTTACGGCATTAACCAATAACTACTCGGTTGAGTTTGGTAATACTGCTAATGGATTATTTAACCTTACAAGCCGCAGTGGTAGCAACAAAACTACCGGTGAAGCTTTCTATTTAACCAGACCAGGTGCTGCTGTTGATGCATCTAGCAAATATTTTCAAAAAGATTTAAGTGGCAATAATGTAAAAGATGGTTTTCAGCGCCAACAATTTGGTGTGGCTTTAGGTGGTGCTATTAAAAAGGATAAAACTTTTTACTACATCAATGCTGAGCAAACCATTGATATAAAAGACAATATTTTAACATCGCCACAATTAGGTGTAAATGCTACGGTTCGTGGTTATAACTATTTCACTTACTTGTCTGGTAAAATTGATCAAAAATGGAGCGATCATTTTAAATCATCGTTACGTGTAAATGGTGGTATTGTAAACATTGCTCGTCAAGGCGGTGGGTTAGAAGGCGGTGTAGCATTCCCATCTGCAGGTAACAAGCAAGATCGTAACTCAACATTAATTGCCCTACAAAATGTTTACACCAAAGGCAACATTAGTAACGAAACCAATATTCAATACAGCAACTTTCGTTGGAACTACGCAAGACCAACAAACGAAAACAATCCACAAGTAGAGGTTAAAGCGCCTGATGGTAGTACTGTGGCAGTGTTTGGCCACCCAGGTTATGCGTTTGACTCTCATGAAAGCACCATTCAGTTTCAAGAAAAGTTTAAAATCTTTTTAAATAAACATACCTTAAAAGTAGGTGCTGAAATTATTAGTGCCAAACACCAACTATACGGCGGTGGTGTACCAAACGGTTATTATCAAGTGCAATTAACAGCAGCACAGTTAGCTGATTTAAAAGCAAAAAATAAAGGCAAAGATTTAGATTATACTGATATTCCATCAAACGTAGCCGTGCCGTTTTATAGTGTTGAGTTACGTCCGAACCAATTTGGTAAAACACAAACCATTACCTCATTGTATGCAGAAGATTTATTTGCAGTAAATAGTAAATTAAATATTACTTACGGCATACGTTACGATTATGATAACTTATCAAAAGGTGGTAGCAGCCGTGGTGATTATAACAACATTGCCCCACGTGCAAGTTTCAATTATAAAATAAACGACAAAAGCAGTATTCGTGGTGGTTCTGGCCTTTCTTACGATAAAGTTTTGTACAGTGTTTATAGTGATGCTATTCAGCAAAATACCACAAGCCCTGAGTATAAATTACAATTGCAAGCATTGATTGATAAAGGTATTTTACCAAAAAATACAAACCTCAACGCTATTACTTTTGATGGTAATTTGAGTGCAGGTGCTACCAATGTGCCTTACTTAAATGGACCAAGTGCAGCATCTTTACAAAACCAACGTAACAGCGTATTTAGTTTTGAACGCCGCATATTAAACCCTAATGGTTACCAAAACAGTTATACTTGGCAAAATACCATTGGTTACCAATACCAAGTAAATGATAAGTTATTATTGTATACTGATGTTGTGTATAACAGAGGTTACAACTTATTTAGATTGGTTGATTTAAATGCTCCTACAGCTTACCAAATACCTGCAAACGGCACTACACCACGTTCACAAGCCGCTGCAAACGCTACTAGGCCCGTTCCTATTTTTAATGATGCTAGCGGTAACTACGGTGTTATTAATGGCCAAAAAGTATACGGTGTGGCTCGTAATGTAACGGTAACTGATGCTGGTGGTAAATCTGAATATATCGGTTTAAGCATCAATGCTAAAAAAGATAAAGCAGCTGACAAGTATGCCTATTTTGTATCGTACACATTATCTAGCTTAAAAAATAATACAGACGATATTAATTTCCGTGCATCTGATGCAAATAATTATGATAACGAATGGGGCCCATCATTAAACGATCGTCGCCATGTAATTAGTGGTGTGTTTTATTATTATCCTGTAAAACAATTGAGTGTTTCATTTGCTACACTATTACAAAGTGGCCAACCAATTAACCGTATACCTGATGGTACAGTTTATGGTACTACTGATTTAAATGGTGATGGTGGTAGTTTTGGTGATGCTTATGTTGGTAACAGTGATCGCCAACCAGGCGAAGCAAGAAACAGCGATCGCTTACCTTGGAGTAAATTGTTTGATGCTGGTGTACAATACAATATTCCAATTAAAGGTACTGGCCGTTTAGAAATTAGGGCTGATATATTTAATGTATTTAATACCGTAAACTTAAGTGGTTACAGTAATAATGCTACACAAAGTAACCAAATACAAATTGGCCCTAAGAGCAATGGCATTTTGCAAAAAAATGCAGGCGCTCCACGTCAGTTCCAGTTTGGTGCTCGTTACACTTTTTAATACCACAAGCCACTTACTGTTAAAAAAATAGTAAGTGGCTTTTTTAATTTGTACTTTTAAAACTACCTTTTCAACTCAGTTTAAAACTAAACACCTTAAACAACATTTCATGAAATCGTTTTCAGTTATAATTTGTAGTTTTTTTATAGTTTGTTCAGCAATGCTTACCAGTTGTAATCAAAAAAAAGCTACAATGCAGGCAGATGTTGCTTCATTAAGTTGGAAAGATATTGAAGCGAAAGCTAATGGTACTACCGTACATTTAATGATGTGGCAGGGCGACCCACAAATAAATGCTTATATGGCTGATTATGTAGTGCCACAAATAAAAAAACTTTACAATATTGATCTTAAAATTGTTGCAGGACAAGGCAATCAAATTGTGTCATTATTACTCAACGAAAAACAAGCTAGTAAAACCAGTAGTGAAATTGATTTAGGGTGGATTAATGGAGAAACATTTTACCAGCTAAGACAAATAGATGGTTTGTATGGCCCATTTACCAATCAACTACCCAACGCCCAATACATTAACTTCAACAATAAATTTATTAATACTGATTTTCAAGAACCCATCAATGGCATGGAGTGTCCGTGGGGAAATGTACAAATGTGTTTAATTTACAATAAAGATAAAGTGGCTAACCCTCCAAAAAACATTACAGAGTTAGCCAGCTATGTAAAAGCCAATCCGGGACGATTTACCATTGGCAACGATTTTACAGGACTTACTTTTTTAAAATCAATGTTAGTAGAAATTGCAGGTGCAGATACCTCATTAAAAGGAAAATTTAATGAAGCTGCTTATAAAAAATACAGCCAACAACTGTGGGACTACATCAACACTAATAAAAAATATTTTTGGAAAGAAGGTAAAACTTTTCCAAATGCTGTAGCGCCCATGCACCAAATGTTTGCCAGTGGTGAGTTGTATTTTACCATGAGCAATAACGATGGAGAGGTTGATAATAAAGTAGCATTAGGCACTTTCCCTACATTTGCCCGTTCATATGTTTTTGATGCTGGTACTATCCAAAACTCACACTACATGGGTATTATCAAAAACAGTGGCAATAAAGCTGGTGCTATGGTGGTTGTTAATTTTTTAATTTCACCGGCTGCACAATTACAAAAAAATAAATCAACGGTTTGGGGTGATGGTACGGTGTTAAATATAAATAGTTTGCCCGATAGTTTTCAACAACAGTTTAAACAATTAGGCAACAGAATGTACGGTCCGCAAAGAAGCGATATTGAGCAAAAAGCAATAGAAGAATTAGCGCCAGAATACATGATTCGCTTGAGCGATGATTTTAGAAAATATGTTATTGAACAATAAAAATATTTTTCACAAACTAGGGATAATACTGCTGGTATTATTTGTACTACTACCTTTTTTGGCAGGGTTGGTATATGCCATTTTATATAGCATTGGAGCAGTTGGTGTATTTGCTCAAGCAATCAACTTAAAGGTTATTGTAAATACCTTACAAAGTAATGAGGTACTCAGTGCTTTTTTATTTAGTTTTTACATCGCTATAATGGCAATTGCTATTTCGTTGCTAGTGGTATTGCCAAACGTAATTACTTTTCACCAGCAAGTAACCCAGCATAAAAATGCCTTTGTTTTATACTTACCATTAGCCATACCTGCTATTGTTGCGGCATTTATTTCATTTCAACTATTTGGCAAAACGGGTTTGTTATCAGCCATTGCTTTTAAATTAGGCATCATTAATAACTTACAACAGTTTCCTGATTGGGTAAATGATACTTGGGGTATTGGTATTATTGCCACCCATGCATTAATGGCCATTCCTTTTTTTACCATCTATTTTTCAAATTTATTTGTTGCCGAAAATTTACAATCGTTAGGCCATGTTGCTCATACTTTAGGAGCCACTCCAAGGCAGGTTACTTACAAAATATACTATCCTAATTTAATAAAAAAAGGAGCCGCTACCATTTTGCTCTACTTTGTATTTGTGTTAGGCTCTTATGAAATTCCTTTGTTGTTAGGCCAACAACAACCACAAATGATAACAGTACTTATTGTAAAAAAATTACAACGCTTTAATATAGCTGATATGCCACAGGGCTACTGTATTGCTGTATTGTATTGTATATTAATTATGTTGGTGATGGGTGTTTTTTTTAAACTAAAAAAACAAACGAGCTAGTATGAAATCAATAAAAATTTTTATAGCTAGCACACTCTGTATATTACCCATTGTATACATTTTGATGATATCATTGTCAACAAATTATACCTACCCATCATTATTACCTGCAGGCATTACATTCAAAAAATATTCAACTTTATTTGCTACAACAGAAGGAATGGGTACATCATTTTTAACATCCATTTTAATAGCAAGTATTGTTGCTTTGTTGGCAACTGTTATTGGTTTTTTAAGCAGCAGGGCCATTGCCAATAGCAAGTATCATAAACAGTGGTTATTTTGTTGCTACTTCCCAATTGCGTTATCGCCAGTTGTATTTGCGGCCACATTTCACTTTTATTTTATTTATGTTGATATAGCTGGTACTTTAGTAGGTGTAATTTTAGCACAATTATTTATTGCTATACCATATAGTATTTTGCTACTGTCGAGTTTTTGGAGTAACCAAATTATGGCTATTGAACAAACCAGTTATACATTGGGGGCTAATTTTAAAAATACCTTTTTTAAAGTGTTATTACCCATTGCAAAACCTACACTCTTAATTTGTTTTTTTCAGGTATTTTTATTGAGCTGGTTTGATTATGGTGTAACCTCATTTATTGGCGTAGGTAAAGTACCCACTTTAACTATCAAAGTTTTTCAATATATTAATGAAGCCAATATTTATTACGCAGCATTAGGTAGCTGTGTGATTGTGTTGCCTGTTATTATTTTACTATGGGTGAATAAAAGATTTGTTTTTTCAAAAATTAATTAAATGTTTTTAACGCTTCAAAATATACAACATCAATATAATAACGAACCTGTGTTGCAACATGTAAACTTGCAATTACAAGCCAATACTACATTGGGTATATTGGGTAAATCTGGTTGCGGTAAAACCACTTTATTAAAAATTATTGCTGGTATTATTCCTATACAAGTTGGTGAAATTATTTTACAAAATAACAACATCAATACTACGCCACCACATTTAAGAAACATTGTTTATATGAGCCAAGAAGCATTGCTGTTTCCGCATTTAAATGTGTTTGAAAATATTGCTTTTGGGTTAAGAATAAGAAAAGAAAACAACACTCAAGTACAACAAAAAGTAACGGCATTGTTAACCCAATTGAGTTTAGCAGCACATGCTCAAAAAATGCCGCATCAACTATCTGGCGGACAAAAACAACGAGTTAATTTTGGAAGGGCGCTCATTATAAACCCACCATTGTTGTTGTTAGATGAGCCTTTTGGTAACCTTGATACCCATACAAGAGCCGAAATGCAATTGCTTTTTAAAGAAATTACCAGCAATTATAACATGGCTTCTATTTTTGTAACGCATGATGTAAAGGAAGCATTATTGGTTGCCAACGATATTGGGTATATGAACAATGGCCATTTAAAAATATATGCTAACCAACAAGCATTTATTGATGATGATATCACAGGCGCAAAAAACGAAATGGCCTTTTGGAAAAATGTATCATGCTAACACCAGCAACACCATATAAAAATATACAAATAGCCAGCGAAGCTTTCATAAACGAAATGCTTCAACAAAAAACATTGTATGTAACCGGTAACAATGTTGATATGGCTGTATTGAATAAATGGCAACAATATTGGGCTTCACAACCATTAACGGAGTTAAAGAGTGATGACCAAAAATTAGCTTTTTGGATCAATATTTATAATGGCGTAACTATTTTTTTTATAATTCAATTACAATTAAAAGTTCATATGAGAGAAGACCTTCATTTTTTTGATGGTTACTTCCTCCAATTTGATCAATATGAATTATCGCTAGATGCTATTGAGCATGGCATACTTCGTAAAAATAAAGATGTTCATTTTGATAACGATGCAGCATTTCTTGCTTTACAAGTGCATCAATTTAATTATCAAATACATTTTGCATTAAACTGCGGCGGTTTATCATGCCCTAGTATACATGTGTATCAAGCTAATACTATTCAACAGCAATTGCAAACAGTAACCACACAATTTGTTACTGATAATTTTTTAATAGATGATGAACATCAAACTATAACATGTAATGCCATCTTTAATTGGTATAAAAATGATTTTGAAAACAAATACCTTAATGATAGTTTGTACAAAAATTACCGTATCAACATTATAGATTATAATTGGAATTTTTAAATGTTAGCAACAAAAAACGATATTGCCCAAGCCTACAATGTTATAGCAAGCACAGCTACTCAAAAGGGAGCAGCTTTGCAACGCAGCAATGTTTGTCATGCCATTTTTGATGATTTAAAACACCTATACCCAACATTTACAGGTTATATTGATGCGTTAAATTTGGGCTTAAGTGGCGGCTTACCCTTCACATTTTTAGGCGATATACAAAACAAAAAAGTAGCCGATTTGGGTTGTGGTGCAGGGCTCGATGTTTGTATTATGCAAAGTCAAGTTGGTACAGATGGCTCAGTAACCGGTTATGATTTATCGAACGAATTGGTAGCTTACGGTAATGCTATCATTGCACAACATCACATTAATAATGCAACGTTAATAAATGCTGACATTGAGCAAATTCCTTGCGATGCTAATTTTTTTGATGCAATTACTAGCAATGGTGTAATAAGTTTACTGCCCAATAAACAAGCGTTTTTCAACGAAGTATACCGTGTTGCTCAACCCGGTGCTGTATGTTGTTTTGCTGATATTGTTCAATCAAATACAAGTAATAGCAGCCTTAACAATGTTATTAACGAACTAACAGGCTGTATGAATGGCATTTGCGAACCGAACGAATACCTACATTATCTCGTAAATAGTGGTTTTAAGCATAGTATTATTGTTCAAAAACGACCGATACTACTAAATATTACAAACCATAATAGCAACCAAAAGCAACCATTACCATCACTACACATCATCACCATAAGAACCATCAAATAATTAATTATGAATAATTTCAATCATTACGAAAGCGTTTATTGGGTGTTTACACAGCTCTGTAACGACCAATGCGACCATTGCTACAATAGCTCTGGGCCACAAGGAGCAAGACTTTCAGAAGAAGAGTGTATGGCTATTGTAGATAATTTACCAGAAAAAATTGATCGATTAATACTCTCTGGTGGCGAACCGTTGGCAGAAAAAAAATTACTCTTTAATATTTTAGATAAACTGCAATTAAAGTATAAAGGCGCCACACAAATAATGCTACAAACCAATGGCGATTTACTAACTGGCGATATTTTAGATACTTTGGTTGCAAAAGGAGTTACCAGAATTGATATTGCCAGCATTGACCGTTATCACAAAAAAGCTGGTGCTCGGTTAGATGTACTGAAAGAATTGCTCTTTTCAAGAGGTTTTACTGATGAAAATGCTACACCACTTATTGAAAAAGAAACCTACTTACAAACTAATAAACTAACATTTGGGTATTGGGGTGCATCTGAAGAAATGTGGTTGGGTGGTAACTGGGCAAGAGGTCGTGCAATGGAAAAAAATATTTGGCTCAAAAATCCGAATCATAATTTTTGTAAAATATTATCAGGTGCGAAAGGGTTTTTAGGTGGCACCGATTTGCCAATGGAAATTTCAATTCAGTTATGGAAAATAAATCCTTGTTGTCCTGGTACTAAATTTCCTTTAGGCGATGCTCGGGTTGAAAAGGTAAGTGATGTTATTACAAGGGTTAGTAAAATGGAAGTTTTTCAAGCATTGAATGAAGGCGAACCTTGGAAAATGGGCGCTGCCATTGGTATTGATGAAAATACCGCAAAAGCAGAAACCGAAGCTTTGCAAAATATTTGTTTGTATTGCGATTCATTTTTTGCCCGTTTTTTAGACGCTCAAACTTTAGCATTAAAAGCAACACAAACTGTAAAATAATTTTATGTTACAAGCATTAGTAATATCAAACAATATTTTTGGTATAGAAGGTTATTATCAATCTAATACGGTTATTCAATATCATTTTTATAAGGTCACCAAAAACTTTCAACCCAATTTACAAGCGTATGATGTATTGGTGGTGCCCAATGGTTGCGATAATGTAGCCATGCTAACTATTAAAGATGATGTACAAACTTTTTTAAATAGCGGCAAAGCCCTTATTTGTTGTGATGGCTGGTTTACCAATTGGGTGCCGGGCAATCAGTGGCGTATGGATATTAGCAAAAAAACCATTGATGTACGGTACTTTGTAAAAGATGACCCATATCAACTTTTTAATGACCTCGATGTAAATGAATTTATTTTTTCAAATGGCATGAGTGGTTATTGGGCCTGTGGCTATATTGATGCGGCAGCCGGTGCTCATGTTGTGTTAGAAGATACATGGCAACGCCCTATTATTGTGGTTGATGATGTAACTACCAATGGAATTATGTTTTTAACTGCTAGTGGCCCGTTAGGCGATATCAACAAACCATACAATGAATGTAACAGTATTGATAAATTGTATAAAAACTTCATCAACAAATTAACCACCATAAAAAATTTACAACATGCCTAAAATCGGACTGATTTTTAATGGCGTTTGGAGCCATTATAGTTTTGCAAAAGCCCCTAAGTATAAAGATATTTATGAGCTCATTTATATTCATGATTTATCGGCTGATAAATTAGATGGCTTAGATGCACTATGCATACCTTTTCAAAGTAACCACGAAGCTTTGCATGAACACCAACAATTAATTTATAATTTTTTACAAGCTGGTAAAAAAGTTTTTGTTGAAGGTGATAGCACTGCTAATTGGCTAGAAGCACAGTGGGAAGATAGACCCGTAAATAATTATTGGTGGGTAACCAACCTAAATAATCCACCTGTATCTGATACTGATTATAATCACCCATTATACAAAGGCTTGCTACCTAGGCATGCTTGTTGGCATACACATGGTGCTTATACCAAAGTACCAGCTCATGCTAGCATCATTCAAAAAAATGAAGCAGGTGAAATCATTACTTGGGAAACCAACCACTACGGCGGTACTTTACTAGTAACCACCCTCGATCCTATTGTGGAGCATGGCATTCAACAAATAACGCACCTCGATAATTATGTTGATAGGCTAACCCATTATTTATGTGGCGTTACACCAACCGGTACATTTGAAATAGTAGCTGCTGACTATGGGGTAAGTACTGTTTAATTTTTTTGATCTTAATAAAAAAGGCGACCAATTGGTCGCCTTTTTTATTGCTATATTTTAATTATTACTTTTTAATTACTGAAACTTCGGCAATACGTTCACCGTTTTTATCAGTTACAATTAAGTAATAAATACCTGTTGATTTACCAACTAATGAAATAGTAGCGGTATTATTAGTAGCCAATTGTTGTGCTACTTTTTTACCCGTTGCATCAAATACAGTTACTTGGTTACCAGCAACTAAACCTGTAGCTCTTACTACATCAACTGTAGGGTTTGGTGATACACTTACTTTTACTGCTCTCTTTTCGTTGATGATGCTTACATTACTATAAGTGAATGAACCATCTGCCTCAACAATTTTTAAACGATAGTAATAAGTAGCTACACCATCATTAGGTGCTTGGAAATAACTGTATGTTTGTTGTGTACTTGCATTACGTGCAGCTACCGTAGTAATATATTTATAAGTATTACCATTTAAGCTGTACTCTAACTCGTACCTGCTCAAGTTAATTTCTGCAGCTGTAACCCATTTAATGTTATGACCTTGAGCTGTTGCTGAAGCTTGGAAAGAAATTAAATTAACAGGTAAAACAGTTAACCAATTTACATTATAAGTTGCAGCAGTTGTAGACGGAACACCAGCAGCATCAACAAAACGATAGTTAAATGAAGTGCTTGTAGAACCTATACCTGTAAACCTGATTTGTAATAACGATGGGTTATAGTTACTAATAGTGAATGGGTTTGTTAATGATGGTGGATTAATACCATCTGCACCTAAAGTAATTTTTACACCATTGTACCATAACTCATTACCATTATTGGTTAATTGCGTTATTTGAATAGTTCTTGTACTTAATGAACCTGCTGTTGGTAAATCCTCAGGGTCAGAACCTGTTAACGGACCAGGACTACCTGCAGCACCTGTACCATTTAATGTTAAAAAGCTATTAGCTGTTGGCGTTGCAATTGTATATGTTTGGTTGTTTGACGTTGGTGTACGATCAATACCAAAGTTTACATTAGTAATATTTGTTGCATTTACAGTAATAGTAGCACTGATACCGTTTGGTGTACCATCACTTCCTGCTCCTGCTCCAATATTTTCACCCGTAGCTACATATCCTGCTGGTAATACTACCGCTGGAGCTGGGTTTCCAACTGTACCTGCTGTAGTATTAATTTGTACAGTATAGTTACCTGCATTTACATTCGTAAAATTATAAGTACCATCTGCATTTACTGGCACTGTAGCCACGACGTTTCCTAATGCATTAATCAAATTCGCATTTAATCCACCTGCATTTGTTCCTGTACCATCAACAGTATTTGCTGGTGTACCATTTAAACCGTTCGCATCGTTAAACACTGTACCACTAATTGTTGGTGTTACAAAGTTTATTACCGCTGTTCCGGTGTTGCTACTTGCTACACCTGCATTGTCTATCGCAACAAAAGGTATACTTATTGAGGTTGCTCCATTTGCCGCTGGATCTATTGTGATCGTTTGCGTTGGGTTACCACTAGCATCTGTTGGTACTACTACACCACCACCTGGGAAGGTTGCACTTGTGTATGAGGTACCATTAATAACTATAGTAGTAGCACCTGTTGGGAATGATGTGATTCTGATACTTGTTACAGTACCCGGTGCAATATCTCCACTTGCTGTGATATTAGTAAAAGTGCTTGCTGGTACTGTTACTTGCGTTGTACCGCCTGGGTTACCAACTGTATTACTACCTGAACCTGCCGTTGGGCGTTGCTCAATTCCAAAGTTTACTTGGTTTTGTGTAGTACTTACAGCCCCAATATTAATGATACCATTTGGTGTACCATCACTACCAGCACCTGCTCCATTATTTTCACCCGTATTAACATAGCCTGTTGGCGGTACAACTGTTGGTGGTGTTGCACCTACAGTAGCTGTATTTGTAGTTATTTGTACAGAATAATTACCACTGTTTAAATTGGTAAAGTTATATGTACCACCTGTTACTGGTGTGGTGGCTACCACTAAACCTGTTGTATTATCTACCAACACAGCGTTTAAACCTGCTGCTGTATATAAAGTACCATCAACTGTATTTGCTGGTGTGCCATTTAAGCCATTAGCATCATTAAATACATTACCACCAATGGCAATAGCAGTAAAGTTCAACACTGCTGTTCCTGTATTGCTACTTTCAACACCTGCATTATCAATAGCTACAAAAGGTATACTTACTGATGTTGCACCACTAGCTGTTGGGTCAACCGTAATGGTTTGTGTTGGGTTACCATTTGCATCTGTTGGTACTACTACACCGCCACCTGGGAAGGTTGCACTTGTGTATGAGGTACCATTAATCACTATAGTAGTAGCACCTGTTGGGAATGATGTAATTCTGATACTCGTTACAGTACCCGGTGTAGGGTCACTACTTGCTGTAGTGTTCGTAAATGTATTTGCTGGTACTGTTACTTGCGTTGTGCCGCCTGGGTTTACAGCACTGTTTGTACCTGCGCCTGCAGTAGGGCGTTGCTCAATACCAAAATTTACATTAGTAATATTTGTTGCATTTACAGTAATAGTAGCACTGATACCGTTTGGTGTACCATCACTTCCTGCTCCTGCTCCAATATTTTCACCCGTAGCTACATAACCTGCTGGTAATACTACCGCCGGAGCTGGGTTTCCAACTGTACCTGCTGTAGTACTAATTTGTACAGTATAGTTACCTGCATTTACATTCGTAAAATTATAAGTACCATCTGCATTTACTGGCACTGTAGCCACGACGTTTCCTAATGCATTAATCAAATTCGCATTTAATCCACCTGCATTTGTTCCTGTACCATCAACAGTATTTGCTGGTGTACCATTTAAACCGTTCGCATCGTTAAACACTGTACCACTAATTGTTGGTGTTACAAAGTTTATTACCGCTGTTCCGGTGTTGCTACTTGCTACACCTGCATTGTCTATCGCAACAAAAGGTATACTTATTGAGGTTGCTCCATTTGCCGCTGGATCTATTGTGATCGTTTGCGTTGGGTTACCACTAGCATCTGTTGGTACTACTACACCACCACCTGGGAAGGTTGCACTTGTGTATGAGGTACCATTAATAACTATAGTAGTAGCACCTGTTGGGAATGATGTGATTCTGATACTTGTTACAGTACCCGGTGCAATATCTCCACTTGCTGTGATATTAGTAAAAGTGCTTGCTGGTACTGTTACTTGCGTTGTACCGCCTGGGTTACCAACTGTATTACTACCTGAACCTGCCGTTGGGCGTTGCTCAATTCCAAAGTTTACTTGGTTTTGTGTAGTACTTACAGCCCCAATATTAATGATACCATTTGGTGTACCATCACTACCAGCACCTGCTCCATTATTTTCACCCGTATTAACATAGCCTGTTGGCGGTACAACTGTTGGTGGTGTTGCACCTACAGTAGCTGTATTTGTAGTTATTTGTACAGAATAATTACCACTGTTTAAATTGGTAAAGTTATATGTACCACCTGTTACTGGTGTGGTGGCTACCACTAAACCTGTTGTATTATCTACCAACACAGCGTTTAAACCTGCTGCTGTATATAAAGTACCATCAACTGTATTTGCTGGTGTGCCATTTAAGCCATTAGCATCATTAAATACATTACCACCAATGGCAATAGCAGTAAAGTTCAACACTGCTGTTCCTGTATTGCTACTTTCAACACCTGCATTATCAATAGCTACAAAAGGTATACTTACTGATGTTGCACCACTAGCTGTTGGGTCAACCGTAATGGTTTGTGTTGGGTTACCATTTGCATCTGTTGGTACTACTACACCGCCACCTGGGAAGGTTGCACTTGTGTATGAGGTACCATTAATCACTATAGTAGTAGCACCTGTTGGGAATGATGTAATTCTGATACTCGTTACAGTACCCGGTGTAGGGTCACTACTTGCTGTAGTGTTCGTAAATGTATTTGCTGGTACTGTTACTTGCGTTGTGCCGCCTGGGTTTACAGCACTGTTTGTACCTGCGCCTGCAGTAGGGCGTTGCTCAATACCAAAGTTTACATTACTTGTATTAGTGTTAACTACACCAATATTATAAATACCGTTAACCGTACCATCATTACCTGCTGCGGTGCTATTGTTTTCACCTGTATTTACCCAACCTGCTGGTAAAGTAGTAGCAGGTGCTGTTGTTTGTCCTACTGGTACATTTACATTCGATATTGAAACTGAGTAATTATTACCCGGTGTAATACCATTGAATAAGTAAGTACCATCTGCATTAACTGGTACCGTTAATAATACGTTACCAGTAGTATTGTCAAATAAGGTAGCAAATAAAGTACCGCCAACGTTGGTTCCTGTACCATCAACAGTATTTGCTGGTGTACCATTTAAACCGTTCGCATCATTAAATACAGTACCTGATATAGTTGTAAGTGTAAAAGGAACATCGCCAGCATAATCACATCCTACATGCATTGATGAATAACGATTAAAATTGCTAGTTGGCGCATTGAATGTACCATTTTGAATTCTAATATTATGGTTAAACCTAAGGGTAAAATTATTTACGTTATTGTAATAAAAATAAGCAGTGTAATCTGGACTTACACCAATACCTGCCTGATTTACAGTAGGGCCGGTTGACGTATTTCCTACCAACGTTTGATTGGTTGTGCTTGACAACGTTTTTGAAGAAGGGTTGGTAATTGAAGTAACACTCTCTTGAATTGTAGGAGTAGTTGCACTTCCTGCACCGCCATCGTTATCAATTACTTGAGCTACTATCGGAGCGTAAACATTGATATTGTTATTGGAATTTAGCACCAATGTAAACTTCCATGTACTGAATAAATTTTCATTAGTACCATTTGGATTTGAAATAGTTGTTGCTGTTCCAATAAATGACGGCTGAAAGTTTCCATCTACACCAAAGCCTGTGCCACTTGGCGGATTTCCAATGTTATCAGGCTCTAATGTAAACCGAGTATTATTATATACAGTACCATATTGCAATGCAACTAATTCTGCTATAACATCAATTGCTATTGTACCACCTACGTTGGCGTTGCTATATTTGTACCTTACACCAACAGTACCAGGCGTACCTGATAACAATGATACGTTGGTACTAGCAAGATTGAGTTTAATGGTTTGTGCCCCCATACAAGTGTTTGCTCCAAACTGTGCAAAACTTACTTTTGAGCCAAATGTAATGAGTGATAATAAAAGTAGAGTGGTTTTTACGGATGCACTGATTTGCACCCATAGTTGGGGTAATGTTTTTTTCATGACTTTTTGGGATATAAACTTTGTTGTAATTGACTTTTACAATATTTCAAACGTTCGTGGTTTGATTTTATTGCTTTGCCTTGATAATGGTTGGTTTTTATTAATTATTAAATGTAGAATGGGGATAGGCAATTATTTTGCCAATATTATATTTTGAGTTAAAAGAATTTGATGTGAAACAAGCTAGGAACTTAATTTACACATATATACGAGATATGATCAGTTTGGATTTTAATATTGAACATATTTTCAATATTGTGCATAATTTTTTAAGCACTTTCAAAAATATATAAATATTAAAACAATCCCACCAAAAATGGTGGGATTGTTTGTAAAAAATTACCCTAAAGCAACTCTTTTAAATTCAGTCAATTTTAAATCAGCATTTACTGATTTTAAATATTCAGCGACTGATTTACCGTTATCTTTTACAAAAGGTTGCGCTAATAAAGTATTATCTTTTAAAAACTTATTTACTTTACCAACCGCAATTTTTTCAGCCATTTCAGCCGGTTTACCTTCAGCTTTAATTTGCTCAATAGCGATTTCTCTTTCTCTTGCTATAGTGGCTGCGTCAATTGATGTTTCATCAATCGCTAAAGGATTCATTGCAGCAATTTGCATTGCAACATCTTTACCTGCCTCAGCAGCTTCAGCACTCATACCTACTAATACACCCATGCGGTATGCACCATGTATATAGCTAGCAACATAAGGAGCGTCTACTCTTTCAAATTTTTGTATTTCTATTTTTTCTCCGATAGCTGCTAATTTATCATTAATCATATCGGCTACTTTTGCACCATTAATAGTTACTTCATTTAAAGCTTCTACGTTAGCTACATTGTTTGTAATTGCTGCATCAGCAATGCTTTGTGCAAATGCTACGAAATCAGCGTTTTTACTTACAAAATCAGTTTCGCAACTGATACACAAAACAATTCCTGATTTGTTATCAGCTGTAGTTTTTGCGATAACTACCCCTTCTTTAGCTTCACGATCACTACGTTTAGCTGCTACTTTTTGCCCTTGTTTACGTAACCAATCAATAGCGGCTTCAAAATCGCCATTGCTTTCTGTTAACGCTTTACGACAATCCATCATACCGGCACCTGTTGCCTGACGTAATTTATTAATATCTGCTGCTGTTATTGTTGCACTCATTTTATTATTTCTTTAAATACTTTTCAAGTAAAATAATCATCTTACTTGAAAAGTATTTTTATGTAAAAAGGTTTTAATAATTGAAATGTAAAGGCATTGCAAGTTAATGTACTACATGGCTTTATTAAAAAAGTATACTTCAACAAATTGTTATGAAAGTAACTTTTTAAACCAAGTATTTATATTACTTACCAGCTGGCTTTCTGCCACCTGTACCTGGGCCAGCTACTCTACGCTTTGGAGCACCTGCTGCACCACGGCCACCGCCTCTTCTTCTGTCTTCACCACCATCTTGCTTGTTTTCAAAACGAGCAGCTTTAGCTTCTGGGCTTTCTTCAATATCATCACCATTATCTTCATCTTTACTGCTTAAACGCTCTTCTAAACCTTCAGCAATGGCTGCAGTAATGTAGTTAACAATAATAGCAATTGATTTTGTAGCATCGTCGTTTGCAGGGATAGCGAAATCAACTTTATTAGGATCAGCATTGGTATCAACCATACCAAATGTGCTGATGTTTAAACGCTTAGCTTCAGCTAAAGCGATGTGTTCGTGACCAATATCAACCAAAAATAAAGCAGATGGTACACGGCTAATCTGAGCAATACCGCCTAATACTTTCTCCATTTTATCTCTCTCACGAGCTAAGGTTAATCTTTCTTTTTTGTTCAAGTTTTCAATACTTGCATCGCCTAACATTTTATCAATGCTCTGCATTTTTTTAACACTCTTACGTACAGTGTTAAAATTTGTAAGCATACCACCTAACCAACGTTCTGTTACGAAAGGCATGTTTACACGTTTTGCACATTCTTGTACAATTTCTTTTGCTTGCTTTTTAGTTGCAACAAACATGATTTTTTTACCGCTACGAGCAATTGCTTTCATAGCAGCTGCTGCTTCTTGCAAACCTTCTACAGTTTTATTAAGATCGATAATATGAATTCCTTTCTTTTCTGCAAAGATGTAAGGAAGCATTTTTGGGTTCCATTTTTTCTTTAGGTGACCAAAGTGAACGCCTGCTTCTAGTAGCTGCTGTTGTAAGGAAGTATTATTTTCCATTGTTTAGTATTAAAGTAATTTTTAAAAATTATGATGCTACGTATAAGTAAGGCAAAGGTGTTGTACACCCAAGCCAGTATACACCTTCCAATATTAACGCTTGCTGAACTGGAAGCTTTTTCTTGCTTTCTTTTTACCTGGTTTTTTACGCTCTACTGAACGTGAATCTCTTGTTAATAAACCAGCTGCTTTTAATACAGGGCGTAAATCAGCATTTGCTTCAATTAAAGCACGTGCAATACCCAACTTAGCTGCTTCTGCTTGGCCTTTAACACCACCACCAGTTGCATTGATAACTACATTGTATTTATCAGCTGCTTCAACAGTTTTTAGTGGCGTTAATACTTGGTTTTGCAAGTATACTAACGGGAAATATGTTTTGTAGTCTTTACCATTAACTGTGATGCTACCTTCGCCTTTGCTAAGGAAAACACGAGTAACAGCTTCTTTTCTGCGACCTACTGCGTTTGTTTGCTTTTCCATTTTTTATATGTTGCTGGTTATTACTATGTTTAAAAACACAATAATTAGCCTAATTTTTATTTGCGGTTAAAGTTTAAATCTTGTGGTTTTTGTGCACCATGTGGATGTTCAGCACCTGCATATACAAATAATTTTTTGTATATCTGACGGCCTAAGCGGTTTTTAGGTAACATACCTTTTACAGCTCTTTCTATTACCACTTCTGGACGACGCTTCAATAGATTTTTTGCTGCTTCACCTTTTTGTCCACCAGGGTAGCCACTAAAAGTTAAATACTCTTTATCTTCCATTTTATTACCTGTAAAAACTACCTTTTCGCAGTTAGTTACAATAATATAATCTCCGCAATCAACGTGTGGAGTGTAGTACGCTTTGTTCTTACCTCTAAGAATGGCTGCGATTTTAGCACACATGCGCCCTACGGTTTGATTAGTACCGTCAACAACGTACCAATTACGCTGTACAGTAGCCTCGTTAGCATGTTTTGTGGTGAAATGTAATTTACTCATTGTTATTTTTGTTTAAGTGAACCTGTGGCTATCCCCACAGCTTTTTAAAATGAGGTGCAAAAGTAGGCTATTTGCTTTTGAATTATCACCAATTTTGAAACTATTTTTTTACCGAACATTTGTAACTTATTGATTTTCAATAATAATTTTTAAAAATTATGAAATCATATACCTTAAATGCAGTAACAACAAGTATTTTAAAGTACAAAACGAGTGGTAATATGGGTTTACAGCATTAAAAAAGCTTGGTAATTTTTACCAAGCTTTACATATTTTATTATTGCTACTACTTTGTTCCAAAAAGTTCATCTACTTTTTTAACCCTAAAATCAAAAATACCTTTCAATTGCTTTTTTACAAATAACACTTGGGCAATATCACCTAAAAACCAAAATGGTAATTTATAGTGTACGATATCCGTCATTTCTACACCGCCAGGCACTTCTTTAAAATGATGTTGATGGTGCCACATTACATAAGGGCCAAAACGTTGTTCATCAACAAAAAAACGATGTTTTTCTACATGCGTAATTTCTGTCATCCAATACAATGGAATGCCTAATATTGGGTGTACATTGTATTCAATAATTTGACCGGCGTACACAGGGCCTAAATTTTTTGATAATATTTTAAAGTTTAAATTATCAGGTGTTATGGTAGCCAAATTGGCTGGGTTGCTAAAAAATTCCCACGCTTTATCCATACTACAAGGCAAAAACTGAACGGTATTTAAGTGATACACTTTACTCATGCGCTTTAATTTTTTTACGAAATGTAAAGAAACGCTTAAAAGTGTACCTACTTTTTACTATTTTGGCAAATTCGCTTTTCTACATATAAAAATTTTTTTTCATGGCTTCGTACCAACAACAATTGCTTTCAAAATTTAATGAAACGTATCATCAGCTAAATGAACAACAACAAATTGCTGTTAATAATACCGAAGGCCCTGTTATGGTAATAGCAGGCCCGGGCACAGGCAAAACACAAATTTTAGCAGCCCGTATTTCTAAAATATTATTGATGCCCGATAACTTACCAGAAAATATTTTATGTCTTACTTATACCGATGCAGGCGCCATTGCAATGCGTAAGCGATTACAACAATTTATTGGTGCTGATGCCTACAAAGTAAACATTTACACTTTTCATGCCTTTTGTAACGATGTTATTCAAGATAACTTATCACTATTTGAAAAAAATAGTTTAGATGCCATTTCTGAGTTAGAAAATATACAGCTTTTCAAAACATTGATTGATCAATTTCAAAAAGACAATCCGCTAAAAAGATACCGAGGCGATGTGTACTATGAAATTAATAACCTTCGCCAATTATTTTCTACCATGAAAAGAGAGGGGTGGACGGCTTCTTTCATCAACCAAAAAATTGATGCATACATTGAAAGCCTACCCTTACGTGATGAGTATATTACCAAAAGGGCTACCAAAGATTTTAAAAAAGGCGAAGTGAGGTTGGATAAGATTAAAGAAGAAGTTGAAAAAAAAGAAAAACTGCGTGCCGCTGTAAATGAGTTTGATCATTACCAACAGCTTATGAGAGAGCGTAACCGGTACGATTTTGATGATATGATCAATTGGGTGATTAAAGCTTTTGAAGAAAACCCTACGGTATTAGCCAATTATCAAGAGCGATTTCAATACATTTTGGTTGATGAATACCAAGATACCAGTGGCACACAAAACCGATTGGTACAATTGCTCATCAGCTATTGGGAAAAACCAAATGTGTTTGTTGTAGGCGATGATGATCAAAGTATTTACAGGTTTCAAGGCGCTAATGTTGAAAACATGCTCAATTTCGCCAATGCCTATGAAAAAGATTTAATAACTGTTGTACTCACCAATAACTACCGCAGCACACAGCCCATTCTAGATATTTCAAAAACGCTTATCAACAACAACCAAGAAAGGTTGGTTACGCAAATACCAGGGCTTTCAAAAGATTTAAAAAGTGCTAATAGCAAATTTGCAAACCTTACCATTAACCCTATTATTAGGGAATATAATAGTGTTAAAGAAGAAATGGCAGGCATTACCAACAATATTGTTGGCCTGCTAGCTAACGGTGTTGCACCAGGGGCAATTGCCATTATTTATAAAGAAAATAAGTATGGCGAAGCGTTGGCACAGTATTGTAGGTTACAAAATATACCTGTTTACAGTAAACGTAGCTTTAACATTTTACAAGATCCTTTTATTGATAAAGTACTTACCATTTTACGTTACCTTAATGCAGAACATGATATTCCTTACGGTGGTGATGAAATGTTGTTTAAAATTTTACACTTCGATTTTTATAAAATTGCTCCCATAGATATTGCTAAATTAACCGTAGAAGCCAGTACAAAAAAATATACTGACCCTTCATCATCGCTAAGGCGTTTATTGGTTGATAAAGCTACAAGGCCTCCACAAAATTTATTTGATGAGGGCTTAAATAAAAACCTTGTAAGCACCAGCGCTATGCTAGAGCAGTTAATTGCTGATGTTGCAAATGTATCGCTACAACAGTTAATTGATAATGTTATTCGTAATGCTGGGGTGCTTAAATATGTGATGCAAAGCAATGAAAAATTGAGGTTGTTACAAGTACTAACAGCTTTGTTTGATTTTGTAAAAGCAGAAACGAGCAGAAACCCCTACCTCAATTTAAATGGCTTTATTGATATCATTGATTTAATGGCCAAAGAGTCATTACCCATAAACATGGTTGAAGTAAGTGGCAACGAAAAAAGTGTGAATTTGCTCACGGCACATGGCTCAAAAGGTTTAGAGTTTACCTATGTATTTTTTGCTGGTGTAAATGCCAACGCTTGGGAAAAAAAGCGCAAGCCAAATGGTGGTTACATCTTGCCAGATACTGTGTTTAATGCGGCGCCTTCGCCATTGGCAGTAAATGAGGAGTTAAGGCGATTGTTTTTTGTTGCTTTAACAAGGGCCGAGAAATACCTATATATTTCGTTTGCAAAATATAATAACGAAGGCAAAGGCTTAGAGCCGTCAATGTTTATTGCAGAAATACAACAAGTACATCATTTACCCGTTGAAAAAATTAGTTTATCTGATGATGAAATGGCAATTTTTAACAGTTTACAATTTACAGCACAAGCACCTGAAATTGCTCATATAGAGGCTGATTTTATTGAGCAAATACTGAGCAAATTTGCAATGAATGTTACGGCGCTAAACAACTATTTAAAATGTCCGCTACAATTTTATTACGGCAATTTAATTCGTATACCTTCTGGCAAAAGCGAAGCAACAGAATTTGGTAGTGCTATTCACCATGCGCTAGAGCAACTATTTAAAAAAATGCAAGATGGTGGCAAAGAAACCTTTGGAAGCAAAGCGGATTTAATGGCTGATTTTAATTGGTATATGCACCGCCATCGTGAAAATTTCACCAAAGAACAATTTGCTCGAAGAATGGAGTATGGCGAAACAGTGCTTACAAACTATTACGACACCTATGTTCAACAATGGAACAAAGTGGTAGCGGTAGAACGCAACATTAGAGGCGTAGTGGTTGATGGTGTACCTTTAAAAGGCAAAATGGATAAGCTTGAATTTGATGGCAAAAACATCAACGTTGTTGATTATAAAACAGGTAACGTTGATAATGCTTTGGAAGAATTGAAAGGCCCCAATGATAAAAATGAGTTAGGTGGAAATTATTGGCGACAAGCTATTTTTTACAAAATTTTAATAGACAATTACCCACAAAAAGATTGGCAAGTAGTAAGCACTGAATTTGATTTTGTGGAGCCAGATAAAAACAAAAAATACCGAAAAGAAAAAATAGTGATTTCTCCCACTGATACCAATTTGGTAAGAGAACAAATTGTAACAGTTTGGAATAAAATACAAGCAAAAGACTTTTACACAGGCTGCGGCAAGCCAGATTGTAAGTGGTGTAACTTTGTGAAAAATAATGAACTAGCAATTGCTTTACACGAAATGAATGATGAAGCAAATGAAGATTAAAAACAAAGGGCGCTTCTGGTTTGAAGCGCCCTTTAATAATTTATGGGTTTGTTTTTTTGGCTTTTAAAACATCTAATATTTCTTGTTGTTTTATTATTTCTTTTTGCTGATCTGCTTGGTCTTTTGCATTTTTTGATAAATCATCTTGTAAGTTCTTTATTTTCTTTTCCATACTTGATTGATCATCTTGCAAATTCTTTAATTTTTTTTGTGCTTTTGTAACAACTTCAAATTGATCGTTCACTAAATTATCAGTATGTAATGCCTCAATTGTAGGTAACATTTCTGCTAAAAACGATTTTGCACTTGCAGCATTAATGGTTGTGGCGTTTGATCCATTTGAATTGATGATAAGCGTAACAATAGTTATGTCTTTTTCTTTCTTACTTTTTCTGCTAATATCAAAAATGTAATCTTGTGCACTAGGGCTAATACTACCAATAATAGCATTACTAGCAACTAAAAAGCCTTTGCTGCTTTTAAGTTTAAAGCCCATACGTTCTACTTTATCTGTTAATGATTTTTCTACTGTTTCTTTAGGGTATTTATACTCCATAGCTACAGCAGGTTGGCTTACCTTACTATATTCCATTTGTGTTTCGTAAGCTTGTGCAAATAAAACAGGGGTTGTTGCAATTAATATAAATGCTAATACAAATTTTTTCATAATACTTTTTATGTTTTTTATACTGAACCAAAAGTCGTGCTACAAAACTAGCTCAATAACATTTTATTTGGTTAATATTTTAAACAATAAGCTTTATCGAGTTACTTTTGATGAAACAATGCTTAAAATTAATGCGCTATAAAATACATTCGGTTTTGGGTTCCCTATTTTCAATTGCCATAATCATTTCAATTTTTGGAAGTTGCGCTCAAATTGGCTTACCTACCGGTGGTGTTAAAGATACTCTTGCGCCCAAGTTAGTAAGAGCTTCTCCAAGTTATGGTAGTGTAAATGTTACCAACAGCAAAATTACTTTTGAGTTTAATGAATATATTGATGTGCAGGATTTACAGCAAAACCTATTAATTTCTCCCCTACAAAACCGAAACCCAATTATAATAACGAACCCACGTAGCATTAGTTTAAAATTTAGAGACTCATTGCTGCCCAATACCACTTATAATATTAATTTCGGTAACGCCATTAAAGACATTAACGAAGGCAACATCTACCAAAATTTTACCTATGCTTTTTCAACCGGTGCTTTTATTGATAGCAACTTTATAACAGGTAAGGTAATATTGGCCGAAACAGGTTTGTACGACTCTACTTTAATAGTAATGCTTTACACCAATGCTGTTGATACTACTGTTTTAAAAAAGAAACCCAACTATATTGCTAAAGTAAACAGCGATGGTACTTTTAGGTTTAATAATTTACCCAACACCACCTTCAATATTTATGCATTAAAAGATGGCGATGGTGGCAAAACCTACAACTCCAAAGCTGAAATATTTGCCTTTGCCAATAAAAAAATTAACAGCAATAGTAACATTACACTTTATGCATATGCAGAACAAAAAGCAATTGCTAATACAATAACCACCAATGCAGTAGCAGGCGTTATTAGAAGTGCCACCGAAAAAAAATTACGCTATAATACCAATTTAACAGGAGCGCAGGATTTATTACAACCGCTTGAAATTACCTTTACCAACGCACTAAAAAACATCGATACTAATAAAATTTATATTGCAGATACATTTTACAAACGCCTACCCAATGTAAAATTTAGTTTAGATAGTACGGCAAAAGTTATACGATTCAACACCGCTTGGTCACCAGCCACACCTTTAAAATTAGTGATTGCACAAACGGCCGTTACAGATTCGGCAAATGTGAGCTTAACTAAAAGTGATACCATTACTTTTAATACCAAAAGAGAAGAAGATTATGGTCGCCTCATACTTCGTTTTAACGATATTGATTTAACCAAAAACCCCGTTATTCAATTTGTAGTGAGTGATGCTATAAAAATGGCATTTCCTATTACAAGCACTGAGTTTGTAAGCAAGCGTTTTCCCCCAGGCGATTATACGGTTCGCATTTTATATGATAAAAATAAAGATGGTGTTTGGACGCCGGGCAACTATACCCAACAGTTACAACCCGAGCTAGTTGTCACTTTACCACAAAAATTAAGCATACGAGCTGATTGGGATAATGAAAGAGAAATTAACCTGTAAAATACTTTTACAATCAATAATTTTGCAGCTATGCAATTCTCTTCTCAATTATTAGAAAACGCCGTGAACGAATTTGCCAAATTGCCCGGCATTGGCAAAAAAACAGCACTACGGTTGGTATTGCATTTAGTAAAACAAGATGAAACTTTGGTGGCTCATTTCAGTAATACCATTGCTAAAATGCGTAACGAAATTAAATTTTGCAATCGTTGCTATAACATATCTGATACTGTTACCTGTAATATTTGCAGCAACCCTATGCGCCAGCAAAACACCATTTGTGTAGTTGAAAATATTAGAGACGTAATTGCTATTGAAAACACCCAACAATTTAGTGGCTTATACCATGTTTTAGGCGGTGTAATTTCTCCACTTGATGGCCTTGGTCCTGAACAGCTCACCATTGAAGCCTTAGTAAATCGTATTCAAAATGAAGCCATTGAAGAGGTGATTTTTGCCCTAAACCCTAATATACAAGGCGATACCACTATTTATTATATTGGCAGAATGCTCAAAGAAACCAATGTAAAAATTACCACTATTGCAAGGGGTATTGCATTTGGTGGCGAATTAGAGTTTGCTGATGAAATGACGCTTGCAAAAAGCATTAGCAACCGTATTACGGTTGATCATTATATTTCAAATTAAGAAATTAAACCTTCGTTAATTTTATTTTGTCAGCAATTATATTCTACTATTTTTACAAAAAAAATTAAACTAACATGAAAAAATTAATCTTAAGTTTGCTAGCAGCAACCCTTATGACAGTTTCTTTTGCTCAAACAGCCGACAAAATGTTAAAACACAGTGGTGAAACATTGGATGTAAAAATTTTAAAAGTAGGTGAAGAAACAATTACTTACAAATACCCTGGTGAAGATGCTGAACAAACCATTGGTAAATTTGCCGTTGCAAAAATTACATACGGATCAAGTAACAGGGTTGAAAACATTACTGAAAAAATCGTTATTGGCGATAAAGATGATTGGGAAAACGTACAAATTTTAACCAGTGCAGCTCAAGTTGTTGGTTTAAGAAAAGGTGAAGAAGTTAAAGGAAAAACATCTGGCTTTATTAGTTATAACTCAGCTGGTTCTGCAGATAAAAAAGCAACCAAAAGAATTAAGCAAGATGCTGCTGATTTAGGTGCTCCTTTCATTTTGATGCTTTCTGATAAAGCAGATAATTTCGGTATCAAACAATCAATGAAAAAAGGCGTTGTATACTATTACAAGTAATTGTATTCTTTTTTAAAAAAATCCCTCCACAACTTGGAGGGATTTTTTTTATTCCCCTATTAGTAACCTACCGCTTTGTAAACACCGTAACATATTGTACTTTTGTACAGTAAGTGGAAGGATTTGTTTATTGTTCACCCACTTGCATCTCTCAAAAAACTGAACTAATAAACGAGGCACATTTCCTACAATCACCCTGCTGCGGATCTGCAAATCGTATTATATAGTTCATAAATTATTTCATTTTAAAAAGATGAAACACATTTTATATGGATATTAAAGCGATTTTAAAAGAACGAATTTTGGTAATTGATGGTGCTATGGGTACTATGATTCAACGCCATAAATTACAAGAGAACGATTACCGTGGTGAACGTTTCAGCAACTGGCATAAAGATGTTAAGGGCAATAATGATTTATTGAGCATTACTCAGCCAAGTATTATTGAAGGCATACACGAACAATACTTGGCAGCCGGTGCTGATATTATTGAAACCAATACGTTTAGCAGTACCAGTATTGCTCAAGCAGATTATGATATGCAAGTATTGGCTTACGAAATGAATGTAGCATCTGCTCAATGTGCTCGTAAAGCAGCAGATAAATATACCACTCAAAACCCTGCTAAACCAAGGTTTGTTGCAGGTGCTATTGGTCCTCTCAATAAAACATTATCCCTTTCGCCAGATGTAAATAACCCTGGTTTTAGAGCCGTTACTTTTGATGAAGTGGTAACAGCCTACACCGAACAAATTGATGGCCTAGTAAATGGCGGTGTTGATATTTTATTAATAGAAACTATTTTTGATACCCTCAATGCCAAAGCGGCCATTTTTGCCATCAACCAATATTTTAGAAAACAACAAAAAACACCACTTCCAATTATGATTAGTGGTACCATCACCGATGCATCGGGCCGTACACTTAGCGGTCAAACTTTAGAAGCTTTTTACATATCCGTAATGCATGCCAACCCTTTAAGCGTTGGTTTAAATTGTGCATTAGGTGCTAGCGAAATGCGCCCTCATGTAGAGGAGTTGTCATCAATTGCCCAATGCTTTACATCGGCTTACCCTAACGCAGGTTTACCCAATGCATTTGGTGAGTACGATGAACAACCGCATGAAACAGCCCATATTATTGAAGAATGGGCCGCTAAAGGCTTTTTAAATATTGTAGGGGGTTGTTGTGGCACAACACCTGATCATATAAAACATATTGCCAATGCGGTGCAACACTATAAACCAAGGCCATTGCCCGTTGTTGTTACTGCTTAACATCTTACCAAAATTAATGCTATTTAAAAATTAGAATTTATTCATGAATACCATACACCCCTATTTACGTTTAAGTGGTTTGCAGCCGTTGGTTGTAAGGCCCGAAACTAATTTTATAAATGTAGGCGAACGTACCAATGTTACCGGTAGTAAAAAATTTGCCAGACTTATTAAAGAAAATAAATACGAAGAAGCCCTTTCAGTTGCCAGACAACAAGTGGAAAGTGGTGCTCAAATTATTGATGTGAATATGGATGATGCCTTGCTTGATGGTGTTGAAGCAATGACCACCTTCATGAATTTATTACAATCAGAGCCAGATATTGCTTTAATACCTGTAATGATTGATAGCAGCAAATTTGAAATTATTGAAGCTGGTTTAAAATGTGCACAAGGCAAATGTATTGTAAACTCCATTTCATTAAAAGAAGGCGAAGCAAAGTTTATAGAGCAAGCCACCATCTGTAAAGATTTTGGGGCTGCTGTAATTGTAATGGCGTTTGATGAAAAAGGACAAGCAGACACCAAAGAGCGTAAAGTTGAAATTTGTTCAAGAGCCTACAACATTTTAACCCAACAATTGCATTTTGATCCGCAAGATATCATCTTTGATCCCAATATTTTCGCCGTTGCTACCGGTATTGAATCACATAATAATTATGCAGTGGATTTTATTGAAGCCACTCGTACCATCAAACAAATAATGCCACTCACCAAAGTAAGTGGTGGAGTAAGCAATGTATCATTTTCGTTTAGAGGTAACGATCATGTGAGGGAAGCCATACACAGTGTGTTTTTATACCATGCTATTAAAGCCGGTATGGATATGGGTATCGTAAATGCCGGGCAGTTAGTAGTGTATGATGAAATTGAACCACTGCTTAAACAACTTTGTGAAGATGTTTTGCTCAATCGTAACAACGATAATAACGAAGCCACCGAAAAACTCATTCAATTTGCCGAAACTGTAAAAGCCAAAGGAAAAGAAATTGTAAAAGATGAACGCTGGCGTAATGAACCTGTTGAAAAACGTTTAGCACATGCTTTAGTAAATGGTATTACAGATTATATTGATGCTGATACAGAAGAAGCCCGTTTAAAATATGATAGACCGCTTGATGTTATTGAAGGCCCATTAATGGACGGTATGAACATTGTAGGCGACTTATTTGGTGCTGGTAAAATGTTTTTACCACAAGTGGTAAAAAGTGCAAGGGTTATGAAAAAAGCCGTAGCTGTTTTAACCCCATTTATTGAACAAGAAAAAGAAGATAGAAAAAATGCCCATATTGCCGCAGGTACTGTAAATGAGGAAGCTGCAGGTGCCGCTAAAATATTATTGGCTACCGTAAAAGGCGATGTGCATGATATTGGTAAAAATATTGTGGGTGTAGTGTTGGGTTGCAATGGGTATGATATTATTGACCTTGGTGTAATGGTTTCTGCAGATAAAATTTTAGCTGAAGCTCAAAAGCACAATGTTGATATGATTGGCCTTAGTGGCCTCATTACACCATCGCTTGATGAGATGGTGCACATTGGTAAAGAAATGACTCGTTTAAACATGAACATTCCTTTACTTATTGGCGGTGCCACCACTAGTCGTATGCACACGGCTGTAAAAATTGCGCCTGAGTACGAGCATGGTGTAGTGCATGTGTTAGATGCTAGCAGAAGCGTAACCGTAGCAGGCAGCTTATTAAGTAAAGAACAAAAACCTGCTTTTTTACAAAGTATTAAAAATGAGTACGAACAATTAAAAACTGATTTTGCAAGCAAGCGTACAGTAAAACAATACGTGCCATTTGAAGCGGCGCAACAAAATATTTTTAATATTGATTGGGAGTTGTTTACACCAACAGTACCCACATTTACGGGTACTAAAATATTTGATTCAATAGATGTTGCAACATTAATACCCTATATTGATTGGCAACCATTTTTTATTGCATGGGAGTTACATGGTAAGTTTCCACAAATATTGAGCGATAATATTGTGGGCAAACAAGCTACTGATTTATACAACGATGCTCAAAAATTATTGCATCAGCTCGTTTCAGAAAAATGGTTAAACGCCAAAGCTGTTATAGGTTTTTGGGAAGCTCAAAAAATAGCGCCTGATACTGTATTGCTAAACAACCAAGTTGAGCTACAGTTTTTAAGGCAGCAAATTAAAAAAGCTGCTGATCAACCTAATTTATCGTTGGCTGATTTTATTATGCCTGCTACCAATGGTACTGATTACTTGGGTGCTTTTTCTGTAACTATTGAAGGTATTGAGCCACACATAAAAAGGTTTGAAGAAAATTTAGATGATTACAACAAAATTATGTTGCAAGCATTGGCCGATAGGTTGGCCGAAGCATTAGCTGAGTATATGCACCACCTAACTCGTACGCATTATTGGGGCTACCAAAAAAATGAACAACTCAGTAATGAGCAATTAATTAAAGAAGAATATGTGGGTATTCGTCCGGCACCGGGCTACCCTGCTTGCCCTGACCATACTGAAAAATACAAACTGTTTGAATTATTAGGTGGAGAAGTTGCTACAGGTATTCACTTAACTGAATCGTTAGCAATGTACCCTGCATCATCAGTATGTGGTTGGTATTTTGCACACCCACAAAGCAAATATTTTGGTGTAGGCAAAATTGAGCAAGATCAATTTGATGATTATGTACGTCGTAAAAAATTGCCCATCAATGAAATGCAACGCTGGTTAAGACCAATTATGGAATAAATTTTTTGAATTTTAAAAAAGCCCTCATTGAATGTTTAAACACAGAATGAGGGCTTTTTGCTTTTTATATATTATGTACAAACCATACAACATATATAAAAAAAATGTTGGTCGTGTTTTTAAAGTTGTATAAAATTTTTCCCATTGGGTCATCTTCATGTCAAAAACAAAAAAGGGGAAACTATCATGGGTTACTTGTCGTTATTACTTAGCATTATAACAACAGTATGGGTATTTATACGCATACTTTAATAATAACACTCTTTTACTTTTAAAACAACCACATGAATTTTTCATTATCCCTAAAATCCTTACTTAATAAAATAACCAATTTAGGGTTTTCTAATACCTTAGATATTGTTGCAAATAGAAAACTTCAAATTTTTAATCAAATAAACATTCTCGGTTTTGTAACAGGTTTAGCGGTTCCTATTAGTGGTATTTTTACACAAGGGCATTTACCTTTAATTGCATGGATTGTCGCAGTTTCACCTTTTTTAATAAGTTTAAGCGTACTTGTATTTAATAGTTTTAAGCAGTATTATGCTGCCTATTTAACCTATTTCACATTTTATCCTTTAGCAACCGTTTTGGTATACTTAAGCGGTATTGATATGGGTATTGAACTTTTCTTTATACTTTATGGTGTTTTAGCCATTTATTTTCTTGATAAAATCATACACATAACATTAGCATTTACACTAGCTATTGTATGTTTTTTATATGTTGAATTATTTCACCAACAATACGGTATTAAAATAGCTGATATTAATTTTACCTTTTATGTTGCCAACCATGTTATTGCTTTGTTTTTTATTGGGCTCACTTTATTTATGACAAAAAATGAGACCAACTCGTACAGAAAAATTTTGGTGAATAGAAACAAGCGTTTAAAAAGAGATAAACTAAAAATATCAAGTCAGGCCATTGAAATTAAAGCAAACGCTATTGCATTAAAAACAAAAGCCGATGAATTAAGTGAATTAAATTCGTTAAAAGATAAACTGTTTTCAATTATTTCGCATGATTTAAAAGCGCCGGTATTTGGTTTACGCAATTTATTTAATGGCGTACATAAACATGATTTACCTGCAGAAGAAATCAAGATATTAATACCCGATATTTTGAATGATCTTAATTATACCACTGGTTTACTTGAAAATTTATTGCTTTGGGCAAAGAGCCAAATGAACGGCGCTACCGTTGATTTTGAATTAATTGAAATTAATGAAGTGATTGATGAAGTAAAAAATGTATTGCGTTTACAAGCGGAGCAAAAAAATATTTATCTCGTAAACAAAGCTACCCCTGCTACTTACATTTTTGCTGATAAAAATATGATGAACTTGGTGTTACGAAACCTAGTTTCTAATGCTATAAAGTTTACACCTCAAAATGGTGAAGTAAAAATTGGTGCTTTACAAAATGAACATAACGTTGAATTTTTTGTAGAAGATACTGGCACTGGTATGAGTGACGAAACTAAAAATAATTTATTTGGTAACAGCTTTTTTACCACTCAAGGTACATCTAACGAAGCTGGTACTGGCTTGGGGCTAATGCTTTGCAAAGAGTTTATAAAGAAAAACGGGGGCGATATTTTTGTAGAAAGTAAAATTGGTGTTGGTAGTAAATTTATTTGTACGCTTCCCATCCCATAAATAAATTAAAAAAAGCCTTTTATTTTATACCTTGTACATTCATTATAATAGTGTATGCGTATAATTTCTTACAATGTAAATGGTATAAGAGCTGCCATTAAAAAAGGCTTTATAGATTGGTTACAAAGCAACCCTGCCGATGTAGTTTGTTTACAAGAAACCAAAGCTACCGAAAACGATATTGATGTAACAGCATTGGAAGCTTTAGGTTATCACCATCATTGGTTTTCAGCACAAAAAAAAGGATACAGTGGTGTAGCTATTTTTTCAAAAATAAAACCCGATAACATTCACATTGGCACAGGCCATGAAGTAAGCGATTTTGAAGGACGAGTTATACAAGCACAGTTTGGTGATGTTCGATTAATTAATGCTTATTTCCCATCGGGCACATCTGGCGATGAAAGGCAAGCGTATAAATACATTTGGCTCAATGAAATGCTAGCTTACCTAAATGATTTAAGTAAAAAAAATCCAAAAATTATTTTATGTGGCGATTATAATATTGCTCATAACGAAATTGATATTCACGACCCTAAAGGCAACAAAAAATCATCGGGCTTTTTACCAGAAGAAAGAGCTTGGATGGACCAATTTTTACAAAGTGGTTGGATTGATACTTTTAGGCATTTCAACAAAGCACCACATCATTACAGTTGGTGGAGCCAGCGTTTTCCGAGCGTACGTTTAAACAATAAAGGCTGGCGTATTGATTATATCTGTGTTACAAAGCCTTTATCAACACAATTGGTAAGTGCAGCAATTTTTCCTGATGTAAAGCACAGTGATCACTGTCCTATTTTTGTTGATATAAATATATAAAATATGTTCGTATACAACGTTACTACTAAAGTTACACATGCCATAGCAACGAATTGGTTGCAGTGGTTAAAAGAAATTCATATACCTGAAATTATTGATACTGGTTGCTTTACCAATGCCACCGTTTTACAAATTTTAGAAATAGATGAAAGTGAAGGTCCTACCTATGCTGTTCAATATTTTGCAGAGAGTAAAAGCAACTATAATTTGTACATTGAAAAGTTTGCAAATAGTATGCGGCAAAAAGCTTTTGATAAATGGGGCGATCAATTCATTGCTTTTAGAACTTTTATGCAAATTGTGGACTAATTGTGCAAAACGTATTTTTATAATTTTTTGTAAATTTTCAACGCTTAAAAGCCGCATCCATAAAGGGTTTGTTGATTGTTATTTTATTGAAAATCAATACAGTACTGCATTTAAATAAAATTACTTTTTTTTAGATATATATTTATTTTGATGAAAATCATACGCACAGCGCATTGTAGCAAAGAAATGTGAATTAAAATTGACTTAAAAAAATTTTGTTGCAATTAAAAACCTTCTATATTTGCCCTACTATAAAATTTCAAAAAACTCATTATGAACAAAGCAGAATTAATTGCAAAAATTGCTGAAGACGCAGGTATCACAAAAACACAAGCTAACGCAACTGTTGACTCTTTTGTAGATGCAGTAACTAAAACTTTAAAGAAAGGCGACAAAGTAACTTTAGTAGGCTTTGGTACTTTCTCTGTATCTAAAAGAGCTGCTCGTAACGGCCGTAACCCACAAACTGGTGCTGTTATTAAAATCAAAGCAAAGAAAGTTGCTAAATTCAAAGCAGGTAAAGAATTATCTTCTAAAATCTAAGGTGTATTCAAAAACATTTAAAAGCAAGATGCAGCAGTGTCTTGCTTTTTTTATACCTTTACACATTAAAATAAATACATATTATGGGACGTGGTGATATCAAAACAAAAAAAGGAAAAATTAAAGCAGGTTCATTTGGTAAAACAAGACCAGCTAAAGTAGCAAAAAAAGCTACTGCTGCTAAAGCAAAATAATTTAAAAGGGCTGTTTATAACAGCCCTTTATTTTTTCTGTAAAGTATAAAATTAGGGCGCTAGCCTTTGTTTTAGCCATTGACCATTGTGTAAACGATATTCAATTCTATCGTGCAAGCGGCTGCTTCGGCCCTGCCAAAACTCTATCACTACAGGCTTTACAATATAGCCACCCCAAAATGGGGGTCGTGTAATTTCTTTCCCTTCAAATTGTTGTGTAATAGCTTTAACGTTTTCGTCAATTATATTTCGTGAAGGTATTACACTACTCTGTGGCGACGACCATGCGCCAATTCTACTCGTTGCTGGCCTACTCATAAAATAAGCATCGCTTGTTGCCTCAGGTAATTGCTCCGCAATACCTTCTACCCTAATTTGACGCTCTAACTCTTTCCAAAAAAATACCAATGCTACTTTATTATTTGCTGCAATAGATTTACCCTTATTGCTTTCATAATTGGTATAAAATTCAAAACCCTTTTCATTAAAACCTTTCAATAAAACTATTCTTGCTGTGGGGTAACCTTCGGGGCTTGCCGTAGCTAAAGTCATGGCATTTACTTCATCAATATTACTTGCAATGGCTTCATTCCACCATTGTGTAAATTGATCAAACGGGCTATCCGCTGCATCAGCTTCTGCAAATGATTTTAACTTATAATCTTTTCTAATATCCGCAATTGCATCCATCATCTATATAATTTTAAAAATAAAAAAGCATCTTTTTGCAAAGATGCTTTAAAAATTATTTGTAGTGCGTATTTAAAAGAAACTTCTTGATGCCGCCATACCACCAATACCGATGGTTGCAAAAATTATTGCACCTAAAATAGCTGCCAATATTAAATAAACTGCAATATTTATAACTATAGCTACGAGTATGTAAACTACTTTTTTATCTTCTGGTGTTTTTTTAATAGTACCAACGCCTAGGTACATTAAATAAATGCTATAGCCCCAAGCTGCAAAAGCTAATAAACTTCCAATAATTGGTAAAAAAGATAACAATCGTGCAATAGCAGATGGGGTGTTGGAATATGCCACTAATTGGGCTGATTTTCCTAAATTTTTCTCTGAACCAAAACTTGGTGCCAACATATCAACTATAAAAGTTGTAATGTAATATCCTACCAAACTTGCAATAATACCAATTGCAGCAGTGGCAATAGCGAATGTAGGAGAAATGCCATTTTTTGCTGAAAACAAAAAATATTGTAAAACGCCGCCAACACAAGCAACTAGCGATAAAGGCAATACATAACTAGTAAATAATCCTGGAGCTGTGGCGGTTTCGCCATCAATAACATCCCACTCTGTTTGTGGGGTTATTAAAATGTTTTTAACTCTTTCAATTAAATTCATATGTTTAGTTTTAGAAAACTAATATACTCATTAATTATTATTTTAATGTTTTTTGTTGAAACAGCTGCAGTAGTGCCTGCATTTCAGCTTGTTGATCTTTTAAAGCACTGTTTTCTTCTTTTAAAACAGCAATAGTGCTGTTTGCCTCGGCTAGTTTTGCTTTTAGCGCTACTACTTGTTTGTAAAAACTGGCAGAAGCATCTAACTCATCTGTCATCACTTGTAAATTAGCCTTTGTTGTTTGTAACTCATTTTGAATGAGTTCAACATTATGCAACATTTTAGTTTGCTGTAATAAAGCTACTTCTAAATGTTCGCTTTTAACATGTGCTGCGTTCGCTTCAGTTGCAGCGGCTGTGAGCATGCTTTGTAACACATCAATTTCAACAGCGTTACTGGCAATTTTAGCTTCAAGGGCTGCAGCCGATAAACCTTCATTGTTTATAAAATCAATCTCTTCTTGTCGCTTTGCAATGGTGTTGTTTAAATCAACCAATTGCAGCTGCAAAAATTCATTTTCTGATAATAATGACCGTATTTTTTGGCTTAAGTCCATTTACAAAAATTAGTTATACTATAAAATTACAGCTAAAATAAAAACTAAATTTAGTTGTATATTTAATGGGAGCAGCAAAATTGTTGCTCAAGGTATCTCTATTTAAAATAATACATACCAGCTGAAAATTTTGACAGATGGCGAAATTATAAAAGGTTGCATAAAGGGAGAGGCACATTGCCAACGGAGCCTATTTAATCGTTATGCAAGCTCTCTTTTGGGGGTTAGTCAACGTTATGCCCGTAATAAAGAAGATGCTGAAGATATTTTACAAGATGCTTTCGTAAAAATTTTTAAGAAAATTGAACAATTTAAAGGCGATGGCTCCTTTGAGGGATGGATGCGTCGTATCGTTGTAAATACGGCACTCAAAAAATATACTGTGAGCCGGTATACCAAAGAGTTTTCTGTTGATGAAATAAAAGAAAACGCAATGGCAGATGTTACGGATGTACCAGCTTTTAATCATTTAGGAGAAAAAGATTTATTAGCCCTTATTAACAACTTACCTGATGGATACCGTATCATCTTTAACTTATATGTTATTGAGGGGTTTCAGCATGATGAAATTGCTGAAATGCTAGGTATACAACCCGGTACTAGTAGAAGCCAATTAGTTAAAGCACGAATGTTATTACAAAAAGAAATTATACAATTACAAAAGGTTGCTGTATGAAGAACAAGCTATTTGATGACCACGTAAAAAAACAATTTGAGCATTACAAGCCAGATGTACCTGCGCATGTATGGGAAAATATTGCTGCAAAAAACAAAAAAAAACCGGGCCTGTTTTGGTTGAATGTTAACAGCACTATGGTAGCTGCTGTGGCAGCATCATTGTTGGTGGTGGGTGCAGTTACTTACTACAGCTTACAACATCAAACCAACAACAATACCGATATTAAAAATATAACGGCGAATCAAAAAAACAATAACAACATTATTGAGAAAAACAATACCGTTGCTCCTACTAAAAATACCACAACTACTACTCAAAACGACAACCTTGTAAACAACAAGGTTACAAATAATGAAGCCAACGAAAACAATTATAACAACACACAAAACAAATTCGCTACAGGTAATTTAAATATAGGTATTGCAAATGCACCTGTTGATGCTTCACTATACAATACCAACAATGTACCATCAACACCTAATAACACTGCATTTAGTGGCTTTAATAATCAATTTTCAGCTGCACAATTTATTCGCCAAACCAACAATAGTATTGGTTTAAACAATATTCGCCTACCTAAAATTGGTACCATACCATGCCCTAAAGCCGAAAAAGAAGCGGCTGGTAGTAAAAAGTATATAGAGGTTTATGCAGGACCAGATTATGTATTTAAAACCTTGAGCGACACTGCTCGTTCAAATTATATTGATAAGCGTAGAGAAAGTACAAAATTTGTATTTGCATATACCGCTGGCGTACGCTACACTAGAGTATTTGGTAGCGGTATGAGTTTTAAAACAGGGGTTAATTTTAGTCAGGTTTTTGAACGCTTTAAATCAGTAAAAGGGCAGGTTACACAAAATGTATACATCACTAATAACAGTGGTGATACCACAGGTACTTATGTTGTAACAGGTACGCAATACAAAGAAAACACCAATAAATATACTCGGGTAGATATACCTATTATGATGGGTTATGAGTTAGGTAATGGCGATTTACATGCTAACATTAACGCAGGTGTGGCTTTAAATATTTACAGCAAACGTAAAGGTTTGGTGTTAGATGCTAATGGCAATAGTGTTGATTTGAGCAACAAAAGCGCTAGCTCTGCTTATCAATATAAAACAAATACAGGTGTTAGTTTTATGGCAGCTACTTCTTTATATTATCGTTTAAACGATCAATTACAAGCATTAGCTGAGCCTTATGTGCAGTTAAGCTTAACGCCAAATACTAAAAACGATATTTCATTAAAAGAAAAAAATAATACTGTTGGGTTAAGGTTGGGCTTTAGGGTTGATTTATAAAGTAGGCAACAAATAACCATTAAATAGTATCATATACATATGTTGAAAAAATATTTTAATGGGCTGTTATTATTGACGGCTATTGTATTACTGCATAGTTGTCAAAAAAATATAGAGAACTTTGTAATTAACCCCGGACAAAGCGGTATTGATACGGTTTGGCAAATTTCAGTACCTGCAAATGCACCGATTATTAGTTTAAAAAACGAATTAAAAATCAACAAAACAATAGATAGTTTTTCATACAATAATACAGGTATCGTTTTTTCGTCGGGTAACCTTTCATTGGGTATTCCAAGCAATGGTTTAGCCACAGCCAATGGTTTATTTCCTACAGGGTTTGTGAGTAGGCAATCGTTGTTACTACAAAAAAGGGGCGATTTTATTATGATGGATATGCCTACCGTAAGTAACAATAGGTTATTAGAAGCTTTTGGTGCGTTTTTTCTTGACTTAAGAAATAACCAACAACCATTAGTTGTAACCACAGGTAATAAGTTAGATGTAAAATACACCGCTACTCCTATTGTTGGCAATACCAAAATATATAACATTAGTAACAGCAACAATTTTAATTGGGAAATAAATACGGATACTGCTTTTAATTTTAGTACAATAACCAACACCGGGTACGATGTAAAAACCAATACTTTACAATGGTTGTTAAACGCTCAATTGGTTGATACAGTAGGGGTACAACAAACGGCCCTTTCTATAAAACTACCAAGCAACTACACCAATACCAACACGGCAGTTTTTATTTCATTTAATGACGCTATCACCATTGCACCTACAACAGCCAATATCAATAACAGGGTTTTTGTTTCGGGCAGTTTGCCTGTAAATAGGCCTGTTACCATCATAGTTTTATCAAAACAAGCAGGCGATTATTATTTTGGATTACAACAAACCAATACAGCAATAGCAACTAGTGGTACGGGCACACAAGAGGTTATACTAACGCCGGTACGCCGCAGTATTGATAACATTAAGGGTTTTTTGAATAGTCTATAGTTTTAAATTTAAGGGGAAAATGAAAAAGCTGTTCATAAAGAGATGAACAGCTTTTTTATTTATTAAATCAATAAACTTAACTAACTAATGTGCCTGTTTTTTCACCGATTACTACACTCATTAAGTTTCCAGGCTTGTTCATATCAAAAACTACAATTGGCAACTCATTTTCCATACACAGCGTAAAGGCCGTCATATCCATTACTTTCAAGTTTTGTGAAATACACTCATTGAATGATATTTTTTCATACTTGGTTGCAGTAGGGTCTTTTTCAGGGTCAGCGGTATAAATACCATCTACCCTAGTGCCTTTTAAAATAACATCGGCTTTAATTTCAATTGCCCTTAATGAACCTGCTGTATCAGTAGTAAAATAAGGATTACCCGTACCTGCACCAAAAATAACTACACGTCCTTTTTCTAAATGTCGCATAGCTCTTCTACGAATATACGGTTCAGCAATTTGTTCCATTTTAATAGCACTTTGTAAACGAGTGGTTACACCAGCTTTTTCTAAACCACTTTGCAATGCCATACCATTAATTACAGTAGCTAACATACCCATATAATCGCCTTGTGCTCTTTCAATACCTGTGTCAGCTTCATTCATACCACGGTAAATATTGCCACCGCCAATTACCAACGCCACTTGTACCCCCATATCGGTAATTTGTTTAATTTCTTGGGCGTATTGGGCTATTACATTAGAGTCTAACCCAAAATTTTTTTCACCCATTAATGATTCGCCAGAAAGTTTTAAAAGAATGCGCTTGTATTTAGGTAGCATGTGGTTGTTTTTTTGCGAAGATAAATTTTAAGGTTAAGATTACCATTGTTCGCTGTATATTTTGATAATATTATTACAACTAATGGTCTTTCACATCTAACAAATCTCTCAACGCATTGCCCAAAATGTTGATAGCAAGTACCAACATCATAATTGCAATACCGGGTATTATGGCTTGTAGTGCGTTATGGGTAATAATTAAATTGTAGTTTTCTTTTATCATTAAACCCCAACTTGGTTGAGGCGGTTGTACGCCTATGCCCAAAAAACTTAGGCCAGCTTCTACAATAATAGCCGTTGCAAAATTACTTGCCGCCAATACCAAAATTGGTCCCATAATATTGGGAAGTATGTGTTTAAAAATAATACGGTTGTTGCTAAAGCCAAGTGTGGTTGCTGCTTTCACATACTCAAGTGCCTTTGCTGCCATTACTTGCGCCCTTACTAACCTTGCAACGCTTACCCATAAGGTTAAACCCACTGCAATAAAAATTTGCCAAAACCCTTTGCCCAAGGTTAAGGTTAACGCAAAAACTAACAGTAGTGTAGGTATGCTCCACATCACATTTATGAGCCACATAATAACCTTATCCGTTACACCACCATAATAGCCAGCCCATGCACCAAGCAACACCCCAAGTAGTATTGATATAAACATGGCAACTATACCCACCATTAAACTTACTCTTGTGCCTATAATAAGTCTACTTAAAATATCCCTACCATAAGCATCGGTACCCAACCCATACTTTTTTAAAATGATGTGCTGCTGAAGTTGATCAGCATCGTTTTCTTTAACCTGGTTAATATGGTAAGCTACGGTAATACTTGTATCAACATCTACTAACTTTTGTATAATAACACTATCAGCTTTTTGAGTGTAAGATGTTATTGGTATGTATTGATGTTGTAACGGTGTACCCCAAAAACATTTTGACAATAATGATGCAGAAATATTATTTCGCAACGGTAGTTTTAAAAACAACTGTTGATATCCCATTTGTTTTGATTGAATTTCTACTGTTTGCAAATTGGCGTTGGGTGAGTTATCAGGTGCTATCATATAAGCAAATATTGATACCAACACCGCAGCAACAATAATAAACATAGCCACTAGTGCTAGTTTATTTTTTTTGAACAGCTGCCAAAACTTGGGTTTACTCATCATGTACAATCAATATTATTTGCATTGTAAATATTGTAAAAATTCAGCTTGCGGTATCATTGTGGCACCCAAACTAATGAGGTGTTCATTGGGTACTTGGCAATCAATTAATTGGTAATGTTGTTGTTTACAAAGCCATATCAGCGCCGCTTTTGAGGCATTACTCACCTTACTAAACATACTTTCGCCACAAAATACATTGTTAACAACTACTCCATACAATCCACCAACCAATTGTTCATCTTGCCAAACCTCTACACTTTTTGCATAGCCTAATTGATGAAACTGTTCATAAGCTGCTACTATATCATTATTAATCCAAGTGCCATCCTGATCTTTACGGTGAATAAATTTACAACCCTTTACAACTTCCGTAAAGGCTTTGTTAATGGTGAACCGAAAGGTATTTTTTTTAAACACCTGTTGCGTACTTTTACTCACTACAATTTCATCAGGAAAAATAACACAACGTTCATGTGGTGCATACCAGCAAATAGGTTCATCTTCGCTATACCAAGGAAAAATTCCTTGTTGATACGCTGCTATTAAAGTTGCCGGCAACAAGTTGCCACCTATGGCTAACAAACCATCATGCAAAGCATTTGATGGATGCGGAAACTGCACATTGTTTTCATTTAAAATAGCAATGTTCATTTTATTGTACTTTTCTTTCTTTCCATTGGTACGTACTCCATTTACCTAACCAGCCTGCAACCACTGTATACACTATATGAAAGGGTTGCATTAATGGAAAGTACCACCACAACTGCATGGCATTAAAAAATTTTGCTACAGGGTACATAAAATACCACTCTGCTAAAAATTTTAAGGCAAACATACTGCACCAAATAGTAACACCATTCCACCTTAAACCTAACCACTCAACAGTTGGGTTATAAAAAATAATTATCAGGGGTATAAATAATAACAACACATTTAAAAAATATACTAACAATAACACGGGTAAAATTCGTTTATCGTCATATTTATCAGCCTTGCTTGCCCACCTTATGCGTTGTTGAAAAAACTGTTGTATAGTTTGCACAGCTGCAGTGTTTACAATAACTGCAGGCAATTGTAAAAATTTTACTTGTTGGGGATAGTGTTTAAAAAACTTATGCATGAGTAACATATCGTCGCCGCTAGCAATGGTATCAATACCGTTAAAGCCGTTTACTTCATAAAAGCCTTTACGGGTATAAGCCATATTGGCACCATTACACATAGTCATTTGGTTCGCATTTACTACAGCAGTTGTAATACCTTGCAAACTCATAAAATCAACTGATTGAAATACTTCTATAAACCGATGTTGGTAATGTATAAAAACGGGAGCCGCCACAAACACTGCATTAGTTTCATTAAAAAAGTTTACATAATGTTGTAGCCAATGTGGTGGTAGTATACAATCAGCATCAGTAGTAATAATAATATCTGCTTTAGTGTTTGCAATAGCTACTTCAATAGCCTTTTTTTTGTACGCATTAAATGCACCTTGTACAAAATCTTTCAAATACAGTAATTTAATATTAGTTGCTTGTAGGTTGGTTACTATTGATGGTGTTTCATCATCCGAATGATCATCTACCACAATAATTTCAAATAAATGCGCTGGGTAGCTTTGTGCTATAATTGAGCTAATACATTTTTTAATATGCCGTGCTTCGTTACGTGCTGGTATAATTACAGCAACCGTTTTATTTTGATGATTTTTTTGCGTTGTAAACGTAGGTACATTTACATATAACCGCCTGTAATACAGCAACAAAGCTGCATACAACAACGCTATCAACAAAGCAGTTATATACAATACCAACATATACTGCAATATAATTTTATTTCATGCAAATCGAATTGTTTACTTAGCAAGATGTTCAGCTGGATAAGTTTTTACAGTTTTTTTGAAAAATATTTTTCTGATATAAAAATTATACTTTACCTTTAGATGGTTGTTTAAACAACTATATGCCCAACAACTATTTTAAAAAGAGCGAACTATACAGTTTTATTACTGGAAAAGCCAGTACCGCTATTGCACGCCGTTTACAGAAAAATTTTAAGCAAGCCGGTATTGAAATTACCATTGAGCAATGGAGTGTGTTATACCATTTATGGAAAGAAGATGGCCTGAGTCAGCAACAATTGTGCGATGCCACTTTTAGAGATAAACCTAGCATAACACGGTTAGTTGATAACCTTGAAAAATTAGGATTGGTTAAACGTATGTCGAGTAAAGAAGACAGGCGTATCAATAAAATTTGTTTAACACCCAGTGCTCAAGAGCTGCAAGAGCAATCAATGGAGGTAGCCAACCAAACGTTGAATGAAGCATTGGTTGGGGTAACAAACGGACAAATAGAAATTGCGAAAGAAGTATTACACATGGTGTACGAAAACTTAAGCTAACCATATTTATTAATAACATTTAAATACAACAATTATGAGTACTACCAACAATGCAACAACCGCAGCTGTACTTAAAGGTGGCGAATGGCTCATTAAAGAAAGCAATGCTTTTGAAACATTTACGCCAGAAGATTTTAATGAAGAGCAAGTAATGGTGAAAGATATGTGCTTGCAGTTTTTAGAAGCAGAAGTGCTACCTAATATTGATCGTATTGATAAACTAGAAGCTGGGCTTATGCCATCGCTTATGGAAAAAGCTGGCGAACAAGGTTTATTGGGCGCATCTACACCTGAAGAGTTTGGTGGCTTGGGTAAAGATTTTATTACATCAACCCTTGTTAACGAAGGCTTGGGCGGCGGTTACTCTTTTAGTGTAGCCATTGCAGCGCATACAGGTATTGGCACTTTGCCTATTTTATATTTTGGTAACGATGCTCAAAAAGCGAAATACGTACCAAAATTAAGTAGCGGTGAGTGGAAAGGCGCTTACGGTTTAACAGAACCCAACAGCGGTAGCGATGCTTTAAGTGCAAAAACTACAGCCGTATTAAATGCAGAGGGTACACACTACATTTTAAATGGACAAAAATGCTGGATTACCAATGGTGGTTTTGCAGATGTGTATACCGTTTTCGCCAAAATTGATGGCGATAAGTTTACCGCATTTATTGTTGAAAGAGGCATGGAAGGTTTTACACAAGGGCCCGAAGAGCATAAAATGGGTATCAAAGGTTCATCAACCGTACAATTGTATTTTCAAGATTGTAAAGTGCCTGTTGAAAACCTTTTAGGTGAAATTGGTAAAGGTCATATTATCGCATTCAACATCTTAAATATTGGTCGTTTAAAATTATGTGCAGCCACTTTAGGCGGTGCAAAAATGGCCATGCATGATACTATTAATTATGCCAATACCAGAGAACAATTTAAAACATCAATTGCTCAGTTTGGTGCCATTAAACATAAGTTAGCACAATGTGCTACTCGTATTTGGGTAAGCGAAAGTGCTTTGTACCGCACTAGTAAATGGATTGATGATAAAGAACATGAAATGATGAGCAGTGGCAAAACCTTTGCTGAAGCCCATTTGGGTGCGGCTGAAGAATATGCCATTGAATGCGCCATGTTAAAAGTAGATGGTAGTGAAGTGTTGGATTATGTGGTAGATGAGGGCGTACAAATACACGGTGGTAATGGGTTTAGTGATGAGTATGTAATTAGCAGGGCTTACCGTGATAGCCGTATCAACAGAATTTACGAAGGTACCAACGAAATCAACCGCTTGCTAACAGTAGATATGATGTTGAAGAGAGCGATGAAGGGCAAATTAGATTTGATGGGACCAGCCATGCAAGTAAGCAAAGAGTTAATGAGTATACCAGATTTTGGTAGTGAAGATGAAGGCGCTTTTGCAGCCGAAAAGAAAGCAATTGTACAAATGAAAAAAGCTATTTTAATGGTAGCTGGTGCTGCTGTACAAAAATTAATGATGAGCTTAAGCAATGAGCAAGAAATTTTGATGAACATTGCCGATATGGCCATTGCTACTTTTCATGCGGAAAGTGCTTTGTTGAGGGTAATTAAATTAAGCGATAAAGAAGGGGAAGCCGCAGCAAGTGTACAAACTGATATGATGCGTATTTACCTAAACGATGCGGTTGATGCAGTAAACAAAGCTGGTAAAGAAGCCATTAATGCTTTTGCTGATGGTGACGAACAACGTATGATGTTGTTAGGCTTAAAGCGCTTTACCAAATTAGCACCTTTTAATAGTAAAGCAGCTCGTAGAAACGTTGCTGATGCTTTAATTGCTGCCAACAAATATCCTTGGTAATATTATTGAAATATAGTTAATACAAAAAGGCGCAACCTATGGGTTGCGTTTTTTATTTTATTGGTTGTTTTTTGTTTACCCAAACAATACCAACCATACCAATAAGCAAAACAATTATTTGTGGTATAACAGTAAGCAGAGTACTTGTTTGAAGGTCATTAATATTGTTGCTATTGTGTGATTGTAAATGAAACAAATGAACCCCTTGTGCCGTTGTGCCGAATAAACTCGTTATAAAATTTGCAGCAACATGCAAACCTGTTGGCATAGCAATACCATTTGAATAAACCGCTGATACACCAAAAACCAAACCCCAACAACCAGCACCCATAAAAGCGTTTTGTAAGCTCCAGCCATTTACCACATGATATACCGCAAAAAGAAAAGCTGTAAAAATGATAGCTATAGGTGTTGTAAATTTTTGCTTTAATGTTTGTAAAGTGTACCCTCTAAAAGCCACTTCTTCCATAAACGCTAATGGCAGTAACGGTAAGGCATTCAAAAGAAAATAAATACCATTGTTATTTTCATTTTTTGTGATTGTTAATCCTTGCAATGCAATCACCAGTATGGTCAATCCGCCCATAATGGTAGCAGCTACTAGTATGCCTATTAAAAAACGAGGTATTGTTGCATGCTCCCATCGCAAACCGATAGCATTGAAAGATATACCATCAAATTTTATAAACGCAGCGCTGGTTAACAATGCAGCTAGGGTACCTATAAGCCCATGAGCTAACCTTTCATATTGAGATGGAATATTGTTTTTTAAAAAACATAATCCAATAAAAAGTACGATGAATATTATAGTAAATAAAACTACTTTTAATAAGATGGTGCTCCGTTGGTTCATACCTCAATTTAATGAGAATTTAATAACTGCTGTTAGCCAGTACTGTGTTAATAATAGAAAATGTATTAAACGCAACATACACAGATAGGTATCTGTGCATGTATACATTTCATAAAATAATTTTATTGCTTTATTATAGTTGCATTGGTACCATCTATCAATTGCAATACATACACCCCTTTGCTAAAGTTTTGCATATGAACGGTGGTAAAATTATTGTTGATGTTGATAATGGCTACTTTTTTACCCGTTGCATCAAATAAAAATGCAACGGTGCCTACATATTTATCATCACTTAATTGCACTACAGCATTATCTACTACTGGGTTAGGGTATACGGTAATTTTAGTACCAATGTTATTGTTGAGTTTAACGATATGGCTATAACTAAACTTACAATTTTGATCAACCATTTTTAAACGATAATACACAGTACCATTGTATTTTAGAGCATCATCATACTCATAATAGTTGGTGCCAGTACCTACGGCGTTTACCCTGTTAATTGTACTAAAATTAGTACCATTCGTACTTGATTGCACTTCAAAATATTGGGTATTTGTTTCATTGGCAGTATGCCATTGCAGTTTGTTAATGCCGTTTTGTTGTTTGCCAGTGAAATTTAATAATTGTAAAGGCAAGGGTGAAAAGGTAGATGAGGCTGCAAAATATGGAGCCGCTTCTGTTACATTATAGTAAGCAATCATTGCGCCTGTTGCACCTGCTATCATAGATACAAATTGACCTTGGTTACTTAGTGTAGCAACTGCTATTGGAGTAGCCCAGGTTGCGCCATTGGCATCAATGGCTTGTACATACTTTAAATCTTGATTAGTTGCATCATAATAAGCAATTGCAGGTGTGTTGTTTACTATTTGCATTGATGTGAATTGTCCTACAAAACCTGTAACATCAATTGCAGCAGATGTGCCCCAAGCAGTACCATTTGCATCGGTTGCCCTAACATATTTTAAATCGCCATTAGTAACATCATAATATGAAATGGCTGGGTTACCGTTTATAACCTTTAAGGATGAAAATGTTCCTACATTACCCGTAACATCAATACTAATTGGTGTGCCCCAGGCGGTGCCATTTGCATCGGTTGCCCTAACATATTTTAAATCGCCATTAGTAACATCATAATACGAAATAGCTGGGTTACCATTTATTATTTGTAGTGCTGTAAATTGACCAACATTACCCGTAACATCAATACTAATGGGAGTACCCCAAACGGTGCCGCTTGCATCGGTTGCCCTAACATATTTTAAATCGCCATTAGTAACATCATAATATGAAATAGCAGGGTTGCCATTTATTATTTGCATAGAGGTATATTGACCTACGTTACCTGTAACATCAATATTTACTGATGTTGACCAGGTTGTTCCTATTGCATCGTCTGCCCTTGTAAATTTAAGATCGCCAGACGTTTGCTGATAATATGAAACAGCAGGGTTGCCATTTACTAATTTTAAAGAATGATACTGACCAACGGCACCTGTGGTTTGCAAAGTTACACTTGGGCCCCAGTTAATGCCTGCTGCATCTAATGCTCTTACATATTTAATGTTGCTATTACTTGCATTATAAAATACAACAGCTGGGTTACCATTTATATTTTCCAAACTGATGTATTGGCCTGTAGTTCCAATGCCATCAAATGAAACTGCAGTATTCCAAGAGTTTCCACTAATATCAGCCGCTCTTATAAATTTGGCATTTCTTGAAGTTTCATCATAATAACCAATTGCAGGATTACCATTTATAACTTGTAAAGATGCATATGTGCCCACTGCACCAGCAGCATCAATAGTAAGTGGTGTACCCCAAGTTGTACCGTTAGCATCAGCAGCTCTAACATATTTTAAGTCAAAATTTATAGTGCCTTCATAATAGCTAATTGCTGGGTTACCATTAACAATTTGTAATGAGCAAAATGAACCAACATCGCCTGTAGCATCAACCGTAACTGGCGTTCCCCAAACTGTACCGCTAACATCTGTAGCTCGTATATAAATTAAATCGTTCGTAGTTTGGCTATAATATGCTATTGCAGGGTTCCCATTTACAATTTGCATAGATGTATAAAAAGTAACTATACCTGCTCCGTCAATTGTAATAGGAGTACCCCAACTGATACCATCGCTATCCATTGCTCTAACAAATTTTACATCGTAGTTGGTTTGATCTATGTACGAAATGGCTGGGTTGCCATTTACTACTACCATTGAATTAAAAGTGCCAACATCTCCCACAGCATCAACAATAATGGGTGTTGCCCATGTTGCGCCATTTGCATCTGTAGCACGTACATATAGCAAATCGGCTGTGGTTGTATTTTGATAAGCAATAGCTGGGTTACCGTTTACCACTTGTAAAGAAGTGTGCCTTCCCGTTAAACTTGGCGAAGCATCAACAGTTATTGGCTGCGACCAAGTAGCACCATTAGCATCTATAGCTCTTATATATTTTAGATCAAGATTATTAGCATCATGGTAAGCAACTGCTGGATTGCCGTTTACAATTTGCAATGAGGCATATGTACCTACACTGCCATTATAGTCAATTGAAATTGGCGTTCCCCATACCGAACCGTTGGCATCTAAGGCACGTACATACACTAAATCGCCTCTAGTGGCATCATAATACACCATGGCAGGGTTGCCGTTTACCAGTTGTTGACTTGTATATTGTCCAACAAATCCACCTGTGCCATTTTGTGTGTTTATAATAGGAATAGGGGCATTAAAAGTTTGTGCAAACGATACAACACTTAGGTTGATAAAAAAAAGTAAAAGCCACCAATACAATTTCATTTTTTGAGCTTTAAATATGGGATAATTATGGCGTTAAAAAATTCTAACGAAAAATAAAAATGCCTAAAAAATAAAAATGATGAAAAAAGTATTGATGAAGCAATTATAAAAGTTGATGAAGGCTATAAAATTGTACACGAAATTGATTGGTGCAATTTATACTCCACTAAAAATTATATAAGTAAGCCAACTGAGTGCATACGCTAAGCCGGTCATGTATACCAACTGTATTGCTGGCCATTTCCATGTTTTGGTTTCACGTTTTACAATTACGAGTGTGCTCATACACTGCATAGCAATTACATAAAATACCAATAATGACAAGCCTGTGGCAAGGTTGTAAACTTTAGTACCATCTGCCCTTGTAGCGGCGCCCATTTTTTGGCGAAGGGTGTTGCTGTTTTCATCAGCATCATCACCAACAGAATATAAAGTAGCCATAGTACCAACAAACACTTCTCTAGCAGCAAAAGAGGTAATAAGGGCAATGCCAATTTTCCAATCGTACCCAAGCGGTTTAATAACAGGTTCAATAAAACTACCCAATGAGCCTGCAAAAGAATTTTGTAATAAAGCGGTTCTACGTTCTTTATTCAATTGTGTAATAACGCTATCGTATTGCTGTAGTTTATCATTAAAAGCAACTATTGTTGCACTGCTATCGGTTGCATTTTGCAAAGCAATAGCGCTGGCTTTTTGCATTTCAACCGCTTCCCTAGCTTTTTCTTGTACGGCAACTAATGCATCGTATTGGTTGGTAACTGCTTTCATTTTCGTAGCAGGTCCGTAGGTACTTAAAGCCCAAAGCAGTAAACTGATGATCATGATTACTTTACCAGCATCAAACACAAATATTTTAGCTTTTTCAACCATAGTTACAAGCATGTTCTTCCAACGTGGGCTGCGGTATACTGGCAATTCTAATATAAAAAAACTACGTTCGGTACTTTTAATAAACCATTTCATTACCCATGCTACCAACAAAGCCAACACTGTTCCTAGCACATATAACAACATCATTACCAAACCTTGCAAACTCAAAAAACCAAAGTATAATTTAGAAGGTATTACCAACGCAATTAATATGGTATACACTGGCAAACGAGCACTGCAACTCATAAGCGGTGTTATCATAATAGTTAGTAAACGTTCTTTTTTGTTTTCAATATTACGGGCACTCATTATAGCTGGTACGGCACAAGCATACCCACTGATCATAGGCATTACACTTTTACCATTTAGCCCTACTTTACGCATAAGTTTATCAGTTAAAAAACTGATACGAGCCATATAACCTGTGTCTTCTAACAAAGTAATAAGGCCAAACAATATCATGATTTGTGGTATAAAAACCATGATGCCACTCAACCCTGCTAAAATACCATTTATGAAAATATCGCTTACCCAACCAGCAGGTAAAATGTTGGCAAACCAACCACCTAATTGACCAAATACCCACTCAATACCATCCATTGGAAACTGTGCCAACCAAAAAACAGATTGAAACATAAAAAACAACACCACTAACAAAATAACATAGCCCCATGTACGGTGTAACAAAATATCATCTAACCGTTCCGTAAATAACGATTTTTTTAATGGATCATTTTCAACCACAGTTTGTTGCATTATAAATTTAATGCGACTGTACCGTTGCATTATTTCTTCTGCCTGTGTTTTGGTAGGATTGAATTTGTGGTCTATTTCAGCTTGTTCAATGGCCGTTTGCTGAGCTGTTGTTAAATGAAAATTTTCGTGGTTAATAAGGTAATGTATGGCACCATAATTACTCACCGACGGAAACATTGCTTTTACCGTATTAATGGCCTCTGGCGCTAGCGCATTGGTATCAATAAAATCTCTAGCAGCATTGGTATTGGCCATATTTTCAGCTACGGTTTCAATAGCTTTTTTTAATGGCGCTATCCCTTTATTTTTTCGTGGGTTAATCACTACAATTGGCACCCCCAATTCTCTTTCGAGCCCTGCAATATCTATTTGTGTACCTTTTTGCTTGGCGAGGTCCATCATACTCAAGGCAATAACTACTGGTATTTTTAAGTCAATAATCTGTGAGCAAAACAGTAAATTTCTTTTGAGGTTACTTGCATCTGCCACCAACACAATCATATCTGGGCTTACCTGTTCATCTTCCCCAATTAGTACTTTATAAGCCACCCATTCATCAGCCCTTTTTGGGTATAAACTATACGTGCCCGGCAAATCAATAATATTAGCCACCATGTTGGTAGATATGGTACTGGTGCCGGTTTTTTTATCGACCGTAACACCCGGAAAATTACCCACTTTTTGGTTTAACCCTGTAAGCACATTAAATAGTGATGTTTTGCCACTATTTGGGTTACCCACCAACGCTATGTTTATACGATTGCTCAATATTTAATTTTAAGTAAATATGAATTGATTGCAAAAGTACGCTTTCATTTAATGCCTTGGTTACGATTTTAAGAATTGACATTACCACTACAAAGCACAATTAACATTAAGTTGATGGTTTGCTAACAAAATACTTACACTATAAATGGACTTTTGAAAAACCAACAACAATGAAACATTTATTTGCTTGTTTCTTTTTACTATCATTGGCAACCATACCCCAAGCCAATAATACGCATGCAGCCCTTGCTAATACAACAACCGACAGTAGTACCAATATTTTTATTATTACTTTAGATGGTTTTCGCTGGCAAGAATTGTTTGGTGGTGCCGATGATGCCATCTTACAAAACAACCATTTTACAACCGATATTGATTTAATGGAAAGCATGTACGGAGGATCAACTGCCGAAGAAAAAAGAAAAAAACTGATGCCGTTTATGTGGCAAGTTTTAGCAAAAAAAGGACAGCTATATGGTAACCGCCGTTATGATAACAATGTAAATGTGGCCAATTTATACGCCATATCGTACCCGGGCTATAATGAAATATTTACAAGTACTACTGATGTTACTATAGCTACCAACAATAAAAACAATAATCCACATCGCAATATTTTTGAATTACTACAAAGCAACCCTACTTATAAAGATCATATAGCGCTATTCACCTCATGGGATGTATTTCCTTATATACTAAACGAAAAACGGATGGGCATTGCTATAAACAGTGGTTATGAAAATATAAATAACGCCAACACCGATATTGAAAAAAACATCAACAGCATACAAACAAATATTATTGAGGCGAAAGAGGCTACTAGGCAAGATATGCTAACGTTTATAGCCGCAAAGGAATATTTAAATAAAAACCATCCCAAATTATTTTACTTAGGCTTGGGCGAAACTGATGAATATGCTCACCACGGCAACTATGATATGTACTTACAAAAAGCCAATGAGGCTGATAACATTATTGCACAACTTTGGCATTGGGCACAAACCACCCCTGGTTATAAAAACAACACTACTTTTATTATTACTACCGACCATGGCAGGGGTGCAAACCCTAATAAATGGACCTCACATGGCCCTTTTACCAAAGGCGCTTCACAAACTTGGGTAGCATTGTTAGGCAAAAATATTGAGGCACTTGGCGAAGTAAAAAATAGCGGACAATTATATCAAAAACAAATAGCACCAACCATTGCTCAATTAGCAGGTGAACGTTTTTCGAATGAAACACCCATTAACCTAGCCAGTAAATAATACACTTACCAAGCTAAATTTTCAACACCAAACATGGGTAAATTTTCGTTGTAAGTAGCCATCTGCATCATACTGCTTACAATTGATTGGGTATCTTTTTTAAACACTACTGTTTGTTGTTGGTTGTTGTACACCCAATCATTAAAAACAGCTGTAAAATGCTGGTCAATTCCTTTAATAACTTTTACGCCAAACCTTTGTAAAGCTGCGGCGTTACAAGCTTGCTCATACTGCCCTTTAACCGGTATGGCTAATATTTTTTTGTTAAGATGTAAAGCTTCGGCCGGGGTTTCAAAACCAGCACCAGTAATAATACCATAGCAATTGATCAAGCTTTTATTAAACGCTTTTTTATCAACAGGTATAAATGTACAGTTGCCTTTTGTGGTAATTTGTTTTACTTCTTTTGAAAATATTTGAAAACAACAATCTTTTAACTGCGAAAAATGTTGGTACAACACAGCATCAGCATACGATAATAAATAAACCGTAATGTATTGTTGATTGGTAGGGTAAGCACCCCAAATTTCTTTTTTTATTACGGGTGGCAAAATAAAATCATCGTAGCTTTCAAAGTGCAGCCCTATATATTTTTGAGCCCTTGCATAATTTTTTAGCACCCATTCGCCCATTATATTTTTTTGCGCAGGCCTTGGTGTAGCGGTACTCATAAAACTAGCCTGATGCCCAAACTGTACACTTTTTACTTTTTTGTACGCACATGCCAAAGCTGTAATGCACTCAAAGTCGTTTATTACCAAATCGTATTTTTCAACAGGTAATTGTTTTATTTCTTTTAAAATACGAAGCGGCGCATTATCAGTTGCAATTTTACGGTAATGCAAGCCACCATTACCACTATAAAATAAACTTAACCCTTTACTGCGGTAAGCTACATTAGCATTGAGTGTAAGGTTACTGTTACTACCGCTTAAAAAAATATCAACAGTACCATAGTTTTGTAAATAGGGTAATAACTCCATTGCCCTACTAATATGGCCGTTACCAGTGGCTTGTACAGCGTATAATATTTTCATTTCAATGTAATTAGATGATGTTGGTGAAACCCAACATTTTTAGTATCAAATGTTGAAACATCATCTAACCAAATAATCAATAAACTGTTAAGTATTTATGAGTATAATGTAAATAAACTGTTATGAGTGTTTTGTAACAATTTGTGAAAATTGAAGCTTCAATTTTTTAATAAATTATATTTGTTGCTCAAAACTACTTTGCATGCGCTTTACAGAACAAACGAGCAAACACCAAATATTTGATATTGTTACAGCTATGTTGGCTGAAAAAAATATACGTATTGCTTCACATGATGATCAACGCCCTTGGGGTGGTTTTTTTGTAATTAACGAAGCTGATGCGGCTACTTTTATTGCTGCTTTTTTTCCGCATTTATCATTTGACGCTTTAAATATTTCTGGCAAGTTGAGCCCCAAAATATTAATAGTGGCTCCTTTTAAACGATTGAGTTGGCAATACCATCACCGCCGTGCCGAAATTTGGAAACTTATTAACGGAGAAGCCGCAATAGTTAAAAGCGATACCGACATTGAAAACACACCACACCATTTAAGCGTAGGCGATGTGGTGGAATTGCAGCAAGGCGAAAGACACCGCCTTGTAGGTACTACAAATTGGGGCATTATTGCTGAAATTTGGCGCCATACAGATGCCGAAAACCCTAGCGATGAAAATGATATTATTCGCTTACAAGATGATTTTGGTAGGTAATATTACCCCTTACTTTCATTAAATTTTATAGCCGCCTCGGCCATTTTTATTTCGCTGTAACTAAACGTGGGTAAGGCTGCTTTAATTTCAGTAAGGCTAGTATAAGCTTTGTCGTTTAATACTGCTGCAATTGCTGTAACATGTGCTGGTTGTAAAAACTGATGCACATCTACCAAACCTTTTTCTATAAATGCAGTTATATGCCCTTCAATGGTTGCCACTGTAAGTTGGCGTATGGTAGCAATTTCAATAATGGTTTTGCCTTGTTGAAATAATTCAAAGGTTGATTGTTTGGTATCAACCTTTTTAGCTGTAGCAGCAGCTTTGGGTTTGGTTGTTTTTTTTGTTTTGGTAGTGGTGTTTAATGCAGCTGCTGGGCTTTCAATTTGGTGTTCGTCGCAATAATCAACAACGGCTTTAATAATTTCATCACCATACTTATCAACCTTGGCTTTTCCAAAACCATTTATTAAAAGTAATGCCCTATTGTTGGTTGGCAAAAGTGCACAAATTTCTTTTAAGGTAGCATGCGATGCTAACATGTAAATAGGTTTATCTTCTTGCTTACAAACATCATCTCTCCATTGTTTTAGCGTTTCGTATAATGCTGGGTTTGGTACATCTGTCGCCGTTGTTTTTTGCGATGCGGCATAACAAGTAAGGTTAAATTTAGGCTGCACTGCATTTAATTTGTGTTGCAAGTAGCTGGTTAATTCAAAAGGTTGTAAACCATACTGCAACATGTAGTGGGTTAAATGAGTAGCTTGTGCCAACTCATTCAATGGCTCGTTAATAGCATCTGCCACTTCTCTAAATTCTGTTATAATTGGATGCTTTTTTACTGCTTCTAAAATTGCCGCAAACTTTGGTATAAAATGGTTAACTGCAGCGGTAATTCTTGTTTGTAGGCTGATGTTAAGCTCAACTACTGGTTGCTCTTTTAACAGCGTATTTATTTGGCGAACAAATTTTAACCCGTTCATTTTTTCAGGAGCAAAACTTTCTCTAAGGTTCGTAATCCAATCTAAAGCGCCATTATTCAACTTTGCCCTGTGTATGTTTGATTGTACTTGCAGCACATCCAACACATCAGCTACGGCATTAAACGTAAACATATCTTCTAACAGTTGTTGTGTATAAAGTTGTCGAGCACCTTCAAATCGCTCTTCTAACGACCCTCGGTGGGTAAGGCTTTGTTGGCCTTTGTTAACACTGCTATTGCTATAAATAGCCGTTGCTGGTATTTTTGACAATAACACTATTCCCTCTAAACTTGTACATCGGCTAAGGGCAACGTACACTTGTCCGCTACTAAATGCTGCGCCAGCATCTATCATCACTTTATCAAATGTAAGCCCTTGGCTTTTATGTATGGTAATTGCCCATGCCAACCGGAGAGGGTATTGCCGAAAAGTACCTACTACCTCTTGCACCAGTTTACCATCGGTTCGGTTAAGTGTGTAACGACTGTTTTCCCATTGCTCTTTGTATACTTCAATACGTTCGCCATTACAATCAACAATTACGGTATCATCATTTAAGGTATCAACAATACCAATTTTGCCGTTGAAATATTTTTTTTCAGGACCATCATTTTTAATAAACATCACCTGTGCTCCTTTTTTTAACACTAAAGCAACATCAGCAGGGTATTGGTTTTCAGGAAAATCATCTTCTATAATAGCTTTAAATGTGTAGGCCGGTGATAGTAATCTTTCTAATTCAGTATTGTTAATAAGATTGGCTTGGTTGTTATGCGATGTAAGGGTTATAAATTTATCATCACTATACGGTTGAAAACCGGGAATATATCGCTCATGTAAACTTTCAAAATCTTCTTCGGACATATTATTGGTGCGTACATTATTGAGCAAATCAACAAAACGTTGTTCTTTTTGTCGGTAAATTGTATTCAGTTCAATTAAAATAGGCTGCTGCTCTTTAATTGCATAACTATCAAAAAAGAAAGGTGATTCGTAATACTCTTGTAAGATGCTCCACTCGTGGTTTTGAGCAACAGGTGGTAGCTGATGTAAATCGCCAATACATAATAATTGTACACCACCAAAAGCGGTGCTGTAATTGCGACGCACACTACGTAATAGGGTATCAATAGCATCAATAACATCGCTACGTACCATACTTATTTCATCAATCACCAACAATTCCATTTTGCGAAGTAGTTGCAGGCGTTGGTTATTGTATTTCATTTTCTTCAGCAATTCATCTCTACCCACAGCTGTTGGTATAAACGGATGAAAAGGCAATTGAAACAAACTATGTAACGTAACGCCGGCAGCATTAATGGCTGCAACACCTGTTGGGGCGGCTACTACAATATTTTTTATACAATGTTCTTTTAAATATTTTAAGAAGGTTGTTTTACCTGTACCTGCCTTACCGGTAAGAAAAATATTTTCAGCCGTTTCGGTAATAAATTTATAGGCTAGTTCAAACCTTTCGTTACGTTCAATGGGAGAAGCCGCTGTTGTCATAAATTAAATACAAAACATCAATCAAAAAAATAGAAGCAGCCCGGATTGTTTTACCAACCAAACTGCTTCAAAGATACCATCAAATAAACCCTATTTGGTATTTATTTGTGTGGCTTTTTATTAAGCTACCATACCTGTTGTGGCTTTACTTAATAATAACAACTCTGTTATTTGAATTTCAGTAACATACTTTTTATTACCTTCTTTATCAGTATAATTTCTGTTTACCAATTTACCTTCAATAGCAACTTCCGTTCCTTTCAATAAAAAACGCTCAGCAATATCTGCTACTTTACCCCATGCAATTACGTTGTGCCATTGTGTTTCTGTAACACGTTCGCCCTTAGCATTTTTGTACTGCTCGTTGGTAGCGATAGAAAAACGTACTAGTTTTTTTCCGCTCTCTGTGTTTCTTACTTCTGGTGCGTTACCTAAATTTCCAATCAATTGAACTTTGTTTTTTAATGCGTACATTTTTTTAGATTTTGTGCTTCACTCGTATTAAGTGTTGCGGTTTTAAAATTTTATTTATTTCAGCCAACCCTTCTATCGGATTGACAATGCAAAGATGCAGTTGCCCAAAAGCGGTACTCGTATTTTAACCGTTTATTGTTGTATATAGCCGTTTGTAAACGGTTGTACATATAAAAATTTTTATATTTATGTTCCAAAACCAATATCCACCGTATGATATCTACAAAAACACCTACCACTTGTTTGAGTTGCGGCAGTACTGTAAAAGGCAGGGCCGACAAAAAATTTTGTAATGATTATTGTAGAAATGAATATAATAATCGACTTAAATCAACCACCACAAACTTGGTACGCAACATTAATAATGCCCTAGGCAAAAACAGGCGTATTTTAGAAGCCCTACTTGTAAATAATGAGGAAACCGCAAAAGTTACGGGTGAAAAATTATTGAGCCACGGTTTTCAATTTAAATACAGTACCCATACATACACCAATAAAAAAGGTAACGTGTATTGCTTTTGTTATGATATGGGTTATTTAGCACTAGAAAATGATTGGTACTTGGTGGTGAAGCGTAAAGAAGCATAATGGCTTTTTAGATTTATTGTTTTAATTTACTCTTTTAATTTATATAGAATCAACCAATTGGATTCTAACAACACTTTTATACAGTAAATTATTTCAATGAAAAAGTATTGCTTATTTATGATTACACTTTGTTGTGTTACCGTTTCGGTTGCACAATTAAAAAGTCCGGAAGCTTTTTTAGGTTACCCATTAGGTAGCAGGTACACGGCACACCATCAAGTAGTTGATTATTTTTTGTATGTAAGCAAAACAATGGATACCCAATGTAAGTTGGTGCAATATGGTACAACAAATGAGCACAGGCCATTATACCTTGCGTTTGTTTCATCTGATAAAAATATTGCCAATCTTGAAAAAATTAGGGTTAATAATATTCAGTTAGTCAACAATAATACTGAGGCAAATACTAATAGCCCGAGTATTGTTTGGTTGAGTTATAATGTACATGGTAACGAAACATCTTCTACTGAAGCTGCTATGCTTACGTTATACGAATTACTAAATACTTCAAATACACAAAGCAAACAATGGCTACAAAATACGGTGGTAATTATTGACCCTTGTTTAAATCCTGATGGTAGGGAGCGATATGTAAATTGGTTTAATGGTATAGTTGGCAGCCAATACAATGCATCGCTCAACGCAAGAGAACATCGTGAGCCTTGGCCGGGTGGCAGAACCAACCACTATAATTTTGACCTTAATAGAGATTGGGCTTGGCAAACACAAACAGAAAGTATGAGCCGTATTCAGCAATACCAACTATGGATGCCACAAATACATGTTGATTTTCACGAACAAGGTATTAACCAACCCTATTACTTTGCACCTGCAGCAAAACCATATCACCAAGCCATTACCAAATGGCAAAAAGATTTTCAAGTAATAGTGGGTAAAAACCATGCAGGCTATTTTGATAAAAACAACTGGCTTTATTTTACCAAGGAAACCTTCGATTTGTTCTACCCATCTTACGGCGACACCTACCCTTTGTACAATGGCGCTATAGGTATGACATACGAGCAAGGTGGCGGACCTGCTGGCGGTTTAGCAGCAACAACTGATGAAGGCGATACCCTTACATTAACAGATAGAATAATGCACCACTTTACAACGGGTATGAGTACAGTTGAAACCGCATCAAAAAACAATGGATTATTAATGGCCGCTTTTCAAAAATATTATAAAGCAGCCAACAACGGTGAAGTAGGTACTTATAAAACATACATCATTAAAACAAGTGATGATGATATGCCTAAAATAAAATCGCTGTTACAACTGCTTCAAAAAAACGGTATCAGTTATGGTACTACCAACCCAACAAATAGCAACGGCTTTAATTATTTTACTCAAAAAAATGAATCGTTCAGTATCAATAAAAATGATATTGTTATTACGGCAGCACAATCAAAAGCAACTTTATTAAATGTATTGTTTGAGCCAAATGCCATTTTAGAAGATTCTGCAACATATGATATCACCGCATGGGCTTTGCCATATGTATACGGTGTACAATGTTATGCCACTACACAAAAACTAGCGGTTAACAATAATACCAGCACTGCTTTTGTACCCAACAGTAATAATGATGTATATGGGTATGTGCTCAAATGGCAAGCTGTAAATAGTGCTTCAACAGTAGCTGCATTGTTTCAAAAAGGTATTAAACTACGCTATGCTGAAAAAGATTTTGATGCAAACGGACAATCATTTAAAGCCGGCGCAATTATCATCTTAAAAAAAGGTAATGAAAGTTTTGGCAACAATTTATGGCCAACCGTAAAAAATATTTGTGATGCAAATGAGGTTAAAATGTTTGCAGTAAACTCTGGCATGGTTGATAAAGGGGCTGATTTTGGTAGCGAAGCAGTGCACCCAATACAAGCACCAAGGGTTGCCTTATTAACTGGCGAAAATGTAAATGCTAATGCTGCCGGTGAAGTTTGGCATTTTTTTGATAATGTATTGCACTACCCTATTACGTTAATAAATGCTAACAATGTAAACCGTATTAATTGGAGTGTAATTGATGTTTTAATAATGCCCGATGGAAGGTATAATTTTTTAAATGATAAAGATGATGCAAAGGCTTTTGAACAATGGATAAAAAATGGTGGTAGGGTGGTTGCATTAGAAAGTGCTGTTGCACAATTATCAAAACAAGAATGGAGCAGCATTAAAGCAAAAAAAACAGATGGCGATGATGATACAAATTATGTAAATAAAAACAGCTATGATGCTTTGGTGAATTATAACGACAGAGAACGCAGCGCCATCAGCAATTACACACCTGGTGCAATTTTTAAAGTAGCAGTTGATAATAGTCACCCTTTAATGTATGGTTACCCTAATTTTTATTACACCTTAAAAATGGATGATGTGGTGTATGAATTTGTAAAAGAGGGTGGCTGGAATATAGGTGTTATAAAAAAAGAAAATGCAGTTGCAGGGTTTGTAGGTAAAAAACTAGCCCCCAAATTAAAAGATGGATTGCTGTTTAGTGCTCAGGAGTTAGGCGGTGGCACTGTAACATACCTTACTGATAATGTTATGTTTCGTAGCTTTTGGGAAAACGGCAAATTGATGTTATGCAACGCAGTGTTTTTTGTTGGACAATAAACAATAATTTTTTAGAAAAAGGGCTTTCTCTTGATTGAGAAAGCCTTTTTTGTTTTACACATTATGAGGTAAATAAATAGAAAAAGTGGCTCCATTACCCAACGAACTAGTTGCATGTATATAACCACCATGTGCATCAATTATTTTTTTTACAATTGATAAACCTATGCCATTACCTTCAAAAGTTTCTTTATCGTTTAAGCGATGAAAAATTTTAAAAATCCGGTTTTCATATTGTGGTTCAAAACCAATACCATTGTCAATAAAACTAATACAGTGGTAGGCTTTGTTGTTATTGGTAATAAATTGAGGTAACACATCTTGCTCAATAAAACTCGATGTTATGTTTATAATTGGCTTTACTTGTGGTTTACTAAATTTTATGGCGTTTGAAAGTAAGTTGGTAAACACCTGCTCTATTTGATATTGCACCACATTTAAACTTGGCAAAGGCGCTGCTTTTATAATGGCCTGCTTTTCATTAATTAATATTTCTAATTGTGATGTTGCAACGGTTAATACATTATTTAAGTCAACACTTTCCGTTGTAGCCGTTTCGTTGCTTGATTGAGCATACGATAAAATATCTAAAATTAATTGCTGCATACGCTTTGCCGAACGTACAATTCTATTAAAATAATCTTTCGCTTTATCACTCATACTAGGCTCAACATCTTGTATACGAGAAATAAAGGTTTGTATTTTTCGTAGCGGCTCTTGTAAATCATGACTGGCCACATAGGCAAATTGCGCCAACTCAGTATTTGATTTTTCTAAGATGATGTTTGACGCTCTTAAATCATTTTGTAACTGGTTTGATTTTTTTAGTTCGGCTATGATTTTTAAATAAGAAAATATAAGTAACGTAATTGCAAATATGGATAATAACGCCATGTTGATTGGCGCAAAATATACTGAGTTATTTAAAGTGGTAATACGTTGGTTAAGCAATCTGTCTTCTTCATGTATCATTAAAGCTGATAACAGCCTTGCCTCATCCATTACAATTTTTCCTTTTAACAATAAGGCATTCACCCCTTCTTTAGATTTTTGTGCACTATCCCTTAGTTTAAATACACTCATTCGCTCATTGGTAATACTTGTTAATTGTTGTAATTGTTGCTTTTGTTTAGGGTTATCTGCTACCAATGAATCGAGTATATGTAAAGTGACAGGTATTTGTTGTTGTGCTTCAAAATATGGTAATAAATAACTACTATCTTTTGTAATAATAAAACCTCTATTTGCCGTTTCAGCATCTTTTAAATACGATAAATTTTGTTCTATTTCCGTTTTTACAAAACTCGTATGGTTTACGAGCAGGGCATTTTCAATTAATTGCTTGTTTTTTAAATATGAAAATATAGACAGTGAAGCCAAAGCAACAACCGCTAGTAGAAATATAATTTTTATTGGTGTTAAATTATCTTTCGAAAATAATTTCATGCTTAAGTATTTAAATTCATTGATGGACTAAAAAACCATCTTTATTAATTTGCCAACAAGTTAAGTAAAGCGATTAAATTTATGATACAATAACGAGTTCACAAAGCTGTAAAAATATGAGTACACTTCACATTACTACAATACAAAGCATATTACATTGGGAAGATAAAGAGGCGAACCTACTTATGTTTACTGATAAAATAAATAGTTTACAACAACCAACTCATGTTGTAGTGTTACCCGAAATGTTTACCACCGGTTTTTCTATGAACACAAGTTTAGCCGAAACAATGGATGGAGCTACAATACAATGGATGCGAACAATAGCACAGCAAAAAAAAGTTATTGTTACTGGTAGTGTAATGATACAAGAAGATGATTGTTATTATAACAGGTTAATTTGGATGCAACCAAACGGACAATTGGGTTATTATAACAAACGGCACTTGTTTGGTTTTGGTAAAGAAGATGCACATTACAAAGCAGGTAATAGTAAATTAATAACCCAAGTAAACGGGTTTAAAATAAATGTACAAATTTGTTACGACCTGCGTTTTCCTGTTTGGGCTAGGCAAAGCAATGCCAGTGATAGCAAATACGATGTTTTATTGTATGTTGCCAACTGGCCTCAAAAACGCAGCCATGCTTGGAAAACCTTACTCACAGCTAGGGCTATTGAAAACCAGTGTTATGTGGTGGGTGTAAATCGTGTAGGTAATGATGGTAATAAAATATACCATAGTGGCAATACTATGGTCGTTGATGCTTTGGGAGAAATTTTATACCATGAAGCTGATAAGGAGGCTATACACACCATCACATTACAAAAAGAAACACTTGATGCTGTAAGACAGCAATTTCCATTTTTAAAAGATGCAGATGATTTTAATATTTTAGTATAACTACGGTTGTGTGTTGCTGAATATCATTGAACGAACCACAGCCATTTTTTTATCGTATCCTTTTAACAAGGCTTCGTAACTAGTAGGCACATATACATCAGGCATAATACCAGTACCTTTTACATTAGGGTGGTTGTATTGCACAAGCCTATACAAAGGCAAACGTACCCTTATGCCTGTATTGGGTAACTTAACATCGGGGATTATAATACCGTTATTACCATACCATCCGCCGCCAGTTTCTTCACCCACTATAGTCACATCTTTTTGACCCTTAAGCACATTACAAAACAAGGCTGCAGCTGAAAAAGTAGGGCCACTCGTAATCACATATACATTGCCATTAAAGGCTTTACGTTTAGGAGTGTACCAATGGTTTTCTAAATGTTTAATATGGTATTGACCATTTTTTTTAAATGGTGAAATAAATAACATTTCTACACTATTTAAAAAACCGCCTGTAATGTATTTACCGTAAGGACCAACACCTCTTGCTGTAGCGTACAACGAATCAGCCACTTTAAATTTTTGTTTACTCACATACCTTGTTAATAAGGTACTTAAGCCAACCCTGCCGCCACCGTTATTACGAACATCAATCACCAAATGCTGTATATGTTGTTTTCGGATTTTTCTAAATGATCTTCTAAAAAAGGCCCTCAAATGCCCTTCGGCAAAAGTGTTGATGGTTAATGTGGCGAATTTTTTACTGCTATCAATAGTGAACGATCGGTACTTTAATAACTTATTTACTTTAATAGGCGTTGCTGTTATAATTTTTTTGGTACTGTCTTTTTTGGTAGAATCTGGTGCCGGTATAAATAATGGAACCATCGCTTTTTGCGCTACTCCATTACTATCAATATAAGCCACTTCATAGTTTTTGCTAAGCCCGAAAATATTACGATGATAATAGGGAAAATTTGAACTTAACCTAATATAATTTACGTTTTCTGCATAACCATCGCTTGGCAAAAAGTCAAGCATGTACTTTATTAATAATTGGTTGGGTATACCATTGATAGCGGTGATCAGCGTACCTCTTTTAAAAATACTGTCTTTCTTAAAATTGTAATTACCCGTAACGGCCAACGTATCATTCCAAACTTTTAAAAACAAAGGGAAGGTTGCTATGTATTTACCCTTTATCCATTTATCGTATTGCTTACTTAAACTTACACTGGTGTGGCCACATTTTATTTTATCAATTACGGGTGCTACAATAAGCCATGCAAATTGTTGCTCCGTCATACTATCCGTAATTTTTGCATAGTACGAATCAAAATATTGATCCATTTTTTGTTTGGGGGTATACCAATATAGTGATGGATGTTTTGCCTCGAGGGTTTTACGCAACAAGAAAAAATCTTTTTTTAGGGCAGTTGCGGCAATTTTTTTAGATGGGCTATACGCTGATTTACTCGTTGTACACGAATACAGTAGTGTGGTGATTAAAAGAAAAAAGAAAAAACGTATCAGCATAAATTCACTTCAAGTTAAAAAGAAAACATTGCTTGTTGTACAAATAACTGTTATAATAAATAAATGCCGTAAGTTTTTTACGGCATTTATTTTATTTATTTAAATGATTCCACCCTTGTGCAACGAGTCCATGTTTATTACCACCTCTGGTAATTAAATGCTTGCCTTCGCTAGCGGCTGTTACATAACCAATAATACTGATGGCAGGGTTTAACCTTATTTTTTCATACTCCGTTTGTGATACTGTAAAAAGCAATTCGTAATCTTCACCGCCACTCAATGCACAAGCTGTTGGGTCTGTTTGAAGTTTATAAGCAAATTCTTTCATTTCATCTGCCATGGGTAATTTGTCTTCATAAATAACACAGCCCACTTCACTTTTTTCACAAATGTGCATCAACTCACTGCTTAACCCATCGCTCACATCAATCATACTAGTGGGTACAATATTTTCTTCTGCAAAGTATTCAACAATATCCTTACGGGCTTCTGGTTTTAGTAGCCTGCCCACAATGTAGGCTTGTCCTTCTAAATCAGGCTGAGCACCAGTTTCTTCAAATATTCTTTTTTCTCTTTCGAGTAGGGTAAGTCCTAAAAATGAGCCACCCAATTCGCCACTTACACAAATTAAATCGTTTGGTTGTGCCGTACTTCTTTTTACATAACTATCAGGCGCAACTTCGCCAATAGCCGTAACGCTAATAACAAAACCACGAAGTGAGGTGGTGGTATCGCCACCTACTAAATCAACTTGGTATTTTTCGCAGGCTGCATAAACGCCTTCATAAAATTCATCTAGTGCTTCTAAACTAAACCTATTGCTAAAGCCAATGCTCATGGTTATTTGGGTTGGCGTTGCATTCATCGCATAAATATCACTTACGTTTACCACTACCGCTTTATATCCTAAATGCTTTAGGGGAGTATATGATAAATCAAAATGAACACCTTCTAATAATAAATCGGTTGATATTACTGTTTGTCTACCAAAATGATCCATCACCGCAGCATCGTCACCCACACTCAAAATGGTAGAGGCGTTTTTTGTTTCATTGTTTTTTGTAAGATGATCTATTAAACCAAACTCTCCTAAAGATGCTATTTCTGTACGTTCTTCCATATTCATTTATTTTTTTAAAGTGATCCGCCATTTATAACGGTCAATAATTCATGGTGTATACTACCGTTGGTAGCTACCAAATGTGGTTGGTAAGGTGAGTAAACCTTGCCAGCAAAATCAGTAACGGTACCACCGGCTTCTGTTACCATTAAAAAACCTGCGGCGCTGTCCCATGCTTGTAATGAGTGTTCAAAAAAACCATCAAACCTACCTGCTGCCACCCAACACAAATCAATAGCAGCGCTGCCTAATCGCCTAACGGGTACGCCTTTACGAATAAATTTTTCAAAAACCTCTAACGGACCATTAGGCGATTGTGTGTAGGTGTACGGAAAGCCCGTTACCAAACAGCTGTGGAGCAATTCGCTTTTGGTACTTACTTTAATTGGCTTTTGGTTTAAGGTAGCACCTGCACCTTTTTCGGCCATAAAAAGTTCGTTCATAAATGGGTTGTACACGGCACCCAATATCATTTCACCTTCTTTTTCAACCCCAATACTCACACAACAAATAGGTATGCCATTGGCAAAATTTACGGTACCGTCAATAGGGTCAATAATCCACTTAATACCGCTGTTACTTTGTATTTCTCCCGTTTCTTCACTTAATATAAAATGATCGGGGTGGTTGTTTTGTATAACTTCTATTATGGCTTTTTCCGCTGCATGATCAGCCTCGGTTACCAAATTATTTGCACCTTCTTTATTTGAAATTTCAAAACGGCCATTAAAATAATGCTGTAATTGTGCTGCACCCGCCTGCACCGCATGTAATAGCGTAGTTTGTAACATAAGGCAAAGATAGTTTAACCAACTATTTTTATGCAGATTTTACTTAACAACATTTTGTGAAGCCGAATAAATATTCGTATTTCGTAGCAACATGCAACTATCCATCATCATTGTTAATTACAACGTACAATACTTTTTAGAGCAGTGTTTGCATGCTGTTGCTCGTGCTTGTTTGCATATTGATGCTGAAATATTGGTTGTAGATAATCATTCTACTGATGACAGCAAAACTTACCTCACACCAAAATTCCCAAACGTACAATTTTTTTGGAGCGATAAAAACCTCGGTTTTGGCAAAGCCAATAACAAAGCCTTGCAACAAGCTAAAGGTGATTATGTATTGTTTTTAAACCCCGATACGATTGTGAGCGAAAATTGTTTTGTACAATGCCTGCAACAATTTAAAACCAACCAACATATTGGTGCAATAGGTGTGTGTATGGTTGATGGTAGCGGACAGTTTTTGCCAGAAAGTAAACGTGGCTTGCCTACTGCTTGGGCTAGCTTTTGTAAAATGGTGGGCCTCACTAAACTTTTACCAACATCAAGCATATTTGCTCAATATTACCAAGGCCATTTGCCTGCCACACGAAGTAATGAAGTGGCTGTGTTGGCTGGCGCTTTTATGATGTTAAGTAGGGCTGCAATTGAAGCCACTCAAGGTTTTGATGAAACCTTTTTTATGTATGGTGAAGATGTTGATTTGAGCTATCGCATAACAAAAGCAGGTTTGCTAAATTATTACTTAGCTCAAACTACTATTGTGCATTTTAAAGGTGAGAGTACGCAAAAAAAATCAGCCAGTTACAGCCAACATTTTTATGGTGCCATGCGCCTTTTTGTAGATAAACATTACCAAAAAAAGCCTGCACAATTAGTTGCTATGAAGGCTGCTATTGGTGTTGGTAAATGTATGGCAGATGTTGGTAGATTGTTTGCTTCAAATAAAATTACACAACACCATAAACATGAAAAAATATTGGTAGTTGGTGCAGCTGAAGATGTAGCAAGTGCCACAAATATTTTAGATCATCAACAAATTCAATACGAGGTTTTTTTAATAAATGCAAAAACTGCATTTCAATCAATTATAGCTGCTACAATGGCGCAACAATACACTCAAATAGCAGCATGTATTGGTAAAATTGGTTATCAATTTTATATAGCTTTTTTAATGCAAATGCCCAAAAATTGGCTGCTGCTATTTCATTACACAAACAGTGAAAGTATGGTAGGCAGTAATAATAAAAACGAACGGGGTGTTTTTATTTCAATGCAGCAATAGCTTTTTGTAAAGCTTCGGTATTATTGGTAGGATATTGCTCAAAAGTAAATTGTGCTGCCTTTGCTAATAATTTCGATAAACTGAATTGATGTTGCGTTGCCACCACTGCATATTTTTTTGATGCCATATACGTTGCCAAATATTGCTGTTCGGTTTGACCTGGCGTAGGCACAAATATGGCTTTTTTTTGTAAAGCAGCCACATCCATTATGGTGGAGTAACCGCTACGAGCCACTACTAACTTGGCTTGCAGCATCAATGTATTTAATGTTGCCGCCGTTGCAAAGTTGATGATTTGTAGCAGAGGGTTATTACTCACCACCTGCTCTGTTGCGTTGGGCAAACCTCTTACCAAAATCATTTTTTTATTAATGGTGGCACACTGCTGCAACAAAATATTTTCAAACATTGTTCGCTGTGGCTCAGGACCAGAAAGCACCATCAACACATCTATATTTTCTACAACATCATTTTTTACCAGCCTTGATAAATTGCCAATATAATGTACCGGTAACTTCGGCAAATGCTGGGGGTGGGCTAATACACCAGCCATATTGTTATCACCAGCAACATCGGGCACCCAACATTCATTGTATTTTTGTATAAAATGATAGTTTATTTTTTGTACTAACCAATTAGTAATGCTGTTGCCTGTTTGTATGGCAAGTTGGTGTGTTATAAAAATACACTTGGCTTGTGGGCAATACATACCTAGCCTATTATCAGAAATTATGATATCAATATTATAATCTATTACTGCTTTTTGTAACCAACGTTGTTCGTGTTTTACAGCACTGTATATTTTGGGTAGTTGCCACAACATTTTGAGGCCAAACAAATACTTGCTTTTACTGTATTTAACATTATAGCCTGATAATGGGAGCAATTTTAATGGCGGAAATTCGTTCTGTAATAGTGTTGCCACATCTTTTTCCGCAACGAGTAAAACTTCAAATTGCTGTTTCAATAATTCATTAATTAATGGAATACAACGAGTTGCATGCCCCAAACCCCAATCTAAAGGAGCAACCAACACTTTTTTGGCGGTTTTGTTGCTGTTAATATTTGTAAAAGCTGTGCTCAATTAAATATTTTGTAAGTAAAAAATTGTTATTTTGTATCAACAAATTATGAAAAAGCTCATTAAAATTACCTCATTAGTCCTTATAGCTTTAAGCTTAATTGCAACTGGTTGTTCTGCAACCAAAAAAAGCACCTGTGGCTGTACTGGCATGGTAGGTTATAAGTAAAAACAATATCGCATGACAAGCAACCGTGATTTACTATTGATGCTGAGACAGAGAGCGATGACACAGCAGGACATTGATAGAGAATTAATGCAACTAAATACTATGCTTTTTACAGCAGAGCGTTTAGATAATTATGTGAATGCACATGAAGTGCTTGATTTAAACCGTTATAAAGTAATCAACAATTCGGTTGAAATAAAGAAGATGATTCGCCAGAAAAAATTATCTAAACCATTCATCTTCTTTAGTAATAAAAATTAATTTACTTTTTATTTATGCACTTGTTAACGCAAGTGCATTTTTTAATTTAGTCAACATCTCATCAATTTCTTCTTTTTTACAACAGCCAACACTCAAACGGTACCAAGTACTATCAGGCGAACCGCCAAACGAACTAAAAGGTACAATGGCAAGTTTGGCTTCATCTAAAATATAAGCAGTTACATCTTGCTGAGTAGCCAAAAGGCGCTCACCTACTTTTTTGCCCACCAAATCAATTTGAATAGTAAGGTAAATAGCAGCTTGTGGCGCAATAGCATCTACAGTAAAACCAGCAGCTTTTAATTGTTTAAAGCCATTGTAAATAGTAACCAAACGGTATTCAATCTCACTTTTAAAATGGGTTAAATAATCAGTAACGGCCATTTCATCTTGTAAAAATTGTGCTACTGCTTTTTGCTCTGCCATTGGAGCCCAAGCACCAACATGGCTATTAATTGCTTTCATTTTGGCAATAACTTCAGCAGGGCCCATACTCCAACCTACCCTTACACCCGTTGCAGCAAAAGCTTTACTAATACCATCAATAAAAACGGTATAAGCCTTCATAGCTGGGCGTAAAGTAATGGGGTTGTAATGTTGTGTATCACCAAAAGTGAGTGTCCAATAAATTTGATCGTACATTAAATACAACTTCTTTTCACCCGGTGCCCTACGTGCATTTTCTTCTAAAACCACATCGCAAATAGCTTCCAATGCTTCTTTCGTAAACACAGTACCTGTTGGGTTTAGCGGTGAGCATAGTGCTAATAATGATGCCCCTTGTACATGCGGTTTTATTTGTGCTGCCGTAGGCATAAAATTATTTTGTTGCGATGACTCAATTAATACATGTTCGCCTTCTGTAAAGTGTGTATAGTGGTTGTTGTTCCAACTTGGTACTGGGTAAATTACTTTATCGCCTTTGTCAACAATAGCTCTGTATGCCGCATATATTAAAGGGCGACCGCCAGCTGCAATTAAAATTTCATTTAAATCGAATGAAAGATTTTCTCTTGTTTGTAAAAAGCTGATTACTGCTTTACGTAAATCCGTTTCGCCATCGGCAATTGGGTAATTGGTATAGCCGTTTTCGTAGGCTTTATTTATGGCTGATTGTAATGCATGCGGTATAGGAAATTGTGATGGATCAAAATCGCCAATCGTAAAATTATAAATATGTTCGCCTTTGCTAATTTTTTCTTTAATAATGCCGCCTAATTTCACAATTTCAGATCCAATTAAGGTTTCTGCTAGTACACTTAATTTCACATTAGCCATTTTAAAAGTTTTTAGGTCAAAATTTTTGTTTAAGCAAATGTAACCGATAGGCCTTTCATATCAAAACCTCGTTTTAAACAAATAAGTCGAAGGATTGGTGGTTTTTGGGTTTGAAAAGCCCATGTTTTTAACTTATCTTTACCAAAATCGATAAATTTTACGCAGGCTTATGTTTAACTTAATACTTTTTGGCCCTCCCGGTAGCGGAAAAGGAACGCAAAGTGAAAAAATAATTGCAAAATACCATTTAGTACACCTTAGTACAGGCGATTTGTTACGTTCGCAAATTGCCCAACAAACACCTTTGGGTTTAGAGGCTAAAAAACTAATGGATAAAGGCCAATTAGTGCCTGATGAAGTGGTGGTTGGTATGATTAGCACTGCTTTAGATGAAAATAGCGATGCTAAAGGTTTTTTGTTTGATGGTTTTCCGAGAACGGCTACACAAGCGGCGGCTTTAGATAATTTATTGGCGTTAAAAAATAACCCTGTAAAAGTGATGTTGGCTTTAGATGTTAGTGAAGAAGAGCTTATAAAAAGAATTTTAAAAAGAGGTGAAACAAGCGGCCGCTCTGATGATACCGATAAAAATATTATTGCAGCAAGAGTGGCTGAATATAAAAACAAAACCGAAGCTGTTGCCGACTATTATAAAACTTTCAATAAAGTTGTAATGGTACCAGGCGAAGGCAGTGTAGATGATATTTTTGATAGAATTTGTACAGAAATTGATAGCAGGCTTTAAAGCCTGCTTTTTTTTGCTATTTTTAATAATGCAACAAAACGAACACTTACATTTTTTAACGGAAGCTTTACATACCCATTTACAAACACTTGAAGCTACCACAAAACCTCAATGGGGTGTAATGAATGCCCAAGAAATGATTGAACATTTGAATGATTTTTTTCAAATGAGCATTAACAACCAACCTGCAAGCTTATTAACACCAACAGAAGATTTACCAAAATACCATGCGTTTTTAATGAGCGATAAAATGTTTAGAGAAAACACTAAGGCGCCAGCTGCTTTACTTGGCGATACCCCTATACCAATTCGCCACAATAATATAAGCGAAGCGGTACAAACTTTATTACACAGTATACAACAATTTATAGCTTACTTTAATACCAACCAGCAACAACGTACCATACACCCGATATTTGGCTCATTGAATTTTGATGAATGGACCCGTTTACATTATAAGCATGTGCACCATCATTTAAAACAATTTGCATTAATCTAAAAAAAGGGAAGCTAGTAGCTTCCCTTTTTTATTACTCTTGTTTATCAAGCGCTTTTTGTATGGCTGATGAAAATATTGATAAGATGATGCTAAATAAAAGTGCCCACCAAAATCCATCTACTTTAATACCATCAACCAACGCATCGGCTAATAAAATAATGATGGCATTTATTACAAACAAAAACAAGCCCATTGTAAATACGGTAATGGGTAGTGTAAGTAAAATAAAAATAGGTTTTACAATTGCATTTAATGCCGCAACTGCAACTGCAAATATGAGTGCTGTAAAAAATGTATTGATGTGTATACCGCTTAATATTTTTGATAGTACAAACACAATCAAACCTGAAAATAAAAGTCGTAACAAAAGGTTCATCTTAAAAAATTTAATAAACTATAAGTTCGTAAAAATTTTGTGGTTGTAAATATTTTTTTGCTAAGGCTTGTAATTCTTCTGCACCTGTATTTTTAATAGCTGCTACTGAATCGTAAAAATATTGTTCGTCTAAATTATTTAAAATAATATTTTTCCATTTAGCAATAATTTGGAAAGGCCCATCAAGGTCGCCCAAAATACCACCAATCATATAATTACGTACTAACGATAACTCTTCATCATCAATAGGTGTTTCCGTTAATAGCTTCATTTCTTTATACACTTCTTCAATGGTGGCTTCACAAACATCTTTACCAGCTTCGGTACTAATAACCCATGCGGTTTGTTGTAAATGGTTTTGAATGTAACTATAAATGCCATAGGTATAGCCTTTCTCTTCTCTAATATTACTCATGAGCCTTGAGCCAAAAAAACCACCGTAAACTGTGTTTAAAACAATTGCTTTTTTAAAATCGGGGTGATGGCGGTTAGGAAAAGGTTGTGCCAAACGTATGGCACCTTGTACTGCATTAGCATCATTTTCAATTCTATACTTTTTTTCAATAGCTGGTGTAGTAGCAATGTTTTGTAAAATGAAACTTGGCTTGGTAAAAGGCAATGTTCCAAAATATTGGTTGAGTAGCGCTTGTATGTTGGTAGGCAATTTACCTGCAACAAATATGGCACATTGGCCATTTAGGTAATATTGTTGATAATAGGCTTTAATGGTTTCAATATCGAGTGCATCTAAATCAGCAGGGTTTGTGTAGCTACTGTAAGGATGGTTTTCACCATATACCAATTGATCAATTTTACGGCCTGCAACAAATTCGCATTTTTGTAAGTTGACCATTAATCGTTGCCTGCTATTTTGTTTGTAAATATCAAGCTCCGTTTGCGGAAAATTTGGCTGCGCCAACATTTCGTTCATTACAGGCAAAAGCTTGTCAGCATGTTTGGTAAGTGTGTGTAGTGATAATACTGCTGTTTCATTATAACAAGCCCTTGAGCAACTTGCGCCATAATAATCAAACACTTCATTAATTTGAAAAGCCGTTTTATTAGCGGTACCGTTTTTTAATAAGAAGTTGGTTACAGCGGCTATGCCTCTATTAGGTTCATAAAAATTACCTGCGTAAAAAACAAGCTCCAGCTGCAACACATCTTGAGCGCCTGCGTTGATGGCGTAAACGGGCACCCCATTATCAAGGGTAAAATAATCGTAGGGCTTTAGTGTGAAATTAAAATCTGTTGCATCAACTATTGGTGGTGCTATTTTTCTATTGAGCATGTATGTTTGCTTAAACTAATTAGTAGATAAGTAGTACATGGTACTACAATTGTTTTCATTAAAAATGATATTGGCTTCTGTAATAATATTTTCAGCTGTAACGGCACGGTATTTATCTAACTCACTATTCATGAGTTCAGCATCGCCTAGTAGTTCATACATAGCAATACTTGCTGCCCGGTTCATAACACTCATATCTTCAAAAGCCATGGCGCTTTCAGTTTTGTTTTTCACTTTTTCAAGTTCGGCAACAGTAATACCATTTTGCTGTAGTTTTTTTATTTCGGCATTTACAGCCGCTTCTGCTACTTTAATATCAACACCTTTAACCAGCTTACCTTCTATTACCATTATACCAGCATCGGTACTGCCCATGTGGTAACATTCAATATTACTGAATAGTTGCTGCTCTTTAACTAAACTTTGAAACAGCCTCGATGAACCTCCGCCGCTTAATATATCAGAAATTAAATCAGCCGTGTAATACCTATCATCAACCCTTGGGTAAATATGCCAACATTTGTACAAGGCATCAAGTGGTACATTGGCTTTTACTTCTAAAAAACGAGGTGCTGTTTGTGGTGGTTCAACCGGCAAATTACGATGGTATTTTTCGCCAGATGGAATAGGTCCAAACCATTTTTCAGCTGATGCTTTTACCTGTGCCACCGTTACATTGCCAGCTACCGTTAATATAGCATTTGCAGGATTGTAATGTTTTTTGAAGAACGCTTTTACATCCTCTAAAGTAGCATCTTCTACATGTTGTAAAGAGGCACCAATGGTCATCCATTTATATGGGTGTGTGGTATAAACAAGGTTGCGTAACTTATGCCAAACATCGCCGTATGGCTTATTAATGTAATGCTCTTTAAACTCTTCGCATACCACTTTGCGTTGCACCTCTAAACTTTTTTTGCTAAAGGCTAAGCTAAGCATACGATCGCTTTCTAACCAAAAAGCGGTTTCAATATTTTCGGCTGGTAATTGGCAGTAATAGTTGGTTAAATCATTGGTGGTGTAAGCATTATTTTCGCCGCCGGCTACTTGTAGCGGATCATCATATACCGGAATATTAATGCTGCCACCAAACATAAGGTGTTCAAACAAATGAGCAAAACCTGTTTTTTCTGGATGTTCATCTTTAGCGCCCACATCGTACAACACGTTCACCACTGCCATTGGGGTACTTTTATCTTCATGAACCAATACCCTCAAACCATTATCTAACGTAAATTTTTCAAATTGAATCATATACAAATGTATGAAGACAATTTTTTAAAAATTTGTTATCGTATACTTATTGGTTGCAGTGCTAAAAATAGCAGTTGTTCATTTCGTTTAACGATGAGTTTAAGTGTGTCTGTCGCTTTTTGAAAAAGTATGTTATACTCTTGTATGTTTGCGTTCATCACGTTTGCAACTGACACCAATTCATCACCATTTTTTAAACCAGCTTTTGAAGCAGGTGAATTTTCAACAATATCGTCAATGATAATTTTACCATTTACATCATAAAGCGATAAACCTGTATAGGTGTAATCAAATCGGTCATTAAAATGTGTGTTAGGTACTATATGTACCTCTTTTTTAAAATAATTAAGGGTAATATTAAACCTTCGTAACAAATCGTTTCCTAATAAGCCTGCTGCATATGGGTATCGTATAACATTTTGATCATCGTTATATAAATATGTTGGTACGTTTTTAAAACTAAAGGGTCCAATTTTTAGTGTTTTTATAACCGTTAGCAGCATACTTTTTTTACCACCAACACCTTCTGCTTGAGTAACTACGGGCTTTCTTTTGTTTGATATAATGTTATAATCTTTAGCAAACTGTTCCGTCATCAGTAAATTCAAGCCAGCTCCGCTGTCCAAAAAAAAATTATAGGTAAGCTTTAATTTATCTTTTACAGTTAAGGGTTGTGCTAATAATTTATTTACTGATGGGTGCAGCGTATAACCACTATTTTCATAATTAAATTTACCTTGGCTGTATAACCTAATTAACGAACTATCAAAGTTTATTTGAACAATGTATTTATTTAAAAAGGAGTATCCAATAATACCATCGATTTTAATGCCATAAATACTTGTGAGCAATGAGTAATCGTTTACATAAAAATTTAAACTATCGGTTACCAAATTGCCCGTTGTAAGTTTTTGGTTAAATACGAATGCTACTTTTTTAACACCAGCGATACCACTAACTGTAGTATCAGTATTAACCATTGAGCATCCTAACTCTACACAAGTAGATGAATCCAACGAAATACCTCCGCTTCCTGTATCAACAATAAAGTTTAAGGGTTGATTACTATTACCCAAATTTGCTTCAATGGCAATAACACCGCCTGTAAACGATTTAATGGGAATTGTTTGCAATAATAATGCTGGTTTTGATTGCGAACAGCCCGTCATTTTCACAATAAGGAATAATATGGTAAGTACAGTTTTTATGGCAGTTGGTTTAATCGTATTACAAGTTAATGAATGTACTTTTGTAAAATAACATTTAAACCAATTTTATGGATATAAATGCATTGTTGAAAAAAGCGTTGGCTTTTGAATTTTTATCTGTTGAAGAAGGTGTTTTTCTTTTTGAAAATGCACCATTGACTGATTTAATGTATGTGGCTAATGAGTTAAGAAAAATTCAAGTACCACATGGTAAAGTAACTTGGCAAATTGACAGAAATGTAAACACTACAAACGTATGTATTGCCAATTGTAAGTTTTGTAATTTTTACAGAATACCGGGCCATAAAGATGCCTACATTACTGATATTGAAACCTACAAGAAAAAAATTGAAGAAACCATTGCCTATGGTGGTGATCAATTATTATTACAAGGTGGGCACCACCCTGAGTTAGGTTTAGCTTTTTATGTAAACCTATTTAAAGAGTTAAAAAGCCTTTACCCTAATATTAAATTACACACATTGGGGCCGCCAGAAATTGCCCATATTACTAAGCTTGAAAAAAGTACACACAGAGCTGTACTACTTGCATTAAAGGAAGCTGGCATGGATAGTTTGCCTGGTGCCGGGGCAGAAATTTTAACCGATAGGGTTCGTAGGCTTATTAGTAAAGGTAAATGCGGCGCTCAAGAATGGTTAGATATTATGCATGAGGCCCACAAACTTAACATTACTACTTCGGCCACCATGATGTTTGGCCATGTTGAAACATTACAAGAGCGTTTTGAACATTTGGTAAAAATTAGAGAAGTGCAAAGTCGTAAACCTGATGACGCTAAAGGTTTTTTAGCTTTTATACCATGGACCTTTCAAGATGCAGATACTTTATTAGCCAGAATTAGAGGTGTACATAATTTAACTACACCTGAAGAGTATATTAGAATGATCGCTTTGAGTAGAATTATGTTACCGAATGTAAAAAATATTCAAGCTAGTTGGTTAACGGTGGGTAAACAAGTTGCACAACTTTGTTTAAATGCAGGTGCAAACGACTTTGGCAGTATTATGATAGAAGAAAATGTTGTGAGCGCTGCCGGTGCACCGCATCGTTTTACAAGTGTTACTATACAAGAGGCTATTAAAGATGCTGGCTTTGAACCACAACTTCGCAACCAACAATACGAGTGGCGTACCATTCCACAAATGAAAGAACAAGTTATCAATTACTAAAAAATAAAACAAGCTAAAAAAACGAAAGCCGCTCAAATGAGCGGCTTTCGTTTAAAATTAAAATTAAACAACAAATTATTTTTTAGGTAATAATACTGCGTCAATTACATGCGTAACACCATTGCTTGATACAACATCTGGTATAGTTACTACAGCACCATTAATCATTACTTTACCATCTTTAATAGTAACCGTTAATTCTTGACCTTGTACTGTTTTTAACTTTTGACCATCTTTTAAATCAGCTGCTTTTAAAGCACCTGCTACTACGTGGTAAGTTAAAACACCCGTTAAATCTTTTTTCATTTCTGGCTTTAATAAATTATCAACAGTACCTGCTGGTAATTTTGCAAAAGCTTCGTTTGTTGGAGCAAATACAGTGAAAGGGCCAGCACCGCTTAATGTTTCTACTAAACCTGCTGCTTTTACTGCTGCTACTAAAGTTGTGTGATCAGCAGAACCTGCTGCATTTTCAACAATGTTTTTTGAAGGTACCATGTTTGCACCACCTACCATTACACCTGCTTCTTCAGCTGGTTTTGCCATTTCTGTTTTTGGAGAATCAGCACCTGCTGCTGGCGTTTCAGCTTTCTTTTCACCTTCGTTGCAAGAAGTTAACACTACTACTGCTGTTGCAGCAACCATCATTGCTGATAAGAATGTTTTTTTCATTTTGATTTTTTTTAGTCGTTTTTAACTTATTAGTTTTTAGCACATACGATGCCACAATTGTTAAAGATTGAAAATTTTAGATATTATGGTTACTAAATACGAAATTTTACCGCTCAGTAAAAATTTAAACCACTGTTACTAAAAAACAATGGTAACCGTTTGCGGTTGTTTTGCCGGCCATGATGGGCCTTCTTTTACAAATGTAATCGCTTGATTATTACATGCTTTACAGGTGGTGTTTTTTACAGAAATACGGTATGGTCTGCCTTTTTTATCAACCTTAAAGTGTACGGTTACGGTACCTTTTTGTGTATTTCCCTCTTTATCAACGATAGGTTTTAGATTTTCCGCAACGTATTTATTAAAATGATCTAGCGGTGTTACAATATTGATATTTTTTTGCTTTACCGTAACATCTTCCTCGAGTTTTTGCTCAGCTTGGGCAATGTTTACCCCATTGGTTTTCCCTTGTATGGCTTGGTTATAATTGTTTTGTAAAACAATATTGTTTAATTGGTTTGCACTAACATTTGTAGTGGCATTATTATAACCATTTGCATTAACCACCACATTTTCGACTGCATTATTATTTTTGAGTTGGTAATACCCTTTATCATCAGTTGTTGTTGCATTGTTGCTGTTCAATGATTTAACTGTAGCATTCGCCAAGGGCACCCCTTGTTCATTGGTTACTATCCCTTTTAACTCATATGGTGGTGCCGCTATTTTTTTCGCTGCCTTCGCATTATCAGCATCTTGTTTTAGCTTTTCGGCTGCAGCCGTTGCTTGTTTATCTTTATAAGCCGCTACTTCATCAGCATCATACGTAACTATGGGGGCTGGTGCTGGTTTCATATCTGTCGATGCTGCTGTTGGCGAAACAGCCTCTTTTATAATTTTATCTGTTTTATTAATTTGGGGTTCAACTGTATTAACCTTGTCGATTGTAGTTACAGGCGTATCATTGGGTTTGATGTTGTTTGGGGTTACAGTTGTGTTTTGGGGTTTAGTAGTAGTATTTTGTGCAACATTTGGTATTTTTTCTGTTGCATTTAAACTATAAAACAACCAAGCTAAGCCACCAAATAAAAGGCAGGCTGCAGCTGCTTGCCACCAACGTATATTTAATAAAAGTCCCTTTTTTTGTTGTGTATTTTTTTGTTGTAATTGCTGCCGCAACATGGCTACATCTGCTACAGGTGTATTGGTATGTATAAAACCATCCAATGCAGCTGCCAAAAACGGATCGTTCAACGCTGCTTTTTCTAATGCATGCATTTCATGCGCAGGCATGCTACCATTATGGTAACGCTCAAAGTCAATGGCGGTATAGGTTTTAATAGTACTCATGTTATGCCTGTTGCAATGCTAATTTATCCATACATATTTTTAGGTTGCGCCTGCCGTTTTGTATAAAGCTCCTCACCTTATTAATATCTAATGCCGTTGCTATAGCAATATCTTTATAGCATTGTTCTTTTAAATAAAACAATTCAATGGCCTGTTTTTGTTCAACGGGCAATTGCTCTATACAGTGTTGCATGTGGTTCAACGATGTTTCTTTTTGCATTACATCATCTAGATGCACATTATCTGCCAAATGCACAACATCGGCCTCTATAAAATGTGGTATTGTTTTTTGGCTACGCAATTTCATAAGACAATGATTTTTGGCAACTTGGTATAACCAGGGCTTAAAATTATCGATTTCATATTTCAATACTTTCTTCACCAGCTCTTCAAAAATTAGCATTACAGCATCTTTACTAGCTTCTGGCTCTTTAAAATATTTCAAACAAACGCCATATACCAAATCCATGTAACGTTGGTACAGTTCGCCCAAACACTCCATGTTTGTGGTTTGTTTATACAGCTGTACTAGTTCAGCATCCGTGTTTGATATGTATGTTTTAGGTGCCAATATGATAAAGATATTTAAAAATTTTTAGGCGCTTTTGTGTAATGATGAAAAATGGTGCATCTAACCATTGTTACACATTACCATCATCTTAAATATTTAATTATGAAACTGTTTTTTGCTGCCAACCTCATTTGTGCATGTTGTTTTGCACTCGGCTTTACGCCTCAATTCAGTAATACCATAACAGGTATTGTTGTAAATGAAAATAATAACCCTGTTAATAATGCTATAGTAAGTACTGCCGTGGGTACATCATCAACTCAAACTGATGTAAAGGGATATTTTAAAATAACATTACCCGAAACTGCTACCACAATTACTGTTACTGCAAAAGGTTACGAGCCTTTGCAAGTGAACATTAAAGGAAAATCTTACTTAAAAATCACCTTAAAAAAATTAAAAGCGTTGGCTGAAAAAGTTAAGGTGGTTGAACAAAAAAATATTGCTGTAAAAAGAGTAATAACAACCAATTCAAATTATGATTTGGCACTAAAAGCTGCACCAATGCCATCAGGTTATTATAATGAAGATATTGGTAACACTGAAAGCTATAATTACATTGCCGACAACAGTTTTAAAAGTACGGCCAATGATCCACTCTCTACCTTTTCTATTGATGTAGATGCAGCATCTTACAGCAATGTGCGTAGGTTTATTAATGGCGGACAGTTACCGCCTGCAGGTGCTGTTCGTACCGAAGAAATGATTAATTATTTTAAATACAACTACCCACAACCCACCAATAGCCAACCCTTTTCTATTAATACCGAACTAGCCGCTTGCCCATGGAACAATCAACACCAGTTAATGCTTATTGGCTTACAAGGAAAAAATATAGCGACAGATAATTTGCCTGCAAGTAATTTGGTTTTTTTAATAGATGTATCTGGCTCAATGCAAAGTGCCAATAAATTACCATTGGTAAAATCATCTTTAAAATTACTTACTGAGCAATTACGACCACAAGATAATATAGCTATTGTGGTATATGCTGGCAGCGCTGGCTTGGTGTTGCCCAGTACAAGTGGTGCTCAAAAAAACAATATTAATAAAGCTATTGATGCTTTAGAGGCAGGTGGTTCCACTGCTGGTGGTGAGGGAATTGAATTAGCCTATAAAGTAGCTATGGACCATTTCAATGATAAAGGGAACAACCGTATTATTTTATGTACAGATGGTGACTTTAATGTAGGTGCTAGTAGCGATGATGCCATGGCTCGTTTAATTGAAAACAAAAGAAAAACTGGTGTTTTTCTTACGGTATTAGGTTATGGTATGGGCAATTATAAAGACAGCAAAATGCAAGAGTTGGCAGATAAGGGTAATGGCAACCATGCTTATATTGATAACATTAACGAAGCAAAAAAAGTATTGGTGAACGAATTTGGTGGTACGTTATTTACCATTGCTAAAGATGTAAAAATACAGGTAGAATTTAATCCACAATCAGTAGCTGGTTATCGTTTAATTGGTTACGAAAACCGGTTGCTAAATAAAGAAGATTTTAATAACGATGCTAAAGATGCTGGCGAATTAGGTAGTGGCCATACTGTAACAGCTTTATATGAGGTTGTTCCTGTTGGGGTAGCATTACCGCATGGTGTAAGTGTGCCTGCATTAAAGTACCAACAAAATATAACATCGCCTTACATAAGGCCCTTTTTTGCAGAAATGGCTAATATTAACTTTAGGTACAAAGCACCCGATGGCGACGAAAGCAAACTCATTACACAAGCTGTACCCAATAAACCATTACCATTTAATGAAGCCTCCAATAATATACGTTTTGCAAGTACAGTGGCACAGTTTGCCATGCAACTACGCAGTGGCGATTTTAGTAAAATGACTTGGGTTATTGAAAACGCAACCGCAGCCATGGGTGATGATAAAGAAGGTTACCGTAAAGAGTTTGTTATGCTTGCCGAAAAAGTAAGTGGCATAGCAAAAAACAATCGGGCTGTAAAAAATTTCTCATCGGGTAAATAGTTTAGCGCCATTGTAAAGGCGGTTATGCCAGTTGTGTTGTAAATTTATGTTGTACTTATTTTATAATACTTCAAAAAATAGAAAAGATATGGCAAAGGCAACTGTTGCGTTAATTGAAGCATTGAGAACAACAGCTAAAAATTTATCGAATGGAGCATACCATTCATGGGGTCACCATGGTGCTTGCAACTGTGGTAACTTGGTACAATCAGTAACATCGTTTACAAAAGAAGAAATTTTAAGATATGCTCATACCGGTGTGGGTGAGTGGACGGAACTAGCACAAGAATTTTGCCCCGTAACCAATGCGCCATTAACGCTTATTTTTAAACGTTTAGAAGAAATTGGTTTAACCCCAACAGATATTCACCACATTGAATATTTATCAGACAGGGCTGTATTAAACCAGCTGCCAGGTGGTTTTAGGTGGCTCAAACGCAATAAAAAGGAAGATGCTATTGTGTATTTTGAAACCTTCGCAAATGTGTTAGAAGAGCAGCTAATTGCAGGTATTGAAATAGATATTAATAGCCTACAAAAAATGAATTACAAACCAAAGAGGGCGCCCCAACCACTTATGGTTGAAATTTAATTATATTTAATGGCCGATTATTGTAATCGGCCATTTTATTTTTTTAGCCTATGCATTTTCAATTTGGTTTACGCAGCTCTGTATTACTTATATTTTTTGTGCATGGCTTGGTGTACTCCTTACTGCTTTTTCGAAAAGGCTATGTAAATAATAGTAGTGCTGATAAATGGCTCAGTGCTTTTTTGTTATTATGTGTACTTTATATTTCACCGTGGATGTTGGGTTTTGCTGGCTGGTACGATAACCAACCCTACCGTGACATTCTTTTTTATACGCCACTTCAACATTTATTTTTAATAGGGCCCGTTATTTATTTTTACGTTCAAAGTTTGTTGAACCCATCTTTCCGTTTTACCAAAAATCAATTGTTACATTTTATACCAGGCATGTTATACGCCTTGTATTGTATTGTTATGGTGTTGGTAGATAAGCTATTGTTACAGCGCTATTATTTTTTAGCAGATGGTTTAGATAGAGATTTTGACCGTTGGTACCAATGGTGTGGTTTTGCCGCTATGCTATTTTACTTTTTTATGGCTATGCGTTATTACAACACTTATAAAAAATTAATGGTACAAGTAATTAGTTATGCCGATGTTGTCATGTTTAAATGGGTGAGCCATTTTTTAATGGCGTTTTTAACCATGCAGTTGTTACAAGTTGCTTTTTTTGTGCTTTCAAAAATTAATCCTGCTTTTGAAACCTATGTTGGCAGTTGGTGGTACTTTTTTATGTTCGCCATTATTTTTTACTATGTGGCTATTATGGGCTACAGCAATGCTATCGCTACCAAAATTCCTTTTCAAATTAACAAGCTACAGTTTAATAAGCCTTTGTTACTAAGTAATATTAATGATGAACAGCTTGTTTTAAACAATGCTACTGCAAATGAAGTAATTGAAACCATTGAATTAAACCCTTTTGAAACGGATGCTGTTACAGATCAAACATTCATTAACGAATGGAAACCCAAAATAGTGCAGTTACTTGTTGAGAATAAAATTTACGAGGACCCTGAATTGTCGTTAAAACAAATAGCTACTTTGTTAAAAACCAATGCCACAATTATTTCAAAAGTAGTGAACCAGGGTTTTGGTATGAACTTTAATGATCTTATTAATTTTTATAGAGTACAAGCTGTAAAGAAAATGTTGGAGGCTGGCGAACAAAAAAAACAAACACTATTAGGTATTGCGTACGATTGTGGTTTTAACAGCAAGGCTACTTTTAATAGAGCGTTTAAAAAATTTACAGGTGTGGGTCCTAAGGACTGGTCATCTCAAATATAAATTTCAGTTTTTCTTTCATTTTTAAAATTTTGATGGTTTCCATAGTTAATTAAAAAGACTCATTTTATGTGTAATCACTAAAAGAATTTTATTTTAAACCATTGAAAGTGATGATGTTATGATTTGAGCCCTTGTTGAGTTGTATCAAATCATCATTTGAAACCGTATGGCTGTTTGTGTGCTGCACCTTTGTTGAAATAAATCACAAAAACAAACCAACATGAAAAAGTTACTTGTATGCAGCATCAGTTTTTTAATGAGTTTTCAAATGAGTTTTTGCCAACGAGCACCCTTAAATGGATCGGGCAAGGTTGTAAACAAAACCTTTGCTTTTAACCAATTTACGTCAGTTGATTTAATAGATTTTGTAGGAAAAGCTACTATTGATATTGGTAAGCCCTATGCCATAACAATTGCTATTGATGATAATTTGGCCGAATTATTAACTGTTACTGAAAACAGCCAACAACTTAGCATTACTTTAAAAGGCAACACCAATAATAAACGCTACCTCGAAAAAACCAATATTGACATACGCATTAGTGCACCAACTTTAAGTGCTGTTTTAAACAAAGGCAATAGCAATATTCAAATAAATAATACCATCGGTAACAATTGCACCATTAGTAATATTGGCAACGGCAATACTTTTATAACAGGTAAAGTCAACGACTTACTTATTATTTGTAATGGTAACGGTAATGTTGATGCTAATAAATTAATGGCCAATAACATCGCCATAAAAAGAAATGGCAATGGTAATGTATACACCCACTCAAAAAATATAACCGTTATTGAAGATAATGGCAATGGACAAATTATTTCAAAAACAACCGCATCAAATACGCCAACTACCACAGTTGTAACACCCAATGGCTCGGATGGGTTGGTGAATATCTACTTAAAAAATAATAGCCTCTTACCCAAAAAACCAACCATTATAACTTATGAGCCAGGCAATACTGGCAACGGTACCAATGGCTTCTTTTTAATGCCCGGACAAAGAAAAAAATTACGACTGTTAGTTGGTGCTAAAGTATACATTGCTAACAATAACCAAGTGGCAACGGTTATGAGTGGTAACCGTATCGATAATGAGCCGCCATTTTTAATTGTAAAAAAAGAAGATAATAACCGAGTATTTGGATTATAATTTCATTTCACATTCAATTTTTTTTAACAACCTCAACTTATAACAATGAAAAAATTACTAACACCTATCACAATGCCATTTTGGTGGCAAGATGTACTTTTTATGTTACCCCGATTTATTTGCGGCTATTTGTTAGCTACTGATTTTGGCGCAGCAAAATTTGGTATGCCTTGGTCGCCGGTAGATAATAATCTTGGTCTTTTTGAAGTAGCCTATTGGTTTCCACAAGATGTTGCTTCGTATGGTGGCATTTTTAAAATGTTCCCCGTATTTTTTGCTTGGATGGGCGCCTTCAGCGAAGCAGTAGGTGGCTTACTTTTACTACTTGGTTTACAAACAAGGGTAGCCGCTTTTTTATTAGTATGCACTATGTTAGTAGCTATATTTTTACAACAATGGAGCAATGGTACATGGAACATGCTACCTGCTATGGGTTTTTTATGGGTGAGTATTTTCACACTAATATTGGGCAGCGGCAGGTTTGGTATTGATTATTTAATTACAAAAAAACTATACAAATGAAATATTTTATAATTCTAAAATTAACAGCAGCCATATTATTGTACAGCAGTTGTGTTCAAAAAACTTTTAAAAAAACGGTGGTTTTTTCGCTTGATACCAACGGTAAAACAAGTATTACATCTGTAGGTATAAAAGGAAATAACAAACCGCTTAGCTGGAAAAATATTACAAAATTGAATGCTTTAAAAAATGATAGCAGCATTTATACTACTGCCATTACTTTTGAAACCGGTTATACTTTTACAGAAGTTAAGTTTGTTATAAACGATACTATGGAATTGCAAGATGCTGATAACAGACGAGTAAATTTTGAAAAAGGCGATACTACTTTTTATACAGCTGTTTTTAATATTGCTGATAAAAAATAAATAACTTATAAAACAGACTTCTTACAACCTTATAGAAGTCTGTTTTTATAGATGCATATTGTACACCGTAAATGCTATAAGTACTTTTTTAAGTACGCCAAAAATGAGGTAAAAGAAAACCCTGCTAAGTAAATATGATAAGATGATGTTTTTCCACCAAACGGTATTAAACAAACGCTTAAAGGCGATGTACAACCAGGGCATCCAAAACAAAAGGTGAAAAAACTCAAAGCCGCTGCCAAACAAAGCTTCACTAATAGGCGCCATGGTTTCATTGTATAAAACCGCATCAAATGGCCTTAATACCCACCCTTTAAACCCTTTAAAAAGGTACCGTGGCCATAAATCAATTAATGTATACAGGCTATAAACGCATAAGTTATATATCATAAAATGGGTAGCCAAAATAAGGGCAGCACCATAGTATTGTATTTTTTTGAAGAAAATTAAAAATAAAAATGCAGCAAAAATGGGCAATAAAATAAAAATAAACGTTTTGCCAAATGTACCAATTGAGTGGTTGTATAGGGATTGCCGAAGTTCCACCATTTGCCGGTACGCAATAATGGGTACATTTTCAACTGGTAGTACAATACTATCTTGCCTATCTCTTGATTTTAATATGAGTGATTGTTGGTTAACGCTGTTGTAGCGTAGTTTTTCTTCAATTTCAGCTTGCATCACTCTACCCTTTTTTACCCAAAGCGAATCAATGTTTGCTGCAATTTTATCATCAAGCGGTTGTGCCCATTGTAATAATTTGTAGTCAGATAAAGAGAAGTAATGGTGATCGCCAAACGTTGGTATATAATCCTTCACACCTACTTTACTCACTATAACATAAAACACAAAAGCTACTACAAGATACAGTTGTACGGGCTTTGCATAAGGTACACGTATGCCTTTTATATTTTGTAGTGTAATAAAGCCTGGCTTTAAAAAATTTAGTTTGATGGTTTTTAATACCTTACTTTCAAAGTGGTAAAAAAAATCAATCACCTCATGAAAAAAATGTTTGGTGGTAAGTTGATGGGGATCAAACACTTTTTCGCCACACATATTACATGCTTTGCCAGTAAACTTATGTTCACAGTTTTTACAAGTATGTATATCTGTTCCGTACTGAATTTGTTTGGTGGTAATTTTCACTAGTTGCTATTTGTGGCCTATAATTGACATTGTAAAATACAAACATATTTTAAATATGCGATATCAATTTATTGTAACTATGGTATAAGCCAATGTGCATTAAAAGTAAAATCATTGTTATAATGAAACGCTGCCCTGCGGTGCCCTTTACTGTTTAGCCACAACCACTCCATCCATTGTATGTTGGTAATTACCAAACCAAAATTAGGCTTACCTTTTTGAGCTTCTTCTTCTGTAATCGTATTAGTTTCTAAAGTTTCAGAAAGCCCACTAGTGGGTATTGCCGAAATAGTTGATGGACCTTGTAAGCCCAAATACACTTTTTTACTATTAACGGTGCTTTTGTTCCATGCTTGGTTAGCAACATCATCATTATAATGTTTGGTGATTGTGCCGCTCAATCTAATTTGTATTCGGGCCGGCGCATCATAAAATAACCAACTGATGGTATCGCCATTATTAAGTTCGCCCCATTTACCACTGCGTATATCTGTATGAAAAGCCACTTGTTTTTGTTGTGTGTTTACCCTTCGTAACACAACGGTGCGTTGGTGTACGCCAAATTTACCTATGCTAGCCACTGCTGCATTATGCATAGGGTCTTTTCCTTTGAGTGAACCATTTAAGAGGCGTACCCAGCAATCTTTTTCAATGTAGTTTAAATTATAACTTATACCATTCATTTCAACCACATCCATCATCTTGTATAATTTTTTGCAAATATAATTGTTGCGTTTATTACTCTTGTGCTGTACTTTCAGTTGTTCCTTATTTCATAAAAAAGCCGCTCTACAAAATAGAGCGGCCCCGTTAATGGTTGTTATTATTTTTATGAACCACAGGCTTCACAAGCGTCTGGGTTATCTAACGAACATGAAATTTGTGCCGTTGCATCATCTTTTGTTTTGCTTAAAACATCGGCATCTACCGTAAACTTAATTGCATCAGCTGCTGCTTTAGTACGCAAATAATACATACCTGTTTTTAAACCTTTTTTCCAGGTATAAAAATGCATAGATGAAAGTTTTGCAAAATTTGGTTGCTCTACAAACAAATTCAATGATTGTGATTGGCAAATGAAAGCACCTCTATCGGCCGACATATCAATCACATTTTTTTGTTTGATTTCCCAAACGGTTTTATAAATTTCTTTTAAGTCAGCTGGTATTTCGTCAATATTTTGTACAGAACCATTTGCTGCTATAATGCGCTGTTTCATATTATCGTTCCACAAACCAAGGTTACCTAAATCCTTCAACAAATGTTTGTTTACTACAGCAAACTCACCACTTAATACCCTGCGGTTGTAAATGTTTGAAGTGTATGGTTCAAAACACTCGTTGTTACCTAAAATTTGTGAAGTAGATGCTGTTGGCATTGGCGCTAACAATAATGAGTTTCTTACACCATGTTCCATTACTTTTTTACGTAAGTCTTCCCAATCGTATCTTTCGCTTGGTTGAACATCCCACAAATCAAATTGAAACTTACCTTGACTTAATGGTGAACCTTTAAAAGTTTCGTAAGCGCCTTGCTCTTGTGCTAATTCGCATGAAGCGGTCATAGCTGCAAAGTATATTGATTCAAAAATATTTTTGTTCAACAACTTCGCCATATCACTTTCAAATGGTAGGCCCATCATCATAAATACATCGGCCAAACCTTGTACACCTAAGCCTATTGGGCGGTGGCGTTCGTTACTGCGTTTGGTTTCTGGTATAGGATAGTAATTACCGTCAATTACTTTATTTAAGTTACGGGTAACAATTTTAGTTACTTCTACCAACTTATCGAAGTTGAATTTTTTTCCTTCAACAAACCTTGGTAATGATAATGAAGCAAGGTTACAAACCGCTGTTTCATTTTCATCGCTGTACTCAATAATTTCAGTACATAGGTTACTACAACGTATGGTACCTAAATTTTGTTGGTTGCTCTTTTTGTTAGCAGCATCTTTATACAAAATATAAGGTGTACCGGTTTCAATTTGTGCTTCTAAAATAGCATTCCATAATTCACGAGCCGGAATGGTTTTTCTTGCTTTTCCTTCTTGTTCGTATTGTTCGTACAAAGCTTCAAATGCATCGCCATGTGTAGTGTGTAAGTTTTGAGCTTCGTTCGGGCAAAATAAACTCCAGTTACCATCAGCCTCTACTCTCTTCATAAATAAATCAGGTATCCACAAGGCTAAAAATAAATCTCTTGCCCTCATTTCTTCTTTACCATGGTTTTTGCGGAGCTCCAAAAATTCAAATACATCTGAATGCCAAGGCTCTAAGTAAACTGAGAAGGCGCCTTTGCGTTTGCCTCCACCTTGGTCAACGTAACGAGCCGTATCGTTAAAAACCCTTAACATTGGTATAATACCGTTTGATGTGCCGTTGGTGCCTTTAATATAACTACCTGTTGAGCGAACGTTGTGAATGTTTAAACCAATACCACCGGCCGATTGCGATATCATTGCACAATCTTTTAGCGTATCGTAAATACCAGCAATGCTATCATCTTTCATGCTCAATAAAAAGCAGCTGCTCATTTGTGGCTTAGGTGTGCCTGCATTAAACAAGGTTGGCGTTGCATGTATAAACCATTTTTCACTCATTAAGTTATAGGTTTCAATAGCTGCAGCTACATCTTGCTTATGAATACCTAAGGCAACCCTCATAAACATATGTTGCGGACGCTCTACAATTTTACCATGTACTTTTAATAAGTATGATTTTTCAAGTGTTTTAAAACCGAAGAAATCAAAATGATAATCTCTTTCATAGATGATAGAAGCATCTAATAAATCGCTGTTGTTTTTAATTACTTCAAAAATATCATCTGCCAACAATGGTGCATGCTCACCCGTTTTAGCATCAATATAATTGTATAAAATTTCTGCTGTTTCAGAAAAAGATTTTTTGGTGTTTTTGTGTAAGTTACTTACTGCAATACGTGCTGCCAACACCGCAAAATCTGGGTGACGTGTGGTGAACGATGCTGCTGTTTCTGCAGATAAATTATCTAACTCCGTTGTGGTAACATTATCATAAATACCAGCCACTACTTTTTTTGCGATTTCAATAATATCATCGCTTTTAAGTTGTAAGCCGTAGCTCAACTTCATTACCCTTGATGTGATTTTATCAAAGTGTACTGCTTCTTTTTTTCCGTTTCTTTTAATTACCTGCATGGTGTTAGTATTGAGTAGTTAGTAGTTTGTATTTAGATTTTTTTGCTTAATTTATTTTATAACGCAAACAACGCTTTTTGAATTGATGTTAACTTTTCTAAAAAAAGTTGTTGCTTTATTTTTGTTTATTCATTTTTATTGAATTGCTATTGTGCTGTATGTTTTGTTTTATAACTAAGCCTAACAACAATTGAAATAAAATAATTGAATGTGTTTTGCTATTATTTTATTTTGGCGCCTACTGCAATATTTACTGCAATTGAAACACCCCTTCTTTTATTAGTACGTTTTATTTATTTAGCTAATTCGGATAGGGTTTATGCTAAATACTAAAAACCAATTACTATGTATTTATTAAAAATCTTCATCTAACGAAAACACTTTTGAGGTAGTGCCGCCTTCGCCCATTACGCCAGCTTTTTGGTATTCGCCTACTCTTTTTTCGAAGAAGTTGGTTTTGCCTTGTAATGAAATCAATTCCATAAAATCAAAAGGGTTGGTTGCGTTGTACACTTTTGCACAACCTAATGATAGTAACAACCTATCAGCAACAAACTCAATGTAATTGCACATTAAATCGGCATTCATACCTATCAATCGTACTGGCAATGCACTTGAAACAAAATCTTTTTCTATTTCAACAGCATCTGTTATAATTTTTGTAACGGTTTCTTTTGGTAATTGGTTTTGCAAATGCTGGGTATATAATAGGCAAGCAAAATCGCAATGCAAGCCTTCATCTCTACTAATTAATTCGTTCGCAAAAGCAAGGCCTGGCATTAAACCCCTCTTTTTTAACCAAAAAATTGAACAGAATGAGCCTGAAAAGAAAATACCTTCCACTGCTGCAAATGCTACCAATCGTTCTGCAAAGCTGCCCTTATCAATCCAACGCAAAGCCCACTCTGCTTTTTTCTGTACACAATCAATGGTTTCAATGGCACGTAACAACCTATCTTTTTCAATAGGGTCTTTAATATAGGTATCAATTAACAGCGAATAAGCTTCACTGTGTATATTTTCAATCATTACCTGAAAGCCATACATACACCTAGCCTCAGGGTATTGTACTTCTTTTAAAAAGTTAACTGCTAAGTTTTCGTTTACGATACCATCACTAGCTGCAAAAAATGCTAATACGTGTTTAATAAAATAACGTTCATCTTCTGTTAATTTATTAGCCCAATCCTGTACATCAGTTGTAAGGTCTAACTCCTCAGCCGTCCAAAAGCTAGCTTCCGCTTGTTTGTACATTTTCCAAATATCCTGATGGGTAATAGGGAAAAGTACGAAGCGGTCTTTATTATCTGCTAAAAGCGGTTCCATTTGCATTGCGTATATAATTTTAGAAATTGTTGCTGTTTGTTGCAAAGCAAACGAGGGTTTGGTAATTTGACAGTTGTCAACAGTTAGCCGATTTGTTCACTTTGAAAACAATATTACTAATCATTTGATACACTTTTTTGAAAGAGTTTTTCACAGAATGTTTACAAATTATGTAAACGCAAACACAGTAAAGGCTACAGCCATAAAAATTAGTTTTCCACCAAAGTAATGCACATGGTAGGGATAACTTTTTCGATTTTTTTTTGATTTTTTTTGGTAAAATAATTGCAAGTACAATTACTTATTACATCATTAAAATTTTTAAAATGAAGCAGTTAGTTAAAGCCATAGCCACCTTTACATTTGTTATTTTATGTTTTAGTCAATGTAAAAACAACGGTAATTCAAAAACCACTGTTCCTTTACCAGTTATGAGTAAAGCCGATGGGGAAAAAATTACCGAAAGAGAAATTAGTATTTGGGAGTTTTCAAAAACCAAACAGTTTGATAAGTTAAGGGCTATTTTGGCTGATGATTATATTGGTTATTTTAGCAGTGGTAACATGTTACCAAGCGATGTTATTAATTTATTAAGTAAAACCACTTTTACTGATTACCATCTCTCTAATATTAAGGTAAAACCGGTTGCTAATGATGTTGCTATTATTTATTACGATGTATTACAAGATGTTACAGGGGCTGATGGCGTAAAATGGATACCAAAGGTTTCAGCATCATCAGTATATGTTAAACGTAACGGTGTTTGGTACGCTGTTTTTTACCAAGAAATGCCTCAAGGTTAACCCATTAATGTTGATAATATTTTAACCCATCACACGTTAATGTTGTGTATATTTATCTTCTTAATAATTAGGTATGAAACGTTTTGTGATCAGTAGTTTATTGGTGGTTTTTTGTAATTATTTTGCAACAGCACAAACTATAAAAGCTGATGAAGCTGCTCAACACATTGGAGATAGCACGAAGGTATGTGGTAAAATTTTTGGAGGGCGTTTTTTTGAAACATCAAATAGTTCGCCCACTTTGTTAAATATGGGTGCTGCTTTTCCTAACCACCCTTTAACGATTATGATACCTTTAAGTGTACGTAAAGAAATGGGTTATGCGCCTGAGCTACAATTGAAAGATAAAAATGTGTGTGTTACAGGAAAAATTGTACTCTTTAAAGAAAAACCAGAAATTGTATTATACAATACCAAACAACTTAAAGTTGAATAAAAAAAGCGCTTCGTTTGAAGCGCTTTTTTTATGAATTATTTGCTGGTATAAATTTTAATGAAATAGAGTTTACACAATGCCTGGTATTTTTTGCAGTAAACCTTTCACCTGTAAATACGTGCCCTAAGTGGCCGGCACAATTATTACATACTATTTCAACTCGGTGACCATCAGCATCAGGCACTCTTTTTACCGCTCCCGGTATTTCATCATCAAAACTTGGCCATCCACAATGGCTGTCAAACTTATCAGTTGAGTTGTAAAGCGGTGCATCGCATTGCCTGCATATATAGGTACCTGTTGCTTTATTGTTATTGAGTTCGCCAGTAAAAGGCCTTTCGGTACCTTTTTGTAAAATTACATAGGCTTCCTCTGGTGTTAATTGATTGTATTTCATGCTGGGGGTTATTGTTTTTTGTATATACGTAATACGTATGCAATTTGATTTATATACGGCTATTTATAAAATATCTGCTACGTTTTTTTGAATATTGGCGGCAATTTTATCTGTTGGCACATCGTTTTGGTCGCCACCAAAAGGGTCTTCAATTTCTTCTGCAATTAATTCTAAACTTGCCAATACATATAAAATAAAAGCAGTAACAGGTATTACCAAATAACCTAAATCAAATACATAGCCAAAAGGTAATGTGGCCACGTAAATGAAAATAAACTTTTTTATAAATACACTATACGAAAAAGGTATGGGCGTATTTTTAATACGTTCACAAGCGCCACAAATATCAGCTAGCGATTGTAGCTCTGCATTAATAAATAGTAACTGTTCGCCTGTTATTACTTTTTGCGCCAATAATTTTTGTACTCTTTTGTAAATTATAGCGCCCACTTGGTTAGGTATGTGTTTATCTTCATCAATTTCATTAAAAATATGGCCATGTTGCGCATCTTCAAACAACTCCGTACGGGTGTTTTCTTTATGTAAATGATCGTGTAATACCAAAGCAAAAGCCGGAATTACTTTGCTAAAAAAAGTACGATCTTCCACCATATTTTCTGGTAAAATAGCGTTGAGTTTCATGGCTAAATTGCGGCTATTGTTTACCAATGCACCCCATAATTTACGCCCCTCCCACCAACGATCATAAGCGGTATTGGTTCTAAATACTAATAAAGTTGATATTGCAAAACCCAACAATGCATGCATGAGGGTTACTTTGTGTAACGGACTACTATCTGGCAAGTGATAATACTCCTTAACCAAATACGCTACGGCCCAAGCGTACAAACAAAACAATACAATAAAAGGTAATAGTTTGCGAAACGTATCAGCCTTATGAAATTTAAAAACGTAACTGAATGGGTTTTTTTGATTGTATGGAACCATAAGAATGTTTAAACAAATATATTGATGGATGAAATAAATAGTTGCAATAAAAAAGCCACATTTTAATGATGTGGCCCTCTCTTTAGCGTCTTTGTGGTTCTTTTGAACCGTATTTTCTATTACGTTCTGCATTGCTTCTTCCACCGCCAAAACTGCGTTGTGGTGGCCGTTGTGGCCTTACCGCTTGTTTTGGACGCCCCATAATTTTATTAAATGTAACATGGTAAGGGTGGTTTTCGTTCACTGGAATTTGCTTGCCAATTAATTTATGAATATCTCTCAATGCTTCTGTTTCTTCTGCTTCGCAAAATGAGAAAGATATACCACTAGCGCCTGCTCTACCGGTACGACCAATACGGTGTACATAGGTTTCAGCAACATCGGGCAATTCGTAATTAATAACATGGGTTAAATCGTCAACATCAATACCTCTTGCAGCAATATCGGTAGCAACCAATACCCTTGTGGTTCTGTTTTTAAAGTTGGATAACGCTCTTTGTCTTGCATTTTGCGATTTGTTGCCATGTATCGCTTCGGCGCTTACACCAATTCTGGCCAAATCTTTTACTACTTTATCTGCACCATGTTTGGTACGGGTAAACACCAAGGCGGTTTCTATTGTTTTATCAGCTAAAATGTAGGCTAACAATGATTTTTTGTTATCTTTTTCCACATAAAACAACGATTGTTCAATAGTATCTGCCGTTGATGATACGGGTGTTACTTCTACTTTTTCGGGGTTGGTTAAAATGCTATTGGCTAATGATTGTATTTCACCAGGCATTGTTGCTGAAAAGAAAAGCGTTTGGCGTTTGCTAGGCAATTTGGTTATTACCCTTTTAACATCATGCACAAAACCCATATCTAACATACGATCAGCTTCATCTAACACAAAAATTTCAATATCTTTTAAATTAATGAACCCTTGGCTCATTAAATCTAACAAGCGGCCAGGCGTAGCTACCAATACATCAATACCTCGGCGTAGTTCGTTTACTTGTGGGCCTTGGTTTACACCGCCAAAAATTACCAAGTTTTTTAAGCGCAAGTTGGCGCCATATGCATTAAAGCTTTCTTGTATTTGTATAGCTAACTCACGAGTAGGTGTTAATATGAGTGCTCTTATTGGTCGTTGACCGCCACCTTGCATGGTGGTTGGTTTGGCTAACAACTGTAGCATTGGTATTGCAAAAGCTGCTGTTTTACCTGTGCCTGTTTGAGCACAACCCAACAAATCTCTACCAGCTAAAATATGTGGTATAGCTCCTTGTTGAATGGGTGTAGGCTTTGTATAGCCTTCTTTAATAAGCGCATCTAATATGGGCTTAATTAATTTTAAGTCTGTAAATAACAAAATAAATTGTTTTAATAAATGAGTGCGGAAATGATGGTATCCATCATCACTAAAAATGGGAGCATGCTATTGTTCGTACAGCATGTTATTGGGGAAGTGTATTAAATAAAAATCTACAATAATCGTCCGGGCTTTTAATGCCGCTAAATAAATGAACTATTGCAAAGGTAGACTATTATATTGGTTAACCCGGTATTGTTTTAGCCATGTATTGGGGTGATTAATTTACCGCTCAGCCATGCTAATACGCCAATCATCCTAAAATGAAACTATTTTTTTAGCAGGCATTTTTTAATGAAACCAACACCTGTATTGTATTTCAGCGATTTATCACCAAAAATACAGCACCTACTACTTTAAAATAAATGGTATTATGTGTTGCATAGTACCAAATTAAACCTATCTTTGTGTTGTAAAAGAAGTTACACTACCGAAACCAAGGTTTGGGTACAACATTAAAAATAAATGCCATGAATATTGATAACACCGCAAGCCAAATGAGGAAGGGCGTTTTAGAGTTCTGCATTTTATCGGTTATTAAACAAGGAGAAGCTTATCCTTCTGACATTATTGATAAAATGAAAGCAGCCAACCTCAATATTTTTGAGGGCACTTTATACCCGTTGCTTACTAGGCTCAAAAATGCCGAATTGCTAACCTACCGTTGGGTGGAAAGTAATAGCGGACCGCCACGAAAGTATTTTTCATTAACCGAAAAAGGCGCCACGTTTTATGCAGAATTAGAAACTACTTGGAACGAACTGGCCAATGCAGTACAAGCACTTACCGGTTAATAAACACCAAAACAACATCACCTCAACAACAAATTTTCAACGATCAATTATTACAAAATGAAACAGGTAATAAACATAAATTTTCAAGGCAGGGTAGTTCCAATAGAAGTATCTGCTTACGATATTCTAAAAGCTTATATAGATAGTCTTTCTCGTCACTTCGCTGCTGAAGATGGTAAAGATGAAATTATTAACGACATCGAAAACCGTATTGGCGAACTTTTTCAAGAGCGTATTAAAAATGGCGCCACTTGTATTACTGATGATGATGTAAATGCTATTATCAAAAGTATGGGCCGCCCCGAAGATTTTGAAACCGAAGAAGCATCCTTTTCCCAACAAAATGAAAAAACCAATGAAGGGGCATCATCAAACACCGAAACCAACACCAATACACATTACAAAAAGCGATTGTATAGAGATGAAAATCAAAAAATAATCGGCGGTGTGTGTAGCGGTATTGCCAACTATTTTGGTATTGATGTAGTGGTGGTGAGGGTTATTTTTTTAATACTCGTTTTTTCATTTGGGTTTGGTTTGTTGCCTTACATTATTTTATGGATTGCTACACCAAGTAGCTCTACCACTGAAATTGGAAGCATGCGTAAAAAACTTTACCGTGATGGTGATGAAAAATACGTTGGCGGTGTGTGCAGCGGCTTAGCACATTATTTTGGTATAAGTGTATGGATTCCGAGGGTATTGTTTTTAATTCCGTTTTTATCATTCGTAAACCGTTGGAACCATTGGGATGATGGGTTTAACAACTTCGGCGAATTTTTACGATTAGGGTTTAGTCCGGGTGCTGTTTTTATCTATATTATTTTATGGTTGGTTTTACCAGAAGCTACCACTACTGCCGAAAAGCTTGAAATGAAAGGCGAAAAGGTTGATATGAACTCTATTAAAAATGCTGTGGTTGATGAAATGAAAGGCGTACAACAACGTGTACAAAAGTTTAGTAAAGAAGCTACCATTATTGCCAACGAAAAAAGCAGGGCTTTTAGTTCAGAGGCTAGCAGCATTGCTAAAAAAAGCAGCAGAGGCTTGGGTGATATAATTGCACTGTTGGTTAAAATATTTGTATACTTCATTTTAGCCGTAGTTGGTTTTTCTTTAGTGGTGGCTTTGTTTTCTTTGGGTATCGTAGCTATTGGTATTTTTCCTGCTAAAGATTTTGTTTTAACGCAAGGGTGGCAAACGGCATTGGCTTGGGGTACATTAATATTTTTTATACTTACGCCAATGATTGGTGTTATCACTTGGATTATCAGAAAAATTGCAAAAATTAAAGCTGGTAGCAAGTTACTACGCTTTGGGTTTAGTGCACTTTGGGTAGTTGGTTGGGTTTGTTTTATCTTTTTAATATCATCAGTGTTTAAAGATTTTAAAGCCAATTCAAACATAATTGAGCAACAGGTTACATTAACAAACCCATCTGTAAAATCTTTAGAAATTACTACGTTAGCACCGGGGCAACGTTACAGTCGCAGTCGCTTTTTTACCATGTCGCCTTTTGAAGGTATTGATGATGACACCGCTTTTGTTAAAAACACCATCATACAAATAGTTAAATCGCCTAACGATAGCTTTAAAATAACAATGATGAAAATGGCCAATGGTAGCAACAAACGCTATGCAGATACTGCCGCTTCATTAATCAACTTTAACGCATACCAACAAGATTCTTTCTTAATCATCAACAACGGTATTGCAATTAATAAAACTGATAAATTTCGCAACCAACGTGTAGTAATCACTGTTTACGTACCTGTTGGTAAACAAATTAAAGTAAACGATAAGGTTGATCGTAATTACAATGTCATCATCAACGGACCAAACAATGGTAATTGGGAAGATGTTGTATTTGAAAACACAGAAGACGGTTGGAACCATGGTGTTTGGTATACCATGACAAAAGATGGCCTTTACACCCTCGATGGTAAACCTGCTGATACGTACAAAAACAACCGTGTACGTATTAATAAAAATGGTATTGATGTAAAAGATGGTAACGGTAGGGTAATCATCAATAGTAATGGTATACAAGTAGATGATGATAGTGATGATGAAGATGCTGGCACTTACCGCTACAATACAAATGAGCCGCCTACTAACAAAGTTGATTCTTTAAAACTGATTTTACAAAAAGAAGAGCAACGCATGAAAGATTCATTGAAAAAAGAAAAAGAAAAAATTGATAAACAATTAGAAAAATACCAAGAGAAAGCAGGTGGTACGGCTACCCTGTTTGAAAAAATACCTGGTCACAACCCCATCAGGTCAGTAATATAATAAAGCATGTAAGTTGAGGTTGAAAAAGCTCCCGTTGGCAACAGCGGGGCTTTTTATTTTACAACAATTTTAAATTAAGGTAGCATGCATCAAATTTTACATTCTACAATTATTCAATACATTTGCACACTTAAATTGTATACATGAAAAATACCCCGTTTACACATAAACACGTAGCACTAGGCGCTAAAATGGCCGATTTTGCTGGGTTTAACATGCCCATTTCTTATACCGGTATTAATGATGAACATGCTAGTGTTCGTAACAATGCTGGCGTTTTTGATGTAAGCCATATGGGTGAATTTTTATTAAAAGGCCCTCATGCGTTGGAACTTATACAACGCATTACCACCAACGATGCTAGCAAACTTGTTGCCGGCAAAGCACAATACAGCTGTATGCCAAATGAAACTGGCGGTATTGTTGATGATTTATTGGTGTATTGCATTGAGCCCAATAATGTATATATGTTAGTGGTAAATGCTGGTAATATTGATAAAGATTGGAACTGGATTACCCAACACAATACCAACGATGTTGTTATGCAAAACATATCTGATGATACTTGTTTGTTAGCAATACAAGGTCCTAACGCTACTAAAATATTACAACCCCTCACCGATATTGATATTTTAAACCTTCCTTATTATACTTTTGCAAAAGGCACTTTTGCTGGCGTTGGTAATGTATTAATAAGTGCTACAGGTTACACAGGTAGTGGTGGTGTTGAAATTTATTTTGAAAACAGCAACAACGCTGCTGATATTATTTGGGATGCCATTTTTGAAGCAGGAAAATCTGCCGATATTAAACCGATTGGCCTTGGTGCAAGAGATACCCTTCGTTTAGAAAAAGGTTTCTGTTTATATGGTAATGACATTAACGATACCACTTCACCTATTGAAGCTGGCCTCGGCTGGATCACCAAGTTTAGCAAAGATTTTATCAATAAAGCTACTTTCGAAAAGCAAAAAGCAGCAGGCGTACAACGCAAACTTGTTGGCTTTGAAATGATGGAAAAAGGTATTGCCCGTCATGATTACGAAATTAAAAATTTTGACGGCAGCACTATTGGTATTGTTACCTCAGGTACACAAGCACCTTCATTAAACAAAGCTATAGGAATGGGTTATGTTGACACCGCCTATGCTGCTATTGGCGCTGAAATTTTTATTAAAGTACGTGCTACTTTATTAAAAGCAGTTGTAGTAAAAATTCCTTTTGAATAAAATTTTTGTTGTTGTTACATGAAACCATCGCTTTATACTTGTTTGTCACCAGCATTACTACATTTATATGATGTTAGTAATAGTGTGGTGGTTATTATTGATGTACTCCGTGCTACCTCTACCATTGCTACCGCTTTAAATAATGGCGCTTCAGCTGTAATACCTGTTGATAGTGTGGTAGAGTGTATTCGTATTGGTAAAGAATTAAACAGCATTACAGCTGGCGAACGTGATGGCCAAGTGGCAGAAGGTTTGCAATACGGCAACTCTCCTTTTGAGTACCCACAAAGTTTTATTGGCGGACAAACCCTTGTGCTCACCACTACAAATGGTACCAAGCTTTTACACATGGCTCATAAAAATGGAGCTAAACAAATAATTACGGGCTCTTTCCCTAATATAAGCCGTGTTTGCGATTATTTATTAGCGCAAAATACCAATGTGGTGCTGGCTTGTGCCGCCTGGAAAGATAAGGTGAATATTGAAGATACCCTTTTTGCTGGTGCAGTAATTAGCCGCCTAAAATCACATTTTGAACTAGCTTGTGATGCCTCACAAATGGCTGAAAGTTTATACCATACTGCACAAAACGACCTTTACGAGTTTATGAAGGAGCGTAATGCCACACATTACCATAGGCTCACCAAATACCATCTTGAAAAAGATATACGTTACTGTTTAACCAATGATGGTGCACCCTCACTCCCATTTTATAGTGAAGGGCGCTTAATCAATCTTTCATAATACTTTCAAAGCGGTGCTGATTTTTAAAAATCCACCGCTTTTTTATTTACCCCAACGCCTTAACTTTTATTTTCCTTTGTGCTCTAACAATACCTTCGTACCTTGCGTAATGCGATTGCCTTAATAGGAATACCAATCGCTATTATAGAATTTTTCTTTTTACGCTTACTTAAATATTTTCCTTTTGGCGCTACCACATCTTATTAAATACGTGTACAATAATGGGTCTGACGAAGTTATTCGCCGAGGCAAAAAAATTCATTCGCTCAATACGGTGGAGTTGGTGGAGCATGATGAGCTTATGAGTAGCATTGTATTTAGGGTAAAAGACGATGTTTACAATACTTTTTACAAGGTATACATTGAAAAATACAGCGATGCAAAAGCCATGAGCTTGCGCTGTAGTTGCCCATATAACATGGGCGATATTTGTAGGCACGAAGCTGCAGCACTACTGCGTTTGCAAGATATGGTTGATAAAAATTTGTTACGCAGCAGCGCTATACAATACAACCAAATGCACTCGGTTGCAAAAATGAAAAACATTGATCTTAAAATGATCAAAATGTTATCATCACCTTCTATTTTTCATGAAGCTGAAGAGTTGTTACAAAGCACCAAAGCCACTATTTTAAAAGCAGCTGATGAACGTGTAGAAGCATCACTTGTAATTAATGGTGAAACCTACCCATTGGTTATTCAAAAAAACGACGAACGAAATTTTGATACCTCTTGCATGTGTAGCGAATCGCAACACCCTTTATGCGAACATAAAGTGTTATTATTTGTGCAGCTACTGCATAATTATGGTGCTGATTATTTTGATAGTATTCGCAACAGAGATAAAGAAAAAAACAAACTGCTTCAAATTTATGGCTATAGTTTAGCAGATGATTTAACAGGTAAATTTGAATTTATATACAAAGATGGAAAACCATTTTTGAAGGTATTAGATACCTCTATAAAAAGAGTAGCAGCTTCCACCAGCCCCACCACCAATGTAGCACCTTTACGTACCAATACTTTTGTACCCATTACAAGTGCCCCTGTTGCTGAAAAAGTTGAAGTTTCAAAACAACGTTTACGACTTGGTGTAGTTTTTAATTTCAATGTAAAAAATTATCCGGGCTTTACGGTAGAAGCAGTACAGGGTGAGCCAGATGATGATAATAAAAAATTTATTGGTAAAACCGCTAAAATTGACTTAACTAAATTTGTTGATACAGAAGGTTTTTCTGAAGATGATAAATTGTTGTTTCAACAAATTCGCAAACTGCAAGACAACGAAATCAACAAATACCTCAATCGTAATTCACCATTTAGTGGCATTTGGGAAAACATAATTCATACCGATGGTGATGATTTACCAGAAGAAACAAAAGTATTAATTACAGAATACCTTCATCCAAAACTAAAAAAGCTTTTTGATGAACAGGCAAATAATCCTTTTGTTTTTATGTTGCCTTATGCCAAAAAATTAAAAACAGCACATTTACAAGAGGCTGAGTTAAGCGATCATTTTATTACGCCCCTTTTTAATGTAGGGGTTAATGATGGTCAGTTTAATATTACTTGTAAAGTGCGTATTGGTGCACAAAATATTCCTTTCGCTGAAAACCAATCTGGCACCAGTTTATTGTTTTTACATGATGATGTGCTATACACTTGGCAGAAAACGGAAGATGTAATGCAAGCCGAAAAATTCATTAAACAAGGTAACATTACACTCAATAAAAAAAATTGGGCAAAAGTAATGGAAACCGTTATTCTGCCGCTTACCAAAGAGTATGATGTTACGTTTGATAAATCGTTGGTGAAAGAGGTGAAGGTAAGTGTGCCAGAAGTAAAGTTACTGTTACAAGAAAAAGGCGATTACTTGGTTTTTCAACCCGTGTTTAGCTACAAAGGTTTTGAAACCAAAGCTGGTGATAAAGAAACACTTACCATACCCGATGGCGATAAAATTTTACAGATTCACCGCAACAAAGAAGCTGAAGCTAGCTTCATCAATAAATTAACCAGCTTACACTCTGGCTTTATTGACAAACAAGAAAATGGTAGCCTTGTTTTAAAAGGTGCCGATGTACTCAGAGATAATTGGTTTTTCTTATTTGTTGATGCTATGAAGGAATTAAAAATTCCTGTTTTCGGTTTTGAGGCTTTAAAGAATTTTCGTTTCAATACGGCAAGGCCGAGTACGCATATACATGTAAGTAGCGGACAAGATTGGTTTGATGCTAAAGTTGAAATTGAATTTGGTGAACAACGGGTGGGCATTGCTGATATTAAAAGAGCCTTAGCCGATAAACGTTCTTTTGTACAATTAGGAGATGGTACTTTAGGTATTTTGCCCGATGAGTGGTTGAAAAAATATTCATTACTATTTAAAGTAGGCGACGGCCGTAGCGATAAATTGCGTTTAAGTAAATTTCATATGAGCGTAATTGACGACCTCTATGAAAACCGCAACGAAGAAGAAATGAGTTTTGCTTTAGATGAAAAATATGAACGCCTACGTGAATTTAAAAATATACCTGAAACTGAAGCACCGGCACAGTTAGCGCCCATACTAAGGCCTTACCAACTAGCTGGTTACCGCTGGTTAAATTATTTAAACGAAGTAGGTTGGGGTGGTATTTTGGCAGATGATATGGGTTTGGGTAAAACCGTACAAGCCCTTACCATGCTTGATCATTACAATAAAAATACAGGTGGTTTAATGGCCATTGTTGTTTGCCCTACTACGCTTATTTACAACTGGCAAAACGAAATGAAAAAGTTTACGCCAACGTTACAAGCGCATATACACCATGGTAGCACCCGTACCCGAAATGTAGAGGAGTTAAAAAAAGCCAATGTTATCATTACTACCTATGGCACATTGCGTAGCGATATTCAATTATTTTTAAAAATACATTTTGATTATGTGGTGTTAGATGAAAGTCAGGCTATAAAAAACCCATCATCAAAAGTTACCAAAGCGGCTTCATTGTTAGTAGCAACAAATAGAATTTGTATGAGTGGTACGCCGCTTCAAAACAATACATTTGATATTTATGCTCAAATGAATTTTTTAAACCCTGGCTTATTAGGCAGCATGGAGTTTTTTAGAAATGAGTTTGCAACACCTATTGATAAGTTTGGCGAACAAGAACAAAAAGAGCATTTACGAAAATTATTGTTTCCTTTTATTTTACGCAGAACCAAAGAGCAGGTAGCCAAAGACCTTCCAGAGAAAACAGAACAAATTTTGTTTTGTGAAATGGAAAAAGAGCAACGTAAAATTTATGATGCTTACCGTAATAGTTACAGAGATAAAATTTTGGGAACTATTGAAGAACAAGGTATTCAAAAATCGCAGCTTACCATTTTACAGGGATTGATGAAGCTTCGTCAAATTTGCGATAGCCCAGCTATTTTAAATGAAGATGAAAAATTTCCGAATCATTCCATTAAGCTTGATGAACTCACTCGAGAAATTGAAGAAAATATTGGTGACCACAAGGCATTGGTATTTTCTCAGTTTTTAGGTATGCTAAGTTTAATTAAACAAAAACTAACAGAAGCTAATATTCCTTTTGAGTATTTTGATGGTAGTACATCTGCAACCGATAGAGAAAAGGCAATTCAAAATTTTCAAAACAATGATGAGTGTAGGGTTTTCTTAATTTCATTAAAAGCAGGTGGTGTAGGTTTAAACCTTACCGCTGCTGATTATGTTTATATTGTTGACCCATGGTGGAACCCAGCGGTGGAACAACAAGCTATTGACCGTACACACCGTATTGGGCAAACAAAAAATATATTTGCTTATCGTATGATTTGTATTGATACAATTGAAGATAAAATTTTACAATTACAAGAACGTAAAAAAATATTAGCAAAAGAGCTTATTGCTGATGATGCAAATTTTGTAAAAGCATTATCAAAGGCAGATGTAGAGTATTTATTCTCCTAACAATAGCTGCTTATTTATTTTTAATAGGTTTAAAGTATGTTGCTTTAAACCTATTGTTTTTTATAGTACCTATTACTTCAGCTTTAGTAATTGCGTTGCAAAAACCATCCGTTGCATGTGCATCGCCAAAAGCATCAATATTTGCACCATCAACAAAATAGGTTTTTCCATTTATGCTTACAGCTAAATCGCAACCTTGCTGTGTTTTCATATTAAACTGGCATTGGCCACATGCAACATCAACAATTTGTTTAACCGCTTTTTGTTTGTTTGAGTTGATGGCTTTTTGTGCAAAACCTTGTATTGTAAAAGTTAAAAATAGCAATCCGAAAATGTATTTCATGTTGTTGAGTGGGTTTATTGTAATTTACTTATTCAAAAATACACACTTAAATACATATTATGTTTGAATATGCAATTGCAACTGCGTCTAATTATACCCGTCCTATCAATACAATTATAAGAACTTATGGTGGTAAACAAATAACTACAGGCTCATCTACATTGTTTTTTATAAACGATGAGGCTGTTGCTATTACCTGTAAACATGTTGCTCAAATGCTAGCATCATCAGACCATATCAATAAAACATTTAATGATTTTAAAAAAGAACGTGCCGCCTTGCCGAATGATGGCAAATATAAAATGCGCTTGAAAGGGTTAGAAATAAAATACAATTATGATGCAGATACAATTATACAAATGAAAAACACTTTTGTTGATTGTGTTGATAGTATGCAGGGCTTCACTACACATGTGCACCCAACGGCCGATTTAGCCATTATACAATTTAAAGGGTTTGGTAAAAAACTGTATAATAACCATGCAATTTTTTTAAAAGATAGTGGTCAAATAAAACAAGGTAATATGTTGTGTAGGTTGGGTTTTCCTTTTCCTGAATTTACCAATTTTACTTTTAATGAAGCTGCTGATGATATTGATTGGAGCCATACCGGTGTAGCCAGTACACCACAGTTTCCTATTGATGGTATGGTAACTCGTTTTTTAGCTGATAGCCCAAATGAAATTACAGGTATTGAAATGAGCACCCCGGGTTTAAAGGGCCAAAGCGGTGGACCACTTTTTAATAAAGATGGTATAGTATATGGCATGCAATTTTCAACAAAGCACCTTCACCTTGGTTTCGATTTGGTTAATAAAGATATCATCATTAACCACCAACATAAAAAAGTAACAGATTACTCTTTTTTACACCTTGGGCAATGTGTTCACGTTGATGTTATAAAATCATTTTTAAAACAACATCATTATACCTATTTTGAAAATTAACTTTTTTTCCATTAAACTTTTTTATAAATTGTTGGTCACACCACAAACTAACTAACATGCTTAAACAAATTTCCGTTATTACGGCATTATTATGCACTGTATTTATTTTTGAATATTGTTCCAAAAAAAATACCGATGCAATTGCTTCGCAAAGTTACCCAGCCATAACTGCGGCGTTTGGTAACAACATTGATCCTAATAATTTTGCCAATTACGCAGCACAACCTAAACCTAATTATATTGTAAAAGACAATACAGGTGCTAACCCAATTACTAATGGTAAGGCCACTATTGGCCGGGTATTGTTTTATGATAAAAGTTTAAGTATTGATAATACTATTGCATGTGCAAGTTGCCATAAACAAACTTTTGCTTTTGGTGATACTGCCATACAAAGCAAAGGGGTAAGTGGGGGCCTTACAGGTAGGCACAGTATGCGTTTAGTGAATGCTCGTTTTGCAAATGAAGCCAAGTTTTTTTGGAACGAAAGAGCGGCAACACTTGAAGTACAAACAACACAACCTATACAAGACCATGCTGAAATGGGTTTTAGTGGACAAACTGGTCGCCAAAATTTAAATGATTTATTGAACAAATTAAAAGGTATTGGTTATTATCAAGAATTATTTACAGCTGTTTATGGTGACGTAAATGTAACCGAAGCAAGGTTGCAAGAGTGTCTTTCACAATTTATTCGCAGTATACAATCGTTCGATGCAAAGTATGATGCTGGCAGGGCTTTGGTAAATAACGACAATCAAAACTTTCCTAATTTTTCTGCTTCGGAAAATGCAGGTAAAAACTTATTCAATACACCTCCTACTTTTGATGCAACAGGTAACAGAATTGCTGGAGGCCTTGGTTGTGGTGGTTGCCATGCTGCACCCGAATTTGATATTGACCCCAATACAAGAAACAATGGCATTATTGGAATTATTAATGCAACAGGTATTGATATCAATAATACCCGATCACCCAGTTTAAGAGATTTATTAAGAAATGGTGTACCCAATACACCGATGATGCATACAGGTGTATTTACAACAGTACAACAAGTTATTGGCCACTACGGTAACATTACCATTGCGCCTGGTAATACCAACCTCGACCCTCGTTTACGACCAAATGGTGTGGGCCAAAAATTAAACGTAACGGCAACAGAAGTTAACAACGTTATCGCCTTTATGAATACGCTTAGCGGTAATAATGTTTATACAGATGTTAAATGGGGTAATCCGTTTAAATAAATACTTATAAAAAAAGCCGCAACTTAAATGTTGCGGCTTTTTAATGCTATTTATATCCGAGCCAGCGCCTGTTTTCTTTATCAAACAACCAAACAATATCATTTGCATAAGCAAAATTAAAAGATTCGGGAGCCGGTGCACTTTGTGGTAAATTATCTTTTCTTATTAGTAAACCTGTTTTTAAGCTGTACCACTCTACTGAATTATTATCAATATTTAAAGCGCCTATCATACTTTGTGGTTTGGCCGCATAAACAATATTTCTTGTATTATATTCAACAGGTAACTCATCAAACATGGTTGCTTCTTGTGGTTTTTTTGATTGTCCCCAATAAATATCAATTGTTTTTTCTGCATAGCCTTTTGTATCATATTGTTTTATTACTGGCCCATCTAAAAACAATATTTTATTTTCAGCAGTATTATAACAGCCCACAGATTGTTCTTCGGGCTGGTTCATTTTTTCAAGTACCGTTTTTGTTTCTTTTACCATGCCTTTATTATCTAGCTTATACTCAAACCAACCACCATCATTATAAGCATTACCAGCAATGGTTCTGTTAATAGGCGAATACCATAAACCACGTACATCATTGTTACACGATAAATTAGGATCTGATAAGAGGTTTCCTTTTTCATCAAATACGCCAAATGGATATTCAACATTACCGGCAAAACAAGCATAATATTTTTTGAATATAGGATGCCATGCTACGGAAGACCCTGTGGTACCGGGCATATCATCATCAATAGTTTTGGGCATTTGTAACACTAACACCTGTTTAAGTGTACGTTGCGTTTGAGCATTAACATAAATATTAAAAAATAATGTAATAATAAAAAATAAGCATACTTTTTTCATGTAGTTAGTTTTAATATTCTAATATATACACATTCTACAATTTTACAAAATTTTTACAATTGGTACAGTTATTGTTAATGTGGTATTATATCTACATTTATTACCAAAATTTTTTAAACATGAAAAGTATATTATTAACTGTTATTTCCTTTTGTGTTATTAGCTTATCGTCTTGTAAAAAAGATGATAATTCAACAAACATTACCACAAGTGCTGTAACCGCCACTGTTGTAACTGGTAATTGGCGTATTACTTATTATTATGATACTGATCATGAAGAAACAAATAACTATAGTGGCTATAGTTTTGTTTTTGCCAATAACAACACGGTTACTGCAACTAAAACAGGCACAACAGCCATTAATGGAACTTGGAATACAGCTTTAGATGACTCAAAAACCAAGCTGGTATTGAGTTTTAGCAGTCCTGCTAGTTTTGTTGAAATTAGTGATGATTGGCATGTAATAGAACGTACTGATACCAAAATAAGATTACAAGATGTTAGCGGAGGAAATGGTGGTGTTGATTTCCTCACTTTTGAAAGAAACTAATTGTCAATATTAGTCGTATAAAAAAATCAAATAAAAAAGCCCTTGCTCGAAACAAGGGCTTTTCATCTAACCTAAAAACTACACCTGAACAACATTTTATATTTTTATAAGCTTTCGCTTTTTTTATCGCTTTAATATAGATACGAAAAAATGCCAACTATGGTTGTTGGCATTTTTTATTTTATTTAAACTTTTTTATTCACATTTTTTGAGGAGCACCGTATAAATTTTTACTTGCTCATGCCAAGTAAACGAATTAAAATCGTACCAGGTGCAATAACAATAACCCTCTTTTGATACGAAAGCTACTGTCATTTTGGGGCTTCCTGATTTTAACTCAACAATATCGCCTGCTTGTATTTCCATAATATTTTTTTTAACGACCCATATACACCATTAATATTTGCACATCGCTAGGGTTAACACCGCTAATACGGCTTGCTTGGCCTAATGTACGTGGTTGAATTTTTTTAAATTTTTGTTTTGCTTCTGTACCAAGGCTTACCAATTTATCATAATTAAAATCGGTAGGTATGGCTAAGTTTTCTAAAGCACTCATTTTATCAACCAACTCTTTTTCTTTTTCTATGTAAGTATTGTACTTTAATTGAATTTCTGCTTGTTCTAACACTTCGCTACTAAATGCTGCTAAGGCAGTTTGCACACTTGGTATTTGGGCCATCATATCTACCAAATTAATATTGGGCCTTAATAATATTTGCGCTGCTTTTTGCTTAAAAGTAAGTGGCGCTGAGTTTACGGAAACTAAATATTCATCAGCTTCTAATATATTGATAGACAATGAATTGAGAATTTCAATCGCTGCTGCAACTGCTTCCTTTTTTTGTGTAACAGCATCCTTACGTTGTTTAGATGCTAAGCCTAACTGGTAGCTAATTTCAGTAAGCCGAATATCCGCATTATCTTGTCTGAGTAAGGTTCTAAACTCTGCTCTGCTCGTAAACATACGATAAGGTTCATCTGTACCTTTATTAATTAAATCATCAATCAACACACCAATATAAGCTTCACTTCTTTTTAATATAAATGCAGGCTTATTATTATTGGCTAAGTGAGCATTAATACCGGCCATTAAACCTTGGCAAGCAGCTTCTTCATAACCTGTGGTACCGTTTATTTGTCCGGCAAAAAATAAATTTTTTATCAGCTTTGTTTCAAGCGATGCTGTTAATTGTGTTGGTGGAAAGAAATCGTACTCAATTGCATAACCTGGCCTAAACATTTTACAGTTTTCAAAACCTGGTACTTTACGTAATGCTTTTAATTGTATTTCTTCTGGTAAAGATGATGAAAAACCATTTACATAAATTTCTACTGTATTAAAACCTTCGGGTTCTACAAATAGTTGATGGCGTTCTCGTTCAGCAAAACGGTTGATTTTATCTTCAATACTAGGACAATACCTTGGGCCTGTACCATGTATTCGCCCTTGAAACATTGGGCTACTTTCAAAACCTGTTTTTAAAATATCGTGTACTTCTTGGTTGGTATACGTAATCCAACAGCTGCGTTGCTTATTTGCTGGTAATGTTGGTTTTTCAAGATAGCTAAAGCCAACCAATTCATCGTCACCTTGCTGCTCTTCCATTTTAGAATAATCTAAACTTCTACCATCAATACGGGGTGGCGTACCTGTTTTTAAACGAGCACTTTCAAAACCCAGTGCTACCAATTGCTCAGTAATACCAGTAGCCGCTTTTTCTGCTACCCTACCACCACCAAAGTTTTTTTCACCAATATGTATAACACCATTTAAAAACGTACCGTTGGTTAACACAACCGATGAGGCATAAATATGATGCCCCAAACCTGTAATTACACCTTTTACTACACCTTCTTCAACTATTAAATTATACACGGTATCTTGATAGAAATCTAGATTGGGGGTTTGCTCAAGCATTTCTCTCCATACTTGTGCAAATAACATACGATCGCTTTGTGCACGTGGGCTCCACATTGCCGGACCTTTAGAACGGTTGAGCATTCTAAACTGTATCAAACTTTTATCGGTTACAATACCACTATAACCGCCCATGGCATCAATTTCTCTCACAATTTGTCCTTTTGCAATACCTCCCATAGCTGGGTTACAGCTCATTTGAGCAATGGTTTGCATATTCATGGTAATTAACAAGGTACTACTACCCATATTGGCGGCAGCGGCAGCAGCTTCGCAACCAGCATGACCAGCACCTACTACTATAATATCGTATTTTGGAAACATGAGTACAAAGGTACTATGCAATAGATTAATGCAATAGATAATTACAATTTAAATACACTTTTTTTCACGTGGAACATTTTATGTAGTATTTTAGTTTTTTCACGTGGAACATTATTAAAAGTATAGGTCTAAATACTCTTCTTCTTTAAGTCTCATTAAGCGTTCTGCTTTAGGTGTTTTGTCTTTATAACCACATAAATGTAGGCAGCCATGGAAAATTACACGATGAAGTTCGTTTTTAAAGCTAGTTTTTAAAGTGGTGGCATTATCCTTTACTCTATCAACACTAATGTAAAGTTCACCGATGGTAGGTGCTTTTTTATTGTCACTTAAATCAAAAGTGATGATGTCAGTATAATAATCGTGTTGTAGGAATGAACGATTGACTTCTAAAAGATAATCATCTGTACAAAAAATAATATCCAATGTTGCCATCCTTTTATTTTCCATAGCAAATAACTTAGCTATAAAAAGTTTTAAATGATTACGTTGGCTTAGCGTAACGGTGGTTTGTTGGTGAAATGATACTGACATAATTTTCTTAATATCGCAATGTTACCACTAATATATCAACTATTTTTACGCCTTACAAAAAAGGGTATGACCATGTATAAAAGATTATCAGAAATTAAAATTGGGCAAGCGGTTATTATCCGAGCATTTGAAAACGATGATATCTTTTTAAAGTTGATGGAAATGGGTTGTGTGCCTGGTGAACAAGTAACCGTTGAAAAAATTGCACCTTTTAAAGATCCTATATCAGTTTCGGTTGCAGGGTATACATTAAGTTTACGCTTAAACGAAGCAGAACATATTTTAGTAGAAGAAATATAAAAACATAGTATGAAAGTAGGTTTGTATTTCGGTTCATTTAATCCCATACATATTGGTCATTTAATAATAGCCGCTTATATGGCTGACCATACTGATGTTGATGAAGTATGGTTTGTGGTATCGCCTCAAAACCCTTTTAAAAACCCTGCAGGTTTATTAAACCAACAACACCGCTTATCACTTGTACAATTAGCCATTGAAAACGTACCAAAACTAAAAGCTAGTAATGTAGAGTTTAAATTACCAAAACCCTCCTATACTGTAGATACTTTAACTTACTTAAAAGAACAACATCCTACCAAAACATTTACCATTATAATGGGTAGTGATGGTTTTCAAAATATTGATAAATGGAAAAACTATCAAACTATATTAGATAACTACAGTATTTATATTTACAATAGACCAGGCTTTGCTGTTACTAAATACTTATCAGACACTATTAAAATAATAGATGCTCCTTTGTTAGAAATATCATCTACCATGATTCGGAAAAACATTAAAGAACATAGAAGTATTCGTTTTTATGTGCCAGATGTAGTGTATGATGAAATAATGGAGAAGGGTTATTATCAATCGAACCTAGAAAACCCAACCGAGTAGTATACATCCAATAACAATAAATGGTGCTGGTATTTTGGTATACTTTAATAATAATAAAGTGGCTAAAATTACCATAATCATTAGGTAATCATTAAGGTTACTAAAAGTACAATTCATACCTTTTAATAAATAAGCTGCAGCTGCACCCATTAAACCTACCACTACTGCATTAATACCTTCTAATGCTCTAAATACAATTACATACTTTTTTAAATATTGCCACACCGGAAAAAAGAATAATACTAGTAAGGCACTTGGTAAAAAAATAGCGATAGAACCAATAATACAACCTATTAACTGCATTTGTATTCCATCATTTTTCATAGCCATACCGCCAGTGAATGATGCTACTGAAAAAACAGGACCAGGTATGGCCCTCACAAAACCGTAACCCGTTAATAAATCTGCCCTATCTATTTTTATTACATTGGGGTTGTTTTCTACAATTTGTTTAGAGTTGGGTCTTTCAACATACTGATCTAACATCATAGGTAATAACACATCACCACCGCCAAACACAAAACTTCCAAAACGGTAAAAGTTTTCAAATAAGTTATAGGCTTTTCTATTAGGCCAATGTTGCGAACGAGCTGTTTCACTCAAAGTACCTGCGATAATAAATACAAATACGAATAACCAAATGTTCGTCCAACGAATTTGTTTGGGAACAATTTTTTCTTTTTCGGGAATACGTTTGTCGCTGAAGTTAGTGGCAATACTACCAGCAATAATTAAAATAGGAAATACCCAAGGCGTTTTAAAAAAGAAAAAAGTAAGTATTAAACTAATCAACATAATTACCATTGTAATAAAGTTGTTAATTGAAATACCAAATGCCCTCACAAAAGCGAACACTAAAAAACCAATAGCCATTGGTTGTATAAACTTAAATAGGTTAGCTGTATAATTTTTTGCAGGAAATAAAGTGAGTAAAAATGATAAACCGCCCATTAAACAACAGGCAGGTAAAATCCATATCAACAGCGTTAATATTGCTAAAGGAACACCACCTCTTTTATAACCAATTAAAGTTACGGTTTGTGTACTTGAGGCGCCTGGTAATAATTGACAAAAAGAATTATACTCAATTAATTCATCTTCAGTTACATACCTATGTTTTAAAACAAAGGTTTTTAACATCATACCTAAATGACCTTGTGGCCCACCAAAAGCAGTAAGGCTGTAAAAGAAAACCGTTTTAAGAAAAGGTATGTGTCTAAATAAATTCAATTAATAAGTTATAACCAAATATAAATTTAATAACAACAAACTAAAAAATAAACCACTTAAAAAAGTGGTTTAATATATTATTTATTTTTTTAATCCGATTTCTCTTAAACGTTCATCGAGGTATTCACCTGCTGTAATATCATCGTATGCAATCGGATTTTCATCTGTGATACAACTTGGTAAACAAGCTAAACTCATACTGCTACGTGGGTGTAAAAAGAATGGTATTGAAAAACGACTGGTGTGCCACAATTCTCTTTTAGGATTTACCACACGGTGAGTAGTACTGCGTAACCTATTGTTGGTAAAACGTTGTAACATATCGCCTACATTCACCACAATTTGCTCAGGAAGCGATGTAACGGGCACCCACTCATCTTGCTTCGTTAATATCTCTAAACCATCAGCAGAGGCCCCTACAAGCAGTGTAATGAGGTTAATATCTTCATGTTGCTCTGCTCTTATAGCACTTGCAGGTTCTTGTGTAATAGGCGGATAATGAATAGCCCTCAAAATAGAGTTACCATTGTGTACATATTCATCAAAATAATGTTCATCTAAACCTAAATATAAAGCAATTGCTTGTAGCAATGCTGTACCCGATTTTTCGAATGCCCTATAGGCGTCATCAAAGGTTTTATTAAAAGGAGCTATTTGTTGTACTTGAACATTGGCTGGGTATTCTTCTTCCTTAAAATTATCTCTTGGTACTTGTCCGTACTGAAAAAACTCTTTTAAATCTGGAGCTTCACTACCCTTTGCATGTTCTTTACCAAATGATGTATAACCTCGTTGACCGGCAAGTTCAGGTATTTCGTATTGCTTTTTCATATCAAGCGGTAGAGAGAAAAACTCTTGCACATACTTGTATAAATCAGCTATTAAACTGTCAGGTACGCCATGATTTTTAACAGCTACAAAACCAACTTCTTCATAGGCTTTACCTAAATCTTGCACAAATGCTTGTTTTTTTACAGGATCACCTGATAAAAACAGCGCTAAATCAACTGAAGGAATAGACATAGAAACTACTTTAAATCATCAATTAGAAATTTAAAAATAGTGAAAAATGTGGAAATACTGTTAATATGTTGAAATAATTACAACTTTAAATCGGCACTTATTTGTAACATTCTTTCAATTGGTTTTTTAGCAGCGGCAATTAAACCTGCATCCATCGTAACTTCTGGCAATTCATATTGCATACATAAGTATAATTTTTCTAATGTATTCAATTTCATGTACGGACAATCATTACAAGCACATGCATTGTTTGGAGGTGCAGGTATAAACGTTTTATGCGGACTTGTTTTTTGCATTTGGTGTAAAATGCCCGACTCAGTTACTACAATAAAGGTTTGATCAGCCGATTTTTCAGCATACTTTAAAATACCTGTAGTGCTACCAATATAATCTGCCAAAGCTAATACAGGTGCTTCACACTCAGGGTGTGCTAACACTTTAGCTTGCGGATGCCTTACTTTGAGTTTGGTAATTTTTTCATAACTAAACATTTCGTGCACCATACAGGCACCATTCCACAAAACCATATTACGGCCTGTTTGCTTATTGATCCATGCACCTAAATTTTTATCAGGCGCAAAAATTATTTTCTGATCTTTTGGTAAACTCTCTACAATTTGTTGTGCATTGCTGCTTGTGCATATAATATCACTCAAAGCCTTCATACCTGCACTACAATTAATGTAGGTAATTACTAAATGATCAGGGTGTTTATCTTTAAAAGCTTTAAACATAGCTGGTGGTGCACTATCGCTTAATGAGCAACCAGCATTTAAATCGGGTAACAAAACTTTTTTGTGTGGATTTAAAATTTTAGCTGTTTCAGCCATAAAATGCACACCTGCAAAAACAATCATATCAGCATCTGTACTTTGTGCCTTTTGAGCCAGCCCTAAACTATCACCAATAAAATCAGCAATATCCTGAATATCAGGTTCCTGATAGTAATGCGCTAGTATAATGGCGTTCTTTTCTTTTTTGAGTTGTTGAATGGCCGCAAACAAATCAATAGTGGGGTCCACATCAAAATCAAGAAAACCTTTTTTTTGAACAATTTGTTTTAATTCATTTTCACTGTGTATATCTACCATAATATATATTAATACTTATTATTTATATAAAGCCCTATTACTATTAGGGATGTTAATTTGTGGAAAGATCGAACTTTTAAACTATTGTAAAATTAAAAACTTTGTTTTATTAACAGTAATTCACAAGTAAGTAACATTTAATTAATATGAATAATGAATAATAAAAACGCCACATTTACGCCTTTTAAACCTTAATAACACACAATGGTTAATAACATTGTTGGTGGAAAATAATTTGGAACATTTTTTTATTTTTTGTGTGAATGAACTGGTTGTAAAATGATATTAAAAAGTGTGCATAACAACAATTACCAAAAACCTTGGTTTTTATTCCCCAACTGTTAAGATAATTTTTTTGTAAAAAATAGCTTTATACACCTAAAATAGGGCTTATCAACAGTAAATGTTAATAACCCTAAAAATACCCTTAAAAATATATAACTTATTGATTATTAATAATACATAATGTTAGTTAATTGTATTTTTAGTATTAAAACTATGTTTTATTATATAATGTAACTTAACAGGTAGTAAAATACAGGTATACAAAGCTGCTAATAAAATTCGCAATCATTTTTTTGAATACATATAAAATAAGTAAGCTGTTTTTTCACTTAATTAAGCTTGATTATCCACAATTTGTTAATAGCTATTAATTACCCTATTTTTGCCCTCCAAAATTAATATTATATAGAGATGCAGATTATTCAAAGTATCAGAGAAAAAGGCGCAGCTATTATCATTATAGTAATTGCTTTAAGTCTTATTGGTTTTATTTTAATGGATGCTAAATCAGGTAGCAGTGCCAGTTTATTTGGTGGCAGTGCAGGTACAACAGTTGGTAAAGTAAACGGTACCAGTATTGATTTAAATGAATTCAATAAAAGAGTAACGCAAGAAGAAAATAAGCAAGCTGGTCAAACAGGTCAACAACCAACAGGTGCAGCATCTTTAAGAATTAGAGATAACGTTTGGAACCAAATGATTGCTGAAAATGTGTTTTACAATGTAACAGAAAAGTTAGGTATTACACTTACTCCAAAAGAGTTGTCATCAATTTTAATGAGCAACGATCCTAGTAATCCATTTATGCAAGAAAGAAGTTTAATTGACCCAGCAACGGGAAAATTAGATTTAGCAAAAGTGGCTGATGCTATAAATAATATTAAGAAATTAAAAGGTGCTGATAGAGAAGCTATTGATGCACAAATTTTGGAACCACTTAAATTAAGCACCGCTGCTGCAAAATATGGTGGTTTAATAAGTGCTGCTGCTTACTACCCTACTTGGATGCAAGAAAAAGACCAACAAGAATCAGTTACTTTTTCAAACATTTCATATGTAGGTGTTAATTATGCAGAAATTAGCGACAGTACCGTAAAAGTATCTGACGATGATATTAATAAATATGTAGCATCACACAAAGATTTGTTTAAGCAAGAAGCCGGTAGAACGATTTCATACATTGCGTTTAGCCAATTACCATCTGCAACGGATAGTGCAAAAGCAAGAGATATGGTTGCTGGTTTAAGAGATGCTTTTGCTGCAGATACCAACGCAAGTGCTTTTGTAGCTCGTAATACATCAACCATTGATTTTAAAGATGATTATGCACCATTATCAAAAATACCATCGCAAGCAAAAGATACAATCGTAAAACAAGCAGTTGGTACTGTGTACGGTCCTTATATTGAAGGTAATAATTATGCTTTAGCAAAAATTTTAGCAACCAAGCAATTACCTGATAGTGTAAAAGCTCGTCATATTTTAGTTGCCGTAAATGATTTACAAACACAACAACCAATAAGAACAGACTCTGCTGCAAAGGCATTGGCTGATAGTATTTTAACTGCTATTAAAGGTGGTGCTGATTTTGGTGCTTTGGCAACAAAATATTCTGCTGATAAAGGAAGTGTTGAAAAAGGTGGTGATTTAGGTACGTTTGGCTACGGTGCAATGGTACCTGAGTTTAATGAATTTAGTTTTACAAAAACAGCAGGCGCTAAAGATGTTGTAAAAACACAATTTGGTTACCATGTTATTGATATTTTAAACCAAAAAGATTTTAAAACAGCGTATAAAATTGCTTACATGGCAAAACAAATTGTACCGAGTGATGAAACCATTAACGGTGCAAGTTTAGCTGCTACAAAAGCATCACAACAAAAAGATGGTAAAGCATTAGCAGAGTATGCTGCAAAAAATGGTTTACAAATTATTGAATTACCAACTACTATTAAAGAGAACGATTTTAGTGTTGCCAATATGCAAGAGGCAAGAAGTTTGGTACGTTGGGTATTTGATGCAAAACCTGGGGCAGTAAGCGACCCAATTGGTATTGGTGATCAATTTATTGTAGCTACTGTAAATAAAATATATAAAGAAGGTGTGCAAGATGCTGCAACGGCTCGTCCGGGTGCTGAAGCAATTGTAAGAAATTTAAAGAAGGCTGATATTATTACTGCTAAACTAGGTGCAACACCAACTTTAGAAAGTGCTGCAGCGGCTTACAACAAACAAATTTTAACTGCCGGTGCAGATTCAACCTTAACTATGAGTGGTAGAATTATTAATGGTATTGGCCCTGAACCAAAGGTAATTGGTGCTGCATTTAATAAAGACAATCAAACCAAAGCATCAACACCAATTATAGGTGCAACAGGTGTGTATTTAGTTAAAGTAAACAGCATACAACAAAAAGCAGCACCATCGCCAGAAGAAAAATCGGCACAAACCACTGCTCGTATGGCTGCTATTCGCCAACAAAGTAACAACTGGTTTGAAGGATTAAGAAAACAAGCCACTATAAAAGATAACAGAAGTAAATTCTTCTAAAAAGTAATTAATAAAAATAGCCGCTACATTTGTAGCGGTTTTTTTGTGCTGTTAAATTTCTTATTTCAACAATAGTAACAACAGTAAACATTTGTAAATAGTATAATTTTGTACAATGGAATCGCAATTTGTAAATAAGGTAGCCGAAAGTGGTATCATCACTATTAATTTAGAAGATTATTATCCTAAAGAAGGCGTAGTGGTTTTTGATTTAAAAGACTACCTTTTTATGGGCCTAATTTTAAAAGAGAAAGATTTTAGGGAAGCACTTAAAAACATTGATCTTACAATTTATACCAATAAAATTGTAGCACTCACATGTACTGCTGATGCGGTGATACCCATGTGGGCCTACATGTTAGTGGTAAGTTTATTACAACCTGTTGCCAAACAAATTGAATTTAGTACGGAACAAGATATTGCTACAAAAATATTATTACAAAACATAGCGGCTATTGATAGTACTGTATATACCGATGCTCGTTTAGTTATAAAAGGTTGCGGCGAATTACCTATTGGCGAAGCAGCATATGTAGCGATAACCAATAAATTACGCCCTGTTGCTAAAAGCATTATGTATGGTGAACCATGTAGTACTGTGCCGGTGTTTAAAAAGAAAAGTGCAGCAACGCCTATTAGTTAAAACCAACCACGTTTTTTAAACAAACGCAACATCACTATTGGTATTATCAACATCAACCCAACACAAATAAAAAAGCCCCATGTATTGTGCATGAGTGGAATTATATCGAAGTTCATACCAAAAATACCACCAATAACAGTAGCAGGTGCTAGTAAACAAGTAACCACCGCCATTACTTTCATTACCTCGTTCATACGAAGGTTTACATTGCTCAAATATAAATCTTGCAGGTTCATCATCATATCACGATAGTTTTCTGAAAGGTCGTGGGCTTGAATGATATGATCATATACATCTTTAAAATACTTTTCAGTACGCTCTTCAATTAACTCAGTTTCGCTACGCATAATGCTACTCACCAATTCACGAACAGGCGCTATGCTTCTTTTCAACACAATCATTTCTTTACGAAGCATATTTATTTTTACCAAGCTGCGGTTATTAGCATTCTTAATAATTTCTTCTTCTAAGTCTTCAATTTTTTCTGCAAGATTTTCCATTACCACAAAATAGTAATCAACAATATAATCAAGCAAGCTGTAAAATAAAAAGTCGCTACCGAGTTGCCGAACTTTACTACTACTAATTTTTAATTTATCTCTTAAAGGGTTAAATGGATCTTTGGTAGGATCTTCTTGAAAAGTAATTACAAACTTTCGCCCCAAAATAATACTCAACTGTTCTGATTCAACAATACCCATTGCTTTGTTAAACGAAAGCATGTTCAGCAAACAAAAAACCAGTCCATCAATTTCATCGGTTTTTGGTCGTTGCCCAATACTAATAATATCTTCGGCAATTAAAGGGTGTATACCAAATTGTGCAGCAAGTTTATCAACATCTTCTTTCCGTAAACCATCAACATTAATCCAAGTATTGGAAGGTGAATGCAAAAAGGGAAAAGCATCTTCCACTTTATTTAATTGCTTACAAAGCACCTCATCTTTACTATATTCAAAAACGGTGATGATTGATTTTTCGGGCTCTACCCTAGTTGGTGGTGCGGTGGGGTTTACTTGTAAAACCTTTTTAGTTCGCAACAAACCGGTGCTGCTTAAAATTAAATCGAGGTATTTAGTGCCAAACATATATTCAATAATAGGTGAAAAGAAAACTTTTTTAAAAGTACTGTTTTATCAGCAAGCATAAAAAAAGAGTAAGTGTGTTACTTACTCTTTTAAAAAATTTAAAATGCGGCACTTTTCGGATAACGTGGAAAAGGTATTACATCTCTAATGTTCGTCATGCCCGTTACAAACAACACCAAACGTTCAAAACCTAGTCCAAAACCAGCATGCGGACAAGCACCAAACCTACGGGTATCTAAATAAAAATTCATTTCTTCGGTTGGTATGTGCATTTCTTCCATACGTTGTACCAATTTATCTAAACGTTCTTCTCTTTGTGAGCCACCAACAATTTCGCCAATACCTGGTGCTAAAATATCCATAGCGGCAACGGTTTTACCATCATCGTTTTGGCGCATATAAAATGCCTTAATATCTTTTGGGTAATCGGTTAATATTACTGGTTTTTTAAAATGTTTTTCTACCAAGTAACGCTCATGTTCACTTTGTAAATCAACACCCCAGCCTTCAACCAAATATTGAAACTTCTTCTTTTTATTATGGTTACTTTCTTTTAAAATTTCAATGGCTTCAGTATAAGTTAAACGTTCAAAATTATTTTCTACTACAAATTTTAATTTATCAATCAAACCCATTTCACTGCGTTCGTTTTGAGGTTTTTGTTTTTCTTCTTCCTCTAAACGCTGTGCTAAAAACGCCAAATCATCAGCATTATGATCCATCGCATATTTAATAATATACTTAATGAAATCTTCAGCAAGGTTCATATTATCTTCCAAATCATTAAACGCAACTTCGGGTTCAATCATCCAAAATTCAGCTAAGTGCCTTGTGGTATTACTATTTTCGGCCCTAAACGTTGGTCCAAAAGTATAAATATCACTAAAAGCCATTGCCGCTAATTCACCTTCTAATTGTCCGCTTACAGTGAGGTTGGTGCTTTTACCAAAAAAATCTTCTTTAAAGTTGATGCTACCATCATCGTTTTTAGGTGCAGTACCATCTAAAGGCAAAGTGGTTACTTTAAACATTTCGCCGGCACCTTCAGCATCGCTACCCGTAATAATGGGCGTATGCATGTATACAAAACCTCGGTCGTTAAAAAACTGATGTACAGCAAAAGCTAAGCTATGGCGTACCCTAAAAATAGCGCCAAATGTATTGGTACGAAAGCGTAAATGTGCCACTTCACGTAAAAACTCTAAGCTGTGTTTTTTAGGTTGTAACGGAAATTTTTCAGCATCGCTATCACCTAAAATTTCTATAACGGTAGCCTGTAACTCTACCTTTTGGCCCTTACCCAACGATTCTATAACTGTGCCCGTAGCTTTAATACAAGCGCCAGTGGTAATACGTTTTATAGTAGCATCATCTAACAAACCCAAGGCAGCCACCACTTGTAAATTATTATTGGTACTACCATCATTAAGGGCTATAAATTGATTGTTACGAAAAGTACGCACCCAACCCATAACAGTGGTTTCGTAATTTGCTTGATCGCTTTCTAATAAAACTTTAATTTTTGTACGCTTGTTAAACATGCCTATTATTTTAATGGCTGCAAATATAAACATTAAAATACAGCCCCAAAGCGGTTAAATGCCCCAATCAAAAGCATATTTTACAAATTATTGACTATCAGTTAAGCATATTTAGCACACTAACCCATGTATTAATTTACCTTTGAACATTCAAAAAAATATTTATGAAGTATTTAGTGTTGTTAATGGTTGCTTTACCACAAGTGTTGTGGGCACAAAAAAATAACATCGTTACAAACGATGCTTTGAAAAATAATTTAAAAGCTACTATTAATTTTTTGGCAGATGATAAGTTGGAAGGCAGACGCACAGGCACAGCTGGTGAAAAATTGGCCTACCAATACATTGAAGCACAATTTAAAAAAGCTGGTTTAACAACCTACACCAATAATAGTTTTATACAACCGTTTGAGGTAAACGATGGTAAAATAATTGCTACTACCACACAGTTTGAATTAAACGGCAAAACACTACAATTGTTGAAAGATTATTTTCCGTTGGCTTATTCAGCAAATGTTAGCAAAGTATCATTCAACAGTTCATCGCCCAACGTTGTTTATTATTATATAGATAGTGTTATTGCACAAAATACCAACAACCCACATTTTGATATAAAAGAAAATATGTTAGATGCTGCAAAGGCGGCGGCTAATAACAAGGCAACCCTTTTTATCGTTAAAAATAGCAGTAACCCTAAAAATGCTATAGTATTTGATGCCAAAGAAAAAACACCAGCATTGAATATTCCTGCAATTGTTTTAGATGCTGCTGTTAACGAAGCTGCATTTACAGTAAAGGGTTACAGCGTACCAAACGCCACCATTACTATTCAAGTTCAACAATCCGTAAGAGTGGGTCATAATGTAATAGGGTACATTAACAACAATGCACCATATACCATTATACTAGGTGCTCACTATGATCATTTAGGGTATGGTGAAGATCATACGTCATTATACACAGGTGCACAACCTATGATACACAACGGGGCTGATGATAATGCTAGTGGTACAGCTGCTTTAATTGCTTTAGCAAATTGGGTTAAAAAAAGCGACCTTAAAAAATACAATGTTGTATTTGTAGCTTTTTCAGGAGAAGAGTTGGGTTTGTTTGGTTCAAAATATTTTGTTGAACAAAGCGGTATAGATGTTAGCAAAGTAAATTACATGATTAACATGGATATGGTGGGCAGGTTAAACGATAGTACACACGGATTAACGGTTGGGGGTTATGGCACATCACCTACATGGGGAAATTTAATTAAAACCAACGATACTTATTTTAAAATAAATATTGATAGCAGCGGAAGCGGCCCAAGCGACCATACATCTTTTTACAAAAAAGATATTCCCGTATTATTCTTTTTTACTGGCAGCCATAAAGATTACCACAAACCAAGTGACGATGCTGATAAAATAAATTATGAAGGCGCTGTTGCTATCATAAAATATATTGAGCAAATATTAACGGCAACCAATAATATGGATAAACTTACGTTTACTAAAACGAGAGAAGCTGCGGCAATGGGAAAATCAAGCTTTAAAGTGAGTTTGGGTATAATGCCCGATTATACTTTTAGTGGCGTAGGTGTAATGGTTGATGGTGTTTCTGAAAACAAACCAGCCATTAAAGCCGGTGTAAAAACGGGTGATGTATTATTACAATTAGGCGATTATAAGTTTACAGATGTACAAAGCTATATGAACACATTAAGTAAATTTAATAAGGGTGATAGTACCCAATTAAAAATTAAAAGAGGTAACGAAGAAATAACGTTGCCCATTACGTTTTAATACCCATCAAACTTTTGTATGATGAAAATTAAATTAGATGTTGATAAATTGCTCGATGATTTTTTTGAAGATGCTTGTCTATTAGGCATTGTGGCACCTGTTAAAGATTATCAATTTGCTTGGCATATTAATCAAACATTAGGATTTAATTTTATATTAAACCATAGTATTGAAATACCCTTAAAAAAAAAGGGTAGAGATTATTATTTTTCAATTTATGAGTACCTTGTGCCAGGTACATCATTGGCGCATTATTTGTATAATAACGAAGATGATGGCGAATATTTATTACCCGAGTTCAAGCATTTAGATTTTTTATGGCTAACCAAGGGCGAAATGTTATCTAAAACTGAACTACAAACCCTTATCCAGTCCTTACGATTACTACCATCTGTACAATTGGTTACTGAAATGACCAATGAGAAAATTAAAAACAAACAACACCTTATCTTTTAACCTGAATTTTTTAAAATTCAACCAACATGTGGAATAACATTAATAACAAACTTTACAAAAAGTTTGAATGTAAAAACTTTGTTCATGCTTTTTCATTTATGACTGCGGTTGCAATAGCGGCAGAAAAAATGAATCATCACCCTACCTGGACCAACACTTACAATATTGTTGAAATTTGGCTTAGTACCCACGACGAGGGCAATGTAGTAACAGCAAAAGATGAACAATTGGCAGCCATTATTGATGCATTATTCAAATAGTAGTTTTTATGCAAACAACAGATACCGTGGCCATGATACGCCCTGCGGCGTTTGGCTTTAATGAACAAACAGCAACCAATAATTTTTTTCAAGATAGTACCTACAAAAACAATAAAACATTACATGAACATGCGGTGCATCAGTTTGATGTAATGGTGGAACTATTGAGGGCAAATGCTATTGAAGTGTTGGTATTAAATGATACACCAGTGCCTCAAAAGCCCGATGCTATTTTTCCGAATAGCTGGATCAGCTGTAACAATAATGTAATCACCATTTTCCCTATGATGGCCCCTATTCGCCGTATAGAAAAACGATTAGATATAGTGCAGGCTATTCAAGAAAAAACGGGTATTTACAATTTGCAAGATTGGAGTATTTACGAAGAGGAAAATATTTTTTTAGAAGGCAATGGTAGTATGGTGATTGATCATCAATCGAAGTTGGTATACGCCAGTATATCACCCAGAACCAATGAAAAATTGGTAAAGCAATATTGTGCACAAAACAATTATGTGCCCATTACTTTCACATCAAAAGACGAAGATGACAATATTATTCATTACACCAGTTTGATGATGTGCTTGGGAACAAGCTTTGCAATTATTTGTTTAGAAGCCATTAAAAAACCAATTGAACGTAAAATTATTTTACACAGGCTTAAACAATCGGGCCACGAAGTAATTGATATTAGTTACGAACAAATGAATTTATTTGCTGCACATATTTTAGAGTTGGTCAATAAAAAAGGAGAGCCCATTTTGGTAATGAGTACCACGGCACATGATGCATTTACACTACCTCAAATTGAAATGCTACAAAAACATGCAACAATAATAACGCCCAACATCAGCTATATTGAAAAAGCGGCAGGTGGTAGCGTACGAAGTATGATGTCAGAATTATTTTATTAAAAAAGCCGCTTCAATACGAAGCGGCTTTTTTTATAGCACCGTAATAGTATGTTCACTTAATGCGGTTAAATACCCAATGGGTTTTGTAAAAGCGCTGAGGTTATAATCGTTTAAAATATTTATCACAGCATCAACAGCCTCTTTTTTTACAGCTATTAACAAACCACCACTTGTTTGAGGGTCTGCTAAAATGGTTTTTTGTACCTCAGTAATATTTCCAATTTTATGGCCATAGCTATCCCAGTTTCTATGAGTGCCGCCTGGTACAGCACCTTGTTCAATATAATCAAACAATGCAGGCGTAATAATGGGCACATCATTAAAATGAATAACAGCACTTACTCCACTGCCTTCGGCCATTTCAGCTAAATGTCCTAACAAACCAAAACCAGTAACATCTGTTATTGCATGAACACTCTTTAATTTGCCAAGGGCTTCACCAACTTTATTTAGTTGCATCATTTGTTTAGCAGCAATGCCTTCGTGTTCATTTTTTAAAATCGATTTTTTTTCAGCAGTAGTTAAAATGCCTACACCCAAAGGCTTGGTGAGCAACAACACATCACCCTCTTGTGCTTGGTTATTTTGTTTGATGTTTTCTATAGCAACAATACCATTTACAGCCAACCCAAAAATGGGTTCAGGCGAATCAATACTATGGCCGCCAGCCAATGAAATACCAGCTTCTTTACAAATACTACGGCTACCATCAATAACTTGTTGGGCAACTTCTGGCGATAACTTGTTAATGGGCCAACCCAAAATGGCAATAGCTAGAACAGGCGTACCACCCATAGCGTAAACATCACTAATGGCGTTTGCAGATGCGATGCGTCCAAAATTAAAAGGGTCATCAACAATCGGCATAAAAAAATCAGTAGTAGCAATTAACGCTGTGCCATTGCCTAAGTTTAAAACAGCCGCATCATCTTTACTATGGTTACCCACAATTAAGTTTTTATTATCGGGCATGGCAATGTTGCCTTTTAAAATAGTATCTAACACTTGTGGTGATATTTTACAACCACAACCAGCACCATGTGAATATTGAGTAAGTTTAATATTGCTCATGTAATAAATTTTTTAGTAAGATGTAATTTTCGTTGCTATCAACAGTGTTTGAAGGTATAGTGATGAGCACATCATTAACGTTTGGGCGTTTGTATAATCCTTTAAAATACCATTTATCATAATATTGTAAGAGAATGCGAAAGCTCTCTTTACAATTATTTTCAACAATAAAATTGATAGCGTTTTTTGTTTCTAACCCTCCCAATCTTTTTTGAATTCGTAAAATAGCTGCAATGAGTTGGTCTTTAGGGTGTACGCCATAGCATTCAGTTAAATATTGTAAACGCACTTCAAAATCAATATCAAAAAAGAAAACGGTTTGCGACCGCATTTGTGTCCATATACCTAAAGGAATTTGCACTTTACCAATACGTTGGCTTTCATCTTCCAAAAAAATAATGGGTTGGGATTTATTGTTTTCGTAAAGTGATGTGGCCAGTTTATTTTCAAACATTTCTTGCGAAGGTTGTGATGCTTCACCTAATGCACCCAAGGCTGATCCTTTGTGATGTGCCAATGCCTCTAAGTTTATTACTGAAAAATTAGCGGTTTGTAAGCGTTGCAATAAAAGGGTTTTACCGCTACCAGTATAACCACCAATAATATTGAAACGATAGCTTTGGTTAAACTGTGCAAGTGTCCAATTTCTAAAAGCCTTGTAGCCGCCAATTAATGTACTTACTTTAAAACCGTATAAATCTAACAACCAGGCAACACCTGCGCTACGCATACCACCCCTCCAACAATATACGAGTACATTTTTTTTGTTGGGGTACAATGTTTTTATTGCAGTTACGGCATCAATAATTTGGTTCATTTTCGGACCAAAAAAATCCAATCCTTTTTTAATGGCTACTTCCCTACTTTGTTGTTTATAAGCAGTACCAACCACGGCACGTTCCTCGTTACTAAAAAGTGGAATATTGTATGCATTAGGAAAATGTGCATGGGCAAATTCAGCAGGGCTACGAACATCAATAACGATAGCTGTTGTAGTTAATTCAATAAAATCGGCAATGTGTGTTTTTGTAATGGCCATAATGAACGCATGTAAATGTACCACTAAAATTGCTTTGAATTAGGCATAAAAAAACCGCTCATTTTAACAGAGCGGTTGCAAAAAAATTAAATGACATTACGGTGCTTTTACAAACTTAAATGCTGCAGAATTCATACAGTAACGAAGGCCCGTTGGTTTGGGTCCGTCATTAAACACATGGCCCAAATGTAAACCTGTACTGGTTTCAATGATTTCATCTCTCTCCATACCGTAACTATTATCTTTTACTACGGTTACTTTATTTTTATCGTATGGCGTAAAAAAACTTGGCCAGCCTGTACCCGATTCAAATTTAGCATCTGAACTAAATAAGGTATCGCCAGTAGCAGCACTTAAATAAAAACCTTTTTCGTGATTATTGTAATATGGATTATCGAAGGGACGCTCAGTACCTCTGTTTACCATTATTTCGTACTGGGTGCTGGTTAATATTTTTTTCCATTCAGCATTGGTTTTACCTTTTGGAAAACTTGTTTTTTCTGCTACTTCTTTTCCTTCTTTTGAAGTAGTAGCTTTTTGCTGTTGCGCTGTGCATGATGCACCAATGATCAATAAACCAATCATTGACATGGCATAATTTTTAAATGATTTCATTGTATTTATTTTTGATATTAAGTTGATGTATTACTTACGTAGAAAATTGCTTTAGCTTACAATAACTAATGTTATAGGTTTGCCAAAACCAATTATTGTTCAAAGTATAAATGATAATGGTTGCTACATTTTGGGTTAAAGTTACTGTTACAATTTTTACAAATACTGTTACTATTTAAATACTCATTTATGGTAAGTTCGGTTTTGCAACTTCCACATAAAATAGCTTTTTCATTAAAACTATTTTTTGGCCAAACGGTGGCAGGGTGTTGCGCCAATAAGTTGTGGCAAGTAATGCAGGCATAGTATGTATTACAGCAGTGCATTTTAATGGCGATAATATCTAATTCGGAATGATAATGTTCACAACGAGTAGCATCATCAACCAACAAACCTTTTACTTCCATACAAATTTGTTTTAAAAAACAACGCCCCCAAAATTTGGAGGCGTTGCGGTGTTGTTATAATGATTAACCATTCATACTGGTTAAAAACTCTGCGTTGTCTTTAGTGCCTTTCATATTTTTAAGCAATGTGTTCAGTGCTTCTTCTGGGTTCATATCGGCCATGTGTTTACGCAAAATCCACATGCGTTGGAAGGTATCTTTATCTAACAATAAATCATCTCTACGAGTTGATGATGATACAATATCAATAGCAGGATAAATACGACGGTTAGATAATTTACGCTCTAATTGTAGCTCCATATTACCCGTACCTTTAAACTCTTCAAAAATAACCTCATCCATTTTACTACCAGTATCAACCAAAGCCGTTGCAATGATTGTTAATGAACCACCGTTTTCAATTTTACGAGCTGCACCAAAAAACTGTTTTGGTTTTTGCATAGCGTTGGCTTCAACACCACCGCTTAATACTTTACCACTGCTTGGTGCAACGGTATTATGCGCTCTTGCCAAACGAGTAATAGAGTCTAATAAAATCACTACATCATGCCCACACTCAACCAAACGCTTTGCTTTGTTTAAAGCAATGGTTGATACTTTTACATGCTTTTCTGCAGGCTCATCAAAAGTTGATGCAATTACTTCGGCTCTTACACTACGCTCCATATCCGTTACCTCTTCAGGTCGCTCATCTACCAACACAATCATTAAATAACACTCAGGGTGGTTTTCTGCAATAGCATTAGCCAACTCCTTTAATAGCATGGTTTTACCCGTTTTTGGTTGTGCTACAATAAGGCCACGTTGCCCCTTACCAATTGGTGTAAAAAGGTCCATAATACGAGTGCTATAATGGTCGCTTTTGGTAGTTAAGTTTAAACGTTCGTATGGGAACAATGGTGTTAAATAATCAAAAGGAACTCGGTCTCTCACTTCTTCTGGCGATTTACCATTAATGGTGTTCACCTTTAAAAGTGCAAAGTATTTTTCGCCTTCTTTTGGTGGACGAACAGAGCCCAATACGGTATCGCCAGTTTTTAAACCAAATAATTTTATTTGAGAAGGTGATACGTAAATATCATCGGGAGAAGATAAATAGTTGTAATCGCTGCTGCGTAAAAAACCATAACCATCTGGCATCATTTCTAATACGCCTTCGCCTTGTACCACACCATCAAATTCAATATTAAAAACGGGTTGTTCTCTTTGTTTAAAATGTGGTTTGTTGTGTTGTTGTGGAGGGGTAGGTTCTTCAATAAAGGTTTCTGGCCCTTGAATTTCTTCAGCATCAACCGCTTGTAACATTTGTGCAATAGCAGCAGGTATGGTTGTTTGTTCGCTGGTTATTGGCTGTAACTCTTCTTCAATATCAATCGGCGCTGGCGCTGGTTTATCTTTTCTGATAGGTTTTCTTTCGTTGCCTTCTTGTTTTTTAAATTTTTGAGGGCTTTCTTTTTTTGTTGCAACAGGTTCGGCAACAGGTGTTTCGTCTTTAACTACAGTTGCGGCTGTTGCGGCGGTATCAATATCAAGTGTAGCTTGAGTAGCGGCGCTAGCTACAGGGGTGGCTTTTACAATTCTTTTTCTTTTTGGCTTTTCAGCTTCATTGGTATTAGCGGCTGTGCTCATGTATACTTGTTTATCGGTAATGGCCTTTATAAGGTCAGTTTTATTTAGTTTTTTGTATTGGTTGATGGAGAGCTGGTCTGCAATATCATGCAGTTCAGGAACGAGTAGCTCGTTTAATTGTGATATATCGTACATAAAAAATCAGCAGTGCGTTTCAAAAAAAATTCGCTGTTGTTGTGATGAAAATTGTAGTTGATTATTGAAATTTGATTGGAAGGGTTTCCATGCAGAAGCAATGTTACCGGGGTAAAAATTACCGTTTCCTAAATCAAAAGTAAGGATTATTGATTGAACTGCACAAAAAATAATATTAATATGTTTTAAACGGTATTATTTAGTAATGTAAATGGGTTATACATTACCGTTTACTTAATTAAAAGCTTGTATAACCGCTCTAGTTCAGCTTTTTCGGCAGGGTTTAAAATATTGTTTTTTTTAAAGATAGATTGAAACAACAACACTCTTTTGTGTTGGGGATATTTTAATAAAATGGCAGCTACCATTTGCCCAACTTGCTCATCTTTAGCTGTAACAATTGAAGCTGATATAGTAGCTTCTGAACGTTGGGTAACATGCTTCTTTTTTATAATTGCCTCAAGGGTTGCAATTTTTGCAGGTGCAATTTTTTGAATGCGTTGTGCCTTGCCCAATAAGCCTTCTAATTGTTTTTTGCTAAGGCTACCTCTTTCAAAATACTGTTGCTGTATACTTTTACAAAAGCCATCATCTGGCTTAGCCGTTAATACAGCAGCTATCACCTGTGCTATAATATCAATATCGGGATTAATACGGTGTTGCATAGGGTAAAGGTACAACTTAACTTATTTTGAAAACAAAAGCTATCGTATACAAAACAGCAAGTCAACATTATTGTTGTCCTGCATTTTGTGCACAATTTAAAGCTGTTTACGGCATTTTATTAGCACATTATCTTCATCAACTTCATATTTGCCAAAGGTTTTTCTTAGGATATTGGATTTACAAGGGTGCATTTCTATGCAGCCCTTTTTTAATATTAACTGTATTTAAAAGCGATATAATTTTATTTGTACTAAATTCATTTACCTCATAAGTGTGATAAGCTATTTTAATATTCAGAAAAAATGAAGTATTTATTGTTGATAATTTTATTGTGTTTTAACATAATTGCTTTGTCGCAACGGCCACTGCCAAATAGCCTTCAACTAAAAATTGACACCGCAAAAACACCAGCTACAAAACTAAAAGCGTATATAAAGGCCGGTGATTTTTATTATGGGTATTACAATCCATTGGGTTATTCAAAAGCATTATCAATGTTTGAAAAAGCCTTGGCTATAGCACAATCCACCAAAGACAGTGTATTGATTGGGTTAGCCTGCGGCTCAATGGCAGAAGTATATGATGCACTCGGAAAAGACAAATTACCATTGGCTATAAAAAATTATCTAATTTTTTATAAAGCTATGTTGCGAACAACCGATACGGCCAAAATTTTAAGGAGTATGATGAACGTTGCGGCAACATACAACAAAATGTACCAAGCTGCCGAAGCAAAAATTTGGTTACAAAAAATTATTCAATTATCAAGCAAATACTCAGTTATAAAAAAGCGCAACCAAGCGTATGTTTTTGTAGCAGAAAATTACATGATGTTAAATGATAGCGCCAATGCAAGAAAGTATTTTGAACAGCTTAATTTAAAAAATGATGTAATTGAAAACGATGGTTTAATGTATCGTAATAAATACCGATCAACACAATATTATATACTAGCCAATAAAGGCAATTACAAAGCCGCTTTTATGGCTGCTGATACTGCTTTGCAACAAGGTATGCGCCCTAACGATTCTATGCTAACTTACCAACAATTAAGTAGCATTGCAAAACAAGGAGGCTTATATAAAGAGGCCGCTTATTATAAGCAAAAAGAATTAGATGTATATGTAAACATGAGCACCAATGAAGGGCTTTATGGCATTAATAATAAACTTGTTTTTTCAGAATTGCTTTTGAAAGAAGATAATGCCAAGCTTTCACTAAAAGAGCAACAAACCAAAATAAAATTTTATAGCTTATTAGTTATTGGTTCGTTGTTATTAATCATTGTTGCTTTAGCTATCGGTTCCAATATCCGCTCTAAAAGGCAAAATAAAAAACTGGCAGATCAAATTGTACAAAATAATTTGTTGTTAAACGAAGTGCACCATCGTGTAAAAAACAACTTACAAATTATAAGCAGCTTTATGCTATTGCAACAATTGAAAAAAGGCGCCAATAGTGATGAAATCATAAAACAACTACATAGTCGTATACAAGCATTAGCACTGATTCACCAAAAATTATATCAACAAAATAATTACGACTCCATTGAATTAAAATCATACTTTGAACAGTTTGTGGCTGAAACCATACAAACCCACCACGATGGAAGCAACGCAATAGCTTTTGATTTAATGATGGAGGAAGTTTATTTGGTATTAGATATTGTTACACCGCTGGTTTTTATAACCAATGAACTGTTGCTAAATACTATTAAATATGTTGCTACTAAAAAAGATTGTACCATCTACATAACGGCTACAAAAATCAACAATCAATTATTATTTACTTACGCTGATAATGGTAAAGGTATAACAGCTACACAGCTTGAAACAGCCACCACTACGGGGCTTCGTTTGGTAAAACGCCTAGCAAAACAAATGAATGCAAAAATTACAGTTGAACAAAATAAACATCATTTACAATTCTTATTAGTGATACCACTGTAAAAAATAGCTATATTTATTGTGTAGTATTCAAGCAGCTATGAAAGTATTAATTGTTGAGGATGAAGCCATTATTGCGGAAAGTTTGTTCCAAGTTTTATTAAACCTAGGTTACAAACCATACGAACCATGTAGTACAGGAAAAGAGGCTATACATTTTTTAGAAAATCACCAACCCGATATTGCAATTGTTGATATACATGTAGGAGCTAGCTACGCCGGTTTTGATGTTGCAGCTAAGTTACAACAAGCCCATATTCCATTTATTTTTTTAACGGCTTTGTACGATAAACAAACACTTGAGCAGGCGCAACAATATAAGCCTGCTGCATATTTAGTGAAGCCTTTTAGTAAAGAAAATTTATTTGCAACCATTGAGTTGGCGTTGGTACAGCAGCAACATGAACGTGAACAATCATTAAACCCACCATCCCAAATTTTTATTAAAAATGGGCCTCAAAGTATTGCGATTAACCCTCAAGATATTACACACCTTGAGGCCAACAATAAATACATTGAAGTACATACATCAAACGGTAAAAAGTTTTTAATTAGAGCTACCATGCTTGAGGTATTGGAGCAGTTAGCGATACCAACATTAGTGCAAGTGCATAAGTCATACGCTATTAATACACATTATATAAAAGCAATTAAATACGATAGTTTATTAGTTCATCAAGTACAAATTCCTATTGGTAGGTCGTTTCGAAATGGTCTTAAAAAGTTAATTCATATTGTATAGCTTTAATAAAACTGCACTTACTTGTTGTGTAGGCTAATAATGTTAATTGGCTCACCAATACCACACAAAAACCCTAAATTCGTTGCACCAAAAATTCAGAGGAAGCAAGTTGCATGCATACTAACAGTGTGTTGGTTTTTGCCACTTGTATATTATTTAAAACACAAACAAATGAAAAAATTTATTGTATCGCTTGTATTAATATCAAGCTTACTACAAGCCCGTGCCGATGAAGGTATGTGGTTGCCTATGTTATTGGGCCAACAAGTGTATAACGACATGGTAAAACGTGGTTTAAAACTCAGCAAAGAGCAGTTGTACTCCATCAACAAATCATCGTTAAAAGATGCCATTATTATTTTTGGCGGTGGCTGTACTGGCGAAATAGTGAGTGATAAAGGGTTAATTTTTACCAACCACCACTGCGGTTATGATGCTATTGCAAGCGCCAGCTCTGTTCAAAACAATTATTTGAGAGATGGTTTTTATGCCTACAATATGGGCCAAGAAATTCAAAGCAAATTAACGGTACAGTTTTTAGATAAAATTGTAGATGTAACCAAAGAAGTTGAAGATGCTGTAAAAGGTTTAAGTTGGGCGGATCGTACTAAAAAATTACCCGATGTTTTTAAAACAATAACTGATAAAGTTGCTGATAAAGACAATGGCTTAGCCGGTAGAATTTACAGCATGTTTAAAGGCAATCAATACTTAATGTATGTATATAAAACCTACAGAGATATTCGTTTGGTAGGTGCACCGCCAGAAAGTGTTGGTAAATTTGGTGGCGATACTGATAACTGGGAGTGGCCTCGTCATACCGGCGATTTTTCTATTTTTCGTGTATACGCAAGTAAAGATGGTAAGCCTGCTGACTTTAGTGCAGAAAACATTCCTCTAAAACCTAAAGCATTTTTACCAGTAAGCATTAAAGGTATTAAAGATGGTGATTATGCTATGATATATGGCTACCCTGGTAGCACCAATCGTTATGAAACAAGCTATGGCATTAAATTGAAAAACGAAATTGAAAACCCATCGTTAGTGGGTTTACGTGATATGCGTTTGAAATACATGCATGAGCAAATGATTAAAGACCCTGCCGTTAAATTAAAATTGGCAAGCAACTATGCAAGCGTTGCCAACTATTGGAAATTTTTTGATGGCGAAACCAAACAGTTGGTAAAGTTTAAAACCTTTGATCAAAAGCAAGCTTACGAAGCTGGTTTTCAAAAATGGGCAACAGGTAAAGCAGAATATGAAAATATTTTTAAAGACTATGCCGCTAATTATGCCGCATGGACACCCTATGCTAAACAACGCCAATATTTAGTGGAAGGTATTTTAGGCTCACCATTAGCCAATTTTGCTGCTCAATTACAAAGCCTCGAAATGGCATTGGTAAAAACAGGTATGACGGCTGCTGATATTACCAAAGCTGCCGCTGCAGCAGATGCATCACGTAAAGCATATTTAGAAGCAGCTAACACCATCAGCGATGAAAAAATTGTTGCTGCAGCAGCACAAATGTTTTATAATGATATCGACAAAAATCAACATCCAATAGGTTTTTACGAAAAAATAAAATCTCAGTATGGTGATTTAAATGATGAAGCTACTTTTAAAAAATGGGCGAAAGATTTGTTTGCCAACACCATCATTTTAAACGATACTAAATGGGCAGCATTTATTGCAAAGCCTGATGCTAATGTGTTACAGGCTGACCCTGCATTTGATTATGCTACCGCATTTGCAAAAAATTACAACGTTAAATATGCACCATTGTATACTGTGTTTGTAAATAAAAATAACGAACTAGGTAGGGCTTATTTAAAAGGTATTATGGAGAAAGACCCTGCAGCAGCTGCTAAAATGTACCCAGATGCTAATTTTAGTATGAGGGTAAGTTATGGCAATGTAAAAAGCTATGCACCAAGAGATGCAGTGAAGTATGATTTTGTAACCACCAGTAAAGGGTTATTAGAAAAATATGTAGCCGGCGATTACGAATTTGATTTGCCTACAAAGCAAGTAGAATTATTAAAGAACAAAGATTTTGGTCAGTACATTGATAAATCTCGTAACGATTTAGTTGTTGCGTTTATTACAACCAATGATATTACTGGCGGCAACTCTGGCTCACCTGTTATTGATGGTAATGGCAATTTAATAGGGCTGGCTTTTGATGGTAACTACGAAGCATTAAGTCACAAAATTGCTTTTGATAAAGATTTAAACCGCACCATTTGTGTTGATGTTAGATATGTGTTGTGGTGTATTGATAAATTAGGCGGTGCTAAAAATTTAATTAATGAATTAAAGTTGGTAAAGTAACCAAGTAATTAAAACAAAAAAGCCTCACCTAATTAGTGAGGCTTTTTTATTGGGTATTTTGATACCCTATTGTTTAATTTATTCTCCAAAAATTTGTTGTTCACTTCTTTCTGATACAGGTATTTTTCTAATAAAATCATCATACCCATCATCGTCATGGTTGCTGTATGCACCATAAGCATCAATAGAGTAACCAATGCTACCATCATTGGCTTCTATGAGGTATAAAATCATATTGTCAGATGGGTCAGATGCACCTTCAAAACGATAGGTTTTAATAATCTGTAAGTCGCTAGGGCTGTAGGTTTTAGCCGATGTGCCAAAACCATCGGGTGTCATTTCAAACGCCTTGTCTTGTTTTCTAATACGCAACTGTTCTAATACTGAACTGAGGGTTGTTAAATAAGTGGATGCTGCCATGATATAATTTTTTTGAGATGATAAAACATATTTCATAAACAAGTCCCCATTTTTATACCAATTAAATGGCACGGTTTTTTTGTTGGTTGTTGTATTACAGAATAAAAAAAGATTTTATGTCAATCAATATAGTGAACCAATTAGTAGAAAATTTGCACTTAGCACCGTTGCAAAAAATTGACCCAACAACAGAAAAAGTAGTTGATCATAATACTGAAAATACGGAGAGTGCCTTAACACAAGCCATAGTACCAACCGTAGTAGCAGGTATTTATGATAGTGCAAAATCAGAAGTAGGCTTAGCCGTTTTAGCTAGCGATGCAACCAGTAGCGATTGGCTAACACTGTTATTTGGTGAGCAAGCGCCTACATTAAAAGCAAGGTTAGCAGCCTATACGGCCACAACTGAAACAATTGCTGAAAAAGTATTTGATACCGTTGCAAAAGAAGCTGTAGCTATACTACGTAATGCCGCTAAGGGTAATGATATGCGTACAGCTATTAGGGATATTGCAGGGGCACAAAAACCATTTTTTATGAGTTACTTACCAACAAGTTTACATGTAGGACAATTATTGGGCGATACATCGTTAGATGATAGTACCAATAAAATGGAGGGTCCGGTTTCAAGTTTTTTACACAAGTTAGAATCAGCACTATCAGGCAACGAATCAAAAGATGCAGCAGATGAAAAGAAAGATCAAAGAATGTAATAAGATAGCTAGCAATAAAAACGAAAAGGGGATATGGTAAATGACCATACCCCCTTTTTAATGGAAATAAAATATTATCCTTTATTCAACTCTTCAAAACTTTTGATTTTATTGTAGAGTGTTTTTCTGTCTATTTTTAAAATTTCTGCCGCCTTCGTTTTGTTGAAGTTCACTTGTTTTAATACAGTCATAATAGCATCATACTCTGCTCTTGAAGCAGCATCTTTTAAATCGAAACCGGTTCGTACTGGTGATGATGGCATTTGGTGTTGTATAAACTCATCTTCATACCTATGTGAAAAAGCAGGTGGCGTATGCGATAAGCTAGTGGGCTCATTATTGGTAATTTCCCAAGGTAACGTTGCACTATCAACAAGGCCACTTTGGGTTAACAACACAGCACGGCGAACTACGTTTCTAAATTCACGTAAATTACCTGGCCATGTGTAGTTAATAAACATTTGCATTACTTCGTTGCTAAAACCATCAATTTCTCTACCCAGCTCATTTTTTGCTTTGTTTAAAAAGAAATCAGCAAACAAAGGAATATCTTTTTTACGATCTCTCAACGGCGGAAGGTTGATAGAGAATTCGTTGAAACGATGGTATAAATCTTCTCTAAATTTACCTTTACGATAGGCCTCTTGTAAGTTTTCGTTTGATGCTACTATAATGCGAACATCAACAGGCATTTCTTTATTACCCCCAACTCTTTTAAAGGCACGTTCTTGAATAACCCTTAATAAAGATGCTTGTACTTCGTATGATAAATTGGCCACTTCATCTAAAAACAAAGTGCCGCCATTGGCTAGTTCAAAATGTCCTTCTTTATCAGAAAGGGCACCAGTAAATGCGCCTTTTACGTGACCAAATAATTCGCTACCAGCCAGCTCTTTACTAAGCGTACCACAATCCATAGCAACAAAAGGCTTATCGGCCCTATCACTGAGGCTATGTATTGTTTTTGCAATTACCTCTTTACCTGTACCGCTTTCGCCGTATAAAATGATGCTGTAATTTGTTGGCGCTACAATTTTAATTTGTTTATACAGCTCTTTTGTAGTACCAGCTTCGCCTACTAAAAATTCGCTGTTGCTGCTTAACTTTTGTTCAACCGCTGATTTTGATGGAGCAATTTTTTTGATTGTACCATCTGAGTTAATGGTGCTCTGCTGTGTTATTGGTTGGTCCAACGCTTTGTTGAGTACATTCAACACTTCATCAGGAATTAATGGTTTGGTGATATAATCAAAAGCGCCCATTTTAATAACATCAACCGCTACTTTAATATCAGAATAACCAGTTATAATGAGTACGATGGTGTTGGGTGCTATATCTTTTATTTCCTTTAAAATATCTTTACCATCTTTATCGCCTAACCTAAAATCGGTGATAACAATATCAAATTTATTTTCTTTAAACTTGGCAATACCCTTGTTGCCAGCGTTAGCAGTATCAACCTCGTAGCCGTTACGGGTTAAAAATTTGCTAAGCAATAAACACATATCTACATCATCATCAATAATTAAAATTTTCTTTTTCATTTGTCTTTTTTTGAAGGAGGTTGTACTTTTTTATGGGATAAATAATTAATCTTTTAATTGTACCGTTTGCATCGGTATTTCTGCCACTTTTACCCAAACAGAATATTCGCTAGGGTAAATTTTACCACCAAAATTGGTAGCATATACTTTTGTGAATACAGCGCCTAAATATAAAATGGTAGCACTGTAATAAACCCAAATCATCAATATCATTATAGAGCCAGCCGCACCGTAAATAGAGCCAATTTTACTTTGGCCTAAGTAATACCCAATACCGAATTTACCTAATAAAAATAAACCAGCTGTAATGAGTGCACCAATGCCAACATCTTTCCATTTTATTTTAGCATCAGGTAAAATTTTAAATATAGCACCAAATAAAAATGTAGTGATAATGAGTGAAACGCCACTATCTATTACCAAAACCAATACATTACCAACACCCGGTATTAAGCTGCTTATTTTACCACTAATGGCAGCTGCAATGGCATTAAGTACTAGTGAAACAATGAGTACAAAGCCTAAGCTAATAATGAGTGAAAAAGATATTAACCGATCAATCAGCACTTTCCACCAAGCTCTTTGCGCTTTTAATTTTAAACCCCAAATACGATTAAGTGAATCTTGTATTTCACCAAAAATACCTGTTGCGCCAATTATTAATACTACTACACCGATGGTGGTGGCAAAAACATTGTCTTTATACAAATGAATATTTTGAATAGATGTTTGAATTTGCATGGCCGCTTCGCTGCCCACTAACTTATTAATTTGGTTGTATAACTCACCATTTACCGCCTCTTTGCCGAAAAAGGTACCCATAACGGTTAATACAATAACTAATAATGGCGCAATAGATAACATCGTATAGTAGGCTAAAGAGGCGCTGTACTTTAAAATATTATCGCCTATAAACTCTACTAATACTTGTTTTAAAAAGCCCCCAAAAACAAATAATTTTTGTTTCATATTCATTAGTATACAATCAAGTATTCTATAATTGTACCATGTAACTATTTCCTCGATAAAATTGTAAAAAATTCCTCAATATGCATTGCCCAATGTTGTAAAAAGATTAATTATAAAAATAATTTGTAAATGACCCGTAATTTTTTATTTTTAAACGGTTGAAACACAACACAATCGCTATAACTTATGCACAAGTTGGTTGGTTTGCAGCCTACAATCTAGTAAAATTAATAGTTGGCAACAATATTGAAAACATAAACGTGTAGCAAATTGATAGTGTATGAACCAGAGTAATCATATAAATGCCCAAATTTTGAAAGCCTTAATAATAGATGATGAAACAGATATATGTTATTTGTTGAGTAGGCTTTTGAAACAAAAGAATTTAGAAACAGCCTTTGTAAACTCACTAACAGCGGCCAATGAGGCGCTTGAAACGGAGCACCCTGGTATTATTTTTTTAGATAATCACCTGCCAGATGGCTTAGGAATGAACTATATTGGTTATATAAAAAAGAAATATCCTGAAACTAAAGTGGTGATGATTACGGCTCACGACTCAGCTATTGATAGGGCGATGGCGATAGAAAATGGCGCCGATTTTTTTATTGGAAAGCCTTTTACTAAAGAAATTATTTATAAAGCCGTTGAAGCGGTTTGTGCATAAAAATATACTATTGGGTAAAACATTGCCCGTTTTGCCGCTTAATATTTCGCTTTCATTTATTGAACTTTTCAAACTAATATATTGGAAATGGAAACATTGAACCATTTGGTATTGCAAAAAATGAATTGCTTACTGCAATTTTTAACGCAAACAAAAAATGCATTTGAAACCCTTGCAGATGAAATTGAAAATACATTATTAAAGGCTGCTTTAAATGGCTTGTCTGATGAAAGTCATTATTATGAAACCGAATTACGCAGCTATTGTAAACAAATGGGCATTTCTTTACAAAATAACGAAATGAAGCAGCAAGAAGTTGCTGAAGCAGTAAGTGATAACGATACACCTTACCAAGAGTTATCACAAATTTGCACCAATAAAGCAAATTTGCTCACACAGGCATATCAAGATTTGATGAAAGAAATTGCAGCCCTTGTGCCTTTAAAACAAATGATCTATTACCAAATGCAAGCATTACAATATTCTTTCTTAAAAATTGATTTACTAAATAAGGCAAGGTTTGTTTCATAAACACCACAGGTATTCACTTTAAAAATACTACCGTAAATTGGTAAGCAAATACAGTAAACTGTATGGTGGGCATCTTAAAAAAAGCCTAACCTATTAACCAACAAAAAGTACCATTATAGTTTTGCACACTTATAAAATTTGTATTTGTTGGCAGCATTTTGGTAATAATATAACACATAACATTTAATTAATTAACCACGTAAAATTGTATAATTATGAGCAAGAAATTAATAACAGGTATATTGGTAGGCGCTGCAGTTGGCGCAGCTTTGGGAATTTTATTTGCACCAGATAAAGGCAAAGAAACTCGTAAAAAAATAGCTAAAAAAACAGGTGATTTAGGTGATACCGTTCGCAACAAGTTCAATGAGTTAGGTTCAGCTTTGCAAGATAAATATGATAGCATTAGAGGCGAAGCCAATAGCATTTTAGATAAAGGTAAAGACACCGCAAAAGATATTAAAGAAGATGTTCAACGTAATTTTTCTTAATATAGGGGTTTAAAAAAGTTAATAAGTACCGGCAACAAACGAGCCTTACAATGGAAAAAAAACCAACAGAAAATGTATTAGAATCATTGTTTGAAAAAACAAGTGATTATGTAGAAACCCGATTAGAGTTAACTAAGTACAAAGCCATTAAAAAAACGGCTGTAATAACATCGTCACTCATATCAAAATTGGTGGTAGGTGCCTTATTGCTGTCTTTTGTAATGATTTTAAACATAGCCGTAGGCTTGTGGTTGGGCGAATTATTGCATAAAACTTACTTGGGCTTTTTTGCACTAGCAGGGTTTTACTTTGTTGCCGGACTTATTACTTTTAGGTTTAGAGATAAATGGCTTAAAAATCCAATAGCCGATTCTATCATCGATAAAATGGCAGACTAACATGGCTATCAAAAATTTACAAGATTTAGAGAAAGAAATTGCGGCATTAGAAATTGAAAAAGCTACTAAAGAAGCGGCTTTAAAAACGCAGTTTCATGCAACGCTAGAAAGTTACCAACCACAAAATATTCTTAAAACAACCATGAACGGTTTGGTAGAGCCCGGCAATATAGGCAGCACTATTTTAAAAGCGGCAGGCGGTATAGGTGTGGGCTTGTTGGCCAAAAACTTTGTATTAAACAAGGCTACTAATTATGTTACCAACTTAGCTAGTAGTGCTTTACAATCAACCGCTAAAAATGCAGTTAATAATAACAAAGATAAAATAGCAGCATGGGCTACGGCTATTTATAAAAACCTATTTAATAAAAAGAAGTAAGTTAATAGCACAACAACTCCATCATATATTCAGCGGCTTTACAGCCGCTATTTTTATGCGTTTTATTTAGTAGATGATTTAGCACCAGCGAAAATACTCTTCCATACCAAATTAAAAAACGATTTGTTTTCAATACGCTTGAAGGCTAAATCTGCTTTACGGGCACCGGGGTTTTCGTTGTCGTTTTTTATGAAAGTGTTGGCAATAGTGGTTAATAAACCTTTTGTTTGTAGCTCATTATCTGCATTGGTTTTTAATAAAGCAATACGTAAGTTGTTGTACAATAAAAGGCCCTCACCTTTGCTATTATAATCATCAGCTTGTAAACTAAATTGGTATTGTTTTATTTGTCCGCTTTTAATAGAACCCAAGCCTAATGGTTCAATAACAGGGTTTAATATTACTGCATCAAAACTACCCACATTTCCGTTTATATAAAACGGATCTTTGGTGTTTTGTAGTGGCAATTTCCAATTGGTTTGTAAGGGCGCTTTACCCAAAAAATTACATTGTAGCATTACTTGTAAAAAGGGCTGTAGCTGTATTTTATTATTAATGTTGGTAATGTTGACTACATCGCCATTAATGTTGTTGAAAAACACATCTCCTACCTTTTTTGATACGTCTCCTTTTTCTTTATAGCTCAAATAGCCATTATTAATGTGTACCTTTTTTATGTAAAACGGCAGGGTTATTTTTTTAATGAGTTGGTGGGGATATTGCCCAATTTTACTCGTAGCATCTTCCTTCACCGTTTTATCATTATAAATTTGAATACTAGGTGTACAACTAATACTGTTTAAAATAAGTTGCTGTTGGTTAATAAAGTTGCCTAAATTAAAACCAGTAAGTTGAATGTTTTTTAGGCGTAGGTCCACCCAATCTTTTTGTGTTTTTAATTGTTGTGCAAACGCTTCTTTACTTAAAGTGGGTATTATATTAATTGCTTGTACCGTTGTGGTATTGTTGCTGTTGTTATACAGCAAACCATTTATTTGAATGGATGCTGTATTGTTTGAAATGGGTAGTACACATGATCCCATACTTATGGTGCAACGACTATCAGTAAGTAATGTAAGTATGTTAGAGCCGTTGTAAAAGCTATCAATACCCAAAGCGCTTGCTTTTACATTTTTAAATAAAATTGGTTTATTGTTGCCATTAATAAAAGTAACATTGCTGTTGCCGATTACTAGGTTTTTTACAATGGCTGCATCAAAAAAGGGATTATCAATTTTAATGGTTTGACTCGTTTTTTCAGTCTTTTTAATAACGGTAACATCGCCCCCTTGAGTAACCAACGAATCGGCTTTAATGGTTTTGTTTACAATAAAAGCATTGGTTGATAAGCCTGCAACTTTGGTATTGCCAATATTGATGAGGGTTTTATTGTTAAGGGTATTGGTTTCGGTAAAACGTTGTATTTGTAAAAAACGTTGGGGTGCATTGTAAACCACATTTTGGAGTTGTAGTTTCATATTGTTGGTGGCGCCCATTATATCAATTTGTGCAACGTTGGCCACCACATCTTTAATAAAATAACTGATAATATTATCGTAATTACGGGTACTATCTATTTTAAAATGTTGCAGCAACACGTTCACGTTGTGTAGGCTTGTGTGGGGTGTATCAAAACCTCTTTTAAATAAAATTTCAGCACGGGTAATATTGATTTTATCGGCGTTAATGCTGTTGAATTTACCTGTTATTTTTTCATATAACGCTAAAGTATCAGCCCCTGTTAATTCAATTTTATTTTGTTTGCCTGTGCTAATAATTGTAACAACGGGGTGTATAATATTAATACTAGCAGCTTGAACGTTGTTTTTTTGTAGAAAAGATGGAATATCGGCACCAGTTATAGAAAGTTCGTCAATATGAATATTGAAAATTGTAGCCCCCATGCTACTGGTATCGTTCACCAATAACTTTTGTTGTAATGAATCGCTTTGTAGTGCAATGTTGTAAAATGTGGCATTGCCTGCTACTTCATCAATACGGCTACTATCGTAATGTATAAAATAGGTACTATCTGTACCCTTGGCTACGGCCTTTTCAATTTCATTTTTTACAAGAGCTTTTTTGTTTTGTTGCCACCAAAAAATGCCAACGGTAATACCTATAATTAAGAGCGCTAGAGCAATGCGTAACAATAATTTCATGCAGTTGTTTTTTACAGTGCATAATAATATGCACATTTGAAATAATATATACAAGGTACATGCCGATAATAAAAAAGCAACTATTTACAAAATAGTTGCTTAATGCTGGTAATGTTGCAAGAGGTTATAGTTTTTTGAGATAATTTTTTATGTAGGTATCAAAATTAGGCAAGCTTTTATCTTCATAAATGGTAATGAATTGTCCCCATTGCATAAACCCATATACATTAGGGTCGCTAGCGGCTTTTTCGTAGTTTTTAGTAAAGTAAGTTGCCACATCTTCACCGGCAGGTACTGGGTTGGGTAATTGTTTGTATATTTTTTTAGCATAATCGTAGCAAGCTTTTAATTGTGCTTGTTTACCATTTTTGCGCCACCATAATATAGCAATGGTGTTGGCTAGGTATTCGTTGCTGTACCCCAATTGTGTATGGGCACTATCAACCATATATTGTAACGCATGGCCATATTCGTGTATTAAATAAAAGCCATTAAAAAATAAACCGAATATTTTTTCACCTTCTTGAGGGGAGCCGCCAACACCCGTAAAAAATTGTTTAATTGGCGGTATTACTTGCGACCATAAAGGAAGGTTTACATGATCGTTTAAGCCATAATAAATAAGGTAGGGTGAAGTGTTGATGATGTTATCGGTATTAAAACGGATGTTGGGTTGTAGCTTTTTAATATCCTTTTTAAATTGGGTGGTAATGGGGTTGGCTGTTTTTAATAGCTTGGCTGAATCAGTAAAAACCGAGAACCATTTTTGTTGTGCCTGTAAAGTGGTTGCTGTAAAAAGGCAGCAGTAGAGTAAAAAAGTTTTAGTATTCATGCTTATTTTTTTGAATGATAAAAATAGCAGATTAAAGTAAAAATGAACTCACTCATTTGAGTGATAACGTACATGAGCTATATAACTATAAAGTAACTGTTGTAAAGCTATTACATAGCTGTTGTACAGCTGTTTGTACGGAGTAACGCAGTTATAACTGAACCATTATGCAGCTTTTAAACAAAAGTAAGTACGCTTATAAACATATATAAACTTAGTATATTTGTTTAGCCATGAAACACTACATAACGAGTATTGAACCAACCATTTTGGTGGGGAGGAGATTGACTATGACGTACGAGCAAAACCAAACTGGGGCGTTATGGCAATCGTTTATGCCTTACCGGCACCAAATACTTAATAGAATAGATGAGCAATACTATTAATTACAAGTTTATCCGCCACAATTTTTTGCAGCATTTGACCCAAAGGCCAGTTTTGTAAAATGGGCCGCAGTGGCAGTAAGTGCAGCAACTGAATTACCGGACAATATGGAAACGATGTTGTTGCCAAGTGGTAACTATGCGGTGTTTTTATACAAGGGCTCCGTTGATGGTGCAGCAGTTGCTTTTAGGTATATATTTGAAACTTGGTTACCTACATCTGGTTATCAATTAGCAGATAGGCCTCATTTTGAACTGTTGCCACCGGAGTATAACCCACAAAGTCATTTATCGGAAGAAACTATTTGGATACCCATAACGGAGCGGTTGTAATGGTTTATTGCCTATTTTTAATGCAGCAACATTTATCATTTAACCAAAGCAATACCTGTTATGAAACAAATTATGCTCCTATTTTTTTGTTGGTATATTGTTGATGCATCAGCTCAAACCAACAATGATGCAGCCGACTGGAAAACAGTCAACCTAACTGAAAGTCATATAAAGTTAAGCTACCCCACAGCATGGTATTTTGAAAACAAAGGTGTTCGTTTCGTAATAAAATCACCGAAAGAAAATGAGGCAGATGCATTTTTTGAGAATATCAACATCATTACAAAAACTGTAACCAATACCGATGGTGCTACCATGGCAGATATTGGTGCCGCATCATTAGAGAGTGTAAAAAATAAATACCCAAGTTTACAATTAAATTATTCAAAAGCCACCACTTGGATGAACAGCAATGCCTGGGAGTTAAGTTACCAAGTTAAAAGCGATGGTAATAATGTACAATTATTGCAAAGGGTGTATTTGAACAATGATTTATTTGTGGTAGCTACTTATACTGCTGCTGTAAAAGAGAAAGATATGTATGCTGCAACAGCATTAAAAGTGATGGATGGAATGGAGGTGTTGAAATAAATTTGTATTTTAGTATTTTATTACACTACAAAAAAGTTTAACAAGGATAGATGAAGTATTAATTGAGAATATTATTTTGAAATGGAATATTCATGTACTCTATAAACTATAAACTATACAACTATTTAACTAAAATTATTAAAATATAAAAAGTACTGCTAAAAATTAACTAGCACTTTTCGTCAACTAAATTAATCCCCAAAAGATACCTTGTAATGCTGAAAAACGCTGATTGGTCCATTGATAGAGATTACAAAACAGGTTCAGAGAACGAACCATTACAATTTTATTTGGATGGATTAGCGACTAGCAATGAATTTAGTTTATTGCTTGGTTACTTTAGTTCATCAGCCATAAACCTGCTTTCTGTTGGCTTTGCTACATTCATCAGTAAGGGAGGCAAGATGAAAATGGTGATTAATCATCTGCTTTCTTCAAAAGACAAAAAAGCTATAGAAATAGCTAATCACGAAACTATTAATAAAGTATTTGACTTAACCGATGTGGTTACACTAGGTAGAGTATTGGACGAATACGACACACACTTTTTTGAATGTCTAGCTTACTTAATCGCCGAAAAGCGAATTGAAATAAAAGTTATCAAACCTAAAAATGGTAGGGGTATAGCACATTACAAATCAGGTGTGTTTAGTGATGGCCAAGATTTTGTAGGTTATAAGGCATCTTGCAATTTCACCCTTTATGGTTTATCTGAAAATTTAGAAGAGTTAGAAGCTTTTCTAAGTTGGGAAAATGGCAGATCTAACAAATTAATTAAAAAGCAACTAAAACTTATAGATGCTTATTTTACTGAGGAGGATGAAGATGTAGATTACATTCCTGTAAATGAAATAGAGGTTGTGTTGAAAGATAGATTTGGCAAAAAAGAAATTAATGAACTGTTGGTGCAAGAAGAACAACTCCTGCGAAAAAAACAGGGTTTAATTTCAAATCCAAAGCTAAAAAAAACTATTACAAAGCTTTTTGATAAAATTGAAACAATAAGAAGAGAACCAAGATTTCCTTTTAGTAGTGGCCCAAGAGCATATCAAATGGAAGCATATTCTAATTGGGTCAGCAATAATTATCAAGGAATTTTTGCAATGGCAACTGGAACTGGTAAGACCATTACATCAATTAATTGTTTGTTACAAGAAGTAAATAAAGATGATAAGAAAAATTATCATGCACTAATATTAGTGCCAACTATAACATTAGTAAATCAATGGGCTGACGAAGCTAACAGATTTAATTTCAAAGAAATTATTCAGGTGTCATCTAATAACGATTGGGAAAGTGATTTAGCAACAACTCTTTCAACAAATAAAAGAATACCTACTTCGTTTATTATTATTGCCACTTACGCCTCTTTCATAAAAGATAGGTTCAGTAAGTATATTAAAGATTTGCCACAAGACACTTTATTTATTGCAGATGAAGCTCATAATCTTGGCTCAAAAAGTGTTTTAAGTAAACTCTCCAATGTATTAATTCAAAAACGAATTGGACTTTCTGCAACACCAAAAAGAATTTATGATATTGAAGGTAGTTCAGCAATGGAAAACTTTTTTAATGATAGTGAACCATATACCTATTCTTTTTCAATGGAACGTGCAATTGAAGAAGGTATACTCTGCAAGTATTATTATCATCCGCATCTTGTAACACTAACTAGCGATGAACTAAAAGAATATATAGAAATTACAAAAAAGCTGGCTAAGTTTTTTAATAAGCAGTCTGGTGCATTTGATGATAATGATATTGTACAGAAGTTGTTACTTAAAAGGAAAAGAATCATTCATAAGGCTGTAAATAAGCTTGGAATTACAAGGTACATACTTGAAGAAAGATTTAGAAAAGAAGGAAATTTAAAATATACTTTTATTTATGTGCCTGAAGGCAATACACCTGAGATAGATGAGGATGAAAATACAGACGAAGAAAGTATAAAGATTATCAATCAATATACACGAGAAATTGGCAGAATAAATGATTCGATTAGAGTTAATCAATTTGTAAGTGGGATGGTAGATAGAAACGAAGTGTTAGAACAATTTAAAGATGGCAAAATACATGTAATTGCATCAATGAAGTGCTTAGATGAAGGGGTGGATATACCAAGGGCAGAACATGCTATCTTTTGTTCAAGCACAGGAAATCCAAGACAATTTATACAACGAAGAGGTAGAATATTAAGGACACATCCACAAAAGGATATTGCTGTAATTCACGACCTAATTGTAATACCTGATTTATTAGTTTCTGATGCGAACTCAGATACTTTTAAAGTAGAAAGAAGCTTGGTTGAAAAAGAAATAGAAAGAGTAATGTACTTTGCTTCTTTGGCAATAAACCCATTTGAAACCGAAAGTGTCTTTTCAGAAATATGCCATCACTATGATTTGAATATCTACACAATCCACAATAAATTAAAAAACAATGACTAAAGAAGAAATATTAAGGTCTTATTTAGAAGACGATTTATTCATAGAACAAAAATATTTAGCAGTAGGGGAAGCTGGAAAATATAAGTGGGCAACACATAGCGATAACAACTTAATACAAGTTTTGAAACTAGCTATTGAAGGTGAGGTGAGCAATGAAAGTGCAAATGTTACTGAGAAAAAAATAAATACACTTTTAAACAGGCAGCAATGATACTTCAAAGCATCGAGTTAAATAATTTCATGTGTTATGCTGGTTCAAACAAGTTTGACTTTACAGAAGGTATAAATGTTATTATAGGTGATAATGGTTACGGCAAGTCAAAATTGTATGACGCTTTTTATTGGGTTATGTATGACCAATGTTTTGATACATCAATAAAGAAGTTCAGAAATACTAACCTCCTAAAAAGGTTAATAATATCAGATAAAGCAATTCAAGAAACAGAAGAAGGTATCATTACCTCTTCCGTTACCCTCACTTTTCATAACAAAGAAAAGGATAGTGTATATATTTTAGAAAGGCGTTATAGTGTAAGAAAATATGATGATAAAATCATTGGGGAACAGGAAAGTGAAGAAATTATTTGGGAGAAAGAAATGTCATACCTAAACGCTAAAGAAATTAAAGATAATCAACAAATTGAGAGGATAAAAAAATCTATTCTGCCTGATAATATCAAGCCCTATATGTGGTTTCAGGGTGAACAAGTAGAATCGATTATTGATTTTAATAAAAACGATACTCTAACACAAGCTATAAATGTTTTATCAAACATTACAAGATTTGATAATATTATTTCTATTGCTGAATCTATTAAGGAATCAACAACAAAAGAGCATAATAAAAAACAAAGAGACCTTAGTGGTGATAAAGGAAAAAGTGAAAACTTAGAATTAGAACGTCAAAATCTTTTACAAAGAATCAAGGCGATAGAACTACAAGATCTACAGATTAAAGACAATTTAGCGACGGCTGAAGAAAAAGCAGAGAACTTACTTAATAAACTTGAAGATGCACAGAAGATACGTGAAATAGAATCAAGAAGAAAAACAATCGAAGGCAATTTAAAGGATGTACAAGAAGAGTATGATGAAGAACAAAAGAATTTGCACAAAAAAATGTTTACTAATAAATGGGTATTAAAAGGTACTGAAAACTTATTTGAACAATACAGTTTACAGTACAATCAATTTGAACAGAAGAAACTACAAAAACAAGCCCAGATACAAGTAAAGCTAGATAATGAAAATGAGCTTATCAAAGAACTTCATGCTAGATTGCCAATTGATGTACCTGAACCTATACATGTTCAGCATATGCTTGATAATGAAAGATGTCTTGTGTGTGATAGAGAAGCACCTACTGGTTCAGTAGCTTGGCTGAAAATGAAAGAACTAATTGATAGGTCTAATATGAAGATTAAGACACTTGAAGATGAAGAAATATCTACTCATAACTTTAGTGCAGATTTCAAAAGGCTTTATCAAAATGGACTAGGATTAAGCCATACCATTAAAAATATTGATGATGATATTGCTTCAACTTATAGAAGATTGCGGAAGCTTGATAAACGAAGGAAAACTTTAACCGAGGACTTAAACAAAACAGAGGCAGAAAAAAATAGCTTAATAGTTGATGCTGCTTTAAATGTTAGCCAAGCCACTAACCTACTAAATGAATATAATGCCCAAAATGAATTACGAATTAGGTCAAGTAATGAAGTGGTTTCAAATGCAAGCATTATAGCAAGACGTAAAGAGGATTTAGCAAAAATTGAGGCTGATTTAAGTAAATTAGTGATAGGTGAAATACCTGCTTATCTTTTAGAAAAAGTAAAAGTGGTAGAAGAGTTTCATCAATTGGCACATTCAACTCGTAAGAGGGTTTTTAGTGGACTTGTACAAGTGTTAGAAAATGAAGCTAATAAGCATTACCAAGAAATGACTCAAGGTAATATGTCATCAAGAGGGATTATTAGGTTGAAGGAATTAAGCAATGGTAAAAACTATATGCCAGAACTTGTTGATGAAAACGGCAATGTATTACTTCAATTAAATACAGGTAATATTATACTGATAAAACTTGCCACTATAATGGCTATTATATCTGCAAGGCAAGGTGCAAGAGATACTGATTTGTATACTTTAATAACTGATGCACCTATGTCAGTTTTTGGGGAAGACTATACCATTGGTTTCTGCAAAACTGTTAGTAAGGTTTACAGACAAAGCATTATCATGAGTAAAGAGTTTTATAAGAATACTACACTTCGTGAACAGTTATTATCCAATGGTGATATTAAACTTGGTAAAGTGTATTTGATTACGCCATCAATTGCTGAAAGTGCAAGAAGCAACAGAAACAGTTTGTCCACCAACATTGAAAAGCTTAACTAATTTATGGAACTTTTAAAACGTATAAAAGATAGAGCCCCAGAATACGATAACCAGTATTACCAAATGATTTTGGACTTTACCATTGAACAAGGTGGGAAGGCTGGTACAAGTACCAATGAAGACAGGTGGAAGCAGGGAAAATATTTCTCTACCCGTTATGAAATGTATATGTATGCTGCTTTATTAGGGCTAAAGAAAGATTACAAAATACCTATTGCTTACGGAACTGAAAAAAGTAAGTTTATTGAAATGCGTTCTTGGCAGCCACAGGATATTACTGATTATATAATAATGGGGGTGTTTGCAAAATCGGGAATTGACTTTAATGAATTAGAAAATCTTGAAGAAGAAAAGGTAGAGAAAAAGATTACTGAATTAAGGGGGCTTTTAGAAGATTATGCCAATGGAGGGTTTGATATTATTCGTGCAAAGAAGGAAGCTGATCCAAATTATTTCTTGACCAATGAAAATTGTTTTATTGATTTATTAGACAAATAGTCGGAGTGAGGCTCGAAATTTACTGTAAAACTAGATTTGGTAAATATAGAGTTGTATTCGTGTTTGCCCCTTCTTTGTTTAGGTATGGGTCTAAATAATTCCAATGCTCTAACATTCCTTGTAAAAAAGGCCGCCATATTCTTAATTGAGAATTGGAAATAATTCTTTTATATTCATTGTCATTCATCAACCCAAATCGCTCTTCTAATGGTATAAAATTTCTTATAACAAAATCAATTGCTAATGCTGCGTCTAAAGGTAAATGTACTAATCTTGGAGAAGGGTAAATCAGTGACGAACCAAAATTATCCATACCAAACGCCCACATATTTTTACCTCCAAAAGTTAAGTGGTACATTGGGTGAAAAAATTTATTCTCTCCTTCTTCAATTCCGCCTTGATTAATTGCTTCGTGCCTGTCTAAATGCCATGCAGAAACTAGATCGTTGATTTCGTTTTTGGAACCACGGCAAATAATATCTACCTGTAAATTATTTAAAGGGTTGAAAAGAGATGCTTTATCAATGTATCTTCCTTCAATATGCAAGCTGATAGAGACAGTTAATAATATGGCTTCAGTTGGAATAGTATGTGACATTGAGCTAATGTCAAAATTCAACTCTTCTAACGAATACTTATAGAAATCATCAGTAGAGTCATTTTTACAATTTGCTGATGCGTCGTACACCACATTTATATTTTTGCCTATCCCATACGTATTAAGAAGCAAGGCTAGTGTTTCTAAATCCGCAGCAATTAATTGTTTACTGTCACTTACGTTCACGTGTATAGAATTTTTGAACTTGTTCTAATCTTTCTTTTTCAAGTGGCGATAATCCTTTCCATGCCAAAATATTTGTCCTTTCCAAAGCAGCATCTATTGAAACGTAATGCTGTTCAACCCAAGGGTAAGAATGAAGGCCTCCAGCAGTCCTAAAACCATCAATTATGGCAATAGGTTTGCTAGTTCCTTGACATACTACCCAAAAGTTAGAACTACTACATTTAGGAAGTTTAATATCAGGGACTAAATTCGCTAGTTGAAATATTTCTTTTAGAATATCTACTCTTTGTTTTGCATTAAGAGATTGCAAATCTGTTTCCTTGGAAACATTTTTCTTCCACCAAACAGGAAGTTCCGATGCCCACCATCGTTTCCAAGCATCGTGAAAGAACCCATTATATCGAAAATAATCTAATAAGTTTATCAATTTTTCCCAGTCAGGTGAATCTGCAATATTAACACCAAGCCGAGCTGCCAAGTATCTTTCATTTATTAAAACACCAGGTTTACAAACTATTTCTTTTAAAATGAATTTACTTGTTTGATGGAATGGATGCTTTGCGATGATTAATTGTGACAATACGTCCAATAATCTAAAATCTATTTGTAAATCTTTGGTGTTCCCAAGCATAGATTTAAGATTTTCTGGTACGTTATCAGTATCTAAATCTTTCGCATTAATATATGCTTTGGCAATTGCTATCAATTTTCTTTGAAAAATTGGATAATCTTTTTCTTGAACTTGGTCTTTTACTATTCGTAGGTCAAAAAGATCTATACCAGTAGAATCAAACGATTTGTCAATTTGTTCTGTAGCAGATAAAAGTATAATTGGTAAATCTTTTAATAACTTTTCTTTTGATAGGGTTCGGAGTTCTTGGGCTAAAGTTGAGCCTCGGTAATTTGCCTTCCCACCTTTAGCTTGATTAACTTCCTCTTGCAATCTTAAATCTAAAATAATACCATCAATTTCATTTTGGCCTTCTATAAGGATTTTTATTTGTTCATCCCATGAAGGATCAGGATTAGAAAATGTAATATTTAATTCATCACATTTTAAACCAGAGATAGTACCATCAATCTTCTCTTGCTGTTCGTCATCAATATATAAAAAATTATAAGCCATAGTCATTCAATTGTTTTTTTGTAGCCGCAGGGATTTCAATTCTAAAAGCTGTCGAATAAGAAGCTTCAGGTGTAACTAAAAATATCCGGCCTCCATATGTCTCAATTGTATCTTTAACTATTTTTAGTCCTAAGCCAGTTCCAGTGAGCTTATCTTCATTACTAGAATCAAAATTTGCTGGAGTTGAGGTAGTAAAAAATGGATTGAAAATGCGATTCTCATTTTCCTTTGGAATACCATCTCCATTATCTAAAAACTCAATATAAATATATTCTTTTTCTTTTCCTGCAATAAATTTGATTTTGCCTTCTACTTCTGCTCTCTTAATAGCCTTTTTAGAGTTGGTGTACAAATTAAAGAAAATCGAACTCCATTCAGAATGATGCATTGGTATTGTATAAAGATCAAACCCATAAAAGTCAACCTCCTTGCTAATAATCTGTTTATTCAAATCAGCAAATATAGTATCTGTAAAGGTGTTGATGACATCAATTAGAAGAATTGGACGGAGTTCTCGACTTACATTTTGCGAAACAGTTGTATTAAAGTACGAAGTGTAAGAAGTTACATTATTTATTGTTCTTCGCATATTCTCTATAAGCTCCGTTTCTTGACCTTTTAATCTTTCAGACAAAGAGTATAAGTAGCCATTAATAGAGGGAGTAAATTGTATTATCTCATGGGTGAATTCTGCAATGGTTAATCCTAATCCAGCCAAAACCCTTAACATTCCTATTTCTTCTAAACTATTAATATAATCATCTTGCAGTTCTTCTATGGCTTTTGTGGCTTCTTGTTTAAATTGAGAATTTTCAGTTCCAGCCTCTTCATTAATTAATTTTCTTAATGTATCAAACCTATCATCAACACGTTTTTGTTCTTCTTTATTTGTGGTATTCCCTCTTTTTTTATTACGGATGATGGTTATGCCTTCACTAATCCTACCTCTTGCACTTATTAAAGCTTTATGCATAAAATTTCTGAGATCTTCCAATGCCGGACCATCTATTAGACCTTCCCGACTTGCTGTTTCTTCAAAATCGGTTCCCTCTTGGTCTACTATTTCTACAAAACCAAAGATATTTTTGTTAGAATATGGTATATTGGTTAAACCTACTTCCCCACTATAACGAATATCTAAACCTATCCAATCATCCGTAGGCTCTCCATACGGCAATACTCGAAATCCATTTCTGTAAACTCTCACACCTCCAAAATCTTTGGAGATATTTTGAATATTTTTTAGTTCTAACTTTGAGATATTGGTGTAATATTCTGTCCGATTGTATATAAAGTAGTAACACTTAAAATATATATTTCTAATTCTTGAAAATCTTCGGCTGATTCCTTCATTTTCTATGGGTATTGCATAGTCATCAATTTCCAGACTTTTGCTATTTAAAGCATAATAGCCATCACCGCTTTGATCAATATAACCTTCAATAGTCGCAATCGCTTTGTCAAAAAGCATATCAACTTGACTTGCAACAGCCTTCTTTACATCATTATTAGTTGTGTAGAATATTACATGGAATAAAGTGACGTCTTTTTTTGCTAGACCTAATGTCCGGCTATTTTCAGATAGATAATCAGGTTGTAGTAATTCTGAAACATAACGATAGACTCTTTCCACAGCCTTTTCGTTCCATGATTCTCTAAGGTTTGTTATGTACAGAGTTGTACCTTCATCTCTATCTTTTTCAACCTCTTCAATTGTATGTGTTACCCTTGTAATATCTGTGTCTATCAAATATTTATTCCAATCTATTGTAATTTTATAGGCCGTTGTTGATTGTATAGTTTGTGTAATAATAGTAAGTAGAGTTCCAAGCCTTTGGGTTGCAAATCTTCCAATTCCTTTTTTTCCAGCCTTACTTCGTTGATATCTTTTTGATATCGGGTTATGTATTTTGTCCGAAGATGAGATGACCATAAAACCATTTATAAGTTGCTCATAAGTCATACCAACACCATTATCCTCGATTATCAAAGTTCCTCCACTAAGTTCAGTATTAATGAAATTTACTTCAACTTGCGTGGCATCAGCATCGTAAGAATTTTTAATTAATTCAGAAACGGCCGTTTCAGCTTTCCCAACAAGTTCTCTACCCAATCTATCTATTAGACCAGAATCAATACTAAAAGAGATTTGTTTTGTATTTATCTCACTCATTTAGTTAAATAAAACAACTTGCACAACCTTCTTCCTCAGCTTCGGAAAGAATGTCTAGCAAATAGGGTGACTGAATTTTATTTTTTTTGCTTTGGCTACGCTTAATGTATTCTTCTTTTATGCGTTCAATGCGTTCTGGCTTTATTAATTCGGATAACGGTTCATCCTCAATCCATGTATAGCCATCCCTTTCATATTCCATTGCTTTTAAGAATAAATCTTTATGTTGCTCGTATAGCCAAACCCATTCAATTTTCTGCTGGTAAAAACAAAAAAAACAACCTGAACGGCTTCGTGCATAAGTAGATTTCTTGCCATTAATTTCAAACTCAACCTCTTTGTAATAAGCAGGAACACCAACACCCGAATCTTCCAGTATTCTAAAAATATCATCTCTAACTAAAACATCTTCATTATCAACCAATGCAAAACTGTCTTCTTTTGATAATGGATATTTAGTTGTTTTAATAAATTCAAAAACAGCTTTATTAAACACTCTAACGCCTAAGTCCAAAAGCTGGTTTAGTTTCTGTTGTTGGTTAAATGTTGTAGATATTTTTGTGTTTACAATTTCATTGATTCTTTCTGTTTTCCCATTTAATGAAAGTGTATTAAAACAATTTTGTGCTATAGTAATATTTGCGTTTGCTAAGAATTTATTAATTACATCTTCGCTCCAGATATTTCTACGAAAAGGAAATATGGATTGAATATTGGACTTTTTAGAAATATAGCCTTCTCTATCTTCATCGCCACGAATGCCAACATAAGAAATTACAGGGTCGTTACCCACAAACTTTTCAAAAGGGTCAAGCTTCAACTTTTTTGTACACCATCTTGCATTTGATGATGGAAGATAACCATTATACATTTTTATAAAATGGTCAAATGGTAGTTCTGGGCTGTTATCAGCACCAGTTAAACGAAGAATTTTTTTACCTAAAAAAATTTCGAGATTATCAATTAACTGATATGTTTCGTCTAATTCTTTTCCTGTATCTGATGTATAATACTCTATATCTAAATGAGGATAGTTTTGCTTCATATAGATTGCCAAAGCTGCACTATCCTTGCCACCAGATATACCTAAAACGTGTCTTACTTTACTCATTTTTTAAGCATTTCTTTTAATAGGTTTGTTAATGCTGCAATGTTCAATGAATTGTCTTTGGATAACTTCTTTTTCAACTCTACTTGTATTAAATTTACTTCTTCTTTTTTACTTTTTGGCAAACGAATAATTTTTTTGTTAATGCCATCAAAGAAAGAGTTTATCTGCAAATCAAAAACGTCTTCTTTATCTTCTTTAAAATCAGTTTTTGATAATGTAGTAAGGCTATCTAATTCTACAATCATTGATTTAAACTTATCATAAACCAATATTTCTTCCTCGTCTTTAATCTTATCTAAAGTTGTATTGATTAAAGCCTGTGTTAGTGAATTTAACCAAGCTTTTTTATCTTCAATTTGTGAGTCTATTCTTTGAACAAAAATGCGTTGTTGAGGAAGTAGTAAGTGCCTTCTTAGTTTTTTATATCTGCCCTGTAAGCTCTCTTTGTATGCTTCAAAAGGAATAGTTTCACCAACAATATCGCTTTGAATAAATAACTCCATTCGATTTACCAATTCATCGTAGCAAGTACGGATATTTCTTATCGCATCTTGAAGCTTTAAAGTGTACTGCTGTAAAGATTTTGAAGAGTCTTGAATATCGTTTATTGAGTACCCTAAAGCCATAGGAAAATCTTCAAAGAATGTTTTCTCTGGGTCTTTAGAACTTGCAATTGCCTTTCTTATCTCAATTGCTTCTTTAGATAAGCGTTTTGTATTTTTTGAATATTCTGGCAGCTCTCTATAGAAAGTAAGAAAAGGCTTTATGGTTTCAATGAAGTTGGTATTAGATAGCTTGTTCTTAGAATTTTGATTTAAAAAAAGCCTGTAACTATTGAAAATATTAAGTTTTACACCTTCAATTGCAAATGTTTTTATTTCAAAGTCTTTTGGTTCTTTAACAACTAAGTCTAATACTTCATCTGTAATGAAAGGAATATAACCACCTTCACCAAACAATGCAATATCATCTCTTTTAATAAACAAAAAAGTAGGTAGCCAAAAATCTATTAAACCTTGCTTTAGTTTAAAAGGTTTTTGACTTAGCGTTTCTACGAACTCTGCTAATGTTCTTCTTGAAGTTTTGGCACTGTCTAAAAATTCCATTGATAATTTCCAAAGCTCGTCAAACTTGTTTTTGTTATTTGGTTTGTAATCTTCAGTTATTTCATCCGCATAGAGATTAATATTATTATTCTCTAAAAGTGATAAGTAAATTGTTTTTTCAGGTGGGAATTTGTCAGCAGCAAAGCCTAATTGTGGTTTATCCCAATTAGCAACAAGTGCTTTAAAATAATTTCGTTTTGCTGTATGAATTGAAGGAGAAATTTTATGCTTGTTTACTAATTCGTTATTGAAAATTGGGGCGTTGTTATATACAATTTTACAAATAGCAGATAGCCTACTATTGAACATTTTTTTGTTGTGAATATTTATTTGCTCACCCTTAAAAAACCAAATAACCTCTGACTTTGTGCCACTGAAATTATTCAAAATTTTATATGTTAACAGATTTTGTTGGTGTTTTATTACACTGTTAAGCTCTCTCACCACTACTTTATCATCCCTGTTTTCATCAATTACTTTTTTTGTTTTTTCAATTTCAAACAATAAGTCTTTAATTGATTTAGAGTTCTTGTAGTAACAATATAAAACGGCTTCTTCATTATTACGTGAGTGTTCTTTTATTTCATTGGTAATATTCTTTTCGTTGAATATTAAATTTATAAAGCCATCTATTTCACCAACAGGAATATCATTCGTTGGATGTGCTGAAATTTTATATTCAAACAAACGAGGTGTACCAGTTTCGTACATTATTTTCTTAGCAACAACTGGCGGTACATTATAGCTTTTGCTTAGTAATGTAGCTATATCTGTTACATCTTCCACTTTATTTCCAGCTTCAAACAATGCCATTTGAATATCAAGGTCTGTACCCTCGAACAAAACAAATCGTTTGCTGTAGTTGCGGTAAAGTATAATTTTTTTCTTTTCTAAATCTTCTATTAAACCACTTGCATTTTTTAAGCCAATACATTTTTCTGCATAACTTACTAAAAATGTTTTATCAAGTATTGCACCTGCTTGAGAAGCAATATTTAGAAGACCTATTGCTTTAATGATTTTAGTGTAAGCAATGACATTTATTTCAAATGATGCTTCTACCTTTTCAAGTGCTGTTTTAATAGACTTCCAAGCTGCAAAGTCTGGGTTGTATCTTGAATTAAGAAATGAGTAATAATTAAATATTAAATACTCGTAAACATCTGCTATTGTATAAAAGCCTTCTTTTGATTGGCTATGTTGAAATAAACCTGTGTGGTCTGTTGATTCTAAAAACGAAAATAAAGACCTTTCGTTTTGCCCATATTTCTGTAATGACAATGTAAGTACATAAGCAGAAATAGCATCTAATGGAAAAAGTTTTTCGGCAACGTCGTTGATGTAGTCTTCATTAACTGTAAATGCTTTTGACTTTATTAATAAATCAATAGACTTTGTGATTTCTTTTGAAGACTTATTGGCAGAAGGTTTTTTGTTTAAATGCTCTGAAGCCAAAAATAAAAGCTGCTCTACTGGCTCGTTAAAGGTAATTTCTCTAAAACGACCTTTTACTTTAGTCCATTCTTGTTTTTGTGCCTGGCTTAATGATAAAGCATAGGCATCGAAATTTTGATGGACTGTTGTGAATAGAACAATATTTATATCTGGATTATTGGCAAACTCTGCAAGTTGTTGGATGAAATATAACTCTTTCTCTGGTTCGTTTTGTGAAGCATATTCTAAGAACTTACCAAACTCGTCTATAACTAAAAAAAGGATGGTATTTTTCTTACCTAAGTCGTGATACTTATTGAAAATTTCTGAAAAAATATTTTCAGATAAGTTTCTATTATCTTTTATTTCAAAGGTTTCTGCAAAAGCTTCTTTTATTGATTTGTACTCACCCACTATATTGATAAAAGCAATGTTGGGGCTCGGCAATAGATTAATACCAAAATACTTTTTCTTTCCTAATATGCTTTGCTGGAATGCCCAAAGAAAAGCAGACTTACCTGTGCCATAAGAACCAATGATATTAAAAGAACGAATACCCTTTTTGAAGTCGTTTGCAATTTGGTTTACTACACGAACGGCGTTAGGTGTAGGGGTGTAATTTAACTCCCTATCGCTATCGCGGATGATATTTACTGATGTTGTAAACTTAGTTGCCATAATAGTTATTCAATACTTCAAACTTGTTTGGTTTGGTTTTGAATTGCAATTCTTTTATGCCTGCATGGTCATTAAATGTGATGCTATATTTCTTATAAATTTTGCTTTTAGTAAGGCTTTCAATTTTATTCACTAATCCTGTTCTGCCAATTGCAAACACACTTCCAGCTTGATTTTTTTCTTGTTCGATACTGTATAAACTAATAGAATTACCAGTGTTTTCCTGATCTAAAATGCTATAAAGTATTATTTCATCAGGTATTTCCACCTTGTCGTCTGCTGCAACAGAAAAAAAGACTTCTGTTTTATCGTTAATCTTTCTTTTTTCTTCCTGTATAATATTTAGCTCGGTAAGCAACCCCGAAAAAGTATCTTCTTTATCCTTGCTTTGTGCATCCGTTCTAATATACATTTTTATTAGAACCTCAAAGTCAGTAGCAACTGTATTTTTATTAATCTGGGTTAAACCTAATTCTTCTGCTTTTCTTAGAACAAATGCAACGAAACTGTCTTTTGTAAATTCAATTCTTTCTCTTCTAAGTTCGTTAAAAATTAAGTTGTAGGTTGATGCAATATTTTGAGTTACTAATTGATAATGCAAAAGCCAAAGTGTGGCTTCATCTTCAAGGTATGGGTCTTTACCTGTATCATCTAAAATGAATTGAGCAAATTCTGTTAGTGCCCCATCTTTATCTATAATACCGAAAGCCCTAAGCCAATAATTAATACCAGAAACCATATTTTTCCCTACCCCCAATTTAACTACAGCATCTTCATCCGAAAATTTATTACCATCTTTTACAAATTCATATCCCTTTTTTAGCCACAAGTGCCTACAATGAAAGGTATCGTGTCCCGAAAATGTAAGTTTAGAAGGTATCTTATTTTTTTCACTCATTGAAACTAAAAATGTTAGCAAACGTACGTAATTATTGGTTATTGTTTTACCATTAATTAAAGCTAATGATTAAAAATTAATATGCCAATTACTTCGCCTTAAACTTCGCAATAGCGTTTTTTGAAAATTCGCTTAAAATTAGTTTGCCGCTAATGAGGGCTCTTTCGTGTAACAATGTGTCCCAATGTTCGGTGCCTTGCCAAAATACTTTTTTAAGGGCTGCCATGGCTTCGGGGTTGCTATGGGCCAAAGTGTTGGCTAAGCGTTTTACCGATTCATCCATATTGGCAATGTTTTCGTGTACTTCTGCAAACATACCTTTCTTTTTAGCCCAATCGCTGTTGCGCCACATAGTAGCATCAATAGCCAATGCACTGTACGCCGCTGTACCTATTTTACGTTCAACGGCTGGTCCTACTACAAACGGACCAATACCTACCGCTAATTCGCTGAGTTTAATATCGGCACCTTCAACACCAATAGCATAATCAGCTGCACAAGCAATACCTACACCACCGCCTACGCATTTGCCTTGTACCCTAGCAATAATGAACTTGGGGCATTTACGCATATTATTGATAACCGTTGCGAAACCGCTGAAAAACTTTTCGCCTTCTGCCGGGGTTTTTATTTGCATTAATTCATCGAACGAAGCACCTGCACAAAACGAACGATCGCCTGCGCTTTTTAAAACAATCACTTTTGTTTCATCATGTGTACCTGCAAAGTGTATGGCTTGTGCCAATTTTTCTAATTGCAATGTGGGCATTGCATTGCTTTGTGGGTGGTAAAACTCAATGGTGGTAACCCCTGCATGTGTTTCTGAACTTACATATCCTTCTTGTACATTTTCTGTAATAGCCATATTGTGTATCTTTTTAAATTGAATAGTTTTTCATTTGAACCATAGTTAAAATAGTGCCAACTCCCACAGCTTCATCATGTTCATCAAATATTTCTACGAACCATTTTACTATTCCTTTCGGTATGTCTTGCCCCTGTACCATCGGCACATCAGGATTAGCTTCTTTGAGCTCTTGCGCTACTTTTTCTTTACAAGTAAAACGGATGTAGATGCTGTTGCCTGCGTATACTGGTTTGGTAAAACGCATTTCATCAATGCCATAATTGAGTAGTACGGGGTTTTTTTCAAAGCTATCAACAAATAAGCCAGCCGCTGCGCTAATAATAAAATAGCCATGTGCCACTTGTTCAGTAAACATGGTGCCAGCAAAATCAGTATTGGTTTTATGGGCATAAAAATGATCGCCACTTAAAGTAGCAAAGGCATCAATATCTTCAGAAGTAATAAGGCGTTTTGCTGTTATCAGTTGGTCGCCAATTTGTAACGCTTCAAAATATTTTTTAAATACATGTTGCTCGTTGGTAATGCCTGTTGCATGTGGTTGGTATACATTACTGATGGCGGTCAACATATCTGGCGACCCTTGTATAGCGGTACGTTGTAGGTAATGTTTTACACCACGTAGGCCACCCATTTCTTCACCGCCACCGGCACGGCCGGGTCCGCCATGTACCAATGTTGGCAAAGGTGAGCCATGGCCTGTACTTTCTTTAGCGCAAGCAGCATTAAGTACTAAAATACGCCCATGGTGGGTTGCGGCACCAATTACATATTGTTTGGCAATGGTTGGGCTTGCCGTAATGATACTGCTGCACAAGCTACCTTTACCCATTTTACTAAGGGCAATAGCATCATAAATATCTTTATAAGGCATTAAAGTACTTACCGGACCAAATGCTTCCACATTGTGTGGCGCTTCGTTCACTAATGGGTTTGTATTTAATAATAGCAAAGGCGATATAAAGGCTCCAGCTGCAGCATCGGCATCTACCACGGTAACACTGTCTAATGAGCCATAAATAATTTGAGAGCTGGCTAGTAGTTTTTGTACTTGTTGGCGTACATCGTTGCGTTGCTCTTGCCCTGCCAACGACCCCATGCGTACCGTTTCGTTCAATGGGTTACCAATGGTGGTTTGTGCAAGGGCTTTTGATAATGCCTTTTGTACATCTTCTAATTTATTTTCAGGTACAAAAATGCGACGAACGGCGGTACATTTTTGTCCGGCTTTTACCGTCATTTCTTTTTTTACTTCTTTAATGAAGATGTCCCACTCGGGCATATCAGGTGTAACATCTGGCCCTAAAACCATACAGTTTAACGAATCGGCTTCCATGTTAAATGGCACACTTTCATTTAAAATAGTAGGATGACTTTTTAATTTTACACCAGTGTAAGCAGAGCCCGTAAACGTAACAACATCTTGCGCATTTACATAATTGAGCATATTGCCAGCGCTGCCACAAACCAATTGTAAAGCCCCTTCGGGTAAAATGCCCGATGCTATAATTTCTTTCACCACGGCTTCGGTTAAATAAGCTGTAACTGTTGCTGGTTTTACTACAGCTGGTACACCGGCCAATAAGTTTACAGCAATTTTTTCGAGCATGCCCCACACGGGGAAATTGTATGCGTTAATGTGAACGGCTACTCCTTCTTTTGGCACTAAAATATGATGACCCATAAACGTATTGCCCTTGCTGAGGTTAATGGGGTCGCCATCCATACAAAAGGTTTCATCGGGTAATTTGCGGCGAAGTGTAGCGTTGGCAAATAAGTTACCAATTCCGCCTTCAATATCTATCCAGCTATCAATACGGGTTGCACCGCTTTGGTAACTGATGGTATAAAATTTTTCTTTGTGTGCTAATAAATGCAATGCAAGCGCTCTGAGCATACGACCTCTTTGTTGGAACGTCATATTGCGGAGGGCAGGGTTGCCTACTGTACGAGCATAATGTAAAATGGCTTCAAAATCAAGCCCTTGTGTGGTTGCATGTGAAATGACTTGTCCGGTAACGGCGTTAAACAAAGGTTGTCCGTCCCCATCGCCGGTTATCCAATGTCCGGTGATGTAATTTCCTAATTTTTGCATAGTCAAATTTAGGGGAGAAAGATGAAATAGCCTTTTTAATACATGTAAGGTTTTTTTAAATGTGGGGCAAAGCATTTAAAAATGGAAAGTTGGTCAAACTATTTTGAAATACATAAAAAATTATATTAATTTTAAAAATAAACTTTCAATCCAACTGCTATGAAATTAGTACTTACATTAAAGCCAAAAAATGTTTTTATCAGTTGTTTTATTTTTCGCTTTTTATTTTACAACAATTATGTACAAAGCTTGATATTCAAATACGGGATAACGGTATATCGAAGGGAATTTTTTTCAACAACTAAACCATTAACTTCCGAAATTGCAGCTATAATGAGTAAATTAAAAACTGGACAACTAGAAAACTCATTTTATAAAAAAGTTACCCAAAAATGCTGGCTTTCCTATTTGGGATAAAATAGCTGTAATAATATCTAATCGTAATACAACAAGTTCATCGTTTTCTGGTTCAGCTTCATCGGTAACCCAAACAGATAGTACTGTCATAATTCCTTTTAGTATGGACAATTCTATACTGAGTAACCTTTTAATTGTAAATGAAAACAATGGCAACTATAATTATACAAGCTATACCCAGCAAAATTTATATAACAAAACACATAATACCAATGATACAGCAAATGCTTTAACAAAAGATTTATTATCGCTATATTTTGCAATGGAAAACAGGGCATTTGGAACAGATACATTTTACCATATTCCCCAAAATTTTTATCCTAACGCTTATCCCCTACAACAAGATGCAACTACTAAAACAATAGTAGTAAAAAATGATACAACCAATACGCAAAGCTTAATGTTGGTGGTAACTTTTACGCAATGTACAATTGTAGGTTATAATGATGGTTGTGGGCATACTTGGGATGGCAACCCCAATATTCCGCATTATGCTGAATGGGAATGTAATAGTCACTCGTTTGTAACTATTATTGATGATGAGGAAACTGGCGGAGGTGGAACTAGTGGTGGCGGTGACGGCGGCGGAACAGGTAATGGTGGTGGTGGTGGTAATGGTGATGGTAGCACACCCGATCCATGTCAGGGTCGCTGGTATGCAAAATTACCCTGTTCATCCTCGGGAGGTGGTGGTTTTGAACCCGATCCTTTTTTTGATGATGAATGTGATCCTTTTGTAATCGCACTTCAGTATAATAATATTTTTAAACAAAAAATAGCTGAATTAACAGACCCTGATACTACAATTCAGTATGAAAAAGCATTTATCGTAAATAACTTAAATAATAATCAGTACACCCCTAAGACTGGAAGTATCGGAGTACCTGCTATGGAGTGGAGTTCAGCAGGAGGGGTAAGCGGTTTTATGCATCGCCATTATGCAGGGCTTTCTCCCATGTTTTCTGCACAAGATGTGATTGACTTTGCTGATGTATTCATAAAAGAAAATGCACTCGATCCGCAGAATTTATTTTACCAAGTTACTACCCCTCCTTACACTGTACAGGGAATTTACATCCCTGCAACTAATTATTTAATAAAAGTTAAAGACACTGCACAATTCAGAATCTTTGCTGAGAATGTTGCTGGTAATCTACAAAAAAAGAGTTCGTTTAGAGATGTATGGGATGAGGAATTGTCAAAAATTCCTAATTGGGAGGAAAGAATGCAGTATATGATGAAAAAAGAAAAAGTTAACAATGCATTTGAAATTTATTCGGGAAATTCAACTGGCACAGAATGGAAAAAACTTCAATTAATTTGGAACGGAAAAGACTTAACTGACCCTGCGCTTAGTATTTACACTGAATACAAAAATTGTTTTTAATTATTAAATTCATACAAAATGAAAAATATACTTACCATATTTATTTTTAGTTTGTTTATATATACTAAAGCTAGTGGGCAAATCAATAAACCCCATTATGATACTTGTGCTGCCCTACAGCAATTTCAGGGTGAATGGAGGTATACGAATGGAGCAGATACAATAAGAATTTATCTTAGATATTATCGTGGTAAAAGCATTAATCGCAACTCTATAATTGATAATTTAATTGGTTTTTATGAATATAAACATGGTAACAACATTGTTTCTGGTAACTATGCAAATCGGTTTTATCAATTTCCTTATATGAAGGATAATGTTACTTACGACAATATGAAAATATTTCTTCGGTATAGCCATTTCGGAAATTTACCCTATTCTCAAAATGAACTTTTTGGAGGTTTATTTTATGAACTAAATGGCACACAGTTTTATAAATTAAAAGCAGTAATAAACTATACAGGCACACAAATGACATTATTTCTAACTTATCAAAATACTATGACTGAAAATAATCAGCCATGGAATCCACCAACAGGATCCAGTAAAATGCCAGATAGTTTTGTTTTGATAAAACAACCTTAGCAATAAGAATCAAAAATGGGAATAATATACAATTTTATACATCCCAAATTTTACTTAAAACCTTGATATTAAGAATATACTACACAAAAAGTATGGTTAAAAAAGGATTGAAATGACACTACTATTATTTGGCTATATATTCGAATAAACCGTTCATTAATATTGTAATGATGATTTTTTGTACGTTTTAAATAAAAAAACTGCATTTTGAATGGTTAATTATTTGTTGTCTACTTTATTTCCGAATAATGCCGTACCTACACCATTTATTCCACCAGTGGTAATTCAATAAAGACCTATAAGGTTTTAAAAACCTTATAGGTCTATTTCAACCCCCCAATGATTTTTTAAAATACGCAAGCCATTATCTTCGCAACATGAATTTTAATGATAAAGGGTACACCACCGAGCAACTAACTGAACTGTATAAAGCCATTTTATTACCTCGTATGATTGAGGAAAAAATGTTGGTGTTGTTGCGCCAAGGTAAAATATCAAAATGGTTCAGCGGAATTGGACAAGAAGCTATTGCCGTAGGTGTAACCGCCGCATTACAACAACAGGAGTGGATTATGCCCTTGCACCGCAACTTAGGTGTATTTACTGGTAGAAACATGCCCTTGCACAAATTATTTATGCAGTGGCAAGGCAATAAAGAAGGCTATAGCAATGGTAGGGAACGTAGCTTTCATTTTGGTAGTGCACCGCATTATGTATGTGGTATGATATCGCATTTAGGTCCGCAGTTGGCTTTGGCAGATGGCGCTGCATTGGCGTATAAACTAAAAGGCGAACAAAAAGTAGCGGTTGCTTTTAGTGGCGATGGAGGCACTAGCGAAGGTGATTTTCATGAAGCGTTGAACACGGCTGCTGTGTGGGACTTACCCGTAATTTTTATCATTGAAAACAATGGTTATGGCCTTAGCACACCTGTAAATGAGCAGTACCGCTGTGAAAGCTTGGTAGATAAAGCTAAGGGTTACGGCATGGAAGGTATACGAATAGATGGTAACAATATTTTAGAAGTATATGACACCATTAAAGGTGTTCGTGATTATTGTATTAGCCATCAAAAGCCCTATTTTATTGAGTGTATCACGTTTAGGATGAGGGGGCACGAGGAAGCTAGTGGTGTAAAATATGTACCACCAGAGCTGTTTCAGCAATGGGAACAAAAAGACCCTGTTAAAAATTTTGAAGCATGGTTGGTAAACGATAAACGCATGAGTACTGCTACAATTGCCGCCATTAAAAACGATACCAAAGCCTATATAGAGGCAGAGTTGGCCATTGCTTTTGAAGCCCAAAATATTGTGCCTCATACCGAAGTGGAGGTAGCCGATGTATATAAAAAGGTTACGGAACATTTTGGCGCAACAATGTTGCACAATGATGCGGTAACGTATAAAGAAACGGGTTTTACATCCGACAAAAAATTTATTAACGCCATTAGCGATGCGTTGAAAATGAGTATGGATCAACATCCGCAACTTGTATTAATGGGGCAAGATATTGCTGAGTATGGCGGTGCATTTAAAGTAACCGAAGGCATGGTAGCTGTGTATGGTAAACATCGGGTACGTAATACACCCCTGTGTGAGAGTGCCATTATTGGTACTGCGTTGGGCCTCAGTTTAGAAGGATTTAAATCAGTGGTTGAAATGCAGTTTGCTGATTTTGTAACTGTGGGTTTTAACCAAATAATTAACAACCTAGCTAAAATACATTATCGTTGGGGCCAAAATGCCGATGTGGTGGTGCGTATGCCCACTGGCGGCGGTGTGGGTGCTGGTCCTTTTCACAGCCAAAGCAACGAAGCTTGGTTTGCTCATACACCTGGTTTAAAAGTAGTGTACCCAAGCGCACCAGAAGACGCTAAGGGATTGCTGATAGCCGCCATAAATGACCCTAACCCTGTGATGTTTTTTGAACACAAAGCATTGTATAGAAGTATTAGTGGCCCGGTGCCTAATGGGTATTATGAAGTACCCATTGGTAAAGCAAGGCATATACAAGCTGGTACAGATATTAGCGTTATTACCTATGGCGCAGGGGTACATTGGGCGTTGGATTATGCAAAAAACCACCCAAACATTTCGTTAGATATTTTAGATTTACGCTCTTTATTACCGTTAGATTATGATGCGATTGCAGCAGCTGTACAACGCACCGGTAAAGTGGTGGTGTTACATGAAGATACGCTTACTGGTGGTTTTGGTGGCGAAATCGCTGCATGGATTGGGGAGCATTGTTTTGACCAACTAGATGCACCGGTGATGCGTTGTGCAAGTTTAGATACTCCAATACCGTTTAATATTGATTTAGAGAAAAACTTTATGGCATATAGCCGTTTGCATGATGTTATTGAAAAATTAGCAGGTTACTAAAGTGTAGTCGGTTTTTCTAATTTAGCTTCGCCTGTACCAATGTTATAGGTTCGCTTAAAATGATAGCTAGCGTTGAGTACGTATTGGTTAAATTGTATTTCGCTGCTTTTACTCGTAAACTCATAGCTAGGGCGGTACCATACCAAAAAAGTATCTAAAGCAGCGCCTTTCAATTGGGTAATACGTTTTACATTGTTTTTGCTAAAACGATAGTTCACGTATTTTTCTTGCTCCTCTGTTTCGAGGCGTTGTTGAAATTTTTTCAGGCTTTTGTTTCTTCTAAAACGAAACATGTTAATCAATTCATTTACATCTAACCCAACCCCACCACCTGGCACAACCGATGTTTCAAAACGAGGTTTATTGTATGAAAATATAGAAGCATAGTTTTGGCGGTTTTCAATTGAATCTTCTTTATAACTTTTGGAGTATACCACCACTTCTTTTAAAACGCTGTATTTGCTTTTTACAGGTACTAATAGGGCAATATCAAACTGGTTATAATTCCCAATTTTATTTACGGCAAACTTTTGTGTGGGTTTATTGTTGTATATAAAAAAGAGGGAGTCACCTTTTTGCGTTGTAATATTATAGCGACCTAGCGAATCGGTATAGCTCATTTTGCCTTGAGTGCTGAGCACACGTACACCTTCAACATAATTAAGTTTTGAATTATCGAGCACAGTGCCACTTACAGTAATTTGTGCCTGTAATGGTGCAATACCTACCCATAAAAGAAAGCTGGTAATAAATAATCGCAAACCGTTAATTTTTTGAGATGGTAATATTACGTCGCAAATAGATATACTGTTGCTATTTTAACGTCATTTTTGCGATTGTAACACTTGTGCTATTGTTTTTGTAAACCATTGGTGTTCTAGTTGGTGTATTTTTTGGGCCAAGCTATCGGGGGTATCCGTTGCTTCTACTGCACAAGTAGCTTGAAATATTATAGCACCATGGTCGTACACTTCATCTACATAATGTATGGTAATGCCGCTTTGTTGTTCACCAGCTGCAATAACAGCCTCATGCACCTTTGTGCCGTACATGCCCGGTCCGCCGTAGGCTGGTAACAAGGCTGGGTGAATATTTATAATTTGTTGGGGAAAAGCATGGGTTATTGCAGCTGGTATTTTCTTTAAATAACCTGCTAGTACAATAAAATCAATATTATATTGCTCTAAAACAGTTTGGTAAATGTCGGTTTGGGCGGCTTCGTCTTTCTTTTTAAGGTTGATAATGGCAACGGGTATATTGTTAGCATGAGCAATGTTTATTACACCTGCGTTTTCATTATTGGTAATTATTACGGCAACGTTAGCCTCTTGTGGTGTAATATATTGGTGTAAGGTTTTGATGATAACCGCTGCATTGCTACCAGCACCGCTTGCAAATAGGGCAATATTGATCATTATTGGGGCTGCTGTTTTTTAGATGAACCGGATATTTTGGTAAACATTTTATGTAGGTAATTTTTAAAAAATTTAAATTGACCAAGCGGTATGCTAACTAAAATTACAGCTACGGGCCATAATATAGTAACGATAATAACGTATAAAATAACCCACAGCAACCCTTTATCAAGCGGTGTTAGCGCCAATATTTTTCTGCCAGCATAGCCACAAAGGCTACCTCCTACTGCAAAAGTGGCTATTATGAGTAGGAGTTGTAATGCACTAACCCCCCATTTTGATTGCAGTTTTTTTAACATGTGGCAAAAATCTAATAAAATTTTTGAATAGCTGTAGCTGCTTTAAATTTTATTTTTTAATCACTTACATTTTTATGACAATCAATTATTGTACGGTGGGCTGTTTAGTCATTTCTCGTTGAAAATCATTTAAAAAAAATAAAAAAATGTTGATAGTTTGTCAATATCCTGTCTTATTTTTGCAAAGGGTTTCATTATTTTCCACAAAAAAACCCGGCTTAATTGTATGATTCGCTATAAAAAATTCATGTATCGGTTTGTTGCAAGCCTTATTATCATTGCGTTTGTTTCGAATAATAATGCGTTTGCTCAAGGGGAAGGAGAGGCTATTTTTAAAGCCCAGTGTGCTAACTGTCATAAGCCTGATCAAGATTATACCGGGCCGGCATTAAAAGGTGCAAGGGATCGTGAACCATCGAAAGATTGGGTGTACAAGTGGGTGGCTAACCCATCGGGCATGATTGCTTCTGATGCCTATGCAAAAGGTTTGGCTGAAAAATGGAAGCCGACCATTATGACCGCTTTCCCCAATTTAAAGAAAGCTGAAATTGATGCTATTTTAGACTATTGTGATGCATATAAAGCACCCGAACCTACTTCAGGCAAGCCTGGTGCAGTAGGTGCTCCGGAAGATAGCAACAGTTCTTTAATGTTTGGTATTTTAACTTTGATTTTAGCTATTGTTGCATTTATATTATTACAAGTAAATAGTAACCTCCGCAAATTATCTGACGATAAAGAAGGTGTGTTGAGAGGCGAACCAGTACCTTTTTATAGAAACAAAACCTATTTAATGTCGGCGGTTTTGTTATTGTTTGGTTTGGGTGGTTATTATACTATTAACGGTGCAATGGGTTTAGGTAGAATGCAAAACTACCAACCAGAGCAGCCTATTTATTACTCTCACAAAGTACATGCTGGAACTAACCAAATTAGTTGTTTATACTGCCATGGTGGTGCACAAGATAGTAAATCGGGTAGCATACCATCGGTGAACGTTTGTATGAACTGTCACATGTCTATTAAAGAATACAAAGGTGAAGCCATTGTAAAAGAAGATGGTACACAAGTGAATGGTACTGCAGAAATTCAAAAACTATATGCTTACGCCGGTTGGAACCCAGAAACCAAGGCATATAACCCAGATAACAATGGTGACGGTGCTCCAGATGGTTCTCGTCCGATTGAGTGGGTAAAAATTCACAACTTACCTGACCACGTATACTTCAACCATAGCCAACACATTAAAGTAGGTAAGCAACAATGTCAAACCTGCCATGGCAATATTCAAGAAATGCCAGAAGTGTATCAGTTTTCTGATTTAAGTATGGGATGGTGTATTAACTGTCACAGAGAATCAAAAGTTGATTTTTACAACAAGGCAGATAGCACTGGTAACAAATTTTACAGCATTTACGAAAAGTTCCATACAGATTTAAAGAACAAGAAAATGGACAGCGTAACGGTTGAAAAAATTGGTGGTACTGAGTGTCAAAAATGTCACTATTAATCACAACGCATATCAACAAACTCGGGTTGTTATAACCCTTGTTTAAAGCAGGTTTAAATTTTTCGAATTTTCAAATTGTAATATGAGTAATAAGTTGTACTGGCAAAATTTTGGAGACCTTACCAACTCTGACAGATTTAAACAATCAGCAGAAAAAGAGTTTCAAGAAGAATTGCTACCGATAGAAGATCTTGACGGAAAAGGATTATTGGACGCTAAAACGCCGAGAAGAGATTTCTTAAAATATCTAGGTTTTAGTACAGCTGCGGCTGCAATTGCTGCAAGTTGTGAAATGCCGGTACGTAAAGCGGTACCTTATTTACAAAGACCAGATAATGTTATTTTAGGTGTACCTAATTATTATGCTTCTACTTATGTAAATGGTGGCGATGCTATCAGTGTAGTAGTAAAGCAAAGAGATGGTCGTCCTATTAAAATAGAGGGGAACGAATTATCAACTTTATCACAAGGCGCTACTAGTGCACAAGCACAAGCATCTGTGTTAGATTTATATGATCCTACACGTTTACGTCATCCTTTACAAAAGTCGGGCAACGATTTTAAAGAAGTTACTAGTTTTGAAAGCTTCGATAAAATGATTGCTGAAGCAATGGCTGGTGTAGCTGGTAAACCTGTGGTATTACTTACATCAACCGTTCACTCTCCTTCTACATTACAATTAATTACTGAGTTTTTAGCGAAATACCCTGGTAGCCGTCACGTACAGTACGATGCCGTAAGTTACAGTGGTATGTTGTTAGCGAACGAAGCCACTTATGGTAAAAAAGCGTTACCATCTTATCATTTTGATAAGGCAAAAGCTATTGTTAGTTTAGGTGCTGATTTTTTAGGTACTTGGTTAAATGGTGCCATTTACAGCAAGCAATATGCAGCTAACAAAAAAGTAAACGGAAAAAATCCAGAATTAAATCGTCACATACAATTCGAAAGCATTATGAGCTTAACGGGTAGTAATGCTGATGATCGTTATACACATAAACCATCTGAAACAGGCGCTGTTGCTTTAGCTATTTTAGCAAAGTTAAATGGCGGTGCTGCTAGTGGTTTAAAAGATGCTCGTTTATTAAAAGGTATTGACCAAGCAGCGGCTTTATTAGCAGCTAACAAAGGCAATGCTTTGGTAGTAAGCGGTAGCAACGATGTTAATGTACAAATTATAGTAAACGCTATTAACGAAGCGATTGGTGCCAATGGTACTACCATTAATTGGGCGGCTACAACCAATACCCGTAAAGGTATTGATGCCGAAATGGTACAACTAACCAACGAAATGAGCAGCGGTGCAATTGGTGCCGTACTTATTGCTGATTGTAACCCTGTTTATAGTTATTTTGATGGTGCTAAGTTTGCACAAGCATTATCAAAAGTACCTGTAAGTGTTTCATTCAATGGCACATTAGATGAAACAGCTGAAAACTGTAAATACATTTTACCAACACACCATTGGTTAGAAAGTTGGGGTGATGCTGAGCCTGTAACGGGTCATGTTAGTATGATTCAGCCAATCATTAACCCATTATTCAAAACTCGTCCTTACCAATCATCATTAATTAAATGGGCTGGTTTAGCAGCAGTTACTACCCCTGCGGTTGCAGTGGTTGATAGCACCAAATCGCCTGCGCCAGCTAACTCAATGTCGGTACCTGCAACACCAGCAAGTACTGATGCTTACGAAAATTATTTCAAAGCATATTGGTCAGCTAAATTAAACAGCACCAATTTATGGGATAAGGCTTTGCAAGATGGTGTGATAGAAACTGCCACTACACCAGCAGCAGCTACATTTAACAGCGCAGCAGTTGCAGATGCTACAAGCAAAATTGCTGCAATAAAAGGTGCTGAATTTGAAGTGGTATTGTATCAAAAAATAGGTGTTGGCACAGGTGCGCAAGCCAACAACCCTTGGTTACAAGAGTTGCCTGATCCTATTTCAAAAGTAACATGGGATAACTATGCATTAATTGGCCCAGCAATGGCTAAAGCAATGTTTGGTTTTGATGTTACCAATCCTAATAAAAAAGATGCTGATAAATATGAGGTTTTCCCAGAAAAACCAGTAATGAAAATTACGGTTAATGGAAAATCGTTAGAATTACCTGCTTTGATTGTGCCGGGTATGAACAACGCAACCATTGGTATTGCTGTTGGTTATGGTAGAACCAGTGCTAATACTGATGCTGCTGTAAACCTTGAGCGTATTGGTAGAGCAGCGTACGGTGCAGGTAAAAATGCATATCCTTTAGCACAATTTAATGGTACTACTATTAGTTATGGCGTAAATGCAACAGCGGTTAAAACCGATGCTACTTATGCTTTAGCACAAACACAGGTGCATGCTTTTACTGAAGGGCGCCCTGTATTTTACGAAACTAATTTAACGAGCTACCGTAAAGACCCTACTGCGTTGTTAGCAGAATTAAGGGAAGAGCTTGAAGGTATTACGCCAGAAGGTAAAACAGATTTTGAAAGAGATGCTACTATTTACCCACAATATGACCGTCCGGGCGTTAAATGGGGTATGAGCATTGATTTAAATACATGTACAGGTTGTAGTGCTTGTGTAGTGGCTTGTAATGCAGAAAACAACGTGAGTGTTGTAGGTAAAATACAAGTACAAAGAGCACACGAAATGCACTGGTTGCGTATTGACCGTTACTTTACGGGTGATTTAGAAAACCCAGATGTGGTATTTCAGCCAATGATGTGCCAACACTGCGACAACGCTCCTTGTGAAAACGTTTGTCCGGTAGCAGCTACAAACCATAGTAGTGAAGGTTTAAACCAAATGACTTATAACCGTTGTATTGGTACAAGGTATTGTGCAAACAACTGTCCGTATAAAGTTCGTCGTTTCAACTGGTTAGATTATAACGGATCTGATAGTTTTAGCGACAACCAACAACCACTTATTGGCGTTGATACCAATGAAGTTATTGCTCAAATGAATGATGACTTAACAAGAATGGTATTAAACCCTGATGTTACTGTACGTGGTAGAGGTGTTATTGAAAAATGTTCTTTCTGTGTACAACGTTTACAGGATAGCAAGTTAGAAGCTAAAAAACAACAAGATCCTTCATTGGTTCGTAATGTAAAAGTAGCTTGTGCACAGGCTTGTCCTACCAACGCCATTAGCTTCGGTAACGTAAACGATAAAGAAAGTGATGTTTACAAAATCAGACACGTAGATCAGGTTAACCGTAATTTCTATGTATTAGAGCAATTACACGTTTTACCGAATGTGAGCTACTTGGCTAAAGTACGTAATACGGATAGGTTGGTAAACAACGGCCATGAAGAAGAGCACCATGAAGCAGGTGCAAAAAAAGAGGAAAAAGCAACTGCATAATTAGAAAGAAGAAAAATAAATTATAAGGCTTAAGCTGAAAAATATATGTCACTACTCAAATACGAATCGCAACAAAGGGAACCGCTGGTAGATGGTAACAAAGATTACCATCAAGTAACGGAAGATATCATCAGCCCTATTGAAATGAAGCCGAGTAAGCTTTGGTATATTGGTTTTTACATCAGTGTAGCATTGCTCATGTTTGGTGTATACAGCATCTACAGAGAGGTTACTTATGGTATTGGCCAATGGAACTTAAATAAAACCATCGGTTGGGGTTGGGATATTACCAACTTCGTATGGTGGGTAGGTATTGGTCATGCTGGTACACTTATTTCTGCAATTTTATTATTATTCCGCCAAGGTTGGAGAACGGGTGTAAACCGTGCAGCAGAGGCGATGACGATTTTTGCGGTAATATGTGCTGGTCAGTTTCCAATATGGCACATGGGTCGTGTGTGGATGGCGTTCTTCGTATTGCCTTACCCAAACACAAGAGGTCCGTTATGGGTGAATTTTAACTCACCATTGTTATGGGACGTATTTGCTATTTCAACTTATTTCACAGTATCATTATTATTCTGGTATTCTGGTTTGTTGCCAGATTTTGCAACGGTAAGAGACAGGGCAAAAACCAAGTTCCGTAAAATGATGTACGGTATGGCTGCTTTTGGTTGGACAGGTAGTACCAAACACTGGCAACGCCATGAATCATTATCATTGGTATTAGCAGGTTTAAGTACACCATTGGTATTATCAGTACACACCATTGTATCTTTTGACTTTGCAACATCAGTAGTACCAGGTTGGCACACCACCATCTTCCCTCCTTACTTCGTAGCAGGGGCTATTTTTTCTGGTTTTGCAATGGTACAAACCCTTTTAATTATTGTAAGAAAAGTATTAAACCTACAAGATTATATTACAATTGGTCACATTGAAGCGATGAACAAGGTAATTGTATTAACGGGTAGTATTGTAGGTATCGCTTATTTAACGGAGTTGTTTATTGCTTGGTATGGCCAAAACCCTTACGAGTTAGCAGCTTTCTTTGAAAACAGGGGTAATATATTTAGCCCATATGGTTGGAGTTATTACTTAATGATGTTCTGTAACGTGGTATCGCCGCAGTTATTCTGGAGCAAGAAGTTGAGAAGAAATATTACGGTTACTTTCTTTATGAGTATCATCGTAAACATTGGTATGTGGTATGAGCGTTTCGTAATTATTGTAACATCGGTTTACAGAGATTTCTTACCATCGAGCTGGAGTACTTACTACAGCCCAAGTATCTATGAAATTGGTTTCTACTTAGGTACTTTTGGTTTGTTCTTTACTTGTTTCTTCTTATTTGCGAAATACTTCCCAGTTATTGCGGTAGCCGAAATCAAATCTATCTTAAAAACAAGTGGTGAAAACTACAAAGTAAAAATGAGTGATATTGAAAAGGCAGACGCAGAGAAGTTTTACATTGAAGAAGTAGAACATGCACACTAATAAAAGCACAATATTTACAATAGTTATTAATTAATTATATGAGCGGAATTAAAAAATTTGTGGTAGGTTCTTTTGATGATGAAGCAGTGCTTTTTCCTGCGGTAAAAAACGTAAGAAAGGCAGGCTACAAAATTCATGATGTGTACACACCATTTCCGGTGCATGGTTTAGATCATGCAATGGGTTTAAGAGAAACAAGCTTGCACACAGCAGGGTTTATTTATGCCATTACAGGTACAACTACAGCGTTGAGTTTCATTAGCTGGGTGTTTACAAAAGATTGGCCTTTAAACGTTGGTGGTAAGCCGCATTTTGCATTGCCAGCTTGGATACCTATTACATTTGAATTAACCGTTTTATTTTCTGCGGTTGGTATGGTATTAACCTTTTGTTACTTATGTCAATTAGCGCCATTTGTTAAAAAGCATCACTTTAGCCCAAGAGCAACTGATGATCATTTTGTAATGGCTATTGAGTGTACAGAAAAAACCAACCAAAGCGAAGTAGAAAGTTTTTTACAGAAAGCAGGTGCTTTAGATGTAAATGTACAAACTGCTGAAAGTGGCTGGTGGATAGGTCGCTACGACAGAGAGCAAAAATTGTACAGAGAAGAACTTGGGTATTAATTGATTAATGCATTAATGAAAATTGATAAATGAAAAAGCTGAATTTTATAGTAACCATATTGGTAGTAGCTACGGTTGTTTTTGCAAGCTGCGATAGCAAGCGCCAACCGGGTAAAATATATATGCCAGATATGGCGTACAGTCGTGCCTACGAAAGCTATGGCGGTAGAGATACCACCAAGTTTACTACCATTGAAAGTAAAAGAGGTGGTAACGTAATATTTTATAACAATATACCACCGCATGGTACTATTAAAAGAGGTGAATTGTTTCCATACACCATCCCAAATGATAGTGCAGGTTATAAATTGAGTGCTTCAGTAAAAAATCCGTATGATAGTATTCCAATGAGCAAAAAAGATATGGAAGAAGCAGGTAGGTTATACAATATTAACTGTGCTATTTGCCATGGTGCAAAGGGTGTTGCTAATGGCCCAATAGCAACCGGCGGTTATGTAGGTGGTGTGGCAAACTTAACTGCAGATGCTTATGTTAAAATGACGGACGGTACCATGTTTCACTCTATAACTTATGGTAGAGGTGTAATGGGAAGTTATGCATCGCAAGTATCAAGACAACAACGTTGGATGATTATTAAATACATTAGAACATTACAACCAAAACCTGAAGCAGCAGCGGCGCCTGCAGCAAAGGATTCAACAGCAGCAAAGAAAATCTAACAACATAAAACCAAGGTATTTACACAAATTAATTTTCGATGAATCACAACACATTTCAATTACCGGCAAGCTATAAAAAATGGACATGGGGACTGATTGTAGCAGGTTTACTTGCCGTACTTTATGGTTTTATAATGTATCATCCATTTACACACCCTGTACATGGCGAAGGTGCTCATGGCGCTGCTGGCCACGAAAGTGTTGCTAGTACACGTTTTTGGGCAGTATTGTTGCAAAACAGTGTGTATTGGTTATTAACAGTTAACGCCTCTATGTTTTTTATATGCGTAACTACCTTAGCAATGGGTGGTTGGCAAGTGGCTTTGCGTAGGGTGCCAGAAGCGATTTCAAGTGTAGTGCCTATTTTAGGTTTGATCACTTTTGTAATATTATTGGCAATTGTTTATGGTGGCCGTACTGATATTTACCATTGGTTAGATGCTAGTTTATACGACAAAAGCTCAGAACATTTTGATAAAATATTGAATGGTAAAAAAGGTTTTTTAAACCCTACTTTCTTTATAGTTTGGTCGGCTCTTTCTATCGGCTTATGGTCTTTATTGGGTGCTAAATTGCGTTCATTAAGTTTAAAGTCAGACGAAACAGGTCCGATGGACATTGTACAAGCTAAAAAGTGGATTGATACCAACTTTACTTACGCATCGTACTATGTAGTGTTTTTTGGTTTAACCGTAGCATCAACGGTGCCTTGGTTATGGTTAATGAGTATTGATGCTCATTGGTATAGTACCATGTACAGTTGGTATACCTTTGCTAGTACGTTTGTATCTGGCTTATCATTAATGGCAATTTTCATCATCTTCTTAAAAAATAGAGGCCAACTTGAATATGTTACCGAAGAGCATTTGCACGACGTTGGTAAATTCATGTTTGCATTCTCTGTATTTTGGACGTATTTATGGTTTAGCCAATATATGTTGATTTGGTATAGTAACCAACCAGAAGAAACCAGGTATTTTGTGGCACGTTTGGGCACTGCAACACAAGCTGGTCCGTACAAAGGCATTTTCTTTTTTAACTTAATAGTGAACTTCTTAGCACCGTTATTGATATTAATGCGTAAGGGTTCAAAAAGAAATTGGACGGTGGTGACTTTTGTGGGTGTGTTAATCATTTTTGGTCACTGGATAGATTTTTATCAAATGGTTATGCCGGGCACTTTGCATGAAAATGCAGAATTAATGCCTTTTGAATTTGGTGTGGCTTGCCTATTTATAGGTATCATTATGTGGGGTGTGGGTCGCTTTTTCACAAAGCACTCCCTAATTGCGAAAAATCATCCTTTCTTGAAAGAAAGTATGATACACCATACGTAATTTTATCGTAGATTTTAATGAGGAGGTCGTCCTCAAAAAAGTAAATTATCGCTGCAATCACAAGTATTTACAGCGTACAAATAAGTGAAGAAAGCTAAAAATTGAGATACAAATGAAAGAGTTATTTTTATTAGCGATTGTTGCCATGGTTTTTGTAGTAATTTTTCAAATTGCAAAAGCCAGTGAGTATGTTAGTGTATTAAAAGGAGAAGAAAAAACTCGTAAGCAAAACAACAAAATCAACGGTTTTATGTTGATAGCCTTTTTGGTATTGGGCCTTATAGGTGTGTATGTTTGTAACGAATGGTATTTCAATAAAACCTTGTTTCCACAAGGTTCAGCTTCTGTTGAAGGTGAAAAAATTGATTTCATGTTATACCTTACCATTGGTGTAACTGGGTTGGTATTTGTAATTACACAAATATTATTATTTTGGTTTGCGTACAAGTATCAGGAAAAAGATGGTAGAAAAGCTTACTTTTTTCCGCATGATAATAAATTAGAATTATTGTGGACAACTGTACCAGCTATTTTCTTAACTGTATTGGTTGTTTTTGGTTTGATTAACTGGTTTAAAATGACGGGTGAGCCACCAGCCAATGCAATAACAGTTGAAATTACAGGTCACCAATTTGCATGGGAAATGCGCTACCCTGGTAAAGACGGTATTTTAGGTAAAAAGAAATACACCAATTATAATAAACCATCTGGAAACACCTTAGGCGTTGATTTTGAAGATGTGAATAGTTTAGATGATATTCATACACAAGAGATGCACTTGCCAGTTGGTGTTCCTGTTAAGTTGGTTATTGGTGCACAAGACGTTATACATGATGTAGGTTTGGTACATTTTAGAATGAAGATGGATGCAGTACCGGGTATTCCTACCACTTTATGGTTTACACCAAAGTACACTACTGAAGAAATGAAAGTACGTACAGGTAACCCTAATTTCACCTATGAAATTAGTTGTGATCAAATGTGTGGACAAGGGCATTTTTCAATGAGGGGTATTATTGTAGTTGAAACTCCTGAAAAGTATAAACAATGGTTAGCATCTCAAAAACCAGAGTACTATACTTTGTTTCCTGATAAGGCGCCAAAAGACCCTAACGCAGCACCTGCAACCACCGATACAGCAAAAGCTTTAGCATCAGTATTACCAGCAAAAAAATAATTAAAAGATATAAAAATTCAATAAAATGAGCAGTGTAGTAACAATTAATGAGGCATCAGTAGGGCAGTCAATACAACACGGTGCACATCATGATGAACACCACCATGAACATCATCAGTCGTTTATTGCTAAATACGTATTTAGTCAAGATCATAAAACGATTGCAAAACAATTTTTAGTAACCGGTATCATTTGGGCTTTTATTGGAGGTTTATTCTCTGTAATTTTCCGTTTACAATTAGGTTACCCACAAAGTACTTTCCCTTGGTTAGAAGATTTGTTAGGCCATTGGGCAAAAGGCGGTAAAATACAACCTGAGTTTTATTATGCATTGGTAACCATGCATGGTACCATTTTGGTGTTTTTTGTATTAACTGCAGGTTTAAGTGGTACTTTCTCAAACTTTTTAATTCCATTACAAATTGGTGCAAGGGATATGGCTTCGCCGTTACTAAACTGCTTAAGCTATTGGTTCTTTTTCTTGGCATCAATCGTAATGTTGTCATCATTATTTGTACAAACGGGTCCTGCAAGTGGTGGTTGGACAATATATCCGCCATTAAGTGCCTTGGGTGATGCATCATCAGGTAGTAAAATTGGTATGGATTTATGGTTGGTGAGTATGGCTTTCTTTATTGTATCATCTTTATTAGGAGGTTTAAACTACATTACCACCGTATTAAACATGCGTACCAAAGGTATGAGCATGACGAGAATGCCTTTGACTATTTGGGCGTTCTTCTTCACTGCGGTATTAGGTGTATTATCATTCCCTGTATTATTATCAGGTGCTATTTTATTATTATTTGACAGAAACTTAGGTACCAGCTTCTTCTTAAGCGATATTGTTGTAGCAGGTAAAGTATTACCAAACGAAGGTGGTAGTGCAATTTTGTTCCAGCATTTATTCTGGTTCTTAGGTCACCCAGAGGTTTACATTATTTTGTTACCAGCAATGGGTATGTCTTCAGAAATATTATCTGTAAACAGTCGTAAGCCAATTTTTGGTTACATGGCCATGGTAGGTTCTATGTTTGCGATTACAATTTTGGCATTCTTAGTATGGGCGCATCACATGTTTGTAACAGGTTTAAATCCTTTCTTAGGAGCGTTCTTCGTACTATTAACATTGTTAATTGCGGTACCATCTGCTATTAAAGTGTTTAACTGGTTAACAACATTATGGAGAGGTAATATTCGCTTTACACCAGCAATGTTGTTTGCTATTGGTTTTGTAAGCTTATTTATTAGTGGTGGTTTAACAGGTATCTTCTTAGGTAACTCAGCGTTAGATATTCACTTACACGATACTTATTTTGTAATTGCCCATTTCCACATTGTAATGGGGGTTGCATCATTCTTTGGTTTATTTGCTGGTGTTTACCACTGGTATCCAAAAATGTTTGGTAGGTATATGAACAATACCTTATCATATATTCACTTTTGGATCACTATTATTGGCGCTTACTGTATCTTCTGGCCAATGCACTACGAAGGTTTGGCAGGTATGCCACGTCGTTATTATGATTTCTCAAACTGGGAATCATTCAAAATGTTTGGTGGTTTAAACGAGTTCATCAGTTTCGTTTCAATGGTAGTATTTGCAGCGCAAATATTATTCATCATCAACTTCTTCTACAGTATTTGGAAAGGTAGAAAAGTAACCACGATGAACCCTTGGAATGCGAATACATTAGAGTGGACAACACCTATTCGTCCGGGTCATGGTAACTGGGTTGGTGAAATACCAGAAGTACACCGTTGGCCATACGATTACTCAAAAGATGGTAAAGATTTTATTATGCAAGATGTACCAGTTGGTGCAGATGAGAGTAAACATTAATATTTGCTGGATACCATTAGCTGATCGCTAATAAGAGTTTAGCAGCAGCTAAAAGAAGTTTTACAATGGCACAGCAACAACAAACACCCATTGCCAATTCAACCAGTTTTGCGTTGGCAAGCAAAATGAAAGATTACTTTCAGCTCATAAAATTCACATTGAGTTTTATGGTGGTGTTTAGTACAGTGGTGAGTTATTTAATAGCGCCTTACGAGGCGGTGTATGCAAGGCATACTTTACTATCAGTTCTTTTACTTTTTGTAGCAGGTTTATGTATTACAGGTTCAGCCAATACCATTAACCAAGCTTTGGAAAAAGACACAGATGCGATGATGAAACGCACCGCAACGAGGCCTATCGCTAGTGGTAGAATGAGCGTTACTGAAGCATACACTTTTGCATTTATTACAGGTGCATTAGGTGTAGGTATGATGTGGTACTTTTTCAATTTCAATAGCGCCATGGTTGGCTTGGCTAGTTTGTTTATTTATGGGTTTATTTATACGCCTTTAAAAAAAGTAAACTCCATTGCTGTGTTGGTAGGTGCTTTACCTGGCGCTTTACCTTGCTTAATTGGTTGGGTAGCTGCTACTGATAATTTTAGTGTGGGTGGCTGGGTGTTATTTGGTATTCAGTTTTTATGGCAGTTCCCTCATTTTTGGGCCATTGCATGGTTAGCGCATGAAGATTACAGTAAAGCTGGTTTTAAATTACTACCCAGTGATAAAGGACCTACAAAATTTACCGCTGTGCAAACAATTATGTACAGTGCCATGATGATTCCTATAGGAGTGTTACCCTATTATTTTCACATGTGTGGTTTGGTAAGTATGTGGATTGTGTTAGCTTGTAATGTTTGGATGGTATTGATGAGTATAGTGTTGTTTTTGAAAATGGACAAACCATCTGCCAGAAAAGTAATGTTTAGTTCTTATTTCTATTTGATGATTGTTTTTTTGAGCCTATGGGCTGATAAAATCAAATAGATGATATTTTATAATTAGTTAGTGCTGTTAAGCTATGAATACCGTGGTAATGGAAAAGAAACGATCAAAAATACATCCGCATAAGTTTACCTTGTGGGTGGGTATTGCAAGTATTTTAATGATGTTTGCCGGTTTAACCAGTGCTTACATTGTTAAGCGCAACCAAGCCAATTGGCAATCGTTCAATTTGCCTGTTGCCTTTTGGTATAGTACAGCAGTAATGGTAGCAAGTAGCGCTACATTAATGTTGGCATTGAAAGCATTTAAGGAAAGGGCTATGAGCAAATACCGCTCATTAATGGCTGCGACTTTGGTTTTGGGTGTTGCTTTTATTGCATTACAGGTAATTGGGTTTCAACAGTTGTGGAAAATTGGTATAACGTTACAAGCCAATGTTTCTTACTCGTTCTTATACATTATTGTTGGTTTACATGCGTTGCACGTTATTGGAGGTGTTATTGCCTTAATAGTGATGAGTTTGCAAGCATTTAGAACCAGTGTGAGGAGTTATAGTGTAGTGCCAGTTGAGTTAATGAGTACGTATTGGCATTTTGTGGATATATTGTGGTTGTATTTATTAGTGTTTTTGTTGATGATTCGATAAAAGCCTCAAAAAAGCGTTTTATTTAAGTTTTATATTTATTCGGAAATCAGAATTTTATGTCTACAACAGCTATACCGGCAGGTACAAAATGGTGGAGTGGTGGTAAAAGCCCATTCAACGCCAGTTATGGAAAAGTAATGATGTGGTACTTTTTAATGAGTGATGCTTTCACTTTTGGGGCATTTCTTATTAGTTATGGTACCATTCGTTTTAGTGTGAACGATTGGGCAGATCCTAACAAGGTCTTCAACTCTTTCCCATTTGCTGGTCATGCCAATTTACCGCTTGCATTTGTGAGTTTAATGACGTTTATCCTCATCTTCAGTTCTGTAACCATGGTATTAGCCGTTCACGAAGGGCACCATATGAACAGAAAAGGTGTTGAAAAATACATGATTTTAACCATTTTAGGTGGTTTGGCCTTTTTAGGTTGTCAAGCTTGGGAGTGGACGCATTTATTAACAGGCGAACATGTGGCATTGTTAAATGATGGTACTTTATCAATAATGCCTACCACAGCAAGTGCAAACCCTTGGGGTTTACCGCTTGATCACGAAGCCATGATAGCGGCTTTACAAAAAACACCTCATGAGCAATTGGTAAAAATTGCCGCAACGGTTCACCACGGTGGCGCTGAAGCTGCTCATGTTGCAGGTGCACATGCGGTATCGCATAATGATTTGGTAAATCAAATTGCAAATTCTGGCATCCATATCAACCATGTTGGTCGCCCTGCATTTGGTAGCTACTTCTTTGGTATTACAGGTTTCCACGGTTTCCACGTATTGAGTGGTGTTGTTATTAATATTGTAATGTACATTAAAACCAAATTGGGTCATTTTGATCAAAGAGGTCATTATGAAATGATTGAAAAAGCAGGTTTATACTGGCACTTTGTGGATTTAGTATGGGTGTTTGTATTCTTGTGCTTCTATTTGGTATAATTTATATTCCCACTATATAAAACGTTTTTGAATTCTAAAAAATAATATTATTATGAGTCAACATACTATCTCACCAGAAATTTCTCACCCTCCAGTACACTCTGAAGGCACTGGTAGAATTTGGAAAGTATTTTGGGTATTATCAGCTTTAACAATTGTAGAACTTGCGTTGGGTTACTTTTTATATGCAAAGGCAGATTCAATGTCGCATGTAGCTGTATTAAGTACTAAAATCGTTATTGGTGTATTAACGGTATTAAAGGCGTATTATATTGTTTCAGTTTTCATGCACTTAGGTGATGAAATTAGAAACATGATTATGACGATTACTGTGCCATTGGTGTTATTTATTTGGTTTATTATCGCCTTTTTGTGGGATGGTAATAGCTGGAAAAATTTAAGAAATACCAATGCTGGTAGTAGACCAAGTATTGAAAAAGTACAAACGCCGGTAAAACAAGGCGCTAAGGATTAATTTTCTAATTAAGAAAAATATTGAACCACCACCTTTTTAGGGGTGGTTTTTTTATGATTTAAACATATTTAAACAGCCGCAGCGGTTATCTTTGCAGCGTAATACTGCACAAGTGTTACATAAAAATTTAAGCAGTGAATAAAAAAGGATTTCTGGCACTTTTACTAGCGATTATGTTACCGTTAACCGGTTATTGGTTGGTAAAATTTTACAGTAGCGATGCTGTGCATATGCCACATAAGTACTTTTATGATAGTGTAAACACCGTCACTAAAAATGGTAAAATAATAAATGATACCGTTTGGCATCAATTGCGTAACATTCAATTTACCAATCAATTAGGTAAAAAAGTATCGTTAGATGATTTGAAAGGGAAAATATTGGTCGTGGATTTCTTCTTTACATCTTGCCCGAGTATTTGTCCTGGCTTGGCTCGTAATATGAAACGACTACAAAATTCGTATACCAAAAACGATACGATTGTACAATTTTTATCAATTAGCATCGACCCAACAAGAGACAGTGTGCCTAAATTAAGGGCATTTGCTGATAAGTACAACGCCAACCATGATAGTTGGTGGTTTGTAACAGGCGATAAAGCTGATATTTATGATTTTGCCATTAAAGAAATGAAGGCAAGCATTGCCGATGTGGGTGCAGATACGGCCTTTCCTCATACAGAAAATTTCTTTTTGGTTGATACCAATAGGGTCATACGAGGGTGGTACAATGGTTTTGATACCGTAAAATTGGCCCAGTTGGCGAAAGATATACCAACCATTATGTTGGAACGGAATCGTAAATCACCTTCTGTTTTTAGAGATTTTATACCCATTTTACCAGTAATATTCGTTGGCATAGGTATCATTATGTTGGTAATGGGCTTATTAAACCGCAATAGAAAATTAAAAAAACCATATTAATGTTACAACCATCACTTGTAAAAAACGATAAAAAGGCCCAACAGCTTATTTGGGCCGTATCAATTGTTGTATTTGCGGCAGTTGTATTTTTAAGTAAGTACAAACTAGAAGTTGATTTACCATTTAACGTGCATATTTTCGCAACAGTTAATGCCATAATTAATTCGCTGGTGGCTGTATTGTTACTTGCAGGATTGTTTACTGCAAAATCACACAATTATGCTGTGCATAAAAAGATCATGTTGGCAGCCATAGCATTATCTGTATTATTTTTATTAAGTTATATAGCCCACCACTTATTGGCAGGCGACACAAAATATGGTGATATTGACCATAACGGTATATTAACCATTGATGAAAAAGCACAAGCAGGTACTATAAGAATCGTATATTATTTACTATTGTTAACACATATACCTTTAGCTGCAATTATTTTACCTTTTATATTATTTACAGCTTACAGGGCATTAACTGGTGAGTATGAAAAACATAAAAAACTGGTACGAATTACCTGGCCGGTATGGTTTTTTGTAGCCGTAAGTGGTGTAGTGGTATACTTAATGATATCACCCTATTATAACTAAACCTACTCTTCAGTTACAATAGCTTTTTCAACTGCAATTTTATTTTTACCTAAGTGTGTTATTTGTACGGGTATTATTGTACCAATAGCAATATTATCTTCAAAAGGCAGTTTTGCTTGTATATCATCAACAATTGTTACATAAATACTGTGTGGTGTTATTTTAACAACTGGCGCTTCTACAATGGTTTTTGATTTGAATAATTTTACAGTTGTTTCAAACGCAGGTATGTATTTGTTATTAAATAATGAAGCGGTAATTTTTTCTTTTTTGTGCAGGTTTTCAAGCGAAAAAAATACTTGTTCGTTTAATTCATTTTCAGCTGGTTTTATTTGCCAGTTTGAAAATGGTACAGGAAAAAACAAATAGCTGTCAATTTCTTTTACAAAGTATTGGTCATCTACCATTTTCAAATAACCAATAAATTTATTTTGAATGGTTGCTTTGTTAACCAAAACATCCAAAGCATTGTTGTATAAAAATTCGAGCTGGGTGGCAACCATTCTATCGCCTCTGTCAGATAATTTTACAATAAAACTCACAACATCGCCCATCATAAAATGATGTACTTTTTTGATAACACCTTTCGCTTTTAATTGTTTTTGAATAGCTTCATCTATCGATGCCCTTACAGTTTTCTTCTTATTTCCTTCTTCATAATCAATCATGGCATATTTTTTTTCATGATTAATGAAAGAGATGGTTCCCTGCGTAAGTTGACTCATAAATTGATATTTTTATTTGAAAGATGGTTAATTAAAGGCCTAAAACTATCGAAGGATCCCAAAAATGTTGATTGAAATCTACAATTACATCATCTTTCACTATAATTTTTTCTTTTTCTAATAATTCTTTCATTAATGTAGGTGTGGCAAAATGGTGTTTGCCAGTGAGCATGCCATTTCTATTTACTACACGGTGTGCTGGTACTTTTGGGTGTTGTTGGTGTGCTGCGTTCATAGCCCAACCCACCATTCTTGCAGAAAGTTTTGTACCTAAGTAAGCCGCAATTGCACCATAAGTGGTTACTCGGCCTTTGGGTATTTGTCTTACAACGGCATACACATCTTCAAAAAAAGTAAAGCTGTCTTTTTTTGAAGATACTGCTTTTAATTGTTTATCGGCTTGTTTATTCGGCATATTATATCATTATGGAGTGTTTTCGTTGCCATATTTTAGTATAGGTGGTCGCTCCTTTAATAATTGCGATTTATGTGGTTCCGCAACGTTTTCATATAAATAAGGACAATGTGTACACCCTTTGCCACAGCAACGACCTCTTTTTAAATGATAAGTTGAGGTTAACACCACCAACCTTCGCTCATCATAGTAATAATCAATACCTTCTTTAAACTGTTGGCTCATTTTCTTTCGCTGCTAATGCTATTAATTCAAGTTGAAGTGCTTCATCAATATTTTCAATTACTGGAGGAAGTTGAAATTTTAAATAATGTATTTTTTTACTCTGGGCAATATCTAAACTTTCGTAATGGGTTTTAATTTTCAAGGCTTCAGAAATAGCAACGTTTTTATAAGCATCGTCCATGTCATTCAATAAAATTAGCCCATATCTTTCGATAACTAGCTTGGTAAACTCATATAATTTAGGAGAATCTGTTTTTAAATGAATAACACCATCTTTCGGTAAAATTTGTTGGTATTGACGTAAAAAACGAGGGTGGGTCAATCTTTTTTTTGCTTTTGATACCCTCAGTTGAGGGTCTGGAAAAGTAATCCATATTTCATTTACCTCACCTTCTTTAAAATAATCTGCAATTTTTTCAATAGGTGTTCTTAAAAAAGCAGCATTATTGAGGGGCATTTCTAAAGCTTTTTTAGCACCAATGTACATACGGTTGCCTTTAATATCAACCCCAATAAAATTTTGATGTGGGTATAACTGGGCCAAACCAACGGTATATTCACCCCTACCGCAAGCTAATTCTAAAATAATGGGGTTATTGTTGTTAAAATGTGCATGCCATTGGCCTTGCATATTTGTGGGAAGCTCTAAAACATTTGAAAATGATTTAATTTGAGCAAATCGAAAAAGTTTTTTTTGTGCCATTGCTGCAAAGATAAACGTTCATTATCATCAGTGTTAATAGCTGGCATAAAAAAGCCCTTAACAAAGTAAGGGCTTAAAGCTGTAGGGGGAGGGGTCGAACCTCCACGAGGCAGTTAGCTAAAGTACAAAGTTCGGTGGTCGACCCCGACCGCATTGCTGCGGCTCTATACTTCGTTTATCCTGTGATCCTCACCCTCGAGACAAGAGGGTATGTCTGCCAAAAATTTCATCACCCCACAGTATGTTCCGACCTTTATCGGCTGTTTGATGATACAAAGATAAGGTAAACTCTATTTCGTTGAATATATTTTAAGCTTTATTTTGAAAATATAGATGTTGTTTAAATATTTTGTATATTTGGTTTACAAAAATTAAAATCACTGCTTATATGAGTGTAAAATTAAATACGGATAAATTAGATTTACAAATTATCAACGCCATGATGAATGATGCAGAAATTTCTTATGCAGAATTAGGCAAGAAATTGTTTGTAAGTGCAGGTACTATTCATGTGCGTATAAAGAAGCTGCAAGAAATGAATATTATTTCAGGTACCCGTATGAATGTAAATGTAAAGTTATTGGGTTACGACTGTACCGCTTTTGTTGGTATTTATTTAGAAAAGAGTTCGTTGTATGATGTTGTGGCAAAGGAACTAAAGAAAATACCCGAAATTGTTCGTTTGAACTACATTACCGGTAGTTATAGTATGTTTTTAGAGGTCGTTTGTAAAGATATTGCCCAGTTACGCCGAGTATTGCACGATGAGCTGCAAAAAATTAAAGGGATTGAAAGAACCGAAACCTTTATATCGTTAGAAGAAGGCTTTAGTAGAACCTTAGTGGTGGTTGATCCTGAATAAATATTAATAAACTTCTCTATTCAAATATTCTTTTAGCGCCGCTTGGTATACAGATTTGCTGTCGCCGTACCTTTTTACGTAATCTAGGCGTAAGATGGGATTGCTGTTTATTGTTTTAGCATAAGCAACGGCTTCTGCAAAACGACTTCTTTTACCCAATTGTGAATCACTTGGCACCACATTACTCATATCTGGATACTTGCTAATAACGGTTTTATCACCGTATTGCTTAATAACGATATCTCCTACCTTCGATTTTTGCATACCTGTTTTACAATTATTACAAAATTATTGTATAAAGTATATAGGTTGATAGCTTTCCATCCTTCGTTATGCACAATTTGTTCATGCTGTTTTCAATCAATTAATCAATACATCTTATGATATTTTTTGGTTTATGTAAACACACCATCAATTTTTTAATAATAAATCTTCACCAAATTGTTATCAAATTGTAACAGTGCCATTTCGCATGAGGTATCTAATAATTTTGACTTCCATCAGTCAAAAATTAATTCATTACATGAAAAAATTGTACCATCTCATTGCTTTAGTAGCGGTGTTTATTACTGTTTTAAACCAAGCCACTCAAGCACAAAATTTTACGCCGGGCAATATTGCTTTTTTACAAGCAGAAGCATCCGCTAACAACACAACAGCAAAATTGGTTGTTATTAATACCAATAATGCTGCACAAACTGAAGCCACTGCCGCATCTGTTATAAATATTGATGGAACGGGTGCCAATGCCCTCAGAATATCGAGCAGTGCCACATCAACAGGGTATGTGAGCTTAAGTAATGATAGAACCATACTCACTTTTACAGGTGCCAATAACACGAATACTACTGCTAATGTAAACACCCTTAACCCAAGGGCTGTTGCAAATGTTACATCAACTGGAGCTTTTAGTTTAGCAACTACTTATACAGGTACCTCTGGCAACCAAACAAGAAGTGCTACAACCCTTAATAACAGCAATTGGTTTATTGCCGACCAAGGCGGTTTGTATACAAATAGTACCACAGCCCCTAACCCAGTTGGTAATTTCAGGGCTATTAAAAGTTTTGGAGGTACTGTTTATGTAGCCTCTAGCAGTTCCACAGCAACAGTTATACAGGTAAATACCATTGCTTCGCCAACTGGCGCTACCGCAACTGGTTTACCGGGCTTAACCAATAACGCAAATTTGCAAGATTTTTACTTGGTTTCATCTGGCTCAAATGGAACCAATTTTGATATTTTATACAGCATTTCTGCAACATCCAACACGGCTGGTACTATTGCAAAGTATTCATTAGTAAACGGCAACTGGGTAAGTAATGGTACTTACACTACTACTTTTGGTGGATTTGGTTTAGCTGCTGAAAAAAGTGGTGCTGGTGCTAATATATATGTATCAACAGGTCAAGGTGCATTAACAGCCAACAGCATTATTAAATTGAATGATGTTGCAGGTTACAATACAACCATATCCATAACCACCGCCAATAACGTTACTTTATATACAGCACCAACTGGTAAAATTGTAAAAGGACTCGATTTTGTGCCAGTGGCTCCAATTTTACCAACCGTTACACTATCAGTTAGTACTAATACGGCTGCAGAAGCTGATGCAACGGTTGTTACAGTTACCGCAACAACATCAGCCCCCGTAACTAGCAACCAAACCGTTACCTTGGGCGTAACGGGCACTAATATTACGGCAGGTGATTATAATCTGAGCAACACAACTATCACCATACCCAATGGCGCTACCACAGGAACCGTAACTTTTACCGTTGTTGATGACGCCGTTGTGGAGGGTACAGAAACAGCTACTTTAACCATAAGTGCACCATCAAGTGGTATTGCTTTAGGCACCACCACCACTCAAAATCTTACTATTACTGATAATGATGTAGCGGCTAACCCAACAGTAAATTTGTCGGTAAGCACCAATACAGCTTCGGAAGAAAACGCTACCATTGTTACGGTAACTGCTACAGCATCAGCCCCAGTAGTGGGTAACCAAACCGTAACCTTAGGTGTTTCAGGCACCGGCATCACATCGGCAGATTATATTTTATCAAACAGCACCATCACCATTCCAAACGGTGCTACTACAGGTAACGTAACATTCACCATTAAAAACGATGCTATTATTGAAGGAAATGAAACGGCTGTGTTAACAATTAGTAACCCATCAGCTGGTATCACATTAGGTACCACCGCTACGCAAAATGTTATTATTACAGATTTTGTTTGTCAGCCCCTTGTGTTACGTGCTACAGCAACAAGTATAAATGGTGCAGAAATATCAACGTACGATGCCGCTACGAAAAGAATATTTACAGTGGCTGGTCCTGCTTTAGAGTATTACACTTTGAGTAATACGGCTCAATTATCAACACCCACTAATATACCATTTGGTTTTACACCACCAGCTGGCACCAATGCAGTACCCAATTCCATCAGTGTAAAAAATGGTGTAGTGGCGGTTAGTTTTGCCATAGTTGATGCTACTAGCAATGCCCAACAATTAGGCAGGGTGGCCTTTTACAACGCTGCAACTGCAACTTATATTACTGATGTTACGGTGGGTTATTTGCCAGATATGTTGGTGTTTACCAATGACGGTACAAAAATTTTAACCGCTAATGAAGGCGAACCTAATAGCTATGGACAAGGTAATTCATTTGACCCTGAAGGTTCTGTATCTATAATTGATATTAGTGCAGGTGTAAACAACGCAACAGTTACAACTGCTGGGTTTACTGGCTTTAATGGACAAATAGCTGCATTAAGAGCTGCTGGAGTAAGAATTTTTGGTCCGGGTGCTACCGTAGCGCAAGATGTTGAGCCAGAGTACATCAGCTTTTCAACAGATGGAACTACTGCATTTATTACTTTGCAAGAAAATAATGCTGTGGCTACTTTAAATATTGCTACCGCTACCATCACCAATATTTATCCGTTAGGATTAAAAAATCACAGCATTGCTGGTAATGGTTTAGATGTAAGTGACCAAGATGGGGGTACTATTAATATTCAAAATTGGCCTGTAATGGGCATGTATCAACCAGATGCTATTGCTAGTTTTAATGTAGGGGGCACCAATTATTTTATTACAGCTAACGAAGGTGATTCAAGGGCTTACACAGGCTTTAGTGAAGAGGTACGTGTGGGTGCAGCTGGCTATGTGTTAGATGCTGCTACGTTCCCTACAGCTACTACGTTAAAACAAAATGCCAATGTAGGTAGATTACAAGTTACCAATGCAACTGGCGATACTGATACCGATGGTGATTTTGATCAAATTCAAGTTTTTGGGGCCCGTTCATTTAGTATTTGGACCAACACTTTCACACAAGTATTTGATAGCGGCGATCAATTAGAACAAATTACAAAAGCACAAAATCCAGCGTCATTCAACTCTGATGGTACTAGTGCTTCGTTTGATACAAGAAGTGATAACAAAGGTCCTGAGCCAGAAGGTGTAACCACAGGTATGGTAAACGGTGTATTGTATGCCTTTATAGGTAGCGAAAGAACAGGTGATGTATTTGTATACGACATCAGCAACCCCTTAGCACCAGTATTTAAACAATACATTGATAACCCTGCTGATGTAGCGGTAGAAGGTATTTTATTTGTACCTGCTGCAGAAAGCGCCACAGGTAAGGCGTTGTTAATAGTAAGTGCAGAAAACAGCAAAACAGTATCAGTATATGAATTTGTGCAAGATGCTGCAACACTAGCTATAGGTGGTACTACTATTACTACTACACAATCGGCTACAACAACTTACACAGGTTGTACAGGTGTGGTTGTAACAGTAGCTCAAGCAGGCGGTAATGCCATTGCAGGTTCAGTAACCAGTAAAGTATATGTTGATGCAACAGTACAAAGCAATAATACCATACCATATGTACAACGCCATTATGAAATAACCCCAGCAACCAACGCTACTTCAGCAACAGGTAGGGTTACTTTATATTTTACCCAACAAGAGTTTGATGCATTTAATGCAGCACCCAATAGTACGCTTGATTTACCTACCAATGCCAATGATGTAGCTGGTAAAGCCAATTTATTGGTCGTAAAATATCCGGGTGTTAGTGCTGATGGAACTGGTAACCAAACAAGCTATACAGGTACACCTGAAACTATTGACCCAGCAGATGTTGATATTGTGTATAATAGCTTAGCTGCAAGGTGGGAAGTAAGTTTTGATGTGACAGGTTTTAGCGGCTTTTTCATACAAACCAATGCAGTAGTATTGCCTGTAACTTTACTAGATTTTACAGCAGTAGCTGCAAAAAATGATGCCCTTGTACAATGGAAGGTTACCAACGAAATTAACCAAGCAACGTACGAAGTACAATACAGTTCTAACGGATACCAATTTATTACAATTGGAAGCTTAACCGCTACGAATAGTACCGCTGTTACAACGTACAATTTTACGCATATCAATGCTGCTAATAATGGTACAAAATTGTATTATAGATTAAAAATGGTGAGCAACAACGGCGCTATCACTTTCAGCAATATTGTATTGGTAAGGTTTGGCGAAAATGGCAAAGGTATTACGGATGTGTTCCCTAACCCAACAACGGGCTTAGTAACGGTGGTGGCAGCAAACAATAACACCGCAAACATGCAAATTACTTGGATGGATGCAACCGGTAGTATTTTGAAAAAACAACCAGCCAATAAAACAGGTACTACAGTATTAAATATTACTTCATTCGCCCCGGGTATTTATTGGTTAAAAGCCACTACTACAGATGGTGTACAGCAAGTATTTAAAATCATAAAGCAATAAACTATCAACATACCTTTTACAAAAAGCCGCTCCATAAGGGGCGGCTTTTTTGGGCTTCAACCGCATACATTTTTAACTGCATTAATTAAATGTAATAATGTTGGCAAAATTGCCACATCCATAATATCTTTATGCTGCTACGCTACAATTTATAAAAGCAAAAGGCAGTATATGAAACATATTATTTCTTTAATGGCAGTTACTACTATTATGATGCAAAACGCTTCAGCACAATTGGTGTACCCTGTTACACCAAAAACCAACCAAACCGATGTATATTTTAACACCAAGGTTGATGATCCTTATCGTTGGTTAGAAGATGATAAAAGTGAAGCCACTAAAAATTGGGTGATTGCACAAAATGAAGTAACGTTTGGGTATTTAAATAAGATACCCTATCGCCAAACATTTAAAGCGGCCTTAGAAAAAGTATTCAATTATCCTAAATATTCAGCACCCTTTAAAAAAGGCGATTACTATTATTTTTATAAAAACAATGGGTTACAAAACCAATCAGTACTGTACCGCCAAAAAGGGTTGAAAGGAGCTGTTGAAATGGTGATTGACCCTAACACACTCAGTAAAGATGGTACTACTCGTTTAACCGCTTTTTCATTAAATAAAAAAGGCACTTATGCCGTAATGGGTTTAAGTGAAGGCGGTAGCGATTGGCAAACGTATAAGGTGAGAGATATGCAAACGGGTAAGGACTTAGCGGATCAATTGAATTGGGTAAAAATTAGTGGTATTGCATGGAAGGGCGATGGTTTTTACTATAGCAGGTACCCTGCGCCAGCAAATGGGGCTAGCGCCTTGAGTGTAAAAAACGAGAACCACCAAGTTTGGTTTCATAAAGTTGGTACAGCACAATCTGCCGATGTATTAGTGTATGAAGATGCAGCAAACCCTCAGCGTTTTCATACGGCTAGCACTAGTAGCGATGAGCAATACCTTTACCTTACTGTAAGCGATAGAGGCAAAGGCTTTGATGGCAATGCATTGTTTGTAATGGATTTAAACACTCCAACAGCTTCTTTTAAACCAATTGTAAAAGAGGTGAGCAATTTTAGTTATAACGTAGTACACCATACCGCAACGCATTTTATTATTCAAACCAATGCCAATGCACCAAATAAAAAAGTAATTGCCGTGGCTATCAACAATCTTGATATTACAAAAGCTACTACCCTTATACCAGAACAAGCAGCTACCTTATTAAGGGCAAGTACAGGTGGCGGTAAAATTTTTGCTGATTATTTGGAAGATGTAGCCACTAAAACTTATGTATATAATTACGAAGGAAAAAAGTTAGGCAACATCACTTACCCGGCATTAGGCAATGGCGGTGGTTTGGGCGGCGATGAAAAAGACAAAACCCTGTTTTATGTTTTTAGCTCATTTACCATCCCTCCTACTATTTATCAATATGATATAGCAACCGGAAAAAGCACTGTATTTCGTAAACCCGAAGTAGCATTTAACCCTGCTGCTTATGAAACCAAACAAGTGTTTTATACCAGTAAAGATGGTACTAAAATACCGATGTACATCATCAGTAAAAAAGGTATTAAAAAAGATGGTAATAATGTAACACTATTATACGGATACGGCGGCTTTAACATCAACTTAGAGCCCGGCTTTAGCGCCACTTTATTACCGTTTTTAGATGCAGGTGGTGTATACGCTCAAGCTAATTTAAGAGGCGGTGGTGAGTACGGCGAAAAATGGCATAAGGCAGGTATGTTGCTCAATAAACAAAATGTGTTTGATGATTTTATTGCGGCAGGAGAATATTTAATAAAAGAAAAATATACTTCTAACAGTAAATTGGCATTAAGAGGTGGTAGTAATGGTGGGTTATTAGTGGGTGCTGTCATAAACCAGCGACCAGATTTGGCTCGTGTGGCCATACCACAAGTGGGTGTAATGGATATGTTACGTTTTCATAAATTCACCATCGGGTGGAACTGGATTGCCGATTACGGTAGCAGCGAACAAGATGAAGCTAATTTTAAAAACCTATATGCGTACTCTCCTTTGCACAACATCAGCAATACCAAAGCGTATCCATCAACCTTGGTTACAACGGCAGATCATGATGATAGGGTAGTGCCAGCACATTCATTTAAGTACATTGCTACGTTACAAGAAATGTATAAAGGTAACAACCCGGTGCTCATTAGAATAGATACGAATAGTGGTCATGGTGCTAGTAATACACAAAAAAATATTGAAACCTTGGCTGATATTTATTCGTTTATTTTTAGCGAAATGGGTGTAAAACCTACTTTGTAAATTTTTAAAAAGATGCAATTAATGCGTTATTTATTATTATTCATTTTTGTAGGAAGCTTATCGTTAAAAGCAACAGCACAAGCCAATAAAAACATACAGTTTACATTTAACCATGTTTCATTATCGGTAAAAGATGTAAATGCGGCAGCTGAATTTTATAGTGAAGTGTTGAATTTACAAGAAATTGTAAACCGTACAAAAATAGACGGTGTTCGTTGGTTTTCATTGAATGAAGAGAAGGAGTTGCACCTCATCGCTATTATTAAAACACCCATAACAATTAATAAAGCAGTACATTTTGCATTAACAACGCCTGATTTTGATGCTTTTATTGAAAGGTTACAACAACTAAAGGTGGCTTATGGCGATTGGCCGGGTACACCTAACAAAATTACCATTAGGGCTGATGGTATTAAACAAATTTACTTTCAAGACCCCGATGGTTATTGGATTGAATTAAATAGTGTGGCTGTTAAATAACAACATTATCGTAATAAAAACTGAATGGATGCCTGCACAATCACTTTCATTGGTGCAGGCATTTCTGTACCAAGCCAAGGGTGTTTTCTCCCAAACACATGGTCGCTTTCCACTATACAAAGCGCTGCCGTTGGTTGGCATTGTTGTAACGTGTATGCATTGCTGATGTTTACACTAGTATCGTTGCTGCCATGGCATATGAGTATAGGTATTTGTAAAGATGTTATGGCGTTTTTTATGTTAAGCAGTTGTTGGTGTTGTTCGTAATCTTCGTATAACTGATAGTACAAAGGCATTTGTTGTTGGGTGCGTTGGTTGTTGTAATAGGCCACACCTGTTGTTTTCCAATCAGCCATTTGCTGTGTACTCCAACTGCCCCATGGTGTTTTGCACTCACTAATGCTTGCCCATGTTATGAGTTTTTTTATACGCTTATCTGTAGCTGCATATAAAATGGCCAAACCACCTCCCATGCTATGCCCTATTAAATAAAACTGTTGCAAATTTATTTGTAGCAAAGCTGGGTTATCGTTGGTGTGCAACCAATTTACAACTGTTGATAAATCGTTCAACTGTTTGGTATAGTTGTTATTTCCAAAAGCTTCCAAATCAACAAATTCGGTAGGCTGTGAAAGGCTTGTACCATTGTGTGAAAAATTAAATTTTACAAACACAAAACCAGCAGCAGCAAATTGTTCTGCAACAATATCCATATTACCCCAATCTTTAAAGCCATTAAAACCATGTGCATATACCACCATTGGTTTTTTGTTGGTGCATGGTTGTAAACAAATATCTACACCAAAAATTTTATTATTGGCTGATGTTAAGGGTATGTTTTTGATGTGTTGCATAGGTTTAAAATTATCACTTTAATCTTACTAATAAAAGTGTATATTTAAATACCAATTCATGATAATATGAAAAAGTTAAACATCTTTATTGTATTGATGTGTTGCACCACATTAGTAACGGCACAAAGCAATAAAGTATTACAACAAGGCTTGATAGTTGACTTTAAAGTAAACGTTATTAGCCAACCTAATTACCCAGATAGTACCACATCAACTGCTCGAATTAGTATGCAGTTAACCGTTGTGCCTAAAAGGCCAGGAAGTATTAGAGCAATTAATATTGAGTTTGTGAAAGATGCTGACACCTACCCTCCTGTTGTTTATAAATCGCCTGCCGCCTATGTAACCAAACCTATGAGCCAATATCAACCGTTATTAGATTTATTGAAAATGAAATTAGCAAAAGATTATGTTGGCCAGCCTATTGGTTTTCAATTAAGTACAAATGGTGTTTATAATAACATATTAACGATAGATTAGTTACACTTGCAATAAGCCTGATTGGTACAGTGTATTCATGGGTTTATTATCCCAAAACAATTCAAAGTTTTCAAGGCCCTGTTGTTCATAATTGTTCATAACATCTTGCAGGGTTAACAATGGTTGATCGCCTATTTGCAGTAGCGGTAACAATTGTAACAACCAATCAGCCTGCTCTTTTAATATTTGTATTTTTTGAATATGGCGTTTGTTGTAAAAATGCAAGGTGGCCATTTCACGGCTGTACCCTTTTTTAGATTGGGTGAAATAACTAACTGTAGGTATGTTACCTAAAAAAATGATTTTACTGTTTGGTTTTAATGTATTGATTTCAGGTTCATTCAATGCATCTTCAATAAAAGTAGAACTTACTTTCGGTTTAGGTATTTTAAAATCGAACCATTTTTGTAGGGGTTCGTCAATGCCTATATGGTGCATATAATTGAACAACGATTTTTTTAAACCGAAACCAAAACTATCGTGGTCGCAACCTGTTTCATCTTCATACTCAACATCATTATTAGCAAAACTACCAGGTTGCTCATTTAAAATTTTAATATGGTATTTGCTTGGGTTTAAACCAACAGGGCTGTGTGCTGTTAAAGCAAAGCGGTGCCAAAAGGCTGATTGTAATACATTGGTAGCAAATAGTTGTCGAACCATTTCAAGCGAATCAATCGTTTCTTGCTCAGTTTGAGTAGGAAAACCATACATTAAATAAGCATGAACTAAAATACCGGCTTCTGTAAAATGCCTATTAACCTTTGCCACTTGTGCCACTGTAATACCTTTATCAATTAGCTGTAACAGTCTATCGCTAGCAACCTCTAACCCACCACTCACAGCTATACAACCTGCTGTGCTCAGCAATACGCATAAGTCACGGGTAAAGCTTTTTTCAAACCGTACGTTGGTCCACCAGGTTACCACCATTTTTCGATTAATAATTTCAATAGCTAGGGCCCTCATTAAAGCTGGTGGTGCAGCTTCATCAACAAAGTGAAAACCATTTTGGCCTGTTTGCTGCATAATGGTTTCCATTCTATCGCACAAAATACCAGCAGCAACGGGCTCGTATAATTTAATATAATCAAGCGATACATCGCAAAAGGTACATTTGCCCCAATAGCAACCATGGGCCATGGTTAATTTATTCCATCGGCCATCGCTCCACATGCGGTGCATTGGGTTTACAACTTCAATGGCTGAAATATATTCAGACAGTAATAAGTCGCTGTAATCTGGCGTACCTACGGCCCCTTGTTTATAATCTTTTACATGGGTATTGTTGATATAGGTAACTTGACCATCTTGTAATAAAAAAGTACGCTTTAGTTCATCAACCGTTTTATTTTTTGTTACAAATGCGTACAAATTTTCTAAAGGTGCTTCGCCATCATCTAACGTAATAAAATCATAAAATTCAAATACCCTCACATCAGTAACCGACCGCAACTCTGTATTGGCAAAGCCGCCACCCATGGCCACTTTAATGTGTGGAAAATGTTTTTTAATGTATTGACCACAACGCAATGATGTATATAAGTTGCCCGGAAAAGGTACTGAAATAGCTACCATTATTGGGTTTACTGTTTGTAAACGCTGCTCTAAAATTTCAATTAATAAAGTATCAACAAAAGTATAAGGTTGTTGAAGTGCCTCGTACAATTCATCGAAAGTATTGGCAGAGCGTCCTAAGCGTTCGGCATATCGGCTAAAGCCAAAATTTTCATCAACCGTATCTTTTATAAGGTCAGATAAATCTTCCAAATACATCGTCGCAATAAACTTGGCCCTATCTTGAATACCCATATTGCCAAAGGCTTTTTCCAAATCATCAGCATGTTGAAACCTGCTGGCTTCGGGTAAAAAATTGCGTTTACAAATGGCATGGGCAAGGGTTGGGTCTTTATCTTGCAAAAAAGCAATAACAGCATCAATAGTGTTGATGTAATGCGCTTTGAGTTGTATAATGTGTTGCACATTATAACTATACGTAATGCTTTTTTGTTCAATATGATTAAAAACCGCTGTAATACCTTTTTTAGAAAACAATGCCAATGTAACCTCAATACCCAAATCGCTTTGGAAACTGCTAATACCCTTTGTGTTTAAAAACCCTTTAATATAGGCTGTTGCAGGGTAAGGCGTATTGAGCTGTGTAAATGGGGGCGTTATGAGGTAAATTGCTGCGATGTGACGTTGTTTTAACTGCAAAAATAAGTGCCATTTTTGTAATAAGCTATTTTGCTATTGTTTATAGCCGGTATTGGTAATTAAAGACTTAATAACTTGTATATTGCTGTAAAATTATATTTATGCGATTACTCGTTTCATTGTTATTGTTGGGTTGTATTTATTTTACAAGCTGCTCTACCGCAGGTGAAGCCAAAGATTATAATGACCACCTCATAGCTACGCAAACAAAAATTTTACCGATGGTTACTAAAACGGATGTAGCCATACGTGAACATATCATCAATAATCAAATGGATAGTGTAGCAACAGCAGCCGCTGCAATGATGCAAGTTATTAATACTGAAATGATTGCATTGCAAAATGAAAAAGTACCTTCATTGGTAGGTGCTGAAGATTATAAAAAAGCATTTGTTGAGTATTTTAAATACCTGAAAAACATTTATACCTCATATAAAATGTGGGGCAAAGCTACTACAGAAGCGGCTAGGACAGAGGCTTTTACGCTAATTGAAAAATATGAAAACCAAGAAGATGATTATTTAAGGTACATGCAAAAAACACAAAAGATTTTTGCAGAAAAACACCATTTAAAAGTAAGTTCAAGCGTATACAACTTTTAATAATTGCCAGTATAGTTTTTTATGAATGGTATATTTTAATAGCAAAATTTTGAAGGGTTACACTTCAAAAGAGTTATTTTTGCTACGATCCGCTACCTATAAAAAATTATATTTTGAAAAAAATTATCATTGTTCGACATGCAAAGAGCAGTTGGTTATTAACCAATGCTTCTGATTTTGACAGGCCCCTTAATGAAAGAGGTAAAAATGATGCACCATTAATGGCGGCAAAGTTACAAGCTGCACAAATTCATGTTGATGCACTCATTACAAGCACTGCCTTAAGGGCCAAAACTACTTGCGAAATTTTTGCTTCAACACTTGGTATAGCAGCCGAACAAATACAGTATAAAGATGTACTATACCATGCACCGGCCGAAGTATTTTTTGAAGTGATTAATGGTTTAGATGATACCTACGGTACAGTAGCAATTTTTGCTCACAACCCTGGTATTACCGAGTTTGTGAATAGCCTTTGTAATGATGTGTTTGTTGATAATATGCCTACTTGCGGCATGTTTGCAGTAGCTGCAGATATTACGAGTTGGAGTGCGTTTGAAAATGCCACTAAAAAATTGTTGTTTTTTAAATATCCTAAAGAAGCATAAATATTTACCATATTAGGTAACTTATTAGTAGTAAAGCTTTTAATTTTATAACATAGGAGCGATTACTTTATTAAAACAGGTTCGCTATTTTATACACATGAAAAAGTATTTGATATTATTGGCGGTTTTATTGTTTGCCATGTATATAGATGCGGCGGCACAATGCTCTATGTGTACCAAAACAGCCCAACAATTAGGTGAAAAGCCTGCTCAGGGCCTTAACTCAGGTATTTTATATTTAATGTTTACCCCTTTTTTGATAGTAGGTTTTATAGCGTATCGTTGGTGGAAAAACAGGGATGTGCAGTATGATGATGCAGCAACCGACTAATTTTTTTTAAACCATTTTTTGTATTTTCTTTTAAAGAAGTTTTGCTCTCTAACCGCTGTTTTTGGCGCAATAATACCAAAATATGGTTTTACGTTTTTAAAATCTTCCCCATAGTTTATATTTGATTTGTTTACATAAAATTGAAACAAATCGTAAGTGGCAGGGTATTTTTCAAAAGTAATATCAGGCGCATATTTAGATAATAAATGCGGAGTTGATTCAGCATAACCACTGAAATGAAAAAATGTTAATGGTATATTCTCATTAATATAAAACACATCATTTTTTTTAGAAATGCCTCTTTCTGCTATATTCCAATAAGCTACATTATAACCCAAATCGGTGAATGGGGCATAATCTTTAAAAAATATTGGTACAAGGTTTAGCCATAACTGATCAACAAATAATCCAATATGTGGTTTACAATAACAATGGTGTATCAATCGAATTTTCCACCAATCTAAAAACTCAATTACTGAAGGATTATTTTTAATTGCAAAAAAGCCAGCATTAAAAAGCCCTGCGCCTAAAAATTGTGTTTCGAAAACATTTTTATCAAGCGAATTACTGTAGGTTACTTTATGCGGTGTAAGTAAAATAGAGAAATGATCAAGTTTTTGTAAAACATTTTGTAATGTATTAAAAACTAATATATCACAATCGAAATATAATAATTTCTCACAATTGGTATAATTAGAAATGATATACTGGGCAGCAAAGGGTTTTAAGGCGCAACTTAGTTCAAAAATATTGTAACGTTTGTTCATGTCTTCTAGTTCCGGCAACCAAATATCATCAACCCCAATTACATCAAACTTTTCAAAAATTGAAGAATTTTTTATCTCATATTTATCAAGTAGAAAAATTACAAATTTGATATTACTGTTATAGGCTATTATAGAATCGCCTAATGCTTTTGCATAATGTAAATAATTGGCTGAGCAAACGGTGTAACTAATATTCATAAATATTTAAATTATAATTTTTGAGCGGTACCATATAATCCACTCGTAATGGTGTGTTGTTTAAATGAATGATCTGGAATATCAATTTTAACTAAATAACGAATTATTCTTTTTGCAATTTTTGTGACCATCTTTTTTTTGAAGCCAGTAAATTTATTTTCTGTAATCCAAAGGCCAATCATTTGGGCTAAACTTGCATGCCAACCACCAAGTGAACGTATTTCTATATTCTTAAAACCAGCCTTTTCTAAATGTTTTTTTAATGAAAAAGGGGTATATCTATAAGCATCATATGGTACTTCGTGTAAAGGCCAAATAAATGGCACTGTAAAAAAGAATTGTCCATTTGGTTTAAGTACTCTATAAATTTCATTTAAAGTTTGATCTGGTTCAAAAGAATGCTCAAGTACTTCTGTAGCCATTACTACATCGATAGTATGCTCTTGCAAAGGAATAGTTACAGCGTCCCAATGTAAATCTGCAATATCAGTTTTGTGGATGGTGCTAGTAGCTAAATCTAAACCAATATATTTAGATACTTGCTTATTTTCGTTTAATATAAGTTCTCTGTAAGGCATTATACCACAACCAACATCAAGTAATATACCTTTAAAAAAAGGCATTTGTTCTTTAATGGCTTTTAAAATACTTGTTCTTGGTAAATACACATCTAATGTTGCATTAGTTAACCTAATATTTGTGAAATAGGTATCAATGTTTTTTTCTCTATCATTCATTGGTCAGTTCCATTTTATTAGCGTTTATAACATAATCAATAAGTTCATTGTAGGTGTTTAATACATGGTCCCATGTAAAATTGTTCATTACGTAATTGTAGCCATTCAACCCTTTTTGTGTATTATCAACATTGGCCATCACATCATTAAGGGCTTTATAAAAACTGTTTTTATCTTCAAACAACCATCCGCCGTTGCTGAGTTCAATATGATCTTTCAACACATCGCAAAGTTGGTTAGCCATTACAGGTACTTTGCAAGCAAAACTTTCTAAAACAACTAAAGAAAGGCTCTCATGTTTTGAAGGAATAATTAATGCTTCTGCATGTTTTATTAATTGTTCTTTTTCTTCATCACTTACAAAGCCGACGTATTTTATATTGGGGTGGTTTACGGCATCCATCATATTTTTACCAGCCAGTACCAGTGTTACCGCATTACCTGTATCCTTTAAATAATCAGTAAAATAAGAGAGCATTTCACCGCAGCCTTTAGCGGTATCAATACGGCCTACATATACAATGTATTTGCCATTAATGCCAAATTTTTCAATAACGGTATTATCTTTAACATCGCTTACAGGGTCCACACCAACAGAGGCAACGGCTTGTTTTATATGATCAATTTTAAACAACCCTTGCGAAAATTTTTGCTCTGATGCTGTTAAAAACAATAGCGATTTTGGTGCAGCCATTGTTTTTTGAAATATTGGGAAATACGCAGGTTGTTCATCATGCATCGTAGGTATAAAAATACTCTTATGAGGTACGGTTAATAAACCAGCCGCTGTTGGGTAATACAAATATGTAATAAAAATAAAAGCATCATAAGTATTTTCATTTTCTTTTATATATTGTACTAAACCATAGGTGGTTGGGCCTTGATGTTCAAGCCATTGAATGCCATATTTATCATGATATTCAGCGGTTGGAAATAGTTTGAGATACCATTTTGGCCTCCCCAAAAAACGATAAAATTTTTGGTATAAATGCCTACCTCTATAACTTCTTTTAAGATGGTGTATTTTTTTTTCACTGGCTTTGGGTTTATGATTAAACCTTTTTATTGTAACACCATTTTCTATTGTTGTACCCTCGGGCAATTCAGGTTTCCAAGTATGATAATCTAAAGCACGGCTGGTGAGGATAGTAACATCATAAGTTTCTATTAATTTTTCAGCTATCATTCTTGCAAACACTTCGGCCCCCCCATTTACATTTTTTCCATACCGTTGTACTGTTATAGCTATTTTTCTTTTACGCATTAATTTGAAAGGGGATTGAGTTATTTAAAATTTTCAAGGTATTTGTATAAATTGAATTGATGTTGGGTTATCATAAAGCCGATATTGGTTTGTAGTTGTTTAACATCAACATCTTTCATTCGTTTTTTTACAATGAGTTGGTATGCTTTTTCTGCATACAATCGTTGTTTATTTATGGTGTTGTTGGGTAAAGTTTGCTGTTGTAAAATGGCATTGTACAGCGCATCAACACCTTCGTTTTTTGACGCAGCCGTTTTAATGATAGCTACTTCGTTGGTTTTATTTGAAAAGGAAGGTGCTAACATATTTTTTAAAAACTTTACAAAAGTATCTGCACCACTACGGTCGCATTTGTTTACCACAAAAATATCAGCAATTTCCATTAATCCAGCTTTCATGGTTTGTATTTCATCGCCACCTTCTGGCACTAATACAACAATGGTGGTATCTGCTAAACCAGTAATTTCAATTTCATTTTGTCCTACACCAATAGTTTCAATAATAACCACATCAAAAGGAGCTGCTTTAAGCACATCGGTGATTTCAATTACTTTAGGGCTTAAACCACCTAACGCACCTTTACCTGCTAACGAACGTATGTATACTTGTGGCGTATTGTACCATCTACTCATGCGTATACGGTCGCCTAAAATAGCGCCGTGGTGAAAGGGCGATGATGGATCAATACAAAGTATAGCTACTTTTTTACCTGCGGCAATATAGCGTTCAATTAATTGATCCGTAAGGGTGCTTTTACCGGCACCTGGTGGCCCGGTAATACCTATTACGGGTGTGGTATTATTGGGTAAAGATGCTAGCATGGTTTCATAATCTGCTGCCTCGTTTTCAACCAACGATATACATCTTGCCAATGCTTTGACATCTCCTGCTAAGGCCTGTTGTAAAATGGGGTTATGTATCAACGCTACAAATAAATTGAAACAGCAAGGTAAAAAAATTATGCTACTAATATAAACTTCTGTACACTTCTAAGTATTTTTTTGCTGCTTCTTCCCAACTAAATTGAGTAGCTCTTTCCATAATTTTTTGTGGGGCTGTTGGGTCGTTGTTGTATGCAGAAAGTGCTTGTTGGTAATCGGCTTGCATTTGTTGTGGCTCAAACGAGTTAAAATAATAAGCTACATCGCCACCAATTTCGGGTAAAGCGGTAAGTGTTGATAAAATTACAGGCACGCCAAAATACATGGCTTCAATTACGGGCAAACCAAAACCCTCGGCAATAGAAGGAAAAACAAATGCTTCACAATGCTGCATGTACCATTGTTTATCATTTTCGCTGATGGGGCCTAAAAAAACCACTTGGTTTTCAACACCAAATTTTTGAGCCTCTTCAATAATCAATTGTTTATAGGCTTCATTATCAACTACACCGGCTATGTATAATTTTTTTTGCGTATTGGCTACCAAACAAGGTAACACATGAAAATTCTTTTTTGAATTGATGGTGCCTAGAGTGAAAATAAAAGGCTGTTCCGCTACAATAGCTGGAGGTTGTGGAGTATTTATTTTTGAAAAATTACAACCATTGTGAATAACGGTTATGGGTGTATTGCCCACATTTAAATGTTTGTGTATATCATGTAATGTAAATGCCGAAATAGCAATAATATGATCCGCTCTGTAAATGCGCTTTTGAATTTTTGCTAACTCTTTTTTTATTTTGGCAGGCGATACATTGTTTTCATGTACCACATTTAAATCGTGAATGGTAAAAACCACTTTCGATTTTTTTCGGAAAGGGAAATAATTGGTTGCTTGGTAGGTAGTATGCCACACATCGGTATCTTTTACGGGCATGTAAAATTTATCGAGAGAGTGTTGCACAATATATTGAGCATCGTTACCAAAATAAAGGGTACTACAATTGCGAACGTAATAACTGAGGCTTTCTTTTTCTTTATCAATTAATGCTGCTAATGCATTGCCTAAGTGCAAGCAATAGTAATAAAGCCCCGTATGTGGATACTTCATTCGTTCACAGTCAATAACTAATTTCCTTTTCTTCATCCTTCAATTATAAAACCTAATTATACGATATAGTTTTTTTTGAAGCTACATCATCTAACAAAGCTTTTAGTGATTGTGGTGCTATAGCATTCATACAGCTACAAGCATTTTTTGTGTTACTACAATCGGTACAATTTTTATCTAAAACAAAAACATGTACATTTTTTCCTAATGGTGCCCACCTGCCTGGGTGTATTGGTTTTAATGGTGGGTATAACCCCAACGCATGTATACCCAATGCTGCACCCATGTGTATAGGGCCTGTGGCATTGGCAACAATAGCATCGCAACTTTTAATAAAGCTTATAAATTGCCCAAGCGGCATATTTACTGTAATGGTTTGTACAGGCTTATTAACTTTATCAATTATTTGTTGAATGTATGGTCGCTCTTTCTCTACACCTGATAAGAAAATATTGTACCGTTTTTCATCTAAAATGTTAATCAATTCAATAAAATGCGTAATAGGCCACTCTCTTGAGCTACCTTGTGATTTTGGATGAATAATTACATTGAAACGATTGGTATCAATAGTTTTGGTAAATATTTCTTCTAATTTTTCTAGACAATTTAAACCAAATAAATGCTGCAACGCTTCGGTAGAATATGACTTTTTAATACCTAGTGGCGCCAACAATTTTATATTAAGTTGTGCCTCATGTAAGGCTGATTTTTTGCGGCTTAAAGCCACTAATTTATTACAAGTAAACCAATGGTACCACCTGCTACTAGTGCCTATACGAATTGGTATATTGAGTTGCTTGGCTCTTTTTGCAACTTGTTTATTGGTTCGAACATGAACAATTACAGCTGGTTTTTGATTATTTATGCGTACATCTTTCGCAAAAAAATCGTTTTCATCAATAAATTCATCAACAAATGAGCAAGCTAATACTAGGGCTTTGGTGTATGCTTTGCCTAATATAGCTACTTTAATTTGAGGGAAATGTTGCTTTATTACAGCAGCCATAGGTAAGGTTAAAACCATATCACCAATGCCATCATTTCGTGTTAAAATTATATTAGCTGGTTGCAAGTGCATTTTTGTTAAATGAGCCGCAAAATAACATTTTATACCATCTATTGTAAAAAAATAATCGAATAATAATCATATCAGCAACAATATGATTGTACTACCTTTACTTTTTTGACTATATGACAAATTTTATTCCGCTTTTTCCCCTGCCTTTAGTGGTATTTCCGGGAGAAGATTTGAACCTACACATTTTTGAACCAAGGTATAAACAACTCATAACGGATTGTTATGCCGCAAAAAAGCCATTTGGTATACCTAGTGTAATCAACAATGAGGTAATGGAATTGGGTACCCTTGTAGAAATTGTAGAAATATCAAAAGTGTATGATAATGGCGAAATGGATATTAAAACAAAAGCAACGGTAGTATTCAAAATATTAGAACAAATACAGGAATTGCCACATAAGTTGTACCACGGCGCTATTGTTACATACCCTACAACAAAATATTTGGGTAGTGCACCACTTATGAAAAAAATTTTGCAAAGCATAAGAGAGCTACACAGCTTAATAAACGTACATAAAGATTTTAAAAAGCCTGACGAGTCACTATTAAGTTTTGACGTAGCACACCATGCAGGTATGACGATAGAAGAAGAATACCAATTGCTCGGTTATGATGAAGAGTTGCACCGGCAAGAATATATTAAACGCCATTTGGTAAAAGTATTAGGGGTAATGTCACAAATGGATTTGTTACGTACCAAAGTGCAATTAAACGGTCATTTTAAAAACTTAGAAGGCTTTAAATTTTAAATGATTATAACGAAAGATTCTTCTAAAACTCTTGTAAATCCAACAATTAACCATTAACTGCACAATAAAGTTTCATGAAAACAATTTGTTTTGATTTTGGCAATACCCGTTTAAAGGCTGGCATTTTTGAGCATGATGTATTTGTTGAAGAAATCGTGTTGGTTGATGATGCTGTTGAAACAATTACTGCCCTAATAGCACAACATCAGCCCCAAAAAACCATTTTATCATCTGTTATCAACCACAACACTGCTATAGAAGCTGTATTGGCGCAACATAGTTTATTTCACAAATTATCAGTAGCAACACTCATTAACTTCACCACACCCGTGGGGAAACCAGCCACCATTGGTGCTGATAGATTGGCTTTAATGGCAGCAGCGGCACACTTTTTTCCTCATAAAAACAATTTAATTATAGGGTTAGGCAGTTGTATTACTTATAATTTTTTAAACCAATACCATCAATTTTTGGGAGGTGGTATATCGCCAGGTATGGATATGCGGTTTAAAGCTATGCATGATTATACTGCTTTACTGCCCTTAGAAACAGCCACTTGGAACATTCCGCTTATTGGTTACGATACCGCTACTAATTTACAAAGCGGTGTGTTGAATGGTATGGTTGCTGAAATAGATGGAATAATAGCAAAATATGCCGAAAAATTCAGCAACTTTAACGTGGTTTTAACCGGGGGAAATTCATCGTATTTTGCCGGGCAGCTTAAAACCCGGATATTTGCCGACCACAATTTTTTATTTAAAGGACTGTATGCACTCAGCGAACTTAACAACTGCACCAATTAAACGTTTATTGGTACTACTTTTTGTAACATTTAGTTACACCATAGTAGCGGCTCAAGATAACTCTCCCTACTCAAGGTATGGTTTAGGCGATATTGTACCTGCTCAAAACATAGCATCAAGGGGCATGGGTGGCATTAGCGTTGCTTTTATAGATTCTTCTGGCTTTTTGCCTTATTCACAATCGATCAACTTAACCAACCCTGCAGCTTTAGGTGGCTTAAACACAACGTTGTTTGATATTGGCGGCGAAATAAATATTCGTACGTTGAAGAGCAATAATAGCCCTACAAAATCAACTGCAACCAATACCATTTTTAATTATTTACAATTGGGTTTTCCTATTACACCCAAAAAAATGTTAGCCAAAGGCAATACTTGGAATATCGCATTTGGTTTAAAACCTGTAACGAGGGTAAATTATAAAATTGCGGCTGATACTCGTTTAGTAGGTATTGATAGTGTGAGCACTTTGTTTGAAGGTACAGGTGGTTTAAACCAAGCAAACTTTAGCACAGGTATTAAAATTAAAAACTTCAGTTTTGGTGTTACTACTGGTTACAGTTTTGGTAATAAAAATACTAGTACAAAAAGAGTATTTATTAACGATACAGTAAGCTATCAACAATCAAATACTGAGGCTAGTGCTCGTTACAATGGTTTCTTTTTAACAGTAGGTGCACAATATGGTATTCGCTTACAAAATAAGAATGTGTTACGCTTAGGCGCTACTGCTAATTTGCAGCAAAAGCTTAAAGGTAAAGCTGATAATTTTAGTGAGACTTTTGTATATGATAATGACGGTAATGTTGTACGGGTTGATTCTGTAAAATCAGTACTCAACCAAAGTGGTACTGTAGTGGTGCCAGCTACCTATACAGGCGGTTTTACTTATACAACGCCTCACTGGATTGTTGGTGCAGAAGTTAGCACCAGCCAGTGGGATAATTACAGCTACTTTGGTGCAAAAGATGCCGTGCAAAATAATACCATGTTTAGAGCCGGTGCTCAATATTACCCAGCTACTATAACTACACCCACATCAAAATACTGGAGCTTTGTAAAATACCGTGCAGGTTTTTACTACGGTAACGATTATGTAAATATTGGTACCAACCGTCCTAACTTAGGTGTTACATTTGGTGCAGGTTTACCTTTAACATCTTTCCAAAGATTACGTTTTGGTGATTTTGTAACCTTAAATACGGGTGTTGAAATTGGTCAAAATGGTAATAAACAAAACCAAAGTTTAAGAGAAGGTATTTTTAGACTTAATTTTGGTGTATCAATGACAGCCGCTTGGTTTCAAAAACGTAAATACGAGTAGTACTTTTAATTTTAATGATGCATAACATCTTTACAAAATATACAATAGCAGCGCTTCTAATAGGCTGCTTTTTTTTATATGCTTGCGAAAACGACCCTAAAGAAGTGAATAACTTGGGCAAAAAAGCAACAGGTACAGAAGAAGCCACTTTTATTGAAATAAACTACACGATTGGCGGTAAAGCAAAAGCATTGCTTACTGCGCCATTAATGCTACATGTTGAGGATACAGTTACCTATTATGAATTTCCTAAAACATTGTATGCAGAGTTTTACAACGAATCATCCATTAAAGAAAGTAAACTAACGGCTCTTTATGGTAAGTATAACGATGGCCAAAGCCTTATTTATTTGAGGGATAGTGTGAAGATTATCAATATGCTGAAAGGCGATACTATTTACTGCGATGATTTGTATTGGGATAGAAATAGAACTGGCACAGAATTTTATACTAACAAGAAAGTGCGTATTCGCCAAAAAGATGGTCAGTTTTTGAATGGTACAGGTATGGAAGCAAGCCAAAGTTTTAAAAACTATCACATCATAAATGTAAATGGCGAACTCAACTCCAATGGTGAAGGTATACCGCAGCCATAAAACAATGTTGTAACTTTAATATAAAATATACATATATGGAATACCGTCGTTTAGGCAATGCTGGCTTACAATTGAGTGTGTTATCGTTTGGTAGTTGGGTGAGTTTTAGCAAGCAAATAGATGATAAAGTGGCTGATACTTTAATGGGCTTTGCATATGATAATGGCATTAATTTTTTTGATAATGCTGAAGTATATGCATTGGGTGAAAGTGAAAAAATGATGGGGCGTATTTTAAAAAAGAAAAAATGGGATCGCACCTCATATGTAGTATCATCAAAAGCTTATTTTGGTTGGAGGGGCGATAAAAATAAACCCAACCAAACAGGAAACAGTCGTAAGCATTTAACAGAAGCTTGCAACGAAGCCTTACAACGTTTACAAGTAGATTATTTAGATTTATTTTACTGCCACCGTGCTGATAAAAACACACCCATTGTTGAAACCGTACAAACCATGAACACCTTAATACAACAAGGTAAAATTTTGTATTGGGGTACCAGTGAATGGACGGGTGTTGAAATTATGGAAGCCCATCGTGTTGCTGAAAAATACCATTTAATAGGCCCCACTATGGAGCAACCACAATACAATTTATTTGAACGCCAAAAAGTTGAAGCTGATTACAGCGAAATATATAAAAATGTAGGCTTGGGTACAACCATTTGGAGCCCATTAGCATCAGGCCTTTTAACTGGTAAATACAATGATGGCGTTCCTAAAAATAGCCGACTTGCATTAAAAGGCTTTGAATGGTTAAAAGATAAAGTGTTGCAAGAGGATAGTATAAAAAAAGTGAAAAAAATTGCAGCATTAGCACAAACATTAGGTGTTAGTACCGCAGCGTTGAGTATTGCTTGGTGTATTAAAAATCCACATGTAACCACCGCAATTTTAGGGGCAACCAAAAAACAACAGTTGGTTGAAAATTTAAAAGCTTTAGAAGTGTTGCCTTTATTAACACCAGCTGTAATGGAGCAAATTGAAAAAATTGTTCAAAATAAACCAGCCATTTTATAATATGCAAAAAGCAACCGTATATGGCATACCTAATTGCGATAGCGTAAAAAAAGGTATTACTTGGTTACAAAATAATGGGTTTGAAGTTACATTGTTCAATTTTAAAAAAGAACCTGTAACTACAGCAATGCTACAGCGTTGGCAACAAGCTGTTACCCACACACCTTTGCTAAATAAAAAAAGTACCGCTTATAAAAACTTATCGGAAGCTGATCAGTTGGCTGTAAACAATGAAGTAACAACTTTTAAAATCATTCAACAAAACCCATTACTTATAAAACGACCTGTAATTGAGGTGGGTAAAAAAGTAGCAATAGGTTTTGATGAAACACTGTATCAATCAATTTTTTTAACATAAACTAGAGTAAACATGAAAAGAAACGCAACCGCCGTATGGCAAGGCAGTGGTAAAGATGGTAAAGGCCATTTAACTACACAAAGCACTACACTAAACCAAACACAATATTCATTTGCAAGTCGCTTTGAAAGTGGCGTAGGCACTAACCCTGAAGAGTTGGTAGCTGCAGCACATGCTGGTTGTTTTACCATGAAGTTGAGCTTTGTATTACAAGCAGCAGGCTTTACTGCCGATAATATTACCACTAAATGCGATATTGATTTAGTAGATGGTAGCATCACTTCATCGCACTTAACTGTAAATGCCACTATACCAGGCATTAGTAAAGAGCAGTTTGATGAAGCCGTTGCTGATGCAAAAGCCAACTGCCCTATTTCAAAATTATACAACACTAATATTACTGCTGAAGCTACTTTAGCTTAAGTTGTATTTTTTAATAGCTATGCCATGTAAAATTTTATATGGCGTAGCTTTTTTATTTTGATGGTAGTAGTTAACTTACCACATCATTTCAACCAAAACCAACATATTATGTCGTTTGCAAATAAAACCATCTTTATAACAGGCGCTAGCCGAGGTATTGGCAAAGCCATTGCCTTACGATTAGCAAAAGAAGGGGCTAACATTGTTGTAGCAGCAAAAAGTACTACCGAAGACCCTAAACTCGGCGGTACTATATTTTCAGCGGCAAAAGAAATAGAAGCTGCTGGCGGTAAAGCATTAGCAGTACAATGCGATATTAGAGATGAACAACAAATACAAGCTGCTGTTGATAAAGCGGTTGAAACATTTGGCGGTATTGATGTGTTGATTAACAATGCATCAGCTATTTCACTCACCCCCACAGAAAAAACAGAACCCAAGCGATTTGATTTAATGCACGACATTAATGTTAGGGGTACGTTTTTTATGTGTAAAGCCTGTATACCGCATCTAAAGAAAGCCAGTAACCCACATATCATTACGCTTTCACCGCCATTAAATATGGATATGAAATGGTTTAAAGATCATATTGCTTATACATTAAGCAAGTATAACATGACGATGATTGCCATGGGTTTAGCAGCCGAATTAAAACCTTTTAATATTGCATCAAACGCTTTGTGGCCACGAACTACTATTGCAACTGCAGCGGTACAAAATTTATTAGGTGGCGAAGCGCTTATTAACATGAGTAGAACCACTGATATAGTGGCCGATGCGGCTTATGCTATTTTAATGAAATCATCGAACGACTGTACCGGTAATGCATTTATTGATGAAGATATATTAGTAGCAGAAGGTGTTACTGATTTTGAACAATATGCAGTAAAACCAGGCGGACAATTATTCAACGATTTGTTTGTATAAGTAACTTTTAAAAGATGGCGTTTACCATCTTTTTTTATTTATATCTTTATCGTAATATTGCAATATACAATTTAAATATGGGCGCTACTAACACCGCTAATTTTAGCAAAAAGCAAAATGATATTGCTGCAATAATGAAAGCATTGGCTCACCCTGCAAGGGTTGCTATTATTGAGTATTTACTTCGTATTGATACCTGTATTTGTGGCGATATAGTGAACGTATTACCACTAGCCCAACCTACTGTATCCCAACATTTAAAAGAGCTTAAAAATGCAGGGTTAATAAAAGGTACAATTGAGGGTAATGCCATTTGCTACTGCATCAACGAAAAAGTGTTTGTTAAAATGCAACAGTTTTTTGAAACCATATCTCACCAAATTAATCAAAAATATAACCATTGTTGTTAAATAAATGTATATGAAACTATCAACCATTAAAACCATTTTGCCTACACTTACAGCTTTACATTTTCAATTGCCTGATGGTAGTATTGTGCCATCACATTTTCATGTAACCGAAGTGGGTATTATCAATAAAAATTTTATTGATTGTGGCGGTACTATTCGTAGTGAGCAAAAAGTAAATTTTCAATTATGGAGTGCTAATGATGTGCACCATCAACTGCAACCTCAAAAATTGCTAGATATTATTGAATTGTCAGAAAAGGCACTAGATATGGCTGATGCTGAAATTGAGGTAGAATACCAATCAACCACTATTGGTAAATATGCGTTAGCGTTTAACGGTACTCACTTTCAGTTAATTAATTTACACACCGCATGTTTGGCTGAAGAGCAATGTGGTATTACACCTGCTAAAACCCTTGCAACAGCGCCTGCAATAAATGCTTGTACGCCAGGTGGGGGATGTTGTTAAGGAACAAATATTATTAATGACCCAAAAATTGTTGCTACATGAAAAATGTATTGGTTTTGTGTACGGGTAATAGCTGTAGAAGTCAAATTGCAGAAGGGTATTTGCGTTATTTTGCTGGTAACAGCGCAACTATTTACAGTGCCGGTGTTGAAACACATGGCGTAAACCCTAAAGCCATTGCTACGATGTTGGCAGATGGTATTGATATATCGCAACACACATCAAACAACATTGCTGAGTATACCCATATTCCATTTGATTATGTTATAACAGTTTGTGACAATGCAAAAGAACGTTGTCCCTATTTTGCTACCACAGCAAAAAAGTTTCATTACAACTTTCCCGATCCTGCTAAGGCTACAGGCACAGTTGATGAAATTACTGCTGCATTTGCTGATGTTAGAAACATGATTAAAGATTATTGTAAACAATTTGTAGCAACCAATTTACCCGAAACAACGCCATAATACAATCTGTTTACGTTCACTTTTAAGTATTTGTTGCCCATAAACGGCAATAAAAAATCATCTATTCAACAGTCGGTTAAATTTTTTATCTTGCTAAGCAATGAACTTGTTGTCAAAGTCAATATCATTTTTAGCAAGGTTGCGTTATAACCGCATACATAATTGGATTAACCACCCAGCAGCTGCTCAGCGTCAGGTTTTACAGTCGCTTATTACTGATGCACAGTACACTCACTTTGGTAAAAAATACCAGTTTGATAAACTATTTACCATCAAAGAATTTAAAAAAAGAGTACCGCTGCATGAGTATGATGATGTAAGGCCCTATATTGAAAAGATGATGGCTGGAGAAGAAAATATATTGTGGAATACACCCGTAAAATGGTTTGCAAAAAGCAGCGGTACTACAAACGATAAAAGTAAGTTTATACCTGTAAGTGAAGAGAGCTTAAAAGACAATCATTTTAAAGCCAGTAAAGATGTACTTACGAAATATTACACCAATTTTCCCTCAAGTAATTTACTCACAGGTAAAAGTTTAGTGGTAGGCGGCTCACACCAAATAAGTCAACTTTCTAATGAAATTGCCACTGGCGATTTAAGTGCCATATTGATGCAAAACTCTCCATTTTGGGGCCAATGGCTGCGTACACCAGAGTTAAGCATAGCCTTGTTAGATGAGTGGGAAAATAAAATTGAACAACTAGCAAACGTTACCGCTAACGAAAATGTTACTATGTTAGCAGGTGTACCAACTTGGACGCTTCTTTTACTCAAACGTATTTTAGAAATTAAACAAAAGCAAACCATTAAAGAAGTATGGCCCAATTTAGAATTGTATATTAACGGGGGTGTTTCATTTGTGCCTTATCGCCAACAATTTGAACAAATCATTGGCAAGCCCATTAATTATTTAGAAATATACAACGCTAGTGAAGGCTTTATTGCCGGGCAAGAAAAGCCCGATGACGATGGCTTAATGTTATTTACAGAGCATGGTATATTTTATGAGTTTTTACCTGTTGAAAATTATGGCCAACCCAACCCACAAACATTGGGTTTAACCGCAGTACAGTTGCATAAAAATTATGCTATTGTAATTAGCACCACAGGCGGTTTGTGGCGTTATATTATGGGCGATACGGTTGAGTTTACTTCATTAAATCCGTACAAAATAAAAATTACTGGCAGGCTCAAACATTACATGAATGCGTTTGGTGAAGAAGTAATTGTTGATAATGCAGACAATGCTATTGCTGTTGCTGCTCAGCAAACCGGAGCTGTTGTAAGCGATTATACCGCAGCGCCCATTTATTTTACCGAACAAAGTAATGGCGCCCACGAGTGGTTAATTGAGTTTGAAAAAGCGCCGGCACAGCTTGATGTTTTTATTGAAAAAATGGATACCCATTTAAAAAGTATCAACAGCGATTATGAAGCCAAGCGCCAAAAAAGTATTGCGTTACGTATGCCTGTAGTACATGCAGTACCTGTGGGCACTTTCACGGCATGGTTACGTACCAAAGGCAAAGTAGGCGGTCAGCATAAAGTGCCAAGGCTTAGCAACGAACGGAAAATTATTGACGAAATAAAACAGCTCGTAGGAATTGCTTAAGCAATCAAATGACCTCACATTTTACAAAGCAACTTGATTTTAAATGAAAGCATTATTTACATTACTCGTAGTTTTATTTTTTTATAGTAATACATCGGCACAAAATAACCGACTTAATACCCATAACAACATTGGTTGGTATAATTATTTTGGCACCATTAAGCTTAATAAAAAGTGGGGCATACACACAGAGTACCAATGGCGTAGGGCCGATTTTATTACCAAATGGCAGCAAAGTTTGTTAAGGGTTGGTGTTAATTACCAAGCCACACCCAACGTTTTATTAAGAGCAGGTTATGGTTGGATAGAAACTTTTGCTTACGGCGATATTCCTTTAAATGGGTTCGGAAAAGATTTTACGGAACACCGCATTTTTGAAATGGCACAACTGTCACAAAAAGAAGGTATTGTTGATATGTCACACCGTTTTATGTTGGAGCAGCGCTTTGTTGGTAGGTATACAAATGCAGCACTCAATAAAGAAGATGATTACCCTTTATTGAATAGGTTTCGTTATATGTTTAGGGCACAGTTACCGTTGAAAGGAAAAAAAATCATCAACAAAACGCCTTACTTCGCTGTATATGATGAAGTGTTTATTGGTTTCGGTAAAAAGGTAAATGCCAATGTGTTTGATCAAAATAGAATTGGATTATTATTGGGCTATCGTTTTAATGATAAGTTTAGGCTCGAGGGTGGTTTTTTAAACCAAACGGTGCAATATGGTCGACAAATTAACGGTCGTAATGTGTTTCAATACAACAATGGCATCATCTTAAATTCATATTTTAATTTCGATTTGTCGCAAAAAAATAAATAACTACAAATTGATTGTATTATTTTACAGCCCTAATAAAAGCTTTAGTTAAATAAAATCGTATGAAATTATTACAAAATAAAACCGCTATTGTAACAGGTGCTGCAAGAGGTATTGGTGAAGCCATTGCTATTAAATTTGCTGAACAAGGCGCCAATGTTGCCCTTACATATGTGAGCGACAGCAGCACCGAAAAAGCCAATGCATTGGTTGAAAAATTAGTAGGGTTGGGTGTAAAAGCCAAAGCCTATAAAACCAATGCAGGTGATTATGCCGCTGCCGAAGTTTTTGTGAATGATGTAATAAAAGAGTTTGGCCAAATTGATATTTGTGTAAACAATGCTGGTATTTCAAAAGATAATTTACTATTGCGAATGACTCCCGAGCAATGGGATGAAGTTATGATGGTAAACCTTAAAAGCGTATTTAATATTACCAAGCAAGTAATTAAACCAATGATGAAAGCCCGTAGCGGTAGCATCATCAATATGAGTAGTATAATTGGCGAAACTGGTAATGCTGGCCAAAGCAGTTATGCCGCTAGTAAAGCTGGTGTAATAGGTTTTACAAAAAGTATTGCCAAAGAAATTGGTAGTCGTAATATTCGATGCAACGCTATAGCCCCAGGTTTTGTGGAAACAGATATGACCAGTTATTTAAAAGAAGGTGATGCATCTGACAAGTACAAAGCAGCCATACCATTAGGGCGCTTTGCAAGTAGTGAAGATATTGCGAATGTTACTTTGTTTTTAGCATCAGATTTGAGTACGTATGTTACCGGACAAACCATTAGTGCTTGTGGCGGTTTAAATATTTAATATTTTCAAATTGTTGATATGTAGGTTAAATAGATGGTGTAACATCTATTTAACCTTTTGTTTTCGTAATTTATAAATAATAGAAAACTGGCTTAACTATATTTGTAATAATTAATGAAAAAACTAGCTGTTATATTTTTACTGTTTGTAGTTGCCTTACAATGCTTGCCTATCAAAGAATTGGGCAAATGTTTGTACGACAATACATTTGTAGAAGAAGAAATCTGCAAAAAAGGTATTGATAAATCAGCAATCATTGATTTTACAAAATTATTGTCTGTAACACAGTTTGCTGATCATTATTTTATCGACAATGATCAAACATTTTTTTATACAGCAAACACCCTGCTCTATCCTTCACCAATAAAGGATATTCATACGCCTCCACCCAACGCCTAGTTTTTAAGTAACATAGTAAGCCATCAATTGAATATTGATAGGCCTTTTTCGAGTACGTTAAAAACATTTTCATGCAAAAGTATTTTAAAAGTATTGGCAGCGATTTGCCATCGGCTTTAGTGGTTTTTTTAGTTGCTATACCCTTGTGTTTGGGTATTGCTGTAGCCAGTGGTTTAAATGAGTTTTCTGGTATTATTGGCGGTATTGTAGGCGGTATTGTGGTAGGTATTATTAGTGGTAGTAACTTAAGTGTTAGCGGACCAGCTGCTGGTTTAACGGCTATTGTTTCAGCAGCTGTTTTAAAACTACCTGCAGTTGAAGCCTTTTTTTTAGCCGTTGTTATTGCTGGTGTTTTTCAATTGCTCATGGGTATTTTTAAATTAGGCGTAATTGGTGATTATGTACCCAATAGCGTTATTAAAGGTATGCTAGCTGCTATTGGTATCATTTTAATATTGAAACAATTGCCGCATTTGGTTGGGTACGATAAAGATTTTGAAGGTGATGAAACGTTTATTCAAGCATCAGGAGAAAATACTTTTTCATCAGTTATCAACTCACTCAATCATTTAACACCATTGGCCGTTGTAATTGGTGTAGTTGGCATTGCTATTTTGATTTTGTTTGAAACCAAATTCATTAAAAGCATCAAGGTTTTTCAAATTATTAGCGGTCCGTTAGTAGTGGTGGTGGTAGGTGTATTGTTGCATTATTTTTTAAGTGATACGGCACAACCTTTCACAGTAAAATCAGTTGATTTGGTAAACATACCTATTGCAAAAGATACCAAAGAGTTTATTTCGTTTTTTCATTTACCTAATTGGTCGTTCATTACCAATAAAGATGTGTGGATTACAGCGGTTACACTAGCATTGGTAGCTTCGTTAGAAACTTTGTTAGGTATTGAAGCTGTTGATAAGTTAGACCCCATGCAACGTATTACACCACCCAACCGTGAATTGGTGGCACAAGGTGCAGGTAATATTGTGAGTGGGTTGTTAGGCGGCTTGCCTTTAACGAGTGTAATTGTACGCAGTAGCGCCAACGTAAACGCTGGTGCTCGTACTAAAATGAGCACTATTTTTCATGGTACCCTCATTTTTATTTGTGTGGCATTTGTACCTAACTTGTTAAACCTTATACCTAAAGCGGCTTTAGCAGCCGTATTAATTTTTACTGGTTACAAGTTGGCTAAAATTTCGATTTTTAAAGATTATTGGAAAAAAGGTTGGGAACAGTTTATGCCTTTTGTTATCACTATTACCGCCATTGTATTGACCGATTTATTAAAAGGTGTGTTAATTGGTATTGGTGTAGGTATTTTTTATGTAATTCGCAGTAATTTTAGAACAGCCATTTTTATGGTTCAAGATGGTAATCAGTATTTAATTAGGTTGCGTAAAGATGTTTCGTTTTTTAGCAAACCAAAATTGAAACATATTTTTGAAAACATGCCTAATAATGCTTCGGTAATTATTGATCTTACAAAGGCAGAATTTATTGATCAAGATATTATTGATACCATTAACGAATTTGATATGAACGCACCCGAAAGAAATATTCAAGTAACGGTGAAAAAAAGTACTTACAATGAATCACACAAATTAGTAGGTAGCGATCAATTCAACATAAGCGATAGTGCACATTAACATCATATTTTAAATTTTAAAAAATAAATAAAATGCATTCATACGAAAAGTTATTATTAGAAAACAAAGCATGGGCTGAGCAACAAGTGCAAACAGACCCACAATATTTTAGTCGACTATCAAACCAACAATCACCAGAATTTTTATGGATTGGTTGTAGCGATAGCCGTGTACCTGCCGATAAAATTACAGGTACAGAGCCTGGTGAAATTTTTGTACACCGTAACATTGCCAACTTGGTTGTAAATACTGATATTAATTTGTTGAGCGTATTACAATATGCAGTGGAAGTTTTAAAAGTAAAGCATGTAATTGTTTGCGGTCACTATGGTTGCGGTGGTGTAAAAGCAGCAATGGGTAACCACCATTTTGGTATTATTAACCATTGGATCAAAAATATTAAAGATGTATACCGTATACATAGAGATGAAGTAGATGCACTACCTTCAGAAGATGATAGGGTAAACCGTTTAATTGAATTAAATGTTCGTGAACAAGTGTTTAACTTAGCCAAAACATCTATCATTCAAAAAGCATGGAAAGATAACAAAGCCCCACATTTACATGGTTGGGTATACGGTTTAACTGATGGTATTATTAAGCCTGTTTGTGAAATGGAAGCAGGTACTCGAATTGACCCATTATACGAGTATGATAATATGTAAAAAATTAAAAGCCCCTTCTAAACAACGAAGGGGTTTTTATTTTGGTACCCTAACACTTTTTTACTTACTAGGCATTAATTTTGGTACAACATTCGTTTTACAAAATAACAAATACACTTAACACATGAAAATATCTACCACCACTTCATTAATATTACTAGGCTTAGGTGCTTTGGCCATTTATAAGTACAATAGCATGAGCGATGAAGAAAAAGAAGCCTTAAAAGAAAAAGCAAAAAAAGTGGTAGAAGAGCATGTGGCGCCTATTTTATTAAGTGCATTGGGCATTACTGATGATGAGGAAACTGCTACCAATTTAAAAGAAGCAGCCGCACCTATAAAATAGTATGTACTGCTGCAATGGCTTGCTGAAAACGCTGTTCATAATTACCTTTAATAATTACCCAAGGCGTTTGCTGTGTTACCATAGCATCTTTATAATAATGAAAAAGTTTATCTCTAGTAGCCAAATCGGGGTATTCTCTAAGGTTATCTTTTACCCAAGGTAAATCAACGTTGCACAATAAATACAAATCATAGCTACGTTGGTTTATATGGTTTAATATGCGGTTATCACATTTATTAAAAACAAATTCGCTCCACACTTTCATTACATACATATCCGTATCAATAAATAGTGGTGTGGGTTGTACTAGGTTTTGTTGTTGTAATGCAGTAACGGCAGCATCTTCACTGGCAAGTTGACCAACGGCAATTTCATACAAATTTTCAAAAGTATAATTAGTGCCATTGGTTTCTAAATAAGTACGGGCATACTCAGGTACCCATTTCGTTTTAAAATGTGCAGCCAATTGAGTGCATAATGTGCTTTTGCCTGTGCTTTCCGGACCAATAATAACAATCTTTCTTATTTGTTTTTCCATGCTGGGTTTCTTTGTAGCACTTTTTTATAAATAACACAATCAGTGGTATGGGCGCCGGGTAAAAAACCTGTGCTCATTAAAAACTCATTTACAATTTCGCCGCCGGTAAACTTAAATGTTTTCTTAAATAATTTCATCCACGCTGGTTTGGTTAATGGGTGGTGGGCATGCAGCCAATTTAAAAAAGAGCCATGCTGTTGCTGTAGTGCTAATATAGCATTGGCATTGTAAATAGCGGCATGCACTTTTAGTTTGTTGCGAATAATACCAGCGTCGTTCAACAACCGTTCAACATCTTTTTCTTTATACTGTGCTACTTTTTTTATGTTGAATTGATGGTATGCTTTTCTAAAATGTGCTTCTTTGTGTAAAATAGTCGTCCAGCTTAAACCAGCTTGGTTAATTTCTAACACCAATCGGCAAAACAGTTCATTATCATCATGTATAGGAAAGCCATAGGCTTCGTCATGATAGCGTTGGTGAACTACCTTATCTCTTTCTTTCATAAAATCTATTGCTTGGCAATACGATGAAATGGGTGCAGCCATAAACTATTTTAAGCAACAAATGTAATGATGGGCAATTCAAAAACCTGCATAATTTTTTTATAAAAACATACAAATGCTACACAAGCATAATAACTGTTATTTTTGCATCATGCCATCAATAAATATCAATGATAGTTTAAATTTTTTAAGCAAACTCACGTTCAAAAGAGTGTGGAATGGCATTAAAGTTTTATCGAGTTTTTACCTGAGCAACTTCACTAAAAAACCGGTGCAATGGGGTTACCCCGTATCAATTTCATTTGAGCCCACTACCAGTTGTAATTTGCGTTGCCCAGAGTGCCCCAGTGGTTTAAGGGCTTTTACGAGGCCAACAGGTATGTTGCAAAAAGATTTTTTTACGGAAACCATTGATGATATTCATAAAGAGCTGCTATACCTCATTTTTTATTTTCAGGGAGAGCCCTATTTAAACACTGCTTTTTTAGATATGGTACAATATGCTAGTAGCAAAGGTATATACACGGCAACGAGCACCAACGCTCATTATTTAACTGATGAAGCTGCTAAAAAAACAGTAGAGAGTGGGTTAGATCGATTAATTATTTCTATTGACGGTACTACACAAGATAGTTACCAACAATACCGTGTAGGTGGCAAGCTCGATAAAGTACTTGAAGGGGCACAAAACATTGTGAAATGGAAAAAAGCGCTGAACAGTAAAACGCCGTTTGTATTTTTTCAGTTTTTGGTTGTAAAACACAATGAGCATCAAATAGAAGATATTAAAAGGTTGGCTAAAGAAATTGGGGTTGATGAAGTACGTTTTAAAACAGCACAAGTATACGATTATGAAAACGACCCCAACCAATTAATACCTACCAACGAAAAATACAGTCGTTACAAACGCAATGCTGATGGTACTTTTAAGGCCAAAAATAAAATGGCCAACCGCTGTTGGAAACTTTGGCACGCTAATGTAATTACATGGGATGGTTTAGTAGTGCCATGTTGCTTTGATAAAGATGCCATGCATCGTTTAGGTAATTTAAAAAATGAACCGTTTAAAAAAATTTGGCACAACGATAACTACAAACAATTTAGGGCTGAGTTAATGAAGGGACGAAAAAATATAGACATCTGTGCAAATTGTAGCGAAGGCGAATCTGTTTGGAAATAAACATCAACCTAATTTTTTGATTGCTAAAACTACCGTATGGATCAGTCTACCTTTAACAAACGTATTACCCAAATAGCGGTACTGCTGCTCATTTTCATTATAGCAGGTATGCTCATTTTTGAGCTTAAAATATTTTTGCCGGGTATACTTGGAGCTATTACATTTTACATCATCAGCAGGAGTTATTATTACAATTTAATTTTTAAACGCAAGTGGCGTAAAAGTCCTACAGCGCTTCTTTTCATTATTGGTTATGTAATCATCATATCAATACCCATTTACCTCACCGTAAATTTGGTAACGCCTAAAGTAAACAGTATTGTAAACAACCAAGCATATATTGTTGACAATGTTACTCATGCTGCTGAAAAAATTGCTGACCTCACCAACATTAAATTACTTACTGAAGAAAATATAAAAACAGCTACCCAAAAAGTAACAGCAATGGTGCCTATGTTACTCAGCAGTACGGCCACCACTTTAGGTAATTTGTTCATCATGTTTTTTTTACTGTACTTTTTATTGATGAGTGGTGCTGTAGTCGAAAAAAAGCTGCACCAAATAATACCATTAAAACCGCATAACGTTGATACACTTGCCAGTGAAACCAAAATGATGATAAAAGCCAACGCATTGGGTATACCCATTATTTGTGTGGTACAAGGGCTGTTTGCTGCCTTGGGGTATTTTATTTTTGGGGTAAACGAATGGGTGTTGTGGGGCTTTTTAACAGGGGTGTTTGCCTTTTTTCCGTTGGTGGGCACCATGATTATTTGGGTGCCATTAATGTTATACATGTTTGCACAAGGCATTACTTGGCCAGCAATTGGCTTGGGTATTTATAGTGTTATAGTAACGGGTAATGTTGATTATATAGCTCGAATAAGCTTCATGAAAAAAATGGGCAATGTGCACCCATTAATAACGGTGCTTGGGGTAATAGTAGGTTTAAATTTATTTGGTTTTATAGGTCTTATTTTTGGTCCACTACTTATTAGTTACTTTATAATTTTAGTAAAAATTTACATCAACGAATTTACTGGCTCAGCGGTTACAACTTAAGTTGCATATAATTATGACGTAAAACTTAATTTTTACGTTTTAAATAAATAATATTGCACAAATTCCAATTTCAAAACGAGTGAAACAGTTATAAATAATGAGTTTAGAGAAAGATATTAACCAAACAAAGTTTAGAAATGAGCATCAAAAAATGATGATCAACCTCATTTATACCACCAATTGGATGACAGAAAAACTCAAAGCTGTTTTTGATAAAGAAGATATTACCTCTCAACAATTTAATATACTCCGTATTTTAAGAGGTGCCGGTGCACCCATTTCAACTGCACAAATTAGAGAACGCATGCTCGATAAAATGAGCGACACCAGCCGTATTGTTGATCGCTTGGTTACCAAAGGTTTGGTGAAAAAAAACGTATGCACTTTAGATAAGCGTAAGGTAGATGTTAACATAACAGCCAAGGGCAAAAAGCTCCTCGAAAAAATTGATGTTTACGAAGTAAAAATGGATGAGGTAACATCCAGCATATCTGAGGCTGAAGCAAAAACCATCAATAAATTATTAGATAAATTACGCCAATAAGCCAAACCCTATAATGAAATATTTTTGGCTCAGTGTGGTAAGCACTTTTTTATTATTAACGGCATTGTGCCAAACTACAACCCCTAAAGAGTTCAGGGGTGTGTGGATAGCTACTGTAAATAATATTGATTGGCCAAGGCCAGCCACCACCAATGCTGATGAGCAAAAGGCTTCCTTTATTGCCCTACTCAATATGCACCAACGCAATGGTATCAATGCTGTGTTTGTGCAAATACGCCCAACGGCAGATGCTTTTTATCCATCAAGCAAAGAGCCTTGGAGCCAATGGCTAACGGGCCAACAAGGTGTGGCGCCTACGCCCTATTACGATCCACTTTCATTTATGATTAATGAAACCCATAAAAGGGGCATGCAGTTTCATGCATGGTTTAATCCATACAGGGCTACGCAATCATTAAATAGCAGTCAACTTACGGCCACTCATATTATTAGGCAACACCCAGAGTGGTTTATTACCTATGGCGACAAAAAATATTTTGACCCCGGCAATAAACAAGTACAGCAATACGTAGCTGGTATTGTTAAAGATGTTGTAACACGTTACCAAATAGATGGTGTTCATTTAGATGATTATTTTTATCCGTACAAAATACCCGGAAAAACATTTGCAGATGATGTTAGTTTTCGGCAATACGGTAACGGGTTAGGTAGAGATGCTTGGCGCCGTAGCAATGTTGATAGTTTAATTGCATTGTTGTATAAAACTATAAAGTCGGTCGATAAAAAATGCAGGTTTGGTGTAAGTCCGTTTGGTGTATGGCGCCACATAGCGGCCGACCCTATGGGTAGCGAAACAAAAAGAAGCCAAACCAATTACGATGATTTGTATGCCGATGTATTACTGTGGTTACGCAAAGGTTGGGTTGATTATGTAATACCACAATTGTATTGGGAAATTGAGCATAAAAATTTATCGTTCAATACCTTGGTTGATTGGTGGGCCACACACACTTATGGTAAAGATTGTTACATAGGTATTGGTTATTACCGTGCAGGCGAAACAGCCGGCTGGCGTAGCCCTACGCAAGTACCAAGGCAAATTCAAAAAATTCGCAGCACACCTGGTATTAAGGGTATGTCGTTTTACAGCAGCAGCATCTTCGAAAAAAACCCCTATGGCTGGAACGATAGTTTACGCCTCAATTATTTTAAAAAACCATAACTTTTTGTGGCGAAGCAGCAGCAGTTGTGCATAGTGCAACGGTAGTATCCGGCTGTACGCTGTACCTGCTCCGCCGTAGCGGATTCGGTGCCGCTACCATCCGGGCTAGGCTCAGCTAATAATAGGTATTAGGCATTGCTGAAGTGTGGGTTGTTTTTATTGGTTTTTTGCAACCAACTTATTAAACCTAGCACAGCCATTATCAGTAATATTATGTAATACACACTTGTAAATACGTAATGCTTTACAAAGTAGAGTGGTATAGAGGTGATGTTAGTAGCGATCCACCAATACCAACTTTCTACTTTCTTTTTTGTCATTAACCACATACCAGTAAAAGCGCTAGCGCTGGCCAATGCATCGGCCCAAGGTATTACCCCATCATAAAATAGGGTTTGCAATTGAGTGAGCGCTGTAAAAATGGCGATATAAAAAGCAGCAAAAAATAATAAATGTTGAGTCCACTCTTTGCCAGTAGCACGGGTAATTTTTAACACAGGCTTATCAGTAGCAACATCTTTTTTAAACCACATATACCAGCCAATAACACTCATAATGGTATAATAAAAGTTTACGCTAGCTTCGCCCAATAAATGGCCTTTAAAACTGATGTAAATGTAAATAATGGTATTTACCAAGCCCGTTGGGTATACTAAAATATTTTCTTTACGGCTGTACCATACGCTTACAATACCAGCAATAACGGCAATATATTCGTACCAGGTAGTAAAAGCAACATCATGTATAAATTGCTCGTAAATAGCTTGTATATTCAACATAAGTTGTACGAAAATACTGTATTAGCCACAGCATTTTATCATACCAACATAAAAAATACTTTACAATAAACAGTGTTTATGTTTAAAAAAATAAGTTTAGTACTACTCATACTCTTATACGCTGGTGCTGGTGTAAACCACTTTATACACCCAGCTGCTTATTATACCATTATACCGCCCTATTTGCCCAACCCTGTAGCCATCAATATAGTAGCAGGTATTGCTGAAATTATAGCAGCACTATTGTTGGCATTTCCTCGTACAAGGGCCTGGGGTAGTTATGTAGTAGTAGCCATGTTAATTGCCTTTATACCAGCGCATGTGTATATGATACAGCAAGGCGGTTGTATGGGTACGGCTATTTGTATGCCTTTGTGGGGAGCATGGTTAAGGTTGTTTCCGTTACAGTTTATATTAATAGCGTGGGCTTGGTGGTACCGAAAGTAGTACCACATTATTTTTATTGTGGTAATAATGAATATATTTAATAAAAATATTACAACATGGGCATCATCATTATTGGCTTTGTTTTGTTGGTACTTTTTGTGTTAGGCGGTATTGCTTTTTTAATAAGCAAGCGCATCAAAAAAGAGCTAGATGCACAAGAAAATAAATATGCATGGCTTATTAGTGGTGTTGCGTTTTTAATCATTTTTGCAGCGTTGGTGCTAGGGGTGTTTTACCTATTTATCACCAACGTAAAGTTTGAACGTTAGTTACGTTTCAATTTATAATAAATATACCACTCAGCAGCAAGTAGGTTGGGTACAAAGCCCATCCAAGCATCTATCATATACAAGGTTAGGTCATCAAAATGAAAGGTATGCGATAGAGTAATTTTCCAGAGGCGTAAAGTAATGGCAGAAAACGTGAGGGCAAAGCTCCGTATCATAAATTGTTGGTGTGCCTTAAACTTTTTTTGTTGAGCAGTTATGTAAGCCTTGTAAGTAAACCAGCACCACAAAATATCTAAAATGGCAAAAGCTAATTTTGTAGGCCATAAGCCATTAGCGTAAATAGCCATTATCATACCCATGGGTACGTTCACCAACAAAATAGCGGCCACATAAAACTTACCAACGTTGCGGTGTAGGGTTTTATGATGTTTTAAAATGTAGGGCGAAAATTGTGTAAAGCCAGCCATTAAAACAAAAACGCTGGTAAACACATGCGTATAAAAAGCCATCATCCAAATATCAATACCAATATAAGCTTGCTTGAGTTGTAAAAACCCCACATTTGTTTTAAAGCTTGTGTACTGCAATACCGTATTGATCATTACCAAGGTAACCACACAAAAAAATATATAAACGATGATTGTTTTGATGTGCTGAAGCATGGGTGGGTGTTGGGGGAAAGTAATAATAGTTAAAACTATTAATTTTATACAAATAATACTGCTTTTATGAAAACAATTAATGTTACTTGTGCCATTATTGATTTTAATGGAAAAGTTTTAGTTGTGCAAAGAAGTGAAACCATGCAGTTGCCATTAAAATGGGAGTTTCCTGGTGGTAAGCTTGAACCATTTGAAACAGAGGAACAGTGTATTTTGAGAGAGATTAAAGAAGAATTATCAATTGATATTTTACTATTAGATCGTTTGTCAGTCACTACATTTAATTATCCCAATGTTGCTGTTAGATTAATACCATTTACTGCAAAATATTTGAGCGGTGAAATTACTTTGCAAGAACACAAACAATACCTATTTTTAGATAAAGAAGCGCTGCAATCGCTTGATTGGGCAGCAGCGGATTTACCTGTACTGTATGAATTTTTACAACTATGAATCAAGGAATATATGAAGCATTAGTTACTCAATTAGTAGCTCAAAAAATTGATGCGTTAGATACTACAACTTTTTATGTCAACAAAACTTCTATAGATAAAGAGGAAGCGTCAACAATAATCTCTAAACATTTAACTACAACAATAAAGAATGCATTAGATTTATTGGGGGGTGATAAGCAATTAGAATTGCAAATTGAAGTTGCAAATAAAATCATTCATTTTTTAAAGGATACTTTAAAGAATGAAGATTTTCAAGATGATTTAATTGATGTTAACGGGGAAATTCTGAAAGCAGTTTTTAATAAAGTAGATGCGCATTTTGCTGACTTTGATTTACGTCTTAAAGAAATTACTCCTTACACTCGTTTAAGTCATAGTGAACTTTTTACAGGAGGAAACAGAGGGATTTCTCTTGAAAGTGAACTAAAAAAAGAAATCCTTTCTGCCGACCGAATAGATTTACTAGTGTCATTTATTAAGTTTAAAGGCATTATTATTTTAGAAAAAGAACTTACTGAGTTCACAAAACGTGGGGGTAAGCTAAGAGTTATCACTACAACATATATGGGTGCTTCAGATTATAAAGCGATTGAAATACTCTCAAAACTCAATAACACAGAAGTTAAGATTTCTTATAATACTGGTAATGAACGGTTGCATGCTAAAGCATATTTATTCTTTCGAAATTCAGGTTTTCACACAGGTTATATAGGTTCTTCTAACTTCTCTAGGTCGGCTTTAACAGATGGATTAGAATGGAATATTAAAGTAACAACAAAAGAAGTAGCACACATAATTGATAAGTTTCAAAAAACATTTGAGTCGTATTGGCAAAGTAATGATTTTGAAATTTTTAATGATAGTATTCATAAAGACAAACTAATTTCTTCACTCAGTCAAGGAAAAAACTCAAATCATTCTCAAATAAACCTGAATTACTTTGATATAAAACCATATTCATATCAAGAGGAGATTTTAGAAAAACTACAAGTTGAAAGAAGTGTTCATCATAGATTTAGAAATTTGGTAGTTGCTGCAACAGGCACAGGAAAAACGATTATTTCAGCTTTTGATTTTAAAAGATATAGAAACGAATTCAAGCATACGACATTTCTCTTTTTAGCACATCGAAAAGAAATATTAGAACAATCATTATCAACTTACAGGGGTATTTTAAGAGATAATAATTTTGGTCAATTATGGGTAGATGGTTTTGTGCCTACTAATTATGAACATGTATTTGCATCTGTACAAACTATTGTAAATAGACTTGACTCAATTTCATTATCACCTGAATATTATGATTATGTTGTTATTGATGAGTGTCACCATATTCAAGCTAATACTTACAAGCAAATAATAAAATATTTTAAACCCAAAATTTTGTTAGGGTTAACAGCTACGCCAGAAAGAATGGATGGTGAAGATATTTTAACAGATTTTGATAATCATGTAGCAGCTGAAATAAGATTGCCAGAAGCTTTGAATCGAAAATTATTATGTCCTTTTCAATATTTCGGTATTTCCGATAGTATAGATCTATCAAAGGTAGGTTGGCAAAGAGGAAAGTATATTGCTAGTGAACTGTCTTCAATATATACATCAAATGACAAACGTGTTGGAGAAATAGTTAGCGCATTAAATAAATACACAAAAAGTCCGAAAGAGGTAAAGGCTCTAGCATTTTGTATTTCGATGGAGCATGCTCAATTCATGGCAAGTAAATTTGCTTTATTGGGATTAAAAGCAGATTATTTAACAAGTGCAAATAATCAAAATAGAGAAATTATTAAACAACAGTTCCTTAATGGTGATATAAACTATTTATTTGTTGTAGATATTTTTAATGAAGGTGTTGATATTCCAGAAATAGACACTGTATTGTTTCTGAGGCCAACGGAAAGTCTTACAATTTTTTTACAGCAATTAGGAAGAGGTTTGCGACTAGCTGAAAATAAAGATTCATTAACTGTATTAGATTTTGTAGGTAATGCAAGGCCTGAATATAATTTTGAAAATAAGTTTAGGGCTTTAATAGGTAAAACAGTAACTACTGTACACAAAGAAATTGAAGATAACTTTCCTCACTTGCCGCTAGGGTGTTCGATTATTTTAGAAAGAAAAGCGAAAGAAGCTATTTTACAAAATATAGCCAATGCCACATCTGTAAGTAGAAATCAATTAATTGCGAAAATCAGAAATTTCAAAAATGTTACTTCTCTAGAATTTAATCTTAAAAATTTTATTACTTTCTATGGTGTTTCATTACTTCAAATTTATGAGAGAGGGGGTTGGAAAAGATTATGTCAAATAGCTGGTGTCATAGATGATTTTAGTTCAATTAATGAAGTTGAATTTGTAAAGATGGTAAAGAACAAGTGGCTTTCTGTCAAATCTTCAAGTTACTTTAAGTTTATATTAGATTTAGCAAATACCAATTTTAATATCAGTGAAACTAGTAATATAAATGATGTTGAAAAAATAATGCTTTTAATGTTACATTATGACTTTAGAAAAGACGCTGCTAATTTCAATAATGTTTTTGAAAGTATCTCACATATTGGTAACAATAAGGTTATAGTAAATGAGATGATTGAAGTTTTAAATATTTTGATTGATGAAATTGACTTTATTGAGAAAGATATTGAACTCCCTTTCCCTTTTCCATTAAAGATTCATTCTAGATATACTAGAGATCAAATATTGGTTGCACTGGGCTTAAGTACCTTCGAAGTTAAGTCATCTATTAGAGAAGGCATTGCTGAAAATAAATTGCTCAATACAGAAGTTCTTTTTATAAACTTGATAAAATCGGAGGAAAATTTTTCACCAACAACTATGTATGATGATTATGCAATAAATGAATATCTTTTTCACTGGCAAAGTCAAAATACGGCATCACCAATTACTTCAAAAGGTTTGTCTTATATAAATCATGTTGAAAACAACAAACGAATATTGTTATTTATAAGAGAGAAAGCTAAAGATGAAAACCGTAAGTCGATGGGTTATGTATTTATAGGAGAAGCATCAATAGCAGATTATTATGGAGCAAAACCAATGAATATAAAATGGGAATTAAAAGAACCTATACCACATTATTTATGGAATGATACAGCCAAACTTCGTATAGGGTAACCCCCACAAAAAACGCCACTCATCAGTGGCGTTTTTTTATTCAAATACATTGTAATTATTCGGCTTCCGCAACTACTTCTTTTACTTCGGGTATCATACGTTTCATCATACCTTCAATACCTGCTTTTAAAGTGATCATGCTGCTAGGGCATCCACTGCAACTGCCTTGCATCATTAAATTTACCTTGCCGTTTTCGTAGCTTTTAAACTGTATAGCACCACCATCCATTTCAACGGCTGGCTTTACATAATTTTCCAACAACTCTTTAATGCGTTTTACCACATCATCATCATCGGCACTTACTTCGTTGGTGCTTTGTGGTTTTGTTACCGCAATTTCATCTTCATTTACTACTGGCTTGCCTTCTTCTAAATATTCTTTTAAAAATTGCTTAATGGTAGGGATGATGTCTTGCCAATCTTCCGTATCAGTCGTTTTAGTAAGCGTTACAAAATTGCTAGCTATAAAAACCGATTTTATAAAAGGAAATGTAAATAACTCTTGTGCTAATAAAGAGGGTTTGGCACTGGCTTCATCAGGAAAATCAATGCTTTTACCAGGGTATAATAATTTATTGGCCACAAACTTCATGGTCTCCGGGTTGGGAGTCATTTCAGTATAAATGCTTATTACGGGGTTACCTGTTTTTATCATGTTTGTATGTTTGTGCAACTGTTGTTGCGTATTTCAACTACAAAAATACTTCAATTGCTTGGCAAATACAGCACTAAAAATTTTCGAAAGCCGATATTTAAAGCATTTTTATAGCAGTGTATTTTAATTTATTTATTTTAAAACTACTTCAAAATCAATATGTTATTCTGCAATTATTCGCAATTTGGCATAATTGAGCATAATTTTTTTCTCCCCATTATTTTCAAAATTAATAGTGGCAATAGGGTTATGAGCAGCGCCTTCCATTTTAGCTACTACGCCAAAACCAAATTTTTGATGCTCTACTTTTTGGCCTGCTTGTAAATTACTAGTGTCGCTGGCTTCAAAATTTTCAGAAGGCGTATGTTCTTTTAATTGCGGCCTTGCAGGTATGGCATACGCTGGTTTAGTGGGCTCAGGGTTAGCACCTGGTCTGCTGTACTGAGCTGCTTGGTTGCTGCTTGGGAAACCCTTGCTCATACGCTCAAAGGCATTGCCACGTAAACCTGGCGATGTAGCATTGTTACGGGCAGATGCACCTGCATAACTTTTATCTAAATGTTGCTCAGGTATTTCCTCAATAAATCGGCTTGGGTCGTTTTGTTGTAATTGCCCAAAACGGTAACGGGCATTGCTGTAGCTGAGGTACAATTTTGTTTTGGCTCGGGTAATGGCTACATAAAATAACCGGCGTTCTTCTTCTAACTCTTCCCTCGTATTAATGCTCATGGCGTTGGGAAATAGGGTTTCTTCTAACCCACCTACAAACACCACTGGAAACTCCAACCCTTTAGCGGCATGTATGGTCATGAGTTTTACTACATCGGTATTTTCTTGATCGCCTTGGTCGGCATCGGTTAACAATACAATTTGTTGTAAATAGGCACCCAAGCTTTTATCGCCTACTTCGCCATCTTCTTCGTTAGAAGGTGTTTCGGTAAACTCTTTAATGGAGTTCAACAACTCTTGTACGTTTTCGTAACGGGCCAACCCTTCGGTTGTTTTATCGTTAAACAACTCTTTTACCAAGTTGGTATTTTTACCCACCATGTTCGCAATATCGTAAGCGTTTTTTTTATCGAGTTCGCTTTGAAACATTTTTACCATGGTAACAAAATCATCAATCACTTCTAAAGTGCCACTTCTAAAACCATACATGGCGGCATTGCACAACACATCCCACATGCTGAGGTTTTGCTCATTGGCAAATAAAATAGCTTTATCAATGGTGGTTTTGCCAATACCCCTTGCTGGGTAGTTAATTATACGTTTGAGGGCTTCTTCATCACGAGGGTTTACCACTACACGTAAGTAGCTCAGCAAATCTTTCACCTCTTTGCGTTGGTAAAAACTAGTGCCACCATAAATACGGTAAGCAATACCCATGCGGCGTAGGGCTTCTTCAAAACTTCTACTCTGTGCATTGGTGCGGTAGAGTATGGCAAAATCTTGATTAAAATAGTGGTTGCGTAATTTGTTTTCTTGTATAGCATCGGCCACCATTTTGCCTTCGTCGTTGTCCGTCATGGTACGGACTAACTTAATTTTATCACCCTCACTATTATCCGTAAATAATTTCTTTTCAATTTGACCTTTGTTGTTGCCAATAATTTCGTTGGCAACTTTTAATATGTTTTTAGTACTGCGGTAGTTCTGCTCAAGCTTCACCACTTTTACATCATCATAATCATTTTCAAACTGCAAAATGTTTTCAATGGTGGCACCCCTAAAGCTATAAATACTTTGAGCATCATCACCCACCACACATACATTTTCATGCATAGCTCCCAATAGTTTTACAATTTCGTATTGGGCAGTGTTGGTATCTTGATACTCATCTATCATTATATATTTAAACTTGTGCTGAAATTTGTGTAAGCTTTCAGGAAAGTTTTTGAGGAGTATGTACATTTTAAACAGTAAGTCATCAAAATCCATTGCGCCGTTTTTAAAACAACGCTTACTGTAGGCATCATATATTTGGCCAATCATGGGTCTGTTGGTACGGGCATCTTCTTGCTGTAAGCCATAATCGTTCATATATTCGGCAGGGCCTACGAGTGCATTTTTGGCGGATGATATGCGGTTGTATACTTGGTTGGGTTTGTAATGCTTGTCATCTAAATGTAATTCATTAATTACCGTTTTTACTACACTTTTTGCATCGTCTGTATCGTAAATGGTGAAGTTGCTAGGGAAGCCTAATTTGGGTGCTTCGCTGCGTAAAATTCTAGCAAACACACTGTGAAATGTACCTATGTATAAATTACGGGCTTCGGAGTTGCCTAATATTTTTTCAACCCTTTCCTTCATTTCGGCAGCAGCCTTGTTGGTAAATGTGAGGGCTAAAATATTGAATGCATCAATATGGTGGTGGGCCATTAAATGGGTAATACGAGTGGTGAGTACCTTTGTTTTACCACTACCAGCGCCTGCAATAATCATAAGCGGACCATCTTTATGGAGCACCGCTTCTCTTTGTCGTTCGTTTAAACCATCTAAATATGTAGCCATGCAACAAAGGTAATTATTGCAATTTTGTAAACGGCTTTTTGTACCAATTTCAACATGAAATTTATAGCACTTTTACATAACCATTACCTTGTTGGGTAAAGCCGGTAACTTTTAAGAAAGTTTCGTGGCTTTTGTTATGCACTTGGTGGTATACAACTCGTTTAACACCTTGTTGTAACAGCAATTGCTTGCGTTTTTCAAAAATAAATTTGCCTACTTTAAAATCACGGTATTTTTTAATGGTATAATTTAATACAACAGTGGCATCGCCATTTTCATGCAATTGGGCACTGAAAATATTGGCCACTACCAAATCTCTTAATACTACTAAATTTATATTACCCTGTAGCTGCTGTTCGGTAAATTCAGGAAAGTAAGTAGCAATATCATCTTTATAAAAAGCAATAAATTTTTGTGTTAATAAATCGTTGCTTTCAAAAGGTATTAAATCAAAGTTTTCACGATGTTGGTATAGCTTAATAAGATAATATAAGTTGATGAAGAACAAAATACCATTGGTGAGTAACACAGGCCATGCACTGAAAATAATCCCGTAAGTAATAAAGGCAATGGTTCCTAAAATATTGTATACCCTAAACTGTACATCTGTTTTAACCAACAGCGCTATAATTAAAAATAAAGAAGCTAAGTACCCAAAATAAGGAGCAATTTGTTGCAGCATAATGTAATAAAAATGGGCAATGCGCTGGCATTGCCCTATGTATAAATGAATTTAAAAATTAGGGTGTTATGGTAATAGAACCTGTGATAGATGGAAAACCAGCCATGCGGTAAATAATGGTTCCCAAGGTATCTTTTTTGTAGATATATGATGTATTGTTGGCAATACCTTGTTTATTTATGGCCAAACTATCTAATGAGTAAATACCAATGGTGTTGCCTGTTCTGTTCACAAATGTAAATGTTGAACCCCTTACAGCAGCGATGTTAATAGGGTCAAAACCAGCAGGACTCACAATTATATAATTAGTGGGCAAATCGCCACCAACGGCCGGCGAAAGACCACTATCTTTTTTACAAGCCGCCAGTAAAAACGTAATACCTACGGTTGCTATTAAAAATACATATTTCATTCATTGTTTATTTAAACCATTAAAATACTGATGCCTACTGTACCGCAACAGCTAAATGTACCTCAATTTATAAAAAAATATGTTCACATAAAAATTTTGGCACTTTCAACGCTACAAATGTTTTACACAGGCGTAACATGTTTGTAACATTGATGCTGTATATTGCTATAACTTTTATAAACCGTCTTTAATAAAACGTATTTTTTATATCCCTACTCGTCATAAAATAATTATTTATGAGAGTGTCAATTATTTGTTTTTTATTATTGTGTTGTTTGCAAAACATGCAAGCGCAACCTATTGAAATAAAAATAAAAGAAGCAGTTGAACAACTCAATAAAATTGAGCAAGAGCGTAAAAAAGCCAACACACAACTCGAAAATTTAAAGCTCGAAAAAATTTGCAATGATTTAGTAGCCATTGGTTTACCGGCAGTTGCTCCCAACGAACAATTGGTTAAACACAGTGCTTATTATTTAGATTATGCCCCCACATTTAAACAAGCTCGTTGGGTGGCACATATTATTACGCCAGATGTTATTAACGGTGTGGTATTTAGAACCAATGATTTTAGGGTAGATAGTTTGGTGAAAGGCGGTAGTGCTGAAGAGGCAGATTATTTTACCAAAACCCTCAAGCCTGATGGTAGTTTTTTGTATGATGGTTATGGCTACGATAGAGGCCACTTGGCACCTTCGGCTGATTTTAGGTGGTCGCAAAAAGCATTGTCTGAGTCATACTATTACAGCAATATGAGTCCACAATTGCCTGATTTTAACCGTGGTGGTTGGGGCGATTTAGAAGATGCTATTAGAGGTTATTTGTATAAAAATGCTACCACACAATTGTACGTAGTTACTGGGCCGGTTTTAAAAGAGGGCTTACCTGTCATCACAAAAAGTAAAAACAAGGTAGCTATACCGCAGTTGTATTTTAAAGTGGTGTTAGATGCTGGGCAGCAAAAAGCCATAGGTTTTGTAATGCCCAACGCTACTATTACCCAACCCCTTCAATATTATGCCGTTAGTATTGATAGTGTAGAAGCATTAACGGGCCTCGATTTTTTTAATAAACTACCCTTAGCACAACAAGCTATATTTGAGGCGAACAGCAATGCAACTGATTGGTTGCCTACCAGTAATAGTGCCGATGTTGCACCTTTGCCACAAGAGCAAATGGCTAAAAATCATTTTAATACCACTGTAGCGCAACAGTATACAAAATCTAATAATGAAATTTATGTGTGTGGAACTGTGGTAGGTGCTCGGTTGAGTAAGGCAGGTAATATTTTAATTAATTTAGATAAGCAGTTTCCGAACCAAGTATTTACCATTTTTATTAAAAAAGATAACATCCCCAATTTTAGTTATAACCCAACCGATGTGTTAAAAGGTAAAATTATTTGTGCTAAAGGTAAAGTGATTGACTTAGGTGGTACAGCCACCATGTATATTGATAGTGAACGAGCATTGAGTGTGCAGTAATTGCATACTACCCATCTACATAAACAAAGCCGCCCTTCAACAAAGGCGGCTTTTATACTTACTAACCGTATTTTTTTGGTAGGCGCTTATTCAGCAGCAGTTTTACCTTCTTTAATTTTTTCTCTTATTTTACCTTCAATTTCATCTGCCATAGCAGGGTTATCAATCATTAATTGTTTTACTGATTCTCTACCTTGGCCTAATTTATCGCCATTGTAACTAAACCAACTTCCACTTTTTTGAATAATACCTAATTCCACACCCATATCTATAATTTCACCTGATTTTGAAATACCTTCTCCGTAAACAATATCAAATTCAGCAAGGCGGAAAGGTGGTGCTACTTTATTTTTCACCACTTTTACTTTTACATGGTTACCTGTAATTTCATCACCATCTTTTATTTGGGCAGTTCTGCGAATATCTAAACGTACCGATGCATAAAATTTTAATGCATTACCACCCGTTGTAGTTTCGGGGTTGCCGAACATTACGCCAATTTTTTCTCTCAATTGGTTAATGAAAATACAAACCGTATTGGTTTTATTAATGGTAGCTGTTAGTTTACGCAAAGCTTGGCTCATTAAACGAGCTTGTAAACCCATTTTACTATCGCCCATTTCGCCTTCTAATTCGCCTTTAGGTACCAATGCGGCAACCGAGTCAATTACCACTACATCTAATGCACCTGATAATATTAAACGATCGGCAATTTCTAAAGCTTGCTCACCATAATCAGGTTGCGAAATCAACAAATTATCAATATCAACCCCTAATTTTTGTGCATAATTACTGTCAAAAGCATGCTCAGCATCAATAAATGCACACATGCCACCCTTTTTTTGCGCTTCAGCAATTACATGTATGGCTAAGGTTGTTTTACCTGATGATTCAGGACCGTAAATTTCAACTACCCTACCTTTTGGTAAACCGCCAATGCCTAAAGCCACATCAAGACCAATAGATCCTGTTGAAATAACCTCTTGTTCTGTTACCCCCTTTTCGTTCATCATCATTACCGACCCCTTTCCAAAATCTTTATCGATTTTATCCATGGTCAGTTTTAAGGCTTTAAACTTTTCTGATTTTTCTGTAGCGCTCATTTTCTTGTTTTTTTAAGTGATGTATCTTGTTTTGCGTATAAATATATTGTAAAACAAAACTATAAAATAAATTTTATTTAAACTAATTAATTTAGTAAATAAATGATAATATTTTTAGTTTTATTGGTGTGCATAAAAAAAATCCCCTCCTGAAGAATCAGGACGGGACATTGTTCAAGCATGAGAAAATCATTAAATCGAGTGATTTAACTTTAACTCCAGAGTTTATAGTGCGTTTATTATTGACTTTCTTTTAAAACCATATCAATTGTAACAGCGGCAGCTACTATGGCCATTTTATTACTATCTTCTGCATATTGCGGTACTATTGATACCACATATTTATCAGCCGTTGTAAATGCCTCTTTTAAAATACCATTCCATTTTTTATTGATGGTACCTATTTCGTTATTACTGTTATCATTTATTGAAAAATTCCACCCCTTCCAATCGCCTGCAATCGTTGCAATTACTTCATTGTTGGCATTGCTAATTGTGAAAGAGGGTTTTAAAAACTTAAATTTTTGTTTGATGTAGCCCAGTGGTTGATCTTGTCCATCAAAAAGGCTAATTTTCGACATCCAAAACGTCCACCCTCTTTTAATAGTTACCAACACATCGCCACTTAAATCAGTAATTTCTAAATGAAAGGGTAATAATTTCTTATTTAAAAGTAGGCGTAGTGCTTTTTGACCAGCAGATAATCGTTGTTGAATTAAACCAATTTCGCCGCCAGTTTCATCGTACACTTTGTAGGCATTGGTAAATTTGAAGAAGCCAACTTTTTCATCAATAAAAAATTGATTCGTTTCAAAAAAATCGGGGAAAATCATTGACATCCTTGCAGTGTTTATGGTAATCAAATATAAAACAAATTAATTTTATTAATCAAATCAAATAATTATTGCAAATTGGCATACTATTTACATTACTAATCACATGTATTTTTTAAGAACGGTATTTTTTGTAGGAATTATAAGCCTTGTTGCCTGTAAACAACCTACCACTCAGCCACAACCAACGCAACCAACTGCACCAGCAATTAAGCCAAACGATAGTGCAATTGCAAAACCTGTAAGCATAACTTATACACTGCTTACAAATAAAGATAGTATTAAGGCTACTTTAAAAAAGTTAGATACCAGCAGCATTGCTATGCTAGCATTGGTAAACCGTATGGATGTACGTAGCCTACGCAATTACGATACGTTAATTATGCCTACCGATTTAACACAACCTCGAACGGCTTATTTTCCTTTCCCTACAACAGTAGCTACTTTGGCCGATGTAAAAAAGATCATCTATTTTTCGTACCCGGCACAAGCTTTTGCAGCTTATGAAAACGGAAAGTTGGTTTTAACAGGACCAACCAATATGGGTAAAAAAAGTAGCAAAACACCTACGGGTTTATTTTTTACCAATTGGAAAGCAAAAAAAACCATTAGTACGGTAAACGATGAGTGGGAACTTAAATGGAATTTTAATATCGCCAATAAATTAGGCGTAGGTTTTCATGAATATGCGTTACCTGGTTACCCTGCCTCACATAGTTGTATGCGTTTGAAAGCTGCCGATGCACAATATTTTTATTATTGGGCTGATCAATGGAAGGTAGTTGATAATGCTATTGTAGCATATGGTACACCAGTAATTGTTTTTGGTGAATACCCGTTTGGCCAAGCTAGGCCTTGGTTAGCGTTGGTACAAAATAGCGATGCCTTAAAAATAGACGACGCTGCTATTGAAAAAATAACAGCGCCGTACTTAAATGAAATTTTACAAAAGCAACAAGCAAGAGATACTTTACAGTGATAATACTTGCATTTGTTGTTGCACAAAATCCATCAACACTTTTATTTTAGCCGGACTAAAATCAAACTCCAAACCTGCGGCTTTATACAGCTCAGGCAAGGTTTTGGTACCACCTAAACTTAGGGCTTTGCAGTAATTATCCAACGCTTGCTCAGGGTTGTTTTTATATTGCATCCACATACCAATTGCACCTAATTGTGCAATACCATATTCAATATAATAAAATGGTACTTCGTACAAATGTAATTGGCGTTGCCATGCATTGCTACGGTAGTTTTCTAAGCCACTGTAATCAATTACATCATCTTTAAACTCGTTAATAATGCTTACCCAAATAGCTGTACGCTCATTTGCAGTATGGGTTGGGTTTTCATATACCCAATGTTGAAATTTATCAATAATAGCGATCCAAGGGAAGATGGTAATTACCCTTTCTAATTGATGTGCTTTTGCCCTTGCTAAATCGTTGGGGTTATCAAAAAAACTATCCCAGTGGTCCATACTAAATAACTCCATAGCCATGCTAGCTACTTCAGCAATTTCCATAGGGTATTCTTTAAAGCCAGTGAGTGGCAATGGGTGTGCTAAAAAAGAATGAATAGCATGGCCACCTTCGTGTACCATAGTAGTAACATCATGCATTTGGCCAGCAGCATTCATAAATATAAACGGAGCACCACTTTCTGCTAACGGACAATTATAACCACCTGGTGATTTACCTTTTCTACTCTCTAAATCTAAATGATTCATTTGCTTCATACGCTGTAAGCACTCTCCAAAAAACGGCCGTAGTTTGGTAAAGCAATCAATGCTTTTGTTCAGCAATTCGTCGCCGGTGGTAAATGGTCGCAATGGTTGTACTCCGGCAGGTTCAGCATCTAAATCCCAAGGGCGTAACACATCAACCCCTAATTGTTCTTTTTTAGCTTGGTAAATGTTATTCACCAACGGTAATACATATTGTTTTACAGCCGTATGAAATTGGTAACAATCATTTTTATCATAATCAAAACGACCCAATTCTTTAAAACGATAATCCCTATAATTTTCAAAACCTGCATTGGTAGCTTCTTTGTGGCGAAGGCTTATTAAGGTGTCGTATAAATTATTAAGGGCTTCTTTATCTTGTAAGCGGCGTTCTTGAATTTTTTTATACACTTCTTCTCTTAAAGTACGGTCGGTACTTTCTAAAAATTTACCAGCTTGTTGTAGGGTGTACTCTTGCCCGTTTACCGTTATGAGCATGGCTCCGGCAATTTGTCCATACTGTTGTTGTAATACGGCAACTTCTGCTTGCAGCGGTATATTTTCTTCTCTAAATAAATCAATACTTTTTTGGGTGCTGCGTAAATAAGTATGGTAGGTAGCAGCATCTAATTCATTCACAAAAGGAGAGGCTAATAATTTTTTATTGAGGGCATCGCTGTAGGGTTGAATTTGTGGCTGTATTTCCATGCAAAAGAAGTTAAAAGCATTTTCTAGTGCTTTATTTTCGTTGTCGCAGGTCATTTTTATTTGTCGCCAACATGCATCTTCATTTACAGCGGCTTCTAACTCACTCATATCAAGCAGCCACTTTTCGAGGGCTGCTTTGTTTTCAATAACCCTATCTTTTAATTCAATAAAAAATGGTTCTAAACTGGCCCAATCGGTTACTGTAAAATCAATTGGTAAATAATGACGGGGTAATTTTTCTATCGCTGCTGTGTACATACTAAATAATTATAAGGCACAAAATTATGAATAAGTTGGGTTGTGTGTAAGTAATAAAAGCATGTTAACATGCCATTATACTTCTTCTCTAAAATATACTTTGTAATAGTTCATTTGCAGGGCTTCATCGTACCCCTTTTCAATTAAATCGTTGTTGCCGTGTATGTATATATGAAAATTTTTATCCAACTTCAATACACTTTTATACACCCTTGCTTGTTTTTTTACAGCAGCAATATGTATGGCAAAACTATCCGGTATAGGCGACTCCATTGTTTGTTCGTAATTGCTTTTGTAATTTTTAAAAGATGCAATGCCGGCTTCGTTATTAATTACTTCGTGACTAAAAGTATCTATATTAAAATCATCGTTTTCTTTAAAGTATTTGATGGAGCGATTGAGTAAATCAATTTTATCTGTTTTGCTCATATCAAACAATTGATCCATTTCATTCTTTACAAAATCTTTATAAATAGAAAGTACGGTATTGGTTTGATTATAAGCATCGTTTCTAATACGGAGTTGTAAAAAAGCGTCAATCCAATACGATGCTTCTGTTTGGTTGGTTTGGTCAATAACCGTTACTTTATAACCTTCTTCAGCCTCTGTATTAAAAATGATACAGCCCTTATCTAATTTTTTTATATTGATGGCCTGTTCTTCGTAAGCCATTTGGTATGCCGTATCGTTATGGTGTATAGTGAGGTAAGGCTCTTTACTTTCTGATTTAAAAATACCAATAGCAGCCACCATTTCACCCTCAATGGGTAGGGCATCAAAATAACAACAATACATTTCGCCACTTTTAATTTTTGGGTGGCTCCCTACTTTGTACAACAACTTTGCAAGTTGCATGCTATGGGTATGAAACTGTGTAGCATCAGCAAAAATTTGCTCCGCAAAATGATATACTTCGTTTAATTGTAAATTACCTGTAGTATGACTTAAGCGATACACTTCGTTGCTTTTTTCAAACGGCCCTAAAAAATATTGGCGTAATAAAGTTGCCAACGTATCATCAATAATAGGTGTGGGGTTTTGCGATAAAATAAGGGCTTCATCAAGTGCCTGGTTACCTACTTTGTGTATTGAAAGTTGTGCAATATTTGTTTCAAAATTTGAGCTCATTCGGCGAAATTAACGCTTTCAATGTATGCAGGCAAAGCATTGTTTGCAGTATATAAACATATTAATTTATATGAACGGTACATTTTAACCTAATACCCATAATATCTTTACGGCAATAAAATAATCATCGTATTATGGTAAAGTATTGTTTAATGCTCAGTTGTTTTTTAGTTGCTTCATTTTGTTTAAAAGCGCAATCAATGGTATGGCAACAATTAAATACAGTGGCTTATCAAGGTAAGCAAGATGATATTTGTTTTGTTGATGAAAATACCGGCTGGTACGTAAATGGCTATGGTAGAATTTTTAATACAACCGACGGTGGTACTACATGGAACAAGCAGTTGGAAATGAAAGCGACCTTTTTTAGGTGTATTGCTTTTATTGATAAAAACATTGGTTTTGCAGGTACGGTGGGTACTGATTATTTTCCGAATGTAATGGATACGATACCGTTGTACGGCACTACCGATGGCGGTAAAACATGGCAACCCGTTGCATATAATGGTCCGTACGTAAAAGGGTTGTGTGCCTTAGATGTTGTGAAGGAAAGCTACATTAACCACGGTGTACTCGATTATAAAATACACATTTATGGTGTAGGCAGGGTGGGTAGTCCTGCAAATATGATGGTGTCGCATGATGCAGGTAAAACATGGACCACCAAAAGCATGAACAACGATTGTAAAATGTTGTTCGATATAAAAATGTTCAATAAAAATGAAGGGATAGCTTGCGCCGCTACAGATGAAGATATTACCAAAAGCAACGCTTTGCTACTAAAAACAACAGATGGTGGCGCAACTTGGAAAAAAGTATACCAATCAACAAGGCCATATGAAACCACTTGGAAAGTACATTTTCCATCAGCTAAAGTGGGGTATGCTACCATACAATCATACAACCCTGATACTACTATATCGCAACAACGTATTGTAAAAACAACCGATGGTGGTAATACTTGGCAAGAAATGAATTTGGTAAATGATGCAAAGGCCCGTGAGTTTGGTATTGGTTTTATAGATGAGCAACATGGGTATGTAGGTACCATTGTGAGTGGTTTTGAAACATTGGATGGTGGTATTACTTGGCAAAAAACAAACCTTGGCAGGGCTTGTAATAAAATAAGAATTTATAGAAACGCAGCTGGCAAATTGTATGGCTATGCCATTGGTGTAAATGTATTTAAATTATAGTCTATTAATTTTATAGAAAAGTAAATCGTTAACACAAATGCCTGTTTGCAAATAGTACCTTTGTTGTAAATATGTACAACATGTTACAGTACGATGTAGTAATAGTAGGTGGTGGCCCTATTGGGTTGGCTTGTGCCATTGCAGCACAGCAAAAAGGCTTAAAATATGTGGTTGTAGAAAAAGGTTGCTTGGTAAATTCAATTTATGGTTACCCAACCAATATGACGTTTTTTTCAACCTCAGAAAAATTAGAAATTGGCAACATCCCTTTTGTAAGTAATAATAACAAACCCACCAGAGCAGAAGCATTAGAGTATTACAGAAGAACCGCTATAGCTCACCAGCTCAATATTCAACTATTTGAGCCTGTTACAAAAATTGAAAACAAGCAACATGTTTTTGAAATCACTACAACCAAGCAACAATACAATGCCCAATTTGTAATTATTGCTACAGGCTTTTACGACCTTCCTTTTTTATTAAATGTGCCGGGTGAAGCGTTACCAAAAGTGGTGCATTATTATAAAGATCCTCATTTTTATGCTATGCAGCAGGTGTTGGTAGTAGGCGCTCAAAACTCTGCTATTGATGCAGCTTTGGAAACCTACCGTAAAGGAGCAAAAGTAACCTTGGTTATAAGAGGTAGCGAAGTAGGCGAAAGAGTGAAATATTGGGTACGCCCTGATGTTATGAACCGAATTGCAGAAGGTGCTATAAAGGTTTATTATAATACCACTGTAAAAGAAATTTTACCAACTGAGGTTATATTACAAACGCCTGATGGTATTGAAACCATACCCAATGATTTTGTTTTGGCGCTAACAGGCTACCAGCCTAACTTACAATTTTTAGAAGATGCAGGTGTAACCCTCTCTAATGATGCTATTAAAAAACCTACTTACAATGAAAACACCCATGAAACCAATGTACCTAATTTGTTTTTAGCAGGTGTTATTTGTGGCGGTATGGATACGCATAGTTTGTTTATTGAAAACTCACGAGTGCATGCAACTGCAATTATTGAAACAATTGTGGGCAGGCTTACACTTGCTCATTAACTGCAACCATTAGGTAACTTTTTTAGCTATGCTTCATTTTTGAACGCAACGTGGCATAATCTAAAAAGTAAATAAAGCGTAATGAAAGGCCAGTAAATTGTTCGCCAGATACAATATTGCCCAAGTTTTTAAGATATGATTTTTCAAAACTTCTGCTAAAGCTTTGGCCAATATTTTTCCAGCCAATTGTAATAAAGCTACCTTGGGTAAACTGCCAATTGTAAATCATATCAACACTTAAAAAATTATAATTCTGATTTACGTTTTTAGTAAAAGGAGTGGTAGGTGTTTTTAAATTACCATCTAAATCTAACTCATAAAACTGTTGTGGTGCTACTTTTGAAAATGAATGACGAGCCCTTAACGTAATACCCATTTTGTTGTTGAAATTATATTTTGCATCCAATGTATTTTCAACGGTGTTAAGGCTTCGTCTTGCAAAAATTACAACATCTGTTGCAGGGTTGTTGGTATAAGTGGTATTGGCCCAACCAGCATCATTTTTAATATTTTCAACTTCTACGTATTGCTGAATAGAAAACTTATTACTAAACCTAATTTTACCGCCAATACCATAGCCAATGGTTTTTCTATTAAATAAACCCAAAAACCTTGAGCCTAGGTTGGCGCTCCACGAAAACTTTTTAGCATCGTTACTTTCGTAATAGCTGTAAAAGCTTAACCTATTGCCATTTTTAAATACCCTACCAAAACTACGTGGTTCATAAAAATCGTTGCCTTTAAAGCCATTGTTTACATTTAAGTAAAAGAAACGAAGTTTTTTTGTACGCACATTTACATTGAGGTTAAGGTAAGCACCTTGGTACATGTATTCTTTTCGTTTATAAATATCAATAGGTGTTACCAATGTGCTAACACTACCGTTAATACCTATACGAATATTGTTGTACCAGTTTTTGGCTTTGTTCCAATTATAACTAGCGTTAAAGCCATTTTCAATATTGTTATTATTGGTTAAGTAACCCAAGTCGCTTTTATCGTATTTACCATTGGTGAGCTCTTGAAAAAAGTTGAAATTAAAACGACCGCTGGTTTTACCAAAGTACAATAAATGAGCATAACCTGTTACGGGTTTAGCTTTTGTAGTAGTGTTGCTGATGCTTACTTGTCCGCCTACATTCCACGTATTGGTTTTATCATTAAAATCAAATAATGCTGCACTCACATTCGCATCATAATCGCTACCACTACGAAAAACGTTGGTATTAACGAATGATACGCTGCTGTTGTGTTTAAGGGTTTGGTCTAACACAAATACATTATAATTGGTAAGTGGGTTGGTTTGAAATGTTCTACTTTCTTTTCCGCTCTCTTGAATAGTGGCATATTGTGGTTTGGTTATGGCATTGAGCATGGCTACGCCTAAACCTTTTTGGGTACGGCCACTAATTTTAGTGGCGTTAATAAGTTTGCTTTGCGTAGGGTTTTCAACAACAGTTTCGGCACCAGTGGTTTGGTTGTATGCATCGTTATAATGCAATGGCTGCCCACCAATACGCCTACTGTAAAATAAATTACCCTTGCTAAACAGTTCTGTACCTTCTGTAAAAAATGCCCTGTTTTCAGCAAAACGTTGTTCAAAAGGAGTAAGGTTGAGTGTACGGTTATCAGTTTGTACTTGGCCAAAATCAGGAATCAATGTAACATCTAATGTAAATGCTTGGTTAATACCATACTTCACATCCATACCGCCATTTAAAGTGGTGGTTGATTTTTTTGTGCCGACTTCGGCAGTGCCATCATGATTGTAGTATGTTGAAAAATAGGGCGATAATTGTAAACGTAGTGGCGGTTTAATATTTTCGAAACCATTAATAAAACCCTCTTGCGTTAAAAACCCATTTACATTTGGGTCAATGGCTTGCCAGGTTGATTTTTGTCCAAATCGTTTGCGTTGGCGTACAATATTTAAACCCCAATCTTGCACCGTTTTTTTACCAAAACGAATAGCTGAATAAGGTATAAACATTTCAAAGCTCCAGCCATCGCTGTGTATTTTTGTAGCACTTTGCCAAATGGCATTCCAAGCAAAATCTTCACTATTGCCATTGGTGTTGGGCGATACTTTTGCATCCCATTGCTCATTAAGTGGCGTTAAAAAATACTCAAATCCATTGAGTTTATCTTTATACGTATCTAGCACAATGCCTATAAAATCGTTGTTACCAAAACCATCTCTACCGGTTAGTTCGGCCGCAATACTATCTTTTGATTTTTCGTGTAAATAACCACCAATGTAAATACCATCATTACTGTATAAAAAGTATACTTCTGTTTCGTTGCCTGCGGCTTCGGGTGTAAAAGGGTTGGGTTCAAATATGGTAAAATTGTTTGCAGTAGCAGCTGTTTTCCATGCAGCGTCATCAAGCTCCCCATTTAATTTAATAACGCTATTTGTTTTTACAACAGTTATATTTTTTTTCGTAATTGATTGTGCATTGCTGGTTTGAGCAATACAAAAAGTGCAAAAAATGGCGAAGCAAATAAAAAATTTCATACAACAGTTGTTAAGGGGTGTTCATTTTGTGAACCGTACACGAAACTATACGTACATGTTGTTGTATTTGTTACCGTTTATCAAAAATAAATTTTAATTAAGATTTTTTTAACGGTTGAAGAAAGGTTGGTTGTGCTAGCTCCTTGCGTTTTCGTGGAGATAATCTTTACGCTTTAATTCGAAATTGCGGCCGAGGTACAAACGCCTTACTTGCTCATCGCTAGCCAATTCTTCAGCAGTGCCGTGTTTAAATATTTTACCATCAATTAATAAGTAAGCCCTATCGCAAATGGAAAGGGTTTCGTTTACATTATGATCGGTAATGAGTATGCCTATGTTTTTATATTTGAGTTTGGCAATAATTTCTTGAATATCTTCCACCGCAATGGGGTCAACACCAGCAAAAGGTTCATCTAACAAAATAAACTTGGGGTCAACGGCAAGGGCACGTGCAATTTCGGTACGTCGGCGTTCGCCACCACTCAATGTATCACCATTATTTTTGCGTACGTGTTGCAAACGAAACTCATCTAGCAAACTTTCTAACTTAGCTTTTTGAGCAGCTTTGTCGAGCTTGGTCATTTCCAATACCGCTATAATATTTTCCTCTACCGTTAATTTTCTAAAAACACTGGCCTCTTGTGGCAGGTAACCAATACCCATTTGGGCACGCTTGTACATGGGTAAACTTGTAATATCAATATCGTTTAAAAAAACAGCTCCTTTATCTGGCTTTACCAACCCTACTACTTGGTAAAACGAAGTGGTTTTACCTGCACCATTTGGACCTAATAACCCTACAATTTCTCCTTGTTTTACATTAAATGAAACATCGTTTACGACAGTTCTGCTGCCATAAATTTTTACCAAGTTTTTTGTTTGAATAATTAAGCTCAAAGGTTATCTATTATTTTTAGGCAAAAATAAGTTAATTGAATTGCTCAGCAATACAGCAGTTTTTAATTAACAATTGGCTTTGTTTTGCTATTGTAGCGGTGCTTCTGTAAATTTGTAGGGCGCATTTTAAATTAATGCAATAGAAAGAGCGATATGAAAGTAACTGAACATTTAAAAAACGCCCAAAACACTGTAATTTCTTTCGAAATTTTACCGCCATTAAAAGGTAAAGGTATACAGTCGTTATACAACCATTTAGATCCCTTAATGGAGTATAAACCATCATTTATAAATGTTACCTACCACCGTAGTGAGCATGTTTTTAAAAAAATGGGTGATGGTAATTTCAAAAAAGTAGTGGTTCGTAAACGCCCAGGCACAGAGTCAATTTGTGCAGCCATTATGAACAAATACAATGTAGATACTGTACCACACTTAATTTGTGGCGGTTTTGATGTGAATGAAACGGAAGATGCGTTAATTAATTTACATTACTTAGGTATTGATAATGTGTTAGTGTTACGTGGTGATGCCGCTAAAAACGAAACCAACTTTGAGCCAGAACCAGGTGGTCATCAATACGCCATTGACTTATTAAAGCAGGTGCAAAACCTCAACTCAGGGCTTTACTTAGAAGAAGATTTAAAAAACACCACCAGCACTAAGTTTTGCATTGGTGTGGCAGGTTATCCTGAAAAGCATTTTGAAGCCCCTAATATGGACACCGATTTGCAATTTTTAAAACAAAAAGTTGATGCAGGTGCTGATTATATTGTAACGCAAATGTTTTTTGATAATGCCAAGTTCTTTGCTTTTGTGGATGCTTGTAGGGCTATCGGTATTAATGTGCCTATTATACCTGGCTTAAAGCCAGTATACAATAAAAAGCAATTAACCATTTTACCAAAAGTATTTCATATTGATTTACCTACAGATTTATCATCAGAAATTATTAAATGTAAAAATGATGAAGATGTTGAAAAAGTAGGTGCAGAGTGGTTATTACACCAATCGAGAGATTTAAAAAATGCTGGTGTAGAAGCCTTGCATTATTATACTTTAGGCAAACCAAATTTAATTGCTAATGTAGTGAAGCAATTATTATAAAGTAAAAAAAGGGCATCAATTTGATGCCCTTTTTTTGTTGTTTACCAAATGAAATTAGTTTAAAGGAATACCTACAGAAATAGATGCTGTACGGTATTTGTTTTTTTCATCAGCATTATTGTTGCCTGCTGTTGAATTAATTTTTGCTAAACCAAGGCCGTAATTTGCTCTAATAGTAAAACCTTTTAAAGCGATACCACCACCTAAGTTAATACCGTAATCAAATCTTTTTAATTTGTTGTAAGCGGCATCTTCTTGTTGTGAAGTAAATGGATCATCGTTGCTGAATTTAATGTTTTCAGATGATGAACTAGTTAACGGACCAAACTTAGTGTCTAATTTAGATTTACCACCTACACCTACAGCTACGTAAGGACCAGCATTTACGAAGATGTTGTTATCTTTATCGATAGGAAACTTTACCACTAAGTTTACTGGTAATTCAACATATAATGGGTTAAATTTTGCTTTTACATAATCATTACCATTATTATAGTAGGTTTCAGCTTTTGCACCTCTACCAGTTAGTAACAAACCAGTTTCAAGGTCAACTACTTTTGAAATACCGAATGTACCTAACAAACCTGCGTTAAAAGTTACTAAGGTGTTATTGTCTTCTGTTTGTCCGCTGTTACTAGTAGTAATATTTGCAAAGTTTGCACCGCCTAATGCATATATTTTTTGAGCGTTTGCTTTTGTTACCATTGCTGTTAATACTACTAAACCGATTGCAATTTTTTTCATACTATTTTTTTTGATTTTTAGGAATGTGCTTCTTTGCACTTTAATCTTGTGCTAGCCTAAAATTCAAAAAGCCTGCCAAAATAAGGCAGGCTTGTATAAATAAATGCGTAAATACTATTGTAGTATGGAATTTAATACCTGTTGGTTAATAGTTACGGGGTATTTTTTTCGCAATGTGTTTACCCATTCTGTTTCAAGCACAGTTTGATAATCGTTTATAACTAAACCCCTAGCTTCACTAAAGCTTCGTGGTTGATTACCTTCGTATAAACGAATAAAATGTGCAAACACATAAGTGCCATCCGCATTTTTAACAATATTTGAAAATGCATTAGTTGTGGGGTTACCCATGTTTTCAATACCTGGTATTTGTGCTAATTCATAGCGGCCACTATCTGCCTGTATTTGGTTGTTGCTTTCAGCTGTAATAGTGAGCCAACTTTTGCCATTTTTTAAAGCTTGTAATGCTTCAGTAGCTTTTTGTTCATTAGCACAATTAAATATAATGATATCAGCACTTGGCTGCCATACATAAGCAGTTTTGTGTTCGTTATAGTATTGCTGCAGTTTAATACTATCGCTACCTGCTTTTGACCAAACATTACGCTCCATTACCTCAAAAAGCATATTGCCTTCTTTAAACTCTTGCAATTGGTATTTATAATCAGCGTTGTATTTTTCTAAATTATTTTGATAATAATTTACAACCGTTTGAGTGGCAAAATTGTCCCAAATATTTTTGATAGGGTCATTGATTTTTTCAGCATTTGATTTATAATCTCTTACAAATTGTAACCAAGCGGCGCCTTTTATTTGAGTACCATCTTTAAAACTGATGATATTTTTTTTGCTAATTGGCAACGCATTGGTGTTTTCAAAACTCGGGTTGGTCATTAATGTATCGGCATACCTATACAAATCAACATCACTCACCACATTTAATTTTTTAAAACCAGTAAGTGTAGTAATTGTTTTATTGAAAATATTTTTTGCTGCTGTTACCCGTTCATCTTGTAAAACCTGTTGTTTAATTTCAAATTGGTAAGCAACATCATTTGGGTTGCTGGGGTTATCTTTTTTGCTCAAGCGTTTTACTATGTGGTAGCCATAAATGGTTTCAAAAGGTTGTGTAATATCATTATTGTTTTGTAAGGCAAATACATTTTTCTCAAAAACAGGGTTATACCTACCTGTTGAAAATTCTTGCATTTCGCCGCCTGTTAAATAAGTAATGCGATCGTCACTGAAATTTTTAGCTGCTTCATCAAACGATAATCCCTTTTTTATAAGTGCATATATACTATCAGCTTTTTGGTGAATGGCAGCTTTTATTTCGGTAGTGGCATTTGGGGGGAAAGCGAATAAAATTTGAGCAGTTCGCCATTTGCCAACGTTTTGGCGCTGATCAATTACTTTCAATACAAGTAACCCCTTCTTATTGTTGTATGGTGCCGCAGTGCCACCAACGGGTGTGTTATAAACAATATTTTCTATAGCGTAGGGTAAAGTAAAGGCTGTAACAAAGCCAGCATCTACAAAAGAAGTTGTTGTATATTTTGCTGAAATATTATTGGCAAGAGCTTCGTAATTTTTATCGCCATTTTTTAAAGCAGTATAAATTTCTTTGGCGGCATTAAACGCCTTTACGGTATCAGTAATATTATCTTTTGTGAAGGAGATAGAAAAATAAATTATATGTACATCTGTTAAACTTCGGGTGGCTGCTTCGGTTACCACTTGCTGAAGTCCCTTTTCATCATTTAAATAATTAGGTAAAATTTGTTCTTTAAAATTTTGTAAATCGTATTGTATTTGCGGCAACGTATCTAAACGTAATGCAGCTGCTTCGTTTACTTTTAATTTAAAGTTGGTAAAAAGCGTAAGGTATTCTTTTATTGAAGCGGCTTTATCAGTAGTGCTTGGTTTGTTTTTGTTATAGGCCCTTAAAAATTCATCTTTAGTAATTTGGTTTTTACCGAAACTAAATAAAACTTGAGCAGTGGCATGGTAGCAATAGCTGCAAAAAAGTGCTACAATAAGCGTAATTTTTTTCATTGTAAAACGTAAGAGGTGCTTTATGGCTTTTGGTTTGTTTTAAATTCTAAAAAATCGTTGATTTGCTCCCTACTTAATTTTTTAGCTATAATTCGCTTGTCTTTATCAAGTAAATAATAAGTAGGTGTTACAATTACATCATACAATTGTTTGTAAGTAGCTCTTTGCTCTTTTTCATCTAACTCTTTAGCGGCTTTGGTTTGGTAGACGTTGATCCAATCACCAATGCGGTGTTCGTTAATGTAATTAACCCAAGTGGTTTTTAAATTATCTGTTTCACTTAAAACGGCATAAATTTTCAACCCTTTTTTTTGCCAATTGGCCCTGTAAAACGAATCAATTTTTGGAATTTCTTCTTTGCAATGCCCACAAGTTGGATCCCAAAAAACGAGTAAAGTATATGGTGCATCTATTCCGTATAAAGGTGTAGGTTTACCGGCCGTATCAACAAAATCGAGGTTGGCTGCTTTTTCACCCACTAGGTTAGACATTAACATAAACGCCCTTCTTGTAATAGTTTCTTGCTGCTTTTCGTTGAGCCAATTGCTAATGCCCTTACTGTGGTATTTATCAAACAAGTGTACAAAAATAGCATCTTGCCCCATGTATTTGGGGTTAATGTACTCATCTGTAAACCAATTGAGTAAAAACTTATACATTTCTTTGTTAGTACGGGCTAACAATAATTTGTAATCAATATCTTTTATAATACTGTCGTTTTGTTGCGGCATTACTTCTCTGTAATAGCTTTCTAACTTTGGTAAAAAGAAGGGTGTTCTAATAATACGGTCATCAGTAAAACTGATACCATCCCAATAGTGAGATTTGTAGTAATAATAGTTATCGATAGAATCTTGCTTGGTAACAGGTATTTTGTCTAGCTGAGGCGATGCTTTTAAGGCAGACAATAATACCGAAAGCATTTCTTTTGGTTTTGTTTTGATGATATTTTCTCTATAATCATTCAGCTCATTGTTGTACTGAGCATATTTTTTTTCATGTAAGGTAGAGTCTGCCTTGGTAGTTGCTTGGTTGTAAGCATTTCTTTCTGCTTGTAACAGTTTGCCCTTTTGTGCTACAAAGTTTTGGTATTGCTGAAATAAAACATTGGCTGGCGAACCTGTAATTTGTGTTTTTTCAAAATTGGCTGTATCAACTTTAATTGTAATAAGCTGAGCATTGTCAATCAAAAAATCGGTTTGCATGCGCTTACCCGGAAACACCACAGCATAAATACCGGGCTGTACTTTTGTAGCACCTTTAAATACAAATGTACCTGAATTGGGTACGGCTACAGAATCTTGTATGTTGAGCTTGCTGCCCATGTAATACACCAAATAAGCAATACCCGATTTGTGTTGACTGGTAACTGTTATTTTATAACCCTGCGCTGCAATAGCATTGCTGATAAAAAGCAATAAAAAAATGTAAAATACTTTTCTCATGTATCTAAAAAGGTGTTTAAATTAAGCCATGCAATTTAAATAAGATCAAAAATTAGGTTATGCTTATTTATAATAGCACGCTACAACATCTATAACAAAAGTATTTAAAATAGCTATTCAAAGGCGTTTGAAATAACAACCGAGTTTACAAAAGGATTTTTTTAACAAACTTATTTTGTGGTGACTTTTGAAGTGTACACCACGGTTTTACCTTGCATTTGTGCAGATTTTAATTGAATCACCATTTTATTGTCACTTATTTCAATAATGGCTAATCTAAACAACTCTCCCAATTCAGCGTTACCAACAATAATTTCGTTTTTTTGTTCATCATAGCGCCAAGTTGCAGGTTCTTCTTCAACTCCTTCGGTTACCGAAATGAGGGTATAGTCATTTTTAAAAGTGATGGTATTATCTGCTTGTCCGTTTGGAGGTATACTTTTTACCCCATCAATGGCTATGCTATCAGCTTTTCATGTAAAGCAAAAGGCTGCTTCTTTTGGTGAAAGTACATTGGTTTGTGCAAAAGATTGAACGCTGCACAATAGGAGTATTGTTAAGAATGGTAGGATTGTTTTTTTCATAAGGTTAAATTTTATAATAAGTGGTTTGAAATACCTTTTGTAAATATATTGTATTTAGTTTTTAAACATATTATTGCTTAATCGATTACCTAAATTTATACATCATTGATATTATCTCATTAATCAGTAACATCATTTACACTCGTATCAACAATTCGTTTATTTAAGCCCTATTTTTGCACGGTGAAAAGAAAAAAACCTAGAGTTACACTCCACAACATCACCATTACAGATTATGCAGCACAAGGCAAAGCATTGGCCCGTTATGAAGGTAAAGTAATTTTTACCGAAGGTGCCGTACCTGGCGATGTGGTTGATTTGGTGCTTACCAAAAACAAAAAAGATTTTGCAGAAGCAAGAATCACCCAAATTATACAACCTTCACCTGATAGGGTAACGCCTTTTTGCCAACACTTTGGTGTATGCGGCGGCTGTAAATGGCAAATGTTGCCCTACGAAAAACAACTGGCCTTCAAACAACAAGAAGCCACCCAAAATTTACTACGTATTGGTAAAGTAACCGATGCTACCATATTGCCGATTGCTGGCGCAACCGATACCGAGCATTATCGCAACAAGTTGGAGTTTACCTTCAGCAACAAAAGGTACCTAACGGCCGATGAAATAAATGATGAGGGCGTACAACCACTTCAAAATTCATTGGGCTTTCATGTGCCACGTATTTTCGATAAAACCATCAATATTTTTGAGTGTTTTTTAATGGATGATGTGAACAATCGTATTCGCAATACTATGCGACAGATTGCATTGCAACACGAACTGCCTTTTTATGATATTAAAGAACATACGGGTTGGTTGCGTAACCTCATCATCAGAAAATGTACCACGGGTGAATTAATGGTAAATCTTTGTATTAATTATGAAGATGAGGCGAATACCAAAATGGTGTTAGATGCGCTGTTAGCAGCTGTTCCAGAAATTACAACATTGCTATACACCATCAACCCTAAATGGAACGATAGTATTTACGACCTTACGCCCATAACTTATTTTGGTAAAGGATATGCCATTGAAAAGCTGGGCAATTTTGAGTTCATCATCAGTCCTAAATCATTTTTTCAAACCAACACAGCGCAGGCCAATACCTTATACAGCATCACCCAAGCATTTGCACAACTTACGGGTAACGAAGTAGTGTACGATTTATACTGTGGTACAGGTAGTATAGGTATTTATGTGAGCCCCGGTGCTAAAAAAATTGTAGGGGTGGAGCTTATTGAAGATGCCATTGAAGATGCTAAGAAAAATGCTGCCCTTAACAATATTACCCATGCTCATTTTTTTGCAGGTGATGTTATCAAAATTTGCGACGATGCCTTTTTTGAAACGCATGGCAGGCCAGATGTTGTTATTACCGACCCACCAAGGGCTGGTATGCACGAAAAATTGGTAAATAAACTATTAGAAATTGCGGCACCAGTAATCGTATATGTGAGTTGCAATACCGCTACCATGGCTCGTGATATATTGTTACTCAGCGAAAAATATGCAGTTGAAAAAGTGCAAGCGGTTGATATGTTTCCGCATACACACCATATAGAATGTGTAGCTAGGTTGGTGTTAAAAGCAACGCCAACAGCTGAGTAAGTTTGTGAATTATTTATAAAGCCTTAAAGGTAATTTTGCAGTCGTTTAATACAAGAGTATGTCATACAATCAATACGGAAATAGGTTTCAAAAATCAACGCCAGCTGTTACCAATTTAATTATTGCCAATGTGGTGGTTTTTTTAGCTCAAATAATGTTTGGTGGACTTAATAATGAAAGTACTTTCAATAATTTGTTTGCGTTACACCATTATAAGTCAGATGATTTTAGGCTGTACCAAGTAATTACCCATATGTTTATGCATGGTAGTTTTATGCATATTTTGTTCAACATGTTTGGCTTGTATATGTTTGGGGCAAATATTGAAAGGGTTTTTGGTCCAAAACGATTTTTAGTTTTTTACATGGCTTGTGGCATAGGTGCTGCCGTGGTGCAATTGGCTTCTTATGCATATACATTTAGGCATATAGATGCTATGCCACTTTCATACGATGAACTAATACAATACCAAACCTTATTACATAATAGTGTTACGGTGGGTGCATCTGGTGCTATTATGGGTGTATTGGCAGCTTTTGGTTACTTGTTTGCCAATACTGAAATGATGATTATACCCTTCCCTTTTCCTATAAAGGCCAAATGGGCTATTTTAGGTATTATTGCTATTGATGTGTTTAGTGGTATTGCACCTAAAGTAGGTGATAATGTAGCCCACTTTGCCCACGTTGGTGGCGCACTCACCGGTTTTTTAATTGTATATATTCAAAACAAAACCAACAGACGAACTTTTTATTAAAGATGTTCAGCTGTACACAACACTACTAAAGTTTCACTGGTATTTACTTTGTAATTTTGTAAAAAAATAGCCATGGGAGAATCGGATCGTTTTCATAGAAATGAGTTTAAGCAAAGGCGAAAAAGTAGGTTTACCTTAGGTGCCGATGGCAATGCATTAACTGCTTTATTTGCCCTTAATGTAGTGTTCTTTTTAATTTTAATGGTGTTGCAAGTAGGGTTTTATGTTGGCGAAAAAACACCTGATTTTTTTTATACAACAGTGGTTCAATGGTTTGAATTGCCGAGCAGTTTAACCAAATTATCTGAAAGGCCATGGACGTTGTTCACCTATGTATTTACCGAGTCGGGTGCAGGTATTATAAGAGGCATTACCAATATGATTTGGCTATGGGGCTTTGGTTACATTTTGCAACAAATGGCCGGTAACGATAAAATTATACCCGTATACATTTATGGTGGTTTTACAGGCGCTATATTTTTTATTGCAGCACATTATTTTATACCTCCAATCGCTATGTACAAAGGGGTTAATGGTATAATGGGTGCCAATGCCGGTGTAATGGCTGTTGCTATGGCTACAACAGCCATTGATCCCAACTTTCGGTTTTTTACGCAAATACGCAATGGTATACCAATTTGGGTATTAATGACGGCCTATATTTTAATTGATTTTGCAGGCGTAGCCAGTACCAGTGCAGCGTACAGTTTGGCTCATTTAGGTGGAGCATTAGCAGGCTTTTTATTTGTAGTGTTTTTGCGCAGGGGTAAAGATGGTAGTGTGTGGATGAATAAAGCCTATTTTAAATTTATTACCTTATTTGAACCGAAGCCAGGTAGCAACACTAACCCTAAAGATGCATTTTTTTATAAAACCGGTGATAGAAAACCATTTACAAAAACCACCTCTGTAACTCAACAAAGGGTAGATGAAATTTTAGATAAAATCAACCAAAAAGGCTATCATTTTTTAACAGATGAAGAAAAAGCTTTTTTAAAGAAAGCAGCTGACGATGAAGCGCTTTAAATAATAGTACAACAAACGGCACTCCAATGAGTGCCGTTGTTGTTTTGTGTGCATCCCCTCATGCCAAAAAATTAGTTATGGAGTAGTATTGGTTGTAACATTAGCCCTACCCGATTTTTTATCTGCTTTTCTACCTAAAATATAACCACCTGCTGCACCAATTACGCCGCCAATAATAGCGCCTTTACCACCTTTGCCTATTACGGCACCTGCAACGGCACCACCAACGCCACCTATCGTAGCACCTTTAGCTGCTTCACTCCAACCTGTGGGTTTTTTAGGGGCTTCAACGGGTGTTGTTGCCGTTGTATTTCCGGTGCTTGCGGTTGTTCCTTCACCTGTATTAGCAGGTGCAGTAGTGGTAGGTTCAGCCGCTTTAGGTGTTTCCACTGGAGGCGCAGGCGTATTCACCACCACAGGTGCAGGCGCAGGCTGCTTCTCAATCACTCTAACAATTTTTGTTATTGTTTGTACCTGAGGCTTTGCCGAAGGCTGAGTAGTTGCTACTGCTGTGGTAGGTTGTGCAACATCTGTTGAGCCATTGGCTAAACGCAATGCAGCTGTATCAGTAAACACTATATTTTTATTCACCTCTAACGATGGTTCTTTTTTGCTGTTACATGCTGCCAATATTGTTGCAGCTATTGTACTCATAAGTAGTATTCTTTTCATCTTTTTTCATTTTAAAGTGATACAATTACTACCTATAAAGGCAAAATAATGCCAACCCATTCTGCCCAACATCTATTAAGAAAAATTTATGTTAATTGCTTTTAACTATCTGTATCTTTAAACTATGGCAACTGGTTTTTTTCGACGATTTACAAAGCGTATTTTTATAACAACAAATGTTGTTGTAGCATTGCTTTTTATATTAAGTTGCTATGGTACACACCTTAATAGCACTACGTTTTGGTGGGTGGGGCTTTTAAATTTAGGAGCACTGTATCTATTACTTGTCCTCTTAGTGTTTATCATTTTTTGGTTATTTGCCAATAAAAAATACATGCTTATTGGTGTAGTGAGTATGGCCATTTGTTATAAACCCATACATCAACTTATTAAGTTGAACATGGCTGATGATTTTGAAGTAAAAAAGCCAGCAAACAACATTCGTGTAATGAGTTGGAATGTGGAGCATTTTGATATTTTAGAACACAAAACGCACCCTGAAGTAAAAGTAAAAATGCTCGACCTCATTAACAAGTATATGCCAGATGTAGCTTGTTTTCAAGAAATGGTGGGAGGCGATGAAGACCCATCTGCCATTAATTATGTACCTACTATAGCGGCAAAACTTGGCTTTTCTCAATATTTTTATAGTTACAATAAAAAAGATGATTTTGATAACAAACACCATTTTGGCATCATCATTTTTAGTAGGTACCCTATTATTAAAACAGCTACTATTGAAAACGACCCTTTTGACTATAACACTACTTTTCAACAAATAGACATCGTAAAAAATACCGATACCATTAGGGTGCTCAATGTGCACTTACAATCACTTAAATTTAGCAATACCAATAAGCAGTATATTGAAAACCCTACCTTACAAAGTGAGAACGATATAGAAAAATCTAAAAACATCATTTCTAAATTAAAAACCGGCTTTTTAAAAAGAAAACGCCAAAGCGATTACATAAGGGCAGCCATGGATAAAAGTCCTTACCCATTAATTGTTTGTGGCGATTTTAACGATGTGCCTAATAGCTATGCTTATAACACCATTGGTAAAAATATGTTGAATGCCTTTGTTGAAAAAGGCAGCGGCATTGGCCGAACCTTTTCTGCTATTTCACCCACATTACGTATTGATAATATTTTTGTTTCACCCACTTTTCAAGTGCAACAATACATTCGTATTCCAAAAATAATGAGTGATCATTATCCTATAATTACAGATATTAAAATTGAACGAAACAAAGGTTTTTAAACCAGCCAATTAAAAATTGTAAACATCTCAAACCAACTTTTTGTATTTTTGAACAAATGCTACAAAAAAAAACACATAATTGCTGCTGTTGCTGCCTTAGGGCTGCCTATTAATAATTGAAATAGGTGAGCATATCTTTTCAATAAATACCTTTGCATTTTAAACACCAACTTACTTTAATAAATGAGGTAGCCTCACCTTAAAAGAGGCATAAGATATGGCTTTAGAAATTTACAATACACTCACACGAAAAAAAGAATTATTTACACCATTAGTGCCTGGCTATGTGGGTATGTATGTGTGCGGCCCTACTGTTTACAGCGATGTGCATTTAGGCAACTGCCGTACTTTTATTTCGTTTGATATTATTTACCGCTACCTTAAATACCTCGGTTACAAAGTACGTTACGTTCGTAATATTACCGATGCTGGTCACCTTGAAGGCGATAGAGATGAAGGCGATGATAAGTTCAGCAAAAAAGCAAGATTAGAGCAAGTAGAGCCAATGGAAATTGTGCAACGTTATACGCTGGGTTTTCATGAAGTAATGCAACTTTTTAATACGTTGCCACCAACTATAGAACCTACTGCAACGGGGCATATTAGTGAGCAAATTAAAATGACGCAAGATATTTTAGCCAATGGTTATGCTTATGAAGTTGATGGTACTATTTATTTTGATGTTGAAAAATACAATAAAGAAAAACCGTACGGTATTTTAACCAACCGCAAGCTTGAAGATTTATTAGAAGGCACTCGTGAATTGGGCGGACAAGATGAAAAACGGGGTCGCCTCGATTTTGCACTTTGGATAAAAGCCAAGCCTGAACACTTAATGCAATGGCCCAGCCCTTGGGGTATGGGTTTCCCCGGTTGGCATATTGAATGTTCTGCAATGAGCAATAAATACTTGGGTAAACGTTTTGATTTGCATGGTGGTGGTATGGACCTTGCCGCTACCCACCATACCAATGAAATTGCACAAAATGAAGCTTGCTTTAGGGAAAGTCCGGCTCAAATTTGGATGCACACCAATATGCTTACCGTAAATGGTACTCGTATGAGCAAATCATTAGGCAATGGCTTTTTGCCCCACGAATTATTTACAGGAGCACACCCGTTGTTAGATAAGGCGTACAGCCCTATGACGGTTCGCTTTTTTATGTTGCAAACCCAATATAGAAGTACGTTAGATTTTAGTAACGAGGCATTACAAGCATCAGAAAAAGGATTGAAACGCCTTTGGGAAGCCTATGAACTATTACAGAAAATGGCGTACCAAGCTGCGGTAATTGACAATGAATTAGATACCAAAGTACAACAATTAATAGCCGGGTTTGATGATGCCATGAACGATGATTTTAATACCGCTAGGGTATTGGCGAACATGTTTGAATTAGTGCCTACCATTAATTCGTTTAAAGATGGGTTATTACAAATAGGCGCCATTAGCGAAGCTACTTTTGCATTGTTACAGCAAAAAATGAAAGCCTATTTAGAAGACGTATTTGGCTTACAAGCGGCTAATAGTGAGGGTTCTGGAAAATTATCGGCAGTAATGCAGTTGTTAATAGATATTCGTAAAGAGGCAAAAGCTAAAAAAGATTTTGCTACCTCAGATAAAATAAGAAACCAGCTAACCGAAATGGGCATCATTTTAAAAGATGAAAAAAACGGTGAAATGAGTTGGAGTGTTGCGTAACAAGTATAAATATGCATAATTAAAAAATGCTACCCAATAGGTAGCATTTTTTATGATTATAATATCAGCAAATTACATCGGTATAGCCGCTACAATTTTTTCTAAATACAATTGGTCTGTTGTGTCAAAACTATTTAAATCAGTACTATCAACATCTAACACACCCACCACTTCATTGTTTACAATTATAGGCACCACAATTTCTGACTTTGATAAGCTGCTGCATGCAATATGACCCGGAAATTCCTCTACGTTGGGTACAATTAATGTAGCTGCTTTTTCCCAAGCTGTGCCACAAACGCCGCTACCTTTTTTTATACGGGTACAAGCAATTGGTCCTTGAAAGGGGCCTAGCACCAATACATCGTTTTTAACTAAATAAAAACCCGTCCACAACCATTGAAATTGGGTGGCTAATGCAGCAGCAACATTGGCTAAATTAGCAATTAAATCAGGCTCACCATCCATCAATGCTACTATTTGCGGTAGCAATGTTTCATATTGTTCTTGCTTTGTACCAGTTATTACTTGTAAATCTTCTGCCATATTGATGCTGTTAATAAATGTGCGTAAATAGGTTGCAAAGATACACAGCACCATTTATAGTGGCTTGAATTTTGAAACAGTTTCACAAAACCTTTTCATATGACCGCTTATCATCAATACCAAATTTGTATAGAAGCCTGCCTACGTTGTGCAGCTATTTGTAACCACTGTGCCGCAAGTTGTGCCCAAAGTGATAATGCCACTGATAAAGCCAAATGTATTCAATTGAATATGGAGTGTGCAGCTATTTGTTATGCTACAGCTGAACTCATGAGTTTGGGAAGTACGCATGTAAAAGAATTAGCAAAATTGTGTGCCACCATGTGCGATGCTTGTGCAGATGAATGCAGGCATCATGATGATGAACATTGTAGAGAAACAGCTGAAGTGTGTGCTAAGTGTGCTGATGAGTGTGAAATTGTTTAATTACTCAATCGTTGCACCATTTCAGCAATTAAATGATACTCATACCCCTTGCTCATTAAATAGTTTTGCAGCTTACTACGCTTGGTAAAAATATTGCCTTCGCCTTTTAATTGTTCCCATTTTTCGGTGGCTAACTTTTGTAAGGTAGCAGCGTAGTCTGTTGCATCTATTTGGGCAAGGGCTTTTTTTATACAATAATCACTAATTTTTTTTTGCTTGAGCTCAAAGGTTATTTTGGTTTTGCCCCATTGTTTCATCCTAAATCGGCCACCTGCAAAGGCAATGGCAAATCGTTCTTCGTTTAAATAATTTTCGTTAATAAGCTGGCTTAGCAATTGCTCCACTTCTTGTTTGTACAGGCCATAGCCATATAGCTTCTGCTTTACTTCGGTATGGTTACGCTCTTGGTAAGCACAATAGTGTTTAATTTTTTGCCAAGCCTTATCTATCCCTATATTTTTTTGTTCAAAAGCCATTTGGTGGCAAAAATGTGCATTTTAATGGTACAATCATAAATTTTTTATGCTTTCAATCTTTTATCTTTGGCAATCTTAAAAATGTAATATGAAGTTTATCGTTTCTTCTTCAGCCTTGCTGAAACAATTGCAACAAATTAGTGGCGTAATTAATGCAAATACGGTTTTGCCTATTTTAGAAGATTTTCTTTTTGAAATTGAAACCAACAAACTTACCATTACAGCAACCGATTTAGAAACGGTGATGAAAGTGCATTTAGATATTGAAGCTAAAGAAAGTGGTAAAGTGTGTATTCCTGCAAAAATTTTGATGGATTCACTCAAAAATATTGCAGAGCAACCTTTAACTTTTAATATCGATAAAAATTATGCGGTAGAGTTAACCAGCGATAATGGTAAGTATAAAGTAATGGGCGAAAACCCTGATAACTTTCCTAAAGAGCCTGCTGCTGATGATGCCAATAGTTTTACCATGACCTCAACAGGCTTGGTAACCGCTATCAACAAAACAATTTTTGCAGTAAGTAACGATGATTTACGTCCGGCTATGACGGGAGTTTATTTTGAGTTAGATAAAGCAGGTATTAGCTTTGTTGCTACCGATGCACACCGTTTGGTTAAATACGAACGTACTGATGTAAAGTGCCCTCAAAAAGACGCCTTCATTGTACCTAAAAAGCCATTGAATTTATTAAAAAGTGCCCTGCCCGATAATGAAGATGAATTAACCATTTCATACAATAGCAACCACCTTTTTGTAAAGCATGGCGGTACGGAGTTGGTGTGTAGGCTAATTGATGCTCGTTTCCCTGATTATAAAGTGGTGATACCAGTTGATAATCCTTACAAAATGAATATTAGCCGCAGCGATTTTCAAAATGCATTGCGTAGGGTAAGCGTATTTAGTAACAAAAGTACCAACCAAGTTGCATTAACCATTAGCGGTAACGAATTGCAATTGGCTAGTCAAGATGTTGATTTTAGTTTTGAAGGTAACGAACGCATGGCTTGTAATTATGATGGTGAAGATTTACAAATTGCCTTCAACGCAAAGTTCTTAATAGAAATGTTGAACGGGGCTGATACTACTGATGTAAACATGGAGTTAAGCACACCCACCAAAGCAGGTATTATTAAGCCAAGTGAACAAGAGCCTAACGAAGCGTTGCTCATGTTGGTAATGCCATTAATGCTCAACAACTAAGTATAACCTGAACTTTAAATACATCCGCAACTCAACTTGTTGCGGATTTTTTTTGAATAGGATGTTGATAAAGCAGCAACATTTTATTTAATTTTAAAAAGCTTTAAAAGCAACTGTTGCATTAAAATGAAATTATGGAAACAACGATACTCCGGAGTTTTGACAATTATTTTTCTGCCAATATCATAGTATCGAGGTTGAGGGAAGATGGTATTGATGCATTTTTAAAAGATGAATTTACAGTAACGATTGACCCATTAATTTCAAATGCTATTGGTGGTATCAAATTAGTAGTGCCATTGTACGATGCTGAAAAAGCAGTTCATTTATTACAGCGGTATGATGATGAATATTTACAAACCATACCTTGTCCTGAATGTAGTCAAAAAAAATTAATGTCGTTTGAAACCATTGTAACCAACAATTGGTTGATCAATATTTTATCAAAATTATTTTCAACAAAAACCATTCAAACCGCTACTATTTACAAATGTGAAGGTTGTGGTTTTTCAAGCGATATAAAACCAGTGCCAGTTCATTTTAATGAAGATGATGCTACGCAGTAAAAAATATTTCAGCTTACTTTTACTCAAATTCAAAGTATGAAAATAATTGCGATGATACCGGCAAGGTATGCTGCTACAAGGTTTCCTTTTAAGCTAATGCAGCCCTTAGGTAATAAAACAGTAATTCGCCATACGTATGATAATACAGTGGCAACACAACTGTTTGATGAAGTGTATGTGGTGACCGACCATGATATAATTTTTAACGAAATACAATCACACGGTGGTAAAGCCATTATGAGCCAGCGTACCCACGAAAGTGGTAGTGATCGTATTGCCGAAGCTATTACAGATTTAGCTATTGATGTTGTTATTAACGTTCAAGGTGATGAACCTTTTGTAAATAAACAATTATTACAAACCATGGTGCAACTTTTTAAAGAAGATGTTGCCATGGCTATAAAAGTAGCTACACCTTACAAACCCATAACAGATGCTGCACAAGTGCACAACCCCAATATTGTAAAAGTAGTGGTAGATCATCATGAAAATGCATTGATGTTTAGCAGAGCAGCCATACCTTTTCACCGTGACCAAACCATTGCAGTTACTTATAAAGAGCATATTGGCGTATATGGTTTTAGGAAAGAGGTATTGTTACAATTTACTCAATGGCCTATGGGCATATTAGAAAGTATTGAAAAGTTAGAGCAATTACGCTACCTCGAAAATGGTGTGCCCATTAAAATGATTGCTACCAACGATGCTGGTGTAAAAATAGATGTGCCAGAAGATTTACCCATTGCCGAAGCCTACCTCAATCAAATGAAATAAGTATGGCATAATATTTAGGCAATGCTGTTATTATAATTTTAACAAACGCTCAACGGCTGCCTCTAACGTACTTTCTTTTTTAGAAAAGCAAAAACGCAATACCTTATTTTCAACAGGGTTTTTGTAAAAAGCACTTACGGGTATGGTCGTTACACCATAATTTTTGGTGAGCCTTACAGCCATGTCATATTCTTTCTCATCGCTGATATTTGCGTAGCTATAAATTTGAAAATAGCTACCATAGCTAGGCAAGGGTTCAAACTTGGTTTGTGCCATTAAATTTTTAAAATAATCTCTTTTTTGTTGTAACCTACTGCCAAGTTCTAAATACTCCGCCTCATCTTTTAAAAAAGCAGCCAATGCATATTGTACCGGGCCAAATACGGTAAAGGCATTGAACTGATGAATTTTTCTAAACTCCTTCATTAATGCTGGTGGGGCTACACAATAACCCGTTTTCCAGCCGGTGCAATTGTACACTTTGCCAAACGAAAACGTAACAAAACTGCGTTCGTACAAATGAGGGTATTGTAAAATTGATAAGTGTTTTTTACCATCAAAAATAAGGTGTTCATACACTTCATCGCTAATAATAAATAAGTTGGTATTGCTGGTAATGTCAGTTAAAAAAGCAATATCATCTTCCTCTAACACAGCACCACTTGGGTTGTGTGGCGAATTAATTAAAATGGCTTTTGTTTTTGGGGTAATGGCAGCCCTTGTTAGGGCTTGGTCAATTTTATAAGTACCCGGTGTAAGTGGAATGGTAACGGCTTTGGCACCATTTAATTCTATAGCAGGTATGTAGCAATCGTAGGCAGGTTCAAAAACAATTACTTCATCACCAGGTTGTAACATAGCCGTAAAAGCAGTGTACAAAGCATACGTAGCACCTGGTGTTATGGTAATTTCATCATTGGCACTTACGGGGTTACCATATAGTTGTTTAATTTTTTGTGCAATGGCTTCTCTTAATACTGGCAAGCCATTCATATGTACATATTGATTATGCCCATCGGCCATTGCTTTTGATACCAATTCGGATAACGCCGCATTCATAGCAAAATCAGGAAACCCTTGTCCTAAATTAATGGCATTGTGTTCAGCAGCCAACGTACTCATAATGGTAAATATGGTGGTGCCAGCTTGTGGTAATTTACTTTGGATGGTAGGTATCATGCAATGAAAATGAAGTGAAAGATTGTTAACAATTTTTGTAATAAACGATACTGTAAATTACATGATGAATCGTACACTTTTTATACTAACCGCATTATTTTTTGGAGGTTCATTGCAAGCCCAAGTAAAATGTAATGTTTCACAGCCATTTGTTTTGATTCATAAACAAACACCAGGGAATATACCTGTTATTGAACAAGTAGTCGTACAAAAACCAGTAGCTACCTATGTTATGCAATTATTTTTTAATAGTACTTGCAATAGCTTACCCGTTATAAAAAAACTACGCATTAATAATAAAATAATAGCTGCTACGGTTGAAGTAAATGACGTAACACAACCCATTGGTGTAAATGATGACGGTACATCTATATGGTTACAAAAAAAAGAAGGTCGTTATTATTTTAAAATAACGCTTTTGTTAGATGAAACCCTGTATAAAAAATATAAAATACCTTCACTACACTTGTTATTACAACAGCACAATAAGTTATTTACGAGGGTGTCAAAAAATTGGAAAATAATAGCATCGCCTGCAGCTTATTAGGTATTCAAAATAACTATTAAGCTAAATAAAAAAGGAGTGTACAGTTTAGTACACTCCTTTTTTATTGAAAGAAAAGAATTTATTGTTTTACTATTTTACTAGTGGCTATTTTACCATTAATGTTGATGGTTAAGATATATACGCCTGGTCGTAATGAAGCAATAGTTTCTGTATAACTATACGTACCCGGTGCCGTAACTACTTCTTGTTTTTTTATAGCCGTTGCACCATTTGATGCGGCGATGGTATAAGTAGCAATGCCTTTTTCGTTGGTGCTGTAATTAAACGTAACTACACTTTGTGCTGGGTTAGGGTATACCCTGTTGATGCTAATACCATTTGTAGTAGCCCCATTTTTAAACAACCTAACTACGTTAGAGTATTTGCTGTTTCCGTTACTTTCTATAGCTTTTATTCTATAAAAATAATTAATAGCATTATCTGGCGAAAACTTGTATTGGTAGTTACTGGCAGTACTACGTTGTACTACAGCAATTTTATTAAATGTTACGCCATCTGTAGATTGCTCTACTTGAAAGCTAGCACCTACTGGTAAATTTTCATAATTCCAATTTAAATCGGTAAGGCCACTGGTCCATTTTCCTTTTAAATTAAAATTATTTAATGGTAAAATAGTAACGGCAGATTGCGTCCATAAACCACGTCCGTGGGTTGCTGCAAGTACTGTTTTATCTGATGGTCTGTATTGCAACATATCTGTACGTACCGTAGGGAACGAAGGGCTTGCTAACCAAACAGTGCTAGCGCCATTAATAGCTTGTGTAATCCAAACGCCGGTTTCGGTAGCAATAATGGCTTTGGTATTATCACCGGGGCCAAACATACACCAGCGAACAGGCATATCGGGTAAATTACCTTCAATACTGGTCCATGACGTACCACCATTGTTACTTACCCAAATGCTATTTATACCATAGTTGGTATAACATACCATTAAGTTATTATCATCTGTACCCGTTGCAATACAAGCGGCATTGGCAGCAGGTAAACCTGTGCTTAAATTAGTACCTGCTGAGCCACTGGCTATGGTACTAGCACCATCAACTCGTACCACCCTACCAGCAGCAGTGGTCAAGTATAATCTATCAGCAGTATACGGTGAAACGTGCAGTGCAGTAACAGTGCTGCTATTTAGTGCAGTTATATTAACTTCAGATGCTGTTGCTGGCCAACCTGCACCACTTTGATAATAACTACCGCCGGTTTGTGTTTGAGGATTGGTCCACCTAAAAAATGTGCCAGCTGCACCAGTGGCATATAAAATTTTTGTTGAATTATCTAACACAAAAGGGTTAATAAAACTACCAAAATCACTAAAACTTGCAGATGATGTGCCTTTATAAAAATTTACAGAACCCCAGCTTGCGCCACTAGTGGTGGAGCGCCTGTAACGATTGTAAACGTAGGCACCCATTTGAAAGCTAGGGGTAGCTTGGTCAATAGCAGTGTAAGCGCCATCGCCACCTGTTACTTCAACAGAAGTACTAAGGCCTGCATTACTCAGCTGGTGAGTACCATTATCTTGTGCCCCTGCTAAAAAATAATTGGTGGAAGATGGGTGTATAGCACAAGAATAAAATTGCTTGATGCGTAAACCAGTATTTTTATCTCTAATAGTTGTGCCACCATCAGCCGAGTAATGTATACCACCATCGCATGCAAATAATAATTTGTTGCCGTTATCATACCAAATAATATCATGCACATCTGCATGTACATATTGGCCTGCAGTACCTACCCATGCTGAAATTTTTGTCCACGTTGCACCACCATCTGTTGTTTTATAAGTATCTAATCCTCCTACAATTACTTGATTGGCATCAGCTGGGTTAATACGTACAGATAGGGCATACCAACCTTGCCCACTAGCCCAACCTGCTGTGGGTTGCCCGGTAGTTGCAGCCCAATTGGCACCACCATCTGTTGATTTATATATAGTGGGAACTTGGTCAGTAGCATCGGCAGGACAAGCATACAACGTATTACCACTTACTGCAATTTCGGCCCTATTTGAAAATGATGGGTAAGCAGTTACAGGCGCAACAAAGCTAGCGCTGGTTGCGGTTGCAGGGTTATCTGTGTAGCGATAGGCTTGTGTACTAAAAATACCAGCAGATACATGCAACCTGCCAGAAGCGGTGGTTGAACTAATTTCAATATCGCTAATACGAGCCGTTGAAAGCCCTGTTGGTGTAATAGTGGTCCATGAAGTACCTCCATTATTTGATCTATACAAACCGGTACGGGTTGAAACATAAATATTACCTAAATAATCGCATAAAATTTTAGTGCAAAAAGCGAAATTGGTACCGGTGGTTGAACTTAATTGCGTCCACGTTGCACCATTATCAGTACTTTTAAAAATACCGGCCCCTTGTACTGCATCTAAATTAAAAAATGCTTCACCTGTACAAAAGTACATGATGTTGTTGTTGGTAGGGTCTTGTGTAATATAGCTAATGGCCATGTTACTTAAATTATCAGCAACCAATGTCCATGTAGCAGGTGTGGCAGTAATATCAGTAGTTTTCCATAAACCACCAGCAACACCACCTACCCAAACAGTTCTTCCAGTAGCATCACTTCTATCTACCCATACAGCCCTTACCCTGCCAGCGGCAACACCACTATTGGCACGGGTATTTCCGTTTGAAGAGCCCACCACATCAGCTGTTGGGCCTCTCTCATCCCACACACCGTATGCAGATACAAAATTGCTGAAATTTGCTTTGGATTCCATAGTGGTAGCCATTGCTTCTACCAAACGTTGGGTGGGTACAAAGCCTAAAGAGGGATCTTTAGTACGTTCAAATTCAAATTGCATGGCCATTGCAGGGCCATCATACCCATCTTTTTCATCTTCTTCGCCTTCTTCACCTTCCTTTTCAACTAATTCCGCTAAGGATTTGTTACTAGAATTTGATGGGTTGTTTTGGTTACACCCAACAATAAATTGTAATAGTAATAAAAAACAGCAGAGTTTTTTTAGGTTGATAGTTTCAATACGCTTCATTGACAAGTTAGTTTTTAGTATTATAAAAATACCAAAATCTATTTAACAATTAATGAAGGTTTGTTAAAATTATATGAAGCGATCACCTTTATTGCGTTTTACCTCGGCAACGTAATCTTTAATTTCTTGTTCTTTATCTTTTTTGCAAATAAGTAAGGCGTCAGCAGTATCTACCACTATAAAATCATCAAGCCCTTGTAAAACCACCAATTTGTGTTGAGGTACTTGCACCATATTTCTGGTAGCATCAAAAATCATGACTTCATTACCACCTACGGCATTGTCAAGATAATCTTTTTCGAAAGTTTCGTAGGCGCTCGTCCAGGTTCCTAAATCGCTCCACCCAAATGATGATGGTATTACATAAACATTATCTGCTTTTTCCATTACGGCATAATCAATAGAAATGTTGGTGCATTGCGGATAAATGCGTTCAATTGCTTCGTTTTCGTTAGGTGTATTGAAGTGTGCTTTTTCTGCATCAAACACTTCATGTAATTCTGGCGTATTATGTTCAAAAGCTTTAACGATGTTTTTAACCTGCCAAACAAAAATACCAGCGTTCCATAAAAAATCGCCACTAGCTAAAAAAGTTTGTGCCAATTCTTTATCAGGCTTCTCAGTAAATAATTTTACTTTATAAATGTTTTCACCTGCTGCCAATGATTCGTATTGAATATAACCATAGCCCGTATTTGGATTAGTTGGTTTAATGCCCAATGTTACCAATGCCTTTATGTGCGATGTAAAGTGTAATGCTTTTAAACAAATGTCAACAAATGCAGCAGGCTCTGTAATTAAATGATCAGCTGGAGCACAAATCAAATTGGCATTTGGGTCAAGTTGATTGAGTTTGTATGAAATATATGCAATACAAGGTGCGGTATTTTTACGTGATGGTTCACACAAAATATTTTGTAAAGGCAATTCAGGTAATTGATCCATTACAATCTGCTTGTATTGCTGCGCCGTTACGATGTAAATATTTTCTGCCGGAATAAATTGAGCAAAACGATCATAGGTTGCCTGTATTAATGTTCTGCCCAAGTTTAAAATATCTAAAAACTGTTTAGGCATATCAGTACGACTCATCGGCCAAAACCTACTCCCTATTCCTCCAGCCATAATGGCTACATAATTATTTTTATTCATCATAAATACGTCTCTTTCTTTTAAATAATCCCTTCTTTTACTAAATCATGCAAATGCAATACGCCTTCATATTGCCCATTACTAGTGATAATTAATTGGCTGATATTGTTTTGTTTCATTAATTCCAATGCATGTATAGCCAATGTGTCTGTTGTAATTGATTTTGGTTGGCTACTCATAATATCTTTCGCAAATAAACCGTCAAATCTGTCATACTTTTCAAACATCCTACGCACATCACCATCGGTTACTATACCAATAACTTCATCTTTTTCGTTTAAAACAACTACTGCCCCAAGTCTTTTTTTAGTAATTTCTAAAATCGTTTTTTTAATATCATCCTCCGCTTTAATAACTGGTTTTTCGTGTTGTTTTATTAAATCGCCAGCTCTTAAATACATTTTTTTACCTAAAGCACCTCCAGGGTGGTATTTAGCAAAATCAGCCGTTTTAAATTCCTTCAACTCCATTAAACAAATGGCAATTACATCGCCCATTACCATTTGAGCAGTAGTGCTTGTGGTAGGGGCTAAGTTATTAGGACAAGCCTCTTGCGTTACCGTAGTGTTTAACACAATATCACTTTGGGCAGCTAAGTACGATTGCATATTGCCAACCATACCTATTAATGTATTACCAAAGTTTTTTACAAGTGGCACCAATACTTTTATTTCGGGGCTATCGCCACTTTTACTAATTACCACTACCACATCATCTTGTTGCACCATACCCAAATCGCCATGTATAGCATCAGCAGCATGCATAAATAAAGCAGGCGTACCTGTACTATTCATGGTAGCTACAATTTTTTGAGCAATAATGGCACTTTTACCAATGCCGCTAATAACAACCCTTCCTTTGCAAGTAGCGATGGTTTCAACCGCTTTTATAATATTTTCATTTATATATTGTAATTGTAAGGCGATAGATGCTGCTTGCAATTCAATAGTGCGTTGGGCACTACCTATAATTATTTGTTGCGTTGTTGTCATTTCAGTCGGCAAATTTATTTTAAATAGGTCATAGTGCAATGATATTAACTGTAACAATAAATAATTATTATGCATTAAACAATAGTTTAATAATAAAGTAGTAACTTAATTATGTAAACGGGGGTGCATATTTTAACCCTTTATTTACTTTTATACCTAAGTAGGTTTAAGTAACTTTGCAGCCCTCTTACAAAAAACCTAATTGCATGGTTGCAATAATTATATAGAATACAGAATTTAATATGGCTACAGTAAAAACCAAGACTACCCCCAAAAAAAAGAGCACAATGGCCGAAACGGCCCATAATGCTTTGGTAGCTTATCCAAATTTAAAACAACACCTCCTCAATAACTTCGGCTTCGACACTTTTAAAGGTCAGCAAGAGAATATTATCAATAGCCTTTTAGCAGGTAACGATACTTTTGTTATTATGCCAACAGGTGGCGGTAAAAGTTTATGTTACCAATTACCTGCAATGATTTTAGATGGTGTGGCCATCATCGTTTCGCCTTTAATAGCCCTTATGAAAAATCAGGTAGATTTAATGCGAAGCTATAGTAGTAAAGACCATGTAGCCCATTTTTTAAACAGCACGTTAAATAAAGGGCAAATAAAACAGGTTAAAGATGACCTTACCACTGGTAAAACAAAAATGTTGTACGTGGCGCCTGAAACCATGACAAAAGAAGACAACATCGAATTTTTTAAAACCCTGAACATTTCATTTTTTGCGGTTGATGAAGCCCATTGTATTTCAGAATGGGGGCATGATTTTAGACCCGAATACCGCCGTTTAAAAGAAATGACGGAACTCATTAGCCCTACCATCCCTATTATAGCATTAACTGCTACAGCAACCCCTAAAGTGCAAAGCGATATAGTAAAAAACCTCGGTTTACGCAACCCTAACATATTTGTATCATCATTTAACAGGGCTAACCTATATTACGAAATACAGCCCAAAATTAATGTTGACCAAACCAATAAAAGTATTGTACGTTTTATACAACAGCACAAAAACAAAAGCGGTATTGTTTATACCCTCAACAGAAAAACTACGGAAGAGTTAGCAGCTATGCTCAATGCCAATGGTATTACAGCAGTGGCGTACCATGCAGGGTTAGATGCTAAATTGAGGGCGCAAAGGCAAGATCAATTTTTGAATGAAGAAGTTCATGTTATTGTAGCAACCATTGCCTTCGGTATGGGGATTGATAAACCCGATGTACGTTTTGTAATACATTACAACATCCCCAAATCAATAGAAAACTATTACCAAGAAACAGGAAGGGCCGGTAGAGATGGTATGGAAGGTAAATGTATTTTATACTATTCACATAAAGATGTAAGCAAGCTCGAGCATTTAATGAGAGATAAAAGTTTGAGTGAAAGAGAAGTAGGGGCTCAGCTTATAAATGAAACCGTATCATACGCTGAAAGCAGTGTTTGTCGTAGAAAAACCTTACTTTATTATTTTGGTGAACAGTACGATGATAAAGACAGTTGCGGCCATTGCGATAACTGCCTACACCCTAAAGAAAAAGTAGAAGCCAAAGAAGCGACTGTTGATGTATTAAAAACCATTAACGCCTTAGGAGAACAATTTGCCATTGAATATGTTTTACTCATACTCACCGGTAAAGCAACCCCTGCGGTTAAAATGTACAGGCACGATGAGTTAGATGTGTTTGCATGTGGTAATGATAAAGAACCCCATTTTTGGAGCAGTTTAATTAGGCAAATGCTCTTAGAAGGCTTACTCGATAAAGATATTGTTGAATACGGCGTATTAAAAATAACCAAAGCAGGTAAAGCATTTTTAAAGAAACCAACCAGCTTTAAAATTGTATTAAACAATTTGTTTGAAGATGCTAATGCCGATGATGAAGCAACGGCACCAGCAGGCGAACCAACAGGTGTTACTGATCAAAAACTATTTGAGCAACTAAAAGAGCTACGTAAAAAAGTAGCTAAAGAAAAAAACTTACCACCCTTTGTAATATTTTTAGAAAGCTCATTGCAAGATATGGCTACCATGTTTCCTACTACAATGGAGGAACTTGAAAAAATTAGTGGCGTAAGCAAAGGCAAATCGTTGCGTTATGGTAAACCATTTTTAGATGTTATTAACCAGTATGTGGAAGAAAATGATATCATTAGGCCCGATGATTTTGTAATGAAAAGTGTTGCCAACAAAAACAGCAACAAAATCTTCATCATACAAAACGTTGATAAAAAAATAGCTTTAGAAACCATCGCCAAAACAAAAGAGCTCAAGTTAGAAGAGTTGTTAGAAGAAATGGAAACCATTGTAGCCAGCGGTACCAAATTAAATTTAGGCTACGCCATTGATGAAATGGTTGATGAATACGAGCAAGAAGAAATTATGGAGTACTTTAAAGGCTGCCAAACATCAGACCTTAAAGTGGCGCAGCAAGAGTTAGCCGATGGTGATTTTAATTGGGAACAACTAAAACTCATGCGTATAAAATTTTTAAGTGAGTACGGCAATTAATGAAATTTAAAATAAATGCTCATTTATGTTGCTCATTTAATAATAACTCCTTATTTTTGCAACCCCTACGGGGATAATATTTCTTTAAATTCTTTTTCAGAAATAAGGTGCGGTAGCTCAGTTGGTAGAGCAATGGACTGAAAATCCATGTGTCGCCGGTTCAATCCCGGCCCACACCACCACTACAAAAGCTTGCATAATTGCAGGCTTTTTTTATGCCTATTACTTTTTGCACATGCCCCCATACCAAAACTATATATATAGGTTATGTTACACTCAACATGCCCAATAATTAGTAATTAGCACCATCAACATCTTACAATACAATACTTTTGGGTGATGATTACATTACCAGCCAATAACCATATTCACACCTAAGTGATTGATGGTGAGTAGTAGTATACGCCGTTAGCATATAATATTTAACACAAATACCTTTTACAATCCGCCCCATTCACTTGCCATCCGGCTAAAATAACGTACCTTTGCGCCCTCAAAACAACGCTTCAGTTTTTTGAAGCACAATAAATCATTTAAATGAACATTCGCAACATTGCAATTATTGCACACGTAGATCACGGAAAAACAACATTGGTAGATAAAATTTTACATGCTACCAAAGTATTTAGAGACAATCAAGATACTGGTGAGTTAATTATGGATAGCAACGATCTTGAAAGAGAACGTGGTATTACCATTTTTAGTAAAAACGCTGCAGTAGTTTATAAAGATATTAAAATCAATGTAATTGATACACCAGGGCATAGTGACTTTGGCGGTGAGGTAGAACGTGTATTGAAAATGGCCGATGGGGTTGTATTGTTGGTAGATGCTTTTGAAGGTCCGATGCCACAAACCCGTTTCGTATTACAAAAAGCATTAGCATTAGGTTTAAAGCCAATTGTTGTAATAAATAAAGTAGATAAGCCTAACTGTAGGCCAGATGAGGTACACGATGCAGTATTTGAATTGTTTTTCAATTTAGATGCTACTGAAGAGCAATTAGATTTCCCAACTTTTTATGGCTCAGGTAAAAACGGTTGGTTCAACGATTCATTAACACAAATTGATAACATCAACCCATTGTTAGATGGTATTGTAAAATTTGTACCAGAGCCAAAAGTAAACGAAGGTGCTTTGCAAATGCAAATTACTTCATTAGATTACTCTTCGTTCCTTGGCCGTATTGCCGTAGGTAAAGTAGCACGTGGCGTTATTAAAGAAAACCAACAAATTGCTTTAATGCAAGCCGATGGTGCCATCAAAAAAATGAAGATCAAAGAATTGTATGTTTTTGAAGGCATGGGTAAAAAGAAAGTATCGCAAGTTATTGCTGGTGATATTTGTGCCGTTGTGGGTTTAGAAGAATTTAATATTGGTGACACCATTGCTGATGTTGAAAACCCAGAAGCATTACCTGTAATTAGTGTTGATGAACCTACCATGAGTATGTTATTCGGTATTAACAACTCTCCATTTTTTGGTAAAGAAGGTAAGTTTGTAACGAGCCGCCATTTGAGAGATCGTTTAATGAAAGAAACCGAAAAAAACTTAGCGTTACGTGTTGAAGATACTGATAGTGCAGATAGCTTCTTAGTATTTGGTAGAGGTATTTTGCACTTAGGTGTATTAATAGAAACCATGCGTAGAGAAGGTTTTGAATTAACCGTTGGTCAGCCGCAAGTATTGGTAAAACAAATTAATGGTGCTAAGCATGAGCCGTATGAAATTTTGGTGGTAGATGTACCTTCAGAATACAGCGGTAAAGTAATTGATTTGGTTACACAACGCAAAGGCGAAATGTTGATTATGGAAACCAAAGGTGAAATGCAACATTTAGAATTTGAAATACCTTCACGTGGATTAATTGGTTTACGTAGCACCATGTTAACAGGTACTGCAGGTGAAGCTGTAATGGCACATCGTTTCAGCGAATACAAACCTTGGAAAGGTCCTATTCCAGGTCGTAACAATGGTGTATTGTTAAGCAAAACAACAGAAAGAACAACAGGTTATTCAATTGATAAATTACAAGATCGTGGTCGCTTTTTTGTTGACCCAGGTGAAGATGTATATGCAGGTCAAATTATTGCTGAGCATATTAAGCCAGGCGATTTAGTAGTAAATGCAACTGAAGCAAAAAAATTAACCAACCACCGTGCAAGCGGTAGTGATGATGCTAGCAAAGCTGCACCAAAAATTTTAATGACTTTAGAAGAGTGTATGGAATACATACAAGCTGATGAATGTATTGAAGTAACACCTAAAAATGTTCGTTTGCGTAAAACCATTTTAAATGAAGAAGATCGCAAACGTGTAAGCAAAGCGATGGCTTCTGAAATGGCATAATTTTTTTTAAGAAAATAATACAATAAAAAAGTCCCGGTGGTATAAGCGCTACTGGGACTTTTTTATGTCATAAACGATAACTAAAAAAGAAAAGTAAGTAAAACATAACTGTTGCATTTATTATACCCAACAAATTGCACCAAAATGTGCAGATTGTATAAAGGCACTAAAAAACATTTTTTATCGGTTGTTGTACACACCTACCGAAACATTACGGCAACAACTTATGAATGTTGGTGTTTTTTACCCCCAACGCTTTCTTAATATTAACGAAATGTCAATCACCTCAAACCAAGGCGAAAATTTTCATGGGCTTACAAATGCTATTTCAACGGTTGCAATGCTTTAGCACTACCATTTTTACCAATAAAAGTAGCAAGGTCACCTACAGTTATGAGGTTGTTGTAATTATTGGCAACTGTTGTTAATGGTATTTGGTAACGCTCTGCTACTAGCACTTGTAATGCAGATTTTAAAAGTGGACTTTGTGCAAAACTACTAAGCTTCGTGTTTTCATTAAAGTTCGATAAAAAATTATTGTTCTGCGTAACACCACTAAATGCAGTGCTGCCAGTAACCGTTTTTAAAACGGAATTAATAATTTTTGAAAGCACAATTGCTCCAACAATAGTGCCTACGGTTTTAATAACTGTGCCACCAATACCTGTAACATCTTTATTGGTATTTTTAGTACTGCTGCAGCTTAAAAATGTTATACTACCAATTGATAACATCATAATGATTGTGTAAATTTTTTTCATGGCATTTATTGGGTTTTGTTGATAAATATTTTCATACAATAGAATACAAAAACAAACAAAGGTTAAAAGTCATTTTATCTTTTGGCAAAACATTCACATTGTTATATTTCAATAAATATTTTTACGGATACACAGTTCCATCAATAGAAATAGTAAAATACAGCCAAGGTAGTTGGTAGGTATTGTTATAAAAGTTTATTAAATACTAACATACTTTACAGCCTACCTATATTAATGTTGTAACATTATTGTAATTAAAAACGCTTTGTAGTTACTAGGTTGTTTGGCATTAAAGTTGTCCGGTTATAATGAAGTATCAAACTTGTTTTACCAACAACTAAATTGAGTACAATACGCAGCAATACTATCAATAAATAAAAAATTAAAATATAAAAATGAACATTTTATTTGTATTAACCTCACATAGTGAGCTAGGCAACACGGGTAATAAAACAGGCTTTTGGGTGGAAGAATTTGCAGCGCCCTATTATACAATGGTTGATGCCGGTGTTAACATCAGCATAGCTTCGCCAGCTGGTGGGCAGGCGCCAATTGACCCTAAAAGTGAAGCTGAAGATGCCCAAACTACGGCAACCAAACGCTTTTATGCTGATCATAAAGCGATGAATGCGGTAGCAAATACCATTAAACTTAGTGATGTAAAGGTGGATGATTATGATGCAGTTTTTTACCCAGGTGGTCATGGTCCGTTGTGGGATTTAGCAACCGACAAAACATCCATCAAACTAATAGAGACTTTTTACAACACCCAAAAGCCAATTGCATTTGTATGCCATGCCCCAGCAGCACTCGTAAATGTAAAGGCTGAAAACGGACAACCATTGGTAAAAGGTAAAAAAGTTACAGGTTTTTCAAATACCGAAGAAGCTGCTGTTGGCTTAACTGAAATTGTACCATTTTTGTTGGAAGATGAATTTGTTAAGTTAGGTGGGCATTACAGTAAAGGGGCAAATTGGGGAAGTTATACCCAACAAGATGGTTTGTTGATAACGGGCCAAAACCCAGCATCATCTGAAGCCGTTGCTACTTTACTATTAAAAGTATTAGAAGGTAAAAAATAAAAGTGGTTGTTATAAACAACAATGCTTTCATATTAGAATTTTATAAAGGGGCTACAACTTTTAATAAAGGTTGTAGTTTTTTATTAAATACACTTGGGTAAAATTGTTATAAATGTTAGTTATTGATGGAGTAGTTAGTTTAGCAGAACGCTATGTATCACTCCGTAGATATTAATCTGTTTGAAAAGTAAATTTAAAATCATTAGAAATAGCTATACACCATAAAAATTAACCATCACAAGTACATATTATTATAGCATTTTACACTGTTTATTAGATTACCAATAGCTATCCAACTTAGCTATTAAAGCTATCCAAAAGTTCACTTACTCCGTACCAACAGCTTTACAACAGTTATGGTACAGCTATATAACAGTTAGTGAATAGCTTGAAAGCAATAGTATAAATTATATGGGGTAAGTATAACTACACATTATCCCTTACAACAACTTCTCAAAAAATACCGCATTGGCTTCTGGGTTAAAATAGTAGGGTGGTATTTCGTAAAAGCCATTTTTTTTGTACAATCCTATAGCAGGCGTCATGGTGGCCAAAGTATCTAATCTTATTTTGGTGAAACCTATAGTTGTAGCTAAGGCGATCGCTTCTTGTAACAATAACTGCCCTAAACCCTTGCCGTGGTAGGCAGGTTGAATATACATACGTTTTAGTTCAGCAATGCCCGGCTCTTTGGTACGTACGCCAACACAACCAATGTACTGTATATCATCTTTCAATAAAAAAATACCTCCATTGGGTTCGCCGTACATAATGGGTAATTGGGCAAGCTCATCATCAAATTGCTGAAAACATAAATCAATACCCAACCATTGTGCATACTCTTTAAACAAAGCTCCTGCAGCTGTGTAATGCGCTGCGGTTAACGACTTAATTATTTGTGGCATGTTTGGTGGTTTTATTGGCTAAATACACTCCTGCAAAAATAAAAGCGCCAGCTAATAATTTATAGGCAGATAATGTTTCACCTAAAAAGGTGATGGCTATTGCAGCTGCAAATACAGGTTGTGAGTAAATATAGGTGCCTGCTACTGATGCCCCCAATGTTTTAATGCCGTAAATATTAAATAGGTATGCACAAAAAGTACCTGTAATGGTGATCATACCCAAAGCACTCCACTCTTTAATGCCGTAAGTGTGCCATTGTATTTGGTTAAACTCAGTAAAACAAAAAGGGAGTATTAAAAAAAAGCCAATGGTAAATACATTGCGTAACACAGCTACGGGGTTATAAATTTGCATTAATGGCTTTACCAACACAAAGTAAAATGTGTATGATATTGCATTGAGTATTACAAAAATATCGCCCAACAAAACATCACTACCGTTGCCAGATTTTTCTTTTGCTAATACCAATATCAACGAACCTCCAATACCCAGTGCTAACCCGATTATTTTATTATTAGAAAGTCTTTCTCTTAATAACCATGCAGCAATAAACGTTATTAAAATAGGTGTAATTAATAATAATAAGGAGGCATGTATGGAGTAGGTAAGTGATAATCCTTTAATAAAAAACAGTTGGTTAATGGCTACGCCTGTAATGGCACAAAATAAAAATTGTTTCCAATCTTTTGCAGCAATTCGTTTTTTATTTTTATTGAAAAAATAAAGCCCCCACAATAAAATACCTGTTACACCTACCCTAATTAAATTCAACCCAAATGCTTTTAAATAACCGCCATTAATTAAATATTTTACAGTAGTAAAATTGATGGCGAAAAATAAATTGGTGGCAAATAAGGCAATATGTGCTTTTACAGCAGGTTTCAAATGTGCATGTTTTAGGCAGCAAAATTATACAATCAATAGCAGATATATGATGCATAGGTTACCTAAAAACGTAAATCTTAGCCCATACCGTTAGTTATTGATGCATTTTGCAATTACCTTTGCACCGCAATAAAATTAGTTATGAGCGTACAACATTTATCAGAGCAAGAAGTTATTCGTAGAGAGAAACTAGCAGAGTTAAACAAACTAGGTATTGATGCGTACCCAGCGGCATTATACCCTGTTAATACCACAGCGGCCTATATTAAAGAACATTATAAAGGTGAAGAAAATAAAGATGATTTTGCCAATGTATGCGTTGCTGGCCGAATTATGAGTGTGAGAGATATGGGTAAAGCCAATTTTGCCGTATTGCAAGATGCTACAGGTAAAATACAATTTTATATTAGGCAAGATGATATTTGTACAACAGACGATAAAACCCTGTACCAACAAGTATGGAAAAAGTTGATTGATATCGGCGATTTTGTAGGCGTTAAAGGTTTTGTGTTTACAACTAAAACTGGCGAAACATCTATCCATATTACGGAGTTTACGTTGTTGAGTAAGGCATTACGTCCTTTACCAATCGTAAAAGAAAAAGATGGTGAAACATATGATGAAGTAACCGACCCTGAGTTTCGTTACCGCCAACGCTATGCTGATTTAATTGTGAACCCCGGCGTTAAAGAAGTGTTTACCAAGCGTACTAAAATGGTAAATGCTATCAGAAATTTCTTAAATGAAAGAGGTGCATTAGAAGTTGATACACCGGTGTTACAAAGTATACCGGGTGGTGCTGCGGCTCGTCCGTTTACTACACACCACAATGCACTTGATGTGCCTATGTACATGCGTATTGCAAACGAATTGTATTTAAAAAGATTGATTGTGGGTGGGTTTGAATGGGTATATGAGTTTAGCCGCAATTTTAGAAACGAGGGGATGGACCGTACCCATAACCCAGAGTTTACGGTACTTGAATTTTACACCGCTTATAAAGATTATGAGTGGATGATGGATACTACGGAGCAATTATTAGAAACCACCGCCATTGCTACCAACGGCGTTGCTACTGTAACCATTGGCGATAAAGAAATTAGTTTTAAAGCGCCTTACAAACGTATTACCATGTACGATGCTATTAAGGAACATACTGGTTTTGATATTAGCACAATGGATGAAGCAGGTATTAGAGATGTTTGTAAACAACTCAATATACATGCAGATGCTAAATGGGGTAAAGGAAAATTGATTGATGAAATTTTCGGTACTAAGTGTGAGCACCATTACATTCAACCAACGTTCATTACTGATTACCCTGTTGAAATGAGTCCGCTTACAAAAAAGCACCGCAGCAAACCAGGCTTAGTAGAGCGTTTTGAATTGATGATTAACGGTAAAGAAGTTGCCAATGCTTACAGTGAGTTAAACGACCCTATTGAGCAAAGAGAACGCTTTGAAGAACAAGTACGTTTAATGGAACGTGGCGATGATGAAGCCATGTTTATTGACCACGATTTTTTAAGAGCGTTGGAATATGGTATGCCACCAACCAGTGGTATTGGTTTCGGTATTGATCGTTTGTGTATGTTGCTAACCGGACAAGTATCTATACAAGATGTGTTGTTTTTCCCGATGATGCGACCAGAAAAAATAGATTAATGAAAATACTAAAAGCGTTACACTCAGTAACGCTTTTTTATTTGTTGAAATTATTGGGTGGTTGATAATCTAAAGGGAGTAGTCTACTAATTTTTTCGGTGGTTGACCAATACCCTTCTGTAAAAAAGTTGGTTGCATTGTAAAAAGCACCGTTTTGGTATATCTCAATAATTTCAGGCGTGAGTAAAGTGCAGTAACTTATTTTTTTAGGAGCATTAGTTGGGCTGTATTGCACACATAAATAATGATCAAAATAAATGGCAGCAATAGTACTATCAATAGCATAAGCAAAACTATCAGTTGGTAAAGGTTTACCGTTGCTTATAAAAAATTCATCGCTTTGCTTGAGTACATCATTATAATATGTTGAAGAGTCGTTTTTATTAAAATTAAAATCGTTGTTACCTAAATTAATACTTTGTCTAACAATTTTTTTCACCCTTTGTTTCTCTTCATTTTTTACCTTTTTAGCCGCCTGCACACTAAAATTATGCTGCGTTAATTGGTTGGTATATATGCTACGCATAAAATGCATTACACTGCCATTATAACAATCGCTCCTATTTTCTATCCACTGTTGTTGTTTCCTTTTACCGCCTTTTAAATTTTTAAACACTGGGTAACCCGAAAAGAAAATCGTTTTTTCTTTAGCATTGTAAGTAAAGTCTTCTAGGCTATAATTTATTTCATAACCCAATGAACGGTTTTCAATAATGATCGGTTCATAGGCTACTGTTCTTAAAATCCCATTTTTTTTATCGTAATAAAATCGCAACACTTTGGTATTACGAATACTACAATTTGCTGCTTCTGGAGTAGTGCCCACAAATAAATCAAAAAATAACTTACCCCATTTTTGATAGCCATTTTTTTCAAGCGATTGTACTATTACGGGGTCTAACTCTTTTGGCTGTTGCTCAAGTACAATATCAAATACAGTAGCGCTGCTATTTACAGCCACTACAAAAGTTTTATAGCCCAGCGCATTAATAATTAATTCGCCTTTTTGAATGGGAATGTTGGATAATGTGAATTGTCCATTCACATTTGTAACCGTTGTAAATGAAGTATTGCTAATAAAAACTGATGCGCCAACAATGGGCTCGTTAGCATTATTTTTAATTTTACCATTAATATTAAGTTGCGCTGTTGCTTGCATCCCTAATAGAAGTAGTAATATGATCAATTGAATATTCTTATTCATGTTAAATAATTATTCTATTTTTATAGTAAATTCAGTTTGCAATATCCCTCATATGAGTGAGTCGTACATAACGAACCTTCACTAATTTAGATTTACCAAACTTCCATCTTCCTGTCAATACCGTCTTTTTAATACTTCAATTTATAAAAGATGAAACAACTTTATGCAAATAGCAATAAAATTTTATTGCATGCAACCATTCTATTGGTTACAGTTTTAGTAGCAGCTATTTCTATTTTTGGTGTACCTCAGCCTATTGGCAAAAAGTTTAAGTTAGGAGGTTCAGGTTCACCCTTATTGAAAGATAATTTTACAAGCAATGACGATGATAAAGTTATTTATTTAAATGCTATACAACTGAATACTGCCTTACCATCTGTACAAACGCTACGTAGCCCAATAACTTCATTTGTAGGTAAAAGAATGCATTTGGTAAAGTTTGCAACAGTTATACAACCAGCATACCTTCAGCTTTTAAAAGATGCCGATGCTGATGTGATTGATTATATACCAAACTATACTTACCTCATATATGCAAACAGTGCCAGTATTCAACAAATTCAACAAGCGGCAAAAAATAAAGCAAATGCCATTGATTGGGAGGGTGCCTATTTACCAGCTTATAAAATTGCTCCCGATGTATTTGGTAAAGATGCTAAAGGTGCTGTAGATTATAGCCATATTGTACACAATGCGTTTCAAATACAATTGTATGCAGATGATGCTACAAACTACGAAACCGTTGAGGTACTTAAAAAGTTAAGTAACGGACAAATTATAAATGTACAACGGGTGCACCATTATGTAAATATTGATGTTAAACTTGATGCTGCATTTGTTGAAGCCATTGCAAACAGGCCCGATGTAATTTCAATACATCCTTACTTAGTACCCAAAAAGCAAGATGAAAGTCAGGCTGTAATCATGACCGGACAAATTACCGGAGTGGCACCATCCCCTTCTAACTACTTAGATTATTTAGTAGGAAAAGGATTTTCACAAGCCCAATTTGATGCGTCAGGTTTTGTAGTTAATGTAACAGATGATGGTTTAGATAGTGGAAGTGTAGCTAACGTACCTGGTGTAACATCGCACTTTGGTTTGTATAAAAATGGCGATAAAGCACAAACAACAAGGGTGGCTTTTGTACATAAACAAGGTACGGCTACTGATGCTGATACCCGTGGTTGCGATGGACATGGTAACCTTAATGCTCATATAATTGGTGGGTACATTCCCAACGCATTGATTGGAAATGCCAACCATGCTGATGTAAATGGGTTTCGATATGGATTAGGTATTGCTCCCTTTGTTAAAGTGGGCAATAGCACCATTTTTAATGTTGGGGGAACTTACAATAACCCTGTTTTTTCAAAAATTGAATCTGAATCTTACAGAGATGCTGGTCGTATTAGTAGCAATAGTTGGGGCGCAAATGTTGCAGGTGCCTATACTACAGATGCGCAAGCATATGATTTTTTAGTGAGAGATGCTCAACCAACTGGTGCAGCAGTGGCTGCTGCTGGTAACCAAGAAATGGTAATATTATTTAGTGCCGGTAATGCTGGTAGTGGCGTTGGAACTATTGGCTCACCCGGTACAGGTAAAAATGTAATTACAGTAGGCGCTAGCGAAGGGGTAAGGGCTTTTGGTGGTGCTGATGGTTGTGCTATTGCCGATGTTGGTGCTAATAATGCTTTTGATATCATTTCATTTTCAAGTAGAGGTCCTTGTACTGATGGTCGTAAAAAGCCCGATATAGTAGCCCCAGGCACACATATTACGGGTGGTGTTTACCAAAGTAATGTGGCTACAGTCACTACAGGTAACGGCTCCGCTGCTGCATGCTTTAATGGTAGCGGTGTATGCGGTGGTGTAGGTAGTAATTTTTTCCCTGGTGGAACGCAGCGTTGGTACACAGCCTCATCCGGTACAAGCCATTCAACCCCTGCAGTGGCTGGGTTTGCAGCATTAATTCGTCAAGATTTTATTAATAATGCATATACACCACCTAGTCCGGCAATGACAAAAGCCATGATTTTAGCCAGTGCTGGATATATGAACGGTACTGGTGCAAATGATAATTTGTTTTCAAATAACCAAGGTATGGGTTTGGTGAACATGAATAATTATTTCAACATTGTAAATAATCCTTTGATTATTAGAGATCAATTGGCGGCCGATGTATTTACTGCAAGTGGTCAGGTTCGTACTTTTACAGGGGTAATTGCTAATACAGGTTTACCGTTAAGAATTACCATGGCTTATACCGATGCGCCTGGCTCTACCGCCGGTAATAGTTACGTTAATAACCTTGATGTAGAAGTGATTGTAAACGGACAAACCTATTTAGGGAATGTTTTTACAGGCGCTAATTCAACACCCGGAGGCATTGCTGATGTTCGCAATAATGTAGAGAGTGTGTTTTTGCCTGCTGGTACCAGCGGCACCGTTGTTGTAAGGGTAAAAGCTACCAATATTGCAGGTGATGGTATACCCAATTTTGGTACTGCACTCGATCAAGATTTTAGCTTAGTTGTAAGCAACACCAACACCCAAGCGGTAGCTGCTGCACAGTCTGCAGGTCCTACCATAACAGCCGAATCATGTGGTACAGGTTTTATACCTGATCCTCAAGAGTTGATAACCGTATCCCTACCTATTACGAATGTAGGTACATTATCAACCAGTAATTTAGTGGCAACGTTACAATCATCTGCAGATATTGTTTTTCCAAGTGCACCACAATCTTATGGTGCATTGGCCCCTAACGCATCTGATACCAAAAACTTTTCATTTTACATAAACAATACAGTTGCTTGTGGTAATGTGGTATCTGTTACATGGCAATTAACAGATGGGGCTACTAATATGGGCACTATTACAAAAACATATAACGTTGGCGCTCCTGTAATAGTGGGTTCACAAAATTTTGATGCTGTTACTGCACCGGCTTTACCAGCAGGTTGGGTACAATCGCAATTATCAGGTACAGCCATTAATTGGGTTACAAGTACTACCACCCCCAACTCAGCACCCAATACTGCTTTTGTAAATGACCCTACAACGGTAAATAGTACAGCACTGATTAGCCCTGTATTTAATATCACCGGCAGTGGAGCGGTATTAAGTTTTAATAAAGCATATACTTTAGAGAGTACTTATGATGGTGTAGTACTCGAAATGAAAATAGGTGCAGGTGCATTTACTGATATTGTAACCGCAGGAGGCGTTTTTATTACAGGAGGATATATTGCTACGCTCAATAACACGTTTGGGAACCCTATTGGTGGTAGGCAAGCATGGACGGGCGCCTCAACAACATTTACCCCAACCCAAGTAACCCTGCCAGCAAGTACTATTGGTCAAACTGTACAATTTAGATGGATTATGGGCAGCGATAATTCTACGGGTAGTGTAGGCTTTAGGTTAGATGATGTGGTACTTACTGGAGGAATTGCATGCAATGCATGTTTTACATTGCCTTTAAATTTACTATCATTTACAGGTGTTGCAAAAGATGGATTTAATTTGCTACAATGGAACACATCTAACGAAATTAATACCCATAGTTTTGAATTACAATATAGTTATGATGCTGTATTTTTTCAGAAAGCATATACCATAGCTGCCAATGGTTCAGGTGCACATAACTACCAACAAAGAGACAATGGCGTATGGATAAAAACAGGCTTAATGTATTATAGGCTCAAAATGATTGATAATGATGGTCGCTTCACTTATTCAAATATCATTACAATCAGAAATAATAAAGTAAATACAATACCAACAGTGGTATATCCAAACCCTGTAAAAGAAAAACTAACGGTAAGTATTGGCGATCAAGGCTTGTTGGGCACCAACATACAATTATTTGATGCAACAGGTAAATTAATACAAACAGTACCTATTTATTTTAATACGGTTTACATCAGCTTAACAAACTACAGTACAGGCATGTATATTTTAAAACTAGCCAATGGTGAAAATATTAAGATAAATAAATTGTAATAGCACGTTCAAAAAAAGCGCCGCATTATTGATGTGGCGCTTTTATATTTAGTTTACGTACAATATTTATTTTAAACTTACATTCATAAAAGAGCTACTGCTTCATCGCTTCTAGTTCTTTTTGCATCCCAAACATCACATCCCTTAAACGAGCGGCTTCCATAAAGTCCATATCTTTTGCAGCTCGTTCCATTTCTTTCTTTACTTTATTGATGCCTTTTTCAAGTTGTGGAATGGTTTTATAAATTGTTTCATCTTCAGCGGCAATATTTATTACACTTTCATCGGCTCCAACTGCCGTTTCTTTAGTAGCATCGTACCCTTTAATATCTAACACACTGCCTTGTGCAAATACTTGCTCTTTAGTTTTTGAGATGGTAGTAGGTGTTATGCCAAATTGGGTGTTATGGGCTATTTGTTTTTCACGACGCCTATTGGTTTCATCAATTGTTTTTTGCATGCTCTCTGTAATTTTATCTGCATAAAAAATTACCAAGCCTTTGGAGTTTCTTGCAGCCCTACCTGCTGTTTGTGTTAAACTGCGTTCGTTTCTTAAAAAGCCTTCTTTATCTGCATCTAAAATAGCCACGAGTGATACTTCAGGTAAATCTAAACCTTCTCTTAACAAGTTTACACCTACTAAAACATCAATAATACCCAAACGTAATTCCCTCAAAATTTCAATCCTGTCAAGGGTATGTACATTACTGTGTATATATTTTGATTTGATGTTGATGCGGTGTAAATATTTATCCATCTCTTCAGCCATACGTTTGGTAAGGGTGGTAACCAAAACCCTATCGCCTTGCTGAATACGTTTGTCAATTTCATCTAACAAATCATCAATTTGATTAATGGAAGGGCGAACTTCAATTGGAGGGTCTAATAATCCCGTTGGTCTTACCACTTGCTCTACTACTACACCACCACTTTTTTCTAATTCGTATTCACCGGGTGTGGCAGAAACGTATACGGTTTGGTTCACTAAATTTTCAAACTCATGAAAGTTTTGTGGACGGTTATCCATTGCTGAAGGTAGCCTAAAACCATACTCTACTAATGTTAGTTTTCTGCTTCTATCACCGCCGTACATACCACTTATTTGTGGTACGGTTTGGTGACTTTCATCTATAATGCACAAAAAATCTTTAGAGAAATAATCAATCAAACAGAAAGGCCTATCGCCAGGTTGACGCCTATCAAAAAAACGAGAGTAGTTTTCAATGCCGTTACAGTAACCCAACTCCTTGATCATTTCAATATCATAATTCACCCTTTCGGTAATACGTTGGGCTTCAATAAATTTACCTGATTGTTTAAAGTACTCAGCTTGGGCATAACACTCATCTTGTATTTCACTAATAACCTTTGCTTGCAATTCTTTAGGTGCTAAATACAGGGAGGCCGGAAAAATAGCCGCATCTTTCACACTGCTAATGCGCTTGCCTGTACTGAGTTCCAGCGTTTCAATGCTTTCAATTTCATCTCCAAAAAAACTTACCCGAAGGCCATGATCAACATACGGTAAATTAATATCAACCGTATCACCTTTAACCCTAAAAGTGCCTCTACTAAATTCAACCTGACTACGGTTGTACAAACTATTTACCAAACTGTGTAAAAAACCCTGACGGCTAATTACTTGGTTTTGTTGAATGCGGATAATACCATTTTCATATTCACTGGGGTTACCCATACCATAAATGCAACTTACACTTGCAACCACAATAATATCTCTACGGCCACTTAAAAGTTGGGCGGTAGCTTGTAACCTCAATTTATCAAGCTCTTCATTAATACTCAAATCTTTTTCAATATAAGTATTGCTGCTTGGCATGTATGCTTCGGGTTGGTAATAATCGTAGTACGATACAAAATACCCCACCGCATTATCAGGAAAAAACTGTTTAAACTCACCATACAATTGTGCTACCAAGGTTTTATTATGGGTAATAACCAATGTAGGCTTTTGTACATTTTGAATTACATTAGCCATGGTAAACGTTTTACCGCTACCGGTAACACCCAATAATACTTGGTGCTTTTCGCCGTTATTAATGCCCTCCGTTAGTTGAGCAATAGCCAACGGTTGATCGCCTGCTGGTGTATAGGATGATTGTAATTTGAATGTTGACAATGTGAGTGATTTTTACAAATTTAAAACTATTTTGAAGTGCACGAACGAAGGGTTTTGCTAAAAGCGTAATAAAAAAGCTGCCACGTATTAAGTGGCAGCTTTTAATTTTTTATACTATTTTATTATTATTTCAACATGGCTTTTGGTACCGGCTTTTCAAGCAAGTACTTGTAAATAAATTGTGTTTTTAAGTTATTGAAATGCACCCCTTTGTTACCACCCCAACCGTGGCGGCCACCACTGTAAAACATCATTTCAAAATCTTTTTTAAGATCTTGTAATTTGCTTATTAATTGTATGCTGTTTTGTAAATGCACATTATCATCAATATTGCCATGTACAATTTGTAACATGCCTTTGTATTTGTCAACATAGTTTAATACTGAGCTGGTTTTATATCCTTCAGGGTTATCAGCTGGTGTACCCATGTAGCGTTCGGTATAGTGTGTGTCATACAACGTCCAATCGGTTACGCTACCGCCAGCCATACCATGTGTAAATACATCAGCACCATAAGTAAGTGCATAACAACTCATGTAACCACCATAACTAAAACCAGTAATGCATATTTTTTTAGGGTCAGCACCGCCATTAGCGATTAACCATTTGGCCATAGCAGCATAGTCTTTCATTTCCCAATAGCCTAAATTGTGGTACATGTAGTTTACACCCTCTTTACCAAAGTGGCCGCTAGCCCTATGGTCCATGGCTACTTGTATCAACCCTTCTTTTGCATAAAACTGTTGCGTACCATTAAGTGACCAGCTATCCATAACAGTGCCTGCATTTGGGCCACCATAAATAGAAATGAGTACAGGGTATTTTTTATTTTTATCGTAGTTGATGGGCCAAGTAACCCTCATTGGTAAATCATATAAACCATCATCACTTTTAACCCTAATCAATTCCGTTTTTGCTAAGTTATAATCGTTTAACTCAGGGCCTTTGCTATCACCAATTTCTTTGATGATTTTTCCGGCATTATTAACCAAGGTACTTCTTGTAGGCGTACTTACATTGTTGTAAGTGGTAACAAAATAACTAGCATCAGGCGATAAATTAATGCTCATGTGGTTGTAATCACCAAATGTTAAACGCTGTAAATTTTTACCATTAAAGTTTACTTTGTAAAAATCTCTTCTGGCCGTATTCTCTCTACTACGTGCAGTAAAGTATACTACTTTTTTAGCTTCATCAATATAATTTACTTCAACAACTGTGTAATTACCTGGTGCAATAGGGTTAATTAATTTGCCCGACATTTCGTATAAATACAAATTATTCCAACCAGTTTTATCGCTTTCTAAAATAAAGTTTTTGTTGTTTTTAAGCATATGCATGCGCTCAAAACCATCTTCTAATTGAATCCAAGTTTTTTGAGTTTCATCGTACAACTCAGCTTTGGCGCCTGTTGCAGGGTTTACTGCATATATTTTTAAATTGTTTTGCTTACGGTTCATCCATTGTACCCAAAGCGATGAACCATCGTTGGTCCAAATAGGTGCACCAAAATATTGGTCATCTTTTGCATTAAAATCTGCAAATACCACTGCACCGCCGGTGGGCGCTACCATACCTACTTTTACTTCAGGGTTTTTATCGCCAACTTTAGGGTAACGTACAGTTTCTAAATAACCATGTTGACCGGGGGCATCTGTAATGGTAAATACAGGTACAGGGCTATCATCTGTTCTAAAAAATGCAATATGCTTACTATCGGGGCTCCACCAAAATGAACGGTAACGAGAGGCCCTTCCTAATATTTCTTCAGTATATACCCAACTGGCATACCCATTCATAATTACATCACTACCATCGGTTGTTAAACGGGTTTCTTTTTGTGTGGCTATTTCAACAGTATATAAATCGTTCTTTTTAGTGTACGCAAAAAATTTATTATCGGGGCTAATTGTTGCGTTTATCTCAGGTAACGTATCGTTGGTTAACCTTGTTTCAACATTATTAAGCTTTACATACAAATCATTGTTTTTGCTGTAAGCTGATGGTGCTACTTCTATTTTTTGCTGTTTTTTATCATCATCATTAGCTTCTCTTTCAACACCTGTTTTGGCATCTACTACATAGGTTTTACCATCTTTTACCAATAAAAAATGAGTATTATCAACCCAACGTGTAACCACAGGCATAGGCTGAACAATGCCTTTAAAGTTATTTTTAAAAAACTGATCATCCGTCAGTTGTTTTTGTTGTGCCATAGCAGGCGCACTCATAACGATGGCTGTTGCAACCACCAAAGTTTGCTTAAATGAAAACATGTTGTATTTTTTGGTTATCAATTACAGGTTACAATATAGTGCTTTTGTGGGTATAGCAAAAATGGGTTTGATGAACGGGTGAATAAAAACAGTGATGGTAGTAAAACAAAGTACTTTGATGGTATTTTAAAAAAGAATCATTTAACTTTATAACCTACTACCAATGGTTCTTTAAATAATATTTATATGATAGTAATTGCATTGTATAATTTAAAAGGCGGCGTAGGCAAAACGGCTAGCTGTGTTAATTTATCATACTTAGCAGCGAAAGACGGGTATAAAACCTTGTTGTGGGATATTGACCCACAGGGTGCTACCTCGTTTTACTTTAAGGCCAAACCCAAAACACACCCAAGTATAAAAAAATTAATTAGTAAAGATGCTGATTTAGAAGCTGCTGTGTTGGCAACTGATTACGAACATTTAGATTTAATACCAGCTGATAATAGTGCCAAAAGTTTCGACATTATGGTGAACGAAATGCAAGGCAATAAAAATAGACTCAAAAATATTTTAAAGCAGTTTGAAGGAGAGTACGATTTTGTATTTATTGATTGCCCACCAGGCTTTTCTGCGTTAAGCGAAAATATTTTTAATGCAGCTGATATTGTGTTGATGCCCGTTATTCCTACAACTTTATCAGTACGTACCTATAATATGGTGAAAGATTATTTTAAAGAAAAGTCACTTGATGTAGCAAAATTGATGTGCTTTTTTACCATGACAGACTTACGTAAAAACATGCACCACGAAATAATGACCCAATTGTTTAAAGACAAACGTTTTTTTGGAAACTATATTCCCTATTTGTCTGACGTAGAAAAAATGGGCATCCATAAAATGCCCATTGAAGCTTTTGCAAAAAGTAGTTATGCTGCCCAATGTTATGCTGCCTTGTGGACGGAAATAACAGAAGGGGTATTAGAATAATTATTAAGGGATAACAGCGCTTACCAAAATACTGTGTAAAATTTGGGTGCCACCAAACGATTCAAAACTAATGCTTTCAATATTGCCAATGCCTTTAGCAATGTAATAATCGTTTTGTGTAAGTATTTGGTTACCTAAACCGGGTACTACTGCTGATTGTACCATGTGTAAATGAATAACATTGTTATAGTTTACACCGTTTACGGTACGGGTAATATCTTTAGCAACAATATTAAAGGTGTTAATGATCACTAAGCCTGATGTTGGATCAGTAAAATTGCTCGTCCATGTAGCACCTACTGGCTCATTGGCTTTTAAGAGGGTTAATTTTACATATGGTAAAACAGTACCACCTTGGCTTGCACCATTGTAAATGATAGATGTAGAAACACCAGAGGTACAGTTATAATAAGTAGGCGTATTACCACCTTCACCTAAAAATTTTTGATATACTTGGCTGTCAATAGTAGTATCCTTAACAAATTGTAAAGTATAGTTTCTTTGTGTTACTGACCCTGCAGTTGTATCAATGTATTTGTAAACGGAGCCATCGCAACGGGGTACATAAATACAATCTTTACAACCAGCAATACTTCCACTACCGCCGGTGCCGCCGCCGCTTCCTCCACTGCCGCTTCCGTTATTTGATATAGGTAGGTCACCGTTTTCCTCACTAAAATCTTTTTCACAAGCACTTAATAGTAAGGCAGTTGCTGCTAATAAACTTAATAATTTTAATTTCATAAAATTTGAATGCTGTTTTACTGCACAGCTTTAAATAGAAATAATAGTTGTAATGCTATATAACTCAATTATAGGTAAAATATTGTTGATTTATTTAAATTTTAAATGATTTAGTTTTAATTTGATAAAAAATAATACGCAACAACGTATTTGTACAACAAACCCCAACTTTTGTAAATATGAAAAAAGCAACAACAAGCTGGTTTAGCCCGGCATTACAGAAAGATATGCCCATAGTAGCCTATGGCGATTATGGTTTTGCATTATTACTTGTGCCAACAGCCGCAGCCGATTATTTAGAATACGAACGTTTTCAATTAATGGATACGTTAGCTCCCTACATAAATGGTGGCAAAGTGAGGGTTTTTTCAGTAAACAGTATCAATAACGAAAGTTGGTTGAATAAAGAAATGGAAGGTGCTCACAAAGCTATTCGTCAAAACCAATTCAATAACTACATTTATAACGAGGTAATACCATTTATTAAAACCAACACGTCTAACGAAACACCTATCATTTTATGCGGTGCTTCATTTGGGGCATTGCATAGCATGAACTTGTTTTTAAAGCGCCCTGATTTAATCAACGGCGTTATTGCCATGAGTGGGGTGTATGATTTAACAGAGTACACCGATGGTTATTGGGATGAACAAGTTTATTTTAACTCACCAGCTCATTATATTCCTAACCTTACTGATGATTGGTATTTAAGCAATATTCGCAAAAGTCATCATATCCATATTTTAACAGGTTGTGGCGATTATGAAGACCCATCTGCTACAGCAAAATTCTCTGAAATATTACATGCAAAAGGTATAGCTCATGATGCATCTATTTGGGGTAAAGAGTGGAAACATGATTGGCCTACATGGAGGGCCATGCTACCGCTGTATTTAGAAACGAAGTTTTAATAACAAAAATATGCTTAAAAGCGCAACAGTTCAATGGTTGCGCTTTTTTATATGTATTAATTTTAAGGTGGCTATAAAGTAACATCTGTAAATATTTATCTTTACCAAATGGAAGAAAAAAAACTGTTTTTGTTAGATGCGTATGCCCTCATTTTTAGGGCTTATTATAGTTTGGTAAGTAGCCCCCGTATTACGAGTAAAGGCCGTAATACCAATGCTCAATTTGGCTTTACCAATACTTTAGTAGAGCTTATTAACAATCAAAAACCTACCCATATTGCGGTGTGTTTTGATACGCATGCACCAACAGAAAGGCATACTGATTTTGCTGATTATAAAGCAAACAGACAAGAAACACCTGAAGATATCAGCGCCTCTATACCCGATATTAAAAAAATTATTGAAGGCTTTAATATACCTGTTGTGGAGTTAGATGGTTACGAGGCAGATGATATTATTGGCGCTTTGGCAAAACAAGCTGAAAAAGTTGGCTACGAAGTGTACATGGTTACGCCAGATAAAGATTATGGCCAACTCGTATCAGATAAAATAAAAATATACAAACCAGGCAGACAAGGCGGCAGTGTAGAAATTTTAGGTCCGAAAGAAGTATGTGAAAAATGGGGTATTGAAAGGGTTGATCAAGTAATTGATATTTTAGGTTTAATGGGCGATGCAGTTGATAATATACCCGGTATTGCAGGTGTAGGTGAAAAAACAGCTGCTAAGTTGATCAAAGAATATGGTAGCGTTGAAAACATTATTGCAAATGCTGATAATATTAAAGGAGCCTTAGGCGAAAAAGTACGTAATGGTAAAGAAGCGGCTATTATGAGTAAAAAATTAGCCACCATTATTTTAGATGTGCCCGTTACTTTTCATGAAGAAGATTTTACTCTTACGCCTATGAATAAAGAGGCGTTGCTCGACATATTTACAGAGCTTGAGTTTAAAACAATGGGAGAAAGAATTTTAGGCACTAAAATTCAATCAATAACCAACGAACCAACGGCTAGTAAAAATGGCCAAATGGATTTATTCGGCAATGCAGCAACGTTGCCAAATGAAAATAGTATAACTGAAACGACAGCTGCACCTATTATTGCTGATAAAAATATTGAAAACACACCTCATCAATACCATTTAGTGGATACAACTGAGGGTATTACAGCACTCGTAACAACCTTAATGGCGGCGCAAGAAATTTGCTTTGATACTGAAACGACCAACATAGATGCTAACTTAGCTACCTTAGTAGGTTTAAGTTTTTCAATACAACCAGGCGAAGGTTGGTATATACCTTGTCCTGATGACCCAACTACCACACACAACATCTTACAACAACTACAACCGCTGTTTAATGATGAAAGCAAAACATGGATTGGTCAAAATTTAAAATATGATTTGTTAGTGTTGAAGTGGTACGGTTACACTTTAAAAGGCAATATTTTTGATACCATGTTGGCACATTATGTTATTGAGCCAGAAGGTAAGCGTAACATGGATTTACTGAGTACCCAATTTTTAGGATATACACCCATTAGCATTACTTCGTTAATTGGTAAAAAAGGCAAAGCACAAGGCACTATGAGAGATGTGGCCATTGAAGATGCAAAAGAATATGCCGTTGAAGATGCTGATATTACGTTACAATTAAAGCAAGTTTTTTTACCAGCTTTAAAAGAAAAAGCAGTAGAAAAAGTTTTTTACGAAGTTGAAAATCCTTTAGTGAAAGTATTGACAGATATGGAGTTTGAAGGTATTAAAGTTGATATGGACTTTTTACAATCTTATTCAAAAGAGTTGGATGCTGAAGCAAAAATTGCAGAAGAAAAAGTATATGAATTAGCAGGCGTTCGTTTCAATTTGGCATCACCAAAGCAATTAGGTGAAGTGCTTTTTGATAAAATGAAATTAGATCCGAAAGCAAAAAAAACCAAAACGGGGCAGTATGCAACAGGTGAAGATGTATTAGCAAAATTAGCAGCACAAAACCCAGTTTGCGACCAAATACTCACTTTTAGAGAGTTAACAAAATTGCGTAGCACATACGTTGATGCTTTTCCATCATTAATGAATCCTAAAACCGGTAGGGTACATACCAACTATGCACAAGCGGTAGCGGTAACTGGCAGGCTAAGCAGCACCAATCCTAATTTACAGAACATTCCTATACGTACTGAAAAAGGCAGAGAAATACGAAAAGCATTTATACCGAGAGATGAAAACCATGTATTGGTTTCTGCTGATTACTCTCAAATTGAATTAAGGGTTGTTGCTGCTATAAGTGGCGATGTAAATATGTGTGAAGCTTTTCGTTTAGGTAAAGATATTCATACAGCCACAGCAGCAAAAGTGTTTGGAGTGCCAGAGGCTGATGTTACAAAAGAAATGCGTTACAAAGCAAAGAGTGTGAATTTTGGTATTATTTACGGACAAGGAGCTTTTGGGTTAGCAGAAAACTTAGGCATACCAAGAGGGGAGGCTAAAGAAATTATTGATAATTATAAGAAAGAGTTTCCAAGTATTCAGCAATACATGGACGACACTATTGCCTTCGCAAAAACAAATGGCTACGTACAAACTTTAATGGGGCGTAAACGTTGGTTGAAAGATATTACAAGTGCCAACTTTACCGTAAGAGGCTTTGCAGAACGTAATGCTATTAACTCACCCATACAAGGTACTGCTGCTGATATGGTGAAAATGGCCATGATACGAATACATGCTGCTTTGCAACAAGGTGGTTTTAAAAGTAAAATGTTGTTGCAAGTACATGATGAATTGGTATTTGATGTAGTAAAGGAAGAGTTAGATGCTATAAAACCATTGATTTTAAACAATATGAAAGCGGCTTTACTATTACCGCATGAGGTACCTGTAGAGGCAGAATTAGGGATAGGTGATAATTGGTTACAAGCACATTAAAATTATAAAATGAAACCCACTTTAATTTATTGTTATGATGCTTACTGCGGTTGGTGTTTTGGTTTCAGCCCAGTAATAAATAAAATTGCAGCAGCTTGCACAAATCAATTTAGTATTGATGTTTTAAGCGGAGGCATGGTTTTGCCGCAAAAGCCAACGCATATTAGTGCTACAGCTAATTATATTTTGAGTGCGTATAAAAATGTTGAAAACCTTACAGGTGTTACATTTGGAGAAGATTATTTATGGCATTTAAAAAATACGGATGATAGTGATTGGTATCCTAACTCAGAAAAGCCTGCCATTGCCATGTGTATTTTTAAAGAGTATTATCCCGAAAAAGCCGTGGCGTTTGCAAGTGATTTACAAACGGCTTTGTTTGTAGAAGGAAGAGATTTAACGGACAACGAAGCCTATCGTCATTTATTAGAAAAGTACAGTATTCACCCAGATGCTTTTTATGAAAAACTAAGTAGCGAACAATATAAAGAAATGGCACACTATGAATTTAGTTTGATGCCACAATTACAAGTAACGGGTTTTCCTTGTGTGCTTTTACAAACAGGCGAATTAAAATTTCATTTATTGGCAAGGGGTTATACAGATTATGATACGTTGAAACAGCGTATAGATGCTGTGTTGAGTGAAACAAAATAATATCAATTGCATAAAAGAGGGGCAACTATTTAACGTAGTTGCCCCTCTTTTTTATTTTATAATTTAAATTATTCAGATTTACGTTGCGGACGCATAGAAGGCTCAATATTTTCTTTCCACTTTTTCATTTGTGCTTCTGTTAATATGGTTTTTAACTTTGCATCTCTTGCATCAACCAATTCATCTCTTTTAGCTTTCATAGCTGCTCTATCGCCACCATTACTCCTTAGCTCTTCCATAGCGTTTTGTTGAGCAGTATAAAAATCTTCAAATACTTTGTAAGCACTTGCTAATTGTTCGTTTGTAATGCCTAAATCGGCCTGTAATTTTAAAACAGTTTCTTTAGCACGAGCATTGGGTGCTTTTTGTTCAGGAGCACCTGTTTGTGCAAATAAAGTAGATACAGTAGCTATTATGGCTAACACACTTAAAAATACTTGTTTTTTCATTTGTAATATTTTATGAAGTTAAATATAGTTTATTTTTCTTTCTTTTTATTATCAGGAGCAGGTTTGCTCATTATTTTATATATACCGGTATCAAAAACTTGTTGTTGTGTAGGGGTACATATAGCTCTTATTGCTTTTAAATTTTGAAGCATGGTAATTTCTATTCGCTCTTGTTCAATAGCCGTTGCAGATGCAGCACTAAAAATGGCACTATCATTAAAAGCGGTATTTCCAATTCTTTTAATATTTTGTTGTTTCATCATACGCATGCTATCATACATCAACTTCACTTGCAACCGTTGTTTGCTTTTAAGCGTATCGTATTGCACCAATTGGGCATCCGTAAAACCAACTTCTTGTTTTAAATAATTACGTAAAATATTTTTTCTGTCATCATTATTATTGGTTGTTTCATTCGTTTTTTTTGAAGTGAATAACAAACTTAACGTAACCAAGTTGGCAATGAGCAACAATGCTATCGTAATTATAAAAATGCGGCTGGTTGAATTTTGTGAAGTCATATAATTATGGTTCAATATTTTCAGTATCATACATTACCGACACATCGTTAATAGCAAAATCGGATTTTGTGTTATTTACCAATTTAACTACAGCGTCATCTTCAGTTCTGTATATATTAGATGCTACAATAAAAGCATTCAAACTTACTACTACCGCAATGGCACTAAAAGCTACCGCAGGTTTGCTTAAAAAGCTAGCAATACGCATCCAAACAGTAGGGTTTTCTTGCTGTGCTATGGCTGATTGTAGCCTTGTTAATAAAAACGGTGCTGGCGCAGCTTGGGTAATACCATCAAGGCTTTGCATTGCAGCTTCAATTTTTTCATTTATGTTTTTATTCATCACACTTGTTTTTAAAATAGCTATTTAAAATGCTTTTCGTAATAATCTTTTAAATAGTTTCTTAAATTATTTTTAGCCCTTATTTGTAATGACTCAGCAGCTTGTAATGATATATTCATAATAGCTGCAATTTCATTATTGGTTAAGCCTTCTAATTTATGCAATAAAAAGGCAGTTCGTTGGTTTGTAGGCAACTTTTTCATTGCTTTAAACAATACTGCTGCATCTTCTTTTTTATCAAGTGCAACACCTGGGTGCTCAAAATGTGCAGCTTCTTCAACCTCGGTTTCTCCAAAAACTCTTTTTAATAACCCACCACGTTTTTGTCTTGTTTTTTGTTTTTCAAAATCAAGGGCGGTGGTAATGGTTATTCTATAAATCCAAGTAGCCACATTGGCTTCATTTCTAAAGTTTTCAAGGTTTTGGTACACTTTTACAAAAACCTCTTGGGTAATATCTTCAGCATCAGCTTCATTTTGTACAATACCTAATGCTGTATTATACACCATACGCTGCTTACTATTTACAATATCAACAAAGCTGCTGGCAATGTTTGGTATTGTACTATTTATGCTGTTTTGGCCGTTCAAAAAGGTTAAATATTAATATCCGCTAAAGATACTAAAACCCTGCATTACCCATTCTTTCACCGCCTACTTTATTTCTTCCTGTTGCTTGTTTTGCAGCAGTACCAAAGTTTTTTAAGTTGTAAGTAAAGGTCAACAAAAAGTATTGCTGTAACACCACACTTTGTGCATCTTCAATATAACGAGCATCCACAGTTCTTGTAATACTTTGATTTTGTTTTAATAAATCAAATGCTGATAATTTTAATTCACCTACTTTATTCTTTAAAAACTTTTTACCGATGGCAGCATTCCATAAACTATATTTTTGGTTAAAGCCTTCACTTAAACCACTGTTAGCTTGGTACGATACATCGTTTTGTACAAACCAACCTGATTTACTCAATAAATTTAATTGTACACCTAAAGCTTGGTTTACATAGTTATTGGCTGTGGCTGCATAACCAGCTGTTTGGTTAAAGTTTGCAGTATATGACACATTAAAATCAACATACTCACTAATGTTACTAGCCAATACCACACCGGCATTGTACACATAATTATTGGTGATAATATTGGCATTATTTGCAAAGCCCGGTAATTTAGAATAGCTAAAACCAGCATTTACATTCACTGTTGTTTTTAGTGATTTAACGGGTAAACTGTACGTTAAAAATGAACGTAATGAATTATAGCCATTTAAGTTTACAGGTTTGGTTAATTGTGAACCTTGCTTTAATACAATACCGTTTTGTATGGTTGAATCGGCTGTTGGTACAAAGGTTCCGTTGGTTATAAAGTTATTAGCTGTTTGTAAAAATAAATTGGCAAAAAAGCTACGTCCTGTTTTTGAGTTGGTGTAACTATACCTTGTTGCTATAAATTGTGTAAACGATTGCTTTAAAGTAGGGTTACCTGTACTTACACGTAATGGGTTGGTTAAATTAACCACATCTTGCAATTGCGATACCGAAGGGAAATTTGTAGATGTTCTGTAAAACACCCTGATGTTTGATGCGTTCGATAGTTTTTTACGCCACATTAAACTCGGCAATACGTTTGAAAATGATTGGTTCACATTTGTTTTGGTAGGGAATATGCGATCACTTGCTAGTGTAGAGTTTTGATAATTTACACCCACTGTAAACATCTCATCTTTATTAGGTGTGTAACGGTAAGTTACCCCACCATTATTGGTTGTAATGGTATTGTCAAACTTGTTTGAAAACAATGTATCAAACTGCGAATATTTGGCACCATCAAAAGAAAAAGTTTGTTGATCTGCCTTGTTTTTTTGGTATGATGGATTGTATTCAAACTGTAACTGCGATTTTTTGCTAATAGGTTGTATGTATGCAATATTTGCACTTAAGGTGTAACCGTTTGATACATTATCGTAAAATTGATTTTGGGTAGAATCTGTTACTACAAAATTTCTAAAATACCTATAATTAACATCGGTTATACTTTCACTGTTATTTTTGTTGAAGTTTGTATTTAAACTTACAGATATTGATTTACCCTTTTTATCAAATGCATGGCGGTATTGTATAGTATTGCGAATGTTATAACCGTTTCTATCAGCATTGTTTTTACCTAACGAAGTATTGGCCGTATCAAAAGAGGCTTTGCTGTTACCAACACCGCCATAAAAACTTTTTAAATCGTTGAGTGAAACACTGTTATTGGTTTGAAAATTAAAGCTAGGTATAATGCTCAAACTGTTTGATGAGTCAATGTTTAACTCGTACCTAAAATTAATACGCTGGTTAATATTTTTGGTGTAAGTACTGCTGTTTTGTAACGAAAACAAGCTTGTATCAGGCCTTAAAAATGTTTCAGTATTTACAATTGATTGGTTGTTATTGATACTGCTATTGAAAAAATAACTACCTGTTAAAGTAGCTCTTTTGCTAAATTGGTTGGAGTAGTTAATACCAAAGGCATTGGTTTTACTAATACCGTTAGATTGGCCAACGTTAAAATCGCCACCGCCATTGCCGCCCCTAAAACCACCACCGCCACGGTTATTATTGTTATTGCTTGAGGTAATGCCTAATAAATCTTGTGAGCCAAAATTTTGTTGGTTAATGTTATTAAAATTACCCACTATTGATATTCTTCGGTTGCCTTTAAAAAAGCTAGCATTACCACCTGCACTGTACCTTTCATCAGTACCATAGCCAGCGTATACCCTACCAAAACGGCCATTTTTTAAACCTGCTTTGGTAACAACGTTTATTGATTTTACCGAGTTACCATCATCAACCCCGGTTAACCTTGCTTGGTCACTTAAGCGATCAAATACTTGAATTTTATCAACTACTTCTGATGGTAAATTTCTTAACGCTGCTGATGCATCATCCCCAAAAAAATCTTTACCATCAATAGTAACTTTTTTTACCTGCTCACCTTGTGCCGTTACGGTTCCATCTTTAGCAACCGTTATACTCGGCATTTTTTTCAATAAATCTTCGGTTGAAGCATCAGGGTTTACTTTATATTGGCTGGCGCTAAATTGCGATGTATCGCCTTTTTGCACCACCGGTGGCGTACGTGATACTACCGTTACTGCAGATAAATCTTTGTCTTGCCTATCTAAATTAACCGTAGCCAAACTACGTACCGTATCTTTTAAAGTAATGAACGATACATATTCTTGGTAATTAAGGCCATTTATTTTTACAATAAAACTATCAGCCATTAAGCCGTTAAAGCTAAAAGTACCTTCGTTGGTGGTAATTGTTTTTTGTACAAGACTAGAATCGAGCTGTTTTAATAACGATACCGTTGCACCTACCACAGGTTTGCTATCTGTTCTATCAACAACACTGCCTTTTAACCCACCTGTTTGGGCAAAACTGGTACCCGTAACAAGCAATAACACAATAGCGCCTATAAAATTTTTGATCATAACATGTTTTTCTATGTGTTGTTGGACGATTGTAAGGGTACAAAACATTCGTTTTCAATAAAAATACTTGCCGTTAATACTGTTAATATCAAAACAAGCATCGGTTTTTCACTTTTAAATGGTTAAATTGCAGCCTAAAATTTTTTGTTTTATATGAGCTATAATAAAATAGTATCTGTAACTGGCTTAGCCGGTTTGTATGAATTGGTTTCTTCAAAAGCAGATGGCGGTGTTGTTCGTTCCCTTGAAGATAAATCAGCAAAATTTGTAAGCAACCGTATACACAGCTTCTCACACTTAGAAAGTATTGAAATATTTACAGTAAAAGATAATGTGAATTTGGTAGATATTTTTTTAGCTATGAAGGCTAGCAGCGAACCAATGCCAGCTCCAACGGCCGATGCTAAAGCTATTAAAGCTTATTTTGAAAAAGTATACCCCGATATGGATTTTGAAAGGGTGTATGGTAGCGATATGAAAAAAATGGTTAAATGGTACGATATTTTAACCAAAGCCGGTATCGAAATTAAATTATCGAACGTTGCAGAAGGTGAAGAAACCACAGCCGCAGCAGATGAAAAACCTGTTGAGAAAAAAGCAGCTAAAACTGTAGCTCCAAAAGCTGCCGCTATAAAAAGTGCACCAGCAAAAAAAATTAACAGTCCACGTAAAATGGCTTAGTTCATTTTATAGCAACTTATACAAAAGCGTTCTCCTAAAAGAGAACGTTTTTTATTTTAAGGGGGCGTTGTGCTAAAGTGCAAATGGCAACGGAGGTTCCGGCTATACGCTGTACCTGCACCGCCGTGGCGGTTGCGGTGCCGCTGCTATCCGGCAGCCATTCAGCTTTGTATCTTTTTTCATCATTTTAAAGCAAACTTGCAGTAATTTGTTGAACATTAAACGCTTGTTCATTATTAAAGTAACCCCAATGAAATGTTTAGTATTCATATTGTTTGTGGTATTAACGAAGGTGGTGGTAGCTCAGAATATAGTTGATATAACACCGCATCCATTGGTATACAGTAGTGAGCCTTCACCTCCCATAAAGCGTATGATGCCTGTGCCTGTGCCAACTGTAGCTACTAAACGGCCCTTATTATTTGTTGATGGGTTTTTAACCGAAGCTCCCTTTTTTTCAATTGATAAAGAAAAAATACAATCCGCTGCTTACTTTACCAAAGAGGAAGCCTACACCCGTTATAATATAAATGCACCTGATGGCATGCTGTATATGATAACCATGCCTGGCACAAAACTACTTACCATAGGTGCTATTTTGGAACGTTACAATATTGATAATGACAATTACCCTATTAAAAGAATTTGTATTAACAACATTATCATAAAAAATCCTAAACAAATTTTGTTAGATATTGATGTAATTGAAAACGTGTACGAAACAGACAATGTTTTTTGGAGCGATGTTTCGCATGCCAATACTGGTGAACAGTTCATTAATATTCAGTTGAAAAAATAGAAAATATTATTTAATACCGAGTAACCAAACGGTGGTGAATTGCTGTTATTTCATTGCTGCTTTATAAGCCAGCACTGTTTAAATTACTTCTTCTATCCTTTTATCAGGTATCAACCAAGTAGCTGCTACTACCACATATAAAATGAGGGCTATTGTTACACTCCAATAGCCTATAATTACTGCCACTGAATAAACAATTACAGAAAACTTTCCTTTAAAATCATTGCCAATAGCCTTGGCTAATGCAGTATCTTTTTGATGAATTGGCAATAAAGTACGCACTAAAATAAAATAAGCAATGCCGCTCATCATCAAAATGAACCCATATAATATTACAGGCCATTTTGTAAAATCATTTTCACCCATCCATGCGGTACTAAAAGGCATCAGCGATAACCAAAATAACAAATGCGTATTTGCCCAAAGTACTTTACCATTAATTTTTTCTACAGCTTGAAAAAGATGATGGTGGTTATTCCAATACAAACCAACATTTACAAAACTAAGTACATAGCTTAAAGCAATAGGTAAAAGACTTTTTAAATCGTGTAATTGATTGCCATGTGGTACCTTTAGTTCAAGTACCATAATAGTGATAATGATCGCTATAACCCCATCACTAAAAGCTTCTACCCTATTTTTTTTCATAAAAAAAAATCTTATAAAGTAATAATTGAAAATTACTACTTTATAAGATAGTATAAGTGAAAACGCAAAATTATTGTGCTGTTTTATGATGCTAGGGCTTGCAATATTTGTTCTTTTGTAAAAGGCTTAGCTAAAAATACATGGGCTCCGTTAGCTAAAGCTTGTTGCTGTACATTATCAGCAGCATTGCCCGTAATCATAATTATTTTAATTGCAGGGTATTGTGCTTTAATTGTAGCAATAAAATCAATACCCAACCCATCGGGTAATTGGTTATCTAAAATAACTACATCGGGTTTGTTATCTTGTAAATAGGTGGTTGTTTTTGCCAAGCTATTTACATGCTCAATTTCAACGTCATCATTTTTAAGCATGAGATTTAATATCAAACAGATATCACCTTCATCTTCTACAATTAAAATATGCTGCTTCTTTGTAATTTTTCCCATAATTGTGTTGTTTTTTTTGACAAGTAAATTTTGTTTAAAAAATTATGCCAAACTTTAATTAATAGCCTCTAACATCTTTTCCTTCCATATAATTTATAAAGGCTTTGTTACAAACCCTATTACCACCAGGTGTTGGGTAATTACCTGTAAAATACCAATCGCCTTTATTGTTTGGGCAAGCCTCATGCAAGGTTTCAATGGTTTGGTAAATTACATCAACAGGTATATTTATATCTTCAGGTGTTATAAGTGCTGCGATTTTATTTGAAATTTCTTCTAATGTGAATGGTTTGTAAACTAAGCGTACCAAGTTTTCAGTGTGTAATTGATTTACTTTTTGCAACTCTTTGCACTTCGCTAAAATTTCATCAAGTATATGGGTTTGTCCACTTTCTTTTAACAAAGCAACGGCGGCTTTAAAGGCAATAAAATCACCCATTTTGCTCATATCAATACCATAACAATCAGGGTAGCGTATTTGTGGTGCTGATGAAACTACAATAATACGTTTAGGCTTTAGCCTGTTTAACATTCTGATGATACTTTCTTTCAAAGTAGTTCCTCTTACAATACTATCATCTATTACTACCAAGGTATCTTCATTTCTACGAACTGTACCATAGGTAATATCGTAAACGTGTTGTACCATTTCATTACGACTAGCATCTTCTGTAATAAACGTACGAAGCTTTACATCTTTAATCGCAATTTTTTCAATGCGTACTTTACGGTTTATCATTTCCGTAAGTTTTTCATCATTAAAATTATTGCCCCAGCTTAAAATACGTTCTATTTTAATTTCATTTAAATAATCTTCAGCGCCTTTTATTAAGCCATAAAAGGCGGTTTCAGCAGTGTTAGGTATAAATGAAAATATGGTATTTTTTAAATCATAATCAATTGCTTTTAAAACGGTGCTACTTAAGTTGTAACCCAAAGCAATACGTTCTCTGTAAATTTTTTCATCACTACCTCTACTAAAATAAATGCGTTCAAAACTACAAGCCTTTCGTTCTTGTGGTGGTACAATGGTTTCAATAGAATAGCTACCATCGGCCATACTTATTAATGCCGTGCCAGGCATTAACTCTTGCACTTCATTTTCTTCTAAATTAAAAGCAGTTCTTATTGCGGCACGTTCACTTGCGGCTACAATTATTTCATCGTTAATATAATAATAGGAGGGCCTAATTCCATGAGCATCTCTCACCACAAAGCTATCGCCATTACCAGTAATACCTGCAAAGTGAAAGCCACCATCAAACATGGGCATGGCTTTTTTAAGCATGTGTACAATGCTTGGGTTACCTGGGTTGGCTTCATCTGCCTTAATTAAAAAATGATACAGCACTTCCATCATAGCAGCTAAATCACTCTGTTTTTGAAAATCACCCGGGTTGATGTTGATGAGTGAAAATAACTCTTCAGTATTCACCAAATTAAAATTACCAGCCAATGCTAAATTTCGTGAAGGGATGGTATTTTTCTTTATAAAAGGGTGGCAAAACTGTACATCATTTTTACCTTGTGTACCATATCGTAAATGCCCTAACATTACTTCGCCTAATACGGGTATGTGGCCTTTCATTAAGCCAGGGTGGCTTTTAATATCTGGTTGGTATTTTTCTATTTCGTCAATCTCTTTACCAATTTGCGAAAACAAATCTGCAATAGGTTGTTGGGCACAACTGCGTAAACGATACATAAAAGGGTACCCTGGCTCTGTATTTAATTTTACTGCTGCAACGCCAGCGCCATCTTGCCCCCGGTTATGTTGTTTCTCCATAAGTAGGTATAACTTATTGAGGCCGTAAAGTACCGATTGGTATTGTTGTTGGTAGTAACTGAAGGGTTTGCGTAGTCTTATAAAGGCCAGCCCACATTCGTGTTTTATTGCATCGCTCATTACAGGTAACTGTTGTGCTAAGTTTGAATTGCAAAATTAACTTATTCAAACTTACAAGCAATAAAAAATCCCTCATAGTATAGGAGGGATTTTTTATTATGCTTTTAAATAATATTATAGGCCACTAATGGTAATACCAATTTGTAAGAGTTTGGTATCTGCGGCTACACCATCTTTAAAAATATTAGTAATGTTGTAAGCGCCAAATAATGAAAACATACCATAGCCAACTCTTGCTGTTGCTGCTAATCGAGTACTATTAAAATAAGTTCTTGTACTTTCTTTAACGGTGAAACCATTTAATTTAGTACCGGTTGCTGTTTGTAAATTTTTGCCTTTAGTATGGGCATTTACCAAAGTACCCACTTTAACACCTAGAGCCGCCTTAAATGATTTATTAGGCGTAGAAGGCTTGCTCATAAACCTTAATTCAACAGGCAATTCTAAAAAGGTAGTTGATAATTTATATTTTTTGTAATTGTTGCCTGTATCAGTTCTTACAAATGGAAGTCTTGAAGAAAACGCACCAATTTTGGTTTCCATTTTATCAAAATAAATATTACTATTCCCTATACCTACGCCTATACCAACACTAAATTTCTGGTTTCCTTTAAACTGTTTATCAATCATCACATAAACATTGGCGCTTCGGTTAAAACCTTTTATGTATTTACTAACGCTATCGGGTGTTCCGTTCCAACTATTGTTGGCTAATTGTATTAAAAAATGATCAGCTGCTCTATCAGCAAGTTTAATTGATTTTTTACCCGTTGTTTGTGCCATTGCAAAAGTGGTAAATATTACTGCAATGCAACATGCCAATATTTTTCTCATAATAAGTTTATAGGCAGCAAAAATAGATGCCGCCGGGTTAACGAAAGGTTAAACTAATAAAAAAATAGTTCCGAAACATTTCGGAACTATTTTGTGGGCCCACCTGGGCTCGAACCAGGGACCACCTGATTATGAGTCAGGTGCTCTAACCAACTGAGCTATAGGCCCTTTCTTTTAAAAGAAGGATTGCAAAAGTAAGCAAATTAGGATATTTGCAAAAAAATATTCAAAAAATGGCCGTAATTAAAAATATTTTGTTCGATTTAGGTAATGTGTTGTTTAGTATTGATTATAAAAAAACTACCCAAGCATTCGAACAATTGGGTTTTACGCAATTTGATGGCATGTACTCACAATACACGGCTAATGCACTTTTTGAGGCAATTGAAACTGGTAATATCACCAATGATGATTTTTATCAACAACTTCAAAACGTAAATAGCCATGTTAGTAAATCAGAAATTAAAGAAGCTTGGAACAGTATGTTATTACATTGGAGGGTTAATAGTGTATTACATTTAGCAGCACTAGGCAAAAAATATAATTTGTACCTTTTAAGTAACACCAACGATATTCACTTAACTGCTGTAAACGAATTATTACAATCAACCATGCAAATGGATAATATTGACGGCTATTTTATGAAAGCGTATTACTCTCATAAAATTCACCTCCGTAAGCCGCATGCTGCTGTTTTTGAGTTTGTTTTAAACGATGCTAAAATTTTAGCCAACGAAACATTATTTGTTGATGATTCTATTAACAATATAGAAACGGCCCAACAATTAGGTTTTAAAACGCACCTTTTATTAGAAGAAGAATTGATTGAAAATTTAGTTTATGAAGCGTATTGATTATTTAATTTCTTCATAATCTATATAATCATCCTTATCAATTTTTACAGTTGTTTTTTGAGTAGTTGAATGGTTATATGCTTGTTGTTGTGCTGCTGCTTGTGCCCTTTGCTGTTGCTGCATTTGTTGTTGCATAGCACTCATTTTACTTTTCATTTGTTTGCTAGCATTGTAAAGTGGTACTATAAATTCAAAAATAATTTTATACAAAACGTATATAACAACCAATTCCCCAATTATTTTAAAAATATTCATAACTCAAAGTTATTAGGATGCTATTAACTTGGTTGTTAAAATTTGTTAAGTGGTATGCTACAAAATAGTAAAGGCTGGATAACATCCAGCCTTTTACCAATTACCGAAGACAAAAACTATTGGTGTAACACAATGTTAGGTAAGTGTGTTTCATTACCTCTTGTTACAATTACGTTGTTGATAGTAGTATCTATATATGGACTAGTGGCATCAAAATATACTGTATAAGTGCCAGCTTTTAAGCCTGTTACCTTATACTCACCTTCTGAAAAAGGTATCGCATAAGCAGTATCAGTAGCATTAAACACTTTTATAAGCGGCCTTGCTGCTCTCGGAAAAACCTTTCCTTCAATTTTTCCACAACCATTTTGTGAATAGGCTTTTAATTCGCCTTTAAGGCAATAAGCACCGTTTCTTAATTTTATTGATTTGGTTACATTAAAATCAATATGCAAGCTAATTTGTCCGTTAGGCAATACATCTATAGCATCGCTTTTAACTTTAGCATACACATAGCGTTTGTTATCGCATATAGAAAGTGGCTGACTGGTAACACTATCAGTATACACACTGTTATTATTACCTAAAGTAAAACGTACTTTGGTGATACGGCCATTTAAAATAAATCCATTGGCTAGTAAGGTATCTACACCATTACGAAGCCTTAATAAGTCGTACACACCTGGAGTTATTTGTAAAGTATCCCACTGGCCATGTTCATCGTAACCGTGGTTGTCGTCGTCATCGTCATCATCGTCGTCGTCATGTTGAGCATCATGGCGCCCAGTATCTACCTTTATTTCAACAAATCTAATATCTACCAATACTTTGGTAAAGTTGTAGCTAGGGTCATCATTTAAATAAAGGGCTACATTTTGTTTGCCTGCTTGGTTGCTGCCATCAGCATATTTTTGGCAACTAACAAAACTAATTGCCAAAAATAGCGTAATGGAAAAAAGTAATAACAAAAGCTGTTTGTTTTTCATAAAAATTGATTTTAAAGCGTGAAAATGGTTTATGGGATATTTTTCTACAACTCCAAAATCAATGCCAAATGAAACATCAAATACTTATTTGTTAATAATCTTATGTAGGTTTTAAGCATATTTATCAATCATTGTTATGTAATCATTTCATTTCAAATGATTTAGCTTTTTTAAATTTTATTTGAAATTTTTAAGTGAGGGCTATAAAAAATTTAGGTTCGTTATTATTATATCTTAAAATATTTTTTTTGATGATCATTGGTTTTCAAACCCATACTAAGTTTTGTAACAATTTTGGAAAATAAGCATATCCGTTGTATCTTTACATCAGATTAAGAAGCAGAAAGGAAGGGAACCCGAGGTTCCCTTCTTCTTTTATCAACTCATATGGCTACAGCAACAACTATTGAAACAGTAAAAAAAATATTGGATACACTCATTGTAGATGATATTTTTTTTGTTGATATGAAAGTGAAACCCACCAATAACATCAAAATATTTTTAGATGCTGACAGTGGTTTAGGTATTGAAAAATGTATCAAAATAAACAGGGCTTTATACAGGCAAATTGAAGAAATGGCTTTATACCCTGAGGGAGATTTTTCACTTGAAGTTTCAAGCCCTGGTATTGATGAACCTTTAAAATTGGTGCGTCAATACATTAAAAATGTGGGTCGCTTTGTAGCAGTTACTTTACTAGATGGTACTGTAAAAGAAGGCCAACTAATGAGTGCTGATGACAACCAGTTTGTTATTGAAGTAACCACAGGTAAAGGCAAAAAACAAGCAATAGTACAACATCAAATTGTTTACAGCGATGTAAAACAAACCATTGTTCAAATAAAATTTTAATAAACAAAACCCCACGCTGGCGGGGCTGTAAGTTAGCCAGCAAGGAATATGGCAAGTATCAATTTAATAGAATCCTTTCAAGAGTTTAAAGAAGCAGAAAATATTGATCGCCCCACACTTATGAAGGTGATGGAAGATGTGTTTAAAACACTGATTCGTAAAAAATATGGTAGCGATGAAAATTTTGATGTTATTGTAAATGACCAAAAAGGAGATTTAGAAATTTTTCGTCGCCGTACTATTGTTGAGGATGATGATTTGTATAATACCTTAACTGAAATAGAATTAAAGAATGCTATTTTAATTGAACCAGATTATACCGTTGGTGAAGAGTTGTACGAAGAAGTTGATATTCAAAAAGAATTTGGTCGTAGGGCCATATTAGCAGGTAAACAAACTTTGGCTGCTCGTATCAACGATTTAAAAAAGAACATTTTAATTAAAAAATACGAGGATAGAATAGGTGAAATTGTAAGCGGAGAAGTTTACCAAGTTTGGAAAAAAGAAGTATTAATTTTAGATGAAGATGGTAATGAAATGCTATTGCCAAAATCAGAACAAATACCTGCTGATTTCTTTAAAAAAGGTGAAAACGTTCGTGCAGTAGTTAAAAAGGTTGAATTAAAAAACAGCCAGGCAATCATCATCTTATCAAGAACCAGCCCATTATTCTTAGAAAAATTATTAGAAATAGAAGTACCAGAAATTTTTGATGGCCTAATTGTAGTAAAGAAAATTGTACGTGACCCAGGCGAAAGAGCGAAAGTGGCGGTTGAAAGTTACGATGATCGTATTGACCCAGTAGGTGCTTGTGTGGGTATGAAGGGTAGTAGAATACATGGTATTGTTCGTGAGCTAAAAAATGAAAATATTGATGTAATTAACTGGACGGCTAATACCCAACTTTTAATACAACGTTCACTAACGCCGGCTAAAATTACCAGTATTGATATGGATACTGAAAAATTACATGCAAATGTATATTTAAAACCAGATCAAGTTTCGTTGGCAATTGGTCGCCGTGGTGTAAATATTAAATTGGCTTGTGAATTAACAGGCTATAATATTGATGTATTTAGAGATACCGACGATCAAGAAGATGATTTTGATATTGATTTAGAAGAATTCTCAGACGAAATTGAAGCTTGGGTAATTGAAACACTTAAAAAAGTAGGATGCGATACTGCACGTTCAGTACTTGACCTTACCAATGAAGAGCTAGAGAGAAGAACCGATTTAGAAAAAGAAACGATTGCTGATTTAAAAAGAATTTTAAATGAAGAATTTGAAAAAGAATAAATCAGTGCGTATGATATAGTGGCTTAATAAATAAAAAGAAAAATTTTGCTTTGTACAACCAACAAAGCAGCAAAAAGTAAGAATGTCAGAAGTAAATACACCGAGGCTGATGGCAGCCGCCAAAGAGTTTAATATAGGGGCTAGTACCTTAATAGACTTTCTTGTTTCAAAAAATTTGAGTGGTAGTGATGATTTAAAACCTACCTCAAAGCTCACAGAAGAAATGTACCGTGTGCTACAAGGAGAGTACCAACAAGATAAAACTGCTAAAGAAAAAGCAGACAAAGTAGAGTTGGTAAAATCAAATGCAGGCGATGCAAAAAAGAAAAAAGATGAACAAGATTTATCTTTTAAAAAGAAAGAAGAAAAACCAAAAGCGGCAGAACCTGTAGCACCTGCTGCCGCACCAGTTGAAGCACCTACTAAAGAAAAGGAAGCTCCTATAGTTGAAGCACCTATTCCTGTAGTTGAAGCACCTGTGGTAATACCAGTACCGGAAGTAATTGTGCCAGTAGTGCCAGTTGCTGAAGTGCCATTGCCAGAAGTTACAAAAGCTGCAGCAGAAGTGCCTGCAACGCCTAAAGAAACAATTGTAAAAATTGAAGCGCCAGAATTAGAAGGCCCTAAAATTTTAGACAAAATAGATTTAGACGCAATTGATTTTTCAACTCGTCCTAAAAAAGGCGCCGTTGCTAAAAAGAAAGAAACACCAAAAGAAGAAGTACCAGCAAAGCCAGCAGCACCCAAGGCAGCTGCGCCTACACCAACTGCACCTGTGGTTGAGCCACCAGTGGCTGCTCCTGCTGAAGTTGCACCTTCAACACCAGTAGAAGCAGTTGATAACACACCTGTAATTGAAAATATTCAAACAGCTCGATTAACTGGTCCTAAAATTTTAGGTAAAATAGAATTACCTGTTGATAATGATACCCGTCCGAAAAGAGACGATGCCAATAAAAGAAAACGCATCCCTATTCAAAAGAAGCCAGGTGTACCTGGTATTGATAATAGAGGCGGTAACCCTAATGCTCGTCCGGGTGATAATAGACCTGGTATGCAGCAAGGCGGCGGCGCTAGAGGTCCACAACAAGGTGGTGCAGCAGGCGGCAATCGTCCGCAGCAAGGCCAAGGCGGTGGAGCTAGAGGCCCACAACAAGGTGGAAACCGTTTCCAACGCCCAGGTAATAACAACAACACGGCACCTCGTAGGGAAGATAAAATCATCGATGCAAAAGAAATTCAAGAAAAACTTAAGCAAACACAAGCTAAATTGGCTGGTGCAGGTGGCAGAGGTAAAAGCTTAAAAGCAAAATATAGGAAAGAGAAAAGAGATCAGTTTAACGAAGCTCAAAGCAACCGTACTGATGAAAGCAATAAGCTACAAGTAACCGAGTTTATTTCGGTGAGTGAGCTTGCTGGCTTAATGGAAGTAAGTTTTGCGGATATTATTAGCAAATGTATGAACCTTGGTATCATGGTATCCATTAACCAACGTTTAGAGGCTGATGTAATTGAATTGGTAGCTAGTGAGTTTGATTATGAAGTTGAATTTATTGGGGTAGATGATGCTGCTGAATTAGAGGTTGATGAGGAAGAAGATGATCCAGCAAACTTAAAGCCACGTGCACCCATTGTTACCATTATGGGTCACGTAGATCATGGTAAAACATCATTACTCGATTATATTAGAAACACCAATGTAATTGCTGGTGAAGCCGGTGGTATTACACAGCATATTGGCGCATACGAGGTAACTTTACCAAGTGGTAGAGCCATTACATTCCTTGATACGCCTGGTCACGAAGCGTTTACAGCAATGCGTGCCCGTGGTGCTAAAGTAACAGATATTGCCGTAATTGTTGTTGCTGCTGATGATGCGGTGATGCCACAAACAAAAGAAGCTATTTCGCATGCGCAAGCAGCTAATGTACCAATGATATTTGCTATCAATAAAGTTGATAAAGATGGTGCAGACCCAGAAAGAATTAAGCAACAGTTGGCTAGTATGAACATATTAGTAGAAAGCTGGGGCGGTAAATACCAAAGTCAAGAAATTAGTGCCAAAAAAGGTATGAACATTGATTTGTTGTTAGAAAAAATATTGTTAGAAACAGATATTTTAGAACTAACCGCCAATGCTGAAAAACAAGCATCAGGTACTATTATTGAAGCTTCGTTAGATAAAGGTAGAGGTTACGTAGCCACCATCTTGGTACAAAATGGTACCCTGCGTCAAGGCGATATGATTGTATCGGGTCAGTTTTTTGGTAAAGTAAAAGCCATGTACAATGAGCGTAACCAGCGTATTGATATAGCGCCACCATCAACCCCAGTTTTAATATTAGGTTTAAATGGTGCACCACAAGCTGGTGAAACTTTCAAAGTATTTGCTGATGAAAGTGATGCAAGAGAAAACGCTTACAAACGTGGTCAAATTTTACGTGAACAAGGTATGAGGGCTAAAAAACATATTACTTTAGATGAAATTGGCCGTCGTTTAGCATTGGGTAACTTTAAAGAATTGAACGTTATTATTAAAGGTGATGTGGATGGTTCGGTTGAAGCATTAAGTGATTCATTACAAAAATTAAGTACTGAAGAAATTGTTGTGAAAGTAATTCACAAAGCAGTAGGTGCTATTACTGAAAACGATGTAAACTTAGCAGCAGGTTCCGATGCCATTATTATAGGCTTTAACGTACGCCCAAGTATGCAAGCGGCACGTTTGGCAGAAAATGAATCGATTGAAATTAAAATGTACTCAATCATTTACAACGCCATCGAAGAAATTAAGAGTGCAATGGAAGGTATGTTGGAACCTACAGTGGAAGAGAAAATTTTGGGTAACGTTGAAATTCGTGAAACATACAAGTTTGATAAAGCTACCGTTGCAGGATGTTTTGTGTTAGATGGTAAAATGGCACGTAACAACCGTATTCGTTTGGTGAGAGAAGGTATTGTAATTTACACCGGTGAATTAGGTAGTTTAAAACGTTATAGAGATGATGCTAAAGAGGTTTCATCAGGTATGGAGTGTGGTTTGGTAATTAGAAACTACAACGATATTAAAGTGGGCGACATTGTAGAAGCGTTTGAAGAAGTAGAAGTAAAACGTACATTATAATAAAATACAACAAAAATTGCGGCAGTTAACTGCTGCAATTTTTTGTTAAATGAAGTAGGGTTATTTAAGTATGATGCCCAAGGGTATTATCTTTGAAATAACTGTTTATATTCCTTGTGTAAGCAAGAGCACTTTAAAAATTATACATGAAAAAAATACTTTTTTTTCTTTCATTTTTGCTGTTAAATACCCTGTTGGTATTTGCACAACCTAATAAAGTAACGGCTGATAAAATTGTTGGTATTATCGGTAATAAAATTGTACTAAAAAGTGATATTACTGATCGCTTGTTAGATATGCAACGCCAAGGTGCTGAAATTCCTGAAAATGGACAATGCCTTGTTTTTCAAGATTTGATGGGTACCAAAACTTTGGTTTTACAAGCCGAAAAAGATTCATTGCCCGTAACTGATGAAGAGGTTGAAACTGATATTGATAATAGAATTAGAACCTACATCAACCAATTTGGTGGAAAAAATGAGTTGGAGAAAGTAGCAGGTAAAACTATTTACCAACTTAAAGAAGATATGAGGGATCCTATTAAGGACCAAAAATTAGCTGCAGCAATGCGTAATAAAATTGTTGATGCCGTTCGTATTACGCCAACAGAGGTACGCAACTATTTCGTTAAAATTCCTACTGATAGTTTACCCTATTACGAATCAGAAGTTGAAATTGGTCAACTTATTGTTTTTCCTAAAGCTAGTAGAGATGCGGAAGAGTATTGTAAGGAACAATTAAATGAATATAAAGCAGCCATAGAATCTGGTAAAAAAGATTTTAAACAAGCAGCTGCACAATATTCTGACGAACCTGGCGCTAAAGAACGTTTTGGCCAAATGGAAATTAATCGCAACCAAAAAGATATTGACCCAACGTTTTTATCAAAATGCTTTACTTTAAAAGAAGGTCAAATATCTAACCCTTTTAAAAGCAAGTTTGGCTATCATATTATTCAATTAGTGAGTAGAAATGGAGAAGATGTAGTGGTACGACATATCATCAAAATTCCCCAAGTAACAACTATCGAATTAAAAGAAGGTCTTGATAAACTTGATTCTGTAAGGGCTAAATTAATAGCAGGAACAATTGATTTTGGTACGGCCATTAATAAATATAGCGATGATGATAATAGTAAGTTTACAGCGGGTATGATGCAAGGCCCTGGAGGTACATTCTTAACAATTGATCAGCTTGATAAAGATATCATTCCTATTTTAAAAACCTTAAAGCCTGGTGCATATTCGCAACCACAAGCTTTTACGGATCCATCTGGTAAACAAGGTGTACGTATCATTTATTTAAAAACACAAACAGCGCCTCACAGAGAAAATTTGAGAGACGATTATAATAAAATTGCACAACGAGCACTCGAAGAAAAAAAAGAAAATGCCATAGAAGCTTGGTTTAATAAAAAACTAAGTTCTTATTACATTATGATTGACCCTGAGTTTAAAGATTGTGATGCACTAAAGCCTTGGGTTGATGTTGCTAACAAAAGGGCCGGTAAATAAATCATTACATATTATCATATTAAAATGCCAGCTATGTAGTTGGCATTTTTACATATACCCTTTTTTTTCATGAATATGCAAAAAGCCCTTTTAAAAATTACCGAATACATTACTGCTTATAATGAACATAATGTTGCAGGTATGATGGTGCTTTTAACCGATGATGTTCATTTTACACATATTGCAAATGGTGAAATTGTAATGAAACTAACTTCTAAAATTGCTTTTGAGCAACAAGCTTTAAAAGTGTTACCAATGTTTTCAAAAAGAACACAAACCATCGTTTCTTTTAAGTATAGTCCGCCTTCAACTACAGTTGATATTCACTTTAGTGCTACTGCGGCTATTGATTTAGATAATGGGATAAAAGCAGGCGAAATGATTGTTGCAAATGTAAAAAGTATATTTACCTTTAATGATAACTTAATTAATACTATAACTGATATTGCTTAGTTATAATTTGTGTTTGCAAATAACTTTTAAAATAAAACAAATATAATTTGATAGATAAAAAAAATGCCATTAAGGTAGATGAATGTGCTGTATTGGTAGGGCTTGTACAAAATGGCCAAACCGAAGTGCAAGTGAATGAGTACCTCGATGAGTTAGAATTTTTAGCAGAAACAGCTGGTGTAAAAACCTTGAGAAGGTATACACAAAAAATGAAACACCCCGATAGTAGAACCTTTGTGGGTAAAGGAAAGTTAGAAGAAATAAAAAACTACATTATTGCAAAGGGTAGTATCACCATTGTAATTTTTGATGATGAACTTACTGGCTCACAAATACAGAATATTGAAAAAGAAATTGGCGTTAAAACCATTGATAGAAGCGATTTAATCCTCGATATTTTTGCTAGCAGAGCTAAAACGGCACAAGCAAAAACCCAGGTAGAGTTGGCGCAGTACCAATATATTTTACCCCGTTTAAAAGGTATGTGGAAACACTTGGAGCGTCAAGGCGGTGGCGTTGGTACAAGGGGCCCGGGTGAAACAGAAATTGAAACTGATAGACGTATTGTAAAAGATAAAATTAGTCTTTTAAAAAAGCGTTTAGAAGATTATGATCGACAAGCTTTTACACAACGAAAAGAAAGAGGTGAATTTATTAGGGTAGCGTTGGTAGGTTATACCAATGTGGGAAAGAGCACTATTATGAATGGGTTAAGTAAGAGTGAAGTATTTGCAGAAAATAAATTATTTGCAACCCTTGATACCACTACCCGAAAAGTAGTATTTGAACAAACACCTTTTTTATTGAGTGATACAGTTGGTTTTATTAGAAAGTTACCACATCATTTAGTGGAAAGTTTTAAAAGTACTTTAGATGAAGTGAGAGAGGCAGATGTTTTGTTACATGTAGTTGATATTTCACATCCCCAATATGAGGAGCAATTAGCAGTGGTTAATAAAACCTTGGCAGAACTAAATTGTGCCGATAAACCCACTATTACCATTTTTAATAAAATGGATCAATTTGCGAAAATTACTTTTGATGAATGGCTTGAAGAAGAAATTAAACAAGATATTTTAAGAGAATTAAAAGAACGTTGGGAAGAAAGTACCAAAGGTAATTGTGTTTTTGTAGCTGCTATTGATAGACAAAATTTTGACGTTTTACGCCAAACCATATTAAATAAAGTGAGGGATATGTATCAAATACGTTACCCTTATAAGGCTGAGTTTTTTTACTAATAGTTATGTATGAGTAAGCAATATGAATGGTTTAAAATTGCAGAAAGTTTAGAGGCGCTAACCTTCAACATTCAACACTTAGCCGAAGTGCAAGTAAACGGAAAACATGTATGTATAGCGTTGCACCAAAACAACGTTTTTGCTTGCGCAGCCAAATGCCCACATGCAAGTGGTAAAATGAGCGAAGGCTATATTGATGCGCTGGGTAATATAGTTTGTCCATTACACAGGTATAAATTTGCGTTATCTACAGGTAGAAATGTAAGTGGCGAAGGATATTTTTTAAAAAATTACGCAGTGGAAGTGAGGCCAAATGGGGTTTTTATAGGTTTTGAAAAAAATAGTATGTTTAATTGGTTAAAATAATTGCGATAATATTTTTTTTTGTAATGAAAATCTTTATTTTTGCATCCCACTCGTGAAAATGGGTGGTAGGTTATTCCTCCTTAGCTCAGTTGGTTAGAGCATCTGACTGTTAATCAGAGGGTCGCTGGTTCAAGTCCAGCAGGGGGAGCAAAAAGGCAAACTTTTAAAGTTTGCCTTTTTTTATTAGTTCATTTTACAAACCCTCAGCATATTTTTTAAAATTATCAAGTATAGCCTGCCACCCTGCTTGTTGTAATTCTTTTGAATTTTGGGTTTCAGGTTCAAATGATTCTTTAAGTAGCGTTCCTTTTTCTAGTGCTGTAAAATGTACCGTCATTTTTCGATTATCGCCTAAGGTAATTTCTAGTAATTTTTCTTTTTGTACATCGTTATAAGTCCCCCAAAAATCAAAGCTCATACTACCATCTTTAGCTGCCATGGTGTAGTGAAATGTACCCCCAACTTTTAAATCATTGGTAGCAGCAGGGCAATGCCAATCATCACTTGCAGCATTCCACATTGTTACATGTTGAGGTTGGGTAAAATATTCCCAAACTTTATCTATAGGCTTTAAAACGGTTGTGGTAACTGTAATATTTTCAATCATCGTTTTTTATAAAATTATAGTGTTTTTAATAGCGCAATAGTAACATTTTAAAGTAAAAAATATTCACAACTATCATTTTTTATGAAAAATTAAAAGTGGTTGCAGCTACTTCAATAAACAATTCAGCAGTAAAATGGCGCTGTTCACTCCTTAAATACTGCAGTTGGGCTTACTTATAATTTTTCTTTAAAGTGTATTATCCATTTTTACATTACTAAAAATTATATATATGAAAATCATTCAATCATTTAAAAGTTTGTTTTTTGTAACAGCTTTAGGAAGTCTGTTAGTAATGTCATCTTGCAATAAAGATGATGATCCAATTGTAGCACCACCAACGCCAACTGTTGTAGGGGTAGCACAATCAGATACTACTTTTTCAATTTTAGTTGCGGCAGTTGTAAAAGCTAATTTAGCTACAACATTATCTGATGTATCAAAAAGCTATACCGTATTTGCACCAACCAATAATGCATTTAGAGCAGCAGGTTATACGGAGGCTAGCATTAATGCGTTATCAGCAGCAGATGTAACCAATGTGCTCACACCATTGCTTTTATACCATGTGTTGGGTAGTAAAGTATTGGCAGCATCTGTACCAACTAGTGATACGGTGAAAACGCTGAACACCAAAAATTTATATGCTTCAAAAGGAGCAAATGGCGTTTTTGTAAATGGTATTAAAGTAGTTACTGCCGATATTAATGCATCTAACGGTGTGGTGCATGTAATTGATAAAGTATTGGTTCCTCCAACACAATCAATAGCGCAGGTGGTAATTGCTAATGCAAGTGCTCCAACTCCTGAGTTTTCATTATTACTTGCAGCAGTTAGCAGGGCAGGTTTGGCAGGTGTATTATCAGGGCCAGGCAAGTTCACTGTTTTTGCACCAACCAATGCTGCTTTTAGTGCTTTGGGTGCACCTTACAATAATGCAAGTACTATTGCTACTGCAGATTCAGCTACAGTAAGAAGAATTATTCTTTCTCACGTTTTGCCAACAAATGCTTTTGCAAGTGACCTCGTAATTAATGGTACGTTGAATACGGCTAACCCACTTGCTGTTATAAGTCCGCAGCAAACACTTACAGTTACTGGGGCCACTGCATTAAAAATTACTGGTTCAACAGCAACACCATCAAATATCATCACAACACCAGCACCATTATTTAATATTGTTACAACAAATGGTGTTATTCATGTAATTGACAAGGTGTTGTTATAAGTTATAATGATTCCTATGTTAGTAAGCATCAACCTTATAAATTCATTTTATATTGTTGGTGCTTATTTTATTTAGCATTTGTTTCAATATGTCAATTGTATTACATGTTTTGCTATCGGTTTAATATTATCTTATTTTATTAAGTTGCAATATGTTTAACCATAAGTACCGTTATTATTTTATATTTTTTCTTTCGTTTTACACTTACTTGAGTACTTTACTTTGTGAAGTATATAAGTATTTTAATATACCTATTGAGTGGTATTATGCAGCAGGTACCATAACCGCCATTACCTTATTAATATGGGAAGTAAATAGAAAAATAGAACCCTATTTTTTTAATAAAACAGATGACTCTAAAAATAAGATAAAAACACTTTGTTCATTTTTTGTTGTAAGTGGTGTTGCTACCATTATCGTTTGTTGCAGCATTGTATTTTTTGTGAGTATGGTTTTGCATAATAATACTATTGAAAAAACATTTGTACCACTTAAACTTAATTTAATTTATGCGCTTTTGGTGAATCTATTATTTCATTTAGTAAATGCTGTTTTCTTTTATTTTAAAGAGTATCGTTCAAAAATGTTGGAGGCGGAGCAACTAAAAAGTAAAACAGCCATTGCAGAATTACAATTGGTAAAAAGCCAAATTAACCCCCATTTTTTATTCAATAATTTAAATGTGCTCTCATCATTAGTTATGCAAAATAATGCTGATGCTAACAAGTTTATTGAAGCATTTTCGCAAGTATATCGCTATATTTTAAATAATCAGTATAAAGAGTTGGTTACTGTAAAAGATGAACTTGAATTTATTAAGCCCTATATATATTTATTAGAAAAGCGATTTACAAATGGTTTAAAATTTACAATTGATATTGCTCCCGAACATACAAATAAATTTATTGTGCCTGCTTCACTTCAAATGGTAATTGAAAATGCTATAAAGCACAATATTGCTACTCGGTTAAAACCGCTTCAAATACAATTACAAACAAATATTAATGAAGAACTCATTGTAACAAATAATTTACAATTACGTGAAGTGGTTGAAAACTCTACATCAATTGGTCTACATAATATTGTAAAGCGATATGAACTCTTTGGAAAGAAAGAAGTTGTTGTGCAAAAAACAAGTAATCATTTTATTGTAACACTTCCATTACTAAACGTTCATTAATAAAGCTGTATGAATATTTTAATTATTGAAGATGAACAATTAGCTATTGAAAGACTCACGTTACTTTTAAAAACTTATGATGAAAAAATTAACGTTTTGGGTGCAGTTGAGTCAGTAGAAGAAGCAGTAGAATGGCTATCTACCAAAACACATCCTGATCTTTTATTTGTTGATATTCATTTGGCAGATGGGCATAGTTTTGAAATTTTTAAAAGAGTTATAGTTAAAAAACCTATTATTTTTACCACAGCGTATGATCAGTATGCACTGGATGCCTTTCAACTATACAGTATTGATTATATTTTAAAACCAATAACAGCAGCATCATTAGCCAACGCAATAAATAAGTATAAAGTAATGGTGGCGAATACAGCACAGCCTAATTATAAGGTGTTGTTGAATGAGCTGAAGGAAAATATTGCTACTAAATATAAAAATAGATTCTTTGCTAAAATCGGTCAAAAGCTTTTCTTCATAGCCGTTCATGAAATAGCTTATTTTATTGCTGATAATAAAATTGTACACTTAGTAAGTACAGATGGAAAAAAGTATATCGTAAATGTGACCATGGAAAAGCTAGAAAAACTGGTTGATCCATCACTTTTTTTTAGGGCCAATAGAAAGTTTATGGTACATATTGATGCTATTGAGCAAGTACGGCCTTACGATAATAATCGGTTGTTGGTGCTTATAAAAAATATCGCAATTGCAGAAGATATTATTATAAGTAGAGAAAAAGTGGCAGCATTTAAGTTATGGGCAGATAGTTAAGTTAACTACTGTTGTGGCGTATTTTAATGTGAATTGCCCTTGTACAATTTTGATTTTTTGTTATATGTTTTAATCAAAGCAATGCTGCGATTTTAATGTTGTAACTTTGATTTTTATTATTTCATATTTATGAGTTTACTATTATCATCTTTTAACATCAAAAGTATTCACTTTAAAAACAGGTTGGTTATTTCGCCGATGTGCCAGTACACTGCTACTGAAGGTTTTGCTAATGATTGGCATTTGGTGCATTTGGGAAGCCGTGCAGTTGGTGGCGCAGGCTTAATTATACAAGAAGCCACAGCCGTATCGCCTGAAGGCAGAATTACTATTGGGGATGTAGGTTTGTATAATGATGAGCAAATTGAACCATTACAAAAAATTACTGCTTTCATAAAGGCGCAGGGGGCGGTGCCAGGTATACAATTGGCACATGCTGGCCGTAAAGCTAGTTGTGATGTGCCATGGAAAAAAGGTAAACAAATAGCCCCATCAGATGCTGGTGGTTGGCATACGGTAGCACCATCTGCCATACCATTTTATGATACTGATGTGGCACCCCATGCATTGGATGAAGCAGGCATCTTAAAAGTGATCAACGATTTTAAAAATGCCGCTGCAAGGGCTTTAATAGCCGGATACCAAGTGCTTGAAATACATGCGGCACATGGTTATTTGCTACATCAGTTTTTATCGCCATTGAGTAATAAACGCACCGATGCTTACGGTGGTAACTTTGAAAATAATAGTAGGTTGTTACTTCAAGTTGTAAAGGCAATACAAACCGTTTGGCCCAATGATTTACCCTTGTTTGTACGCATTTCTGCAACAGATTGGGCTGATGGTGGTTGGGATGAAGCATCATCTATTGCATTAGCCACAATTTTAAAAAATGAAGGTATTGATGTAATTGATTGCTCAAGTGGAGGTTTAGTGCCTCATGTAAAAATACCTGTAGGCGCTGGTTATCAAGTACCATTTGCTGCTCATATTAAAAAGCAAGTAGGCATTGCAACGGGTGCTGTTGGTATGATCACCACTGCACAACAGGCTGAGGCAATATTGCAGGCAGGTGAAGCCGATTTAATTTTTATTGCAAGAACAGCACTCAGCAACCCCTATTTTGGCTTACATGCTGCAAAAGAACTAGGAGACAATATTTTATGGCCTAACCAATACGATAGGGCGTTTAAATAACCTTGTTGTTACCAAATTTTGAGTTATTCACTTTTTAATAAAAGTTATACTCATACTCGTTTTTAGGGGTTATATGTGTTTTTTTTACTATAAATAAATGTAGTTTTACGCATCAAAACTACTGGGTATGTTGTGCAATTCTTTTAAACGCTTTTTTATATTACAATTCACATTTGTATTATTCGTATTACAGTTGCATGCACAAACGAATGTTGGCATTAAAAATTACGAACCTAGTGTTTACGCTGGTATTGAGGTGGGCTCAAAAGGTGTAAAACTCAGTATTATTGAAATGGGTAAAAATGCTACTAGTAATGGCTCGTTTAAGAGTGTTAAAGATACTTCTATCAACAGCGATTTTATTTCATTTACGCCTGCTAGTTTTACGGCAACGGTTGATGGCTTAACGGCACTTTATAACATGGCAGTAAATACTTACAATATTCCAACTAATAAAATTTATACTGTTGTAAGTAGTGGTGTTAAAGGGCAAGCAGCAAAAGAAAATAACCTAGCGGCCATTACAAAGTTATCAGATTCGTTTAGGGCAAAAATTAATGAACCCAATAGAGTGGTTGATGTGATAGATATTAAAGACGAAGCTATTTTATCGCATATTGGTATTGTACCCGAAAGCAGGCGCTACAGTACTTTTTTAATTGATATTGGTAGTGGTAATACCAAAGGTGGTTATTTTAGAAATGGCAACACCAACGAAATGAAATTGTTTACCCTAAACTGGGGTACAAAAACTGTGGCCAATGCCACTGAAAAGCGTTTAGAAGATGATAAATCAATACCAAATTATAAAAAACAATTAATGAGGGTATTGGCAGGCGAACCCAATAATGAAATTATATATGCAGTAAACGAAAGCGATGCATATAATATGAACGATTATTTCGCATTTAGCGGCGGTATTGCTTGGAGTGTTGCTACTTTAATGTACCCTGAGTTAATTGATAATAGTGTAGTGCCTGTTACCTACAACGATTTGGTGAAATTTAATGAAACCTTAAGTACAAATTTCAACTCATTATCAGCAGAAAATTTGTTGAAAAATACACCTACAAAAAATTTGATGCGTATTGCTGAAGTTGAGAGGGTACATAAAGTGTTCGACCAAAAATCGCTGATGGCTGGTGCTGCGTTATTGCAAAATATTATTAGGCAGTTTGAAGGAACAATGGAAAAAAAGCAATTTTTTCTTGTAAAAAATGGGCAGGTAGGTTGGATTTCGGCCTATGTAAATAAATCAGTGCATCCATAATAAGTCAATATATCCTTAAAGAAAAATCGTACAATTCAATATCGCATTTTTACAAATTATGCGACAAAAAAAATACGATCAGTTACTGAACATTTCTATTGTAATATTAGTAATATCAAGCATTATGCTTGGTATAACGGTTTACAAGTTATTTTTTAATGGTAGTACTGCAACCATTGCAGCTGCTACAAAAACATTATCGAGCCCATATTTTGCAGTAAAAAGAGATTCGTTGCGTAACATATATACGCAAACCGTAAATGATTTTGAAAATAAATTTAAACCAACTGCAGTGAATGCTACGGGTGATGTGGCAACGGCGGCTCAATTATCAAAAATTGCATTATTAAAAACAGAAATAAAATCGTTATTAAATAATTACAATAGCGAAGCAGATTTGGTTTTAGCAAATGAAAAAATTACAGCACTACAAAAACAGGTTGAGTTGCTAACCAATAATTACACCTCAGTTGCTACTGAAAATAAAAGACTACAATTGTTACTGGAGCAATTACTTAGTAGAAAAGTTGATAATAAAAATACAAACGCAACAACTGTAATGGCTAACCAAACAAACGGGTTAAATTTTAATAATATTCATTTGTTTGCTATCAACAAAAATGAAACACCTGTTACCAATGTTACAAACGACCCTATAAAATGGGTGGGAACCTTTAGTGTAAATAATGTAACTACCAATGGTGCAGAAGTTTGTTTGGTTTTATTACAACCCACTGGTGAAGTAGTAAAAAATGATGTTTGGGATGCAGGTGTTTTTGAAACCAATGAAGGTAAAAAAGTATATTCTAAAAAAATTATGTTACCTATTACTAATGAGCAGCAACAAATAAATTTTGCTATTAATATGGATAATTTTTTGAAAGGTACCTATACGCTACAAGTTTGGTTAAATGGTAAAATGGTTGCTAAAACATCGCAATCATTATCATAAGCGCATTTTATTACACTTGTTCAATACTATCTTTTATTTGAATAGGTATAGTTACATTTAGTTTGCAACCTTTACCCTTTGCTGAATATAAATTAAAATTACCTCCAAACAACTCAGCCCTTCTACGCATATTTGCAAAACCTATACCTGAGTTAGCTTTGCTAATTTCAAAACCTACACCATCATCAATTATCTGTAATACAATATTATGATGGTTAACTTGTAAGTTTACTTGAACGGATTTACAATTAGCATACTTAATGATATTGTTTAAATGCTCTTGTAAAATGCGGTATAAATTAATGTGAATATCTTTATTTACTTGATAGTCGTTTAGTTGCTTATCAAACTTAAATACAATAAAATATTTTCCTTCAATATCAAAATTGTTAAGCAGTTTTCTAAAACTATCTTCAATATTAATATCTTCATTTATAGCAGGCGATAACCGATGCGATAAGTTTCTAATTTCTTGTAACGATTCACTTATGTACTCTTTACATTGTTCATAATATTTTTCTGAGTGTGCATCAATGGCATTTTTAAGCATACCTAAACTCATTTGGCTTGCCACTAATAATTGACAAATATTATCGTGCAGTTCACCACCAATTTCATTACGTTCATCTTCTTGTGTTTTAATAATAGCTTTTGTCATTTTGTTTTCGTACAAAATCTTTTCAGTAACATCAATAGCTATCGTAAGCCTATACTCATTGTTGTTAATGATTATGGCACTGCTGTAAACTTCTACATCAATAATTTCTTTATTTTTTTTGAGATGTTTTATTTTATCATTAAATACTTTATCATTATTTATTACTTGGTTACTTAATGGTTGATTTGGTTTAAAGTTTTCAGTCGCTGGTCTTAAATCAAGAATGGTCATCTTCAAAAATTCATTGAAAGTATAACCATATAAATCAATGGCAGCCTTGTTAACTTGTATGAATTTTAAAGTTTCAATATCGTATAACCACATTGGTTGCGGACTTAATTGAAACAAATTACTGAATCGTTTTTCTGATTCTGCAATTTGAATATTTGCTTTTCTTCTCTCGATGCTATAAACAATACTTTTATAGAGGGCACTGGCGTTAATTTCATCTTTTAGTAAATAATCTGCTGCACCTAGTGATAGTGATTTTATACTAAATTCAATATCAGTATAACCAGTAAGTACAATAATGGGGCAGCCCCAATTAAGGGTATTCATTTCAGTTATCAGTTCTTCGCCGCTCTTATCTGGTAACGATAAATCTAAAAGTATAACATCAAATTTTTGCTGTGCAGTTTGGTTGAGCAATTTTGTTGATGCAAAACTTTTTGTATGGGTGATGGAAGGGCTTTCTATTCTATCATAAATAAACTCTTCAATTAAAATAAAGTCACCTAAATTATCTTCAATAATTAAGATATTATATGTGTTGTTATCCTTAATCATTCGTTGTGTTTTTGGTTTTGGGTAAATGAACAATTGATATCCAAAAATTTTCGATTTTTGAAATCACATCCATAAACATATCTATTTCAACAGGTTTGGTTATGTAGCAGTTTACATAATTTTTATATGCTTTTAAAACATCATTTTCTGATGATGATGTAGTGAGCATTACAACAGGTAGTTGTTTTAAATCATCGTTTGTTTTTATAAACTGTAAAACTTCATGTCCATTTTTTTTGGGTAGGTTAACATCCAACAACATTAAATCAGGTAAAGAGGCGTTTGTATAATTTCCTTGCTTTGTTAAAAAATCAATCGCTTCTTTTCCATCTTTCACAATGCTCAGTTGATTCATGATTTTAGCAGATTCAAATGCTTCTGTTGTTAATACTATATCGCCTTCGTTGTCTTCAACAAGCAGAATATGTATTGGCTTCATATGAGTTTATTTTGGTATGGTAAAATAAAATGTACTTCCTTCGTTGATTGTGGATTCAACCCAAAGTTGCCCTCCTTGTTGTGTAATTATTTTTTTACATGTTGCTAAACCTAAACCATTGCCGGTATATGTTTCGTTGGTATGTAACCTATTAAATACATTAAAAATACTTTCATGGTATTCAGGTTCAATACCAATACCATTGTCTTTAAATGCAAATAGCCAATCATCATTATTAGGTATTGCACTAATTTCAATTAGTGGTTGGTTATGTTGTAACTGATATTTTAAAGCATTGAGTAATAGGTTTTGAAAAACTAGTTTTAAGCCTGTTGCAACACTATTAACTGTAGGTAAAGTACCAACAATAATGGTGGCATTTTTTTCAGCAATTACATTATGTTGAAGCTTTAAAACATCGGCTAAAATTTCTTGCGTTTTTACAGAAGTTTTTTCTCCGTATGCGGCAGCTGTTTTGGTATATATGAGTAATTCGTTAATAAGGGTGGTCATGCGGAGTGCACTATCAACGGCAAAGTTGATGTATTTATTTCCTTTTTCATCAAGTACACTTCCATAATTTTTTTGTAGCAATTGCATAAAATTACTGATCATACGAAGTGGTTCTTTCAGGTCGTGTGATGCAACTGATGCAAATTGTTCAAGTTCAGCATTTTTGTGTGTTAATGCTTTTCTTATTTGTACGAACTCCTCTATAAGCCTACCTTCTGGTATTACAGCAATTACGTTGTTATTTTCATCGAACAAGGGTTTCATATTGAACAATATTGTTTGTGGATTTTTATTTGCATCCCAAACGGCTACTTCATACTCTACCCATTGTCCTAACAATACTTTATCAAAGTTTGCTTTTAGTTGCGTTTTTGTGGCTTCATTTATTTGCCACCAATAACAATCCCAAAAATGTTTTCCAATTACGTCTTTTGGTTGTAAGCCAGCAAAAGCCAAGGCTGTTTCATTGGCTTCTAACAAAATACCATCTGTATTTAAAAAACCTATAAACTGAAATACGGAATTAAATATGCCTCTAAATTTTTGTTCACTGGTTTGTAAAGCAAGTGCTTGTTTTTTTTGTTCATCAATATGTTGAAAAGTACCATATAATTTTATGCATTTGTTATTTTTAAACACCGGTACTCCTTTTGAACGAACCCAAATTTCATCACCCTTTGCTGTGATAAGCTGTAGTTCTATCTCAAATGATTCGCCTTTTTCAATTGCATTGTTAATCGCATTTATTAATTGTAAACGGTTATTACCTTCTTTATAAAAATTAATTCCGCTTGCTAAATTGGGCGAATAACTTTGAGGTACGCCATGAATTTTTTTTGTAGTGGGTGACCAGTATATACTTTGTTTTGTAATATCATATTCCCATGCACCAATTTTGGCATCATTATTAGCATCTTCTAATAATTCAATTTTGGTATTGAGTGCTTCAATTTGTTGTTTAACAAATTCATATTGGTTTATTAAACATTCATACGCTACTTCGTAATTTTTGTGGGTGATAGCATCATCAAATTTATTGTACTGGTTTTCGAAATTTTGGAGTGTAGCAAAATGATCATCTTTATTTTTTTGATATGCAATTTCACTAACATCGTATAATTTTTTAAATAGTGTATTGGTGTTTTCAATTAATTTACCCTGCTTTTTTTTATTAATCATTATCACTACTTGGTTACGTAGTTTTTTCAAAGCTTCAACTTGTAATGAACTTAGTTGTTTGGGTTTATGATCCATTACACAAAAATTACCTAAAATAAAACCTTCATCATCCACAATAGGAACACTTGCATAAAAAGCTATGTAGGGGCTATCAACAACATAAGGGTGGTTGTAAAATCGCTCATCTTCTGTGGTATCATTAATGATAAAAAAATCGCTTTTTTCATATATGGCATATGTACAAAAGCTAAGCTCTCTGCTTGCTTGTACAATATCTGTGCCTTTGCTCCCTTTAAAATGTTGCGTATGTTCATCCATAAACGCAATAAAAGAAATAGGCGTATCACAGATGATAGAGGCTAAATCTGCCAAATCACTGAATATATTATTCGGCATTGCATTAATAATGTCATACTTATGTAATGCGGCCACTCTTAAATGATCGTTACTATGTATGGGTGCCTTTTTCATTTTCATGATAAACTGGTATTGTAAAATAAAATTCACTGCCATGGTTTTCAATAGAATGTACCCCAACAGTACCTCCCATTTGTTCAATTATCTTTTTTGTAATAGCCAAACCGAGTCCAGTGCCTTTATAATTATTTGTTTGATGTAATCGTTGAAACAAATTAAAAATTTGCTCGTGGTAAGCTGGTGCTATACCTATTCCATTATCGCAAATACTAAATTGATAATAGTTATTCGATTGTGTAAAGTTGATTTCTATAATTGCATGATGGTTTGTTTTTGTATATTTTAATGCGTTACTTATTATATTTTGAAATACTTGCTTTATACCTGCTTTTGATACATAAATTGTTGGCAATTGTTCATAAATGAATACAGCTTTTTTTTCATTGATTATTTTACTGTAAAGAAATTTTATTTCAGTGATAATTTCATTTATGTCAACTTTTGATATTTCATTTTCTTTTCTTCCTGCTCTGGAGTATTCTAATAAATCCATAATCATTTGCTGCATTCTTTTAGCACCATCGGTAGCAAAAAATATGTATTGCTTGCCTTTGTCGTCAATAATATTGTAATACTTTTTTTCAATGAGTTGTAAAAAACTAGCAATCATTCTCAATGGCTCTTGCAAATCATGCGATGCAACGTATGCGAATTGCTCAAGTTCAGTGTTTTTTTGTTCAACCAATGAAACTGTTTGTTGCAGCAATTGTTGTTGCGTTTTAAATTTTTCTTGAAGTGCCCGTTCTTTATCAATGGTATTTTGTAGCCCAATAAAAATTTTGGGTATTAATGCGGTGGCTAAAAAACTTAGAAATATTAAATTAGATGATACTGCTATCCATGCTGATAATGAATTATGTTCATATATAAGCCATGGTAATAAATTTAACCACTTAGCTATACCGAAACCAATACAAAATAATGCATTGATGATAGCTGGGTAATAAGTAAATGTATTTGAAAAAACCAAAATAAAGAAAATGCATGCGGCAAATAAAAAAAGCAATCCTGGTCCTACGAGGCCAAGGTAATAAATAAAGAATCCGCTTAGGGTATATGTACAAATAGCAAAAATTATTTTTCTAATTTCTACATGTAAATTTCTTACAAAGCCAATCATTAATATCGCTAAAACAATTATTACATCTATTACAACTAATACTGGCTTATGTACAATAATGGAATAATATAAGCCAGGTATTAAGGCAATTAAGCATAATGGCAATAAATAAATAATGATATTGGCAAATAAATTATTGCGCCAATAACTAATATCTTGCACCTGAACATCAGTTGCACTGCAATTCATTTTAATGGTGTTGGTATATGTACGCCAAATACTCAATGGTTGCTTTTTAATATGGTGAAATAAAATGTGCTTCCTTTATTTTCTGACGATGTTACCCATATTTTTCCCCCTAAACTTTCAACAATTTTTTTGGTAATGGCCAAACCTATACCGGTGCCCTTGTATGTATCTTTTGGATGTAGGCGTTGAAATATCACAAAAATTTTATCGAAATAATCAGGTGCAATGCCAATGCCATTATCTTTTATTGCGAATTGCCAATAAGTATCTGTAGCGGTGTACGAAATATCTATTTTAGGAATATTGCTGGCCTGTTGATATTTTAAACTGTTGCTAATAATATTTTGAAATACTTGCCTTAAAGGACTTTTAAAGCCTGCAATGGAGGGTAATTTTTCGCTTGTAATGATGGCTTTTTTTTCTTTTATATTTTTTTGGTAAAGTGTTATTATATCTTTTACAATTTCGTTTAAGTCCACTTCTTCCAATTGTTCGTGCCTGCGACCCACCCTTGAATATTCTAATAAATCAAGAATAATTTGTCGCATTCTACTAGCACCATCAACAGCAAAATGCATGTATTGTTTGCCTCTATCATCAATTACATCGCTGTATTTTTTTTGCAGTTGTGTAATAAAACTTGTGATCATTCTTAACGGCTCTTGTAAATCATGCGATGCTACATAGGCAAATTGTTCTAATTCAAAGTTTGAGTTTGCTAAATCTTTACTATGTTTTTCTAAATTTTTATTGAGTTTGTGCAGTTCATCATCTGCTTTTTTTCTTTCAGTCATATCTTTAATATAGGCTGAAAGTCCTTCTGCTGAAGGGTATAAACTAACTTCTAACCAAATATTTAAAGGATGGTATAGCGTTTCAAACTGTTGTACAGTATGTAGTTCAACTGCCTTGTTGTAGTAAGTAGAAAATGTTTTATTGAACTTTAAAATTTTGTGCAATGATTGACCAATGGCTATTTCTTTTGAAATATCAAAAAGTGATGCAGCAACTTTGTTCCAATAGGTAATGCAGCCATATTTATCAACGGTAAAAAATGCATCACCAATACTTTCTAGTATCGTATTTTTTTCTTTGTAAACTTCAAGTAATTCAAGCTCTGCTTTTTTGCGATCATTAATATCTTGAAAACTACCATATACTTTTACACAAACACCGTCTTTAAATTCGGCTTCGCCAATGGTACGCACCCATTTGGTATTACCTTTAAAAGTGATGATTTGCAATTCTTCATCCCACGGAATACCGTTTTCCATAGCGGTTTTTACTTTAGCTATGATAGTATCTCTATCAATACCTTTTTTAAAATATTGAATACCGTTTGCTAAAGTTGGTTTATAGTTGCTTGGTGCTTCTCTAATTTCTTTGATAATATCTGACCAAAAAACGGTGCCCTTTTCAACATCAATTTCCCAACTACCAATTTTTGCTAGTTTATAAGCGTTGTTAAGTAAATTTTCAGTTTGTTTTTTTTCTGTGATGTCTTGTATGGTGCCTTCAAAAACTACCTCATTTTCGGTATTGATGTAACCAATTTCTTGTATCCATTTTATATTACCATTAGGCAGTACAAGGCGATAGATAATATTTATGTTTGATTGTTGTACTACAGCATTTTTTAAACTAGTTTCATATAGTTTTCTATCACTTATGTGAATATATTTTTTATAAATGTCAAAGGTGAGTATTGTTTGATGATGCTCAATTTCTAGTAGTTTGTAAATTTCATCAGACCAAAAAATGTTATTGATTGATGGTATCCATTTCCAATAAACGAGCTTAGCAATACTCGTTGCAATGCTCAATTTATTTTCGCTCAGTAATAAGTTTTTAAGTGTTGCTTCTTGTTCGGTAACATCTACAATATGGATGAGTGATACGGTTCGCCCTTTATAGGTTAATAAATGGCCTGTAATAGAAACATACATTAACGTACCATCTTTTTTTAAATGGCGCCAAATTCGTTTATGAATATTGCCGTATGTTTCAGTGTTTTTTATAGTGGCTAGTATTAAAGGAATATCTTCTGGTGGCCTAATTTCTTCAATTTTTAATTGTAAAAACTCTTCTCTGGTATAGCCGTACTTCATTAATGCCTCTTCGTTAGCCTCAATAATTTTATGGGTCTCAAAATCCCAAATTAGCATAGGTGAAGGGTTGTTTTCAAATAAGTATTTGTAACTTTTTTCAGATGCTTCTAATTGTTTTTTGGCTAGTGCAGCTTCTGTAATATTTGATATAGTGCCATACAGCCAGTTACTTTTTGTTTGTTCGTTAAATTGAAATTCAGCTAATAAATGAACAATTTTATGTGTTCCTTTTTTTGAAATGATATTTATTTCAGTATCGATTGTGATTTTGTTTTGTTCAGCGGCTTTTTTTGCTTTTAAAATTTTTAATGTTTCATTGGGGTGCACCAATGCTATGAAGTCGTTAAAATGCAATACGGTGTTTGGTGAAGGCTGCCAATCAAACATTCTAAAAACTTCATCACTCCAATAAATAATATCGTTTGTAATATCGTACTCCCAATTACCCATTTGTACAATACGTTGGGCATTTTTTAAAAGTTGGTTAGCCGATTCTATTTCTTTTTGCTGTTTTTTAGCATCGGTTATATCAATAAAAACACCAAATAGTTTTGTAGTAACGCCTTGTTCGTTTACTTCAACATCGCCAGATGATTTTATATATCGTATTTCGCCTGAAGGCCTAACTATTCTTTTTTCAATTTCGTAATGTTGGCAAGTAACGATGGCATTTTGATAAGCAGTAGTGGCGCTTTCAACATCATCAGGATGAATCAGTTTTGTAGTGTTTTCAAATGTACTTTCAAAGCCATTGGGTTCAAAACCACAAATTCTATAAAATTCATCTGACAAATAAATGTTGTTTGTAATAATATCGAATTCCCAACTGCCTATATGTGCTTGTTGTTCAAGTTTATTGATGTGAGCTTGATGCTTATCATTAAGGGTTTTCTCAAAATTATATTTTTCGGCATGTACGGTACTAAAGGCTTTGTGAAACGTTATCATTACATGTGTATCAACATCAGCATTATCAAGCTTAATTGGTGTAAATTCAAATTGTAAAGCGGTATTTTCTGTAAGCGAATTTTTATTAATTTTTAAAAACGGTGTTTGTATTTTTTTATGTAGATGAATGGCATTATTTACATACAATTCAAAGTTGAATGTTTCATCAAACTGAAATTCATTAAAAATAACTGATAGTGGTTGTGCAATAATTTTGGATGAACTCGTATTTAAAAAATTGCATACAGCCTCATTGCAATTGTTTACCATCATTGTATTGTTTTTTACAACAATTATAAACGTAGGTATAGGTAACAGCTCAAATACTTTTGTAAAGTAATGTTCGCTTGGCATTTTAAGGTTAAAAGTTTGATGTAGTAGTTAGTTTTATGCCATAGTTTAAACTTTTAAAAAATGATAAACATTCATTAAAAACTTATGACTTTGTAGCTTATTAAAAATAAATTTAATTTTTCATTATATTAAGCTACACCACCAAAATTTTAATATTTTTTGATAATAATTAGTAAAAAATACTACAATGGAGGCTGCTTTGTAGTATATATTCTACATAAAGGCATCAAAACAATTTTATGTAGCCAAGGTAGCAACGCATTTCCTTTTTAAAGGGTTTCCAAAATTGATTTAATCGCTTCTTTTTTTTGTGGATTTAAAGTAGCGTCATGGTGTTGGTGTAAATGGCATGCATTGTTTTGTATTAGTTTTGTTTGAGCAACAAAAAGTCGGCATGTTTTACATATTGCTAAATGTAGGTACAGTTTTAATTGCTCCATAAAAGTGGTGCTGCCTTCATCTTTTTTACAAGTGTAATAGGTAGCTTGTTTACAACTAATATTTAAAAGTTTTTTAATCATTTTATTGAATATTAATCCAGTTTTTTTCTAAACAACTGCGTAAGTGTAATTTGCATCGGTGCACCAATACCCAGTAGTTTGATGCAGTTATATTGAGTATTTCACAAATTTTATCAGCATCCATATCATCCATAAATTTCATTACAAATACATGTTGTTGTATGCTTTTTAGTTTGTTTTTACATTTTTCTAAAACCGTATAAAATTCCTTTGCCTCAATGCGTTTATCATAATTTATATTCCATTCTTTTGGAGCGCCTGCTTGTTGGTTCCAATGGGTGCCTTCAAAATAATAATCTTCTTCTGCACTGCTTGCAATAGCTGCGTTGTGGGTTTGCTTTCGAAAGTGATCAATTATTTTATTTTTACAAATAGCATATAACCAATTTTTTTCTGATGCTAGGCCATTATAACTTTCTTTAGCACGCCAAGCACTCAAAAATGTTTCTTGCACAATATCTTCAGCAAAGCCTACATCTTTCACTCGTACAATAGTATACCTAAACAATTCATCTGCATAATTGTCAACCCAATTTTCTGGAATAAAAACCCTGTTTTGTTGCATATATGTGTACTTAGTATGCTATCAAGTTACTTTAATTATCAATTATTTTAATACCGCTATATAAATTATTGAATTGTGGTTGCTGTTGCGCCAATTATAGTACGGTTATTTTTCTGTTGAATATAGGCCACAATTGAAGCGTTATTTTTTGCAGGTGTTGGTGTCGTTGCAAAAATTTCAGTTCCTTTTGTTGCGGCTGTTTTGGTAATGAATTGCCTTACTACATGATCATTCTCCAACGTTCTTCCGCCATTTTCACCTCTTTTTACAACAGTGGTTTCGCTATTAGATACTAAAGCAAAATTTACATCACAGTCTCTAAAGTTGCCTTCTAATTCATAATCAATTTGTATGGCATTTTCGGCGTTATAACGAACAAACAAATACTTAAATCTAGCGGCAGTTTTGGTGTTAAGGGCACTATTTAATACGTTATAAAGTGTAGTATTATCAGACCCCACAAATTCTTTATTGCCATTTACTACTAATTGAGGTGTGTAGGAGCCATTAATACCAAAAGCATCAACATAATCACTTTGCCTTTTCGAAAAAGCTTTGTTGCTAAATGGATCTGCCCAGCCCAGTCTATTCCAATAATCAACATGAAACGACAGGGCAAATATTTTTTTACCTTTAGTATTTATAATGGTTTCTTTTAGCAATTTATCAGCTGAAGGGCAGCTTGAACAGCCTTGTGAAGTAAACAACTCTAACACCGCAACAGGTTCATATACACCAATGAAAGGTTTACTGTTTAAATGTAAATTGGCATTGTTACTATTTTTTGCAAAGCATAATATAGCTATAAAACCTACCGTTACTAATAAAGCTATTGTTTTAATTAAACGCATATTTATTTGATTTATCTACCCTGAAATTGATGTGATATTATAGTTACGTTTATTTATATACAGCCTTACACATAATAGCATACAAAAAAATAGGCCATCTTAAAAGATGACCTACAATGAGGGGTGATGTAGTTTGTGGTTTTTCAAGAGATTAAGATCTTGATATTTTTTGTTTTATTGGATATATCAAATCTACTACTACGTATTATGTATGGTTGTAGTAATTGATTTTATATTGATGTAGTATTTCTACGATAGATAAGGCTTTTTCTTTATATAACTAACATCTTACACTAAAAGTCATACATATTAACGGCTTTTATACATCAAACCCATTACTTATATTTGTTGCCCACAACAATTTGTTCATAATGGCCATTTTTGATATTAAACTTCCTGCATCTATTGCAAAAGCATTAAAGCTGCCGGTGAGTGATGTTAGAAAACAGCAACTTAAAGTTTTAAAGAAGTTGCTAAAAACAGCTCGTTTTACCCAATTTGGACAATTATATAAGTTCGATGAAATTTTGCTAAGCCGTCATCCCGGAAAAAAATTTCAACAAAACGTACCCACTTTTAATTACACAAAAATTTACAATGAGTGGTGGCATAAAACTTTAGAAGGTATACCAGATGTTTGTTGGCCTGGCGTTATAAAATACTTTGCATTAAGTAGTGGAACTAGTGAAGCAGCTAGTAAATATATACCTATCACCAAAGAGCTTATAAGAAGTAATACCATTACCAGTTTTAAGCAGTTACTTAGCTTGGCTAAGTACGAAAATGTGCCTAAAAGCGCCATTGGTAAGGGTTGGCTCATTATTGGAGGCAGTACACAATTGCAAAAAGGGGCTACTTATTATGCAGGTGATTTAAGTGGTATTCAACAAAAAAATATTCCTTTTTGGTTTAGAAGTATGGGTTTGTATAAGCCCGGTAAAAAAATTGCCCGTGAAAAAGATTGGTCAAAAAAGTTAGAAGAAGTAGTTGAAAATGCACCCAATTGGGATATTAGTTTTTTAGTGGGTGTACCTGCATGGTTGCAAATATGTTTAGAAAAAATTATTGAACGTTATAACCTTAATAACATTCATGAAATGTGGCCCAACCTTGCATTTTATGTACATGGTGGGGTAGCTATGGAACCCTATAAAAAAGGATTTTCAAAATTATTGGGTAAGCCAATAACCTACATTGAAACTTATTTGGCAAGTGAAGGTTTTTTGGCATACCAAACCAGGCAAGATACTAGGGGGATGCATTTGGCCTTGAATAACAACATCTTTTTTGAATTTGTGCCATTTGATGATAAAAATTTTGATGCCGATGGTAATATGGTTGAAAACCCAGAGGTGTATATGATTCATGAAATTGAGGAAGATAAAGATTACTCCATATTAATTAGCACCAACGCTGGCACATGGCGTTATGCTATTGGCGATACCGTACGTTTAATTGATAGAGAACGAAGTGAAATTATTATTACAGGGCGTACCAAACATTTTTTAAGTTTAGTAGGTGAGCATTTGAGTGTTGATAATATGAATAATGCTATTGAATTGGTGGGTGAAGCGTTAAATGTTGATGTGCCTGAATTTACTGTGGCAGGCGTACCGCATGGTAACTTTTTTGCACACGAATGGTATATTGCTACTGATGATAAAGTTGACCCCGTTGAATTTGCTCAATGTTTAGATGAAAAATTAAAGCTATTGAACGATGATTATGAAGTTGAACGTAAGCATGCGTTAAAAGCAATTACTGTAAATGTTTTATCAGAAAAAAACTTTATGGACTTTATGAAGTCGAAAGGTAAGTTGGGTGGCCAACATAAATTTCCGAGGGTTTTAAAAGGCACCATGTTAGAAGATTGGAAGCAATACCTTCAACAATTAAATAGCCAATCATAATTTTTTAACGCCAAATAATAGCAAATGATAGAAGCCGTTATTGCAGGTTTATTATTAGGGATGGCGTTGGTTTTTTCCGTTGGTCCTGTAATTTTTACCATACTTAAATTGCGTATAAATTATGGAATTACAAGTGCTTTGTTTTTTATATCTGGCGTTTGGTTAAGTGATTTGCTTTGGGTAGTTACGGCTAATTTGTTCAGTAGTTTATTAGATAGTTTAACCGTTTATAAATTACAAATAGGTACAGCTGGAGGAATTTTTTTAGTTGCATTGGGTATATTTTATTTGTTTTTTAAAAAATACCACTCCAAGCAAGCTTTAGATGAAGGTGTAAAAATTGGTAAATCAACCCATGCAAAATTATTTGTTACAGGGTTTTTAATTAATACACTAAACCCTGGCGTTATTGCCCTTTGGCTTGCAGCCGCTACAAAATCAATCAGTAATACGTTTAATGAAAAACTAGTAACATTTTCTATTTGCTTAGCCATGAATGTAGGTGCTGATATATTTAAGATAAACCTTGCTGGTAAGTTGCGTAAAAAATTAACTGATAAAAATATTGTTATAGTTAACAAAATATCTGGCCTTATGTTTTTGGCTTTTGGTATTGCCCTTATTTTTGGTGTGTGGTATAATAAATACAAGCCACAGTAACTATGAAACAATGTAGCCTTTTTATATTAGCATGTTTATGTACAACTTTTTTATTAGCACAATCAACTGATTTTTTGGTGCTAAAAAAAGGGGGCAAAAAAATACAAAGTTTTTTTAAAGGCTCAAACATTCAGTTTACTACTACAACAGGTGCATATAGAGATGCTGTAATTACTGCTATAAAAAATGACAGTATTTTTTTACAAGAGTTTGTTGTACAGAAGTTAATCACCAACTTTGGTACATTTATAAATGACACACTTGGTAGTTTTAGGTATGCATATCATTACCGAGATATTAAGTATTTTAGTAAAGAACATAAAAAATTTAATTTGTTTAATAGTGGCGCCTCATTATTTGGTGGTGGTTTATTGCTCACAGCCGGTAGTAGTGTAGTGTACCTCACCAATAAAGAAAAGTTTAGTAACACTTTGTTTTTTGCTGGCTTGGGAGGTACGGCCGTGGGTTATTTATTTACTAAAATAGCCAGTAAAGGCATTACTATTGGTAAAAATAAATACAAACTACAATACATAAATTTATCTGTAAAGTAAATGGCAGAAACTAAAAAGCGACATTGGTTTAAAACCATCAAAAAAATATTATTGTGGTTATTTGTTGCACAGTTTGTGTACATCATCATACTGCGTTGGGTGAACCCTCCATTTACAGTAACACAGTTGGTTAGTTTAGTAAAAGGCCAAGGTTTAAAAAGAGATTATGTATCGTATAACGAAATGAGTGCTAATGCAAAATTAGCAGTGATGGCTGGTGAAGATCAGCTGTTTCCTGATCACAATGGTTTCGATATTAAATCAATTAAACTGGCTATGAAGTACAATAAAAAGCACCCCAATAAAATTCGTGGTGCAAGTACCATAAGTCAGCAGGTAGCTAAAAATGTTTTTTTATGGCAAGGTGGAGGTTTTTTTCGTAAAGGCCTAGAAGTATATTTTACTTTTATGATTGAAACCTTTTGGAGTAAAGAACGTATACTACAAATGTATTTAAACGTTGCTGAAATGGGTGAAGGTATCTACGGCATACAAGCAGCATCCAAAGCCTATTTTAATAAAGATGCTATTAATTTAACTAGAGGCGAAGCGGCACAAATTGCTGCTGCATTGCCTAACCCTGTTCGTTTTACAGTAAAGCCAGTAAGTAGGTTTGTTGCTTTTAGATCAGCAAATATATTAAGGCAAATGGCCAACTTAGAGCCCGACCCTGATGTGCAGCAACTCATCAAATAGGTTTAACAGCCTCAATTGCATAAACCATCGGAATTTTATTATTAAAGTGTTTTATTTGATATTTTTTGGGTGCAATCGTTATAGTTTCATTAAAACAATTGTAGGGAGAGTAATCATATTCATTAAATTGTTTTAATTGCAAACCTTGTTGCAACAAGCTATTGAGTATTTCACTAATGCTGTGGTTCCACGATATTGTTCGTGTACTAATGGCTGCATTTCTATCAGCATAAGTACCATTAATTACTTCTTCTATAGGAGCATCTTTAAAATAGTTATATGTCACTTCTTTAAAATGATCATCATACATCCATATTACAGGATGAAAATCTGCCATAACAAACCTGCCGCCTGGTTTTAAATAGAATTGAATAATGTTGGCCCATCTATCTAAATCAGGAAGCCATCCAATAGTTCCATAGCTAGTAAAAACAATATCAAATTGTTGCTTTAAATATTGTGGTAAATTATAAATATCACTACATATAAATTGTGTGTTTGTTTGCAATTGTTGTGTTAATAACTGTGCTTGCTCAATGGCCTTCTCTGAAAAATCAACACCCGTAACATTTGCACCTAGTTTGCTCAATGAAATACTATCTTGCCCAAAATGACATTGTAAGTGTAAAATATTTAATTTTTCAACAGAACCTAATATGCTTAACTCAATGTCATTTAAAGATTGTGGGTTATTTAAAAAACCAGGCATATCATAAAAAGCTGATCCAACATGTGAAGCCACTTTATAATTCCATGCCATTTTATTGATATTAATGTAATCTTGTTCCATTACAAACTTTCAATTTAAAGTGTTGCTAATTTCTTTCTCTTATTCAATGTAATATAAGCTACAACCGCACTTGCAAACATTAATACAGCTCCCAACGCAAATGAAATACCTGCATAGTGAAAAGGTGCTTTGGGACCTGTAAAGTAGGAGAATAAACCCGTCATTAACATCGGCCCAAAAATAGAGGTTAAGCTAATTAAGCTGGTTAAAGCACCTTGTAATTCGCCTTGTTCGTTAGCTGGTACATTACCAGAAATAATGGATTGTAACGCAGGTTGACTAATACCTCCCAAACAGTAAGGCACTAAAAATGCAAACATCATCCAAGTTTGTGATGCTATTGAAAATAACAACATACCCAATGCGTATAAAAGTAGCCCAGCATACACACTGTTTTCATTACCCAATTTTGGATTGATTACTCTAATTAAACCACCTTGTACTACCCCAACTAATAAACCCACAGCACCTAAAGAAATACCAATCATTTTTTCATCCCACTTAAATTTTTCAATACCAAAAAAGCCCCAATTACTTTGTACAGCATGTGATGCCAAATAAATCAATAAAAATGAAATAATTAAACCACCCAAGGCTGGGTATTTTTTTAATTGTAATAATGAACCGAGCGGATTGGCTCTTTTAAAATTAAAAGCCCTTCGGTTTTCTTTACTTAACGATTCTGGTAATACAAAATAACCATACAAGCAGTTTAAAAAGCTTAAGCCAGCGGCTACCATAAAGGGTATACGTGGCCCAAGTGAACCAAGTAACCCCCCAATAATGGGCCCTACAATAAAACCTATTCCGAAGGCTGCACCAACCAACCCAAAATTTTGTGTACGATTTTCGTTTGTACTAATATCAGCTATATATGCAGTAGCGGTGGTAAAACTAGCGCCAGTTATACCTGCCAAAGCCCGGCCAACAAATAACCAACCAATGGTGGGTGCAAATGATAAAAACAAATAATCTAACCCAAAACCTAGTAATGAAAATAATAAAATGGGGCGCCTACCAAATTGATCACTCAAGCCACCCAATACCGGTGAAAACAAAAATTGCATCACCGCATACGTTGCAGTAAGCCAACCGCCATACTTTGCAGCATCACTCACATTGCCATGTATTAATTGTTCAATAAGTTTGGGTAATACAGGTATAATGAGCCCTAAACCAGTTACATCAATTACAATTGTTAAAAAGATGAAACCCATGGCAGCTTTCTTGTTCATATAATTGTTGGTGTGTTTATTGGCAAATCTAAGTAGATATTTGTTTTACCTACCTATATGTTTAGGTTAACCCTCAAACTCCTTTTTTAAAACCAAGCAAAGCACTTAATTTTGCACTCAAAACAAATACAATGAGCAATACAACGGGTACAATTGAAACCAATAAAGGAACGTTTACTTTTGAGTTATATGATGATGCGGCACCTATTGCTGCAGCTAACTTTAAAAAATTAGCTGCATCTGGGTATTATGATGGCTTAAGTTTTCACCGTGTTATTCCAAATTTTATGGTACAAACTGGTTGTCCGGATGGTACTGGTGCTGGTGGCCCTGGCTACAGCATACAATGTGAAACAGGTGGCGAAAAGCAATACCACGATAGAGGTGTAATGAGTATGGCACACAGGGGTAAAAATACGGGTGGTTCACAATTTTTTATTTGTCACCACAGGCAAGGTACCCAGCATTTAGATGGTGTGCATACTTGCTTTGGAAAACTAACTGCCGGGTTAGATTTTTTAGATGATATTAAAGCAGGTGATAAAATGGTTAAAGTAACCATCAACGAATAAATAGTACCATCAATATTACTAAAAGGCAATGCTTAGGTGTTGCCTTTTTTATTTACAGTCGCCACAAACACCTGTAACAACCATTGCCGCCTGTGCTTTGCTGAAGTTAATAGGTAGTTTAACTTCGGGCACCGTTACATCATCTAAGCAAATGGTTTTATCGCAAGTGCTACATATAAAATGTACATGATCATCATGATGGTGCCCTTGTTCACAATTGTGTTTGCACAAAGCATATAAAACAGAGTTATCTGTAGTGGGTATTTGATGTATGATGCCTTTTTCAACAAAGGTTTGTAGCGTACGGTAAACTGTTACCCTGTCAAAAGCAGCTGCTGTATTTTTTTCAATATCACTATGTGCTAGTGCTCCGTTTGATGCTAAAAATAGTTCAAGTATTTTTTTTCTACTTTCCGTAACACTGAGGCCCGATTGGCGTAAAATATCTGGTTGTGTTTTTGATGCCATAAATAATTAATTAGGAGCGTTACTAAAGCCCGACATAAATCGGGTATGGTCAACCTTTTCTTTTAAAACCCCTTTAATGTCGTATAAAAGTTTTTGTACTTCATCTTCTTTTAAACCATCATAAATACCTCTAACACGGCGATACCTATCAACCAATGCAAAAAACTGGGTATGTATAAATTGATCGGCAACGTTTTGTGTACTATCAGGCTTTTGGTTATCAATAATATAACCTACTCTTGCCATTTTATACAACGAATCTTTACTACCAGTTACAAAAAACCAATTGGTGTTGGTATTATTTGTAGCTGAAGTTGTATTGCTAATACTATACTCTCCATTGGCATTTTTTACCAACGTACCATTGATCATTTTTTGTTCATATGCTTTTAAGAGTGGTACACTATCAACTTCTGGCATACAGGTATGTGAGAGAATTAAAAAATCTTTTCGATCTTTATAAGCATCGTACACCCTTCGCATATTGGCATTCATTTTAGGGCAAATGCCTTTACAAGTAGTAAAAAAATATTCAGCCACATACACTTTATCATCTGTATTTTTCTGTGAAATTGTATCACCATTTTGGTTTACAAAACTAAAAGCTGGCACTGCTGGGTTAATAACTTTTAAAGGCGAAGCATCAAAATCATAATCCTTCATAATAAAAAAGTAAAAGCCACCAAGTAAAACTATAAAAAAGATGATGTAAAATCGAAGTTTCTTGCTGATCCTCATAATCAAAAATTTAAACGTTACTAAACCGCTTTTGCTTTACAAAATTGCGATTTGCAACGCAAAGGTACATCCGAAATACGCAATACTTCGTTAACACGTTAAAACAATTGCAACATTATTGCAAAAATTGTATATTTGCATTTGCATGAATTTTAAAATTAATTGGGACGGATTAGGTATTGCTACTTCACTGGCATGTGCTATACATTGTGTGGTACTACCTTTATTGCTTACCAGTTTGCCTTTATTCGGTGTAAACATTATTCATAATATTGTTTTTGAATGGATAATGATTGGGATAGCCTTTTCAATAGGCGTATATGCTTTGTTGCATGGTTTTAAAACCCATCATAAAAATTGGATGCCAGTCATTGTATTCACTATTGGGTTTATCATTTTATGTACCAAGCAGTTTTTTTTACCGTATGAAGGCTATTTTTTAGTGCCAGCGGTGTTACTTATTATTGTAGCTCATTACATGAATTATAGGTTATGTACCAAAAGCAAATGCAGTTCACCCCACCATACGCATTAGTACATTACAATAATTACTTGCTATCACACTTTTATTTTACTTACTTTCAATATAAATTATTATACCATGAAGTATTTTCTTTTAGTAGTTTGTTGTAGTATGCTCGTAACAACTACAATGGCACAAAAAAAATCACCCGAAGCTATTATTGCTGCTACAATGGAGCAACAACTAAAAGATTGGAATAGTGGAAACGTAGAGGGATTTATGAAAGCATATTGGAACAATGATTCACTTATGTTTATTGGTAAAAATGGCCCAACTTATGGTTATAATAATACCCTTAATAATTATAAAACAGGTTACCCCAACGCTGCTGCAATGGGTGAATTATCGTTTACTATAATTAAGGTACAACCACTATCTGCACAATATTATTCAGTGGTGGGTAAGTGGCATTTAAAGCGCACTATTGGCGATGTAGGAGGTGCTTTTACCTTACTATTTAAAAAAATAAACGGACAATGGCTTATTATTCAAGACCATAGCAGTTAAAGCCCTACTTTTTTCCATTTCGATTTTATGTAACGAATTAAAAAAATACTACCCGTTATAAAAATGATGTAGTAAATAATGTTGGTGGCCGATGGTTGGTTTTCAAACAAACCATACTTTAAATACAAGCCAAATAAAATGTTGAGCAACAGCCACAATATTAATAACGATACGGTTTGCATAATCGTTACTAAAAACAATTTCGTATTATCTTCCATTCCCATAACACAAACTTACTGAATAAGTAGTTGCGAAAATGCGGTACTATCGCCATTAAATACATTAAAATCAACTTTACTGCGAATGCCGTTTACCAAGCCATTTTCGTTGTGTTGCCAAAACACCCAGTTTCTGTCGATACGTGGTTTATCTTTTACAAAATAGTGGGCTACCCAAAGCGGATAACTATCAAAACGGCCAGCTAAATAGGTTTTATAAAAATCAACATTACTGTAAATAATGGGTTTTACTTTGTATACTTTTTCAATAATGGAGAGCCAATCGGCTACACGTTGTTGTACATCTGTTACAGAAGCGCCATTAGCCTGTTCAACATCGAGCACGGGTGGTAAGTCGCCTTTTTTTAAACTTACATGTTCTAAAAAATGAATGGCTTGTGCTTTGCCACTTTTTGAGCCAGTAAAAAAATGATAAGCACCTCTGGTAATACCTACCTCTTTGGCGTTACGCATGTTATTGTTTAATTGTTCATCAACAAAATCAGTACCTTCTGTCGCTTTCATAAATGCGAAACTGATACCAATGTTGTTTACCTTCATGGCCTTCACATCATCCCACGAAATACGGTTTTGGTGCCTACTTACATCAATACCATGAATGTTATATTGTGTAGGTAAATCAATACCAAATTTGTTATAATGTTTAAAAGGCGGCTCGTAATAGTAATCACTCAAATAAAAAGCAGCTAATGATGCAAGCGCCATAAATAGTACGAATAGAAAAATATTTCTTCCTAATCGACGCACTTTTTTTGCCATAAAATGTGTGGGTAAATGTTATACCTTTCAAAGATATTATTTATCGTAATACTTGTTGGGTATAGGTTTTACCACCAACGGTTACTTTAACAATATATAAACCTTTTGCCCAATGTTGGGTAGGCACATTTACAAATTCGGCACCGTTAACTAAGGCTACATTTTGTTGGTAAACAGTTTGTGCTAATTGGTTGTAAATACCAATGCTTGCTGTATTTGCATTAAAATCGTGTAAATAAATAGTGAAAGGGTTGCTTACAGGGTTAGGGTAAATCGTTACAATGCCTTCACCTGTATTACTTGCTGGCAGTTTTTGGGTACTGTTATTTTTTGTGATAAGCCAGTATTGCGGATCAATTAAAACCGTATCGGCAATAAACCCAATTTGTTCTGTAAAGTTTTGATTATTGAAATCGTTTTGTACAATGATAGTTTTTTGTTGGGTAGCATTTTTAAACTGTAAAGCTATAGGTAGTTTAAAAAAATTGACACTAGGGTGAGATGTTGTTTGTGTAATATTGATGTTAACCCCACTGCTACCTACATTACGCCATTTAAGTGTGTAGCTTGGGTAACCTTCACCTGTATACCATTGATCAAAAAAGTAGGTTAAATTTTTACCACTCTCTGCTTCTAAATTTCTTTTTAAATCAGCCGTGCTGGCATTGCTGTAGCGTAATGCCGGATCTTGCTGGTAACGTTTAATTGCTTTAAAAAATACGGCATCGCCCAAAATAAACTGTAACATATTTAATAAGCAACTGCCTTTGCTATAGCTTAACCTACCATCAAAAATGCGAAATAAATTGGTAGTGTCATTTACTTTAACGGAACCACCTGGTTGTGAAGTAATGGCATCGATTATATTTTTTCTGTTGGCCAATGTTTGGCTAGGATATTGTTTTTCCATGTAAAACGCAGCAAGGTAAGTAGCAAAGCCTTCGTTCAACCAAATATCTTCCCAGCTAGCACAAGTAATTTTATCACCAAACCATTGGTGACCCAGTTCGTGTGCCATTAAATTTTCATCGGGTATTACAATAAAGCTATTGGTTTGATGCTCCATGCCACCGCCCCAACCAAATTGCACATGTCCATATTTTTCGTTTATAAAAGGGTATGGTCCAAATGTTTGGTGAAATAGCTTCATCGCTTCTAAAACCTTGGGTGTATTGGTTTGAAAACTAGCCAAATCTTCAGGGTAACAATAGGTTAACATTGGCAAATTAACACCATCTAACTGTACCGTATTGCTGAAAGTAGCATAATTGGTTATAGCCATACAAATGAGGTATGTTGCAATTGGGTAACGATGTTTCCAATGTGTACGTATTTTGTTGCCAGCTACAGCTATTTCACTTTGTAATAACCCGTTGCTTGCGGCTTTATACTGGTTGGGGTGTGTAATAAATACATCAATAGAATCTGCTTTATCATTAATACCATTTTTGCAAGGCCACCAATCACGTGAGCCATAGGGTTCACTTAAACTCCATAGTATAGGTATACCTGCATGGGTGTATTGTATAAATGAGCCAAAGCCTGTATTAGCTGGTATACCTTGGTAGTAAATACTTATTGAATCAATGGTGTTTGTATTTATTGCTGTACCAAAATTTACTTGTACTGTATTATTAGGCTGCGAAAAGCTAAGTAGTTGTTGCCGTTGTTTAATACTATCGACCCCCATTGGCGCTGTAAGGTCAAGTACGATATTATTGGTGTTGCTTGTAGTTTTAAAGTAAACAGTTACACAACCTTTAATATAACGTACACTTGGGTTAAGTTCCCACTCACAGCGATAATATTTTACATCAAAATTATCTGATGCGTTGGTTCGATTGGTAAAGTTTTGCATTTGTTGTTGTTGCGCCTGCAACTCCATTTTTGCAATACGCATTGCATCCATTTTTTCCTGCGCTTGGCAAAAAAGGCCCAAAGTGCTAAAAAGTAAAGTATATAGTAACTTCATATTGAATACTTGTGTACAGCAATAACGCTATACCTAAAGTTAATATTTTATGAAATGGGTCAATAATTTTTAGTTATAAAACCAACTCAAGTTGTTTTTGCTTTACTATTCTTCGTGAAATATTGGAGCAACCCAATTATAGACACCAGTGTCCAGCAGGCTTCTAAAATAATAAAAGGCCAATAATTGAGTAAAATAGAAGCAGCACATGCAATACTTGCACCCAAAACATTGAGTAATAAGTAAGTAAAATCGTCTTTTTGAAGTATGTTTTTTAAGTTTAAAAAGTAGGCTATTAATAATATGGTAACACCTAAAAAGCCTATCCAGTCAGTTGTGGTCATGTTTTATGCTTAATAATGGAAAGCTAGTAAAATTTTAGTAAACTTTTTTTGTATAACATGCAAGCGTAACTCTTTATTGCATGAAACATCATTTTTAAATTTTAGGCTTTTATAACCCATACCTAAGGTCAATTAAAACGTATGCCATATAATTTACATAGTTTTGCATAGTGCTCATTGGTGGTATTTTTTTACCCAATTCGGCATGGCATTGTTTTGGTAATAGGTTGCCAAACAATGTTAATAACTGATTATTTTTTTGAATTATTATTATGTCATTACACCAAAGCTTACAGCAAAAATTATTACAAAAATTATCGCCACAGCAAATTCAATTAATGAAGTTGTTGCAGGTGCCTACTGCTATATTAGATGAACGTATAAAGGAAGAGTTAGAAGAAAATCCTGCCCTTGAGCAGGCCGATGAAGATAGCCATGATGATGAGTTTGAGAAAGATGAATTTACAGAGGCTAATGAAGATGATGATTACCAAACGGAAGGCTCAGAAGATGAGTATGAAAACATTGACATTAGCGAATATGTGCAAGATGGCGACGATGATATTGGCGATTATAAAACAAGAGATGAAAATTACCCTGAGTTAGATGATAGCAAAGTAATACCTCATAAAGTAGAAACCAGCTTTATGGAGCTCATGTTACAACAATTGGGTTTGCTTAACTTAAACGATCATCAGTTAAAAGTGGCTGAACAAATTGTAGGTAGTTTAGATGATGATGGGTATTTGCGTAGAGAAATTTCCGCAATTATTGATGATTTAGCATTTAGGCAAAACGTTGATACAGATGAAAAAGAAATCGAAGCTTTATTATTACAAATTCAACAATTTGACCCACCAGGTGTAGGTGCTCGTGATTTACAAGAATGTTTATTATTACAACTCAAACGTAAAACAGATCAGGGTAAAATTATTGATACAGCTATTAAAGTATTAGAAAAATATTTTGATGAGTTTACCAAAAAGCATTATGAAAAAATACAACGTGCCCTTAATTTAAGTGATGAACAATTAAGAGAAATTATTAGCCAAATAGTAAAGCTCAACCCTAAGCCAGGCGGCACTGCTGGCGATACGGGTAAAAATACCAATTATGTAATACCCGATTTTTTTATAGCCAACAATGTAGGCAAATTAGAACTTACCCTTAATAGCAAAAATGCACCTGACCTTCGTATTAGTGAGGGTTATAGAGATATGCTAAAGGATTATGAAAAAGGTACAAAAAAAGATAAACGACAAAAAGATGCAGTGTTGTTTATAAAGCAAAAAATTGATAGTGCTAAATGGTTTATTGATGCCATTAAGCAACGTCAAAATACGTTGTTAAATACTATGGAAGCTATTATGAATTACCAGTATAATTTCTTTTTAACTGGTGATGAAACAGCATTGCGACCAATGATTTTGAAAGATATTGCTGAAATGACCAACCTTGATATTTCTACCGTGAGTAGGGTGGCCAACAGTAAATTTGTACAAACTGAATTTGGTACCTACCGCCTAAAATTCTTTTTTAGCGAAAGTTTACAAACAGATAGTGGCGAAGAAGTAAGTACGAGAGAAGTGAAAAAAATATTGACCGACTTAATTAGTGAGGAAACAAAAAAACACCCTTACAGTGATGAAAAGCTAACAGAAATGTTGCAAGAAAAAGGTTACAATATTGCACGAAGAACAGTAGCAAAATATAGAGAGCAACTCAATATACCAGTAGCTCGACTCAGAAAAATTTTATAAATGCAACCATTTATTATTGACGATATTAATGCCAACAAGCCAAAGCAGCATCCTGCTTTACAATGGCCAGCACAGTTTATTTCGTATGTGTTGCACCCCATTTTTGTGCCTATTTATGTAATTACTTTTTTGGTGTTTATTCATCCATCATACTTTAGTGGTATTGATGAGAGGGCTAGGTGGCAAACCGTTTTAATATCAATAGTGAACTTGGTGGCATTTCCATTAATAAGTGTTTTGTTATTAAAAGCAGTTGGTTTTATTGATTCTGTTTTTTTACGTACCAGAAAAGATAGAATTATACCATATATGGCTTGTGGTATTTTCTTTTTTTGGGCCTATACCGTTTTTAAAAAACAAGAATTTTATCCACCCATTATGGCCAGTTTTATATTAGGTGTTTTTTTAGCAGCAAGTGCTGGTTTAATTGCTAATATCTATTTTAAAATAAGCATGCATACCATTGGCATGGGTGGTTGGTTAGGCATATTTATCGTAATTGCATATAGCAATACGATGTTAATGACATGGCCCATTGCACTCGTTTTATTACTTACGGGTTTAGTAACAACTGCAAGATTATTGGTAAGCGACCATACCCAAAAAGACGTTTATGTAGGTTTATTAGTGGGCTTTTTATGCCAAATTGTTGCCGCTAATGTATAAGTTACCTATTTAACATTTTATATGTAGCTTATGGCTACATACTTGCTTTATACCACAAAAATTAAACATGAAATACATATTTACATTACTAATTACCAGCATTACCCTCAGTTCATGTGATACCCTACAGCAAGTAGTAAACACTGCTGGTGCAAATGGTATTGGTACGGGTATTTCTAATACAGAAGCTGCAGCAGGTATTAAAGAAGCATTAGGACAAGGTATTACAAAATCAGTTTTACAATTAAACACTACCGATGGTTTTTTTAAAGATGCCTTATACAAAGTATTATTACCACCTGAAGCTAAAAAAATTGAAAATACGTTACGAAACCTAGGTTTTAATAGTTTGGTTGATAAAGCTATTTTACAAATTAACCGTGGTGCCGAAGATGCCGCAGGTTATGCAAAGCCTATTTTTGTAGATGCTATTAAGAGTATGACCATTGCTGATGCAATTGGCCTTATACGAAATGGTGATACCAGTGCTACCCACTTTTTTAGAGAAAAAACTACTCAAAAATTAATTGCTGCATTTACGCCAGTAATTGAAGCCTCTTTACAAAAAACAGAAGCAACGAAATACTATGGTGATTTAATTATGAAGTACAATAATTTTCCTACAACCATAAAAAAGTTAAACCCTGATTTAACTAATTATGTAACCCTAAAGGCAACCGATGCTTTGTTTAATTTAATAGCTAAAGAAGAAGTAAACATACGTACCAATTTTGCAGCACGAACAACCGATTTATTGAAGAAAGTATTTGGTGGAGCGTATAGATAAGCCTCATTTCTATAATAAAAAAGCTGCTGTACTGTATACAGCAGCTTTTTTTATTTACATATTATCTTATACAACTTCGTTGTGTAATAATATTTGCCATGCAGCAGCTACATCATTATTGTTTAAAAAACGAGCCGCTAATCTATGAATTTCAACCTCCATGTCGTTAGGGTTGAGGCTATAGTATTGTACAATTTGTTTTAGATCATCGTTATCATACGAAGCATCAACAGTAGGTAATATTTCTACATTTGCAAGCTGCCCCAAATGGTTGCCAGTAAGTATTGAACTGTTGCGTATTGCCGAAGGTAAAGCATCAATACCAATACCTAATTTTACATTTGGTTTGGCTACTTTAAATAAATTATTAACACCTACCTTGCTATACCAATCGCCCCCCAAACGGGCCACCAATGCTAATTTTGTTTGGTCTATTTTCAGATTGGCATCTAAAATACTATCATCAATATGCATGCAAAGTACTTCGCAAATAACTAGGTTGCCTGCACCACCTTCTGTACCTAATGGTTTTACTTCAATTACTTTACACTCCAATTTTATTTTACTTTCTTGCACCATTGGTGGTTTTACCATAGTGGCGGCCTGTTCTGTAAAACCAGCTTTTACAAACTCGTTGGTGCCTTTCGGAAATTCGCAACTTGATAATGACATTTGTTGTACCATATCATAATCCACCATATTAATAACCACTTCTGCAACTTCTTGCACATTTTCAAGCGTATGTTTGGTGGTATTATCCCTAACCCTACGAGCAGGTGAAAAAATAACAATAGGTGGGTTCGATGAAAATAAATTGAAGAAACTGAAGGGAGATAAGTTTACATTTCCGGCAGCATCAATAGTTGATGCAAAGCAAATGGGCCTTGGTGCAATGCTATGTTGCAAATAATTTTGCACATCAGCCGGACTTAAATCTTTTAATTGAATCAGCATGATGACGTGGCTATAATTTTTTAAGTGCTAAAATAGAAAAATCACTTTCATCAGCCACTATAGTATTGGTTAATGTACCCAATTCATCAATTTGCATGGTAACTACATCGCCGGGTTGTAGCCACTGCTCTTGGTAATTGGGGTCGTTTAATTTGCCCGTACCATTGAGTTCTAAAAAGCAACCTGTGCCAACGGTACCACTGCCTATTACGTCACCAGCATACATGTTAACGCCATAGCTGCAACGCTCAATTATTTCTGCAAAGGTCCAATCCATATCAGCTAAGTTGCCTTTACTTACTTGTACGCCATTAACAGTACAGGTCATATTAAGGTTCCAACTTTTGCCGGTATGCCCATCTTTACATGGCACTTCAAAGTTTTCTAATTCATCAAGCGTAACCAACATGGGCCCAATTACGGTTGAAAAATCTTTTCCTTTTGCAGGTCCAAGGTTGAGCAGCATTTCTTCCATTTGTAGCCTACGGGCACTCATATCGTTCATAATCATAAGGCCACCTATATAACTATCGGCCTCAGCAGCTTTTATATTTTTACCATGTTTGCAAATAACAATGGCGGCTTCTAATTCAAAATCGAGTTTTTCGAAGTGATCAGGCATGCAAACAATATCGCCAGGGCCTTGAATACTATTATGATTGGTAAAATAAAAGATAGGATATTGATCAAATTCAGCAATCATATCTACCTTTCTATTACGCCTTGCTGCAGCCACATGTTGCCTAAAAGCATAACCATCTCTACAGCTAGTTGGGTTGGGTACTGGGGCAATAATGGTAGCTTCTTCAAAAGGAGTGGTGCGTTTATTTTCAAAACCACCTTCTTTAATATGTTTTTCGGCCATTTGAGCAATCGGAAAAACATCTTCCCAATAATTTAAAAACATGGCCATACTAATGGGCAAATCGGGGTGTAAGCTATCGGTATCATATAACTTACCGTTTACTAATAAGGCTAATTGTTCGTGTTCGTTTTTTAAGTAACTAACTAATTTCATATGTTGCTGATAATTAAGTTGGAAGGAAATGAGGTTATTTTATAATTTATTGTGCAAATTTGGCAATTGATTTTGTGGTTTAAAATGAATTTAGCCTGCTATACTTATATGAATATGAGGTATTTATCTGAATTTGTGTCATAAATATTAATGTTGGAACTATAATTGATAATGTTTTGTGACGAATGGTACGACAAATTTAGGCTTAGTGAGGCCTACCAAAAAAATCAATTTGTATATTTGCTTATTATTTTAAATTATGGAATTTCAAAAAATACACAATAAGGGTCAAGCACAATTATTTCGTAACAGTTATTTGGAATACCTTACCAAAACACACCCTTTAGTAATTTGGGGTATGTATTTACCTGTATTGATTTTATTACCTTATTATAGCATTAATTCAGTAGGTATTGCTGGAATTACTACTTGCTTGGTTTATTTAGGCGGTATGTTTTTTTGGACTTTTACTGAATATATTTTACACCGTTTTGCTTTTCACCACCACCCCTCAACTGAGAAAGGTAAACGTATTAATTATGTATTGCATGGTAACCACCATGAGTACCCAAGAGATAAAGAACGATTGTTTATGCCGGCTGTTCCAAGCCTTATCATTGCATCCATTTTTTTTATAACCTTTTATTTTATTTTAGGAAAATATGCTTTTGCTTTTTTTCCTGGATTTATGTTGGGGTATTTAATATATGGAAGCATGCACTATGCAATACATGCATGGAACCCACCATTTAAATGGATGAAGGGTTTATGGCGTAACCATCACTTACACCATTACAAACATGCTGATATGGGCTTTGGGGTAAGCAGCACATTATGGGATCATGTTTTTGGAACCATGTTTGACCTTAAAAAAGAAAAAGAAGACAAAGAAAAAGTGAAGGAATTAATGTTTACAAAATAGAAACTTACCACCTTTCATTTTCATCAATATCATTAACATCCCGACGGTACTGCTGTCTGGATTGTTGTTTTTGGCGTTGTCTTTCAACATATAGTGCTGCAATTATTTTTCCGGCATCTTCATGAGGGTGTTGGCTGAGGAGCTGCTGTAATTTTGTTTCACTAATATCTGCTCGGTACAAAATAGCTATGAGTTTATTAAATTGGTGTACAATGAGCCAGTTAATTTTCGTGGCCAACAAGTCCATCCAATCATTATCATTAGCAGTTATTTCAAATTGATTGTTTACGATATGAATTAATTCATTGTTCATCAAATTGGTTTAATATTTTTCAAGTACACCTAGTGCAAATAAGGCAAAGTCGTATTTGGCTGGGTCATTATTATCGAGTTGTTGCATGGCCGCTGTAAGTTGAAGCGCCGCTTGCCAGTCAGTAGGTTTTCTATCAATCAGTTTAAAATGCCTAGCCACCCTTGCCACATGTACATCTAAAGGTATTACTAATTGTGCAGGAGTTATTTGTTGCCAAATACCAAAATCAACCCCTTTATTGTCATTGCGTACCATCCAGCGCAGGTACATACACAAGCGTTTACAGCTGGCTTTTTTAAAAGGTGCAGCAATATGTTTTAAGGTGCGTTTGGGTACTATTTCTAACGAAAAAAAATATGTGTAAAAACCATTTAAAGCCGCTTCAATAGTAGGGTTAGTGGGTTGATGCTGTTTTGTAAATGCATACTCTAAACTGTTGTAATTGCTGTAATGCATTTTAAAAAACTCAATAAAGTATAACAGATCGGTGGTATTAAAAGTGCGGTGTTTAAAATGGAGTAATTTTTTTAAATCGCTGGGTTGGTGTTGTGTACAAAATTGATGAGGGGCATTATCCATTAATTGCAACAATACATTACTTTTATTAATGATGGTCGTACGGTTGCCCCATGCAAAAATGGCTGCAAAAAAACCAGCTATTTCAATATCTGCTTTTTGAGAAAATTGGTGTGGAATACAAATAGGGTCAGCCTCAATAAAAAAAGGTTGATTGTATTCATCAACCTTTTTATTAAGAAATTGCTCTAATGCTGTTTCAATGTGCATGTAACGGCTGTAATAAAATCAATAATTATTTATTTAAAGCGGCATCTAAATCAGCTATTAAATCATCCGCATCTTCAATACCTACACTCAATCTTATTAAACCATCGCTGAGGCCATTTTTAATGCGCTCTTCTCTTGGTATGCTGGCATGCGTCATGCTGGCTGGGTGGTTAATTAACGACTCCACACCGCCTAAACTTTCGGCTAATGCAAACAAATGGGTATTGGTCAACACTTTATTAGCAGCTTCCATGCTATCATCTTTCAATGTAAAACTCATCATTCCACCAAAACCCCTCATTTGCGATGCTGCAATAGTATGATTTGGATGATCAGTAAAACCACACCAATATACTTTATCAACCTTTGGGTGGTTACGTAAAAACTGTGCCACTGCAATACCATTTTCGCAATGTTGTTTCATACGAACATGCAAGGTTTTGATACCACGAAGTACTAAAAAACAATCCATAGGACCAGGTACAGCACCACAACTTTTTTGAATAAAATACAATTGCTCTCTTAGTTGATCATCGTTTAAAATTAATGCGCCTTGTATAACATCGCTATGGCCACCCAAATATTTTGTGGCGGAATGCATTACAATATCAGCACCTAAATCAAGCGGATTTTGTAAGTAAGGCGATGCAAACGTATTATCAACACATAAAATAGTACCAGCTGCTTTTGAAATGCTGGCAACAGCTGCTATATCTGTGATATTCATTAATGGATTAGTAGGTGTTTCAATCCAAATTAGTTTGGTTTGAGGTGTAATTGCGTTTTGTACATTTTGTGGATTGGTAGTATCAACATAAGTGAATTTAATACCAAACTTCGCAAATACTTTGGTGAACAAACGGTAGGTACCGCCATACATATCATTCGCAGCAATTACTTCATCGCCAGGACTTAATAATTTTATGACCGCATCAGTAGCGGCAACACCACTTCCAAATGCTAAACCATGTTTACCATTTTCAATGGTTGCCAACGCATCTTCCAAGGCTTTACGAGTAGGGTTTTGACTACGGGCATACTCATAACCTTGGTTTACACCAGGTGCTTCTTGTACATAAGTGCTGGTTTGGTAAATAGGCGTCATTATAGCACCTGTGCTTGGGTCAGGTACCGTACCTGCATGTATAAATTTAGTACCAATTTTGTGTGATGAATGGCTCATGTAATATTCAAATTTATGAATGGGCAAAATTAATTGAAAGTATTGATAACAGCTTACTTTAATATAACCTTACCAAATTTTAACGTATGCGGTTGCGTTATTTATTGCTGTAAAATAGTGCTTAAATTGAGGTAGCGCCAATCGTAATTATCAGCGGCATGTGCTTTTTGTGGTTTTATTTTTTGTTGAAGTACTGCTGGTCTTAAAATACGTTCATTCACTAAAAATTGTTTCGCATCAGTAATTAAATGTTGCATTGTAGGTTGGTGCATCCATTGCTGTTGTGGCGGTTCAAAGCCAATTTTAGTGGGGTTCCAAACCAAATTATTGGGTAATTCATGCTCCATCATTTTACGTAAAATGTATTTGCCAAAACCAGCATTAATTTTTAGGGATGATGGTAACGAAAAAATGAATTGCAATAATGCTACATTTAAAAATGGCAAACGTACTTCAACACCATGTGCCATGCTATTTCTATCAGCATAACGAAGTAATTCATCGAGCCCAAACTGCATGGTATCATAATATAAAATATCGTTGAGTTTGGTTACAACAGGTTTATAAATACCTTGCCACTCTCTACCTTTTACATGGCGTTGTAGTTCATAGCTGATGTTGTTATCTGCAATGGTTTGGTAATATGCTTTTTTTTCAAGTGCTAACGTGGCATGTGCTGGCAAATAAGTGGCAAGTGTATTTTTTATATTCCATTTAAATGGATGATTTTTTTGAAGTGCTTTTCGTTCTTTACGAGCTTGTATAAATTTGTTTCTGCTCACCAACTCTTGAATATACCAGTGTAAATATTTTGAGTAGCCAGCTAGGGTTTCATCAGCCCCTTGGCCATCAAGCAAAACCTTTATACCATTTGCTGCGGCCGTTTCAAAAACTTTAAATTGAGCATAAATGCTTGATGATGCAAAAGGTTCTTCTTGATGATAACATAGTTTCTCAATATCATTTAACAAACCCTGCGCTGTTGGAGTAACCGTTATATTTTCTATTTGTTGCTGCTGCGTAAATTGTTGAATAAAAGCGCTTTCATCTTTTTCAAAACCCGGGAAAATAGCTGAGAATGTTTTGAAATTTGGTTGTGTAGTTTGTGCTTTTATTTGTTTAATGTAGTAAGCAATGGTACTACTATCTAAGCCACCACTAAGACTTGTGCCGATAGCAACATCGCTACGCAACCTTTTTTGTATGGATCGGTTGAGTAAATTGTGCAATTCATTAGCAGCATCAATTTCAGAAATTTTGATGCTGTTTTCTTTATTTATATCTCTGTATTTATGCAGGTGCAACTGCATGGTTAGCATATTAAAAGTGGCGGTATGTGCTGGTAACAATGCAAAAATATCTTTAAAAAAAGTTTGCGATTTATTTGCAGCATTTTGAACGTACCCAAGCGACAAATAATTGAGCATCATTTTTTCATCAGGTATTTTGTTAATACCAATAGCCCATAGCGCTTTCATTTCACTAGCAAATGCAAAAATATTTTTATCAATAAAATAGTAAAATGGTTTTTCGCCAAAAACATCTCTTGCACAAAAAAGTACTTTAGTTTGTTCATCCCAAATGGCAAATGCAAACATGCCATCAAAATATTTTACACAAGCATCTTTATAAAAATCATATGCTGCAATAATAACTTCTGTATCACTATTTGTTTTAAAGTGGTAGCCAGCTTTTTGTAGGTCGATTTTAATTTCTTTGTAATTGTATATTTCGCCATTGTAAACGATGGTGTAACGTTCATTGTATGGCATAGGCTGGTTTGCTGCAGCTGATAAATCTATAATGGCTAGTCTGCGGTGTGCTAACCCAACTTGTTGAAAAGGGTTGATCCAAAAGCCTTCTCCATCTGGACCTCTATGGGCTAGACTATCAGCCATTTTTTGAAGTAATGGCAGTTGTACCAGTTGTTTTTGGGGCGATAATATACCTGCAATACCACACATGTTGTAAATATAATTACTAATGCATTGTTGATATGCATGTTACAAAAATTGTGGTACTATTTTTTTGAAAATGTAATAGGCAAATTTGCTTTTACATTATCCCATGCAATGATCAAATCAGCGCCGGTTGGGGTATCTTGAAATACCATTGTAAAATCATTTAAGGCAGGGTTTTGTTTGGTGGTAGGTATTTCAAATTTATATATATCGTTGGCTTCGTTAATGTGTAAGCCCCAAGTGTAAATGTCGCTGTTTAAAATAATGGTCCATTTATCTGCCTGTGGTATGCAATACAAAACGTATGTACCCTTTGCCACATTTTGTCCGTTTATAACAACGTTTTCAAAAAAATCAATTTCGGTGGCTTCATTGGCTCCCAAACGCCATGGTTTACCGTACATGCAAACATAATTAGTATCTGCACCAAAAATATTACGACCTTTTTTATGCGGACGGCTATAAATAACCCTAGCAATTAATGGTAATATATTACCCTTCATTTTTTCGATAGGGTAAGCAGTAGGGCACCAACTCATATCCATACCCGATTGGTCTTCGGTTACGTACGGATTGTCTTTTTGAAAAACAGTATTGGTTTCATTTACCTTGTTGGTGGCAACTGGTGTACTTGGTTGTTGGTTACAACTAAGTAAGCTCATTAAAAAAAGCCATCCACAAAAACGGATACATACACTCATATAATTACATTGAAATAGGTAAGCTTACTTTAACATCGTCCCAACCAGCATTTAATGTAAAGCCATTGGTTGCTTTGTCAAAATAAATAAAAAAAGCTTCAGCAACCGTTGTTGATTTTTGTACAGGTACATCAACTCTTACCACATCTTCTGTGGCTTTATATTTAAATGAACCCCATGTATTTACATCTTTGTTGATGATGATCGTCCATTTATTAGTATTAGGTATGGCAAAAATGCTGTACTTACCTTTTTTTACTTTTGTTTTATTGATCACCACATCTTTAAAAAATTCAATTTCAGTGGCTTCGTTGGCACCAAAACGCCATACACTGTTGTACTCCACTACATCACCAAAAATAGTTCGATTGTTTTTTAATGGTCTGCTATAAATAACCCTTGCTATCAAAGGTTCTGAGGCTTTATCTTGAATTTTTAGTACCGGATAATTAGCAGGATAAGTACTCATATCAAGTGGCGATTTATCTAACTGCGGTATATTGGCAGGTTGAGCATAGCTGCTAATACTGCATAACAAAATGGCGATGATGGCAATTAATTTCATACGATTCTATTTTTTGTAAAGGAGCCTTGTTTATGTTTAATTAATAACGAAGTTATTCATTCAATTTTTTAAAAGTAAATGCATTTGATGAAAGGCAAACGTTTTTATTTCGTTAAAAAATGCATCATAGCATTGTTGTATAGTGGCTTTGTTTTGTAAAAATATTTCAAAAGCGGTGTCTGTTTCATTTATATAAGCGGCTCTTCTGGCAAGGCCCCCAAAGCTTTTTTGCATACCATCATCAAACCTATAATGGTACAACCAATTTTGTTGTTGCATGTATGGAAACATTTTTGAAAACCTTTCTGGGAAATGAGCTGTATTTTTTTCTAATGATGTATAGGTTTGTTGGGTAAACATGAATAAATCATGCTCTGTATTAAATTGTGTTACATCGTTGGCTAAAAAATAGTCGTACACCACATCAGCAAAAGCCCCTGCATATAAGCGATAGGTTGGTTTATATAAGGCTTTTATTTGTTGTGTAGCTGCATGCGTATCAGTGAAAGCATCAATGGCCCTGTGTAATTTTATACCTGCTAAAATGGGTATTGGGTAACTATATTGAGCGCTGCCTTTTACATAATCGCTGATCATATTACCCACTAATATTGAGGGGTGTTCAAATGATAAAAATGCATGCGCTAAATAATTCATACTATCAACGTTTGTTTACAAATTGAGCAATATGATAACTTAAGCCAGGCATAAGTGGCAGGTTGGCATTGCTGTATGTTGCAATATTGGCTGCTCTTTCAGCTGCTGCAGCTTTTAAAATATGGTTCATCCCATTTATAAATACCAAGGTTGCTTTGGGGTTACAATCTTTTAAAATTTGTGCTTGTTGTGTAGTAACTTGAATATCATTAGTCCCCTGAATAATAAGTGCAGGTACTTTCACATTTTTTATTGTAGCGCAAGGGTCAACCAATGCCCATGAACGAATATATGGTTGTACCGTTTTTCTAAAAATACCAGCATAAGGCGGTGGTACTTTATTGATGGTATCATTATTTTTTAAGCGATTGAATAATGAGTCAACATATTTGCCCGTGCCTGGTAATTGTTGCTCATACTGCCAACTAATAATTTTATCAATCGTTTCACCAGCGCCAGCAATAGATATATAACCGTTAACTGAAGTTTGTAAAGTAGCCAGCATGGCTATTAACGAGCCCTCACTATGTCCTGCAACAAAAACTTTACTGCAACGATTATCTTGTTTCAAAAAATTGATCCATGCAATGGCATCAGTTACATAATCTTGAAAACGTAAATCAGCTTCTTTAATTTTTGCACTACTACTTTCTCCGATACCCCGTTTATCAATTAATAAAGTGGCAATATTATAAGTTGCTAAACTATCGGCTAATAATAAGTAACTATTAGCATTTAAATCTTTGCCGCTATTACCGTTTCTATCAGTAGCGCCAGAACCGGGAATAAGTATAATAAAATGACATTTTTTTATATTGGCTTTGGGAATTATTAAACTGCCTTTCAATATACCTGTGGGTGTATTAATGCTTACGGGCTCACTAACTAATTGTGCATTTGTAAAAAGAATATTGATGATAAAAAGTAGTGATAGTATGCAACGCATTTTTATTTTAAAGGTACAGTATTATTGGCTTTTAAAAGGTTGTATAACAGCCTTGCTGCAATATTATTTTTAAGTAAGCGCATGTAATGTTCACTTAAACTGCATTAAACCAACTATTTTTGCCATTATTTTAAAAGCAATTTAAAACATACAAATATGAGCAAAGGGCCCGTTTCGCATTTTATTGAACACCATTATAGGCATTTTAATGCAGCTGCTTTAATGGATGCAGCCAAAGGGTATGTAACCCATTTAGAAGAAGGCGGTAAAATGATGATTACTTTGGCAGGTGCTATGAGTACGGCAGAGTTAGGTTTGAGTTTAGCAGAAATGATTCGTCAAGATAAAGTAGCCATCATAAGCTGTACAGGTGCCAATTTGGAAGAAGATATTATGAACTTAGTAGCGCATTCGCACTATAAACGAGTACCTAATTATAGAGATTTAAGTCCGCAGGAAGAATGGGATTTGCTCGAAAACCACTACAACCGAGTTACCGATACTTGCATACCAGAAGAAGAGGCGTTTAGACGTTTACAACAGCACATCCATAAAATTTGGAAAGATGCTGATGATAAAGGCGAACGTTATTTTCCGCATGAGTTTATGTACAAAATGTTATTGAGTGGCGTGTTAGAGCAGTACTACGAAATTGACCCCAAAAATAGTTGGATGTTAGCTGCGGCAGAAAAAAATATTCCGATTGTTGTACCAGGTTGGGAAGATAGTACCATGGGTAACATTTTCGCTTCATACGTTATTAAAAACGAACTAAAGGCACATACCATGAAGAGTGGTATTGAATACATGGTATGGTTGGCAGATTGGTACCGCAATAACTCAAGTGGTAAAGGCGTAGGCTTTTTTCAAATTGGTGGTGGTATCGCTGGCGATTTCCCTATTTGTGTAGTGCCAATGATGTATCAAGATTTAGAATGGCATGATGTACCATTTTGGAATTATTTCTGTCAAATTTCTGACTCAACCACTTCATACGGTTCGTACTCAGGGGCAGTACCAAATGAAAAAATTACTTGGGGTAAGTTAGATATTACAACACCTAAATTTATTGTTGAAAGTGATGCTACTATTGTAGCGCCACTCATTTTTGCATGGATATTGGGTTGGTAATTTTTGTTGCGTAAGCAGTACCGCTATAAGCAACAGCGGTTGCGACGCTCCGTTCAACATTCGTTATAATGGCAACATTTAAAAATTACAGCAATACGACTGCGTAAAAATAATAATATGGAAAAAGTTAAATTAACCGTAAATAACAACGGCTCTTTAAAAGTAGAAGGTGATTTTGAAATAGTAGATAGAAATGGTAATGTGTATGATTTAGGAGGAAGGACAATTGTAGGTATTTGCAGGTGTGGCCTATCAAAAAACAAACCTTTTTGCGATGGTGCACACAACGGGCATTTTGAGCATGAAGCTGTAGCCTTTGCTTTACCTCCAAAAAAGTAATTGAGCTTAAATAGTACTTATAAAAAAGCGGCTTACCAGATGGTAAGCCGCTTTGCTTTATTTATCTCGATCCCATGGTAAGTGGAATATCTCTTTTCAACATATCGTTTCTATTAGCGATTTCCCATGCAGTATGAAAAATCATTTTCACCCTTTTTTCATAGAGTTCAAAATTAATTTTGTCAACAGTATCCGTTGGTTGGTGATAGTCTGATTTTAACATACCATCATAAAAAAACAAAATAGGTACACCTTTTCTTGCAAAGTTGTAATGATCGCTACGGAAGTAAATTCTGTTAGGGTCATTAGGGTCATCAAACTTATAGTCTAAAACAAGGTTGGTATACTTGCTGTTCATGCCTTCGTTTATAATAGGTAAATCGCTACTCAACTTATCGTGACCTATTACATATACATAGTTAAGTGTATCAGCTGTTTTTCTTTCGGTATCAACCCTACCTACCATATCAGTATTTAAATCAACGGTTGTTTTTTCTAAAGGAAACACAGGGTGATCACTATAATATTCACTACCCCATAACCCTTTTTCTTCGCCACTTACCGTCATAAATACCAAGGTTCTTCTTGGTTTATCACCAGCAGCGGCTGCTTTTGCAAATGCAGTAGCCATTTGAATAACGCCGCAAGTGCCACTACCATCATCATCAGCACCATAATATATTTTACCATTGCGTTTGCCTAAATGATCGTAATGGCCGGTTAAAAAAACGTATTCATCTTTCTTATCTGTACCCTCAATCATGCCCAATACATTACTTGCCATAATGGTATTACGGCCCTTGGTAAATACATAATTAACAGCCATTTTCTTTTCGAAACCGTTGATAGTAAAAGGCGCTAATGTTTTTGCTGATGCAAGGTAGCTGTCAAAATTAAAATCATCGCCTACCAATTGTTTAGCAAAACCATGTGAAATGCTAGCATAGTTGATGGTTTTTGTGCCATTTTTTTCACTAGGGAAATATACGCCTGTTTTTTTGCCATTTTCAACGGTACGAGGGTTAAATGTTTCTTGGTTGGCATTAATTACCAGCGCACCCACAGCACCTTTTGAAGCAGCAGTAGCTAATTTTTTTGTAATACCGGGGAAGGTCCACTCACTACCTCTTGTAGCGCCGCTAATAATATATTTGCCATCTTTTTTGGGTTCGCCTAAAAAGAACACCACTACTTTACCTTTAACATTGATGTTTGTATAATCACTATAGGCAGCATCATCAATACCATAGCCTACAAATACTATTTTTTTACCTTTAAATTTTCCGCTTTCGTTGGTGTTCATTGGTATAATAAAATCAGTACCAAATGTGGCAGCTGTACCATTAATATTTAAAGTGGTATTTTGCAAACTATCTTGGTATAAAGGATAATATTGTTGGTAGCCTTTTAAAGCAGGTATTGGTTTTAAGCCAATGGCTTTAAATTGTGCTTCAATGTAAGCAGCAGCTTTACGTTGTCCTTCGGTTCCGGTTTCACGACCTTCAAACTCATCGCTTGCGATAATGGTTAAATGCTTTTTTAAATCGGCTGCTGTAATGGCGTTGCTGTATTTTAATGCAGCATCGTTTTGAGCGAAGGCATGCATACATAATAAAGCCATTGGTAATAATAGTAATTGCTTCATGTATAAAAAATTGTTTTGCAGCAATTTATTAAATAGCAATGATACAGTGGGTAACTATTTTATGAGAGGTAAGTAAAGCTGATTATTATGAATTAAATTTGAAATTAAGCAATTTGATATTGTAAAATTTTTTAACCTTAAAATAGTAAAACCTTATGTTAATGAATTTGAAAAGAGTTAAAGTCATTGTAAGTATTGTGGCACTATGCTTTGTTTCTTTTCATATAAAGGCGCAATGCCCTCCAAATATAGATTTTGAAAATGGTACATTTGATGGTTGGCAATTGTATACGGGTAATACGGTGGATGCAGGAGGTGTGAATTTAATTAATTTGACACCTGTTAATTCACCACAATTTGGAAGGCACGAAATTATTAATAGTAGTACTGGAAACACAACTGATCAATATGGAGGTTTTCCAACTTTATGTCCTAACGGAAGTGGAAATAGCATTAAATTAGGCAACACTGATGGAGGCGCTCAATCAGAAGCTGCGTCATACACCTTTACAATACCACAAGGTGCCAATCAATTTAGCTTGACCTATTATTATGCTGTGGTTTTTCAAGATCCTGGTCATGCCGGCCATCAACAACCTCGTTTAGAAATTGAAGTTCAAAATCTAACAGATGGTACCATTGCAGGTTGTTCATCATTTTCTTTTATTGCAAGTGGCGGCTTGCCTGGTTTTTTTCAAGCCCCTTTTTCTGGTAATATACCTATTTGGTGTAAAAATTGGTCGGCAAATTCTATTAATTTAGATGGTAATGAAGGAAAAACAATCCGCATTTTCTTTAAGACAGCTGATTGTACTTTTCAAGCTCATTTTGGCTATGCTTATATTGACGTTGCAACTGAATGTAGTAGTTCATTTACAGGAGCTTCGTATTGCCCAACTGATACAAGTGTAACTATCACTGCACCTTTTGGTTATCAAGGTTACAAATGGTTTAACCAAAACTTTACCCAAACTTTGGGAACCACACAAACGCTTATATTAAATCCACCACCACCAGCAGGTACAGTTATAAAAGTTGAATTAGAGCCTTTTGCTGGGTATGGTTGTAAAGATACTTTAACAGCTAACCTTGTAGCTAATTTAGTAGTAACTGCTGATGCTGGTAATAATGTAACCACATGCGATAATAAACCGGTTCAAATAGGTGCACCACCACAAGCAGGAAGAGTATATAGTTGGTTACCAACAACAGGTTTAAGTAATCCTTTTATCTCTAATCCTATCGCTACTGTAAATACTACCACCACCTACACACTTACGGTACGTTCAATAGGCGGTGGTTGCGAAACAACTGATCAGGTTACGGTAACAAGTCCTTCATTTAATAATAACATAATCGTTAGTGGTAATACTAGTATTTGTGAAGGCGCTGTTGCTTATCCCATTTTAAGTGTTGGTGTAGCAGATAGTATTCAATGGTATAGAAATGAAGTACCGTTAATAGGAGCTAATGCTACGCAATACACCGTTACTCAAACTGGTGATTATAAAGCCATACAGTTTTCAAATACAGGTGGTTGTTTTAGCGTTTCAGCAACGAAGCATATCGATATTTTTCCACAGCCAATAGCTGGTTTTAAAATTAATCAATCCCTCCAATGTTTGCCAAACAATAATTTTCAATTTACCGATACCAGTTCAGTAAATAGCGGCGTATTACAGTATTTATGGGATTTTGGTGATGGCTTGACATCAACAATTGCTAATCCTACTCACGTATATACACAGCCTGGAGTTTATAATGTGGTTTTAAAAGTTCAAGTTGGTGGTGGTTGCGAAGCGCTATCAAACTTGCCGGTAACAGTAAAACCTGGTGCTAAAGCGGCATTTCAAATACCAAAAGCTATTTGTACCAATAATATTTTTTTACCAGTAAATAATACTAATACCAACGGCATAAATGGAATAAATTATTTGTGGGATTTCGGTAATGGTCAAACGTCAACAAATGCTATGCCTTCAGTTTCATACATTACACCTGGCAATTACAATGTAAAACTTACAGTAACATCTGTAGATTGTATGGTACCTAATATTGCAATATTACCTATTGAAGTAGAGGCACAAGTTCCTAATACGAAATATGCCGATCAAATAGCTATTTTAAATTTTCCTGTAACGCTTACACAAAGGACTATAGGCAAATCGGTTACTTGGATGCCAGCTACACAGCTTAATAATAGTGGTATTTATAAACCCGTATTTAAAGGTGCTTCATCGCAATTGTACACCATTAATATGACAACCGCAGCAGGTTGTGTAACGGTAGATACTTTGCAAGTAAACGTAATTAAAAAAATTGCCATTTATGTACCTACTGCATTTACACCCAATGCCGATGGTACAAACGACTATTTAAAACCATTGTTATATGGCTTTAAAAAAGTACAATATTTTAGGGTGTACAATAGGTTAGGGCAATTACTATTTCAAATGAATAGTGATACACCAGGTTGGGATGGTAAGGTAAACGGACAATTGCAAGAGCGGCAAACACTTGTATGGGTACTAGCAGCAGAAGATGTTGATGGTAAAATGCACCAAGCAAAAGGTACCACTATTTTAATGCGGTAATTATTTGTAACAAAAAAGATTTTTTAGAGATGATTGATTTTTTAATAATTGATGATAGTAGTGAAGAAAGTATATTAGCTTCATTTAAAAATATAGCCAATGAAATAATGAACCAACATTTATTATGTATTGGTGCTACTTATTATCGTATTGTGGAGTGTGAGTTTTATTATAGCAGCGCTGCACATGAAGACCCCTTTGTGCATGGGCATGCGCTACAAAAAAGTACGATAGGCAAATGGTATTTTCATGGGTCTGGTTTAGATATTACTTTGGGTAATGGTAAAGGGTACGGAGGCATTTTAATACGGGGCATTGCTGAAGTAAACGAACAGCTACCAATGCCAGATAGAGCATCCACTGTAATTGGGCCATTAAATGTTTGTAATAAAATTTTTAATACAATTGGTAGCGTAATGTTACAACCCAATGTAGCTTTTGGTTTTGTGCATAAAAATGAAATATCTTCAAAATTAAACTTGCCAACAGCTACCGTATTTGCTGTTACAAGAATTGGATTAAATCATGAAAGAGATGCTTTGGGGCAATTTCATAGTAAACCTTACCGTTTTATAACGTTTTTACATTTACAACATAAAGAGGCGGAGAAAGTAAAAAATTATCTGATAAATAAAGCGCCAAAGCCTATTACCAAAGAGGCGTATAAAGCTTACCAAAGTGGAGAAAAGTATTAATCAAAAGGGTGAAAATTTTCGCCCTTTTGATTGTATTAAAATTTATAATGAAGCATTACTGACATTGGCTGCCTCACTCACTGCAATTTTATTCACCCTTGTTAAATGCCTGCCTCCTTCAAATGCCGTTGCAATAAAAGTATCTACTATATTTTTTGCCTCTTCAAAACTTACAAACCGGGCAGGTATGCAAAGTACGTTGGCATTGTTGTGTTGGCGTGCTAATGATGCAATTTCAGCCGTCCAACAAATGGCTGCCCTTATATGAGCATGTTTATTGGCTGTGATAGCTACACCGTTGGCACTGCCGCATAACAAAATACCAAACCCATAAGCATGGCTTTCAACCGCATTTGCCACTGGGTGAGCAAAATCAGGATAATCAACACTATCGGCACTATAGGTACCAAAATCTCTTAGTGCAATACCTTTTTCATCTCTTAAATAATTAATTAAATGTGCTTTGTATTCAAAACCAGCATGGTCACTACCAATGGCTAATGGTAAACTAAGGTCAAACGTATTCATGGTATAAAATGGTTGGTTGTTTATAATTTAACTCCACTCTTTTTCTTCAATAGCTTTTTGTTTATCAATACGAGCACAAATAATTACACTTATTTCGTATAATAAAAGTAGTGGTATTGATACAATTAACTGGCTTGTCCAATCGGGTGAAGGGGTTATAATAGCGGCTAAAATTAAAATAACTACAAAAGCATATTTACGATAAGTGCGTAAAAATTTGGCGCTTATTAACCCTATTTTGCCAAGTACATAGGCCATTACAGGTAGTTCAAATGCAATACCGCAACCTAAAATAATATTATTGAGGGTATCAATATAATCATCTAATGTAGGGCGATATAAATAAGCCCCTTTAGTACCTAGTTGAAAATTTGCCAAAAAGTTAAAAGTAAATGGCGCTAATAAAAAATAACCAAATGCGCCACCTAAAAAAAAGCACAACGATACCCATAAAATACTGCCACGTGAATACTTAACTTCTTTAGGCGATAAAGCAGGCTTTACAAAACGCCACAATTCCCAAAACAAATAAGGAAAAGCAACAATAAGCCCACCAATTACTGCGATGGATATAGCAGACATAAAAGGCCCACTAATGGTATTGCCTTGTAATTGAATATTTACAGGTGGCATACACAAAGCATCACCCAAATGTAGTTTATGGCTAAAGCTACACAATGCCCTGTAGCTAATAAAATCTGATTGTGCTGGAGCATAAATAACATTATCAAACACCCAATCAATCTTAATAAAAATAGCAATTACAGCTGTAAGCCAAACCAAAACTGCCCTTATTAAATGCCAACGCAGTGCTTCTAAATGATCAATAAAGGTCATTTCTGCGCCAGTGCTGTTACCTAATTTATTTAAAAAAGTTTTTTTGTTTGCTGTTGTATTCGCCACAGATACTACAATGTTTTAAAGGTATAAAAGTACGACATCTATATGGGTTAAACTGTAATTGTTTGTTTTACATTACCAGTTCTTTTTAAAACACCCCAACCTTGTAGTTCGCCTTTAAGTGCTTTACTAAACGATTTTATTAAAATATAATACATCATTTGCCGATACACCAATTGTTGTGGAAACAGCCACAAAAGTTTTTTGTATGATTCTTTCGTACGCCTACCCTCTGCTTTATACGAATGTTGTAGTGCCGCATTTTCAAAACTAAATGCGATGGCAGCACAAGCCATATCAACCAAAGTAAAAATAAAATAGTAACTGATTATATGGCCTAAACTTGCAGGTATAATGCCCATACCAGCTGCTAATAAACTCAGTACTAAAATAATATCAGCCAAAGGCGCTAAAAATGGTAATATCATTTGAAACATTAACATGTAAGGTAAAGCCACCATTCCAAAATTTTTATAGGTTGGGTTTAAAAATGCATTGCGATGTTTCCAAAAACATTGCATTACCCCAAAGCTCCACCTAAACCGTTGTTTTAAAAATTGTTTAAAAGTTTCAGGTGCTTCGGTATACGAAATGGCTTCACGACAATTACGAACACTGTACCCTATTTTGTGGAGTCGCATGGTGAGGTCACAATCTTCTGCCAATGTATCAGTAGTAAAACCACCTGCTTTTATTAAGGCTGTTTTATTGAAGGCACCAATAGCACCAGGCACTACAGTGATGCAATTGAGGTAATCAAAAGCAGCTCTATCAAAATTTTGTGATGTAGTATATTCAATACTTTGCCACTTGGTTATCATATTTACTTCATTACCAACTTTTACGTTACCAGCAACAGCGCCAACTGGCATACCATCAACAGCGTTGTAAAATTTTTTCATGAGTTGTGTAATGGCATCTTTTTTTAACTGTGTATCAGCATCTATGCAAACAACATAATCATGAATGGCTAGGTTAATGCCATAGTTCAATGCGGTGGCTTTACCGCCATTTTGTTTGGTAACAACAATTACATTTTTATGATGTAAAAAGTGTTGGTGTACTCGTTCGTAGGTACTGTCTTTACTACCATCATCAACAAATACAATTTGTAAGTTGGGATAGTTTTGTTGCAGCAAACTTTCAACCGTTCGTATCGCATTTATTTCTTCATTATAAGCTGGTACAATAATACTTACACCAGGTTGCAAAGTACTATCAGGTATAAAACGTTGTTTTTTTAGTTGTAAATAGGCCAAGGCTGCCATTACTATTGTTCTACTAATTGATAATATGATGCCTACAATAAAAAGTGCAAATATGAAATGTGATACCCAATAAAGAGCAATGGTAAAATAAAAGTGCAGTTGTAATTTAAAATCTCTTTTAACAATGGGCATTACATCATCTTTTGTTTTGCCCATTAAATTAGCCACTGTAGTAAACTCACAGCCTTTGGTTTTAAAATATTCAATAATACGAGGTAATGCATCAACAGTGGCTTGCCTTGTATTACCACCAGCATCGTGTAGTAAAATAATATTAGACCTTCCTTCATTGGCTATACGTACAATGCGGTTAAAAATGCTATCGGCGTTTACGTGAGTATCATCCCAATCGTTAGGGTCAATACTTTCGCCAATGGTAATATAATTTTCAGTTTTACTACGGGCAATAGGTTCTATTTCTTCAAAAGTTTGTGGTTCACTATCGGCGTTATAAGGAGCTCTAAATAAAATGGTGCTACGGCCCGTAACGGCTTCAATCAATAGCCGGGTTGATTTCATTTCGAGTGCCGCCCTATTTATACTCATTTTTGCAATATTGCCATGTGTAAAAGTATGGTTGCCTATTTCGAACCCATCTTTATAAATACGTTGTAAAAGTGGGATGTTATTTTCAGCATTTATACCCACTACAAAAAAAGTTGCAGGTACTTTTTCTTTTTCTAAAATAGATAAAATGGCTGGGGTGTAACGAGGGTCGGGGCCATCATCAAATGTTAGTATGATTTTATGCTTCGGCCCAATGGGGGTCGTATCTTCCCCAAATTTTTCATACACATAACCTGTTGGTAGTTGCAAGTAGTTTTCTTCTGTAATTAACTGTTCTTCTTTGTTTACTTCAATACTAACGGAACCTTTTTGTGGTGTATATAAAATACGGAGTAATTCGCCCTCACCAATTTTTGTAGGGAGTTGATTTGTATTGTAAGGTAACGCTTGCATAGTGCCGAAATCAAACGGATTTTTTGCTAAAGCGGCATTGGTTAAACTTCTATCATAAAAGTTCCATATACGAGGGTCTTCTTTACCCATTACCCAAAATGCGGTACCAGCAGTGCCATATTCATCGGTAAAGCGAAGGCTGTTAAACATAGCAGTAGCACTGTTAAACCAAACGGTATGGTAAGTTGTATCATCATCTTTCACTTCTTCATAACTAAAATGTGAATTGAAGTTATCATTATCAAAAATTACTTTGCTGTGGGTGATACTAGCTTTGTCTAACGCTTGTGCAAATGTAAGTGGTGTGGGTGCAATGGGTTTATGGTTTTCATCGAGTAAAGGTTGGCCTTTGTTATTCATGCTCCAATCGTAACCATAACTGGCAAATGCAACAATAATTTTATTGCTTTCCATTTTATTAGCGGCTTCATCAAGGGCCTGTTCAATCCATTTTTGAGCGGCAATGGGGCCAGGTCCGCTTTGGGCATCACTATGCTGGTCATAAGCCATTAAAACAATGTAATCGTTATAACTTTTAAGTTCATTGTAATTATAATCATCGTTCATAGGTATTACATCTTGTGTAACCAACAAACCTTTTTGATGAAATACTTGGTATAGATTTTTTTGAAAGTTGGTAATTGGCTTGGCATCTTTTTCAACCAACGCTTCAAAATCGATATTGATGCCTTGTAATTGGTATTTTGTAAGGGTATCTGCTAAAGCATTAATAAATTGATCTTGAATTTTTATGTTATTTAATATTTCGTGCACCAACGCACCATCAAAATCTTGTGTAGCACTATTGAAATTGGTGAGCATGGGTAAAATTTTTAAACCCTGCTTTTTCATGAGGTTGAAACCTTGAATATCAATTCTATTTACAACATTGTTATGATTGATAAAGAACCATTCAGGAAAAATGGTATTTAATTTTTGTCCGTTAGTGGCTAAATCGTTCAGTGATGCTTCTTTATTAGCAGCAGGTGAGTAAAAGGCTGCCCTTATAAATTGGGTTGTTTTAAGTGGCGATGAGTGGTTGAAACGTTGTAAGGAGTCTTCCTTATCTTTTGCTTCTAAAAAGTTTTTAAAACCTTTGTACTTTCTCGGACTTTGGTCTATCAGATTTTTTTTAATTGGGTCAACTACACTTTTGTATAAACTATTTTTTGTGTTTATGTTTGGTAGGTCGGGTGATTGCCCTCTTACAATTGCAATTATTGTAACGGTGATGAGAACAATAATAATAGATAAGATGATACGTGCTGTCCACTGAATACTTTTCCACCTTAAGGCGCTATTTGTTTGAAAAATTTGGGGATTATTACTCATATTAATTTCTTACATCAAAAGTGGTACTATTAAAAATGTAATTGATGTAAAAAAAGTTGTTTTAGTATTTTTTAACCAACGGTTATAGTAAAAAAAGAAGCCCCCGTAGAAACGGGGGCTGTTTACCAAAACTAACTGCTTATGAGAAATTTTAAATTCGTTGTTATAAGGGTTAAAAGTCAAATCGAGTGCCAAATTTTAATGACTGCTGTTAAAAAAATGTGAACCTCAAAAAAATAAAACAACTATAAAATTTCTCATGCTTATTAGACGAAAAAAAAGCCGCAAAACATGCGGCTTTATAAAATTAATTTTGAGATGTAAGTTTTTCGGCATTTTCAGCAAATTGTAGTGCCTCAATAAATTCACCAACATCGCCATTTAACACCGCATCGAGGTTATAAACCGTCATGCCAATTCTATGATCTGTTACCCTCCCTTGTGGAAAATTATAAGTTCTAATTTTAGCACTTCTATCACCCGTACTTACCAAACTTTTACGCATGTGGGCAATTGCTTCCTCAGCTTTCCTCACTTCTTCATCATATAATTTGGTACGTAGCATATCCATAGCTTTTTCACGGTTACCCAATTGCGAACGTTCTGTTTGGCACATTACCACAATACCTGTTGGCTTGTGTGTTAAAAATACTTTTGTTTCAACTTTGTTTACGTTTTGACCACCAGCGCCACCACTACGAGCTGTTTCCATTTTTACATCACTTTCTTTTAATTCTACATCAACCTCTTCTGCTTCTGGCATTACTGCAACTGTTACAGCGCTGGTATGTACCCTACCACTAGCTTCAGTATCGGGCACTCGTTGTACACGGTGTACGCCACTTTCAAATTTTAGTAAACCATAAACATCATCACCTGTTACTTCAACTTGTACCTCTTTATAACCACCAACCGTACCTTCACTTTCGCTTAATAAAGCAGCTTTCCAACCTTTTTTCTCAAAATATTTTAGGTACATACGTAATAAATCACCAGCAAATAATGACGCTTCATCACCTCCAGTACCAGCTCTTATTTCAAGTATAGCATTTTTTTCATCAAACGGATCTTTCGGGATAAGCATGTTACGCAATGCTTTTTCTTGTGTTTCTTTTAATTCTTCAAGATCTGGCAATTCAAGTTTAGCCATTTCCCTCATTTCGGCATCATCGCTGTTAAGTACTTCTTTATTAAACTCAATATCATCCAACGTTTTAATGTAGGCATTACGGGCATTTACAATTTTTTCTAACCCACGGTATTCTTTACTCAATGCACTAAATCGCTTATTATCACTTACAATTTCTGGGTTGGTAAGTGCTACACTTAGGTCATCAAATTTTGCCTTTATGGCATCTAATTTATCTAACATAAAAATTTATTAAAATCAAAAACAAGGCTTATGGCTGTTAGTTATTTTGTAATAATTACCCCAACTGCCACCTACCTTTGTATGGCTCACAAAATAAGTAAGCGGCGCAAATTTACGTTATCTCAAATTATGAAGGTGTCAAGAAAAATAAAAGGAACGAATATTTTTAATGGAATAGCACTTTTGCCACCGCAACAAGTACTTATTTTAAAAGAGAATAATAGTGTTGAAGGCATTGTAAATGAGGTAGATGCAGGAGATGACATTGAAACCTATGAGGGTATTATTTGTCCGGGTTTTATAAATGCCCATTGCCATGTGGAGCTCAGCCACATGAAACAACGTATAGCTACAAACACAGGTTTGGTAAACTTTGTGCAACAAGTAATGAGCAACAGAGGTGCGGATGATGCTATGCAAAAACATGCTATGCAATTGGCTTTAGATGAAATGTACCAAAATGGTATTGTAGCAGTTGGTGACATTTGCAATACCACCGCTAGCTTGGCTGTAAAAAATAATAACTTGTTCTTTTGGCAAAATTTTATTGAAATAAGTGGCTTTGTGCCTGCTGGCGCAGCTAAAAGGTTTGATGATGGTATGGCGGTTTTACAACAATTTGAGGCAATAAAATCAACAACGTTTAAAAATAGTTTGGTGCCACATGCTCCTTATTCTGTTTCAAAAAATTTGTTTGCTTTAATTGATGATATTTCGGCAGGTAGAATACTAAGCATACATAACCAAGAAGCAGTTGCAGAAAATGAATTGTATCAATACAAGACAGGTGACTTTTTAAAACTCTACGAAAATTTTGGGATTGATATTACAGCCTTTACACCAACCCAAACTACCAGTATGCATGCTTGGTTAAATTATATGCAACAACCCTCTAAATTAATTGCTGTACATAATACTTTTACAACTAAAGCCGACATTGACAAAGCAACAACACAAGCCTTTTGGAACGAACTGTATTTTTGTTTGTGCCCCAATGCTAATTTGTATATTGAAAATCGTTTACCCAATGTAAATATGTTAATGGCGCAAACCCATAATATTGTATTAGGTACTGATAGTTATGCAAGCAACCACCAATTAAGTATTTGGGCAGAAATAACAACCTTGCAGCAACATTTTCCTCAAATACCAATACAAACAATGTTGCAATGGGCCACACTTAACGGTGCAAAGGCTTTGGGTTTTGATGATGTATTAGGAAGCTTTACTAAGGGTAAAAAGCCCGGTGTAAATATCATAAACAATGGAGTTGTACAACGATTGTGTTAACCAAGTACGGTTTGCATAATAAGTACCGTTTTCATAGTACCAAAATCTTGCACGTGTAAACTATAGTACTCCATTAATTTGGTAAGTAATAGTCTTCGCTTGGCATGTGGAATTTTTATTTGAACCAATTTAGATGGGTGTTGGGTTTTTAATATTTCTGAAGTGGGTTGTGCTATATCTTTTTCTAAGTAATAAGGGTGGTGAGGCCTATCATCTGCAAACATGCCTTCTTGTAAATCTAAAAAGCAAGTTGTTTCAGTAAAATTATCATCTATTTTAAAGCCAAAAAAATGACTTAAATGTAAAGCCAAAAATAAAGGGAAGTTGGCTACAACGTCTGTTGGTGCAGCATCTATTTGTAACAATGCATCTTCACAAAAATAAAAAAGATCAGTATTTTGTTCAGGCTGTTTCAGCAGTTTATAAAGTAATTCCATTAAAAAAGCAGCAATACTATTTTTAACCACATCAGTAAGTACTTGGTTAAACACATGGGTTCTGTTACATTCTTTTATGCGGTGCATACTATTGCGATCATTATGGTATACCTCCATTTCAACTACCGATGCAGGTTGGTATAGCATTGCCTTAACGCCTGTTTTTTTAGTAGTACGCACCCCATTTACCATATAAGTTTGTACACCAAATAGCTCTGTAAAAGCTGTAACAACCAAACTGGTTTCACCATATTTAATGCTCTTTAGTATAATGGCCTTTGTTTTGTACATGCTAGTAACCTGTATTTATGCACTAATATGTTGCTTTGCTTTGATGCTTAACAACTTTACTCTTTCTTTGCACAAATATTACATTTAAAATTTTTAACTGATTAACATATGTGGCAATCGCTTGCAAAGTTTGTAATTAAAAATAGAATAGCTTTTTTGTTATTACTATTATTATCTACCGTATTAATGGGGTATTATGCAAGCAAGGTTAAATTGAGTTATGAATTTTCAAAAGCCATACCTACTGATAATCAAAAGTATGTAGACTATCAAGCTTTTAAAAAGAAATTTGGAGATGATGGTAATTTGTTGGTAGTAGGTGTTACCACCCAAAATTTATTTACTTTATCGCAATTTAAATCCTACCAAAATTTACAAACAAATTTAAAAAAGATACCGGCTGTTGAAGATATTTTAAGTGTGCCTACTGCACTTAATTTAAAAAAAGATAGTACTACCGAAAAATTAACAGTAGTAAAAATATTTGCAGATACCATAACCTCACAAGCCCAATTGGATAGTGCTAAAGCCATTTTTTACAGCTTACCTTTTTATAAAGATCGATTATATAACCAAGCCACCAATAGTTTTTTAATGGCTGTAAAGGTTAATAAAGAAGTATTGGCCACTAAAGAAAGAACGGCTGTAATTGCTGCCATTGAAGCTGAAATTGAAAAGTATAAAACCGCATCAAATGTAGAAGTACATACAAGTGGTTTGCCTTTAATACGCACTTTAATTGCAGATAGGGTTAAGGCAGAAATGAAATTATTTTTATTAGCATCATTAGGGTTAAGTGTATTGATATTATTGCTTTTTTTCCGATCTATCAGTACAACATTACTATCGTTAGCAGTGGTATTAATAGGTGTAATTTTTACGGTAGGTACTACGTATTTATGTGGTTATCAAATTACTTTATTAACGGCTTTAATTCCATCATTAGTGGTGGTTATTGGTATTCCTAATTGTATATACTTTATAAACAAGTACCATACATCTTATTTAAAGGATGTTGATAATCCATCACCAAAAGAAAGAAAAAACAATGCATTGGTAGCCATGGTAAGTAAAATGGGTGTAGTAACCTTATTTTGTAACATTACCGCTGCTATTGGGTTTGTGGTATTTTCATTTACAAAAAGTGAAATTTTACAAGAGTTTGGTGTAGTAGCTGGTATTAGTATTATGGTAATATTTTTTATCTCATTTATTTTGTTACCAAGTGCTTTGAGTATGCTGCCAGTGCCTAGTAAAAATGAGTTAAAATACCTCAATAATCAGTTAATTGAAAAAGCATTAAACCGTATTGAAAAATGGGTTTTTCAATATCGTAAACCAGTGGTTGTTATTACAGTTATTGTAGTGTTAGTAGCTATTGCAGGGGTTATGAAATTAAAAACCGTAGGTTATATTGTAGATGATTTGCCTAAGAAAGATAGAATTTACCTCGATTTAAAATACTTTGAAAAAAACTTTGGTGGTGTGATGCCTTTAGAGATAATGGTTGATACAAAAAAACGTCGTGGCTTATCAGGCGTAAAGGCGTTGAGTATTTTTGAAAAGGTAGATTCATTGGCATTGTTTATTGGTCAACAAAAAGAAATGACCAAACCGCTCAGCCTTGCCGAAGGTTTAAAATTTGCAAAGCAAGGTTTTTATGAAGGCGACAGTGCTAATTACTTATTACCCAATACATTTGATGGTGCTTTTGTAGGTGAATATTTGCGACCTTCAAAAGATACAAGTAATGCGAAGGCAAATAACTTTTCAAAAACACTGCGTTCGTTTTTAGATAGCGGTGCACAAACTACCCGTATCAGCATTAGCATGGCCGATGTTGGTACAGAAGCGTTACCTGTTTTGTTGAACAAAATTGAAAAACGCTCCAATGAATTGTTTGATAGTACGTATAAGGTTACGCTCACGGGTAGCAGCATCACCTTTTTAGAAGGTAGTAAATTCATTATCAACGGTTTAAAAGAAAGTATTGCTTGGGCTTTTGTGTTAATTGCATTTTGTATGCTTTTTTTGTTTAAATCATTCAGAATTTTATTCTGTTCCATAATACCGAACATAGTGCCATTGTTGGTTACAGCAGGTATTATGGGCTGGGTAGGTGTACCATTAAAACCATCAACAGTACTCATATTTAGTGTGGCTTTGGGTATTGCTATTGATATTACCATTCGTTTTTTAGTAAACTACAAACAAGTATTGCCAGAAAATAATGGTGATGTAGCAATGGCCGTAAAAAGTACCATCCACCAAACAGGGTTAAGTATTATTTACACTTCATTGGTTTTAACAGCAGGCTTTATTATTTTTTGTGCAAGCAGCTTTGGTGGCACTTTTGCACTTGGTTGGTTAACTTCAGTTACCCTGTTAACAGCCACCGTTACTAATTTGGTTTTGTTACCTGTGTTAATAATATTTTTCGCAAAAGGGAAAAATAAATAGATAATTATTAATATAAGGCAGCATTTTATAAAAAAAGTTGTCATTTATTTAACATACTAATTTGATGTAGTATATATTTGTCACTATAAACTAAAACTGTATAATGAGAAAAGTAATTCTAACGTTGTTAGTAGCATTTGCATTTGTTATAAATGCTGCTGCTCAAGATCGCACCATTACTGGGCGAATTGTGGATGAAAAGGGAGCTCCTATTTCTGGAGTATCTGTAACCTCATCTGATGGTAAGGGTACTAAAAGTGATGAAAATGGTAACTATCGCATCATAATAGCAAATGGTACAAAAAGTTTAAGCTTTAGTAGTGTAAATTTTGAAACTAATAAGGTTCAAATTAAAAACGAATCTAGTTTTGCAATTGTTTTAAAAGCAAAACAAAATTTGTTGGAAGATGTTGTTGTGAGTACTGGTTACGCAAAAATTAAAAAGTCTGATTATACAGGTGCATCTGACAGAGTATCTCGAGGTTCTATTAAAAATACTGCGGTTGCCTCTATTGATCAACAATTACAAGGCAGAGTGCCAGGTTTAACGGTGTTGTCAACTAGTGGTCAACCTGGTAGCCCTGCGGCTGTAACTTTGAGAGGATTAACTTCAATCACTGGAGGTAGTACTCCTCTATATGTAGTAGATGGTATACCTGTTGAGGCTGGTGTGTTTCAGTCTTTGAACTCTAATGATGTTGAATCAGTTGATGTATTAAAAGATGCCGCTGCTTCTGCGTTATATGGTTCTCGAGGCGGTGCTGGTGTTATCGTAGTTACAACTAGAAGGGGATCAGGTGAAAAATTAAAATTGTCACTTTCAACACAAGCTGGTATTACAAGCCCTCCAACTAGTAAATATAGAATGATGAACGCAGCTGAATTGTTACAAGCTCAAGAGGATTATGCTTTAGCAGTTGGGTTGAATGGTAATGGTGGTGCACTTTTATTTGGTTGGAATTTCTCCCCAAAAAACCCTGCATATATAAATTCTACACCAGCCCAACAAGCAATTTTGAATGCTAGGAGGGATAGTGTTTTATCTATCAATTCTAATTGGGATGATATATTTTTTAGGAAAGGTACATTTACAAGACAAGACGTAATTTTGTCTGGTGGTACAGGTAATACAAGACTTTATTCAAATTTTGGATACTACAAAGAAGAAGGTATTACACAAAGAACTGATTTGGAAAGGTACACTTGGCGTAATAATGCTGATTATTCAGACAAAAAATTATCTATTCAGTTTAGTAGTAACATTGGTTATACAAAACGTAGGTTCCAAGAATCTACAACTTCGAACAATTTAAGAAACCCTTTCTTGGCTTCTAGGTTAACACCATCAACTGTAAGATTATGGAGAGCAGGTTTTGAAAACTCAAATGATTATCAAAATGGTTTAGCTGTAGGAACTGGAAATCAGTTCTCAGGTGCAAATTTGGTTCAAAATAATTTTTTCAATAAAAATTACAGCGATCAAATAAAAGTTGTGGGAAGCACCAATTTTAATTACAAAATAACTGATGCGCTTTCTGCATCTGCTTTGGTTGGTATAGATTATCGTCAAACTCAAGCAACTTTCTATTCAGATCCTAGAACTTTCTACAACACTTCAAGTACGGATGTTAGAATTAGATCAGGCTCACAATCTGAAAACTTAGATCGATTTGCTCAATACCAATTAAGAGCAGGTTTAACATATTCAAAATTATTTAATACCAAACATAGGGTAGAAGTTAGTGCCTTTACAGAATCAATACACAGTTTTTCGAAATTTTTATCTTTAACAGCATATGGTGTTGATTTTAGAAGGCCAAATACACTTGCTGGTACACTTCAAGGAACAATTCAAAACCAATTAGTAGGTCTTACAGGCGGTTCAAGGTCAGAAAGAGCTATTGCTTCACAAGTTGTATTAGGTAAGTATACCTTTAATGACAAGTACACAATTTCTGGTTCATACAGATACGACGGTTCATCACAGTTACCAAACGAAAATAGGTTTAAAAACTTCTACTCAGTTGGCGCAATTTGGGACTTAGTTAAAGAAGACTTCTTAAAAGATTCAAAGTTCGTTAGTCTTTTAAGATTAAGAGGTAGTTATGGTACTTCAGCAAATGCAGATAATTTCCCATTGGGTAATTTTGGTTACATACCTTCATATGATTTAGGAACGGACGGTAGTGGTAATCTTACACAAGCTCTTACCAACGTAGGTAATCCTGATGCTAATTGGGAGTTTACTAAACAATTAAATATTGGAACTGATTTCTCAGTTTGGAATGACAAAGTATATGGTACAATCGATGTTTACAATAAAGAGACGAACTCTGCTTATGCAACTCAATTATTATCTCAAACATCAGGTGTAACGAGTAGACAAGTAAATGCTGCAACAATATCAAATAAAGGGGTTGAATTACGCATAAATTATGATTTCATTAAAAAGCCAAATGTAAGAATTGGCGTATACTACAATGGTTCTTATAACAAGAACGAAGTGACTGATTTAGGTGGTTTAGCTGATTTTAATGCTGGTACAGCTTTAATTACAAAAGGTAAACCATTAGGTAGTCATTTTGAAGTAGGTTGGGCTGGTGTTGAACCGACTTCAGGCAGACCTTTATACCTCGATGTAAATGGTAACGTAACTAATGTGTATAGTGCTTCAAACAGAACACAAAATTGGGGTACTTATTTTGCACCTTACCAAGGTGGTTTTGGTACAAAAGGTAATTTTAAAGGCTTTGATTTTGATGTGTTTTTTAGTTACCAACAAGGTTCAAAAAGGGTAAATAATTTGGAGTTTTTTGTTGAAAACCCTGCATCATTTTTGGCAGCAGGTTTAAACCAATCAGCTTCACTTAACTTTTGGAAAGGCCCTGGTGACGTAAATGCAACTACTCAAAGCCCAAACTATGCAGTTAATTTTTCTTCAAAATATATACAAGATGCCTCGTTTATTAGACTGAAAACTATTAGCATAGGGTATACTTTACCAACTAGTACATTGTCTAAAACAAAAGTGGTTTCTGCTATGCGTTTTTATTTAGCTGCTCAAAACGTATATACTTGGACAAAATGGAAAGGTTATGATCCTGAAGATGATAATAATATATCATTGTCAGAGTTCCCAAATCCACGTTCAATCACTCTAGGATTAGATATATCTTTCTAAAAATTTAAACTTGTTTATTATGAAAAATAAATTAATAATTGGTTTTTTAATTGCAACAGTAATTGCCAACTTTGGTTGCAAGAAGCAAATTGACTTAAAACCAACCGATAATATTTTACCTGAAATAGCATTTGTTACAATTAATGATTTACAAAATACCTTGAATAGTGCGTATGCTAGGTATGACGGTGAAGGAACAGCTTATATCAATTCATTATTATCAGATGAAGTTAGATTAGGTAGAGATAATGGTGGTCAAGGCCAGTTTGCTAATCGATTTCAATACGGCCAGGATGCAACAACTGGAGGAGATGTAACTAGTGGCTGGTTAGCAAATTACAGAATGATTTTTTCATGTAATTTAGTATTGGCCAATTTAAATAAAGTTCCTGCGCCAACATCAGCTGATAGCTTACGTGTGGTAAGAATTGGAGCCCAAGCCACAGCTTTGAGGGCATTAGGTTTCTTTGAGCTTCAACAACGTTATGCAAAAGGGCCATATGATCCTACAAGCCCAGGTATTCCATTAACGCTTACCTATGTTGATCCAAATACCAATCCAAAACCACCACGTAATACCTCTTTAGAAGTATTAAACAGAATACAAGCTGATTTAACGTTAGCTTCCCAACAATTGCCAGCAATAACAACTGCTAATTTTGGTGATACTTTGTTGAATAAACTTAGTATAACCGCCTTACAAGCTAGGGTTGCTTTATATAAAAAAGAGTGGCAAAAAGCTTTTGATTCAAGCACAGCAGTTATAAACTCAGGTATAAGGCCTTTAGCAACAGGAACTGCTTTTACGGGTATATGGCAAGATGCTGTTTTAAACTCAGAAGTTTTGTTTAGAATTAAAAGAAATAGTGCTTCTTTAGGTAATCTTTATACTACTACTCTTAATGCAGTATATTTTAGCCCTTCAGTCAAACTAAGGAGTGCTTATTCAGCAGCCGACATAAGACCGGGTGCCTATTTCGCCACTTTTAATGCAGCATTAGCTAACAATTATGTTGTATTTAAATTCTTTCAATCATCTTTAGGTGGTAGAATTAACGATTTTAAAGCAATTAGGATTTCTGAAATGTATTTGATAAGAGCTGAGGCTAACGTTGAATTAACCAACCTACCAAATGCAGGTACAGCCGATTTGGATGCATTAAGATCGCAACGTGGGTTAGGGCTTTCTAGTACGCCATTATTTGCAACTAAAGCTGATGCTATCAATTTTATTTTTGACGAACGTTACAGAGAATTATGTTTTGAAGGTTTCCGTTTCTTTGATTTAAAACGTAAAGGTTTTAATGTTGACAGAAATTTAGGGGCTGGTGATGTTGAAAGTGCAGGTTGGCAAAGTTTAGTAGCTGGTGATTATAGGTTTGCTTTACCTATACCAGTTGCTGAAATTCAAGCTAATCCTAATGTTACACAAAATCCTAATTATTAAAATTTTGAATATGAAAAAATTATTTTTAAATACTTTATTTTTTACCACTGTAATAATTTTCGCAAGTTGTGGTAAAGACAACCCCACTCCTCAGGACTATGGTAGTATTAATTTAGTAAATGCTGCAACAATTAATGTAAGTGCTCCCTCAGCTAGTTTATATTTAAATGATAGTTTATGGTCAAATGGTTTTGTTGGCTACAATACAAATTCTGGTTTTTTGGGAGTAATAACTGGTGTACCAACAACCGTAAAAGTTAAATTAGATAATGGAGTAAAAACAAATACATCAGCTGCCGTAATTGCTACTGAAGGTCCAACTACATTTAATGTAAATGATTCTTACACTTTTATCACTTTTGACACTATTTCGAATGGTAAAGTGAAAATTTTAAAGTTGAAAGATACTTTAGTTCCTCCATCTCCTGGGATTACTAAGGTTCGTTTTTGGCAGTTATCTCCTACGTTTAATCAAACAGTTGACGTAACATACCTTAGAATAAATAATTCATTACCTGTTGATAGTGTAACTATAACCAATAGAAAATTTCCTACGGAAACAGCGGTTGCTGAAAATAAATTTTACACAAATGTAAATAGTGGTGGTTATGTAATTCGAATTAAAGTGCCAGGAACTCAAACATTGATAACTCAAGTTGGTAATATAACTCCTACTGGTGTTGGTAGCATAACATTAGGGTCAAGAAAAATTATTTCTAGTTATTTAACCGGTAATGCAGCCGGAAGGCCACTTGCCTACGGTCAAGTAACTGAATTTTAGTTATTGTTACTAAAATTACATAAAATGATAGGCTGCTCTGTTGAGTAGCCTATCATTTTATATAGAATTAATATTATGCCTGTACTAGCTATTATGTTTTTTATATATTTTTATAATTTGAACAATATTAATAAGTATTTTATAAGTAGGTTTTAAATGAATTAGAAAATAAATATTTACTATTTTAATAATTTACTCAACGTATTTCCTAGTGCATCACCCCTCAACTCAGTAGCAATAATTTTACCTTGTGGGTCAATTAAAACATTGTAAGGAATACCATCAAAACCATATAAAGGAACAGCTGGGCTTGCCCAACCTTTGAGGTCGCTTATGTGGGTCCATGTAAGTTTATCAGCTGCAATAGCTTTTTGCCAAGCGGCTTTATCTTCATCTAACGAAACACCTAAAATGGTGAAATTTTTATCTTTAAATTTATTGTAATTAGCCACCACGTTAGGGTTTTCGCCTCTGCATGGGCCACACCAACTTGCCCAAAAATCAATTAATACATATTTACCTTTTAATGAGCTTAAGCTGATTGGTTTGCCGTTTACATCAGCCATTGAAAAATCAGGAGCTTGCATGCCTACACTTGGTTTACCCGATGTTGTTGCAGGTGTATTTTGTTTGGCAATTAATTGATTGTATTGATTAATGATAGTGACTACTGCTTGGTTATTCGGAAATCGCTTGACCATATTTGGTATTACGGTTTTAAGTTCATTTGGGTCAATACCACGGGTGTAACCCAAAGCAAACATTGCTACAACAGGGTCAGAAGCAGTATCGATACTTTTTATAACGAAATTTTTAAAATCATTGATTTGTGCATTCAATGCAACTGATTTTGCATTTACTAAACTGTCGGTATTTTTTTGTTTTTGTAACGTGTCAATTGCTGCACCCAACGTATTAAGGTTGCGTTGTTTTTGATCGATGTTTATTAAAAAGTTTTGAAATAGTTTATTAGCTTTTGTATTAAACTGTGGCCCTTGTAAACTCATATCTTTTACATCAGCTGTAAAATCAATAGTAGTAGCATCGTTAATAAATATATAGCCTGCATCTTGCTTTTCTAAACGTAGTCGGTATAAGCCTTCTTCACTTCCTTTAACAGTAAAACTAAACTTTCCGTTCACTACATCAGCTGTATCCAACACTTCTGGGTTTTTATCGCTGAAATAAAGTTGATCTATATATACTTTTTGATTTTCAGCATTTTTTAAAGTGCCATTAAGTGTAAAGGTATCTTTAGGCGCTTTTTCTTTACATCCAAAAACCATTGTTGCCATTGCAACAACCGCTATTAATTGTTTCATTATTTTTAATTTGTATGTTTTATTAAGATGATAGTTTACTTTCAATTAGTTTGTTAACGGTTTGCATATCAGCCTTTCCGCCGCTCAATTTTTTTACTTGTCCGGCAAACAAGCCTATTAAACCTTTTTTGCCTGCTTTATATTCTTTCACCTTATCAGGCATTGCAGCAAGGGCTTCATCAACCCATTTGCTTAGCGCATCTGTATCATTTTCTTGAATGAGCTGTAGTTGCTGGGCTAAGGCAGCGGCATTACTGTTTGGATGATCAATGTATGCCATTAGTAATTTTGTGGATGCTACATTATAATGAACCATTCCTTTATCAGTATACATAATGATATCAGCCATTGCTGTTTCATTCAATGGAAATTCGCTGAGGTTGGTTTGTTTATCAATACAATAATTTCTGAAAGGACCTATTAGCCAATTTGCAGTTGATTTGTAATTGTTGGTTAATGTAACAAGCCGTTCATACATTTCAGCATCAGCTTTATCAATACAAATAGCGGCTGCATCATACAATGATAATCCGTAAGTATTTACCAAATGGGTTTGCCATGCATTAGGCAACATGGGCATGGTTTTTTTTATGGCTTCGATATCAACAGTACTTATTTCAAATGCAGGTAAATCGGGTTCAGGGAAATAACGATAATCATCAGCATCTTCTTTACTGCGTAACGAAAAAGTTCGATTGTTATCAGCATCGTAACTTCTTGTTTCTTGCTTTATTTTTTCGCCAGCTTCAGTAATGCCAATGAGTCTATCAACTTCTACTTCAATTGCTTTTTTTACATTGCGAATACTGTTTAAGTTTTTTACTTCAACCCTTGTGCCTAATGTAGTTTCACCTTTTAAACGAATAGATATATTTGCATCGCAACGAAGGCTACCTTCTTCCATATTACCGTCGCACACATTTAACCAACGTACAATTTTTCTGAGTACTGTAATGTAAGCAAATGCTTCATCGGCACTGTGTATGCAAGGTTCTGTTACGATTTCTAAAAGTGGTGTACCTGCTCGGTTTAAATCGATAGCGGTATGTGTATCATATAAATCATGTAAACTTTTACCAGCATCTTCTTCAATATGTATTCGGTTAAGTTGTATTTTTTTTTCACCACTAGCTGTATTGATGGTTACAAAACCACCGTTGCATATAGGGTTGGTATGTTGACTTACTTGATAGCCTTTTGGCAAATCAGGATAAAAATAATTTTTACGAGCAAAGTAATGTAGTGGTGCAATATCGCATTGTAATGCAATACCTAATTTAATAGCCAATGCAATTACTTCTTTGTTCATGGTGGGTAAAGTGCCTGGGTGTGCTAGTGTAATAGGACTTACATGTGTGTTAGGCGCTGCACCAAATGATGTGCTATCGCCAGCAAATAATTTTGTATTTGTAGATAGTTGAGCATGAACTTCAAGCCCAATTACCACTTCATATTTATGTTGTGCCATTGCTGCAAAAATACATGTTATAACTGCAACATCACAAGTATACTACATAAAACAACACCGCTGCTTTTGCTGGCAGCGGTGTTGTTTATTTTTTGTAGCTGTTTACAAATCAGCTGTTTTTAATTTTTTGGGGATTTTGATAGTTACTTTCATATCAGTACCATTTCTTTTTAATTGCACATCGTAACTATTCACTTCTTTATTTTGTTGTAATTGCTCACGAGTTTCGTCGGTATTTTGAACGGTTTTGCCTGCAATAGCTGTAATAATATCATCTTTTTTAATACCAGCTGTTGCTGCCGCTGATTCGCTTTCAACATCAATAACCTTTACACCATTACCTTCTTCTATGTCTTGAATTTTTAAACCAAGTTTTGGTTTACGAGTAATAAACATCATTGTTTTATTATCTGGTGCAAACATTTCGGGACCATCAATATTACCAGGTGCCGGAAAGCTGAACATTTTTCTGCCGCCATTAGGCATATCGTAACTAAAGTTTTGGATCATTTTAATTTCTTTTCGTACACCTAACGTTATTTTTACATCTTTCTTTTTACCAGCTCTCCAATAATACACTTTCACTTTATCGCCTTCTTTTAAACTTCTTATAGTGTTTGATAAGCTTTCGGGGCCATCAATTTTCGTATCGTTTACTTTATAAATGATATCGCCTTTTTGTAGTTCGGCTTTTTCAGCAGGGCTTTCTTTACTTACCTCAACAATGGCAGCACCTGATTCATTTTTTTCAGTACTCACTCCCAAAAAAGTGTAAGACGTAGCTTCGCTTTTACGAAATGGACTATCGCCTTTAAAGATAGAAATACCACCAATTGAATTTGGGTCGATTTTAGATAAAGCATCTAAATTTCTATCGAGGTCAATCATTTTACCATCAATATTGATCATCATTTTTTCACCATCTCTCATGATCATTTTTCTTTTGTTGATAGTGATGCCCTCTTCATTAAACTCAGCTAATGGCTTGCCGTTGATCAACACTTTATCGCCTGTAATTTCAACTGTAACCTTGGTATCTTTTTCGCCATTTTTACGAATAATGATTTCTTCTGTTTGCTTTTGGTTAGCGCCTGACGGTGGCGGCGGAGGCGGTGTTTGAGCCACTGCTTGTAAGCTACTTACGCAACCTAAAATCCACCCAATAATTGATGCATTGATTTTCATATGTTTAATTATTTAGTTTGTTTAAAAATTATCTACGAAAGTTTTAGTACATCAAAAATAAAAGGATTTTTTGAATTACGAAACAATTCGCACACAAATAATTTCCTTTAACAAAATTTTATAATGTTCAATAAAAAACCGCCTTAGTTATGAAGACGGTTTTTGAAAAGTATGTGTCAATATTACAAAAGGGCTTTAACAGCTTGAATACAAGCAGCGATGCCGCTTGGGTTTTGTCCCCCAGCGGTTGCAAGGTTTTTTTGTCCGCCACCGCCACCATTAATGTGTTTACTTACCACTTCTTTAATAAGTTTACCAGCATCTAAATTTTTAGCTGCTACCACAGTATCGCTAATACCAATTACTACATGTGCTTTGCCACCAACGTTAGCACCTAAAACCACTACATGATCATGTAAATGATTTTTTAAATCAGCTGCAATTTTTTTCAAGCCATCAGCAGACGGCACTTCAATAATTTCACCTACAAAAGTTACGTTGTTGATGATGCTATCTTTTTGTAGCAATTCATTTCTAATACCCACTAACTGACGGGCTTCTAATGATTCAATTCGTTTGAGTAAGCTATTATTTTCAGCCTGTAAAGTTTCAATCGCTTTACCTGTATTTGAAGGGTTTTTTAATAAAGATTTTACCATTTGTACATCAGCAAAAGCTGCTTGAATAAGCACTTCTGCAGCTATACCACTTACAGCTTCAATACGACGAACGCCGGCAGCTACCGCAGATTCGCTTTTTATTTTAAAGAAACCAATTTCGCCTGTATGGCCCACGTGTGTGCCACCACATAATTCAATAGAGTAATTTGGATCGATGGTTACCACACGAACCGTATCGCCATACTTTTCACCAAATAAGGCTGTTGCTCCAGTTTTTATTGCATCTTCTTTCGCCATTGATTGTATAACCACGGGTATGTTTTCTCTGATTTTTTGATTCACAATTTTTTCAACGGCTGTTATTTCATCATCGCTCATTTTTGCAAAATGTGAAAAATCGAAACGCAATTGTTCATCATTTACCAAACTACCTTTTTGTGCTACATGGTTACCTAATACTTGTTTTAAAGCTGCATGCATTAAATGGGTAACAGAGTGGTGCACCGTTATATTGTGGCGCTTTTCAGCATGTACAGTTGCGGTTACAGTACCAGAAAGGTCATCTATAATTTTTTCAGCAAAATGAATGATTAAATCATTTTCTTTTTTGGTATCAATAATATGAATGGTTTCGTTGCCGATTTGCAAAGTACCTTGGTCGCCAATTTGTCCGCCACTTTCAGCATAAAAAGGTGTGGTAGCCAACACAATTTGGTAAAGGGTTTTGCCTTTGCTGGTTACCATGCGGTAGCGTAACACTTCTGTTTGTGCTGTTAACACATCATACCCAACAAAGTTTACTTGTCCTTCTTTTAAAATTGTCCAATCGCCAGTATCTAATGCGGTTGCGGCACGACTTCTATTTTTTTGTGCTAACAATGCTTTTTCAAAACCTGCATCATCCACCGTAATATTATTTTCTGCTGCAATTAATCTGGTTAAATCAATAGGGAAACCGTACGTATCTAATAATTCAAAAGCCGCTTCGCCATCAATCATTTTGGTAGCTGTAGCATTTGCAATAATATCATCCATTTTTTTAAGCCCTTTTTCAAGCGTTCTTAAAAAGGCTTCTTCTTCTTCTTTAATTACTTTGGTAACAAAATCTTGTTGTTGTTGTAACTCAGGAAAAACATGCTCAAACTGTGTTGCCAAAACTGGTACTAATTGAAAAAGTAACGGTTGCTTATATGATAAATAAGAGTAGTAATACCGAACCGCTCTTCTTAAAATACGGCGTATCACATAGCCTGCGCCTGTGTTTGAAGGTAACTGTCCATCAGCAATGGTAAAACTTATAGCCCTAATATGATCAGCCAATACCCTAAAAGCAATGCTCATTTTATCATCGCCTGCAGTATAAGTTTGGTGGGTAATAGCAGCTACCTTTTCGATAGTGCCACTAAAAACATCGGTATCGTAGTTAGATGATTTACCTTGAATAACACGAACCAAGCGTTCAAAACCCATACCTGTATCAACGTGTTGTGCAGGCAATGGTTGCAAACTACCATCTTTCAAACGGTTGTATTGCATAAAAACGTTGTTCCAAATTTCAATAACTTGAGGATTATCTTTATTTACCAATAAATGGCCAGGTACAAGGGCTCTTTCATCATCAGGCCGCATATCAACATGTATTTCACTGCAAGGGCCGCAAGGACCAGTATCGCCCATTTCCCAAAAATTATCTTTTTTGTTGCCAAAAACAATATGATCTGGCGCTACTATTTTTTGCCACTCTTTTAGTGCGATGGTTGATGCTGGTAAGCCTTCTTTTTCATCGCCTTCAAACACACTTACATACAAACGATCAACCGGAATTTTATACACTTGTGTAAGCAACTCCCAACTCCATTCAATCGCTTCTTTTTTAAAATAATCGCCAAAGCTCCAATTACCCAACATTTCAAACATAGTGTGGTGGTAAGTATCAACCCCAACTTCTTCTAAATCATTGTGTTTACCACTAACACGTAAACATTTTTGCGTATCAGCAATACGGTTGCTTACAGGTGCTCCATTACCTAAAAAGTAATCTTTAAATTGGTTCATACCGGCATTGGTAAACAGCAATGTAGGATCGTTTTTCACCACAATAGGTGCTGATGGAACAATGGTATGCCCTTTACTTTTAAAAAAATCGAGAAATAGTTGACGAATAGCTGCTGAACTTAATGTGTTGCCTTCATTGCCAAGCTGTGTTGCTGAAGCCTTCATAATGCTGTGTTTGAATAGATTGCTTTTGTAATTTATGGGGTTATATTTGTACCTGCGCAAAAATAGTTGATTAGTTGATTACTTGCATAGCAAAACGTTGATTAATACTATGGTGGTGTTTTTTATACGATTAGGATAATGAAAAAAATAAAATATTATTACAATACTCATACACTTAGGTACGAAAAGTTGGTAGTGCCATTACGTGTGAAATTGTTGCGTTTTTTTGGGTTTCTATCGGCATTAATTGTTAGTGCTAGTATTGTTATTTATGTATACAATCGTTTTGTACCTAAACCAACGGAACTAGAAGCTAATAGAAAGTATGAGTTGATGAAGGATAATTATAAAATATTGAACGAAAAAGTAAAAGCCATTGAATCGCAAATGGCCGCTTTAGAAAAACGTGATAACGAGGTGTACCGTTCCATTTTTGAACAAAACCCCATACCTGATAGTGCAAGAGCCAAGTTAATAGAAAAGCAAAAGGAGTTAGATAAAGTGAGTGTAATTCAAAACGATGTAATTGGTAAAGATATTGCTGCTCAACTTAATAATATAAATGCACGTATAGCCTATCAAACAAAAAGTTATACTGATATTGAAAAATTAATACAAAATCAAGATGCTAAATTGGCCAGTATACCAGCTATACAGCCCGTAAGTAATAAAGATTTAACAAGAATTGCTAGTGGTTTTGGTATGCGTATACACCCAATATATGGTATTGCTAAAATGCACAATGGGCTTGATTTTACAGCCCCACAAGGCACCCCCATTTATGCTACAGGTGATGGGGTGGTTATTGAAGCAGGTATGGGCAACGGCACGGGTAACCATGTAATCATTAACCATGGGTATGGTTATGAAACTGAGTATATGCATATGGTTCGTATAAAAGTTCGTAACGGACAAAAAGTAACAAGAGGAGAAGTGATAGGTTGGGTAGGCAGTACGGGTGCAAGTACGGGCCCACATTGCCATTACGAAGTACATGTTAACGGAAACCCTGTTGACCCTGTTTACTTTTTTTACAATGATTTAAATGCAGAACAGTTCGATAGATTATTAAAATTAGCCGCCACTGGTAGTGCTAAAAGTTTTGACTAAAATAATTTGTATTAATGCCATTAAAACAAACTTCATTATTTGATTTTGGGGCAGCGCCTGAAACACCCTCAGTGCCTGATAATACTGCTACGCCAAATAATGAAATGGTTGTACATGAACCTACACCTAACTTAACAGCTCCTAACGAAGTAGCTGCTGATTTAAATGTAACAATTGCACATGAACCTACACCCTTTATAACTTTTGATACCGAAATAGTTGCATCAGCCATTGAACATGAAAACATTACCACAAAATCAAATAATGTAGGGGTACGGGGCAGAAAAAAATTATCGGAGCAAGTTGTAATGAACGACGTTATTACAGTGCCAGATGATGATGTGTTGTTTCAAAAAAAATATTACGCAATAGGTATAGTGGCAGATATGTTTAAGGTAAATATATCATTAATACGTTTTTGGGAAAAAGAGTTTGATATTTTAAAACCAAAATTAAATGGCAAAGGCGATAGGCACTTTAGACCCGAAGATGTTAAAAACCTAAAACTCATTTATCATCTTTTAAGAGAAAGAAAATACACTATTGAAGGCGCTAAAGCTTTTTTAAAGAAAAATAAAAAGCCCGATAATATATTTGAAGTGATTGAAGACCTTAAAAAAACAAAACAATTTTTAATTGAACTCAAACTTAGTTTGTAGTTGAACCTACACTATTTGTTAATATTAATCAATATTTTTATTATCTATCAATTTGATAGACTTTATGATTAATTTTGATGAAACCTCAAAAAATAAAATCGCATTTTGTATGAAGAAAATATTTTTTACCCTTTTTGTTGCAACTGTTTTTGTAAAAACAACATCGGCACAAACCTTTTACTCAAGCATTGTTGACAGTAATAAAGTAACGATATTAAATGGTATTGTTAGTAAGGCTGAATTAGAAAGTAACAAAGCCTTTGCTAACTGGTATCCTGCTAACCAAAATGCTTACCAACCAACACCCGATGTGTTGAAAGCAGTGCAAGCAGCAAAAGATAAATACCAATTTGTGGTATTTGGGGGTACATGGTGTGAAGACACCCAATTTATTTTACCAAGGTTTTTTAAGCTACAAACCCTAAGTGGTGTTGATGATAAACGAGTAAGCTTTTTTGCAGTAGATAGAAGTAAAAAAGTTGAAGGTAATATTAGCAGTGCTTTTGGAATCACCAATGTACCTACCATAATTGTTATGAAAGATGGTAAAGAAGTGGGAAGAGTGGTAGAGTATGGTAAAACCGGTAAATGGGATGTTGAGTTAGCTGCACTATTGCAATAACTTAACTGCTGGCATTATTACTGGCAAACTTTATTTGTTGCGCCTCCATTACTTTTTTTATGTTGGTATTAATTTGTTGTTTCAGCAAATTAAATTCACTCAACGCAATTGGTGCAGTAAAATATTCTGCTTTAATGGTGCATGCATTTTTATTGAGATCAGTAAAATATACATGTGCACCGTTGATGAATGTTTTTTCGTTGGCTAACAGTTGCTCCAAAGCTTGAATAAATGTGGTAGTTGCAGCTGATGGTGTTTCATTATTTAATTCTAAAATAATTTCGGCACGGCGTTCTGTACGCATACTCCAATTATCCACTACACTGTCAACCATTTGTTTATTTGGTACGGTTACCAAAGTTTTATCGCCTGTTCGTATACGTGTGCTGCGTAAACCAATATGTTCAACAGTGCCGGTAATGTTATTTACTTTAACCGTATCGCCAGTAAAAAAAGGTTTATCAAAAAAGATAATGAATGAAGCAATTAAGTTTTCAATACTCTCCTTTGCTGCTAAGGCTAATGCAGCACCAACAATACTTAAACCTGTAAGTAGGCTACCAATATCTTGATTAAAGGCCACACGTAGTATAAAAAGTAACCCAACAAAAACAATAACCACTTTGAGTAAATCTCTAAAAAAAATAACTACTTGGTCGTGGCTTTTATCTTTAGCGCTGTTGTCGGATATATTCAATTCAAGCAATAAAGCAACAAAGTCAATAAAGCTAATTACAAAATAAAAAAACGAAATAATAAAAATAGTATTACCTGCTTTTTCAATAATATCACTTAATAAGATGCCGTGTATTTTTATGGACCAAGCCTCTGGAAACTGCAACTCACCTAATGAAAAAATAGCGATACTAATTACTAAAAAATAACTCAGTGGTTTTAATGTTAAGGCAATAAAATCTCTTTTTTCAATTGATGTCCATTTTTTGTGGATCAGTAAAAAAAGGAGTGATGCAATGCTATGCGATAAAAATCGTTTAATAAGAAGTGCAAAAATGATGATACCAAAAACAATGCAATAATTACCAACCGAGTTGCTCAGTATAATTTTATCGAACATAATGAACTTACTTTATAAGATACTGTAAATGTACAATCCTTCTTTTTTAAGGAGGTATAATTTTCCGTTAATGGCTTTTATGGATATATAACCTTGCATAAATGTAGGTAGTTGATAACTTTTTAAATTGAGCGATTGTAACGCATACGTGTAAAGTGTATCTTTTACAAATCCTATAATTTGCTTGTTGTTAATGGCAATTTGTTGCCAATGTAAAAAGGGTAAATTGTTTTTAAAGGTACCGTAGTAATCGAAAATATAAAATCCTTTTTCGGCATCGTAGAGGTAAACAAAATTATCTTTATCAATAATTTTAGTGGGTATAGGTGTTTCGTCAAAAATTTGTCGCCAATCGTTGGTAGCACTCATGGTACTGCCATCATCTGCAATTTTTTTTAACTTAAAATCTTGGTCATCAAATATCCAAATATTATTGTCGTACGAAGTAGTAATGGCTTTTACGCTGAAGATGTTATTATTACGAAAATTGATACTGTTTCTAAAACTTAAAAATCTATCAAGTACAACAACCGTTGTAAAGTTTTTATAATACACCAAAATTTTTAAGGGGTTGCTTACATCGATATAACTAGGGTTGCCATACTGTTTAACATCATTAAATACAGCGGCTGAATCGCCGTTGGGTTTTAGTTTTTTTAGTTGTTTATCTTTTGTGAACAAGTAAATATTATCAAGTATATCAACTTCTGCCATAGTAAATTGACCAGCAATTAACTTTTCAAATTTAAAAACACTATCTACATTTTCTTTTTTTAATTGGGGTATTTGTTGTTCACTCAAGGTTTGTGCAAACAATGGCTGCATAAAAAATTGCAGTATAAAAATGAAATATGGTAAGTTTTTTTTAATGCTTAATTTTTATAATAGTGTAATGAAACTGACACACCATCAAACACTGCATAGGTGAAATATTTGATCCAATCGCCTAAATTAATATAAGTGCTTTGTGGGTTTAATTGAATTTGCAAAGGCAAATGCCTGTGGCCAAAAATAAAATAATCATACGGTGTTTTTTGTAAAACTTCTTTACAATAAACTACTAACCACTCATTCTCTTCTCCCAAAAAAACTTCATCTGTATGGCCTGTTTTTGCCCTGCTTTTTCTGCTGAAATAATCTGCTAAACCCATGCCAATATTAGGAGGTAATATGCCAAACAGCCAAGTACTAATGGGGTTACGAAACACTTTTTTTATAAACTTATAGCCTTTATCTCCCGGACCTAAACCATCACCATGGCCTATAAGAAATTGTTTATTATTAAAGGTAAAGGCTTTGGGTTCAAAGTATACAGCTGTGTTAAGTTCGGTTTGAAAGTAATTTTTCATCCACATATCATGGTTGCCAACAAAAAAATGTATGTCAATACCAGCATCGGCTAACTCAGCCATTTTTCCTAATATACGAACATACCCTTTTGGTACTACTCGTTTGTATTCGTACCAAAAATCAAATAAGTCGCCCACAATAAATACAGTCGCTGCATCTTTTTTTATTTCATCTAAAAATGCCACTACTTTTTTTTCTCTCACTCGGCTTTCATCTGCATTAGGAGCCCCTAAATGAAAGTCAGATAGAAAGTATATTTTTTTCGATAATTGCATGCAACAACTAGGGTTGATTTTTTTGTTGCAAATACTTCATTACATCACCAGTTTCAATAGCAGGAAGCCCAGTAATATCCCCATTGTACCAATATATCCATGCCGTTATTTGTTGATCGTTTTGGTATACGGTAACCAATGCTCGTTTATATAAAGGTGTTTCACCGGGCTCAACATGTACACCTTCATAATCATCTAACTGTTCAAATGCCCACGAAAAATCATCAGGGTTATTAAGTGTATATAATTCACCCAAAATAAAGTGGTCATCAGTTGTATGAATTGCAACAGGGTGGGTGCCTTTATCAAAAAATTGACCTTTAACCATGCCTTCGCCCATGCATTTAAAAAATTGGGTTATGTATTGGTAGGCTGGGTTTCTAAAACCACTGCGTAAAGAGCCGTATACAAATAGGTTATAACTGTTGTTGTTCATATGTATGAAATTAGGTTCGTTCCACTAAAAAACAAAATACTTCTTTAGGGCCATGAACGCCGGTTACCAAGGTTTTTTCAATATCTGCGGTACGACTAGGCCCACTGGCAAATGTGGTAAATGATGGGAAGTTATATGCGTATTTTTCTTTCAAAGTTTTAAGTGCATCTTTAACATCATACACCACTTGGTTTGTGTAAGCAATACAAATGTGTACAGGCGCATATACGCTGGTTGTTCTACCGCTTTCTTGAGCAGCACTCATTACAATAGTGCCCGTACGGGCCACCAAATATTCGCAACCTGTAATAGATACATCGCAACTTGGCAAATCGTTATAACGGCTGATGTTGATTGCTGTTAAATAATTTTGCAAGGCCGTTTCTTTACAAAAAACATTGCTCCAACTACGTTGTGTTATTAATTGTGCTAACTGGTTGGTAAGTACTATTTCGTTTTCACAAAAAATAAACTTGCCTTGTAGTTTGGTAAACTCTTCAGCAAAAGTAACTACCACATCATCACGGTTTTCAACATAAACGGTGTTAGTACCTTCACTTTGTGGAAAAGGCAAAGGCACCGGATTACTCAGTGCCTCCCTAATTTTTTTTAAAATTTTTTCTTTACTAGGAGATGTTGCCATTGTTGTTGTTTATATTGATGGCGGATTTTTTAATTCTTCTGTAAAAGTTGATGAAGGATTTTCGTTATTAGCATTTTCAACATCTAATAATTTCTTCTCTTCAAAAGGGCGTTTACCAATTAAGGCTTCTACATCACTTTTAAATAGCACTTCTTTCACTAACAATTCCTTAGCTAGTTTTTCAACATCACCTTTTTTATCAATCAGTAATTGTTTTGTTTTTACGTAAGCATTTTCAATAAGTATGCGTACTTCACTGTCAATCATTTTGCCTGTTTCTTCGCTGTAAGGCTTCGTAAACATGTTTTCTTGTGATGGATCGTAGTAGCTTACATTGCCCACTTTATTATTCATACCATACATGGTTACCATGCTGTAGGCAATTTTGGTGATTTGTTGTAAATCATTACTAGCGCCGGTACTAATTTTACCAAAGAAAATATCTTCTGATGCCCTACCACCTAAAGTCATACAAATTTGATCAATCAATTGATCGGTATTGTACAAATATTGCTCTTTTGGAGTGTACTGAGCATAACCTAAGGCAGCCGTACCTCTTGGTACAATGGTAACTTTTAATAATGGATAAGCATGCTCAAGGTACCAACCACAAATTGCATGGCCTGCTTCGTGGTAAGCAATTATTTCTTTTTCTTCAGGAGAAATGAGTTTGTTCTTTTTTTCAAGGCCACCGATTACCCTATCAATCGCATCTTGAAAATCGCTCATATCAACCGATTCTTTATTTTTTCTTGCAGCAATTAAGGCAGCTTCGTTACATACATTGGCAATATCTGCACCAGCAAAGCCGGGTGTTTGCTCCGCTAGTTTATGAATATCTAATGTTTGTGATACTTTAATTGGACCTAAATGCACTTTAAAAATGGCTTCTCTGCCCACTAAATCAGGGCGGTCAATTGAAATTTGACGATCAAAACGACCTGGACGTAATAGTGCAGAATCCAACACATCTGGACGGTTAGTAGCGGCTAAGATAATGATACCTAAGTCAGTACCAAAACCATCCATTTCAACCAATAATTGGTTTAAAGTATTTTCTCTTTCGTCGTTACTCATCATGGCATTTTTACCACGAGCCCTACCTATTGCATCAATTTCATCAATAAAAATGATACATGGGGCTTTTTCACGAGCTTGTTTAAATAAATCTCTCACACGGCTAGCACCTACACCCACAAACATTTCCACAAAATCAGAACCACTTAAACTAAAGAATGGCACTTGTGCTTCGCCTGCAACTGCTTTTGCTAATAAGGTTTTACCTGTACCTGGAGGGCCTACTAAAAGGGCACCTTTTGGAATTTTACCACCTAAGGCAGTATATTTTTTGGGGTTTTTAAGAAAATCAACGATTTCCATTACTTCAACTTTGGCTTCATCAAGCCCTGCTACGTCGTTAAAGTTGATGTTTACTCTTGTACCCTTTTCGAACAATGTTGCTTTTGATTTGCCGATGCTGAAAATACCACCAGGGCCATTACCACCTGCTTGTCCACCCATTTTACGCATCATAACAACAAACAATAAAATGATGAGTAAAAACGGCAGTACGGTTTTAATTAAATCGCCTACAACTTCGCCTTCATCAATATAATTGGGGTATACTTTTTTTATGGTTGGGTTGGCAGCATAAAAATCATCAATTTGTTTTCCGAAAGCATCAGCCTTTGAAATATTGAAATATACTTGAGGGTTGGTGCTTTTTAAGAGTAAATCATAATCTTGCTCCGTCATCATTGCTTTATAAAAAGCAGCGTTGTTTTTTAGGTTTTCTTTATTGATGTAAATACGAGCAATATCTTTATTACGTACTACAATAAAACCTGTACGCTCTTTACTCAATTTAGTATCTTCAGCAACATCTCCATTTTTTAATATTTCATATAAATATTTTTGGTTGAGTTCAACACCTGCTGATGCTACTGTTCTAAAAACATTCCATAAAATAAGCCCAAGTATTACAGCACCCCAAATCCAATAAATATTGAAATTGTTTTTTCTTTTTGAGGGGTCGTCGTTTAAACCGGGTAATTTATTAGGGCCTTTGTTGGGTTTACCACTTGGGGTAATATTATTTTGTTGTGCCATTGGTGCTTGTTAGCCTTATGATGATATTTAATATTATTGTTCGTTATGTTCTGTAGATACGGCATCGCTCCACATTTCTTCAAGCCTATAAAACTTACGAGGTTCAGGCAACATAATATGTACTACTACATTTACGTAATCAATTAAAATCCATTGTTGGGCTTGCCTACCTTCGTGTTTGTAAGCACTTTCGCCACATTTTAGTTTTACTTCATGTTCTACCTCATCTGCAATTGCCTTTAATAATGTTGGGTTATTGGCTTCGCATATAATAAAAAAATCAGCTACTGCTTCGGGTATTTTACGAAGGTCGAGACTGATTACGTTTTCACCTTTCTTATCATGAATGGTGGCAATTATGGTTTTAATGATCTTACTACTTTTGGTAAGTTTTGTAACAGTACTTTTTTTACGTGTGCTCAACACTTCTAAATTGTTATTCAAATTTCTTTTTTTTAAATGAATGCATGGTATTTGCCATGAAATGCAATGCTAAAAAACTAGCTTGCAGGTATAAACAAAATTACAATATCTTTTTTACCTATAGTTCAATAACATCATGCAAACTGAATTATTTACCATATTAGACACTGTTGAAAGCACCAACAACTATGCCATGCGTTTGGTACATGAAGGTTTGGCTAAACATGGTGTTGCTGTATTTGCATATGAGCAAACCAATGGTAAGGGCCAAAGAGGTAAAGTTTGGATGTCGAACAAGGGGGAAAATATTACAATGTCGCTCATACTTAAGCCTGATAAAGCTTTTGCGTTGCATCCATTTTATTTCAATGCATTTATTGCTATTACTGTAAGGCAATTTTTTGCTGAATTAGCTGGCGAAGCCGTAACGATTAAGTGGCCAAATGATATTTATTGGCGTGACAATAAGGCAGGAGGTATTTTAGTAGAGAATGTAATGGCAGGTAAAAATTGGAAATGGGCTGTAGTGGGTATTGGGTTAAACATCAATCAGCAAAATTTTGAAGAAACATTGCATAACCCTACTTCGTTGTATAACATTACGCAACAAAATTTTGATGTACTTACATTAGCAAAACAATTGTACCAAGCAACACTAGCAGCGTACCAACAGCTTACCACAAAAGATTTTTATACACTGTTACAACAATTTAATACACACTTATATAAGTTACACAAGCTGGTAAAATTGAAGAAAGATAATGTAGCTTTTTACACAACCATTACAAGTGTAAATGAATATGGGCAGTTACAAACAGTTGATAGTATGGAGCGATCTTTTGATTTTGGGGAAGTTAGTTGGGTGATTTAATTTTTTTGTAAGCGTACATACATTTTATGCATTACCTCGAGGTGGGGTAATGTTAGTACAGATAAAGTAAGTAAAAGGGCTAATAATAAATTTACATCTGGCATAAACATCGTTAATGCATAATAAAGGCCAAACATACCCACCAATGCAGCCACACTAAAAAGTATAAATTTCTTTACTACTGCTTTTAGTTTAGTGCTGTTGTTATGCACAGTTACATAACTAAAAATATTTCTTATAGAAAGTATAGAATGCCAAAGTGCAAAGTAAAATGTAAAGGCTAATAACGACGGTAGCATAATTAAAATACCAATTAGCAATACAAATTTTATAATTTGGATACCGTTTATTATAAGGTTATTGTTAATATAGAAATATACTAAGGTTGCACTGAATATGATGGTAATTAAACCTAATATGTAATACCTAAATTGTTCAACAAACACAAATACAGCGGTTTGGTACATATCATTCATAGTGGCAGGTAAATTTGCTTTTATTTGGGGAAGATGTACTAATAGTAGCAACCCGAAAATAAAGCTGCCGTAGGTTGCATATAACCAAGCACCATGTTTTTTTGTTTTCAATAACAAGGCCATATCTGTTTCACCAAAATGGAAAATAGAAATGAGCATGAACAATGAAAATGCAATTACAGGAAAAACCCAAATGCAAGCAAAAGTTGCCAATCTAAATAAATACTTTGCTACAAATTTTTTAATATAAAACACTTGTTTGGTCTCCATTTGTGTTTGTTCCTCTACCAAAAAATCAAGTGCACCATGCGGTACACCTACAATGCACACCAAAGCCATTAAAATCATCATTTGGGTTTCGTTACTTATTTGTGCGATGCTGTGCTGAAAAAACAACAAACAACACCCCACCAAAAGTAAAATAAACTCAACCCTATTTTTTTTGAGCAGTACCATTGTTTTTAATTTTTATTAAAAATTTACAAGCCCATTTATTTTTTTTCATTTAAGTGCCATCAAAAAAAGAAAAAAAATATTTTGTTATTTAAGTAAATGTAGTACTTTTATGAAAACTAACAAACATTAGTTAGTTTATTTCATTCATTTTTAAAACCAAAACATTATGTTACAATTTTTTCTCGACATTAAGCCGATTGCTACGGATAACTATGTAGCTTTTACCTTTTTTGTAGGAACTATGGCGATGATGGCTGCGGCTGTTTTCTTTTTTATGGAAACGAGTAGTACTGCACCACAATGGCGTACATCAGTACTCGTTTCAGGTTTAATTACCTTTATTGCAGCGGTGCATTATTATTACATGAGAGGTTACAACCTCGACACCGGAGATTCTCCAACATTTTTCCGTTATGTTGACTGGTTATTAACAGTGCCTTTAATGTGTGTGGAGTTTTACTTAATCACAAAAAAAGTAGGTGCAAAAGTTGGTTTATTATGGAAGTTAATTTTTGCTTCTGTAGTAATGTTGGTAACAGGTTATATTGGAGAAGCAATTCACCCAGAAGAAACTGTAAGTTGGGTATGGGGTTTTGTTAGTGGTTTAGCTTACTTCTACATTGTTTATTTAGTATGGTTTGGTGATGTTGCTAAATTAGCAAGTGCTGCTTCACCTGCTGTAAACAGTGCTGTAAAAACATTGGGTTGGTTCGTATTAGTAGGTTGGGCTATTTATCCTTTGGGTTACATTTTGGGAACAAAAGGTGGCTTATTTGGTATGGAGTTAGTAACTGACAGGGCAGCTGCAAAAGCCGCTATGGATATTGTTTACAATATTGGTGATGCAATTAACAAAATTGGCTTTGGCTTAGTTATTTACGCATTAAGCCGTTCAGAAAAATAATGAAGTAAGTTGCTTTTACCAATATGGGAAAAAGTTACGAATTGCATTAAAAATACAATCGTTTTTTGAACAGTTCTATTTTTCAAGTGTACATTTGTAAAACTAACAAACGTTAGTAAGTGGACTTGATTTTTAATAATTGTTTCATACGATTTAAAAAAATTTGTTGTAGTATAGTTAGTAATGTGGTGGTTTTACAACAAGTATTTTAATGAAGAAGTAAGCAATAAAGAAGCAAACATCATAAGTTGAATGAAAGCCTAGTGTGTTGAGTGTAATTTGCTTTGTGGCGATTGAACCGTGAGAAAATATTGCTTACTTCTTAATTTTTAAAAATTATTTATTGCAAATATTTTGATAACCTAAAAACTAAACTTGCAATAATTTGTCTTGATATGTGGGGATTGAAAAAAGGGAAGCTAAGCTTCCCTTTTTAGTAATATGAAATGAATTTGTGTAGCTTATTTTCTTGCCATGGCTTTTTCAGCGGCAGCTACAATATGTGCTGCATCTAAACCATATTTTACCAATAACTCTTCTGGTTTACCGCTTTCTCCAAAGGTATCATTAGTGCCCACCATTTCAATTGGTATAGGGAAGTTTTTAGATGCTGTTTGAGCAATACTATCACCTAAACCGCCTAAAATATTATGCTCTTCTGCAGTAACGGCACATTTGGTTTTTTTAATTGAAGCGATAATAGCCGCTGTATCTAGAGGTTTTATGGTATGTATATTTATTAAATCAACCGAAAACCCTTTCGCTTCTAAAATTTTGGCAGCTTCTACAGCCTTCCAAACTAAATGGCCACAAGCAAAAATTGACACATCAGTACCTTCGTTTAATATTTGTGCTTTGCCAATTACAAAATCTTCTTCTTTAGTAAAAATAGGCCAAACGGGTCTGCCAAAACGGAGGTAAACAGGTCCTTCATAATTTGCAATAGCCTTGGTAGCTGCTTTTGTTTGGTTATAGTCGCATGGTACAATTACCGTCATGCCCGGCAACATTTTCATTAAACCAATATCTTCTAATATTTGGTGAGTGGCACCATCTTCACCCAAAGTTAAACCAGCATGTGATGCACAAATTTTTACATTTTTACCACTGTAAGCAACACTTTGCCTAATTTGATCATACACCCTACCAGTACTAAAATTTGCGAAAGTAGTTGTGTAAGGGATTTTGCCACCAATTGTAAGACCAGCTGCAATGCCAATCATATTAGCTTCGGCAATACCACACTGTATAAATCTATCAGGAAAAGCTTTTATAAAGCCACCTAATTTTAATGAACCAGCAAGATCGGCTGTTAGGGCTACAATATTTTCGTTTGCCTGCGCCGCTTCTAAAATACCATCACCAAAGCCACTACGTGTATCTTTTTTACCTGTAACTTCTATGTCGTTAAGCATGTTTATGTTTTATATATGTTGCAAGATAATGGCAGTTAATTTAACTTGGCATTTATCGTATTAAAAATATCGCTGTTTTGTTTCAATTGCTGTTCCCATTGCCATGCTGATTGCATCATTGCTTCTTTATTAAATTGTGGTTGCCAATTTAAAATCGTGGTGGCTTTGGTTCTATCTGCATATATAGCTTCCACATCACCTGGACGCCTTGGTGCTATTACATAATTTAATGATGTACCACTTATTTTTTCAAAAGTTTCAATCATTTCTAGTACAGTGTATCCATTACCACTGCCTAAATTAAATATTTCGCAAGATGATGTTGTATTGATATTTTGTAAATATTGTAGCGAAAGTGTATGAGCGGTGGCTATATCGCAAACATGTACATAGTCTCTTAAGCATGTACCATCTTTTGTATTATAATCATTTCCAAAAACTTTCATTTGAGGTAGTTTGCCGATGGCTGTTTGTGTAATTGCTGGTACCAAATTTTGAGGTGTACCAATAGGTAATTCACCAATATGGCAGCTTGGGTGAGCCCCTACCGGATTAAAATACCTCAGTAAAACAGCTTTGCAAAAAGGCATGCTTGCCAAGCTTTGTTCAATAATATTTTCGCCTATTTGTTTTGTACTACCGTATGGAGATGAAGCTGGCAACAAAGGTGTTTTTTCATTTACAGGAATAATAGCAGGGTTTCCATACACAGTACATGATGAAGAAAATACAAAGTGAGGAATTTTAAAAACAGCTACACATTTTAAAATATTCATGAGGCTGTTTAAATTATTGTCAAAATAAAGCAATGGCTGCTCAACTGATTCGCCTACTGCTTTATAAGCTGCAAAATGTATAATACCGGTAATGGAAGGATTTTCTTGAAACACTGCGTATGTTTCATCAAAGTTGCATAAATCAACAGCGTAGTTTTTTACAATTACACCAGTAATTTTTGTAATACCATGTAATATACCAGCATCGCTTCGGCTATTATTATCAATAGAAATTACATGATATCCATGTTCAATTAAACTTACTATTGTGTGAGCTCCTATATAACCGCATCCTCCTGTAACTAAAATGGTATTCATCTAACAAAGAAACAACATTTTTTTAGGATGTAAAAAATGATATGTAAATATTAAGATTGCGGTATAACGGCTCTTAAAATGTAATACACTACAGCAGCTAACAAACCACTTACTGGTATGGTTAAAATCCATGCCCAAACAAGGTTAATGGTAACACCCCAACGTACAGCACTCAAACGTTTGGTTGCACCCACACCAATAATAGCACCTGTAATGGTATGTGTAGTACTTACGGGTGCACCTAAATTGGCCGCTGTAAATAAGGTGATGGCACCTGCAGTTTCGGCACAAACACCTTCTAAAGGTGTTACTTTCGTGATTTTTGTACCCATGGTTTTTATGATTTTCCAACCACCACTCATGGTACCAATACCAATGGCTGCATAACATGCAAGCGGCACCCAATCAGGCATTTGACTTAAATTTTCAATTTTACCACCAGCAACCAACGCTACAGTGATAATACCCATTACCTTTTGAGCATCACTACCGCCATGGCCAATACTAAATACTGCTGATGAAACTAGCTGTAATTTTTTGTACATATTTTGGGTACGAATGGCAGATTCACCTTTTACATAATTATAAAAGTACGTAAGTATAAAAACGATACCCAAGCCTAATAAAGCCCAACGTTCAAATTCTTTTTTAAATGGAATAAACAAAACACATGCACCAACTAACACTGTAATGATTGCTACTTTGAGCCAGAAGTTTTTTTGCATGGTTACAATGGTAATGAACATTGAAATAAACATACCAATAAACGGTGCTAATACAATGAACAATACCGTTTTCATAATCATAGTAGTATCAATACTACCAAAACCTGCTGCTGCAATAGCTGCACCTGCAAAGCCACCAATTAAAGTGTGTGATGATGATGACGGTATACCATACCACCAGGTTAATAAGTTCCAACATATAGCAGCCACTAACCCAGAAAGTATAATGATCATTCCATTATGGCCCGATACAACATCTTCATGTACTGTTTTTGCCACGGTATTTGCAACTGCATGGTCACTAAATATAAAGAAAGCCACAAAGTTGAAAAATGCTGCCCAAATTACTGCTTGAAAAGGAGTTAGTACTTTGGTAGATACGATGGTAGCGATGGAATTTGCTGCATCATGAAACCCATTGATATAATCAAATGCAATAGCAAGTATTATAATTACAATTAGTATGGTTGACATATAATTAATTTTGAAACTACACTATCAATTAGATAATTCGTTTCTTAAAATTTAAGCGTATTTAACAATAATACTTTCTATTACATTGGCAGCATCTTCACATTTATCGGTAACAATTTCTAATACCTGATAAATTTCTCTTTTCTTAATTACCTCTTTCGCATCGGGTTCTGTTGCAAAAAGGCGTTCAATACTCATATCAAAAATATCATCACCTTGGTTTTCAATACTATTAATGGCAACCAATGCATCCGTTATTTGACGCATATTTTTCATGTTACGCAACTCTGTTACAGCTTTGTGTACTTGTACACAACCTAAAGGGATAATATCGCCGAATTTTTTGATACCAATATCATCAGGGTTTACCCTGTAAAAATTTATTTTTTTAGCTGCAGCATAAATATAATCTGCAATATCATCAAGTGCTGATGCTAAGTAGTGAATATCTTCTCTATCAAATGGGGTAATAAAATTTTTGCCTAATTCAGTAAATATCTGATGGGTTAAATCATCATTTACATGCTCCATATCTTCTAACTCTTTTATGAGCTTACCTCTAATTTCATAATCTGGTTCGTTCACCACCATTTTAAGTTTATCGCCCATTTTTACTAGTTCAGCTGCTACACTTTCAAAAAGCTGATAAAACACCCTGTCTTTCGGTAAAAAAATCTTTAAAATGTTATTAAAGCCCATAATAGCTAAGTTTTGCTGGCAAAAATAGCATTATAGCAATTGAATATGAAATCTTTAATAATGGTAACTATTTGGTAACATTATACTTGTGGTTGGTTACAATTAATTAACTAAACAAATTTTTGATCATGTTACGCTTAACGTTTTGTTAACCTTGTCTTCATTTTGCCATAACATCCAAATCTTCTCTTTGCATTCAAATTAACGAAGGGATGAAATCATTCATACTATTTTTAGCTTTTACAACCATTAGTTTACTATCGTTTGCACAAAAGGGTAAGGTGGAAGGTAAGGTAACTGATTCAAAAACTGGGCAACCTTTAACAGGTGTATCTGTTATAGTAAAATCAACTGGTAAAGGCGTAGCTACCGATGTTGAAGGTAGGTTTACACTAAATGTAGAAGGTGCTAAAAAAGTTTCATTGGTATTTAGTTTTAATGGTGTAACCCAGCAAATTGATGAGGTTGAAATTATTGATGGAAAAGTAACCACACAAAACTTATCTTTAACCCAAAGAGAAAAAACGGAAGATGCTGTAATAGTACGTACACCAAGTACTGCAAGACGTGAAACGGCCGCTTCACTCATTACATTTCAAAAAAACACCAACACCGTTGCTTCAGTAATTTCAGCAGAAAGTATTAAGCGATCACCCGATAGAAATACAGGTGAAATTTTAAAACGTACGCCAGGTACTAGTATACAAGAGGGTAAATTTATTATAGTAAGAGGTTTAGCAGATCGTTATAACCAAGCCATGCTCAATGGTATTCTACTTACTAGTACAGAACCAGATCGTAAAACATTTTCATTCGATTTAATACCATCACAAATTATTGATAACATCATTATTAATAAGGCATTTGTACCTGAGTTACCGGGTGAATTTGCTGGTGGTTTAATTCAGGTAAACACCAAAGATATACCGGCCAAAAATTTCTTCAACATACAATTAGGTACTGGCTTTAACACCCAAACTACTGGCAAAAGTTTTTATAGAGATGCACAAGGGGGTAAGTTAGATTGGTTAGGTGTTGATGATGGTACAAGAGCTTTACCTGATTTGTATACCACAAAGTCAAATTTTGATACTTTATCAAGATCAGCTAAAACAGCCATTGGTAAAGCGTTGCGTAACTCATGGTCGCCAGAAAAGTTTACGGCTCCGGTTAATGGTGCTTTTCAGTTAAATGGTGGTTTTGTAGGTAAGTTATTTGGTAAAAAAATTGGTGGTGCCGTTGGTATTAACTACAACAGAAACTATCGTTTTCAAGATTTAATGAATACCAAAAACGTAGCTAATGGTAGTACTTTTTCGAAAGAAACAAGTTATGAAGATGATAAATATTTACAAGAAACTGTAGTTGGAGGTATTGCAAGTTTGTCACTTCAATTAAATAACCTTAACAAAGTATCAGTAAAAGCATTGGTGAATGTAAACAATGCAAATGCCATCACGAATCGTTTAGGGTATGATAGTAGCCGCCCTAGACCATTACAAAAGGGTACTGAGTTTACCTTTAAACAAAATACCTTCTTCACTACACAAATAAATGGTGAGCATGGCATTACAAAAGATGTTAAGTTTAAATGGTATGGTGCGTTCAATATTTTAGATGGTTATGTGCCAGATCAACGCAGGTTACTCTACGAAAGAGAAACAGTAAATAACAATTATGAAGCTGTAATTGCAAACTCATTGTCGCAACAAAGTGGTAGTAGAGTGTACCAAAGTTTAAGTGATTATATTTATACAGGTGGTGGCGATGTGTCGTATAATTTCAATGCTTTTGGTAGTAAACAAACCGTAAAAGCAGGATACATGTTTCAAATAAAAGATCGTATTTACGATGCACAATTATTTGCAAATTATTTACCAACTGATAATGCTACACTACGTTTATTATCGCCAGATAAAATTTTTGCTCCTGAAAATTTTGGTAACGGTTTTGAAAACAAATTTGCATTTGATGCTATTAAAAACAGAAACTTCCGTTATATAGCGAATACTATTTTAAATGCTGGTTTTGTGCAATTTGATAATGCTATAACTAAAAGTTTAAGGGTAGTTTGGGGTTTACGTATAGAAGATTATGATCAGCTTATTGGAAGTGTAAAAAAGTTTGATTCAAGGCATACCTACAGTAGGGTAAGAGATTATTTACCGGGTGTGAACTTTACCTATAAATTAAATAGCAAAACTAATATAAGGTTAACAGGTTCGCAAACCGTTATCAGACCAGAGTTGAGAGAGTTATCAGCACTCAATTTATATGATTTTGAATTGAACGCTTCTGTACAAGGACAACCAACTTTAAAGCGTACCAAAATTTTTAATACTGATTTAAGATATGAGTTGTACCCAAGGGCAGGTGAAGTTTTTTCAGTAGGTGTTTTCTATAAAAACTTTAAAGATCCGATAGAACAAATATTTAATGAAGGTGCTGGTGGTGCAAGTACATTTAATTTTAGAAACCCGAAAAGTGCTTATGCATATGGTGTAGAGTTAGAGTTACGTAAAAAATTAGATGCTATTGATGCCTTTAAAAACTTCACATTCCAATCAAATGTATCGTTTATTAAAAGTAAGGTGAGTGATGATCAGTTAAAAGTTAACAGACCACTACAAGGACAAAGCGATTATGTTATCAATGCAGGTTTATTATATGACATTGAAAAAATTGGTTTAAACGTTACTACTTTATTCAACATCATCGGTAAAAGAATTTATGTAGTGGGTGATAACTCAGCAGCAGCAGGTACGCCTGATGTGTGGGAAGCACCACGACCATTATTAGACATGCAAATTGCCAAAAAAATTATCAAGTCAAAAGGTGAGTTGCGTTTAAGTGCATCAGATATTTTAAATCAAAAACAAATATTTTATCAAAACAATACCACCAACGGTAGTTTTGGTTTAGATAAAAAAGTAGATGCTTACCGCTTTACTAGAGTAAACGGAACCACTTTCAGTTTAACATTCAATTACACTTTATAATATTAAAATTTTAAATAAACATCACAAATGAAAAAGTATATTGTATTTGCATCAGCATTAATAGCAGTAGCTGCAGTAGCTATTACTGGCTGTAGAAAAATTGAAACAGATGGTGAAAAGGAAATTGTAATTATTACTCAACCGGGTAGTGGTGGTACAACAGGTCAAACCATTACTTTGCAAGGTCGTATTAATGCGGATACCATCTTAAGAAAAGAAAATACTTACATTTTAAAAGGTTTAGTATATATGGTGGGTAACCATACTATGACTATACAGCCCGGTACTGTAATTAAAGGTGCTTTTAGCGGATCTGATGTGGCAGCTTTAACGATCACTAGAGGTTCAAAAATTGTTGCTAGGGGTTCAGCCACTGAACCAATTGTATTCACAACATCATCACCTAACCCACAAAGTGGTGATTGGGGCGGTATTATTATTTGTGGTAAAGCTGGTATTAACGCAAGTTTTAATGGTGTACAAGGTTTATATCAAGTAGAAGGTGGTGTTGATAATGCTAATGGCGATGGCTTAGCTGGTAGTGGCGATGCTGTAGCGCCAACACCTGTAGATACTGATAGTTCAGGCGTTTTGAGTTATGTACGTATTGAGTATGCAGGCTATGCTTTTCAACCAGATAAAGAAATTAATAGCTTAACATTAGCTGCTGTAGGTAGTAAAACAGTAATTGACCACGTAGAAACTTTATATGCAAAAGACGATGCTTTCGAATGGTTTGGTGGCTCAGTAAATTGTAAATATTTAATTGCTGCAAAAACACAAGATGATGATTTTGATACCGATAATGGTTACAATGGTAAAGTTCAATTTGGATTAGTAATTAGAGATTCTGTTATTGCTGATATTTCTACTTCTGAAGCCTTTGAGAGTGATAATAATGCAAGTGGAACAACAGCAACACCACAAACATCAGCAGTGTTTTGTAATATTACAGCTATTGGCCCACGTGCCACTTTAAATAACGTTGGTAGTACATTGTTTAGAGCTGGTGCACAAATTCGTAGAAATTCAACCATATCAATATTAAACTCAGTTATAATGGGTTGGCCTCAAGGTGTGTTGATAGATGCAAGTACTGGTACACCAACTGATAACAACATTACTAGTAATAATTTAAGAATAAAGTATACCACATTAGCTGGAAATACAGTTAACGTAAAGTATACTGCTAGTTCATCTGCTCCTACGGGTGCAACCGATGCTAGTATAACTGCATGGTTTACTGACCCAGCTAACGGTAACACTATTTTAACCAATTGTTCAGATGCTAAGTTGATTCAACCATTTAATTATGCAGCGGTTGATCCTACGCCATTTGCTGGCTCAAACGGTTACGCTCCAATAGTATCTGGTGCTAATTTTACTGATTCAAAAGTTACTGATCCTTTCTTTACTGTAGTTACCTACCGTGGTGCTATTGCGCCTGCTGGCCCTGAGAGTACATGGTGGAAAGGTTGGACAAAATTCTAATTTACTTTCATTGTCTTATAAATAAAAAGGGCTCCATTTAGGAGCCTTTTTTATTTCATTTTTTAGTAACATACACCTGTAGCTGTAATTCAATAATTCAATGCAACTTTACAGTGTTCATAAGCGTTTTAGTATAAAGGAACCTCAAAAAGAGGGTGTGTATTTGCATACCCTCTTTTATTAATATTAAAGTAACAATTGGTTAATAATGGAGTAGCATATATACTGTTACTTACATTACAAACTTTATGCATTATGAAAGCATTATTAGGCACAAAGCAATTATTATATATTATGTTGATGGCAATTATAGCAACGGTATTTGGTGCTATTTTTTTACACAATGCAAACCCATTAACAACAAGTAATTCTTTTTATGTTAAAGTGCTGTTTGTAAATATTGGTTTTATGGGTGATGCACTATTTGCTTTTTTATGTGTGGGATATTTGTATTTCATTTTGCAAAAAAAAGCCTTAGCTATTCAACTTTTATTACAAACACTCGTATTGTTATTGTTTGTACAATTGGTGAATAATTTTTCAAGTAATAATAGCTTTTCAATATTTTGGGAAACAAATGCCATTGATAATGTAGTTAATAAAAACATACAACCATTCACTGTTTCATCACATACGGGCATTGCAGTATTGTTGTTTATGTTGATTGTTACCGCAACAAAAAATAAATTCAAAGTATGGGGAGCATTACTGATAACAGCAATGATAATCGTTTCGAGGTATTATTATTTCCAAAATAATGGTTTTGCAATTTTGTTGGGTTCAATAATCGCCATTGTTAGTTACACAGGTATCAAATTATTATTAGCTAATGTAAAGTTGTTACGTAACCCAATTGAAAACAATGTGCAACCTAATACACAGCCATTATATTCAATTTAATGAAGGTCCATATTTTTTGCCGGTAACGTAAATCCAAATGTAGTACCAACATCTAACTTACTACGTACATGAATGGTTTGTTGGTGTGCCTCTACAATGTGTTTACAAATAGCTAACCCTAAGCCACTGCCGCCTGCTTTTCTTGTACGAGCTACATCAGTTCTATAAAAACGTTCAAAAATTCTTGGTAAATGTTCTTCGGCAATGCCATCACCGTCATCGCTCATTTCTATTAATACATTTTTACCATCTACATTGTAAAAACTAGCTTCAACTGCACCATTTTCTTTACCGTATTTTATAGCATTTTCTGTAAAATTGATGAATACTTGGCGTATGCGTTCTTTATCAGCAAATACTTGTAACGGAAACTCACAGCCCTTTTTAATAAAGCACTTAACATTTTTTTCTTTGGCTTTTAAATCGAGCAATTCAAACACTTCTTTCATTAGTTCTTGTATTACAAATGTTTGTTTGTTCAATGTCATTTCACCAATTTCTAAACGTGAAATTTCATCAAGGTCATCAACTAAATTTACCAACCTATCTACATTACGTGAGGCATTGGTTAAAAAACGCTCATTTACTTCTTTGTTATTAATAGCACCATTTAATAAAGTATCAATATAACCTTGTATGGCAAAAATGGGGGTTTTTAATTCATGACTTAAATTTTGTAAAAACTCTTTTCTAAAAGCCTCGTTTTGTTGTAAGGTTTCAATTTCTTTTTTACGTTGAATAGCCCAAGTTTCAACATCTTCTCTCACTTCATCAATACCTTTTTGCGGTAAAATATTTTTGTAATAAAACTCTTCTCTTTTAGTGGCTTTTGTTTGGTAAATGAGTTTATAAATAAGTTTTATTTTACGATATATAAATGTTTGTAGGGTAAACAAAATAAGCCCATAACTACCGGCAAAAATAATTATGAATGATACTGGAGCAATCCACCAGAGTGGTTCAAAAACATAAATAGCTAAACCAATAGGTATTGAAATTATTGCTGCTGTTAATGCTGCTAATTGTTGTGGCGATAAATTTTTGGTTGATAGCATAATAAAAACAAATGCGTTCTTTTTAAGGGAACGCATGTATTAATTTAATTGAAAGGTAAAATTATATTTCGAATTTATAACCAACTCCTTTTACAGTGGCAATACAATCAACCCCCAGTTTTTGGCGTATTTTTCTTATATGTACATCAATGGTACGATCGCCTACAATTACTTCAGTACCCCAAATTCTGTTTAGTATTTCGTTTCTCAAAAATACTTTGCCTGGTTTAGATGCTAATAACGCAACTAATTCAAATTCTTTTCGGGCTAAAATAATTTCTTTGCCTTCAAAAGTTACTAAGTATTTTTCTCTGTTAATTTCAAAATTACCAACATTAATTGTGGCAACATCATCTGGTCCGCCAAGGCGCCTAAACAGTGCATTTACTTTACTTACCAATACCTTAGGGCTAATAGGTTTGGTGATGTAATCATCAGCTCCTGTTTCTAAACCTTTAATCTCTGAGCTTTCATCACTCATGGCCGTTAAAAAGATGATTAAAGTAGGGTTAAAAAGTGGTTGTGCTCTTAAAATATTACATACCTCAATGCCATTTTTACCGGGCATCATTACATCTAAAATGATTAAATCTGGTTTGTTAGAAATGGCTTTATCTAATGCTTCATCACCATTTTTTGCAGTGGTAATATCGTAGCCTTCAGCACTGAGGTTGAACGATAATATTTCTAAAATATCTGGTTCATCGTCAGCAATTAATATCTTTTTTGTAACGCTCATAATTTAAAAGTTACACAAAAGTAAAGCATCTAACTATGGTAACCCTATGTTATGCTTGTGTAAATACATTATTAAATTGTTAAGCACAAATGCAACATAGTTGTTAATAAATTACTCTATATGAAGGTGTACCAAAAAAATAGTAGCATATTTGCAAGTAACAAACTATATGAAACAGTTTACATTTACGCTTTTACTTTTATCGTTTGCTCAATTGGTATTTGCTTTTACAGATACTACTGACATTCCTTTGAGCAGAAGGAGCCGACACGATGATATCAAAAAAGAGCAAATAAATTGTGATAAAATAGATGGTGTGGTTGATGGTGTTTTAAAAGCCGGTACTGATGTTAATATTAACAACCAATTATCAGATGCTTTAATAAGAAAACCAAACGAATTTAGGTTTTGGATTGAGCAAAACGATTCGCTGCTACCAAGTAATAATGATAAAGTTCGTTACCTACGCTACGTTGCAGAGGTGTTAATTAAGTACAGGTTAGCATTAAAGGAAAACGATATCACTATTATTGATTTAACCTTTTTACTTAACCAGTTTGAACTGGCCATGAAGGCCAAGGCGAATAAGCAATCAATCATTCCTATATTACAAGAGCTACCTTATGGTATTGCTAAAATTTTAGCAAAAGTATTAGCTGAAAATGATGATGCGGTTGCACTAGATAATTTGGTGTACTTAAAATATGTAACCCTGCATCCCGATAAAATTTTGAGCACTATAGCGCTTTATGAAACAGAATCATTTGCCGATAGTTTAATGACGATTGCTTGCAAAGCATACCCTGTGCAATGTTATACATACGCACAATCAAAAAGCACTGTTATGGGTAAATTGATACACCGCAATACCAATATGGTAGTGAATCAAATTGCTTTGTTGAGTCAAACAGAAAACGCCTTACTATATTTTCCTTTTTTTGATGATTTGCTTTCTGGCAGACAAACCATTGACTCTATCAAAAAATTTGTTGGCGATGGCGAAGTAGGGTACGATAGTGTTGGTTATTATAAGTTATTAGTAAGTACAGCAATTGCCTATAACAAACGTATGGCAGCACCATTGAGAGATACGCCTATAGCTTATTTTGGCACTAACGGATTGCTGAACACCTTGTATAAAAAAGCAAAACAGCATTTTATTACCCCCATAAATGAATTACACGATGAAAGTAATTTAGCTTATAGAATGAAAGCCATTCAACCTTTATCACCGGCTGAGTTGTACTATATGATTGTTATGGGTGAAAACGATATTTATACCAGTAGCTATAAAAATAGTTTTAATAGGTTGGTACAATTAATGGGGGCCAAGCCCAGAGGCGATTCGTTGCTGCAAGCAGTAAATTTTGACCATTTTAGAAAGTTCATAAAAATGGCCGCCAATTACAATAAGTTAGATACTTTTTTGAAAATGATGCCGCCTGTACGCTCTGAGTTACTCATGAAGGCATTTGTATCGAAATTAGATAATGGTAATTTAGAAGATGCTGTTGACGTAGCTGACTCTTACAGCAGCATCACCAATAGCGCTTTGCAACAAAGTATGTTGCAAAATGTAAAAGAAAACGAAGCAGAAGCAATTGCTGCAAACAATACTAGTGGTAAGGTGATTTATGGTTTATTAAAAACCATTTTTCTATCGCTCAATGATAGTAACCATATTGATATAGCGGCACAATTAGGCATACCCCCCATTTTTGATGTGGATAATAAATACATGCAAAATGCTAACGGGGTTATTGTTGAACAAGTATTTTTTTATGGCGATAAAGATGGTAAAATGTTTTATCCTTCTTTTAGAAATACGTTCTCAAGCAAAGAGTGGAAAGTGGTTGATAAAAAAGAATGGATGGAAGCTACTTCATTAAAAGGAAATGTAATGGTGTTTGCCAACAAGCCACTGGATAATGATGCTAACCTTGATGATACTGCACAAATACACTTAGCTAATTACTTAAAAGAAATTAAGCTGAAACCGGCTGTAATTGTGCACAGGGGCCATAGTTATTGGTTAGATAGAACTATGAGCAGAATGCCAGGTGATGCTAAAATTGTGGTACTGGGCTCTTGTGGTGGTTATCAAAATTTAAATGAGATTTTAGAAATTAATCCTGATGCACATATCATTTCAACCAAAGAAATTGGTACTGGCGATATTAATAGACCTATTTTGAATTACATGAACCAAGTATTTGCCTCAGGTAATAATTTGAATTGGCGAAAAATGTGGCAAAGTTTAACCAAAACATTTTCAGCCGACCCAAGTAAATCTGTAAGAGATAGTTGGGAAGATTATATTCCTCCTTATAAAAACCTCGGTGCTATTTTTTTAAAGGCATATACCAAAAAAATGGAAACAGAATAAAGTTTCATTTTGTAATAAATTAAGATGGCTTAACAAATTAATATTGTTGTAACATCAATTTTAATAATTAAATTAGTGTAGCGAAGTAAAGTATGGGACTTTATTTGGTTACACTTTTTGGCTTTTACCCAAGTTGATTTTTCTAATTTTTATTAAAATGTAAAATGATGATGGAGCAACAATACCAATGGCGTAGGTTAAATGGCGATGTAATTGTAAATGATATTGAAGATGAAGTTCGTTCAGTTGTACTCACTGAAAAAGAAAAGGGCAATACATTAAAAGTGTGTATAGGTACTGACAGTCAGGTAAAGGGTATTGAAACAGAAATAGCCACTGTAATTGTGTTTATACGAAAAGGTAAAGGTGGCTTTATGTACATACGAAATGAAACTATTATTCAAAAAATGGGTATAAAAGAACGTATGTTGTTAGAAGTAGCAAAGAGTATTGAAGTAGCATATGCACTGTGTAATATTTTTACAATGTATGGAGTAGATATGGAAGTACATGCGGATATAAATACCAACCCAAGTTTTAAAAGCAACGATGCATTAAAGGAAGCAATGGGTTATATACAAGGCATGGGCTTTGCTTTTAAAGCTAAGCCAGAAGCTTTTGCCAGCAGCAGTTGCGCTAATAAAATAGTACATTAAAAAGAGCCTAGTAAATAACTAGGCTCTCTCCTATAAAGCTGTATTAACTAAAATTACAGTCTGCCGTTTTTAATATCATCAACCACATCAGGGTCAAGTAAAGTGGTAGTATCTCCAAGGTTATTAATTTCACCTTCAGCAATTTTTCTTAATATCCTACGCATAATTTTACCACTTCTGGTTTTTGGTAAGCCTTTTACAAATTGTATTTTATCAGGCTTGGCAATAGCACCTATTATTTTTGATACTGTCTGACTAATATCTTGTCTACTCAAATTTTCATCAGCATGTGCACCATTGTGTATAACAAATGCATAAATGCCTTGTCCTTTAATATCATGCGGATAACCTACTACGGCGCTTTCAACTACACCAGCATGCATATTAATAGCATTTTCAACCTCAGCTGTGCCTATACGGTGACCGCTAATATTTAGTACATCATCTACACGGCCAGTAATTCTATAATTACCATTTTCATCTTTCAAAGCACCATCACCCGTAAAATATAAATTAGGGTATGTGGCAAAATAATTAGTAAAACAACGTTGGTGGTCACCATAGGTTGTTCTCAAAATTCCCGGCCAAGGGGCTTTAATACACAAATTACCCTTTAACATGCCATGTTCATCTTTCTCTGTTACCTCTTCCCCTTTTTCATCTACCAACAAAGGTTGTACTCCGGGCATTGGTAAAGTTGCCCAGCCTGGTATAGCTGGTGTTACGCCAGCAAGGTTTGTAATTAAACAACCGCCGGTTTCAGTTTGCCACCAAGTATCAATAATGGGGCATTTTTTCTTTCCAATATTTTCATCGTACCAATGCCAAGCTTCTTCATTAATAGGCTCACCAACGGTACCTAATGTTTTAAGGCTCGATAAATTTTTACCAATGAGAGGATCGTTTCCAAAGCTCATTAAACTACGTATAGCTGTTGGTGCAGTGTATAAAATATTTACTTGGTGTTTATCAATAATATCCCAAAAACGGCCAGCATCGGGCCATGTAGGTATACCTTCAAACATTAATGATGTACCGCCGGCTGCTAATGGACCGTATACAATGTAACTGTGCCCTGTTATCCACCCAATGTCGGCAGTACAAAAATGGATGTCGCCTTGGTTGTACTGCAGCATGTTTACAAATGTGTAAGTGGTCCATACCATATAACCAGCTACTGTATGCACTACTCCTTTTGGTTTGCCTGTGCTGCCAGAAGTGTATAAAATAAACAACGGATCCTCAGCGTCCATTTCTGCTGCGGCACAATCGGGGTTGCCCATGGTTTCAACTTTACGCACTTCATCTTCCCACCATACATCTCTACCTTTTAGCATTGATACGGGTGTTCTCGTTCTTGTAAGTACAATTACTTTTTTTACAAATTTGCATTGTACGAGTGCATCATCAATCACGGCTTTTAAAGGAATTTCTTTATTACCTCTAAAAGCACCATCGCATGTTACAATAAATTCTGCATGAGCATCTTGCAATCTATCTGCAATACTTTGTGCACTAAAGCCACCGAATATTACTGAATGTATAGCACCTATTCGTGCACAAGCTAAAACAGCAATGGCAAGTTCAGGTACCATACCCATATAAATACAAACCCTATCGCCTTTATGAACACCATTATTTTTAAGTACATTGGCAAACTGCATTACTTTTAAATGTAATTCTCTATAAGTGAGCACTCGGTGGTGTTCGTCAGGGTCGTTTGGTTCCCAAATAATAGCAGGCTGGTTACCTATGGTGCCTAAGTGCCTATCAATACAGTTTTCTGTAATGTTTAGTTTACCATTGCGAAACCATTCAACTTTTGGTTCAGTAAAATTCCAGTCTAATACTTTATCCCACTTTTTTCTCCAATAAAAGCTCGAAGCGATATCTCCCCAAAAACCTTCTGGGTCTTCAACACTTTTTTTGTAGGCAATATTGTATTGTTCAAGAGAGTTTAATTTAAATGAGTAAGCCATAATTCGGTCGATTTTTAAGAGTTTAAAAGTACAGAAACATAACAACGGTAAAAATTTAATTGTTGGTAAATTGATATAGTTTTGCTAAACGAGTATAGTTTTTAATTATTTTGGTGTTATGAAACACATCGCTTGTCCAAAATGCAAAAATGAGCAATTAACCAAAAGTGGCATTATTAAAGGGCGACAGCGCTATAATTGCAAGCCTTGTAACTTTGTATTTACTGTTTTAAAAGAAGGCAAAAGTATTGATCCTTATTATGTAATTAAGGCTTTACAATTATACATTGAAGGTGTTACGTTAAGAGAAATCGAACGCATACTAGGTATAAGTCATGTTACCGTTATGAATTGGGTAAAAAAGTATGGCATAACTATACCTGAAAGTAGTGGTTATAGACCTACGTATAAAGTGCTGAATCATGCAGAATTACTCGATTTTTTTGCAGATAAGCAATCTTTAAAAAGTGCCGGTTGTATCATTACAGAATTGGGTGATAAGTTTATGGTAATTAAGTGGGAACGTTTTAGAAGGAATAGCATTTAAAAACTATATGTTTAGCATAAATATACTTAGCCTTACATTTTTGAAAATACTAATTAGAAATTGGTAGTCGAATTAATTACCAAAATTTAATTTTTATGCTTAGAAAAATCACTTCATTAGCTGTTGCAATGCTAGCCATTGTTGCTACCACATTTGCACAGCAAAAAGCAGCTACGCCGGCTACCACACCTGCACCAACTGCCCCTTCGGTTAGTATTTATGGCTTTGTTCGTAATGATGCTTATTATGATTCACGACAGAATGTTTTTGTTAGAGAAGGTCAGTTAGATTTATATCCTAGAGATAAGGATATTCAAAGTGATGGATCGGATTACAACAAAAAATCGCAATTAAACATTTTAGGTATTTTGGCAAGGTTTGGTGTTAGGGTGAGCGGTCCCGATGCTTTTAAGGCAAAAACATCTGCAGTGCTAGAAGGTGATTTTTTTGGACAAGCAGATGTAAACATTGGCTTACTTCGTTTGCGCCATGGATATGTAAAATTAGATTGGCAAAAATCAGCATTAACGCTTGGGCAAACTTGGTACCCTATGTTTATACCAGAATGTTTTCCGGGTGTTGTTGGCTTTAATACGGGTATACCTATCGCACCATTTGGTTGGGCTGGTCAAGTTAAATACACTGCAAAAATTGATGCAAAAAACTCATTATCTCTCACCGCATACAAACCTCGAGAGTTTGCAGTAGCTAATGTAAACCCAACGGATGTAACCAATGCAGCATCATTAAATGCAGCATTACCAGAATTGAATTTGCATTATCAATATAAATCTGATAATTTTTTAATTGGGGCTCAAGTTGATTATAGTAAAATAACCCCTTACACTAAATACGGTGCTACTGGTGCATTATTAACCAATGAAGCTTCAGTTAATTCAGTAACTGCTATGGCTTATGCAAAAATTACAGGTAAAAAAATCGCTGTAAAAGCGCAAGCCTTGCTTGGTCAAAACACTACTAGTTGGGTTATGTTGGGTGGTTATTTAGGCTACAAGCCAACAGCAACTTCTAAAGAAACTTATAAGCCAATTAAAACAAATGCTGCTTGGATTGATATTTATGGCACAGGCAAAAAAGTAGTACCTGGTTTATTTGTAGGCTATACAAGTATTGAGGGCGCCAAAAGTGGTGCTACAGCTGCATACGGAAGAGCTGTTGGGGTTAGTGGTCGTGGTATAAAAGATTTAATGCGTATATCGCCTCGTATTGATTTTATTAGTGGTAAATTAAGCTTTAGAAATGAGTTAGAATTTACTACAGCAAAATATGGTACAAGAGCAAACGATGGAAAAGTTACAGGTGCTACTGATAACATCACCAATGTTCGCTTCACTTTTTCTACTGTCTTTAATTTTTAATTTATAAATCAAACTACATTTTATGAGTAACAATACTTCAAATAAAGGTATTGCAGGTGTAATCGCTGCATCATCTTTAGGTACATTAATTGAATGGTACGACTTTTATATTTTTGGTAGTTTAGCTACCATAATCGCTACCAAATTTTTTCCTGCAGGTAATGCTACTGCAGCATTGCTATCAACCTTAGCAACTTTCGCAGCAGGTTTTGTTGTACGCCCTTTTGGTGCATTATTTTTTGGAAGACTAGGTGATATCATCGGCAGAAAATATACCTTCTTAGTTACCTTGGTTTTAATGGGTATTTCAACTTTTTTAATTGGTTGTATACCATCTTACGAAAGCATTGGTTTTGCAGCGCCAATATTGGTTTTGCTGTTACGCTTATTGCAAGGTTTAGCATTGGGTGGTGAGTACGGTGGTGCTGCTACTTATGTTGCAGAGCATTCACCAACCCACAAACGTGGTTTTTGGACAAGTTGGATTCAAACCACAGCAACAGTGGGGTTATTTTTATCACTACTTGTAATTGTTACTACAAAAGGATCTATGAGTAAAGATGCTTTTAACGATTGGGGCTGGAGAGTACCTTTCTGGATTTCAATTATTATGGTTGGTATTTCCATTGTGATTAGGTTGAAAATGAAAGAATCGCCGTTGTTCCAAAAAGCAAAAGATGAAGGCAAAACCACCAAAAATCCATTAAAAGAAAGTTTTGGTAACAAGTTCAATTTCAAATTTGTTTTGTTAGCATTATTTGGTGCCACCATGGGTCAAGGTGTAGTATGGTATACAGGTCAATTTTATGCATTAAGTTTTATTCAAACAACACTCACGGTTGATATTACGCAAGCCAGCAATATTCTCATGATCGCTTTGGCTTTGGGTACACCATTTTTTATTGTATTTGGTTCATTGTCTGATAAAATTGGTAGAAAATGGATAATGTTGTTAGGTATGCTCATTGCTATTTTGAGCTATAGAACTATCTACACAAAAATGTATGAAAATGGCAGTGTAAAATCTAAAAAAGAAATTGTTGCCAACACCACCGTAAAAGTTTCTACAGCAGCGGATGCTAAAAATGTAGGAGATAGTATACGCACAACAGTAACAAACAAATCGTTTGAAGATGGTACTACTTATATTGAAACAAAGAAAGAAACTATACATGCAGATCCATCAAAAGCCGATGCTAAAAAAGATGTGAAAATAGATAAAGTAACTACATTAGATAGTGGCTCATTTTGGTCGTTGGTATGGCTTGTTTTTATTCAAGTAATTTTTGTAACTATGGTGTATGGCCCTATTGCTGCCTTCTTGGTAGAAATGTTCCCTATTCGTATTAGGTACACCTCAATGAGCTTACCTTATCATATTGGAAATGGTATATTTGGTGGTTTGTTGCCAACCATTGCTTTATTTTTAGCCACCAAAGCAGGTCAGGCAAATGAGGCTGCAACAAAGGCAGGAACAACATTGCCGTATGATAAACCATACTTAGAGGGTCTTTGGTACCCTATCATAATTGCGGCAGTTTGTTTGGTAATTGGCGCACTCTACATTAATAATAAAAACAATGCAACGAACGATTAATTCACTTTATAAATAAAATAATTATGGACGCTATTAAAAAAATTGCAGGAATATTATGGATTGCTATTGGTGTTTATGCTGGGTATATTTTAATTGTAACCCAAGCTATACCAAAGTTTCAAAGTGATAAGCCAGAAGATTTAATTCCGGCTATTATATATGCCTTTGTATTAACGCCAATTATTGTAGGAGGCTTGGTAACATTTGGTGTGTATGCTTTACAAGGTTTATATAAATCTGATGAAACATCTGCATAGCATCAAATTAAATCCACTTTAAATTCATTTGTTTTAAGTAAGGATAATACAGTGTACATTTTGTAAATTCACTGTATTATCCTTTTTTGTTTATTATGCAGCAACATTTTACAAAACAAAAATTAAAATTACTGAGCATATTAATGTTCGTACTATTATCGTATCCAGTTATTTCATTGTCAAATATTACAAAGATGTGGGTTGGTTTTCCAGTATTATATCTCTACATTTTTATTGTTTGGATAACGGTTATCATTTTAGCTTATTCAGTTATTTCAAAAAGTAAAGTAGATGAATAATATTGTTGCTATTATTACAGCCCTATTTTATTTAGCCATACTTTTTGGAGTAGCTTATTTTGCAGAGTATCGCTTAAAAAAAGGCAAAAGTGTTATAAATAATGGGTATGTGTATGCCTTATCGTTAGCGGTGTATTGTACTGCATGGACGTATTATGGTAGTGTAGGACGTGCTGCCACTAATGGTTTGGAGTTTTTGGCTATTTATTTAGGTCCCACTATTTCAGCTATTTTATTTTGGCCTGTGTTACGTAAAATAATTCGTATTTGTAAATCACAAAGTATTAATAGCATTGCCGATTTAATATCTACCCGTTATGGTAAAAATTTTTCGGTAGCTGTTATTGTTACTGTACTGTGTGTAACAGGTATTATTCCTTACATATCATTACAACTCAAAGCAATATCAAACAGCATACATATCATTGCAAATGCTGCTGAAGAAAAAACTACTTTGTCTAATTTTTTATATGATGATACTATTTACATTGCTATTATTTTAGCACTATTCATCATTTTATTTGGAACCCGTTCTATTGATGCTTCTGAAAAGCATGAAGGTTTAGTAGCAGCTGTAGCATTTGAGTCTGTAATAAAATTAGCAGCTTTTTTAGCAGCAGGTATATTTGTAGTATACGGTGTGTTTAATGGTTTTGGAGATGTTTTTACCAGAGCTTTTAATGATGTAACGTTAAAAAATTTATTTCAATTTGGAAGTTCCACATCATACGGAACATGGTTGGGTTTAATGATGGTATCACTGTTAGCTGTTGTGTTTTTGCCACGTCAATTTCAGGTAAGTGTTGTTGAAAATATGAACGAGCAACATCTTAAAAAAGCAACATGGTTATTTCCATTGTATTTATTACTCATCAATATTTTTGTTTTACCTATTGCATTAAGTGGTAAACTAATATTTACAGCAAACAACGTTGATGCTGATACTTTTGTTTTAGCATTACCATTGTATTTTAATCAAAATGGCTTGAGCTTATTTGTTTTTATTGGGGGCTTTTCTGCCGCCACTAGTATGATCATTGTTGAAACAATTGCATTGAGCACAATGATGAGTAATAATATTGCAACACCGCTGTTTTTAAGAGTGAAAAAATTTAAATCAACCCCCAATGGCGCTATCAGTAAATCAATCATTCATATTCGTAGGGTAAATATTTTTATAATTATAGCACTAGCATATTTGTATGATAAAACAATAGCCCAAAATTTATCGTTGGTATCAATTGGGTTAGTTTCATTTGTAGCGGTAGCTCAATTTGCTCCAGCAGCCATTGGTGGTATTTATTGGAAAGATGCTTCTAAAAATGGAGCCGTAGCTTCCATAGTTGTAGGCTTTATTGTTTGGTTTTTTACATTGGTAGTTCCCTCATTGGTAAGTGCAGGTGTATTAAGTAATAGTATTATGGTTAATGGTTTATGGGGTATTGGTTGGCTTAAACCCTTTTCGTTATTTGGTTTACAAGGGTTTGATTCAATTACACATGCAACTTTCTGGAGCCTACTTTTTAATATCATCGTATTTGTATCAGTTTCATTAAATAGTAAAAAAAGTACAGAAGAAATTTACCAAGGAGAAATTTTTGTTGATATTTTTAAACATACCCTTGCACCAAGTAGTAATGTGATGTGGAAGGGTACCGCCAACTTACCCGATGTACAAACGTTATTAGAAAATTTTTTAGGAAAAGAACGGGCTCAAAAATTAATTACCAACTATGCCCAACGTAATAAAATTTCGTTAGATACTAAAAGTGCTGATCCTCGTTTGGTAACTTTTGCTGAACGTATACTATCAGGCATTATTGGTTCAGCATCAGCAAGTATTATGGTGAGCAGTGTAATAAAGGCTGAAGAAGTTAAAATTGATGAAGTAATTAATATTTTGAGAGAGTCTCAACAAATGATTGAATTAAATAAAGAACTCAAAAAAAAATCAACCGAACTGCAAAAAGCTACCCAACAGTTAACACAAGTAAATGAGCAATTAAAAGAAATGGATTCATTGAAAGATGAATTTTTATATACCGTAACCCATGAAATTAGAACACCCATTACCTCCATACGTGCTATGGCAGAAATTGTGCACGACAATACTGATATGCCTGAAACACAACGACAACAATTTTTAGGAAACGTTATAAAAGAAACCGAACGCCTCAGCCATTTAATAAAGCAAGTACTAAATTTAGAAAGGTACGAAAGTGGGCAACAACGCTTAAACATGAGTGAATTTGTTTTGAATAAACTCATCAATGACACAGTTGCTGCATTACATCCTTTAGCTAACGAAAAGTCAATCAATATTCAAATAAGTATACCCAATACTATGTTTTTAATAAGGGGCGATGCTCCCTTGTTGCAACAGGTATTGCAAAATTTATTATCAAATGCTATAAAGTTTGTAGATGATGTTACAGGCAAAATAAAAGTGAGTGTACACCTTAATTATGACGAAGTACAAGTTTGGGTAGAAGATAACGGTGCAGGTATTGACGAAGCCGTTCATGAGCTTATTTTCGATAAATTTTTTCAAGCAAAAAATCAAACACTTAAAAAGCCGGAAGGTAGTGGTTTGGGTTTAGCCATAAGTAAAAAAATTATTGAAATGCATGGCGGTAAAATTTGGGTTGAAAATGGTGAAGTAAACGGTTCTCGATTTATCTTTACCATTCCAAATAGCTAAATCCTTTTTAATGAGTGTTGCTGCAAAAATATTAGTGGTTGATGATGACCCCTACATTTTAATGTCGTTAGAGTTTCTTATGAAAAAAAACGGCTACGATGTGATGGTGGCTCGTAACGGAAATGAAGCTTTGGAATTGCTCAACCAATCTGTACCAAATTTGGTTTTATTAGATATTATGATGCCAGATGTTGATGGATACGAAATTTGCAAGCACATAAAAAAAACCGAAGCACTTAAAAATATTCATGTAATATTTATGAGTGCAAAAACAAAAGATGCTGATATAAAAAAAGGATATGAAGTTGGTGCTGCTTTATATGTTAAAAAGCCATTCAGTACCCGTGAGTTGGTTAAAAATATTCAAGAAATTTTGGCATAATAAACATAAAGCTACAATCGCTTACTTTACCGTTCAATAAAGTAGCTGCAGTTTTACATGTTATGTAAATCAGCTAAACCAATTACCTTTACACCCGATATGAGTAAGGGTACTACCACCAAAAAAAAGTTAGATGTTGCTGTTTTAAAAAGAGTATTTCGCTTTGCAGCTCCGTATAAGCGTAAGTTTTATAGCTCTATTTTTTTAGCTATTTTTTTAGCTGTAATTGCACCTATAAGACCGCTGCTCATTCAACTTACTATTAATACAGGTATAAAAAATAATACCGTAGGACATTTTTTAAAAGGTCCAGGAGGTTTTATAATTGAAATTACCATCATTCAATTATTAATGTTGTTGGTTGAAACTGTTTGTCGTTTTTTCTTTACGTTTACTACTGCTTCATTAGGGCAAAGCGTTGTAAAAGATTTACGCATTACCACTTACAACAAAATTGTGCACCTTAATTTATCGCAGTTCGATAAAACACCTATCGGCACATTAACTACCCGAACCATTAATGATATTGAATCAGTAAACGATATTTTTAGTGATGGTTTAATTCCTATTATTGCTGATATGCTCTCTATCATTTCCATTTTAGCATACATGTTTGTGGCCGATTGGAAGTTGACTTTAATTTGTTTAGCACCTTTTCCGGTATTAATTATAGCCACCTATTACTTTAAAGAAAGTGTAAATAAATCATTTGTAAGGGTACGTAATGCAGTGGCAGCCCTTAATGCATTTGTGCAAGAGCATATAACGGGTATGGCCATTGTGCAAGCTTTTGCATCAGAAAAAAGAGAACAGCAAAAATTTAATACCATTAATACAGAACATCGTAATGCCAACGTTCGGTCCATATTTGCATACTCTGTATTTTTTCCGGTGGTGGAGTTGGTGTCGGCCTTATCAATTGGTTTATTAGTTTGGTGGGCAGGTATGCAAGCAGGTGTAAGTACCGAAAAAGCTGCTAACGCAGGTGGTATTATTACATCGTTTATACTTTGTTTAAATTTATTGTTTAGGCCATTAAGGGTAATTGCAGATAAATTTAATGTGCTGCAAATGGGCGTTATTGCTAGCGAAAGAGTGTTTGCTATTTTAGATAATGAAGATGTAATGGTAAACGATGGTACACAGGCACCTGCCACCATGCAAGGGCAAATTCAATTTAATGATGTTTGGTTTGCATATATAGATGAACGTTACGTGTTGAAGAATATTAATTTTCAAATAAAAGCCGGTGAAACCTTGGCTATTGTGGGCCATACAGGCAGCGGCAAAACATCTATCATCAGCTTAATAAACCGATTGTACCATATTCAAAAAGGTAGTATTACCATTGATGGTATTAATATTAATGATTACAATGCCGATTATTTAAGAAGTAAAATTGGCATTGTGTTGCAAGATGTTTTTTTGTTTAGTGGCAGTGTAATGGATAATGTTACCCTACGTAATGATGCTATTACTAAAGAAGCTGTAGTTGCAGCTTCTAAGCTCATTGGCTTGCATCACTTTATTGAACAACTACCCGGCGGCTACGATTATAATGTAATGGAACGTGGGGCTACTTTATCGTTAGGGCAACGTCAATTATTATCATTTGTAAGAGCCTTGCTGTACAACCCTGCAATTTTAATTTTAGATGAAGCTACCTCATCGGTTGATACGGAAAGCGAAGCCCTTATTCAAAATGCAATCGATACTTTAATTGTTGGTAGAACATCTATTGTAATTGCCCACCGTTTATCAACCATACGAAAAGCTGATAAAATTTTGGTGTTAGATGCTGGCGAAGTAAAAGAAATGGGTACCCATGCGGAATTGATGGCATTACAAGGGCATTATTATCAGTTGCAAAAAATGCAGTTTGAAAAACAAGAAAGTTAGTCAATATGTTTTTATTAAATACTTAAACAACTATGGAAGCTATTGTAAACTTATTTCAAAGTATTTATCCTTTAAGTGATCAATTTGTTAAGGCTTTAGCTGAAAGATTACATACTAAGGAAGTTAAGAAAAAACAACTTTTGTTGAAGGAGGGACAAATTGCACAAGAAATTTATTTTATACATAAAGGTTATTTCAAATCATTCTATAAGAAAGACGCACTTGAAATTACACAATGGTTTATGAAACCAGGTGATATTATAATAGCCGTAAATAGTTTTTATAAACGAGTACCTAGTTATGAATATATACAGTGCATAAATGATGCAGAAATAAGCTATATATCGCATGATGATTTAGATTATTTATACAATCACTTTATTGAATTTAATTTTATTGGTCGTGTTCTTACTGAAAAATATTATATATTAAGTGAAGAGCGTTTGCTAGGGTTAAGAAAGCTCAAGGCTGAAGAAAGATATCATTTATTTCAAAAAAATAACAATGATTTATTGAACCATGTATCACTTACTGATATTGCCTCGTACTTGGGTATTTCACTCGAAACTTTAAGTAGAATTAGAGGAAAAAAATAATTTTTTGACAATTGTCAAATTTATTCATGAAGCTTTTATTCAAATTTGTTTAAAACAAACTTTATGAAGAAATATTTTATTTATGCTTTTTTAGTTCTAAGCTGTTTTTTTTATTCGTGTAAAAAAATTGATTTTGATAATATTCAAAGTGAAAATTACCATGAGAGCTTTTTTTATAATCCAAAACCTACAAGTGAATCTATCAAGTTAATAATTTCAAGATTAGAAACTTATGATTCAAAAGTAAAATTTACAAAAACCTTATCAAAGTATGCAGGTAAACCAATTTGGGATAAAGTATCAATTTTAAAAGCTAATAAAAGTAATAGCCAAAGCCTTATTGAAGATAATAATGATAGCATAATAGTCGTTCCATTGTCAAATGATAATAAAGTATTAAGTACTTTATTAATGTTTAAAATTGAAGAAAACACTTTTGACTTTTCAAGTTATAATCAACAGTTATTATATGATTTAGCTCACAATTTTAGTAATAATATTGAAACAAAAAATCTGTTAAATTTATTTTTTTATATGGAGAATAAATGTTTTGGTACTAAAATATTCTATAATATACCAGCTCAAATATTTCCTGATGTAAATAATTTAAGTAGTGATAGTTTTAAAATTATAAAATTGGTTAATACAAGTTCTCAATTAAATCTTGTACAAATAAGTCAATTGTGTTATGAGGTTGGTTGGGTTACAGGTGATGGAACACCTTATAATGGTAGTATTGAGTACCCAAGCCAAGTAATATATTTAATAACTAATTGTATCCCTATATATGGCGAAATAGAAATTCCTGGTGGAAATGGTTCTACAGGTGGTGGTGCAGGTACGACAGGTACGGGCAATGGTGGTACAAGTAGTGGTGGTGGTGGCGGATCAAACTCAAGTACAGATTGTGGGTTTTTAAAATGGTATACACAAAATCCATGTGATATCTATCCACATAATGCTCCTCATGATCAATCTCCTGATATTATTGATGTTTATAGCGATGAAAGTTTACCAACATATCCAGATATATCTGATGATGAGCTCCCTGTAAGTTTACAAAGCTTATTTAATTGTTTTAATCAAATACCAAATGCTGGTGCAACATACTCTGTAAAGCTTTGTGTTGATTTACCTGTTGATGGTATGTGGAATGCGCCTTTTAATTTGACACAAAAATCTCCCGGGCATACCTTTCTCACCCTTACAAAAACTAACGGCTCACAATCAATTTCTCAAAGTGTGGGTTTTTATCCAATTGGTTCTGGCGGTACACCTATAAACCCAAATGCAACAGGAGGTTTTAAAAATAATGGCGATCCAAATCATGAATATAATGCTGCTTTAAATGCCTACAATGTTAGTGCTACTCAATTTTCAAATGTTTTAAATAACTTATTAAGCCATGAAAATGATACATATAATATTTACGATAATAATTGCACCACTATTGCGATAAACGCATTTAATTTGGTAATTGCTTCGCCAATTGTATTAGCACCATTTGTAGTACAAACACCTTTTTCACCTGTACCTGTATACTTTTTACAATCACCTCAAAAATTGTATCAAGCTATTCGCAACATTAGTGTAGGTACAGGCATAAGTAAACAGTTTAATGTAGATGTAAAAGCACCACTTTCAACTAATATTTGCCCATAATTATGAAAAAATATAAAACAATTATATGGTTAGCTGCTATAACAGTATTGTTAAGTAATTGGCCACTTATTAAAAACATTACTGGGTTAAATGATTGGTATTACAGGTATAGTAATATATCAGGTACTTACACAAAAATGGAAATACCTATACAGGGTAGAATTTATGATAAGCCACCTAATGGTGAGTTTATCCTGAATAGGCCTAATTTTTATGGATGTAACCTTATGCCACAGAGCGATACGGTAGTGTACCGCTTATTCGCCATAAACCCATTAAAATTTTGGCGTTGGGGTGAGTATATTTTTGATTGGCGCTATCGATTACCCTATACCGATTGGGATGCTATTGTAAAAAAGAGAGGCTTTGGCTATTTGAAAGTTTCTGAAAAAGGTTGCATGGAGTTTTAAATGTGTGAAGTAACATTTTCTGTTAAAAGTTTGTTTATAAAACATTTACTAAAGTTTAATAAATGCGTATCACAAAAAAGAAAGTTATAGTTGTTTCTGTATTTGTTGTAATTATTTCAAACCTTTTTCCTGTTTATGATATATTACACTTGGCTATAGATGAAAAACATTATCGCTACTCAAACGGTGATGGCTCAATAACTTGCACAGACGAAATTTTTAAATCAGGCGGCAGCTGTAAATTAGATTCAAACTCAATTAAATATTATAAACAAAAATACCATAGGGAACCTGACCCCATTTTTTATAGATTGTTTTGGAAAAATCCTTTGTGTTTTTGGAGATAGAAAGAATATTTTACTGATAAAAGATATGAGATGCCCTATAAAAGTTGGGATAAAATAAAACAGAAAAAATATAGCTAATTAATAATTTAAATCTATGAAAAAAATATTTCAAATTTTATTTTTTATTTTCTTTAGTAATGCTGTGGTTGCCCAAATTAATTATAATTCTAAAATAAATATCTCAACTATTAGTTTCTTTAAAAAATTTGAAAATTTATTGCATTCAAAAGAGTTCACAAGTCCTAAATATATTACTAAAAGAATGTTAACTCAATTTGTTTTTGATGGATTTTCAAAAGATGATAGTTTGTTTTACAGCAATATAATAAAAGATTATTTTGATACTTCTAAAATTAAAATGTTGCCTGATTTAGAAAAGTATAATAAAGTAAATAGAGTAGCTGCAATCGCAGAAAGTAAACTCTTAACTGTTTTACTAATTACTAGTTTGCATAATATTGTTAATTGTGTTGATAATAGACTGCTTTTTGTAATGCCATTAAAAACTTACAATGAAATTAATTTAGATGAATCTAATTATAGCACAGCAATTGAAAATACCTACGTAGCAGGTTTTTATAAAAATCAATTTTATTTTCCATACATTCTAATTAAAATGAATGAATTAGAAACTTCAATTATTAATTTAAATATTTTAATAAAGTTTCAAAAATATTCTGAAATAAAAGAGTCCTTTTTTAATACGGAAATGTTACCCATCATAAAAATTTGTGAGAGGGAAGTTCTTTAAATTCAATTTGAAGTAAATTTCAATCAGATGCAAAAAATTTTGCAAAGAATCGCTCTAGAATCAATTTTATAGTGTTGTTGTTCTTAAAAATTTCACATAGTGTACTAAGCTATGAGTAATATTATTATAGGTATAAGTAAATGAATAATGCAGATGTAAAAGCGCCACTTTCTACTAATATCTGCCCATAAATATGAAAAAATATAAAACAATAATATGGTTAGCTGCCATAACAGTATTATTAAGTAATTGGCCACTTATTCAAAACATTACTGGGTTAAATGATTGGTATTATAGATATAGTAATATATCTGGAACTTTTACCATGATGGAAAATTCTATTCAAGGAAGGTTATTTAAAAAGCCACCTAATGGTGAGTTTATCCTGAATAGGCCTAATTTTTATGGATGTAATCTTATGCCACAGAGCGATACGGTAGTGTACCGCTTATTCGCCATAAACCCATTAAAATTTTGGCGTTGGGGTGAGTATATTTTTGATTGGCGCTATCGATTACCCTATACTGATTGGGATGCTATTGTAAAAAAGAGAGGCTTTGGATATTTGAAAGTTTCTCAAAAAGGTTGCATGGAGTTTTAAATGTTGTAATAAAACTAATTGATCTTATTTTTATAGATGTTTTAATTCTAAATTAATCATATATATTGTCAACAAACCTCATTATACAAAACATTGAAAAACATATTCGCCTAACGGAGGCGGAACAACAGTATTTTGTATCGCTACTGGTGGAAAAAAATCTTAAACGCAAACAACTTATTTTGGCAGAAGGCGATGTGTGTAAATATTCAACTTTTGTAGTAACAGGTTGTTTAAGAGGCTACACCATCGATAAAAATGGTTTTGAACATGTATTGAATTTTGCACCCACCAATTGGTGGATTGCCGATATGTACAGCTTATTATCGCAAAAGCCAGGCATTTTGCATATTGAAGCTTTAGAAAATAGTACGGTGTTGATGTTATCAAAAGAAGATCATCTCAATCTTTATGAAAAAATACCAGCTTTTGAACGCTATTTCCGCATTTTAATTGAAAATGCATTAGTAGCCTTGCAACAACGCATGATAGATAGCATGAGCCTTACAGCCGATGAACGGTATCAAAAATTTTGTACTACTTACCCATCATTAATTAATAGTTTACCTCAAAAACAAATTGCCTCTTTTATTGGTGTAACACCTGAGTTTTTAAGCAAATTGAGGGGCCAACAAATTAAAAAGAAAATATAACCTGTATTTTTCTTAACCTACATTAATAGTATTTCTTAATCTATGTTATTGGAAAGCGCTGTACTTTCAACGCATCTTTGCATTGTCAATCATTAATAGGTTGATGTTTAAACACTAAAAAAATAACATCATGGAAAATACTGTTTTTCACAAAGCCGATACAAGAGGCACTGCAAATTTTGGTTGGTTACAAAGTTACCATACTTTTAGTTTTGGTCATTACCACAACCCAGAGCGTATGAATTTTGGCGTATTGAGGGTGTTGAATGATGATACGGTAGATGGAGGAATGGGTTTTGATAGGCACCCACACGATAATATGGAAATTATTTCTATACCACTTGAAGGCGATTTAGAGCATAAAGATAGCATGAACAATGTAGCTACCATTAAAAATGGCGATATACAGGTAATGAGTGCAGGTACGGGTATTTTTCACAGTGAGTACAATAAAAACACCGCTAATAAAGTAAAGTTTTTACAAATTTGGATATACCCCAACAAACGCAACGTTACACCGAGGTACGATCAAATAACATTGAACTTGGCTGATCGTCATAACAAACTACAACAAATATTATCGCCCAACGAAAATGACGAAGGCGTATGGATACATCAAAACGCATGGTTTCATTTAGGTAATTTTGATGCCGGTGTTGCACAAACGTACACTTTTAAACAAAATGGTAACGGCTTATACATCTTTAATTTAAAAGGCGATGTAAAAGTAAATGACCAATTATTGCAAACTAGAGATGGTTATGGTGTGTGGGGTGTAAATGAAGTAACCATCACTGCTGCTACTGATGCAGAATTTTTACTCATGGAAGTTCCTATGAAAATTGAACAATCATCAAAAAATTAATCATATTAAAAACATACAATTATGGCAACTACTACTTGGGCATTAGACCCTACACACAGCGACATTCAATTTAAAATTAAACATTTAATGATTACCAACGTTAGCGGTAGTTTTAATTTGTTTGATATCAATGCTACTACTGAAGAAGAAGATTTTACCAAAGCCGCTATTTCATTTAGTGCGCAAGTAAACTCTATTAATACCAACAATACACAAAGAGATGCACATTTAGTGAGTGCCGATTTTTTTGATGCAGCACAATATCCTACCATCAACTTTGTTGCAAAAAAAGCGGATGATGTGGATCATGATGGTAGTTACAATTTACATGGCGATTTAACCATAAAAGGTATTACAAAGCCAGTGGTGTTAAGTGTTGAATTTGGCGGCGTTACAAAAGATATGTATGGTAATACCAAGGCTGGTTTTACAATTAATGGAAAAATCAATAGAACCGATTTTGGTCTTACTTGGAATGCGGCATTAGAAACTGGCGGTGTATTGGTTAGTGAAGATGTAAAAATTATGAGTGAAATACAGCTTATTAAGCAAGCTTAACACAAGCTTATTTTTAAGGGCTCTTTTAATATTGATATATGAGTAAAATAAAGATTTTAGCAGTGGGTACCCATGCTGAAATATTAGAAGTGGTGGTAAGGCTTATCAATCAAAATGAGCAATGGCAGGGAATGGGCGCTGCTGACACAACACAAGCTATTACTATGTTGCAACAACATACTTTTAACTTAGTGCTACTTTGTAATGGGCTCAGTAGTGCAGATGAAAGCATCGTTAAAAATGCTGCAACTAGTTTACAACAGCACATAAAAGTATTGCAACATTGGGGCGGCGGTAGCGGTTTATTATACAGCGAAATTCAAATGGCTTTACAATAAACTGTTTATAGCTACGTTTTAACAGCAATGGCTATGGGTATTTTCCTATAGCTATTGCTGTTTTTATAAAGTATATTTACAGTATTGTTCAACGCATTTATGAGATACCATTTACTAGCTTTTTTATTATTCTATACAATAACTACATCGGCACAGGTAGTTAATATTGATAGTTTGCTGCAAGTGAATGCACAATACACTCGTAACGACTCTGTAAAAGTTTCACACTTAGTACGAATTTTTAGGGCTTATACTCGGTTGAATGATTTTAATAATGTTGAGCGTTATGGTAATGAAGCTGCAGAAGTAGCTAAAAAACTGCCACGTACTTATATTTTAAGTGATGTATACAGGCGCTTAGCCCTTTGCTATCAAGGTAAATCAAAATTTATTGAGGCTTTAAAGTATTATGATTTGCAAATGGAAGTTTGTAAGCAACGTAATGATGTTGCCGAAATTGCAGGTATTTATTTAGGTAAGAGTGCACTGTTTATTTCTGTAGGTGATTATGCAAAATCATTGGAAGCCAATGAACAAGCCATCAACAATTATATCAAAAGCAATCAACTGAATAATTTGAGTAGTTGTTACATGAACTTTGGTATTATTTATGGTAATTTAAAACAGACCGATAAAGCTGTTGAATATACAAAAAAAGCATTAGCAACTTTTTTAACTGAAGAAAATGGCATTAACTACGGCACTTATGTAGCTTATTCGCAATTGGGTAATACTTATTTAGATGCTGATGCTAGCAGTATTGCAGTTATTGGTATTTCGCAGCAGCAACGAGAGCAATTTTGTTTAGAGAATTTAACCAAGGCTTTAAATGTTGCAATTGCTATGAAAGATGATGAGCTCGTTGCAAATTGTTACAGAGACTTAGGCAATGCTGCTGAAATATTTGGAAAAAAATCATTAGCACTCGATAACTATTTAAAATCATACAAATTATCAAGCACTGATAATAATGTGGAAGATAAAGGCAATATACTTTCATCATTAGGTGGCTTTTATGCAAGTAACAATAATATACAGCAAGGCATAGTTTATTTGTTACAGGCTTTAAATATTGCTCAAAAAAATAACTTGCTTATACTTAAACAAGCAACGCTTGATAAATTACACAAAGCTTACGAAAAGGCAAATATGTTTGATAGTGCCTACATTTATTTTCAACAATATATAGCTGTAAAAGAGCAAATTTTTAATGCAGAAAAAGAGAAAGATATTACCCGTAGGCAATTGCAAATTGATTTTGCATTAAAAGAACATGATTATAAGTTAAACCAACAATTAACTGATGAAAAATTAAAGCAGCAAGTTTTATTGGCACAACAGCAGCAACAAGCCTTATTATTGAATAAGCAACAATTATTGCTTACAGAAAAGGAAAAAGATGTACAGCGCCTTACTTACCTGCAAGAGCAGGCAAGATTAGAAAATGAAAAATCATTGCAAGCGGCTACTATTCAAAAAAATAGTTTACAAGCAAAGTTTGATAAAGAAGTACGTGACAAACGCATTGCCGAACAACAACTTCAAATTACGTTTGATAGTAAAATAAAATGGTTATTAATTTTATTAGTAGGCTTAGCATTGTTATTCACTGCATTTATTTATTACAACCAACGAAAAACGGTTCGGTTAAATAAAATCATTAATCAACAAAAAGCTTCGTTAGAGCAATTAAGTAATGTAAAAGATAAAATTTTCAGCATCGTAAGTCATGATATGAGGGCACCTTTAAGTTCACTTATGTCGTTTATCGATATTTTAGATGATGGAAACATTCCACAAGAAAAGCTAGCAGTATATTCAAAAGAGTTGCGAAAAAGTTTGAGCTATACCTCATCATTAATGAATAATTTGTTGAATTGGGCGGTATCGCAAATGCAAGGGTTTAAACCTGTAAAAGAGCCTGTAATATTACACAGTTTGGTCAATGAAATTATTGTTGCATTACAACACCACATAACACAAAAGCAGGTAGTTGTAAAAAATGAAGTACTTGAACAGCAAACCATTTATGCTGATAAAAATATGACGGCTGCTATTTTACGTAACCTAATAAGCAATGCTATTAAATATTGTACAAAAAATGAACATATAACCATTCAACTAACTGAGCAAATTGATGGGTATAACATTTTTGTGAAAGATGAAGGTACAGGAATGGCCGCTGCACAATTAGCTGCTTTTAATGAAAATAACCAACAGCCAGCAGAAAGTAAAAGAGGTACTGCCAATGAAAAAGGCACTGGTTTAGGTTTGTTGCTTTGTAAAACTTTTGTTGAGCAAATGCAGGGTACTATTTCAGCACAAAATAACAGCAAGGGTATGTTATTTACAATATGGCTACCTAAGAAAAATTAAATAATTCTGTTGATGATTTTATCATTAATAACCTCCATTAAAATTGGTTTGTACACGGCACTTAAAGGCACTGTATTGTTGTCGGTTAAATGTATATCATTGTTATTTGATAATGATACAATGTGTTTTAAATTAATTACGTATTGTTTGTGAATACGTAAAAACTGCGTAGTTGGCAATTGTGTTTCAATACTTTTTAACCCTATTAGTATCAAATGTTTTTTTTGTTGTATGGTATGAATTTTACTGAAGTTGCCCATACTTTCAATGTAAATAACATCATCAAAATTAATTTTTATTAAACCTTGATTTTCTTTAATAAAAAAATAATCATCTTCTTTGTTGATATTATTTTCAATACTGTTATTTGTTATTGAGTTATTGGTGTTGGCTGCGTTACTCTTTTTTAACTCAATATATTCAATAGCTTTATTAGTGGCTTTCAGCAACCGATCTAATTTTACAGGCTTAACAATAAAATCGATAACGTCTAAATTGTAGCTTTCAGCAGCATGCTCTGCAAATGCACTTACAAAAATAAATACCGGTGGGTTACGTAAACTTTGTAATAATGCTAGGCCAGAAATTTCAGGCATGTCAATATCGCTGAAAATGATGTCAATTTCTTTTTCTTGTAATATTTTGCTTACTTCTAAGCCATCGTTACAGGTAGCTACCAATTCAATGGTGTCAATTTTTGATAAATACATTTGCAATGCATCTAAATCCAACATGTTATCATCAACAATGAGGCATTTGTATTTCATAAAATATGAGTGAAGAAGCGTTAGTAATGGTTATTATTGTAAACCTTTTGCAAATGTAACTATTGTGTGCATTTATGAATGAAACACTACAGATATAATTTTCTTTCATTTAATATTGATTTTTTTCAAGCCTTCGTATTATAAAAATTGCCATCTTTGTTTTACCTTTTAATACATTACAAATATTTAGGTACACTTATGAAAAGCGTTTTGCAATTCACTGTAATTATTGCTTTGCTATCAATAATAGCATGTAAACAACAAACTCCCAAACAAGCACCATCTTCACCAACAGTGAATATACCTTTAGCTAAAAAAACTATTTTAGGTACATGGCGTTTAGCAGATGTGAGGCGTTTAAGCGCCATCAAATCGAGCAGTGACGATGCACTGTTAGAAAAAGCAGAACTTAATCAATTGGTACAAATGGGTATGTTATTGTCTTTTTTTCCTGATGAAACATACACCTTAATAACAGGTTCTAATGGCTATACAGCTGGTAATTTTAAAAGTGACAAACAAGCTAAAACGCTTATTTTAAATAATCGTCAAACTATTGATTCTTTAAAATATCAGTATGATCAAAATGCTGAAAGATCATTTTTATTAATTCAAGATAAAAAAAACAATCTTTTTTTAAAATTTGTAAACGAAGCCCCACTCGGAAACGATTTTAAAGAAGAACCCTATTGGAGCACTAACAACGAATGGCGAATGAAACCTTTAAAACCAGAATCGCCTGCAGCATTACAGTTAAGGTTGGGCAACTACTTTAAACATATTGCTTACATTTTAAAAACAGCCAACGATAAAAAATTGCAGAGGGTTTCTTTTGAGTTTTCAGAAGGTATTTTAAAAATATACGATGGAGGTATTGGTATTTGTGCAGTTGATAACATACCGGCAAGCTGGCAAAATTGCTTCTATAACAAAAATCAAGCTTTAACTGCTTACGAAATGTACAATACCTATTTAAAAAAGAGTAAACGTTATAAAGGAAGTAGTACCGGTAATTGGATTGAAGATGATTATAACGTACTTACGAGTATTTATGGTGCTTTAAAAGGCGGCGAATTTCCGCTACAGGTAGATTTACCTGCGGTTAGTAACAATTAAGCATAAATGCTTTTTTATTAGTAACAAAAGCCAACATTTTAAGCCCTTTTTTTTCATTTTACGGCATTCGCCCTTATCTTTGCGGCAAAATTGAGGATGTATATGGCAACAAAGAGCATCAAATCGTTATTGGCAGCGGCTTTCAGCCTATTTTTACTATTAAGTACCACTGTTGTATTGGCGCAAGAGCCAGCACATGAAACAGCAGGTGAACATAAAGAAGAAAAATTGGAGCCAGCTAAAATTATAATGGATCACATTAAGGATGCACATGAGTTTCATTTCTTTACCGTTGGTCATTTTCATGCTACTGTTCCATTGCCTGTAATTTTATATAGCCCTACAAAGGGGTTAGCTGTTTTTTCATCATCACAATTTGGTCATGAAGGTGAGTTAGCTTACAATGGCTACAAAATGAACGAAGCAAAAGATATAGTTGCTGAAGATGGTTCTGCTGTATACGACTTTTCATTGACTAAAAACGTTGTGCAAATGTTTATTGCATTACTCGTATTAGTATTGTTAATGGCGGGTATCGCTAAAAAATATAAAAAAGGTATTGGTGTAACATCTGCACCTAAGGGTTGGCAAAATGCAGTAGAGCCAGTTATAACTTTCGTAAGAGATGAAGTGGCTAAACCAAACCTTGGTAAAAAATGGTTGAAATACATGCCGTATTTGTTAACGGTTTTCTTTTTCATTTTAATTAATAACTTATTTGGTTTAATACCAGGTTCGGCTAACGTAACGGGTAATACTGCTTTTACTGCCGTGTTAGGGGTGTTATCATTGGTTGTTATTTTATTGAGCACCAATAGTCATTTTTGGGCGCATATCTTCTGGCCTCCAGGTGTTCCGTTCTTTGTAAAAATAATTTTAATGCCTATTGAATTGTTAGGGGTGTTGTTAATTAAACCAGCATCGTTAATTATTCGTTTGTTCGCCAATATGGTGGCTGGGCACATTATTATTTTAAGCTTTATTTCATTGATTTTTATTTTTGGCGCTATGACAAAAGTAGCTGGCTGGGGTTTTTCGCCAATCTCTATTTTGTTTACAGTGTTCATATACTTTATTGAATTAATGGTGGCATTTATTCAAGCATTCATTTTTACCAATTTAACAGCAGTATTTATTGGGCAGGCTTTTGAAGGTGGGCATGATGATGTTGATGGCCATGCAGATGCAGTAATTATTTAAAATGATTACAACTCAAAACAGTATTTAATTTTTTTTTTCACATATAAAACACAAGTATCATGAGTTTGATGACTTTGTTAGCAGAAGTACAATTAGGTTATTCACATTTCGGTGGTGCCATCGGTGCAGGTTTATCAGCAATTGGTGCTGGTATTGGTATCGGTCAAATTGGTAAAAGTGCAGTAGAATCTATTGCTCGTCAACCAGAAGCATCTAACGATATCCGTGCAAACATGATCTTAACAGCTGCGTTCGTTGAGGGTGTTGCCCTTTTCGCCGTAATTGCAGGTTTGTTGGCGGTATTGAAATCTTAATTGACACCAAATTTTACTGCATCTAAAGCAAAGGGCGGCAGATGCAGTATTTTTTACAATTAAAAAATGTACGGTACTACTTACTGTTTATGGTAAGTAGGCTACTACAACACTTTATATCAATAATTAATACATTTATAAATGGAATTGTTATTACCACACCTCGGGTTAATTATTTGGACGCTTATTGCGTTTGTATTGGTACTCATCATCCTTTCAAAATTTGCATGGAAGCCTATTTTGAAAAGTTTAGATGAAAGAGAAACCACTATTGCCGATGCTATTGCTTCTGCTGAAAAAGTAAAGGCTGAAATGGCTCAAATTAAAAACGAAAACGAAACGTTGTTAATGGCAGCCCGTGAAGAAAGAGCTACTTTAATTAAAGAAGCGAAAGCAACTAAAGATAAAATGATTGCTGAAGCTAAAGAAGAAGCGAAAGCACAAGCGGCTAAAATTTTAGAAGAAGCAAATGCAGCTATTCAGCACCAAAAAATGGCAGCGATCACTGATATTAAAAACCAAGTAGGTAAATTGGTTATTGAAGTAAGTGAAAAAGTATTGAGAAGAGAATTGGCTAACAAGCAAGATCAAGAAAGTTATATTAACCAACTTTCTCAAGAAATTAAATTGAACTAGTATTTCAACGTAGCTATTGTATACATTACAATGGCAATAATTTGAATGTATGAATAATCCTCGATTAGCGGCTAGGTACGCAAAAAGTTTGTTAGATCTTTCAGTTGAACAACATCAATTGGATACGGTTTATGCCGATATGAAATATTTGCACAGAATCTGTTTATCTAACCCCGACTTTGTAACGCTTTTAAGAAGCCCAATCATCACATCAGATAAAAAGAACAGCATTATTAATGCCGTGGCAGGTGCTAATGTTAGCCAAATAACGAACTTATTTATTACATTGTTAACGAGCAAGCACCGTGAAAGTAATTTGCCAGAAATTACCACTGCATTTATTGAGCAATATAATAAGCTCAATAATATTCAAACAGTGAAACTCACAACTGCTGTACCGGTTAGCGATGATATTAAGCAAAACATTGTGCAGAAAGTAAAAGGCAATAGCAATTACTCTATTGAACTACAAACAGCTGTTAAAGAAGAATTAATTGGTGGTTTTAAACTAGAAGTAGGCGGTACTTTAGTGGACGCTACCATTCTGCATGACTTAAATGAAATAAAAAAGCAGTTTTTAAACAACGAATACATTTACAACATTCGTTAATGTAAACAAACTTCTATATAAAAAAGAGCATGGTAATAATCACCATGCTCTTTTTTTATGTGTTTATAAGCCACCAACCGAACTAGATTTTTTTTTGCTGGCAGGTGGTGGTGGTGGCGGTGGCGGTGGCGGTGCTTTTTGAGCTTTTGGTGGCGGCGGCGGAGGAGGCGGTGGTGGTGCTACTTCTTCCATTTTTGGTGGCGTTGGTGGCTTAGGTGGTACAGGTTTAATTTTTTTGTTCTTCTTAATAACAGGTGGCGTAAACTTTACTGCATCAGCTGTTTGTGCTATGGCAACATTTAATAAACCCGTTGCAAATAGGCCTAGCAAAATTTTTTTCATGATATAATTTTTTATTGTGATGCATTCATAACAACATTCCATAAAATCTAGCCTAAAATTGTTACAGCGTTTTAAACGAATGCTTTTGTTTATGGTCTTACATTTGTTGTTTCCTTTACAAACAAGTGCTATTTATGGCAATATTACAAGAAGATATGGAGCTGCTGCTCCAATTTAAAAATGAGGCTACTAAAGAAAGAGCTTTTACTGCTATTTTAAAAAAGTATCAGGAAAAATTGTATTGGCATATTAGGCGAATGGTAGTAGGGCATGAAGATGCTAATGATGTTTTACAAAATATGTTTGTAAAAGCCTGGAAAGGACTTGAAAATTTTAGAGAAGATAGTCAGCTATACACTTGGTTATACAGAATTGCAACGAATGAAAGTCTTACTTTTTTAGAACAACAAAAAAGGCGTAGTACAGTTTCAATGAGTGATGAAGATACTGGTTTAAGTAACAAAGTAAAAGCTGATAGTAATTTTGATGGTAATAAATTAGAATGGAAACTACAATTAGCCATTCAACAACTACCCGAAAAACAAAAGGCCGTTTTTAACTTGCGTTATTTTGAAGAAATGCCTTACAACGAAATGAGTACGGTACTCGAAACCAGTGAAGGTGCTTTAAAAGCAAGCTACCACCATGCTGTAAAAAAAATAGAAGATTATATTTTAAATAATTAAACGTATTGGCGCATAAAGGGTCAATAAATAGGATGAATAACGAAAACGATATATTACAAGAATTACAATCATTAAATAGTGCGTTACAAAACGTACCAAAGCACCGTTGTTATGAAGTACCTACCGGGTATTTTGAAACAATTTTGCCTCAATTTAAAGCTAGATTGATGGTTGATGCTTCTAAAACTACCGCTGCACAATTTAAAGTGCCTGATGGTTATTTTGAACAGCTCCCTATCAACATTATGCAAAAAATTAAAATGGCTACTTTGGAAGATGATGTGGTTGAAGAAACAAAAAATATAGCTCCTATAGTAGCTGGCATTGGTAACCAAAATATATACCAAGTACCGCAGGGTTATTTTGAAAATACCAACAATACACCAGCTGCAAATACAACGGAAGTGTACCATGAAACTGCTGCAATTGCACCAATAGTTGCCAATATTGGTAAACGAAATATGTACCAAGTGCCGCAGGGGTATTTTGAAAATACCATTCAGCCAATGGTAGTAAAGCCAGCAAAAGTAGTATCTATTAAAAAAGCCAATCACTTTTTTAAATATGCAGCTGCGGCTGTTATTGCAGGTGTATTGAGTGTTACGGCTTTAAATATTTTTTCTACTAAAACAACTAATACAAATATGCCTTCAGCTAATGCTACTGCCGCTATTGTACAATCTGGTAATGCAATCATTGCTAACAATAATTTTGACGAAGCCTTAGCCAACATCACTGATAAAGAAATTGAACAGTATTTGCAACAAAATGGGCAAGATGTAACGGCTGCTTTAGTAGCATCATCAACGGACGATGCCGCATTGCCAGAAGCTACTGACTATCTGTTAGATGAAAATACTTTAGACAAATATTTACAAGAAAACAATTTAAAAAACTAGTTATCAATAGCCTTTTTTAAAATGCTATTTTAAAATATATAAACATGAAATACTTTTTATTATACCTCACATTTTTTATTACCAGTTTTACCAGCTTGGCGCAAGTAGGAGCCGGCGATGGTGCAGCAAACCCTAAAAGAGAAGAAAAAATTAAAGCTTTGTATGTTGCTTACATAACACAACAGTTAAGTTTAACATCAGGTGAGGCAGAAAAATTTTGGCCTTTACATGCTCAATACGACGCTGAGTTGCGTAGTATTAATGACAATAATATGGATGAAATAGATAGGCAACAAGCCATACTTAACGTAAAGAAAAAGTATGTGAGTGGGTTTAATAAAATATTGGGTAACGAACGCAGCAATAATTTTTATAAGCAAGATGGAGAGTTTAGAAAAAAAATGGTAGAACGTTTAAAACAATTGCGCCAACAACGTTTACAAAATAAGCCACCAGCAGGTAACCAAGGGTTGGGCGGCAGACGAAGAAGTTTATCAAAATAAAAATATCAATCAAACAAAAAGCACTTTCCAACGAAAGTGCTTTTTGTTATAAAATAACGTATGGTGTTTTAATATCGTGGTAAAATAAAAAGGTCCAGTGTTGTTGCTGCCCTTGCTCCCACCATTGTTGGCGTAATTCCATACACTTTTTACCATCAAAATCGTACTTAGCAATAAACCTACTTTTCATTTGTTGTAATTGCGGCGCTACATCGCCACCAAAAAAAATTGTTGCTCCACTTTCTTCTATCCAAAATGCCTGGTGGTAAGGGCAGTGAGCTCCAGTAACTTCATAGCGAATGTAATCATCAATAACACCATTACCTTCTGTGAAAACTACATTTTCTTTTTCTGATAATAATGCAAACTCTTTAGGTGTATATGATGCACTACCAACGGTAGTTGCAAATTCAAATTCTTGTTTGTTAACATAATAGGTTGCTTGCGGAAAACTTAAAAATTGATGTTGCAACACAGCATCTTCTTTAGCAACACCGCCAGAATGGTCTTTATGTAAATGACTCAATAAAACCTTTGTTACATCTAATGGGTCAATACCATTATCAATTAAGTTTTGGTGTATTTGCAAAATGCCATCACGATTTGAAAATCCTAAACCAGTATCAATTACGATAATATCTTTTTGAGTGATGATGGCAAATGGTTGCACTTCTACCAACAAACTACCAATAGCTCTTTGTTGTAAATCATCGGTTTCTTTATTGAATGGTACAAATACTTTGGTTTTATCAATTGTAAAGGCACCTTCACTCAACGGTATTATTTTCATTGTAATAATTTATTTTTTGTGTAGTTACCTTAATACCATTTGCCTATCAGCATCTAGCTTAATTAAAATGAAAAACAAAATAGTAAAGGTTATTAATGATGAGCCGCCATAGCTCATTAAAGGTAGTGTAATGCCAATAACGGGTGCTAACCCAATGGTTACGCAAACATTTACTGCCACATGAAAAAACAATATACCTGCAACACTGTAAGCGTACACTCTACTAAAAGTACTGCGTTGTCGTTCAGCAATAATTACTATGCGTAACAACATGGCTAAATACAATAGCATTAAAATGGTAGTACCCCAAAAGCCAAAATTTTCACCTACTGATGTAAATATAAAATCAGTGTGTTGTTCGGGTACAAAATCGCCTTGGGTTTGTGTACCTTTTAAAAAACCTTTACCAGCAAAGCCTCCGGAGCCAATAGCAATTTTTGATTGTTTTACGTTATAGTTTTGTTGATCACTCTTTTTCTGTTTTTCTTTTTCTTCATCTAACGATAGGGTTGCTGTTTTATCAGCAAAAGGGTTATCAACACCAACCATACTAAAAATTCTGTCAGCTTGATATTTTTTAAAAACATGATTAAATGCAAAAGGTATAGCCAAACCAACAAAAGCAGCACAAAAGAGCCAGCCTGCAATAATGGTTACCAATAAGTTTTTGTTGCGCCTAAATTGTTTTCGGTTAAGCCAAATTAGTAAAGCCGCTAACACTGTAAAAGCAATAAGCAAAGTTTTGGTGGTGAATAGTAACGACACAACTAGTAATACAGCCATAGCAAAGCCAGCTATTAAATAGCCTGCAGGTAAACCTTCACGGTACATTGGTATTAAAAAGGCAAAATATACGAGTGCTAGTCCTGTTTCACCTTGTAAAATCGATAAAGCGGCAGGGGCAAAAGCAATAGCAGCTGCAATTAATTGCGACTTCGGTTTGCTGAAGTCTGTATCTTGCAACGATAAAAATTTGGATAGTGCCAGTGCTGTAAATATTTTACATAGCTCTACTGGTTGTAGGTTCATAAACCCAAGTGGTATCCAACTTTTTGAACCTTTAATTTCTTTACCAATTACAAAAGTTGCTAAAATAAGTACAATACCAATTAGGTAAGATAGGTTGGCCGTGGCAGTAAAAAACTTACTATCAGTTAGTAAAATGAAAGTGGCTAGCACACAACATCCGCCAAAAAAGAACAATTGTTTACTGTAATTTTTTTTGAAGCCTAACAAGGTTTGCGTAAAATTATCGGTGCTTTTATACTCAACAGAAAAAATACACACTAACCCAATGATAATAATGATAGCATAAAGCCATATCAATAATTTATCAGTACTTTTTGTGATAGATGCGTTGCGTTGGTACATGTATGTTAATTATCAACTTTAGTAATGGAGTCAGCTATGCTGGATTTCTTTTTATCGTTTGGTAAAATGGCTTCTGTGCTCATTGGTTTTTTTTGATCGTTACTATCTTTCTTATTTTTTGAATCTTTCTCTTTGATCATTTTTGAAATAGCATCATCATCTTTACCATCATCACTAATTTCAGTAGTATCTCTAATTATTTTTATATAACCATTCGCTAATAAATAGGCAGAGTCTTTTGAATGGCGCAATGAATCTTGCTTACGCATTTCAGCATAAATACGCTTTGGTATCAATTTGGTATTTTGTAATTTTTCAACTTGGGCTAACCTGCCTTTATCAACAATAGAGTCATTTAAATATTTTTCAATCATTAAGCCTACAATAGGTGCGGCATAAGTACCACCAAAGCGACCACTATTTTCAACCACACACATAATTGCAATTTTAGGGTTTTCTCTTGGTGCAAATGCACAAAAGAAAGAGTGGTTCTCTTGCTTAACGCCTCTAAAATAGTTTTCAACGGTACCTGTTTTACCACAAATGTTAATGCCTTTTACCCTTGCGCCACCACCAGTACCTCTTTCTAATACGCCTTGCATACCATCATGTACTACATCAAAAATACTATCAGGTATATCGATAGGCTGATGGTGTTTTCTATACTGGCTAAGTATGTCATATTTATCACCACCTTCAATTGAATCAACAATGTGTGGGGTTATGTACCAACCTTTGTTTGCTATGTAGCACATTTCATTGGCTACTTGTATGGGCGTAACATCTACCTCACCTTGGCCAATACTTACAGAGCGGAAGCTACAGTAATTCCAATTACCTGGTCCAAAACGTTTAGGATCGTTAAAATAAGCAGGTGTGGGTATGTTGCCTCTTTTTTCAGAAGGTACATCTACCCCTAATTTATGGCCTAAACCAAAAGCATACATGTATCGGTCCCATGCAGCCAAACTACTATCAACATTTGGGTACTTTGGGTTATTAATTACTTTTTGCATTACGGTAGCAAAGTAAGTATTGTCAGATACTGTGATGGCACTGCGTAAATTAAATGTACCAAAGTCTAAACACTTCATTGGCTTACCACTACCACAGCCATAAAAAGCACCACCACAACTTACGCTAAAGTTAGGGTCAATTACACCTTCGTGTAAACCAACCAAAGCTTGTAATGTTTTAAAAGTAGAGCCTGGTGAGTAGGTTGCACTTACCGTTCTGTTCAATAGTGGTAAAGCAGGGTTGAGCAATAATTCTGCAATATGTTTTTTACGATCTTTACCAGTTAAAAAAGTAGGCTTGTAGGTGGGGGCACTTACCATTGCTAATATACCGCCAGTTTTGGGGTCAATAGCAACAATACTACCTAACTTATTTTCCATTAATTTTTCACCCAACTCTTGTAACTCCATATCTAAAGTGGTGTATAAATTTTGACCAGCTTTAGGCATGGTATCATACTTGCCATTTTCTAATTTTTCGGTGAGTCTGTTTTTATTATCACGTTTCCAGTATTCAATACCACGTTCGCCCATCAACACTTTTTCGTAGGTACGTTCAATACCTGTACGCCCTGCATAATCGCCAGCGGTGTAACCTTCATTGGGGTGGTTTTTTAAAAAGTTGGTATCTACTTCTGCAGTGTACCCCAATACGTTGGCGGCAGCATTGTAAGGATAACTTCTTATGGAGCGTTCTTGTAAATAAAAGGCAGGCGCAAATTGGTACATACTTTCATTAATCATCGCCATTTTATCTTCACTAAGCAGTGGTTCAAAAATAGAGGCTCGTGCCCTACCATTTTTTATGATGAGCTCAATAACACGTTTGTTAAATTGAGCAGTATCTATATTTAAAATTTTACAAAGTGCAAAAGTATCAACGCCTTTCAATTTATTGGGCGTTAGCATTAGATCGTAAATGATGGTATTTTGTAAAATAGGGTTTTTATGCCGGTCGTACACAATACCTCTATCAGGGTAAATTACTTTTCTAAAAGTACCTTGTGCATCTGCCTGTAATCGTAAGTCGCTTGAAAAAAGTTGAAGGTGGGCTAATTGTGCTATGATCACTAAAAACATAGCAACGAACACCAGCATTACTACATTTTTTCTTGATTGGTGAAAGGCAGGCATTGTATGTTATTAATTAAATAGTATTTGAATATTTTTTAGTGCTATTTTTTGGGTTAGATGTTAAACCGTATTGGTTCTAAATTTTTGTTTACGAACAAATAATAATTCGGCAATAACTATTAAGAAAATACTAATGGTAGTTGATAAAATAGTTTTGATTAAGAAATACCAAATATTACCAAACTGCCAAGCTTCTAATAAAAATAACCAAGCGTTATGAAATAAACTTAGCACACTCATAAAAATTAGGTAGGGTATTAAACCACCCATACTTTTAATAGAAGGTTCTTCAAAGTTAGCATCAGCACCTTCTTGTGGTATAAATATATTTACTAAAAAAGGCCTTATATATGCTATTAATACACAAGCTGCAGCATGAAAACCAGGGTTATGGCTAAAACTATCAACAATAAAGCCATATACAAACGCAATAACCATTAACCATGAGCGGTTCATTTTAAATGGCAACCACAGCACAAATAAAAAATAAATGTAGGGTGTAACCATTTGGTGTAAATGAATTTTATCAAGCACAAAAACTTGTACCAATATAAACAGTACAGCCCTTAATATATTTTTGACGAGGGTACTCATATTAGTTTATAACTGTTTTTGCTTTTTCAATTGCATTTTTAATGGGTGCTGCATCAACACTTTCAATACCATATACATATTCAACACTATAAAAATCTGCAGCAGATTTTAACGTGATTTTAAAATTGTTGTTGCTCGTTTCGGGTTTAAAATCTGTTATTCTACCCATGTAAATACCTTTAGGAAATTTGGCACTAAACCCACTGGTAATAACAGTATCGCCTTTATTTATTTTAGCACTTTTAGGTATGTTACTTAAGGTTAAAATATTGGGTTGTTCACCGTTCCAACTAATGGTGCCAGTTTCACCAGTTTTTAATAGTTTACCACTCAGCTTACTATCTTTATGTAACAAGCTCATAACTACTGCATAATCACCATCTACAGCAGTAACCACACCAATGGCATCGTTATTAACGCCTACAATACCCATATCTTTTTTAAAGTATTTTACATTGGGTCCTGTAACTACAATATAGTTGCTTTGAGATGATACACTATTGGCTACTACTTTAGCATTGAGGTATTTGAATTTTCGGTACTGAGTAATCGAATCGATTTTTAAGGTATCAATTACAATTTTATCAACCGAATCAGGAATATTATAGTTGCTGCGTAATTTGTTATACAAGGCTTCATTGGCCTTCACCAGCGAATCGTTGGTACGAACTAATTGAAAATAGTATTCAACTTTATTGTAACGTTTATTAATGCTGCCGGTTAATTTGTTCATGGTGCTGCCTAACACCGCTTCATGATATTTGCTGTAAGATGCGATTAAATAAATGGAGAACGCCTGCAAAAACAGGAATAATAGTAAGTTGGAGTAGCGCCGTATAAATAAAAAAATGTTACGCACCTGTTAACTAATAAAAAATCAAAAATGTTGAACAAGAAAACCAAGTGATACGTTGTTGTATCACTTGGAGTAATAATTTATCGCATTACAAATGGATACCTATCATAATTTTTGAGGGCAATACCTGTTCCTCTTACAACACTTTTTAGTGGATCATCAGCAACGTGTACTGGTAATTTAATTTTTGCAGAAATACGCTTATCTAGCCCTCTTAACAAGGCGCCACCACCGGTTAAGTATAAGCCTCGGCGGTAAATATCAGCGGCAAGCTCTGGTGGTGTAGTTTCTAATGCTTTTAAAATAGCTTCTTCAATTTTGAAAACGCTTTTATCTAAAGCATCTGCTACCTCTTGGTAGCTTACCATTACTTGTTTTGGTATACCGGTAACCAAATCTCTACCATTTACTGGAATATCATCTGGTGGGTTATCTAAATCTTTCATGGCAGCACCTACTTGAATTTTAATTTGTTCAGCAGTACGCTCACCAATTAATAAGCTGTGGTAACGGCGTAGGGCTTCCATTATATCGGCAGTAAATTCATCACCAGCTACACGAATACTTTGGTCGCATACAATACCAGCAAGGGCAATAACGGTAATACCGGTAGTACCACCACCTATATCAATAATCATATTACCTACTGGTTCTTCCACATCAATACCGATACCCAATGCAGCGGCCATTGGTTCGTGTATTAAATATACTTCTTTAGCACCTGCTTGTTCAGCACTGTCTCTTACGGCACGTTTTTCTACTTCGGTAATGCTACTCGGTATACAAATCATCATTCGCCAACTTGGAGCAATTAATGGTTTTTTGGGATACACCATTTTAATAAGCTCCCTAATCATGAGCTCTGCAGCGTTAAAATCTGCAATAACACCGTCACGTAATGGTCTTACGGTTCTGATACTTTCGTGGGTTTTTTCGTGCATCATTAATGCCTTTTTGCCCACGGCTAATAAAAGTTTTGGATTATTTCTATCAAGAGCAACGATTGATGGTTCGTTCACCACTACTTCGTCGTTATGAATAATTAAGGTATTTGCGGTTCCAAGATCTATTGCAATTTCTTGCGTAAAAAAATTAAAGATGCCCATTTTTTATGTGTAAAGTAGTATACGTAAAGGATGCCGACAAAGTTGACATAAAATATTCATTTAACAATATACAAATACGATTTTTATAAAATATTTTTTAAGAATTTAAAAACGTGAAAGCCTTTATTGATAAAGGTTTGCTAATATGTTTAGTAATACAACTTGTTAATATTTTCCTTTATTTATTTTACTTAAAGAATCAACCGTTGTAAACAATGTTGCTATGATGTTTTTTATTTGAATTCGTAACCAATATCAGTTCTAAAATACATATCATCAAAATGAATTTGTTGTAATAAATATTCAGATTGTTCGGCAGCTTCTTTGATGTTATCGCCAAATGAAACAGCTACTAACACCCTGCCACCATTGGTAATGATTTGGTTGTGCTGGTTAAATGTAGTGCCCGAGTGAAACAATACACTTTCAGGTATGTTGTATTGTTGTAGGCCATTTATTGTTAGCCCTTTATTATAATCGCCAGGGTAGCCACCGCTTACAGCCACCATGCCTACAGCAGCTCTAGCATCGGTTTCAATTGTAATGTTATGTAAAGTTTGAGTAGCTGTTGCGGTGAGTAAGCTTACAAAATCGTTTTGTAAACGTGGTATTACTACTTCTGTTTCAGGGTCGCCCATGCGGCAGTTGTATTCAATTACATGAGGGTCGTTGTTACGGTCAATCATCAAACCAATAAAAATAAAACCTTTGTATTTTAAGCCATCTTTTTGTAAACCATTAATGGTGGGTTTGATGATGCGTTCGGTAATTTTTTGTTGAAGTTGTTCAGTTAAAATAGGTACTGGGCTTACAGCGCCCATACCCCCAGTATTGAGGCCTGTATCGCCTTCGCCAATGCGTTTATAATCTTTCGCCTCAGGTAGTATTACATAATTTTTACCATCGGTTAATACAAAAACACTCATTTCAATACCTTCTAAAAAATCTTCAATGACTACTTTTTTACCAGCCTCACCAAATTTAGAACGCATGAGCATCAATTCAAATTCAGAACGGGCTTCCATCATATTGTTACAAATAAGTACACCTTTGCCTGCAGCCAATCCGTCGGCCTTCAGTACAACAGGGTATTGGTGTTGTTGTAAATATGTAACTCCTGCATCAAAATCATCAGCGGTAAATTCTTTGTAAGCAGCAGTAGGTATTTGGTGGCGGTTCATAAAACTTTTAGCATAAGCTTTACTGCCTTCTAATTGTGCGGTTTCTTTATGGGGGCCAATTACATGAATATGAGCGGTAGTAGGGTCGTTTTCAAAAAAATCAGTAATGCCTTTTACCAATGGCTCTTCTGGTCCTACTAAAATTAAATCAATATGGTGTTGTAGGGCAGCGGTTTTTATAGCTTCAAAATCGGCTACTGCAATTTGTAGGTTAGTGCCACAACTTGCTGTACCAGCATTACCAGGCGCAATGTAGAGGTTATTGCAAAGTGGACTTTGTTTTAATTTCCATGCAAAAGCATGTTCTCTACCGCCTGATCCGATGATAAGAATATTCATTCAATTTAAATTTTTGTGGTTTTTAGGATGCAGCGAAAATAAATAGTAATAAGTGAAATCAATCCTTTTTGATAAAACTTCACTAAAAGATTTTATTTGTTAAAGACTTTGGTGCATGAATGAATTGTTGTTTAGTAAAAAGTTTTGCTTATTTTGGCTATTCATTTATTAATACTACCGAATTAAAAAAGCAATTATGATGGAACAACAGGCACAAAAAGGACATCCAAAAGGCCTTTATGTATTGTTTGCAACTGAATTTTGGGAACGTTTTAGTTATTATGGTATGAGAGCAATTTTCATACTTTTTATGACGAAGTATTTGTTCTTCAATAAATCGTATGCATCAAATATTTATGGAACCTATACAGGGCTGGTTTATTTAACGCCACTGATTGGTGGCTATGTTGCAGATAGATATTGGGGAAATAGAAAGTCCATTTTCGTAGGTGGCATATTAATGGCAATAGGTCAGTTCTTATTATTTACTTGCGCTTCATTACCACAAGGTTCAGGTTCATCACTATTATTTTTATGGGCTGGTTTGGGTTTTTTAATATTCGGTAATGGTTTTTTTAAGCCTAATATTTCAACAATGGTAGGTCAACTTTACCCAGAAGGTGATGTACGAAAAGATGGGGCTTACTCAATTTTTTACATGGGTATTAATGCAGGTGCTTTTTTTGCTCCTTTAATTTGTGGTTATTTAGGCGAAAATGTTGATTTTAAATGGGGCTTCTTTTCTGCTGGAGTAGGTATGCTAGTGGGGTTGGTAATATTTTATTTAACGAAAGATAAATACGTTGTGGCACCTGACGGTACACAGTTAGGTGTTACTGCAAACAAGTTAAATGATAAAACTACTTCTGATGAAGCTTCTAATAGTGGAGGTGGTTTTAGCACACAACAACTTACCATTTTAATTGGTGGTATCGCAGTTGTAATGTCTATTTTGTACTTCATTTTAAAAGTTGATTTTTGGGGTTCGTTGATTTATGGAATGACTATAGTAGCTCCATTTGTTGTAATTACTGATAAATCATTAACAAAAATTGAAAAAGATAGGTTGTGGGTAATTATATTAATAATGATTTTTGTAGTGTTTTTCTGGATGTGTTTTGAACAAGCAGGGGCATCGCTTACTTTCTTTGCTGATGAACAAACCAATAGAAAAATATTTGGTTGGGAAATGCCAGCAAGTTATTTCCAAAGTTTTAATGCAGGTTTCATAGTATTGTTAGCGCCTATAATTTCAATTATTTGGTTAAAACTGAAACATCGAAACCCTGCTGCACCTTACAAACAATCATTCGGATTAGGCTTTTTAGCATTAGGGTTTTTATTCATTGCTATTGGTTCTAAGAATATTCCAAACGCAGGAGCAAGTATTATTTGGTTGACAGGCCTTTATTTTTTACATACTATAGGTGAACTATGTTTGAGTCCGATTGGGTTATCGATGGTAAATAAGTTAACACCAGGGCGTTTTACTTCGTTAATGATGGGAGTGTGGTTTTTAGCTATTGCAACTGGTAATAAATTAGCTGGTGCAATGAGTTCTTTATATCCTGAACAACAAAATATTTCAGCACAATTTGAAGCTTCAAATGTAAAAATGAACGGTGTTACAGTTAATTGGGATAGTGTAACTAATGTTAGAGATATTTCACAAAATAGTATATGGGATGTACAGTTGGTAAAAAAATCTGCCGATTCAAAAGAAGTTGACTCCTTAGTGTCAATTACAACCTCAGATTTAATGCCGAATATTGTAGGTACTGATTCGGTAAGAGTGAAGCGTTTTATTCCTGGAAAAATGTCAGAAGAAAAAGTTAAAAAGATTTTTGAGAAATATGGGGATAAAGAGCCTAAGTTTATTTTTGGTAAAGGAAAAGAACCAAGCACCTATTATATATTAAGAAATGAAATGTATGCTAAGAATAACGAGGTGAAATTAGAAGTTTGGAATACGAACCCTAAAGCACCTGTATTTTTAGGGATAGAAATTAAAGACTTATTTACATATTTTATGGTATTTGTAGCTTTATCAGGTTTAGCTGCATTCATACTATTTATTTTAAGTAATAAGTTACAAAAAATGATGCATGGTGTAAAATAACTAGCATCAATACTTTTATAAAAAAACGGCTGCCTTCATAAAAGGGCAGCCGTTTTTTTATTGGGTTTAATGTTTATATAAATGATAGTGGGTTATAGGTTTTGCCTAAAATAGTGGGGTCACTTACACCTAACCAATTATTGAGTACTGTTGCATAAACATCTTTAAAATCAACTTTATATTTTAAATCGCCTTCGTTTAAATCACTTAAATCAGGCATGGCATTTAATAACCCTTTTTGTTTTAAACCCCCACTAATAAAAAACATATTGTTGGCTGTACCATGGTCAGTTCCATTGCTTGCATTTTGTGCTACTCTGCGACCAAATTCTGAAAAGGTCATCAATAGTACATCTTCAAAACGATTGTTACTTTTTAAATCAGTTGTAAATGCTTTGATAGCATCATTCAACTCATCAAACAAACGCTTTTGTTGTTGCTCTTGCCCCACATGGGTATCAAAACTACCTAGTGATACATAATACACTTTCGTATTTATATCAGATAAAATAAGTGAAGCAATGGTTTTTAAATTTTTACCCAACTCTGTACTTGGGTATGTTTGTGCTGAAGGGTGTAATTTACTTTGCTTAAAAATATAATCGGCACTGCTCAGCGTTTCACTCATTGTTTTGTAGAGGTAATCAACCGATTCGTTATGTGGATGGTGTGCAGCATTAATATCTTTATAAAATTTTTCGTTACTGGTATTGTATAATTTACGGGGATCTTTAAAAGCTAAACCTTTGCTGTTAGCGCCTTTTAAGGCAAGGCTCAAAGTATCATCTAACTCCAATGCTTGTGTAGGTTTATCACAACCTTTGCATTGAGCATCGAGGTAACGACCAATCCATCCGGTATTGAGGTATTCGTTGCTGTTGCTGGCGCTTTGCCAAATATCCATACTTCTAAAATGCGATTTGTCAGGGTTGGGGTAGCCCACACTGTTCATAATACTAAGGTTACCACCATCATACAATTCTTTAAAAGCTAGTAGTGATGGGTGTAAACCAGCTTCGTCGGTTAAACCGAGTGCTTTATCTTTTGTTATGCCAATTACTTTTCGGGCTTTGTAATAAATATCATTTTGTATTGGTATAACAGTATTGAGCCCATCGTTACCACCACTAAATTGTAGCACCACCACTACTTTATTACCTGCAGGTACTAAGGCAGGTTTTTCAAATGCTTTCAAAAATTTAGGCATCATAAGTGATGCAGTGGCAAGTGAACCTATTTGTAAAAATTCCCTACGTTTGAAAATCATAACGAGTGATTTAATTTTTTGAATAAATGTTGTTGTAACCGCTTAACACAATTGGTACTCTGGCGTACTCATGGTATTAATTACAACACTTTTTATAAATGCATCTCTACTTTCGTTGTTTAAATATTTTGAGAGTACTTCGGCATCAATTCTACCAGTGGTTTGTAACAGTGTGTTGATGATGGTTTGCGATAATTGAGGTCGAGCTGTTTTTTCAAAATTGCTATTCACCATTTGCCAATTAATGGTAGCGCTACCGCCAGTAGCTGTAAATGCTGCATTTTTACCCAGCTTCAATCGTTTTTCTTGCGATAAACCCATGTTGATATCATCATCTGTTTTTGGGCGTATATCAATAGCGTCTTTTGAGCTAAACACTTGTGGTATTTGTAGGCGAACCATTAGGGTGCTACTATCAATCCAGTTTTTACCACCTGGCCACCCAGCAACATTTGGCGGATAAAATAGTTCTTGTCCTAACACTTTTTGATATAAAATTTGTGCATCATCATTATCTAATGCCAATGGTAAATACCTTCTTATACCAACTAATAATTCAACTGGCGATTTTATTTTTACGCCAATATTTTTTTCGTCATAAAACCAATCGCTTGTAAAAATATCTTCTAATAACTTTTTAATATCATAATTGTTATTATAAAAACGAGTACTCAGGGTTTGAATTTTAGCTTCATCAACTTGCTCGTTTACAAAATATTTGTATATTTTTTGGGTAATGTAATAGGCCGTTTGAGGTTTTTTTAATAAGATGTTGAGTATATCATCACCATTAAAATTACCCGTTTCGCCTAAAAAAGTTTTTGTGTCGTTATCGTGAACATTTTCTTTAAAGCTGTATTGCCCATTTTTGTCAAACGACCAACCAGTGAAGGCCCTAGCGCCTTCTTTAACATCTTTTTCGGTATAGTTACCTCTACCCATGGTAAACAATTCCATTACTTCTCGGGCAAAATTTTCATTGGGTTTACCTTTTTTATTTTGTTGGTTATTTAAAAATTGAAGCATGGCAGGCGTTTTACTCACCAACTTCAGCAATTCACCAAAGTTGCCTAGCGCATTTGCTCTAATAATATTGAGTAATTGCTGTGAAAAAAAACTATTGTTTACTCGGCAAGCAAAATGACCATGCCAAAACAAACTCATTTTTTCTCTTAGTTGTGCTTTACTGTTAATCATTAAACTGAGCCATGCAAGGTTCATATCTTTCAACTCTTGTCGCCATTGTTTGTTGAGTTGTTTACGTTGTTCTGCCGTAAGCATACCCGGTGTCATCATGGTACCATCGGGGTTCATGTAAGCTTTATCTTCAAGCGGATTAATGGCGATGTTAATGGGTGTAGGTGCATCATTCGATGTGTTCAATAACGTTTTCCATAATTTTTTTTGTGGCATTGTATCCAACTCCGTTAATATTTCGGCCATTGGTCCAAAACCTGCTCTCCATAACAAATGCTGATTTTTTAAACGAGTGCTTACTGGCATGTTATACTATTTTAAGAGTGTTGTTGTTTGACGTTGATTAAACCTAAACGTTTAATCATAAAATATACCAAACGAAGTTTACAAGCGATGTGTTCCATAAATTTAAGCTGAAAATGTGCAAAAAAAAGCTGCAACTAAAAGTTACAGCTTACAGGTATTGATGCATACGTTATTATTTTTCTATAACAGCAGCACCAAAATAACTGTGTAATACTTTTGGTAAGTGTATACCATCTGCTTTTTGATTATTTTCTAACAAGGCAGCCATTATACGTGGTAATGCTAATGATGAGCCATTAAGTGAGTGTACAAGTTGTGTTTTGCCTTCCTCATCTTTATACCTAATTTTCATTCTGTTGGTTTGAAAACTTTCAAAGTTGCTAACTGAACTCACTTCTAACCATTTTTTTTGTGCTGCAGAATATACCTCAAAATCGTAGGTTAGGGCAGATGTAAAGCTCATATCGCCACCACACAATTTTAATATACGATAAGGCAACTCTAAAAATTGTAACAATCGTTCTACATGGTGTACCATTTCTTCCAACACATCGTAACTTTTTTGTGGTTCCACTAACTGAATAATTTCTACCTTATCAAATTGATGCACTCGGTTTAACCCACGTACATCGCTACCAAAACTGCCAGCCTCTCTTCTAAAGCAAGGGGTATAGGCCGTCATTTTAACGGGCAGTTCGTTTGTTTTAATAATTTCATTACTGTATACATTGGTAACAGGTACTTCTGCAGTTGGTATTAAATATAAACCATCAGCTGTTACATGGTACATTTGTCCTTCTTTATCGGGTAATTGTCCGGTACCATAAGCAGTATCAGCATTCACCATTAAGGGTGGCATGTATTCTGTATAGCCTGCCGCTGTATTATAATCTAAAAAATATTGAATGAGTGAACGTTGCAATTTGGCGCCTTTGCCTTTGTATAAGGGAAAACCGCTGCCTGCTAATTTTGCACCAATTTCAAAATTTATTAAATCGTATTCCTTTATTAAATCCCAATGTGGTTGGGCATTTTCAGGTAATGTTGGCATGTTGCCGCCTGTTAAAACTGTAATATTTTCTTCAGGTGTTTTGCCTAATGGTACACTACTGTGTGGAAGGTTGGGTAACAATAAAATTTTATTATTAAAGTCTTCTTCCAACTGTTGAAGGGTAATTTTTTCGGCCGCAAAACTTTCTTTCCATACACCAACATTATTACGAAGTGTGGTAGCTTCATCAGCTGCACCTTTTGCCATTAAAGCACCAATTTCTTTTGAGGCGCTGTTGATGTTTGCTTGTAAGGCTTCGGCACTTGATTTTTGTTTACGAATGGCTTCATCAAGCGATATCAATTCATCTACCAAATTAATATTTGCAAAATTTTTGACAGCTAATTTTTCTTTCACAATGGCTGCATGTTGCCTGATGTAGTTGATTTGTAACATTTTCTATTTTATTATCCTTTTTAAGAAACGCAAAGATAATCGGGAAAAGCTTATTTGTTACATTTGTGTTATGCAACACATGGCAGAAGATTTACAGGTGCGTTGGTTAAAGCTGCGTATAAAATTAAAAGAACAGTTTGGTATTAAACCTGATATGAATGGGGTTTTATTATTGATAGGTGTGCAGGAGTTAGGCCAAGGGCCACAAAGTTTTAGTAAAGAGCAAAAGCAAGATTTAATGCATATTGCAATTTGTACCATTTTGGCGCCAAGTGGTTATTATAAATTAGATGGATTAGATGAAGAAGGCTGGCCACATTTTTCACAACTAAAACCCTTGCCAGAACTGTATTTAAATGATCAAGAAAATTTTTTGAAAGACCATGTTTTGTTGTATTTTCAACACCAAGGATTTATTTAAAACAAACAATATAATGAAGAAAATAATTGCGTTAATGTTAGTAGTGGGCGCATTGTTAAACACCCAGTTTGCAACTGCTCAAGTAAAAAAAGCAACACCTAAAAAAGTGGCTACTCCGAGTAAAGCTAGTAAAAATGCGGCGCCAAAAAGAATATCTACAAAACGTGCCACTACAACAAAGGTAGTACCAACCACTAAAGTAGATGGCAGTATAAAAGTAAAAATTACAACTGATAGTGGGGTGATTGTGGTTAAACTATCTGATTCAACACCTTTGCATAGAGATAATTTTGTAAAATTAGTACAGCAAGGTTTTTACGATAGTTTACTTTTTCATAGAGTAATTGGTGAGTTTATGATTCAAGGTGGCGACCCTCAAAGCAAAAATGCTCCAGCTGGTAGCATGTTGGGCATGGGTGGTGGCGATATGGCTCGTATACCTGCTGAGTTTAAACCAAGTTTATTTCATAAAAAAGGTGCATTAGCAGCCGCTAGAGATGGTAACCCTGAAAGAGCTAGTAGTGCCTGCCAATTTTATATTGTACAAGGAAAAAAATATAGTGACCAAGATTTGAATATGATGGAGTTACAGAGTGGACGAAAATTTTCACCAGCAGAAAGATTGGCTTATAAAACAATAGGTGGTACGCCATTTTTAGATCAGAATTATACAGTATTTGGTGAAGTTATAAGTGGTATGGAAGTAATTGATAAAATTGCAGCTGTGGCGAAAGATGGTAATAACAGGCCTTTAGGTGATGTACACATGAAAATGGAACTATTGCCATAAATTAATTTTAACTACATAATATTTCTGCTAAATTGCAATTAAATTAAAACCTTAAAAATCAAATAATGAGCTATCCACAAAATTTAAAATACACCAAAGATCACGAATGGATTAGTGTAGAAGGTGATGTTGCAACCATTGGTATTACTGATTTTGCACAAAGAGAGTTGGGTGATATTGTTTATGTAGATATTAATACAACTGGTAAAGCGTTAGCTGCTGAGGAAGTATTTGGTACCGTAGAAGCTGTAAAAACAGTAAGTGATTTATTTTTGCCAGTTGCAGGTACAGTTGTAGAAGTAAACCCTGCTTTAGAAGCTAACCCTGAGTTGGTTAACAGCGACCCTTACGGTGCTGGGTGGATGGTTAAAGTAAAGGTTGATAATGCCGCTGATGTTGATGCATTAATGGCTGCAGCAGATTATGAAAAGTTAGTTGGTTAAAACAAACAATATAATGATACCATTTAAAAAGTTTATACCAGGCATTGCCTGGTTTTTTTTCGTGTTGATTTTAATTTGTTTACCTGGTAGCAATTTACCAAAGGCTGATACTTGGATGGAGTGTATATATTTTGATAAATGGGTGCACCTTGGTTTATTCGGCATTTTATCACTTTTATTTTTGATACCTATTATTAAAGCATCAATACAAGTGGTGATGCAACAAAAATTATTATGGAGTGTAGTGGTTTGGGTAAGTATTTGGGGAATTACTACGGAATTTATTCAAAAGTATTGGGTAGCTGGTCGTAGTTTTGATTTGGGTGATTGGGCCGCCGATACTGTAGGCGCTTTACTTGCACTATGTTTTGTAAAATGGAAGTACAGTAACATCAACAAAAATAAAATCTAATCATAAAATAGGTTACTATGAAAACAATGCTTTTTAGTTTACAAGAACCCATCGCAATATCAATGTTGATAGCTTTGGTTGTAACGTACTTCTATTTATGGTATTTAATTTAAAAAGATATTATTACCAGCAATTTTAACCCACCATCGCCAAAGTTTGTTTGGTTGTTTGTGGTATTTGTATTCGGAATTTTTGGTGGGTTTATTTATGTATTGATTGGTAAACAAACCAAATATTACGAGTAATAAAAAAGCCTCGACATATATCGAGGCTTTTTATTATGAAAGTTTACTTTAATTAAGGTTTTTTAACGGGCGCTGGTGCTGTTTTAGGCGCATCTTTAATGCCTAATTTCGCTTTCACTAAACCAATAATATTATCGCTTGGAGGCATTACCAATAAATTATCTTCATTGAAAATATAGCTATAACCAGCTTCTTTAGCCACTGTTTTAATAGCATTTAATGCTTTTTCTCTAATTGGTGTAATTAAAGCATTGGCTTTTGCTTGGTATTGCTCTTGACTATCTTGTTGGTAGTTTTGTACTTTTTGGTATAATTCAATTAACTCCTTTCTTTTGATTTCTTTTTTACTTGGAGAGTAAGTGGTTGAATCTTTAACGAAGATGCTATCTTTTGTATTCAATTCATTTTGTAAATCTTGATATTGTTGCCCTAAGCCTGTTTGGTATTCTTGTAATTCAGCTTGTGCTTTTGCAGCTTCTGGCATTGAAGCAATTAACTCATCAGTGTTAATGTAACCAATTTTAGTTTGTGCGGTAGCAGTAAATAAGCCTAAAGCCATAACACCTGCAAATAATAATTTTTTCATCTTGTTTTTAAATTGTTCTTTTTATTTGTTGTTTAGTAGTTTGTTTATTTAATTCCTAAATTTCTTAAAACATCATCGCTTTTATCCAATTTAGGGTCGGCAAATATAACAGTTATTCCTTCACTTTTATCCAGTATAAAATCATAAAGTTTTTCAACAGCTAATTTTTGAATAGCGTTGTAAACCCTATCCTGTATGGGTTTAATCAATTCTTGGCGTTTTTTAAATAAGTCGCCTTCAAAACCAAAACGCTTTTTTTGTAAATCTCTTAACGCTTTTTCTTTATTGTAAATTTCGTCTTCTCTTTTCTTTTTTAACACTTCGGTTAACATCACTTGTTCCGCCTCATAATCTTTGTACATTTTATCCATGGCAGCTTGTTTTTGGTCAATTTCTCGTTGCCATAATTCACTAAAATCATCTAGTCTTTTTTGTGCTTCTTTGTATTCTGGTATTTTTTCTAAAATGTATTTAGAATCAATAATAGCGTATCGTTGGGCGTTAGCACCTATTGCTGTTATTGAAAAAAGTATTGCAATTAAAAATGTTTTCATCATCGTATAAATTTTAAAAGTGTTTCAGTAGATGTAACAAAATTTATTCAGGCTCTTGCCCTAAGTTAAAGGTAAATTTAGCAGCACCTTTTAAACCACTGTTTTGGTTGTACCTATCAAACCCAACACCATAATCAAACCCAAGCAACCCAAATAATGGTAAAAAGAAACGCATACCCACACCAGCTGAACGGCGTAATTTAAAAGGATTATAATCTTTAAAATTATACCAGCCATTGGCAGCTTCAAAAAACGCCAAACCATAAATGGTACTACTTGCTGATGTACTAAATGGATAACGTAACTCAGCTGTATATTTATTGAAAATAGTAAAGTATTGTGTTGGTGTTACACCATCAGGGTTAATTTTTGGATTAGAGTTACTGTAAACAGGGTATCCTCTGTGTGCAATAATATCATACCCCAACAATGCTGTTGTATTACTTAAACCAGCATCACCCACCTGAAAACGCTCAAATGGCGAAACTTGTAACCTTGGGTTGTACTTTCCAATAAAACCATATTTAGCAGCAGCTTTTAAGATAAACTGTTTGTTTTTCTCAGGGCCTCTTGCTCTACCAATAGGAACATACCATTCAGATGTAAAACGCCATTTATGGAACTCAGGTAATTTATATTGATTATCAGTACTTGAGGTAATGCCCATTAATGAGTAAGGCAATGTAAATTGACCACTCAACAATAAGTTAGAACCACTTGTTGGGAAAATGGGGTTAGGACCAGCCGAATTACGCAACAAAGTAAATTTTAAACTTAAATTGGTAGAAGTACCATCGCTTAAACCTGCAAAAATATTGGGATAATTTCGCAGTTTGTATTGCTGTACGTTTACAGATGTTACAAGGGTAAAAAAGTCATCGGGCCATTTTAATTGTTTACCCAATGAAATACCAAAACCAACCGTTTTTACATATGAAGTATCGCCAGCCTTTCTGCTTGATACGCCTGTTATTGGATCAAATGCATTAGAGTATTTGGTATTAAAATAACTAACTGAAAATGAGTTACGCTTTTTACCGCCCAACCAAGGCTCAGTAAATGATAAGTTGTATGAACGGTAAGCCCTACCGTTAGACTGTATACGAGCACTTAGTTTTTGTCCGTCGCCAGATGGTAAAGGATCCCAAGTTTTTTTCTTGGTAATATTTTTAATAGAGAAGTTATTGAATGTTACCCCTAATGTACCGGTTAAGCCAATGCCTCCACCAAAACCAGCCGATAATTCTAATTGGTCAGCAGATTTTTCTTCAACCTGCCAGTTAATATCCACCGTACCATCTGCATTGTTTGGTACCACTTGCGGATTAATTTTTTCAGCGTTTAAAAAACCTAATTGCGATAATTCTCTTTGTGTACGGATGATATCTTGACGGCTAAATTTTTCACCTGGTATGGTACGTAGTTCACGAAGAATTACATAATCCTTCGTTTTATCGTTACCAGATACGGTTATTTTACCATAGGTAGCTTGTGGCCCTTCCCTCATGCGAATTTCAAAATCAATGGTATCATTGTACACGGCTGTTTCAATAGGGTCTACATTAAAGAATAAATACCCATCATCTTGAAACAAGCTACCAACATCGCCACCTTCGGCAGAAAGTTGTTTACCTAAACGCTTGTTCAAAGTTTCGCCATTATACACATCACCTTTTTTAATACCCAATACTAAGTTTAATACAGAATCAGAATATTTGGTGTTGCCAGACCATGTGATGTTACCGAAATAATATTTGTGGCCTTCATTTACTTTAATATGAACATCAATATTGCCTTTGCTGTTTGGTATAGTTGTATCAGTTACAATAACGGCATCTCTAAAACCTTCTGCATTATAATAATCCAATACTTTTTCTTTATCTTCTGCATATTTTTTATCAGAAAATTTAGCACTTGCAAAAAACTTAAATCGGAAATAAGGATCTAATATTTCTTTTGTTTTTGTTGGATATAAATAGCCACTTTGTTTCAAATAATCTTTAAAAGTTTTGGTTTTGCTGGTATCACCACTGTATGGACTCACTATTTTATCAGGAAACAAGGTGAAACGTGACATTTCCTTAGTGCCTTTCATTTGCTTTTTCAATTTAGCATCAGCAATTTCATAGTTATCAGCAAAGTTTACCGAGTTAATTTTTACCTTTTTACCTTTATCAATATAAAATTTTAACTCAACTGTATTGGCAAAACCAGGAAAAGGCGTTTCAACCATATTGATGGTTACATTTCTGTATCCTTTATCGTAGTAAAACTTTCTAATGATATCAACGGCACTTAACTTCATATCTTCAGTTAGTACCCTATCTTTAGAAAGTCCTGTTTTTGTATTTAAATCATCTTTATCGCCTTTTTTTACACCAATAAACTCAAAATTGGCTAATCGAGGTCGTTCTACTAAAACTATTTCTATATAAATATTTGTTTCTTCTAATTTGGTAATGTTAATTTCAGCATTTGATACCAAACTTTGTTTCCATAACTTAGCTAACGCCTTATTAAAAACATCAGTACCAGGTATTTGTACTTCATCGCCTACACTTAAGCCAGAAATGGAAATGATTAAATTTTTATCGAATGTTTTAGCACCTTTCACATCAATACCTGCAATGGTATATTTTTTTGGTGTTCTTGATTCGTAAATACCTTTAAGCGCCGGATCAATAGATACAGGCTCCTGTGCAAATAATTGCGTTGAAGTTAACAGGGCAAGGGCAATAAACAATACAGTTTGGTAAATCCTTAGCATTAATAGTTTTTTTCGTGGCGGCAAATTAAGCCCTATATTTAAAAGTATTTGTTAAACGTTCGCTTAAAACCTTTGTAAGCTCACATTTAAGGTTATTTTTTGTTTTATTTAATGACGCTTTACACACTACCTTTTATTTGATCTCCTGTTTTTCCAAATCGGCGCTCTCTACGTTGAAATTCAATAATCGCTTTATGTAAATCTTCTTTTCTGAACGCTGGCCACATGGTTTCCGTAAAATACAACTCTGTATAGGCAATTTGATACAGCAAAAAGTTGCTTATACGGTAATCGCCACCAGTACGAATTAACAAAGCTGGTTCAGGAAAATCGCTTGTACTTAAGTGTTGGGTAATGGTTTCAGGCGTTATTGCATTAATTGCTAGTTCATTATTTTTAACAGATGCTGCAATATTTTTTACTGCATCCACCATTTCGGTACGGCTGCTATAGCTTAAAGCCATAATAAGTTGAAGGCCATTATTGGCAGCTGTATCTTTTAAAGCCTCATTTAATTGCTCACGGGCATGCGCTGGTAGTCGCTCAGTATGGCCAATTACATGTAAGCGAATATTATTTTTGTTAAGGGTTGGTACTTCTTTTTTAATAGTATCAACTAAAAGTTCCATTAAACCATTCACTTCATCGGCAGGTCGGTCCCAATTTTCAGTACTAAAGGTGTATAATGTTAAGTATTGTATACCAATTTCAGCAGCACCTTCTACAATATCTCTCACACTTTCAACACCATGCATATGGCCAAATAACCTGTTATTACCTTGCTCTTGTGCCCAACGACCATTACCATCCATAATAATGGCGATATGTGCAGGTAAATGCTGTAAATTAATTTGTGCTAATGAATTCATATTAAAAACAATACAAAACCCCTGTAATGCTTGCGGGGGCTGCAAAAGTAACAATAATTTATGGTATAAAACCAAAAAACGGCAGTAAGTACTTACTGCCGTTTTTTATTAAAAAAGTTATACTAGTTTGCTGTTGGACAACGATATGAGTTTAGGTTAAATGAAATACCAATTTCAGCAATAATGTATTGATCTTTTTGTTTGCTAAAACCCCTTTGTCTGCCTTCAATACCTAACACATTATTTTTATCAATTTCGTAGCTACGATCTTGCAACAATTGTGCTTCTGAAAAGGTATTGTTAGGGCCTGGTTGAAATCTATTAATACCAATATAGGTAGTACTTACATCATCTAAATAATCAGTAAATGTAAAACGGTGTGCTACCTCAAAAGAAATGTTTACTTTTTCAGTTAAGTTGTATTTGATACCAGCACCGAATGGTATGCATAAAGCAGTAGTTGAATATAACTTTCTACCTTGGTAACCAATGGCTTGCCCCTCGGTACCTAACGGACGTAAGAAATATTTTTCGCCATTTAAATATGCATATGGATCATAATTAAATGCACCAATACCCAATGTTACGTAAGGTGTAAACGAGTGAGATGGATCTTGCGGTATAAACTTGAAAAAATTGAAATCGCCTTGCAAAGCAAATTCATAAATATTTGAGTTAAAGCTTAAATTTCTTAAACGTTGAAACTCATTTTTGCTGTATTTATCACTGTAACCTACTTGTGCAAAGTGGCCAGATAAACGTAAACTAACATAGTTACCAAACTGTTTACGAAAAAATAAACCTACAGCTGGTTTGGGTCTGTTAAATGCTGCTCTTGTATTTAAATCGCCAAAATAATGGGCCCCACCTGCAGTGATACCAAACTCACCTTTTTGAACATTTTCAAAAAATTGTTGTGCAAATGCGCTTGTAGAAAGTAGTAATACAAGCGATAAACTAAAAAGTATACGGTTCACTGTGTTAATTTAAATTTATTATTATGAATGTACAAAACGCTTATTTGTAAACTTAATTGTGTGCAAAATAAACAATTGTTTTATAAAATGAACCGCAAATTGGGTTAAAAGCCCTTTAATGTGTTAAATTTTGTAACTAAGGTGCTTTTTCAATTCGTAGACCAACACTCATTACATGTAATAATGGGTTATCTCTCATAATTTGATAAATGCTGTATTTGTAACTGCCTTTTTTTAGTTGATTTGCAGGAAGCCTTGCTATCAATGCTCTTACTTCCCAAATATCATTCATACCAATTCCTTTCCAACCGGTATCATCAGCGCCTAATGGAACATTTACTTTTTGATACTGTAACGAATCAACCCCTGGTGTTTGCAAACCAACATTAAGCCAAATATTATTATAATCATAAGCATCCGTATGGCGGATTACAATAAAAAGGTTATAGTTAGATGTTGTATCATTAATAATAAAATCACCTGTTGCAGCAACGTTACTTTTCCATTGCATTGAAGGTATGTTGCTATTGTTTTCGTACAAAGTTGTTTGAGTGCAACTTGCTAAAAACAACATAACAACTGCAGTTGCTATTTTAATTTTTTTAAAAAACGTAATCATCATGTTAGTGGCGCTGGCAACGTTAGCAAAAATATACATTTACAAAACATTCAATACTTGTTCTTTAGCTTTTTCAAGTTCATCTTTCATGGTTACCACACATTTTTGAATACCAGCATCATAAGCTTTGCTGCCCGTAGTGTTTATTTCACGTCCTATTTCTTGCAACAAAAACGATAATTTTTTTCCTTTACCATCGTCGTTGCTATCCATAATTTCTGCAAAATATTCGCAATGTTGGCGTAACCTAATTTGCTCTTCATGTATATCAATTTTCTCCATGTAATAAATCAACTCTTGTTCGAGGCGATTATTATCCATATTTTCTTTACCAACATTTTCATTGAGGAGGTTGGTAATTTCGTCTCTAATTTTTTGTTTACGAGCAGGTGCTAATACAATAATATTTTCTTCTTCTGCTTTAATATTCGCTATACGTTTTTGCAAATCGGCGTAAAGTGATTTACCTTCTTCTAAACGATGGTTGTTGAGCTCTTTAATGGCATTTAATAGCACTTCGGTAAATTGTTTAAAATCATTATCATTCAACACATCTGTAGCTGGTGTTACCACTTCTGGCAAACGAAGTAATGAGCTGAGTACAGCATTGGTATCAATATTTAATTCAGTAGCTACGGTTTGTAATTGAGTGTAATACGACTTTATTAAATCAGTATTTATTACAACTGGTTTGTTAGTACCATTTTGTTTAATGTTTACGTAACAATCAATTGTACCTCTTATTAAATGCTCTTGTAAAATGTTGCGAATGTCAAATTCATAAGGCTTTAACAACGGTGGAAGTTTTAGTTGCAACTCAAATTGTTTTCCATTGAGTGCTTTAATTTCTACTAAAAAAGTTTTGTCGCCAGTTGTTTGCTCCGCTCTACCAAAGCCTGTCATTGATCTCAACATACATGTTTATTTGTTTGCAATATAACTTTTTTACCATGCAGCGTAACACATCTTTTTAAATTGATGCGTACAAGTTCAATAAAAAAAATTGCAAGTGTTTATTTCTTGAGTGTATAAAAAAACAAAAGCCCGGCTTTGTTAAGACAGGCTTTTTATATAGATGGGTTAGTAAGTACAGGGATAGTAAATCCCTATACAATATTAAAATTAATTTTTGCTTTATGAAAAAATACTACAAACTATTTTATACACATTTTTTTTGAGGCTGTGGATAATGGCGAAAAAATTTGATACATCAAAACAAATATTATTTACGTGAAGCAAATAATTAATGAAAAAGTAATTGCTTCAAATATTGATGAATAAAGGGTTGTAGGTTTTTATTTTTTTAGATCTATTTGTATTTGATATGTATTTGTATCAAAATTTTATGATGAACAATCGCAATTTTTTATTTAAAAATATTTTTTTAAAACAACTTACAATCTGCTACAACATACCATTTTACTAAACTTACTTAATAAAAAAACCAATTAACTTTGCTATTCTAAAAATTACAACATGCATAAATCATCAATCAATATCGACATATTATTAGACCCCGATAAAGTACCAGAAACAATACAATGGAATGCAAGCGATAGTAGTGCTGCAATGGCTCAAAAGGCGAAAGCTATGTGTGTTGCCTTTTGGGATGGTGCTGATAAAACTGCGATGCGTATTGATTTGTGGACGAAAGATATGATGGTAGATGAAATGGGTGAGTTTTTTTACCAAATGTTATTTACCATGAGTGATACGTTTGCAAGAGCTACAAAAAATACGGAACAAGCAGGCGAATTAAAACGTTTTGCTGAAGCATTTATAAAGAAATTTAGGGCAGCGCAAATAAAAGAGAACAGCGCCTCTTAAAATAAAACCAATCATATTTTTTAATTAAAAAAATTACATATTATGGCTTTAGAGCAACAAATTATGACAGAGATGAAAGAAGCGATGAAATCGAAAGATGAAGCAACGCTAAGAGCATTACGTGCCATTAAAGCTGAAATAATAAAAGCTAAAACTGAACCTGGTGCAGGCGGCGAAATTGATGAAGCTACAGAGCAAAAGTTTTTGCAAAAAATGGTAAAGCAACGTAAAGATTCTATTGAAATATTTGAACAACAAGGCAGAGCAGATTTAGCCGATAAAGAAAAAGAAGAATTAGCGGTTATACAACGTTTTTTACCCGTTCAATTAACCGAAGCTGAATTAACAGTTGCTATTAAAGATATTATTGCAACAGTTGGTGCAACATCAGCAGCCGATTTGGGTAAAGTTATGGGAGTTGCAAGTAAACAATTTGCTGGTAAGGCCGATGGTAAAGCAGTGAGTGCCTTAGTGAAATCATTACTATCGTAATTTTTATGCAACATGATTGATATAATCTTTCTAATGTTAGTGGCATTGGCTATTTATAAAGGCTTACAAAAAGGTTTTATAATTGCGGTGTTTTCATTAGTTGGTTTTATCATTGGTTTGGCAGCAGCTATAAAATTATCTGCGGTTGTTGCCGTTAAACTGGCAGAACATACTGGTGCTGGCAAATGGTTGCCGGCACTTTCTTTTTTAATTGTTTTTTTAGGTGTTGTTTTTTTAATACACGTTACGGCTAAATTAATTGAGAAAACATTTGAAACCGTATTGCTCGGTTGGCTCAATAAATTAGCTGGTATTTTTTTATACCTATTATTATACAGCATTATTTTTAGCGTACTTCTATTTTATGCCGTACAACTTCATTTTGTAGATGATGTTACCATAAAGGCATCAATTTTTTACCCTTACTTAGCACCACTTGGTCCAAAAGTAATAGGTAGTATTGGTATAATACTCCCTTGGTTTAAAGATACTTTTACAGCTCTCGAACATTTTTTTGAAGGCGTATCAACCAAATTTCCATAGTAACCATCTAAAAATTGTGTGTATACTATCAAGTAAAAAACTATATTTGTATAGTCTATAAAAAAAGTAGACTATATAAATATGCATCATTCTTATATAGCTTTTGCCATACCCATGTTTTTATTTTTTATGGGAGTAGAGTATTGGTATAGTAAACGAAAAGGCAAAAACTTTTTTCAATTTGCCGAATCGGTTGCTAATATTAATGTAGGTATTGCAGAGCGTTTAATGGATGTTTTTACCATTGTACCGTTTTATTATTTCTTCAATTTCATATACCAACATTATGCATTGCTAACAATTGAACCTACTTGGTATACATGGGTGTTATTATTTTTAGCTACAGATTTGGTTTGGTACTTTTATCATCGCTTTGCACATGAAATTAATATTTTATGGGCAGCGCACATAGTACACCATCAAAGCGAAGATTTTAACTATACAGCCTCTGCTCGTATAACAGTTTTTCAAGCTTCCGTTCGATGTTTGTTTTGGGCTGTATTGCCTCTCATTGGTTTTCCGCCAATAATGATTAGCACATTTTTATTAATACATGGCATTTACCCTTTTTTTATTCATACACAAACCATTGGTAAGTTGGGTTTTATTGAAAAATTCATGGTTACGCCAAGTCATCATCGAGTACACCATTCATCAAACCCACAATACCTCGATAAAAATTATGGTGATGTACTTATTATTTGGGATAAAATTTTTGGCACTTTTGTAGAAGAAAAAGAGCAACCAGTATATGGTTTAACTAAACCAATTAATAGTTATAGTTTTTTGTGGCAGCATTTTCATTATGTATTAGAGCTAGCAGTAGCTTTTAAAAAAGCAGTAGGTTTTAAACAAAAATGGAAAGTTATTTTTGGTAGCCCCAATAACATCGACCCCAATATTAGAACAGCCCTCGAAAAAGTTTTTTTGCGTAATAAAGTGGCTACTCAACCTACTAAAGCGCACCAACATTATATTATAGCACAAACCACCATTACGCTAGTAGCATTATTTTGGTTAGTATACAACTATGTTGCATTGCAAATACCTACTATAAGTTTTACAACTGTGCTCATCATAATAAGCGTTATAAATACAGGCGCAATACTAGAGCAGCAGTCGTGGATTTTTTATTTAGAAAGTATGCGCTTTTTTATTTTTTTATATTGGATTTGGTATGCGTACCCCACATTTTATACAGCATTTATTATATTACTTTTAGTGGTTACTATTATGTATTATTTTAGGCCAATGGAAAGGAGCTACAAAAAAATATTATATCATTAATATGTTTTAAATCAACGTAATTTCAAAATTAGTTTCTATATTGACAATGTAAATCATTGATTGGAATGTGCTTGTACGCTGTAACACACCCTACAACACAACAAAAAATTAATTTATATATAAACGATAAAACTGCATTTTTGCATTAAACAACGTATTTTAGCAATTCACAGAATTTTACAATAGAAGGCATGAGCTACGAATTAAAACAAGACGGTAAATTTACTTTTATAGAAGAAGGCGAAGGCGAAGTCTTGATGTTGTTGCATGGGCTTTTTGGAGCACTCAGTAATTTTCAAGATTTAATTGAACATTTTAGAAAATCATATAAAGTAGTAGTACCTATTTTGCCATTACTAGATATGGATTTGTTGCATACCTCTGTGAGTGGTTTAGAAAAATTTGTAAGTCGTTTTATTGAACATCGAAAATACAACGGCATACATTTATTAGGTAATTCACTAGGTGGGCATGTTGCATTGGTGCATATTTTAAAACATCCACAAAAAATAAAATCACTCATACTTACTGGTAGCTCAGGTTTGTTTGAAAATGGTATGGGCGATACTTACCCAAAAAGAGGCGATAGAGAATATATCAGAAACAAAACAGCCTATACCTTTTACGACCCAGCTATGGCTACAGAAGAGCTGGTTGATGAAGTGTTTGAAATAACTAATAACCGTTTAAAAGTTATTAAAATTATTGCCTTAGCAAAAAGCGCTATAAGAAATAATTTGGGCGATGAATTAAAAGCCATACAACAACCTACTTGTTTAATTTGGGGTAACAATGATAATGTAACGCCTCCATTTGTTGGAGAAGAATTTCATAAGTTAATACCAAATAGTGAACTACATTTTATTGATAAATGTGGCCATGCTCCTATGATGGAAGTACCGGATAAGTTCAATGAAATTTTAGATGCTTTTTTGTTAAAAATAAAATCACCTGCAACGGTTTAAATAATTGTATTGTCTAGCATACAATGAATGCGTTTGTTGATGTTGCACTAAAAAGAAACCGATGCTTACAAAAAATTTAATTAACCATAATATACCTCGTCTTCAACTACAAGACAGTGTTGGCAAAGCATTGCAATTAATCAATGATTTTAAAATATCGCATTTGCCAGTTGTTGCTGAAAAAAAGTTATTAGGGTTAATAAGTGAAGATGATTTGTTAGATGTGGAAGATGAAAAATACACCATCGAAGTGTTGCAAGATTCATTTTTGCAAACCGCTGTGCCTGATAATGTACATTTTTTAAACGCTGTAAGCAGTAGTATTCAGCATGATACCAGCATCGTTCCCATCATAAACAGCGAAACTAATTTTGAAGGTGTTATTACTGTTACTGATATGCTCAAAACGTTGGGCAACTTTTCTGGTGCTGATGAAATAGGTGGTATTATAGTTTTAGAAATGGCTCGTTCTCAATTTGCTATTTCTGAAATTAGTAGAATAGTGGAAAGTAATGATAGCACTGTATTACACCTCAATACTACCACTAACCACACTACCGGCTTACTAACCGTAACCTTACATATTAGTAAAAAAGAAATAGCTTCCATTGTTGCAACTTTCGAACGGTACGATTACGATGTGGTATACTCATACGGTACTGAAAAATTTGAAAATGAAGTAAGCGGCAATTATCAAAACCTAATGAATTACTTAGGTATTTAACAGCCTCAACACCTGCATGCAACATATTTTTTAGTATATTGAAGTTACAAACATCAACTGCTGCAGCTACATTGAAACATATTATTACTTATTTATTGGTGGTTATTTTTTGTATTATTCCGTGCCTTGTAAAGGCCCAAGTAATCAATACCAATACAACTATTGATTCTACAAAAATTTACGGAGTTGATACTAACAAAGTAAAAATTGTGGGCATTCAAATTACAGGCAACCGCAAAACAAAAGGGTATATCATTTTACGTGAAGTGCCTTTTGCCGTGGGTGATTCTTTATGGCCTAATCAAACTGCAGTAATATTTAAACAGGCCAGTACCCAAGTGTATAATACCAATTTATTTACTGATGTTAAAACAACGGCTGTTAATATTGATTCACATAAAATCATCATCAACATTGCGGTAAAAGAAAAGTGGTACATCTACCCAACTCCCCAATTTCAATTGGCAGATAGAAGTTATAATGAATGGATTAAAACCTATAATGCCGATTTTAATAGGGTTATTTATGGTGTTAAGTTTGCTCACTATAATTTTAGTGGCAGACGTGATCAGCTAAGGGTATTTTTGCTCAACGGTTATACCCGAAACTATGCGTTTAGCTATAATGCACCATATAGCAACCCTAACTTAACGGAGGGTTTTGCAGTTGCAGCAAGCTTTTCACAAAATAGAGAAGTGGGCTACAAAATAAATTTTAACAACAAACTTTTAAACTATAAAGAAGATAATTTTATTCGTAATAGTTTTAGTGTAAGGGGTACTTACAGTAAACGCAATAGTTTTTTTAAACGTACTGCCATCTCGGCTGTATTAAATTATTTGAATGTTGCCGATACCATCGTCTCCTCAAAATTAAATCCCAATTATTTTGGTGCAAACCGTTCCAACCAAGTGTTTCCTGATTTTGTGTATGCCGTAAGTTATTCAAATACTGATAATATCAATTACCCTCGTAAGGGTTTAATTTACGGTTATGGGGTAGCTAAAAGAGGGTTTGGTTTTTCGGGTGGTACCAACAGTTTGGTTTTTTCTGGCACATATTCTAAATATATACCGCATGGTAAAAAATGGTTTAGCAATATTACAACCGCAGGTGTACTGAAGTTACCTTTTAAACAAGCCTTTATTAACCAACGTGCCATTGGCCAAGGCGATTTGAGTTTACGAGGCTTAGAAGTATATTTTATTGATGGGGTTGCGGCTGCAGCCACTAAGTACACACTCACCAAGCAAGTAGCAGCATTTAATATAAAAGTTCCATTTAAAATAAAAGCCATTCCGTATGTTCCATTTAAAATATTTGCTAAAGGTTATACCGACGTTGGCTACAGCTATAACACTAAAGAATTTGCTACGAGGTTGAGTAACAAGTTTTTATACACAGGCGGTGTAGGTATTGATATTCTTACGTTTTACGATATAGTTATTAAACTAGAGTATAGTTTCAACCAAATAGGCGAAAAGGGATTATTTTTGTCAACCAACGGTGGTTTTTAATTTTATAAAACACCATTTCAAAAAAATGAGAATAGCAATATACAGTAGGGGCATCGAAAATGATCAGTTGAAAGATATTGAGCTATTGTTAATTGAGCTTGAAAAGCATCAAGTAGAACCTGTGTTTTTTCAAGATTTTTTTAATCTTTTTTACAGTGCTATTAAAATTCCTTGTAAATATTCCACCTTTACCTCTGGCGATGATTTAGATTTATCAATTGATTGTTTGATTAGTTTGGGTGGCGATGGTACGCTGTTGGACACTGTAACTTTGGTGAAAGATACAGGCATACCAGTACTCGGTATCAATTACGGCCGTTTAGGCTTTTTAGCAAATATTGGTAAAGAAGAACTACACTCTGCCATAACTGCTTTGGTGCAACGTAAATATGTATTAGATAAAAGAACACTCATACATTTAGATGCGAACATTCCTTTGTTTAATGATACACCTTATGCATTGAATGAATTTTCGTTGCACAAAAAAGATACTTCACCCATGATAAAAATTCATACCTATTTAAATGGGGAGTTTTTAAATACTTATTGGGCCGATGGTTTAATTGTAGCAACACCAACGGGCTCTACAGGCTATTCGTTGAGTTGTAATGGTCCGGTTGTTTTTCCTGATAGTGCAAGTTTTGTTATAACACCTGTGGCACCCCACAACTTAAATATTAGGCCTATCATAGTGCCAGATAATACGATAGTTTCTTTTGAAATTGAAGGACGAACAGATGGGTTTTTGTGTACACTCGATAGTCGCCGTGAGTTAGTATCAAAAGAAGTGCAATTGGCAATAAAAAAAGAAACATTTGGTATTAATTTAATCCGCCTCAACGAAAATAATTTTTTACAAACCTTACGCAACAAGCTTTCGTGGGGTTTAGATAAGCGCAACTAACATGCAGCTCAAAAAAAATAAAATTCAAAAAGTTATTATTATTTACTGGGTATTGCTTGCCTATATTATTGCCGCATTGGTTTGGTGGTTCATTGCACTTGGTAGGCAAAATGAACAAATGAGTCAGTACAAAATTCAAGATTTACATAAAGATGATTTTTTGTACACAGAAAAATATAACGCTATCATTAAAGCAAAAAATGTAAAAACAGCCCAGTATGTAGGTGAAGGTGGTACCTTTTTATTACTCATTTTAGCAGGCGCTATTTTTGTTTTTAGGGCAGTACGTAGAGAGCTCCGCTTAACCAGAGATCAACAAAATTTTATGATGGCCATTACGCATGAATTAAAAACGCCTATTTCAGTGGCCAAGCTAAATTTAGAAACTTTACAAAAACATAAGTTGGCTGAAACACAGCAACAACGGCTGTTGTATAATACCTTGCAAGAAACCAACCGACTCGATACTTTATGTACCAATTTATTAGTTTCATCGCAAATTGATGGCGGTGGGTATAAAGCCACCAACGATGAGCAAGATTTTTCTTTTATTGTAAATGATTGTGTGGATCGTTTTATAACAAGGTTTAGTAACAGAATTATTGAAAAAGATATTGCTACAGAAGTGTTTGTAAATGGCGATGCTTTTTTATTACAAATTGCTATAAGTAACCTCATTGAAAATGCTATTAAATATGCACCTAAAGAAAAACCAATTGTTGTAAAATTATTGAAACAACAAAACCAAGCTATTTTACAAGTGGTTGATGAAGGACCAGGCATTGCTGAAGCTGATAAACAACAAGTATTTGAAAAGTTTTACAGAGTAGGTAACGAAGCTACTAAAAGAGCCAAGGGTACAGGTTTAGGTTTATACCTTACAAGCAGAATAGCATTAGCTCACAAAGGAAAAATTGCGGTAGAAAATAACCCAAAAGGTGGTAGTATTTTTATTTTATCATTACAAGCTGAAGCTTAAATGTATATAATATGACAGAAAAAAAGTTTTCAATTTTATTGGTGGAAGATGAAGAAAATCTTCAAGAAGCTTTAAAATTAAATTTAGAGTTAGAAGGGTATGAAGTAAGCAGTAGTTATGATGGTGCACATGCATTAAAAATGGTAGCACAAGAACATTTTGATTTAATTATTTTAGATGTAATGTTGCCAGAGCTTGATGGTATCAGTGTTTGTGAAACCATTAGGTTAAACAATAATGAAATTCCTATTTTAATTTTAAGTGCAAAAAACTCAAGTGCTGATAGGGTGTTGGGTTTAAAAAAAGGTGCTGATGATTACCTCACCAAACCTTTTAATTTAGAAGAGTTGTTATTAAGGGTTTCAAAGCTTATTAAAAAAAGTGAGCAAATTTCTATTAAGCAACCATTGCCTAATGTATATGAGTTTGGGCCAAACACCATCGATTTTAAAGCAGCAGAATCTTTCAACAAAGCAGGTGATAAAATTATGCTTACCAAAAAGGAGTTAATGCTATTAAAGTTGCTTATTGAAAATAAAAACGAAGTAGTTACAAGAGAAAAAATTTTACAAGCAGTATGGGGGTATAATGTGTACCCTACTACACGTACAATTGATAATTTTATTTTAAACTTCCGTAAATATTTTGAAGAAGATAGCAGAAATCCACGCTATTTCCACTCTGCACGTGGGGTAGGTTATAAGTTTACCGATTAAACAAAATGTTTTGCAATTTGCTGTACCAATGTTTGTGCCCTTACATACATTTGTTGTAAAGCGTCACTTCGTTCAAATGGGGTGTACAACTGCTGCTCAATTTCGTTGAGCAATGATTGTGTTTCGAGTGTTAATTGGTTTGATACCCCTTTTTGATCCATCACTGCTATAATATGCTTGGTATTTAGTTGGTGTGGTTCTAATTGCAATTGAGTGGCTAAAAATTGTTTTAACTCCATTTGTAGTAAAACGTAAAAATCAACACAGTCAGGCCTTTCAAGGCATTGGTAGGTTTTAGCAAAAGCTTGTTCAATATTTAATATCGGCTTACTGGTTTCAGTTACTGTTTCATTTACAATAATATTAGGTTTTATTGCTGGCGCTTTTTTCTGTTGCTGGGCATCTTTTAAAAACCATATAATAATACCAATAATAATAATGCATGCAACAATTAAAACAATAATCCATCGGTGTGAAAAAATATAGTTCCACCAACCAGGTTGTTGTACAGTTTGTTGTTGTGCCAAGGCATTTTTTAATTGCTTACCATCTCCTTTACTAATGTTTATTGTAATAGGTTTAGATGATACCGTTTTATATTGGGCAGTACTTGGGTTAAAGTAACTAAAAAATACCTCAGGTAAAATGTAACTTCCAGAGGCATTCACTGAAAATGGAATTTCAAATGTTTTACTGCCACTTAATGGAATGGTTTCATTATTGATATTGTCCACTACTGTAGGCTCAAAAGCTTCTATACCAGTTGGCCAGTTAATAGTTGGTGAGGTTAATAATTGCATATTACCCGTACCGTTAATTGTTATAATTAATTTACCTGCTTCATCGGTTGAAAATGTATTTTTTTCAACAGTAGTTTCAATGTTAAAATCACCAACGGCACCATTAAAATTAGCTGGTTTGCCTAACTCAGGCAATGCCTTCACGTTTATTGTGATAGGATTTGTATTGATGGTTATTCGTTCATTTACTACATCAGTACTTGCGATATTATAAGGATTAACATCTTGTTCATTTTCAGCCTTTACAAATGAAATATTGTTATCAATGGTAGCTGGTTCAAGTTCAATAGCACCTGCTTGTAAAGGGTACAATTGAGCTTTTCTTAAAGTATACACATCGCATGGCCGCCCATTAATACTTCCTTTTGATTGTGGGTTGGGTTCATTTTGACGTAGCATATCTATTACAGAAAAGCCATTGAAACTTGGGTTTTTTGTAAGGCTTGTTTCTGTTCTTAACCGAGTATAAATATTGTATGTTGCTACAATAGGTTCACCCACATAACAACTTGTTTTATTGGTTTCTAATTTAAATTGTAAGTTTCTTTTTATTTTATCGGGTATGGTTTCGTTCTTTTTTAAAATGTAATCTTTGTAAGGTTCGGCAACAGGTTGAGGTGAAAATGCATCATCAAATAATGATTGTATATTTTGTACATTATTTGCATTGGAATTATTGTTCAGCGTTTTTTTATTGCTTACGGTGATATTTACACTGTTCGTTTTATAATTTTTCCCATCTATCGTTGCAGTAGCAGGCTGTATTGTAAAGTTGCCTGGTTTTTTGGGTTGTAGGGTATATTGAAATGAAATAATTTGAATGCTAACATTGTTGATGGTATTGCCCTCAATCATTTGATCAGGGCCACTAATAATATTAAAATCTTTTAAACTTGGTGGGTTTAATGCATTGATAGTATTACCATTGGTAATGGCTAATTTGTAAGTAAAGTATTCTGTCTTGCCAATATTAGAGGGAGTTGCAGTTGCTGTAAACTTCGTTTGCGCCAATACCTTGGTACTCCTTGTGCAAAGCGATAACAGTAAAAAAACAATAGTATACAATTGATGCATGGCCACTAAAATATCTACAAAAATAAATAAGTATCGTTAGGGTAATTTAATTTTTGTCACAAAAAAAAGGCAACAAACTGTTAATTACAAATCGCCTAATTGTGGGCGTAAAACCAACTCTTCGGGTACAGCAGCTATGCTTAATTTGGTACAAGCTACAATCATTGTTGCTATATCATCAGCTACCATTATACGTTGGTTGCTGTTATCAAAACCATCCCATGAGTCAGTAAATACAGCTCCCGGAAAAACGGTGGTTACTTTTATTTGGTGCGGCATTAATTCATGGCGTAAATTTTTACTAAACCCATTCAATGCAAATTTGCTGATGCTATAACTTCCTCCGCCATTATATGCTTGCAAACCAGCAATAGAACACATGTTAAAAATATGCCCTGTTTTTTTAGCTATCATAGTAGGGGCTAATTTTCTGGTAAGATGATAAGCACTGAACAAATTATTATCTAACATATTTTTCAATGCATCATCTGGTTCATCTACAACATTCCCAGGCGTAAAGCCACCTGCATTATTAACCAGCACATCAGGAGCACCCCACTGCAAGCAAAAATTTGCAAACGCATTTGCATCAGCTACCTTACTTAAATCTGCTGCAAATACATGAACGTTACAACTAGGGTTGTTTAACTTAATTGCATCAGCCGTTTGTGAAAGCGTAGCAATATTTCTGGCACATAATATTAAATTGTTACCTGCTGTGGCAAATTGTGTTGCAATAGCTTTGCCGATACCTCTTGCTGCACCTGTAATAACGATATTCATTTGTATAAATTTTTATTGGCTAACTTTATAAAAAAGTAAAGTTAAACGAACAAGTTTCATTTTTTCATTAATATTTATGGCCTCTTATAAGCACCTATTTTTTGATTTAGATCATACCATTTGGGATTTTGATACCAACGCAAAAGAAACCTTAACGGATATTTATTTACCTACGTTGCAAGAACGTGTTGGCGCTTCATTTGACGATTTTTATCAAAAATATTTACACCATAATGCTCATTTGTGGGCAAGGTACGAAGCTGGTTTTATTGGGGTAGAAGAGTTGAAGTGGAAACGTATGTGGCGTACCTTACTTGATTTTAAAGTGGCAGATGAAGCTTTATCAAAAAAAATGAGTGTTGATTTTTTAGAGATTTTACCTACCAAAAAAGCAGTGTTTCCATACACATTTGAAATTTTAGAATACCTAACTGATAAAGGTTATCACTTACATTTAATCACCAATGGTTTTGAAAAAACACAGCGCATGAAGTTAACCAATAGTGGGTTAGATGTTTTTTTTAAACAAGTAATAACATCAGAAGCAAGTAATAGCTTAAAGCCTAAAAAAGAAATTTTTGAGTATGCCATGCAACAAGCAGGTGCATTACCTGTACATAGTATCATGTTAGGCGATAACCAAGCAGCTGATATACAAGGAGCCATTAATGCAGGTATTGATCAAGTATTTGTAAACCATATTAAAGAGCCTTTAAAAGTGCAGCCCACTTATACCATTACCCATTTAAAAGAGTTAGAAACTATATTATAAAAGAAAAGGCTTTCAAATTTGAAAGCCTTTTCTTTTATATATCTTCAATACAGTTGCATTACATTTTTGCAGTTTTTGCAGCTTTGTCTTTGCAACATGCTTTTGTTGTTTTTGAGCAGCATGATTTGCCTTTTGCACATTTCTTTTTATTACCTTTTCCTTTGTCGGTACCAGTTGCAAATGCAGCACTTGTAACCAATAAAGCTGCTGTAGCTAATACAAATATTCTTTTCATTTTTTTGGTTTTAATATGTTTAAAATTGTATAGTAAAAATAATCATTTTACCCTACGAATAAGTTTAGAAATGTTAAAATTTTAAAGTGAATATTCTTTATAAAGTAGCAATAACTGTAACACCACCTTTCACTACTTCATTTAACGCCACATTTATTTTAGTACCAATGGGCAATAACAAATCAACCCTGCTACCAAATTTAATAAAGCCAAACTCATCAGTTTGTTTTACTTTTTGCCCAACTTCACTGTAATTGATGATACGTTTTGCCAAAGCGCCTGCAATTTGTTTTACTAACACTTCTATATTATCTTTTTTAATAACAATTGAATGGCGTTCATTTTCAGTTGACGATTTTGGGTTCCAAGCTACCAAATATTTGCCTTTGTGGTATTGATTGTACACAACTGTACCACTCAAAGGGTTGCGGTTTACATGTACGTTCGCAGGGCTCATAAATACGGATACTTGTAATCTTTTTCCTTTAAAATACTCATCATCAACAGTTTCTTCAATTACTACTACTTTACCATCAGCTGGCGAAATAATTTGACCATCGTTTATGGTTAATGTTCTTGCTGGTATTCTAAAAAATGATACAATAAAAAGTACCAATCCTAAAGTGATTACGAAAAAACTAATACAAAGCCATAAAAGCGTTGCGCCAAAAAACCAAAAGAATAATACGTTTAACGCAATAAAAATTAAAGTAGCAACAGCTATTGATTTATAACCTTCTCTGTGAATCGTCATGTGAAATGTTAGTTAATTAAAATGCAAAGGTATTAATTTATGCAACGAAAAGTAGCACATACAACCACACTAATGGGGTAGCAATTAAAAGTGAATCAAAGCGGTCTAAAAAACCACCATGGCCTGGCATAAAGTTGCCACTATCTTTTACACCTGCTAATCGTTTTAATTTACTTTCTAGTAAGTCGCCCAAAGTGCCAAAAACTGCACAAATACTAGCTATTGCCAACCAATGCTGCCAAGCTAATGATTGTAAGGCTGGTAAAAAATAGCCTAATAATCCCATTGTAATTATACATAATACTGCACCACCAATGGTACCTTCCCATGTTTTTTTGGGTGATATTGGGCTAAAAGGTGTTTTGCCTATAAAAGAGCCTACCACGTAAGCCATGGTATCATTAATCCAAATAGATAATATCACTGCAATGGGTAATAGGTAATGATAATTATTAAAGGTAATAGTACCACTTTCTGCAAAAAGACCAGCAAGGTCCATCAGCATCACAATGGGTAATACAATATAGAAAATAGCTAGTGGCAGTAAAACGATATACCCTTGTGGTTTTATTAGCTTAATTAATTTTATAAATTCATAAATACCACCCAACATAATGATGGTAAAAAGTATAAAAAAACTATAGCCATTATAAAATAAGCCACCTAGCATTACTATTGCAAATACAACAGCGGTAATAGTTCTGGTTTTAAAAACTGCTTTGTTTAAAGCCATTGTTATTGCTTGTTTTCGTTATTGTTTGTAATGCCGCTATAAGGGTTCGCATAGGCTATTAATACATTTTCAGCCGCATCAATTTTTGCTACATTTTTGGCACTGTATTTTTTTAGTAACATAAATAATCCTGCTAAAGCTGCAATACCCAAAAGCCCTACACTCCAATGCACATCAGGGTCAAGCTTGCTTACATCTATTGGTTTATTCATTTTTTGTAAAGTGTACAATTGGGTTAATGCAAACATATTATTTAGAAAATGTGCAATAATATTTACCCAAATATTTTTCGTTTTGTAAAAAAGTAATCCCAATACAATGCCTAATACCATACGTACTAAAAATAGGTATATTGACATATGAATTAAACTAAAAATTGCCGCAGTCACTATAATAGCCAATATTGGTTTGCGCCACCATTTGGTTAACAAATTTTGTACAACTCCTCTAAAAAATACTTCTTCAAACATTGCCGGAAAAAATGCCATAATGGCCAAAGCCACTAGGTATTCGCTAAAGCTTTTTAGGTTACTTAAAGCAATGGCTTGTTGGTTATACAAATCTTCCATGCTTTTGGCACTAGCATCAATTGTGGGGAAGTGGCTTATTATTTTTTTGGTAATATCTGCCAAAGGTGCTGCTGCAATAGAGGCAGCAAAAATGATCATGAAGCCTAATAAAATTTGAAAAATGTTGATGTGTTTGTTAAACCCAATCCAAAATAAACTTTTGCCATTGCTTACAAAATTCCACAACAAAGCCGGTATAAATAAAAGTACCATGGTCCCCAAAACCTGTATAGTTCTTGCCATACCCACGTTTTCAGGCGCCAACATCGCTTTCATCACAGCGTCAGTATCAGTAATAGAAACCCCCTTTGGTAAAATTTGCAAGGTTAATAGCAATTGTACACCGCCAGCCAATATAAATCCGAGTCCTAAAAAGGCAAATAAGAAACCCATTTGGGCCCAACCTGTAAAACCTTTAATGCTTTTGTATTCCATCCTTAAAAATTATAGTAAATTTGCAGCTGCAATATACAAATAAAGCTATGCCTGCTATCGGTTCCATACAATTACCTGAATTTCCTTTGTTATTAGCGCCCATGGAAGATGTGAGCGACCCACCTTTTCGTGCCGTTTGTAAAGACAATGGTGCAGATTTGATGTACAGTGAGTTCATCAGCAGCGAAGGGCTTATCAGAGATGCTATAAAAAGTAAAAAGAAACTCGATTTTACTGAGGAGGAACGTCCATTCGGCATCCAAATATTTGGAGGTGATGAAGAGGCAATGGCTATGAGTGCTCGTATTTGCGAAACGGTAAATCCTGATTTGGTAGATATTAATTTTGGTTGCCCCGTAAAAAAAGTTGTAAGTAAAGGTGCAGGCGCTGGCGTTTTGAAAGATATTGATTTAATGGTTCGATTAACAGAAGCTGTTATTAAAAGTACCAAACTACCTGTTACTATTAAAACCCGTTTGGGTTGGGATGATAACACCAAAAATATTGAAGAAGTAGCCCAACGCATGCAAGATATTGGCGTACAAGCTATCTCCATTCACGGCCGTACCCGTGCCCAATTATACAAAGGCGAAGCCGATTGGACATTGATAGGTAAAGTAAAAAACAATCCACGTATTACCATACCTGTATTTGGCAATGGAGATATTGATTCGCCACAAAAAGCCAAAGCATACAAAGAAAAATATGGTATTGATGGTATTATGATTGGTAGAGCAGCCATTGGCTACCCTTGGATATTTAGAGAAATCAAACACTTCCTCAACACTGGCGAAATTTTACCAGCTCCAACGCTTGAAGAGAGAGTGGCCGTTTGTAAAAAACACCTTGATCGATCTATTGATTGGAAAGGCCCAATCGTTGGTATTAACGAAATGCGTCGCCATTACACTAATTACTTAAAAGGCTTACCAGGCATAAAAGATTTTCGCATGAAATTGGTAACCCTTACTACGCCTGAAGCCATCAACGAAGTGTTAGATGAAATTAGTGAACATTATAAAAATTATAGCTTCGAACGTACACCTATTGAGTTAATTGATTATCATCAAAATTGCCCATTATAATTTTTAATCATTTGTAGCATCAACCGCAAACCCTTGTCAACATTGGTTTTCCGGCTATTCGCTGCAAGTCCTCGGCCAAAGCGGCGCTTTTTGGCCTGTGGGCTTTCCGCTACTATCCGGGCTAGTTGCAACAGTTGTAACGTACTTCACCGCTAAACCCGTCACCGTATTTTTAACAATAAACAAAGTGGTATTTACTCAATTTTTTTAAAAGCCGCAATTCTTATCCACCTAATACAATTTTCAAAATAATTGTGCGTTCAACTTAAGGCAATACGTATGTCATCAACAAATACCCTAAACATTTGTTGACACCAAAACAACTTACCAAAGCCGCATAGCACTGTTTCGTAAAAGACCTTACGGTTGCTTATGAAAAAACTTTTACTCGTTATTTTAAGCGTTTTGTATTTTGTAACATCAGATGCACAATCTATTGGTTACACTGGCGATACAAGTTTTTGTGTGGGAGGTTCCAAAACATTAACGGCCCTTGGCACAGGTGCTACGCCAATTGCATGGCAATATTCACCAAACGGTAATGCACCTTGGGTTACGCTAAGTAATGCTAATAATTTTATAGCTACCAATGCAGGCGCCTACCGCTTAGCAGATGCTACCATTACCAATTTTTTTGATACCGTTTTTTTAACGCAAAGTCCATTGCCTGTTGCAGCTTTTTCATTTACACCATCTACAGGTTGTGGCAGAACAACGGTACAATTTACAAACACATCATCTATTCCGGCACCTGATAGTATTATTAGTTATCAATGGAATTTTGATGATGGTTCACAATCAACTTCAGCAAACCCGTCACATCAATTTTTTCCACCACCTGCTGTAGCAAGTGCACAAACTTATAATGTTCAATTAGTGGTAACATCTAATAATGGGTGTACCGATACTATTGTTCACCCTGTAACTATCGTTAGTGGTCCTGATGCTACTTTGGGCGGTTCGCCTATGCCTACACCTTTTAATGGTCAACTTTATTTTATTCAATGTAATACCACCAACCAAGCCACCCTTACATTTTTTAATGTTAGTGCTACTGCCGCTGTAAACTCAAGCTACACCATTATTTGGGGCGATGGTACACCAAACTATACCAACAATAATTCGTGGCCATTAGGTGCAGCCGGACAAATAACTCATACTTACATGGTAGGTTTATATAACCTTACATTTATTGTTGGTACGCCAACTGGTTGTGTTGATACTACAGTGTATAAAGTATTTGTAGGTAGCAACCCTACAGGTTCTATTAGCTCACCAGGTAGCACCATCGGTTGTACGGGTAACACTTTTTCTTTTCCATTTGCTAACATTCAAAATAACCCACCCGGTACAGAATATTTAATTTTTGTAAACGATGGTACTGATACAGTGCGTTATACGCAAGCCAACGTTCCTGCAGTATTTACGCATACATTTAACCAAACAAGTTGTGGTGTGCCGCCAAGTAACACTTTTGCAGTATCATATTTGTTTAGAAATCCTTGTGGTGAAACACCCGGTTTTATTGGTGGTATCAGAATTTCAAGAAAATCAAGGTCTATATTTAGCGTATCGCCTAGTGATACAGTTTGTCAAAATACCATCGTTAATATTAACAGTGTTGGCGATTTAGGTTCATCTGTTCCAAACATAGGCAGCGGCCCATGTACCAATGGTAAAGTATTATGGAAAATTACGCCAAGCACAGGCTGGACAATCGTTTCTGGAACTTTGGGTAATGATAATGGTTTTCCTTTAAACCCCGATGCATGGACGAGTGGTGCACTCAACCTACAAGTTATTTTTAATACACCTGGTTTTTATGATGTACAATTAATATCAGGTACAACATTGTGTGGGTTCGATTCAACTACTCGTCGTATTTGTGTAAATCCTCAACCCATAGCTAATTTTAATGTAAACCAATCTATTGGTTGTGCACCTTTACTCGTAAATACCATCAATACAAGTAATACGGTAGCTAATTGTGGCGCCAATACTTTTAGTTGGAATGTAACCTATACACCAACGGCAGGTTGTTTACCTAATACGAGTAATTATGTTTATTTAAATGGAACGAGTGCAACTTCGGCAAACCCTCAGTTTCAATTTAATAATCCGGGTGTGTATACTATTAGTTTAATAACTATAGCACCCCGAGCTGCTTGTTCTTCAGCAGTGGTAGTACAACAAATAATTGTGAAAGGAAAGCCACAAGCGGCAATAGCAAGTATACCCAATACTTGTGCAAACCTTACTGTTGTGCCTACACTCACCACAAGTTGTTATGTAACCAATGCAACATATGATTGGACATTTACTGGTGGCACACCTAGTATGGCTAACACACAAAATCCTGGTGCAGTTACGTTTAATAACCCCGGTACTTATGCCATAAATGTGGCAGTTACAAATGAGTGTGGTGTTACAAACGCAACGCAAAACGTAATCATTAAACCAGTGCCAACTGTACAACCAACTGATGATAAAACTTATTGTGCAGGCGCTGCATCTGGCAATATTAATTTTACAGGAACCATACCTGGTACTGTTTTTACATGGACGAATAATAACACTACTATCGGTTTAGGAGCAAGTGGTACGGGCAACATACCATCTTTTACTACAACAAACAATACAACAGTACCCAAAGTAGCTATGATAATAGTTACACCTACTTTTAATGGATGTGTAGGTGTAAAAGACACTTTTTACATTACTGTTAACCCAGTACCTATTATCAATGTCATACCAAACCAAAGTTTATGTGAAGGGGCCAATACTACCGCAATAAATTTTTCAGGCAATATTGCAACAGCTGTATATAGCTGGACGAACAACAATACAGCAATAGGTTTAGCAGCAAATGGTACAGGTAATATACCTTCATTTACAGCCATCAATAATACCAATGCACCTATAATAGCTACCATTACTGTTACAGCAACGTACAACAATGCAGGGCTAACTTGTAATGGTAATACAAGAACGTTTACTATTACAGTAAACCCAACGCCTACCTTAACACAACCAAATGATATAAGTGTTTGTGCCGGAACTAATGTGGTAAGTACATCCTTTACAGCAACGCCTATAGGTACAAATTTTAGTTGGACGAATGATAATATCAACATTGGCTTAGGTACTAGTGGTAATGGTGCTATACCTGCATTTACTGCCACTAATAATACCAATGCCCCTATCACAGCAAATATTATTGTAACACCAAATTATGCTGGTTGTGTAGGCAATGCACAATCTTTTACAATCACTGTCAATCCATCTCCTGTAATTAATTTTTCAGCGGTCAATCAAACTATATGTTCTGGTACAACAACCAATGCAATAAATATTAGTACGGCAACTGCCGGTGCCACCATAAGTTGGGTATGTAATCCACCTACGGGCATTACTGGTGTAATTACAAGCGGAAGTAATGTAATACCTACACAAACATTGATCAATACTACTAATGCACCTATTACAGTTAATTATATAGCAACAGCAACTACATCTGGCAATAGCATCTGTAGTGGACAATCAGCTACCTATAGCATTATTGTGAATCCTATTGCTAATGTTGCTTCAATTGTTGATAAAGTTTATTGCAATAATGCCAACAGTGGCAACATTAATTTTTCAAGTACCATAACAGGCACAACTTATAATTGGGTGAATGATAATACTGCAATTGGTTTAGCCGCAAGCGGTGTAGGAAATATTAATAACTTTTTAGCAACCAATGCATCTTCTTCACCCATAACAGCTAACATTACTGTTACACCATCTTTTACCAATGCAGGTGTAACATGTACAGGCAATGCACAGTCATTTTCTATTACCGTTAATCCATCACCCAATGTGGTGCAACCAACCAATCAAGTTATTTGTAATGGGGCATTAACTTCGGCAATACTATTTAGCGGCTCAACCAATGGTACAATATATAATTGGGTGAATAATCAACCAAGTATTGGGTTGCCGGCAAGTGGCACAGGCAACATCGCATCTTTCACTGCAGTTAATAATGGCACCATACCAGTTGTAGCCTCAATTACTGTAACACCATCTTATACAAATGCTGGAGTTACTTGTACGGGTACGCCACGAACTTTCAATATTACAGTTAACCCTACCGCTACTGTAAATCAACCAGCACCAGTAACTATTTGTAATGGACAAACAAGTAGTGTGATCAACTTTAGTGGTACAGCCAATACGCAATACAGTTGGGTAAATGACAATACTAGTATTGGCTTGGCTGTAGGTGGATCTGGCGCTATCCCAACTTTTACTGCTATTAACAACACAAATACTGTAGTTACAGCCAATATAACCGTAACTCCAACTTATACCAATGCTGGTGTGAGTTGTGTTGGTAATAGTAAAACTTTTACTATTACGGTGCAACCGGCTGTAACCGTTAATGCTATCAATAATCAACAATTATGCAATGGTAGTGCCACTAGTGCTATAGTATTTTCTGGTAATGGAGTGAGCAATGTTACATATAGTTGGGTAAACAGTAATACTAGTATTGGTTTAGCTGCAAGTGGTTTAGGAAACATTACATCGTTTACTGCAACCAATACTACCAATGTAACACAAATTGCAACGATAACAGTAACACCTATCGCTAACGGTTGTACAGGAGCAGCACAATCGTTTACTATTACTGTATATCCATCGCCAGCAGCACCATTAGTTACTACACCTATTAATTATTGTGCTGGTGCAACAGCCGTTCCTTTAACGGCAACTGCTTTAAATAATCATTCTTTAATTTGGTATGCAAATGCAACAGGTGGCTTGCCATTATCAACAGCTCCAACACCCAATACCGCTACAGTTGGTATACAAACTTTTTATGTGAGCCAAATAAATAATACTACTCAATGCGAAAGCCCAAGAGCAGCTATTACTGTAATAGTAAATAATACACCACAAATAAATGTAGTATCATCAAACCCTACTAGTTGTATTGGTAGTAATGGCACAATTACCATAAACGGATTAACAGCTAATACTTTATACACAGTTCATTACACTTTTAATAATACACCGTTTAATACCAATGCCACTGCAAATGGTTCAGGACAAATTATAATCAATAATTTAATAGCTGGTACTTATAGTAATATTTATGTAACACTTAGTCAATGTAACTCCAATATTGTTTCAAGTATCACTTTAAATAATCCATTACCGCCAACTGCTCCAAGCATAAGTAATAATGGTCCGTTATGTGTAGGGCAAACCTTACAACTTACTGCAACAGCAAGTGCAACGCCAAACGTTGTATATACATGGACTGGTCCTAATGGTTTTACAAGCAATTTACAAAACCCTACAATTGCAAATATTACCAATACAATGGCAGGTGTTTATTCACTTTTTATTACGGTAAATAATTGTGCTTCAACCACTGTGTCAACCACTGTTGTAGTAAATACATTGCCAGCAAAACCTACGGTAGTAACGCCTGTGCAATATTGTATTGGTGCAACAGCTGCACCTATTAGTGCAACAGCAACAAATGGAGGTACGTTATTATATTACACTTCAGCAACAGGTGGCGTTGGTAGTACAGTTGCCCCAACACCTCCAACCAATAACATTACAACTATTAACTATTATGTAAGTCAAGTAAACAGTGTAGGTTGCGAAGGACCAAGAGACACCATCAAGGTTAAAATAAACCCAAATGCTGTGGCACAATTTGTACCTACAACAACTATTAAATGTCCACCGTTTATCATTACACCAGCCGTTATTGGTTTACAAACATATCCGCTCAATAATAGTACGTATCAATGGTATGCAAATAACATATTCATAGGAAGTGGTGCCACTTTCCCAGGATACACTATTTCAAACCCCAATGATTCAGTAAAAATTAAATTAGTAGCGCTTTCGTTATTTGGTTGTAAAAATGATAGCATTACTAAAACATTTTATACCTATGATTTACCTCAAGGAGGTTTTACATTATCGCAAAATGTAGGTTGTGGACCGCTTACGGTGCAGTTTACAAATACAACGGCTAATATCAATTCATTTACGTATTTATGGGATTTTGGTAACGGACAAACTTCTACTTCATCAAACCCTGGTGCGGTTACTTTTGCCACGAATCCAACTTATTTTGATACTACTTACAACGTTCGCTTATTTGTATATGCTAATTGTGATACACAAATAATTACTAAGCCTATTACTGTAAAATCAAAACCAAAAGCGCTGTTTGTACCTAGTACAACAACGGGTTGTTCGCCTGTTACTATTACGTTCCAAAATAATTCACTAGGCATTGTTAACCAGTATAATTGGGATTTTGGTGATGGTACCGTATTATCATCTACCAACAACAATTCGGTGCAACATACCTACAATACTGGTATTGTTGATACTTTTAGGGTGCAATTAATTGCAGTAAATAGTTGTGGTGCTGATACTGTTTATTATGATGTAATAATTAACCCTACAAATATTAATTTCAATTTAATTGTAAATGGGCCACAACTGTTTGGTTGTGCACCACATACTGTTGCGTTTATCAACAGTACCATTGGCGCTAATAATTTTACATGGAATTTTGGAGATGGCAATACACTCACTACCACAAGTGGTATTGATACTATTTATCACACATTTAATACGCCAGGTAACTTTACTGTAAGTTTAACGGCAGCTAATAGTTGTACCGATACCACTACTACAACACTCATACAAGTATTTGCAAAACCAATACCAGCATTTGTTGCAAGCACATACAATACTTGTATAGGTAACAGCATCAACTTCACCAATCAATCAACCAATGCAACATCCTATTTGTGGGAGTTTGGCGATGGTACAACATCTACCTTAGCCAACCCTACACATACCTACACAACTGGGGGTAATTTTGTGGTACGACTAACCGCATACAGTACCAATGCACCGGGTAATATTTGTGATGCATACACAGAACGAACCATCAATATTAATAGCATCACCAATGGTTCTTTATCGTTAAGTGCAAACAATGGCACTTGTGCTCCATTTAATGTAACATTTACTAATAACACATTACCAGCTGTTAGTGCTGTTTGGAACTTTGGTGATGGTACTACAGGTAATGGTAACGTAGTAAGTCATACTTATAATGCGCCAGGTATTTATCCGGTTGTATTAAATGTGTTAGTAGCTGGTGGTTGTACCTTTACTTCTACAGATACCGTAAGGGTTACAGGGCCATCAGGTACATTACAATATAATAGTGGTTATAGTTGTTTAAATGCCGTAGTTCAGTTACAAGCAACTGCAAGTAATTTTAATAATATTGTTTGGAATTTTGGTGATGGTATAAGTATTAGTTCCCCAAATCAAACGGTATACCATGCATACACCCAACCTGGTATTTATGTGCCAAGCATTACCGTTCAAAACAGTGCTTTGTGTAATTTTAATGTACCGGGTTTAGATACTATTAAAGTAGATAAAATTGTTGCAGGGTTTAAACACCAAGCTCAAGCTCAATGTGGCGTTGCGGCTGTTAATTTTACAGATACTTCTTATGCATTTTTTGGTAAAGCGAATGTTAGATGGAATTTTGGTGATGGTACAATAGGTAACGGTTTTACTACATCGCATACTTATGCAGCTGCAGGCCAATATAATGTTGAAATGATTATTACGGGTAATAGTGGTTGTACTGATACTATAGCCAAACTAATAACTGTTTCAGTTAATAGTGCACCAATTGCAACTATTGGTGGCCCAGCAACAAAGTGTATTAATGAAACAGTATCATTTACAAGCAACGTAGCTAGTGTAGATGCTATTGGCGTAATGCAATGGCAATTATCCAACGGAGCTTCGGCAATTGGTAGTAGTTTTTCTTATACTTTTATTAATGCTGGTACTTATACGTTACGATTAGTAGCAGGTACGGTTAATGGTTGTTTTGATACTACCTATCATACAATTGTTATAAATACAGCACCACAACTATTTGCCACCAATAATTTTACTTTATGCAGAGGCAATAGTGCACAATTACAGGTAACTGGTGCAAGTAATTACCAATGGTCGCCAGTGAATGGTTTGAGTTGTATTAATTGTGCCAACCCAGTAGCAGCCCCGTTAGTAAGTACAGCTTATGTAGTAAGCGCTGCTAATAGTTTTGGTTGCGTGGGTACTGATACTGTTGTGGTTACAGTATTACAGCCTTTTGATATTGAAGTACCACCTACACAAAATATTTGTATTGGTAGTACTGTACCACTCAATGCAACAGGTGCCGCTACCTATAGTTGGTCGCCAGCTCAATCGCTTAATAATGCTAGCATTGCTAACCCTATTGCTAACCCAACTGTTACGACCAACTACAGGGTAATTGGTTACGATGGCAATAATTGTTTTACTGATACAGCATATGTTTTAGTGAGGGTAGGGCAATATCCAACAGTACAATTGGGGCCAGATGTTACTTTGGCAACAGGTACGCAATTACCACTTACTACACAAATTACCAATGGACCAATTACGCAGTGGTTGTGGACTCCTAATGCTAATTTATCGTGCAATACTTGTCCGTTACCAATTGCAACCGTTAAAAAAGATATTACCTATGTAGTAAAAGTTACCAACAACTTTGGTTGTAGTGCAACTGATACGTTGAAAGTAAAAGTGTTCTGTGAAAATGCACAAGTATTTATTCCGAATGCATTTACACCAGATGGTGATGGATTAAATGATGTATTAATGGTACGTGGAAAAGGCATTACAACTGTAAAATATTTTAGAATATTTAATAGGTGGGGTGAGCTAATTTTTGAACGTACCAACTTCCCACCAAATACGATTAGTTATGGTTGGGATGGAAAAATTAAGGGCATACCAGCATCACCAGAAGTATTTGTATATACGGCAGAAGTTACTTGTGATAATGGTGCCTCGTTTATATACAAGGGTAATTCGGCAATTATAAAGTAAACCAATTTTTATGATGTGCACTATTTTTTAAAGTAGTACACATCATATTTAATATCATATTAAAATCTATATCATGAAAAATATCTACATTTTATTAGCCATTATTTTTTGTTTAAGTAGTTTTTCTACTGCTGCACAAGATTTAAATTTTTCGCAGTTTTACGAAATGCCTTTACTACGAAACCCAGCATTGGCAGGTATTTACAAAGGTGATTTACGTATAAGTGCTGCATACCGTAATCAATGGCAAAGTGTTACAACGCCTTATACATCGCAGGCACTTGGGTTAGAAACTAAGTTTGCTGTAAATGAAAATTCTGATAACTATATTGCATTAGGTTTACAGTTTACGAATGACGTTGCTGGTGATGCTAAATTGGGTAAAACGCAAATTTTACCTACACTTACTTTTCATAAATCGTTGGCTGAGGAAAGTGATACCTATTTGTCATTAGGATTTATGGGCGGGCCAGTTCAGCAACGCTTCGACGTAAGTAAATTGCAATTTGATGATCAATTTGTGAATGGTGCTTATAGCGCTAGTAATGGCACACAACAAGTTTTAACCAACACCAATGTTACTTACATAGATGCTGGTGTGGGCGTACTTTTTAGCTCAACTGTGGGTGATGGTATCAAGTATTATGTAGGTGCCTCGTTATTTCATTTTAATAAACCGAAAGTAGCTTTTGACAAAACCAATAACATCATCCTAAATAAAAAATTAATGGTAAATGGTGGTTTATCAATACCAACAAGTGATTATGATAAGTTGATTGTTTATGGCGATTACTTTACGCAAGGCGGTAGTAACCAAATGCAAGGTGGTTTAATGTACCAACATGATTTAGTGCAGCAAGATGAAGATGAAGCCATTAGCTTAGCCGCAGGTGCCATGCTTCGTTGGAATGATGCGGTGATACCCGTAGTAAAATTGAATTACTACAATGTAGGTGTTGGAATGACATATGATGTAAACATTTCAAAACTTAAAACAGCTTCCCAATTAAGGGGTGGTTTTGAGTTAACGTTAACCTACACAAACTTTTTAAACATTAGAAACAGTTCTGTTGCAAAAACCCGTTGTCCGGCTGCGTTGTAATTATTTAACTATGATATTTTTTGTGAACTGCTCAATACCATTTATATAAGGTAAAGCCGTTTGTTTTAAAATTATGTAGGTAACAACACTTAATAAACTTACTAGCAATAAAGAAGCAGCTACACCCATGTAATATTGGTTGGCTGCTTTATTTTTAAGGTATAGGTAAATTAAAATAGCTGCAATTAGTATAGCGCTGTTCACATAGATAAGTAGCTGATAATTTTGCTGCAATGATATTAGCCTTGTTAGTTCTTTTGTTTTAAGTAACTCAGGGTGTAAATCGTAATTATATGTACTGCGTATTTGTAACGGACGAATTTTTAGGTAATTACTAATACCAGCACCGGCAGTAATAAAACCATAAACCGCTAAGGGTAGTGCAAAGCCTTTGTTCCATATCGTTTTAAAAAAACCAAGTAAAATTACTGCAACTACAAATGCGATGATACCTATACTTATTAAAATAAATTGCTCATATTTAAAATGAGTAAAATAGTTTTCAATATCAGTTTTGCTAAACATATTTTATAGTTGTTATATAGTTGCAATAGCAGATGTAATTTCTTGCCCAAGCGGATTTACTGCTGCTTCAAAAAAGTGTGTTAGGTTACCTTGCTCATTTACAAGGTACTTGCAAAAATTCCAAGTAGGTACTTGGCTGTTCCAACCATTTAAATCTTTTTGTGTGAGCCATTTAAAAACAGCATGTTGATTTGTATTATTGATCACTACTGATTTTTGAGCTAATGGAAATGTAACGCCATAATTTATTTTGCAAAATTCGGCAATGGCGGCATCATCATTTTTTTCTTGTTCTTTAAAGTCATTGGCCGGAAAAGCAATGATGATTAAATTGTTTTTGTGTTGTTGGTACAACTTTTCTAAATCATCGTACTGTGCAGTATAACCACAATCAGATGCTGTATTAACAATCAATATTTTTTTGCCTTTGAATGTTTCCATCGATACGGTTTTGCCCGTTGTTAATGTAACTGATAAATCAAAAAAATTAGTTACTGCCGCTGTGTTTGATTGTAAAATGTTGCGATGAATTTTAAATAAATTCGTGAGCTTTTGAAAAATCGGATAAACAGTTTTTAAAAATTGTTGTTTGCCTGTCATATTATTTAATTGCTTTTTTAAATAAAGATAATTTACCTGTATAGGGTGGGTATTTCAAAGCTAAATCAAGCCAATTAGGTGTTTTCATAATTGCTTTTTTATGGCTAAATGTATCAAAACTAAATCGCCCATGATAATTACCTAAGCCACTAGCACCTCTACCTCCAAAAGGTAATCGATGGTTGGTTAAATGTAAACTGGCATTGTTGATACAACCACCACCAAATGGTACAGCCTTTATCCATTGTTGTTCCTCAGTAGTATTGTTGGTAAATACATACATCGCTAACGGATTTTTGTGTTGTGCAATTATTTTTAAAGCAGCTGCATCATCATCGTAAGTTATGATAGGTAAAATAGGTCCAAAAATTTCATCTTGCATAATGCCTTTATTCAAATCAGTTATTTCAATTAAGGTAGGTGCTATGTATAAATCAGTATGATCAAATTGACCACCCATTAATATTTTCCCATCTTGTAAATATTGGCACAGTCTATCAAACTGTTTTGCATTTATAATTCTTCCATAATAATCACTCTGTTGAGGGTTATCGCCAAAAAATGATTGTATATTTTTTTTTAACGCATCTATCAAAGCATCTTTAACTGAACGGTGTACCAATATATAGTCTGGCGCTACACACATTTGTCCGGCATTAGAAAATTTAGGCATTGCAATGCGTTTGGCAGCAATATCAATATGAGCATTAGCAGTAACCACACAAGGGCTTTTACCGCCTAACTCCAATGTAACGGGTACTAAATTTTTGGCCGCTAAGCTGTAAATTATTTTACCAACTGCTGTACTGCCTGTGTAAAAAACATGGTCAAATACAAAATTGTTCATCAACTCAGGTACAACAGTTGCACCATCACCTTCCACGTATAAAATATAATTTTTGTCAAACGTGCTTTCAATAATTTTTTTTATGACGGCAGCTGTAGCAGGCGCAAGTTCTGATGGCTTTAATACTACACAATTGCCTGCAGCAATGGCACCAATGAGGGGTGTTAGCAATAATTGAAAAGGATAATTCCACGGACTAATAATAAGTGTAACCCCTAAAGGCTCTGGTACTATATAGCTTTTAGATGGAAAGTTTAAAAGGTTGGTTGTTACTTTTTTAGGTTGCATCCAACTTTTTAGTTGCTTAATAGCCACACCAATTTCTGATAAAAAAAAGCCATTTTCCGTTATCCAACATTCTTCTTTACTCTTACGTAAATCTTTGTGTAAAGCTTCAAATATGTCAACTTCGTGTTGCTGAACACTTGCTTTTAATTTTTCTAACTGTGCTAATCTAAATGTGTATGATTGTGTTGCTCCAGTTTCAAAATATTGTCGCAATGCTTGTACTGACTCCATCAAAATATTTTTTTAAAGTTACGTAATCCAATTTACTACCTGCTTATTATCCAAATAAACTGTATTGTTTACAGCCAAAAAATAAGCCATAAATACTTACTTTGCATATATGACTGATGAACAATATATGCGGTTGGCTATAAGAGAAGCCGAAATAGCTTTTGAAAAAGATGAAGTGCCTATTGGGGCAATATTAGTTTTGAATAATACCATTATTGCTCGTTCACACAATCAAGTAGAGTTATTAAACGATAGTACGGCACATGCTGAAATACTTTCATTAACCACTGCCTTTAATGCATTGGGCAGTAAATATTTGCCTGATGCTACTTTGTATGTAACTGTTGAGCCTTGTTTAATGTGCAGTGGTGCGCTATATTGGAGTAAAATTGGTAAGCTGGTGTTTGGTGCCCCCGATGAAAAAAATAGCTACCGAAAATATACAGGAGATGTAAACCCCTTTCACCCTAAAACTATTGTAATTGGTGGTGTTTTGCAAGATGAATGTGCTTTATTGATGAAAACTTTTTTTAAGAACAAACGCTAGTGGGTAGTTAATTACTCAAAAACTATGTTGTAACATTGAAATAGTGCAAAAAATCGTTTATAATTTATTAACCTTTACGTAAAAATAAAAGTTAGTGGTGAATAGAAAATTAGGCTTTAATTTTGCACTATAATAATTTTAAACTTTAAAAATTTAATACAATGGCATTTACATTAGCTCCGCTTCCATACGCTTACGAAGCTTTGGAACCGCATATTGATACCGAAACTATGAAAATTCATCATGATAAGCACCATCAAGCTTATGTTGATAATTTAAATAAAGCTGTTGCTGGTACTGATAACGAAAATAAAAGTATTGATGAATTGGTGAAAGTGGCAGGTAGTATTAGCCCGGCAGTACGTAATAACGGCGGTGGACATTGGAACCATACTTTCTTTTGGGAAAGCTTACAAAAAAATGAAGGTGCAAAACCATCAGGTGCATTAGCTGCAGCTATTGATGCAGCTTTCGGTTCGTTCGATACTTTCAAAGAAAAATTTAATGCAGCTGGTACTACACGTTTTGGTAGTGGCTGGGCATGGTTAATTGTGAAAGATGGTAAGTTAGAAGTTAGCTCAACACCCAATCAAGATAACCCATTAATGGATGTTGCAGAAGTAAAAGGAACACCAATTTTAGGTTGCGATGTTTGGGAACATGCTTATTACTTAAAATATCAAAACAAACGTCCAGCTTATTTAGAAGCATTTTGGAATGTTGTTAATTGGGATAAAGTAGCTGAGCGTTTTGCAAAAGCATAAAACATTTAAATACTAAAGCCACTTTTTTAAGTGGCTTTTTTTATGATGTTATGGCACAGGGTCATGGCCATGTCCACCCCATGGGTTGCAGCTCAGCACTCTTTTAAAAGTGAGCCAAAAACCTTTAAATGGGCCATATTTTGTAAAAGCTTCTAATCCGTATTGTGAGCAAGTTGGCGTATAACGGCATTTTGATGTACCCAATAATGGTGAAATACCCCATTGGTATACTTTTATAAATGCTATAAAAGGGAAGCTTAGTATTTTATTGATTGTTTTCATGCAACTGCTTTACAATTCTGAGCAATGCCGTACTCATTTTTGCGTAAAGTACCTCATATTGTGGTACTTCTTTATGAATATATACAAATAAGATGGTGATCGATTGAGTTGTTGTATCAACCTCTTTTTCAATAATATTTTTTTGCAATCTATATGTTTCTCTTAACAAACGTTTCACCCTGTTTCTATCCGTTGCTTTCTTAAAATTTCTGGTGCTTGCAGAAAAACCTGCTTTCAATCCACTGCCACTGACACTCTTATAAAAAAACACCCGAAGCGGAAAATGAGAAAAACTTTTGCCTTGTTTAAAAAGTACATCAATGGCTTTACGACTTTTTAATCGGTCATCTTTTCCTAAAAAATATCGTGTAGTGCTTGTTACATCACTACCATTGCTTGTACTCATAACAGGTGTAAAATTAGTTATTTCTTTTTAGTAAAGCTATATATCAATTTACATTCAGCATTTCAATATTTTTTTTTAGTGCTTTATGTAATTGCAACAATTATGGCATCTAGTGAGAAATTATTTTTTATGAAATCAATATTATCTATTCTTATTATTTTTTGTTGCATATCAACCAAAGCTCAAAAAGATACAGCAAAAGTTACTGCAAACATTAAAGAAGCTACTGTTTACTTTGGTTACGGAGCAGAGTTAACGCATGATGCCAAAGTGGCCATCACCAAAAATACACGGTACATTATTATTGATAAAGTGAGTACACAAATTGATTTGAATAGTTTACAAATAAGCTGTCCAGAATCTATTTCACTATTATCGCAACAATTTAGTTTGTTCACACCTGCGCCAAAGCCTACCATTGAAAATCCCATGGTTAAAAAAATAGTAGATTCTATCAATCAAAAAAATAAATTGTTGTTAGTATTTCAAAGTAAAATTGATATTGATCAAACGGTGTTGAGCAGTACTGATAAACTTATACAATCAACTATTGCTACTAGTAATAATAAAACGGCCATTACTACAGAGGTGTTGAAATTAATAGATTTTTTAAACGCCAAAATCGAAAAAAACAAACAAGCAATTTTTGATAATCAACAAAAAATGACGTTGATTCGTGAAGATATTGCTGCATTAAATGAAAGGCTCAGTAAGCTTAACCAAGCCGTTGATGAAGATGAAAATGAAGTAACTGAAAATAAAATAGCAACCTATGGCCGTATTGTTTTACAAGTTGTATGTAGGGCTGATGAGCAAGCGCCCATAGCACTATCGTATTATACCCGAAGTGCAGGCTGGCAGCCTATTTACGACATAAGAGTTAACTCAAAAACCAACGCTATAAAATTAGTGTATAAAGCAAGCGTTATACAAAATACAGGCATTAACTGGGTAAAAACTAAACTTACATTAAGTACGGGTACACCTAATTTTACCACAGAGGCACCCGTGTTTAACCCTTGGTATTTACAAATATATGTACCACAATTATACGCAGCAGTTCAAGGAAAAGTTGCAGGTGTATCTATGAGTAATAGCATTCAAGCGTTTGACGATAATATGTTAAAAAAAGAAAGAATTAATACTGATGCTGATAAATCGTACGAATTGTCAGAAGTAAAAGTTACACCTAGTACTTTAAATAATTTTACCAACCTACAACAAGGTTTACTCAATACAAGTTTTGAAATTGATTTACCGTATGATATTGAAAGTAATGGCTTAGCACATAGCATTAATATTAAAGAAGAAAATGTACAAAGTAATTTAAAAAATTATGCCGTGCCTAAGTTAGATGGTGAAGCCTATTTATTAGCAGAATTAACTAATTGGCAAAACTTTGATTTAATACCAGGTAATGCTAATATTATTATGGACGATACCTATATCGGTAAGTCATTTATTGACCCTAACACAACTGCTGATACTTTAAACCTCTCTTTAGGTAAAGATAAAAGAGTGGCAATAAAACGAACATTGGTAAAAGATGCTTCTACCACTAAAACCAAAGATGCATTTACAAAACAAACTTTTACCTACGAGTTAGTTGTTAAAAATAATAAGTTGAAAGAGGTGAATATGATTTTAAAAGACCAATATCCATTAAGTAATGTAAAAGAAATTGAAGTGGAGTTGGTTGACAATGGCAATGCCGCAGTTAATACTGAATTAGGCGTACTTAATTGGCAGTTTACTTTAAAACCTGGTGAAGTTAAAAAGGTACGTTTTAGTTACACGGTAAAATATCCAAAAGATAAAAAAATTGCCAACTTAAAATAAAATCAGTTTTATAAATACGCCACCATAAAAAGATGGCGTATTTTTTTCGGGGAATAAATTACACACAATATCATTTTTTTTTTCTGAAATCAACTTAAAAATAAATTGGCAGCATTTTTTCATTTAATAAACTAAACATATAACACATGAAACCCAACATAGGAATATCAGATGCGCATTTAAAGAAGTTAACCACCATGCTAACGGCTGTTTTAGCTGATGGTATGATGATATACATCAAAACAAGAAAATTTCATTGGAACGTATCTGGTGAAAGTTTTATGGAGTATCATAAACTTTTTGAAGAACATTACAAGCAATTGGAAACATCTATTGATGAAATTGCAGAAAGAGTAAGCAAGCTAGGCGCTATGGCCATTGGTACTACAACAGAGTTTGCTTCAGCCTCTCAAATTAAAGAAACGCCAGGTAAAAACCCAACAAGCAAAGAGATGGTAAAAGAATTGTTGAAAGATCATGAAACTGTCATTCAAACATTGCGTAAAAACATTGAAGAGTGCGATGACAAATTGAAGGATGTTGGTACCGCTGATTTTTTAACAGGATTGATGGAAGCACACGAAACATTAGCTTGGACGTTAAGACGTTACCTTGCATAAAAATATCACCCTTAATACACGAATGATTAATCAATCAATCATCATGAAAATAATAAAGCCTCCAATTTGGAGGCTTTATTTATGATTATATGTTTTGTATTATTTGTATTGAGGAATAATACTGTTGGCTAAATCAACCATTTTCTTTAAGCCATCATCAGGTAAGTTACCTTTTTTAAATTCAGCCATAACTTCAGGTAATTTGTTCTCCATTTCAGTTAAGAAATGTTCTTCAAATTCTTTCACCTTTTTTACAGCAACATTTTTAAGTAAGCCTTGTGTACCTAAATAAATAATAGCTACTTGCTTTTCAACAGCAAATGGTGAATATTGTGCTTGCTTTAAAATTTCAACGTTACGAGCACCTTTATCAATTACATTTTTTGTTGCCGCATCTAAATCACCACCAAATTTTGAAAACGCTTCTAATTCACGGTAAAGTGCTTGGTCTAACTTTAAAGTACCAGCAACTTTTTTCATTGATTTAATTTGAGCGTTACCACCCACACGACTTACTGAAATACCTACGTTAATTGCCGGACGAATACCTGCGTTGAACAAGTTACCTTCCAAGAAAATTTGACCATCAGTAATCGAAATTACGTTGGTAGGAATATAAGCAGATACGTCACCAGCTTGCGTTTCAATAATTGGTAACGCCGTTAATGAACCACCGCCTTTTACTAAATGCTTAATACTTTCAGGCAAATCATTCATTTGACGGGCAATATCATCCTTAGCAACAACCTTAGCGGCTCTTTCTAATAAACGACTGTGCAAATAGAATACATCACCAGGGTAAGCTTCACGGCCCGGCGGACGACGCAACAATAACGATACCTCACGGTATGCTACGGCTTGCTTTGATAAATCATCGTAAATAATTAACGCTGGGCGACCGGTATCACGGAAAAACTCACCAATGGCAGCGCCTGCAAATGGTGCATAGAATTGTAATGGCGCTGGGTCAGATGCTGAAGCAGCAACAATGGTAGTATAAGCCATCGCACCGTTATCTTCTAACGTTTTCATGATACCTGCAATGGTTGATGCTTTTTGACCAATCGCTACATATATACAATAAACAGGTTTACCTGCTGCGTAAAACTCTTTTTGGTTGATAATCGTATCAACAGCAATAGCTGTTTTACCAGTTTGTCTATCACCAATAATTAACTCACGTTGACCACGACCAACCGGAATCATCGCATCAATAGCTTTAATACCCGTTTGTAATGGTTCTTTAACAGGCTCACGGAAAATTACACCAGGTGCTTTTCTTTCTAATGGCATTTCATATAACTCACCTTGTAATGGGCCTTTACCATCAATAGGCGTACCTAATGTGTTAATAACCCTACCGCACATGCCTTCGCCTACTTTAATAGAAGCAATTTGGCCTGTACGCTTTACTTTATCACCCTCACGTATAGCACCGCTATCGCCCATCAATACCACACCTACATTATCTTCTTCAAGGTTTAAGGCAATTGCTTTTACGCCGTTATCAAATTCAACAAGCTCACCAGAGCGAACGTTGTTTAATCCATATACACGAGCAATACCATCACCTACTTGCAATACAGTACCTACTTCTTCTAAGTTGGCACCAGCATTAAAGTTGCTTAATTGCTGACGAAGTATCGCCGAAATTTCATCCGGTTTAATTTCTACCATAAATTATCTGTTGCGTTGGTTAATTTATATCTGAAACCTCATTTTAAAAAGGCTCAATTTTCGGGCGCAAAGGTAGGAGTTATGCAGCGCACTTACAAAAAAAACTCACATATTTCATCTATCAGCGCAATTTTTAATGAAATACCATAAAAAATTTATTATATATGATAGCCTATAATTAGAATTTTTTAAGATTTTGCTTAAAAAAATTTAATAAAACTCAAAAATGACTTATTTTTCAGTTTCAAACTTTTACGAATTCGTACCAAATCGAATTTGTTGGAATAAAATATTTTTCAAAATAAGGTTGAAAAATCAACCATTAATTAATTGTTTTTTATGAAGAAAATTTACCTAGCATTTCTTTCATTTTTGATGATGATGGGATCAATGGCACAAAAAGCAGACCAAGCCATTGCGCTTGATTTGATTACAAAACACAGTGCAGCTGTAGGGTTAGAAAAAATGAAACAAACTGACTACTTCGTAAGTAGTTCTTATGAAAGTGATGGTATTCGATTAGTGTATGTGCAACAAAGTTTGTATGGGTTGCCCATTTTCAACCAAATCAAAACTTTATCATTTAAAAATGATCAAGTAGCATCTGCGGCTGGCGCATTTATTATAGATGCTGAAAAAATTGCTTCGCAAAAATCAGCAACTCCTGCTTTAAAACCTCTCGATGCTATTGGTTTTGCGTTTACTGATCAAAAGTTAGCAGTGCCTACATTGGTACCGCAAATGGTAACTGCTACTTCATTTAATTACGGCAAACCTTTATCTGTTACAGAAAATGTAATAGGTGATTTAAAATGGTTTCCTGTTGAAAAAATGGGAAAAATTGTTTCTTTAAACCTAGTATGGGATGTTTTTGTTGCACCTAAAGGAACAGACAATGAATGGCATATATTAGTGGACGCTGCAAATGGTAAAATTCTTTATAAATACAATCAGGTAGTTTCAGAGGGTTGGGATTTGAAACATGCAAAAAATCCTCTTGCAAAACAAAACTTGCGTAATACCGCTTCAAGTAAATATTCATTTGCTCCAGGTAGTCCTTCTGTTGTGTTTGGGGCTAATTATTTAGTGATACCTTACCCAGCGGAAAGTCCTATTCACCCAGGCGGCACGGCTGCTGTAAGAAGTAATCCATGGACAAATGCTCCGGGTAATGCGTCAACATTAGGCTGGCATAGTGACGGGACTAATGATTATACCATCACAAGAGGTAATAATGCATGGGCTACAGAAGACCAAGCAAATTCAAATCAAAATACAGGTTTAACTGCATCTTCAAGCACTATAAATGATCCATTAAACTTTAATTTCCCTCCAAACTATACTCAAGATCCAAGGACGCCTGCCTTCCAGCAGTTCGCAATTACAAATTTATTTTATTGGAATAATATTGTTCATGACATTTCTTATCAATATGGTTTTACAGAGCCTGCTGGTAATTTTCAGCGTAACAACTTAAGTAGAGGTGGCGCTGGTAATGATGACGTAATTGCACTGGCACAAAGCGGTGCAGGTGGTCCAATTGGTAACAATGCTAATTTTTCTACACCCGCAGATGGGTCAAGACCAAGAATGAGAATGTACTTGTTTGATGCAGTACCTACTACTTTAGTTACAGTAAACGCTCCATCAAGTATTGCAGGAAATTATCAGGCAGTTGAAGGTAACTTTAGTACAACCAACCAATTAGCAGTTACTGGTCCAAAAACAGGACAAGTAATTTGGTTTGATGATGATGGGGGCTTTAACCATGAGGCATGTGGAGGTTCGTTAACACCGTTAGCAGGTAAAATAGCATTAATCAATAGAGGTAACTGTAATTTTACAGTAAAAGTTGCAGCGGCACAAGCGGCGGGTGCTATTGCTGTAATTATGGTAAATAATGTTGCTACTGCACCAATTATTATGGGAGGTGGTCCAGATAACACAATTACCATTCCTGCAGTAATGATTTCTCAAGCTAATGGCGCAATTTTAGCTGCTCAAATTGCTAATAATTTAAATGTAACCATAAATGGTAACCCTGGTGTAGTGTTAGATGGGGATCTAGATAATGGTGTAATTGCTCATGAATACACACATGGTATTTCAAATAGGTTAACTGGAGGTCCAACTAACATTAGTTGCTTGAACAATGCTGAACAAGGTGGTGAGGGTTGGAGTGATTATTTTGGTTTAATGGTTACCACAGATTGGGCTACTACTCCACTAACTGATGGACCAAGAGCTCGTCCTATTGGTAATTACGTAACAGGTCAAAGTGCAAGCACAGGAGTTGGTATTCGTTTATATCCTTATTCTACGAATTTAACAACCAATCCATTGACTTATGCAAATATGGGTACAGGTACTGTTGGTACAGAGGTACATAACATCGGAGAAATACTTTGTGTTACTTTATGGGAGATGACTTGGGCGATAATAGCACAAGAAAATTCTATAAATCCGAACTTATATAATTATACTGCGACAGGTAATGGTGGTAACAGCATTGCTTTAAAGTTAGTATTAGAAGGTATGAAATTACAACCATGTTCACCTGGTTATGTAGATGTTAGAAATGCTATTTTAGCAGCAGATAGAAATTTATATTGTGGTAAACATGCATGTGCAATTTGGACAGCTTTTGCAAAGAGAGGATTAGGTTTTGGTGCATCACAAGGAAGTGCTAATAGCGCTACTGACCAAACTGCATCCACTACTTTACCGCCTGCTCCAACTGTTGCAACACAACCTATAGATGTAACCGTTGCAGCTGGAGCAAACGCAACTTTCACTGCAAATGCAGGCGCAGATGTAAACTTAATTTATCAATGGCAAGTAAGTACCAATGGAGGTACTACATGGACAAATATTGATTGTTCAATTGCATCTACTTTAACGCTTAATGCTGTAACAGGTAGTATGAATGGCTATAAGTACAGAGCAATTGTTTCGATTGGTTGTGCTACCACTACCACTTCAGTTGCTACATTAACAGTTACAGGTGGTGCTACTGCTCCAACTTTTTCTACGCAACCATCTAACGTAACGGCTTGTGCTGGTACAACGGCTACATTTACAGCAGCTGCTACTGGTACAGGTGTAACATACGCTTGGGAAGTGAGTACAAATGGCGGTACAACATGGGCGCCAGTTACCCCAGCAGCAACTACAACAACACTTACATTAACCAACGTAACTGTAGGTATGAACAATAATCGTTATCGTTTGGTGGCTACAAACACCGTTGGTAGCACAACATCAAATGCTGGTATATTAACAGTAAATGCTGTGCCAAATGCACCAACGGTTTCAACGCCTATCACTTATTGCCAAGGCGCTACAGCTGTTGCTTTAACAGCAACTGGCAATAGTTTATTATGGTATACTACTGCAACAGGTGGTACTGGTAGTACAACTGCACCAATACCATCAACTTCAACCGCAGGTTCTACCACTTTCTATGTAAGCCAAACAGTAAATGGTTGCGAAAGCCCAAGAGCATCAATTGTAGTTACAGTAAATGCAGCACCGGCAGCACCTACAGTTACAACGCCAGTTGCTTATTGTCAAAATGCAACAGCTACACCATTAACAGCTACAGGTACAAGTTTATTATGGTACACTACGGCAACGGGTGGTACAGGTAGTGCAACTGCACCAACACCATCTACTGCAACTGTTGGTTCAACAACTTTCTATGTAAGCCAAACAGTCGCTGGTTGTGAAAGCCCAAGAGCATCAATTGTTGTTAATGTAACAGCAACAACCCCTGCTCCAACGGTTACTAGTCCAGTTACATACTGTCAAAATGCAACAGCAACGCCATTAACAGCTACAGGTACTGGTTTATTATGGTATACTGCTGCAACAGGTGGTACAGGTAGTACAACTGCACCAACACCTTCAACAACCACTGTTGGGTCAACTACTTTTTATGTGAGTCAAACAACTTCATGTGGAGAAGGCCCAAGGGCATCAATTGTGGTAAATGTTACTGCACCACCTGCTGCTCCAACAGTTAGTTTACCTTTAACGTATTGTCAAGGTGCTACGGCTCCGTCATTAACCGCAACAGGTAGCAACTTGTTGTGGTATACAACAGCTACAGGCGGTACAGGAAGTGCAACAGCACCAGTACCTTCTACTGCTACAATTGGTAGTATAACATATTATGTAAGTCAAACAGTAGGTTGTGAAAGCCCAAGAGCTTCAATAACAGTAAACACGGTAGCAGTGCCTGCTGCTCCAACTGCTAGTTCGCCAGTAACCTATTGTCAAGGAGCTACGGCAACTGCATTAACTGCAACTGGAAGTAACTTATTATGGTACACCACTGCAACAGGTGGTACAGGTAGTGCAACTGCACCAACACCATCAACAACAACGGTTGGTTCTACTACTTTTTATGTTAGCCAAACAACTACATGTGAAAGTCCAAGAACTGCAATAGTAGTTAACGTTACAGCGGCAACATCCATTACCTCTCAACCAGCAGCGGTAGTAACATGTAGTGGAGCGAACGCAACATTTACAGTTGCTGCAACTGGTACAAACGTTACTTACCAATGGCAATCAGCAACAAGTTGTGCTGGAACCTTCACAAATATTGCAGGTGCAAATGCTGCTACATATACTGTTAACAATGTTACCACGGCTATGAGTGGTACTGCATACAGGGTAATTGTAAGTGGAACTTGTGCTCCTACAAGTGTAACTTCAACTTGTGTAACATTAACCGTAAATGCTGCTACTACAATAACCACACAACCAACTGATATAACAAGGTGTACAGGTACAGCAGCCACATTTACCGCAGCTGCTGTAGGTGGTACAATTAGCTACCAATGGCAGGTAAGTACCGATGGCGGAACTACTTGGACTAATATTGCTGGCGAAACAAATGCTACTTACACAATTGCATCTGTTACAGCAGCTATGGCCAATAATAGGTATAGAGCTTTAATTTCAAGTTCATGTGCTGCAAATACACCAACAAATGCAGCTATTTTAACAGTACAATCAGCTCCAAGTATAACCACACAACCGGCAGATATTACCTCTTGTACAACCACTGCAACTTTCAATGTTGTTGCAACTGGTACTGGTATTGTGTATCAATGGCAATTAAGTACTGATGGTGGTACTACATACACCAACATATCAGGTGCTAACAGCGCTACTTTGGTGATACCTAACTTAACCGCTGCAATGGCCAACTACAAATATCGTGTGGTAGTATCTACAACTTCATGTGGTACAGTTACTTCAAATAGTGTTACAGCTCGAGTGGGTTTACCTCCGGTTATAGTTTTAACGGCATCGCCAACAACTGCATTTAACCCATCAATACAAGGTGGTTTATATACAACTGTAAGTCCTGTAGGAAATTATACTTACCAATGGACTTTAAATGGACAAGTTTTAACTGGTATTACAGCCACATCAATCACAAAAGCAAATGGTTTGTTGAATGATTTTGGCACTTATCAAGTTAGGGTTACTGATGCAGTTAGTGGTTGTTTTGGATTATCAAACTCAGTAACAATTACAGATATTGCTAATCAAAGAGATCAATTATTTATCTCTCCAAACCCAACACAAGGTTTAGTAAGAATTAGTTATTACAGTAGTGTAACCACACCGCAACAAAGAATTATTACGGTGTACGATGCAAAAGGTGCAAGAGTAATGAGTAAAAACTTTACTGTTGCAGGTAGATATGGTACGATGGAGTTAGATTTATCAAGAATGAATCAAGGTACCTACACCATCATGCTGAGCGATGCATCTGGTAAGAAAATTGTTAGCGATAAAGTAATTAAATATTAAATTATCAAATAATTGAAACTGTAAAATCCCAGTCGATCATCGACTGGGATTTTATTTATACCATTATCCTCTTTATTTTTGATGAGATGATGCAACAGCAACAACAATATATTGGTGTATTTGATAGTGGTTATGGAGGATTAACCGTTTTAAAAGAAATTGCCGCATTATTACCATCATACGATTTTATGTATTTAGGTGATAATGCAAGGGCTCCTTATGGTCCTCTTGATTTTGATACCGTATATAAGTATACTTTACAAGCTGTACAATGGTTTTTTAACCAAGGTTGTCATCTTGTTATATTAGCATGTAATACTGCATCAGCGAAAGCATTGCGAACCATACAACAAAATGATTTACCACATTTAGCACCACATAAAAGGGTATTGGGGGTTATTAGGCCTACATCAGAAGTAATAAATCAATATACCAAAACCAACCATGTAGGTATTTTAGCTACCAATGGTACAGTACAATCAGCCTCCTATTTATTAGAAATTAAGAAACTGCATCCTCAAATAGTTGTTGCGCAAGAAGCTTCGCCAGCTTGGGTTGATTTGGTGGAATCAGGTGCATATAATACACCAATGGCAGATGGCCCCGTACAATACCATGTAAATAATTTACTTCAAAAAGATGCTTCAATTGATTGTTTACTCTTAGCTTGTACACATTATCCGTTGTTAATCAATAAAATAAAAACATATACACCCCAACACGTTACGGTACTTTCACAAGGTAATATTGTTGCAGAAAGTTTGGTTCAATATCTACAAAAGCATCCTGAAATTGATGCTCATTGTTCTAAAAATGGCGAAAGAAAGTTTTTTACAACAGGTAATACAATAGATTTTGACAACCATGCGTCAGTTTTTTTTGGTGAAACAATTGTTTCAACGCAGGTAAAAATCTAATTTGATTTAAAATTAGCTGATGGATTGAAATTATTTTCCTACTTTTGCCATCCTTTCACAAGCGGCGGGGATGGTGCCTTGCTGATGAGAATGCTTAAACAATTTTTGTAAAAGGAAAAACATTTAACAATGCCAGGAAAAAAAAGAACTTACCAACCCCACAAACGTCGTAGAAAATCAGTACATGGTTTCCGTGAGCGTATGTCAACTGCAAATGGCCGTAAAGTATTGGCTAGCCGCAGGGCAAAAGGTCGTCATAAACTTACTGTTTCTGATGAGCATGGTTCAAAAAAATAGCATATAATCTAGCTATTACAGCAAAAGATATTGTACAGCCTCCATTTTTGGGGGCTTTTTTGTGTTAATATGTCATGGTTATTGTAAAGGAATAGTTTTTGACTAATTCCCTAATATTGAACTAATAATACAGTCAATTCAACGATATTTGCTAACATAATTTATAAACCATGAATTTTGGACAAGAGTTTGAAAAGTATGCTGTAAAGCATAAAGGCATTAGTAGTAACACACTCGATGGCTATATAAAACACAATGTAACGAACCTCACACCCAATATTATTGAAGAACGTCCTATGAACGTAGCAGTAATGGATGTTTATAGTAGGTTGATGATGGACCGTATCATATTTTTGGGCTACCCAATTAATGATGAAGTAGCTAACATTGTAACAGCGCAATTATTATTTTTAGAAAGTACCGATCGTTTTAGGGATATTCAAATGTATGTAAACTGTCCGGGTGGTAGTGTGTATGCTGGCTTGGGTATGTATGATACCATGCAGTTTATTACACCAGATATTGCTACTATTTGTACAGGTATGGCGGCAAGTATGGGCCAAGTGTTAATGTGTGCTGGTGCAAAAGGTAAACGTACTGCATTGAAGCATAGCCGTATTATGATGCACCAACCAAGTGCAGGTGCTATGGGGCAAGCTAGTGACGTTGAAATAACCGTTAACGAAGTGAAGAAGGTAAAGCATGAGTTATACAGCGTTATTTCTTTACACAGCGGTCAAACAATTGAACGTATTGCTGAAGATTGCCAAAGAGATAAATGGTTGACGGCAATTGAAGCCAAAGAATATGGTTTGGTTGATGAAGTTTTGTTAACCAACCCACGTAAAGCAAAAAAAGATTAATTTTTGCTTTTGCACAACAACATTAAACATTAAAACAATTAGAGATATGCGTTTATATAATTCAGGTATTCGTTTAGATGATGAGGAAGAAGCTCCAAAAGAACTGCCCGAAAGTCCGATGGAGAAAATGATGTCAGGCTGGCAGTTTGACAAAAAATTTATTGAGCAACGTAAAATATTTTTATGGGGCCCAGTAGATGATAAAAGTGCAAAAGATATTACCAATCGTTTAATGTACTTAGAAGCTATTGACCCTGGTAAAGAAATTACTTTTTATATCAACAGCCCTGGTGGTGTAGTTACTAGCGGTATGGTTATTTATGACACTATGCAAATGATATCGTCGCCTGTAAGTACAGTGTGTATGGGTATGGCAGCAAGTATGGGTAGTATTTTATTAAGTGGCGGCGAAAAAGGCAAACGCTTTATTTTTCCTAACGGAGAAGTAATGATTCACCAACCAAGTGGTGGCGGACAAGGTGTTAGTGCCGACCTTGAAATTATGGCAACGCAAATGCAAAAAGTAAAAGAAATGGGTGCCCAAATTTTGGCAGATAATTGCGGTAAAACAAAGGCACAAATTATGAAAGATTTTGACCGTGATTATTGGATGGATGCCAACGAATCAGTGGCTTACGGTATAGTGGATGCTGTAATTACTAAATTATAATCTTATAAAATTCAATAAAAAATGCGCTTCATTTTGAAGCGCATTTTTTATTGAACAAAACAATAAATTAATTTTTTTGAAATCGCCATTGTACACCACCCATTAACCACCTGCTAGGCATTTGTGTACCTAAAATATCAACATATTTTCTGTTGAACACATTATCAATTTCACCGAATACACTCCATTTTTTTTGACAAAAACTAACAGCTGCTTTAGCATTCATTAAAAAATAATCTTTATCAACAGCAGTATAAAACGCACTGCCACTGCGTTGTGGTCGTTTTTTATAAATACCGTTCGCAGCAATACTAAATGATTTGTATTGGTAAAAAACTGAAAAATTGGTTAAAAGTGTTGCATGCGAATTAATATAAAATGATGGAACAGCTTCGCTGGTATTTGTTGTTAAAATAATCCAACCTAAAGTTGCTGTAATAAAATGTTGATGAAAGTTTTGTTGCAGCGTAACATCAACCTCAGCTCCCTTTGTGTTTACAGTTGAAACATTTTTTGCCAAAGCATAAGTGCCACTGGGAATAATATTTATTTTACGTGGAATATCAGCATACGCTGTGGGTATGTAATCAATTACATCTTGTTGTTTTCTTTCAAATACAGATGCAGCTATTTTAAGGGGCTTTCCAATAAAATAATCAGCCCCTAGTTCATAACTTAAAGAGGTTTCCGCTTGAAGGTCAGGGTTGCCTAAACTACCACTGCGTACCAAAGCTTTGCCATAATTGTTGTAACGTTCTGTAAAGTCAGCATCTCTAATAGTTGTTCCAATACTACCTCTTAATTGAAAATTATTTTGTTGGTACGATGCATTTAGTTGTGGTACAATATATAATTTTTTTGCAGCAGTATTATAATCAGCCCTTAAAGCTGTATTGATATTTATATGTGTACCAATTTTTTGTGTAAGTGTAGTAAACAATGCCATTTGGTTTACTTGGTGGTTGCCACGGTCGTTTGAACGTATTTTTTTTTGAATTGCATTTGCGCCTACTAGCAAAGTAGTTTGCTTAAATAGGTTACGTTGGAAAGTTGCCAATGCTTGTAATAATGAAGCTTTATTTTGGTTAGGTAATGATGCTTTTGAAAATAGATAATAATCATCAGCTTTTTTATAACCAACATCTAATGTAAGTACATGATTGTTTTTATTGAACGCTAATTTTAAATGACTCCAAGAACTGTTCACTCTTTCAATTGCTGTATCACTTCTAAAAGTAGTATAAAAGTTTTGGGCGCTAAAATCTCTACTGTCGTATGCTTGCCTAATACTTAGTTTTAAATGTTTATTTAAAAAAGTACTGTATGATAATGATGCTCTTATATTATTTACAAATCCTTTGGTACCTCTTTGTTGTTGCCCATTTGTTTGCTCAGTATCAAAACCACCAGCAACAGCCGTTTTTTCGGTTGCGTAAATACCACCAATGCTATTAGTAAACAAACCATATTCGCCCAATGTAGTTTGTGTTTGAAATTGTTGTTTCTTTTTTAATGATGCGAATGATTTGGTAATTACATGAATAACACCACCAACCGCTTCAGTACCGTAAATGGCTGATGATGCACCTTTTAAAATTTCTACACGTTCTATTTCAGCAACGGCAATGGGTATATAACTATTAAAATGCCCTGTTAAAGGGTCGTTGAGCCTAATACCATCAATAATGAGCAATACTTGTTGAAATGTACTACCTCTAATAATAATATCGCCTTGTGCACCTAATGGTCCTCTTGCTTGTACCTCAATACCGGGTATGTATTTTAATAAATCATCAATATTATGTACAGGCAATTGTGTAAATAACTTTCCATCTAGCACTGTAATATTTCTACCAGTTTTTGAAACTTTGGTAGGACTAATTGCTGATGTAACCGTAACAGGGTCGAGTGATGTATTTGTTTGAGCGTAAGTAACATTACAAATCAAAAAAAATATAGTCCCAAGTATAAAAGTATAATACCTCATCATTCACTTTAATTTTTTCGGCTGCAAATATAGGGTTATAATGTAATTATGAAATAGAGGCTATTGTGTGACTTATTTCGTAAGAAATTGAAAAGCCATTCATATACCATGCAACTTTCAAATGAAAGTATTTGTCATACTTACTAAAACTACCACGTATCTTTGCAAATTGAAAAATACAGCGTTTAAATACAAATAACATGGCAAAAACACCGATACTTCATTGTTCTTTTTGTGGCAGAAGTAGAGATGAGGTTAAAATTTTAATTGCAGGACAAGATGGGCATATATGCGAAAACTGTGTTGAGCATGCTAAAGAAATTATAGGTCAAGAAGTTGGTTTAGCACCTGAAACAAAGGCTACCTCTAACTATAAACTTACCATTAGAAAACCACAAGAAATTAAAAAGTTTTTAGATGAATACGTAATTGGCCAAGATGATGCTAAAAAAATATTAGCTGTTGCGGTATACAATCACTACAAAAGACTTAACCAAAAAACAGAAAATGACGTTGAAATAGAGAAAAGTAACATCATTATGGTAGGCGAAACGGGTACAGGTAAAACCTTATTGGCCAAAACCATTGCTCGTATGTTGAATGTGCCTTTCGCAATTGTTGATGCTACCGTGTTTACTGAAGCTGGTTATGTAGGTGAAGATGTGGAAAGCATGCTGAGTAGGTTGTTACAGGCTTGTAATTACGATGTTGCAGCAGCTGAAAAAGGTATTGTTTTTATTGATGAAATTGATAAGGTTGCTCGTAAAAGTGATAACCCTAGTATTACAAGAGATGTTAGTGGCGAAGGCGTACAACAAGGATTATTGAAATTACTTGAGGGTAGCGAAGTGCTCGTACCACCACAAGGCGGCCGCAAACACCCTGAGCAAAAATTGGTAAAGGTAAACACCCAAAATATTTTATTTATTTGTGGCGGTGCTTTTAGTGGTGTTGATAAAATAATTGCTCGTAGGGTTAATACCAATGCCATTGGTTTTAATGTAAATAAAGATTTACAACAGTTTCAAGAAGATAATTTATTACAATATATAAGTGCACCAGATTTAAAAAACTTTGGTTTAATACCAGAGTTATTAGGCAGATTGCCTGTGGTTACCTACCTCAACCCTTTAGATGCACCAACACTAAAAAATATTTTAACGGAGCCTAAAAATAGTTTGGTAAAACAGTTTACTAAATTGTTTGAAATTGAAGGTATTGCTTTAAAATTTGAGCCTGCTGTACTAGATTTTATGGTTGAAAAAGCCTTAGAATATAAACTTGGCGCAAGAGGTTTACGTAGTATTTGCGAAAGTATTTTAACGGATGCTATGTATGAAATGCCGAGCCAAAAACTCAAAAGTTTTGATGTTACCCTTGAGTATGCACAACGTAAGTTTAGTACCAGTAAGTTAAGTATGCTTAAAGTAGCGTAACCCCAAAAATCAATTTTTGTAACCCTTTTCAATATTTGAGAAGGGCTTTTTTTTGAATAGATTGCTCAATATTTTACTTTCATTTTATTAATTTAATGAGTTATTTTTTTATTGGTTCACATTATTTTAGTTTATTGTTTTTTTTCATTTTACTTTTACGCCCACAAGCATACAATTGCCCCAAAATTTAAAAAAAATGATGGGTTAATTCTTGCAAAAACGCACAAGGGCTCCGGGATAGTAGCGTAAATATTTTTAAAACCATCGGTTAAAAATATTGCAGCGAATAGCCCGAACTGAGGCTGATGAATGGTATAGTTGTTGACCGCCCCAATTTGACATTTTATTTTTTTTATACATTATTATTTAAACAAATTACAATGGTTGATGTTATTTTGGGCTTGCAATGGGGCGATGAAGGGAAAGGAAAAATTGTTGATTTTTTTGCAAAAGACTACGATGTAGTGGCTCGTTTTCAAGGTGGCCCAAATGCTGGCCATACTTTGTATGTAAACAATACAAAAATTGTATTGCACCAAATACCGAGTGGCATTTTTCATACCGATAAAATCAACCTTATTGGTAATGGGGTTGTGTTAGATGCTGTAACACTTAAAAAAGAGTGTGATGCAGTAGCTGCTTTAGGTTTTGATTACAGAAAAAATTTGTACATCAGTGAACGTACACATTTAATTTTGCCTACACATAGGGCCCTTGATAAAGCTAGTGAGTTAGCAAAAGGGTCAGAAAAAATAGGAAGTACTTTAAAAGGTATTGGACCGGCATACATGGATAAAACCGGTCGTAACGGCTTACGAGTTGGCGATTTGTTAGATAAAAGTTTTACTACACAATACATAAAACTTCGTTTGAAACACCAACGGTTGTTAGATAGTTTTAATTTTCAAGAAGATATTAGTGCTTGGGAAGAAGAGTTTTTTGAAGCATTAGAATTTTTAAAAGAATTAAAAATTGTAAATGGTGAGTATTTCATCAATGAACAAATTGCTGCAGGTAAAAGAGTATTGGCAGAAGGAGCACAAGGCAGTATGTTAGATGTTGATTTTGGTACATTCCCGTTTGTTACGAGCAGTAATACTATTTCAGCAGGTGTATGCTCTGGCTTAGGTATAGCGCCACAAAAAATAAAAGAAATTATTGGTATTACAAAAGCTTATTGTACAAGGGTTGGTAGCGGCCCATTCCCTACAGAATTACACGATGCAACAGGCGATTTTTTAAGAAATACTGGTAACGAATTTGGTAGCACTACAGGGCGCCCACGCCGCTGCGGCTGGATTGATTTAGTAGCTTTACATTTTGCTTGTATGATTAATGGGGTTACGCAAATTGTAATGACAAAAGCTGATATTTTAGATGGTTTAGATACTTTGCAAGTGTGTAACGCATATAATGTAAATGGTGTTGAAACCAAGCAGGTGCCTTTTCAAATGAATAAATTGAACATTACACCAGTATTACATTCTTTTAAAGGTTGGTATACTGATATTACACAGTCAACAACTTTTGATAGCATGCCAGCTGAAATGAAAACATATATTGATTACCTCAATAATTATTTAAATGTTCCGGTAAAATATATAAGTAACGGCCCAGGAAGAGAACAATTGGTAACTATTTAAAATTTTATAAAAAAAAGAACGCAAAATATTTGGCGAATTAAAATTACCGTTGAAATTTTACAAATATAATTTTGATACAATGGCACTGAAAAAAGATACTGGAAAAAAAGCAACAACAAAAAAAGTTGTACCAGAAAAAGGCACATCAAAATCAAAAGCTAGCAAAGCAAAAAGTATTGATGAAGATGATGATTTAGAAGATGATGACTTCGATGAAATTAAACCTACAAAAGCCGCAAAAGGCAAAGGAAAGAAAGTAGTAGCAGATGATGACGATGATGATGATATTGATGTTGCTGATGATTGGGAAAAAGCAGATGACGATGATGATTGGGATCCTGACTTTGAAGAGTTTGATTTACCACCATCAAAAGCAAAAAAAGGCGCTACAAAAAAATCGAAAGATGATGATGATGATTTGAAACTAGATGAGTTCAAAGAATTTGATTTGTTTGATGATGATTTAGGTGGTGGCCGTGGTGGCCGTGGTGGTTTTGATGATGACGATGATGATTTTTAATTAAAAGCATTTGCAACAAAATACTGAAATAACAGCTGCTGTAATAGCGCTAAAATTTAAAATGTTGAACTGGGCTAACCAGTTCAACATTTTTTGTTTATTAGATAACAATGGTTACCAACACCAAACATCAGCATTTGAATGTTTATTGGCTGTTGGTGTAAAACGTTCGTTTGAATTTAAAGCAGCACACCGTTTTGATGCTTTACAGCAATTTTATAATGCAGGCCCAGGTTGGCTGTTTGGCCATTTGGGTTACAATGCAGCTGGCAATGCATACTCAACTAATAACGTTTTAAATACATCATTTGGTGATGGCTTTTTGTTTGAGCCAGTTTCAGTAATTCGATTAGATGATAAAGCACAAATAACGGTTTTACAATCTATTGAACCATCAGAAAAAATTATTGCTGAAATTTTGCAAACGCCAGTGTTTAATGATACAACCGCCACATCTTTCACCTTAACCCATCAGCTTAGCAAGCAAGCTTATATCCAAAAAATTGAACAAATAAAAGCACATATACAACGTGGCGATTGTTACGAAGCCAATTTTTGTATGGAGTTTTTGGGTAATGTTACCTCCTTTAATGCCATTACAGCCTATCAAAAACTTACTGCAATTTCAGCAGCACCCTTTGGGGCCTTTTATAAATTAAATCAACAATATTGTTTGTGTGCAAGCCCTGAAAGATTTTTAAAAAAGCAAGGTTCATTATTACAATCACAACCCATAAAAGGTACAGCAAAGCGTAGTAGTAATTTTGATGAAGATCATCAAAATAAAACCACATTACGCAACAGTAAAAAAGAGCAAAGTGAAAATGTAATGGTGGTTGATTTGGTACGTAATGATATGAGCCAAGTAAGTACCAAAGCATCGGTAAAAGTTACAGAGTTATTCGGTATTTACAGCTTTCCGCAAGTGCATCAAATGATTAGTACCATTGAATGTACCTTACAAAACCCCTCACATTTTGCAAAAGCCTTAGCAGTATGTTACCCGATGGGCTCAATGACTGGAGCACCCAAAAAACGAGTAATGGAAATTATTGAAAATACAGAATTAACACAAAGGGGTTTGTTTTCTGGTGCACTAGGTTATATTACTCCTGATGGTGATTTTGATTTTAACGTTGTAATAAGGAGCTTATTTTACAACGAAGCAATGCAACAAGTATCTTTTTTTGCTGGAAGTGGCATTACTTATTATTGTGATGCAGCAGCAGAGTACGATGAATGTATGGCTAAAGCAGCCGCTTTGTTACAAGTACTACAATAATTTAATTTTTAGTTTTCTTTTTTGTACCCGTTGGTGTTTTTAAACTTGGGTAAACTGTTGCATTATCTGGCACATCAGCATCGCCTAACATCAACTGTACTGATTCATTTAGTATCTGGTATTTTTTGGTAATAAACTGCGTCATTTTATCGCTTGGTAAAATCAATTCGTACCTACCATTGGCTGCAATTTGGTTATCAAACAAAGGGTTATAACGGTTAAACGATACAATATCCATTGCAATATTTTTTGCTATTACAACAGAGCTGTATTTACCTGTAATGGTTGCTGTTTCGGCTTGTTCCATTTCTTCAATTGAAATGGTTGGTTTGTTATTATAAGGGTTTAAGGCACTGCCGCCTGAGCCGCTCATACCAAAACCTGTGTTGTTAAATGTATTGGTGTTACCACCTGCTTCCATAATATAGTGTGTGGCAATAAACTTTTTTACATGGTTGCGACTTTCTTCAGGCAAATAATATTGCAATGCCCAAAAATTTCGACTACCACTTTTTTGTATAGCACTGTACACCCTACCAGGCCCGCCATTGTAGGCTGCAATCACCAATAACCAATCGTGCATTTGCTTATACAGCATTAATAAATAACGGGCTGCTGCATGGGTACTTTTAAAATAATCTCTTCTATCATCTGTTACACCATTTACCACCAAACCAAATTGACGAGCAGTGTAGGGCATAAATTGCCAAGGCCCTCCAGCTCCAACCCAACTGGTAGCGGTGGTTTTTAAATTACTTTCAATTACAGCTAAGTATTTTAATTCTTTCGGCAATCCGTATTGGGTAAAAATATTATCAATCAAATTAAAATAGGGCAAGCACCAACTTTTCATATTGGTTAAATATTTACTGTGTAGGCGTAAATAATCTTGCATATATTTTTCTGCATTAGGGTTTACCTGTTGCGAATAGGGCATGGCAGCATTGTAGCCGTAAGCAGGGAACAAGTTTTTTAATCCATAACGGGTTAATTGACTAAAGTACTGTACTTTGTCTTTTTTAGGTACGCTTCTCGTTTCAACAATTTCATCAATTATATTATCTTCTACCTTTTCTAAAGTGGTATCATTTAAAGGTAGTAGGGTACTATCTTGCGCTATAGTTTTTTGTGCATTACCGTTTATAAAAACAGCTACACATAACAAGGTTGATATGACGATGGTTTTCAGCATTAATTTTAAACAGCCGTTATTTTATATTCGCTCATGAGCATATCTGCAATTTGGTGCAAAATTACTTCATGGTTTTTATTAGTGAGTATTTGTACCCCAAACGGCATGTTATTACTGTGTGAAAATAATGGTACCGCCAAAGCTGGTAAGCCCGTTAAATTAGCAAATACCGTAAAAATATCAGCTAAATATGTGGCAATAGGGTCTTTATCATTTTGGCCAATATTGAAGGCCGTTGTAGGACATACAGGCAAAATAATGGCATCGTAGGTTTCAAATATTTTGGTTACTTGATCAACTAACAAGCGTCTTATTTTTTGTGCTTTATTGTAAAAGGCATCATAATACCCGGTACTTAGTACAAATGTGCCCAACATTATTCGTTTTTTTACTTCGTCGCCAAATCCTTCTGTTCTATTATGAAGGTAAAATTCATTAAGGTTGGCTGCAGGTAAAGCTGATTGATGGCCATACCGAATACCATCATACCTACTTAAGTTACTACTAGCTTCGGCTGTGGTGAGTACATAATAGGCTGGTACAATATAATCGAGGTATTCAAAATCAATAACATCAGTTAAATGGTTGCCTTGATGTAATTGAACTTGTAATGATGTTATGGCACCAGCAATTTCAACGTCAATACCTTTTGTTTGTAAAGTTGGTTGAAGAAAAGCAAATTTGTATTTCTTTTGGGGATGATGCGGCTCAAAATTAAAAGCGGTGGTGGTTTGCAGCATCGTACTATCCATTACATCTGGCTGGTGCATAATGCTAAATAGTAAAGCAACATCTTGTACGGTTGTTCCAAAAATGCCTATTTGGTCAAACGATGAGGCGTAGGCAATTAACCCATACCTTGAAATTGCACCATAGCTAGGCTTTAAACCAATAATACCACAAAAGTCGGCTGGTTGGCGAACAGAGCCACCCGTATCGCTCCCCAATGAAAGCATACACATACCAGCTTGTACTGCCACAGCGCTACCGCCAGATGAACCTCCGGGTACTTTTGTATGATCTAATGCATTAAGCACTTTTCCATAATATGAATTTTCGTTGGTGCTACCCATCGCAAATTCGTCGCAATTACAGTTGCCAATGATGATGGCATCTTCATCAATTAAAAATTGTAATGCAGTAGCAGTGTATAACGATTCAAAATTTTGTAAGATGTTAGATGCAGCTGATACTTTATGACCTGCGTAACAAATAACATCTTTAATAGCGATTACAACACCATGTAACTTTTTGAGTGGCGTACCGGCTTTACGTAACGCATCTAATTGTTGTGCTTTTTGTAAAGCCTCAGTTTCGTACACTTCAATAAATGCATTAAGGTGTTGCTGTTGTTTTATTTGGGTAAGATAGTGCTGTACCACCGCTTCGCAGCTTATTTCTGCTGCATTAAGTTGTTGGTGGTATTGCTGTATAGTTGAAAATGAAAACATATTGTAAAGGTAATTGAAACCAATAAAAAGGCCGAAAAACAGGCGCTTGTCCTATTTTTCGGCCATCAATATTTTAAATAATATTAAGAGTTTTTAAGTGCTTGCTCTTCTCTTAATTGTTGCAATTTTAATTCTTGTAATCTAATTTCATCAGCAGTTGACATGGGTTGTCTGTCTTTTTCTCTCATGCCTTCTTCAATTTCACTTTTTACATTGTTTTTAGCATCATTAAATTCTCTCATGCCTTTACCCACACCTCTCATTAATTCTGGTATTTTTTTACCACCAAACATTAACAATACTACTAAGATGATTAAAATCCATTCGCTACCGCCTGGCATAGACAATAACAATACGTTGTTGAAAATATGTTGTACCATAACTATTTTTTTAAAGTGTAAAGATAAATGATTTTATACGAGTGCAACTTTGATTTGTTGATTATTATTTCGTTTAACGGGGTATTAACTTTAATTACATCACTATTAAATAAAAATAAAAAAAGCGAAACCATTAAGTTTCGCTTTTTACAATCATTTGTATATGAATTAGGCTTTACCTTTTTTAAGACCAACAGCCATTCTTTTTTCTTTAATACGAGCACTTTTACCACTTCTTTCACGTAAGAAATACAATTTAGCCCTTCTTACACGACCAACTTTGTTTAAAACAATACTTTCGATGTTTGGTGAAAATACAGGGAATAGGCGCTCAACACCTACGCCATCGCTTATTTTACGTACAGTAAAAGTAGCGGTAGAACCAGTACCTTGACGTTTAATAACATCACCTTTAAAGCTTTGAATACGCTCTTTAGTACCTTCTACAATTTTGTAGTTAACAGTTACGTTATCACCTGCCTTAAAAGTAGGAAGTGTTGGTATAGTGGTTAATTGTTCGTGTACAAATGCTACTGCGTCCATATCTATTCTTATTTTGGAGTGCAAAGGTAAGGGAAATTTTCAAAAAATGTCATTTAACTGCTAATATTTTTTATTGGGTAGTCGATTTCAGTTAAAAATACTTTATAAGATCAACTTTTGGTAAGCTGTAAAGGTGCTTCAATTAAAATAATACGCTGCTAAATGAAGAAAAAAATAAGCGATGACAATAATCATCGCTTATTTTTTATGATTTGCACCTATTAACGTGCAATATTTACAGCTCTTTTTTCTCTAATTACGGTTACTTTAATTTGGCCAGGGAAGGTCATTTCGGTTTGAATTTTTTGGGCAATTTCAAAACTAAGTTTATCACTTTCGCCATCAGTTACCTTATCAGCTTCAACAATTACCCGTAACTCTCTACCAGCTTGTATAGCATAGGCTTTTTCAACACCATTATACGAAGCGGCTAAATTTTCTAAATCTTTAATACGTTGAATGTATTGTTGCATTATTTCTCTACGAGCACCGGGTCTTGCACCACTAATAGCATCACAAGCCTGTATGATTGGAGAAATTACATATTGCATTTCCATTTCATCGTGGTGGGCACCAATTGCATTCACTACAGCTGGGTTTTCACCGTATTTTTCAGCCAACTTTGCACCTAAAAGGGCATGGCTTAATTCAGTTTCTTCATCAGGTACTTTACCAATATCATGTAACAATCCTGCACGTTTAGCAAGTTTTGGGTTCATACCCAGCTCTGCCGCCATAATACCACAAAGGTTAGCGGTTTCACGACTGTGCATTAACAGGTTTTGTCCGTATGATGAACGGAAACGCATACGGCCTACCATGCGAATTAATTCTTTATGTAATCCATGTACACCTAATTCAATAGCCGTACGTTCACCAATTTCCATTACTTGGTCATCAAGCTGGCGTTTGGTTTTTTCTACTACTTCTTCAATACGTGCTGGGTGAATACGACCATCGGCCACCAAACGTTGTAGTGATAAACGAGCAATTTCTCTGCGTAATGGGTCAAATGATGATAATACAATGGCTTCAGGTGTATCATCTACAATTAAATCAACACCTGTTGCAGCTTCAATTGCCCTTATGTTACGCCCTTCTCTACCAATAATAGAACCTTTAATTTCATCGCTCTCGAGGTTGAAAACGGTTATAGAGTTTTCAATTGCTTGCTCAGCAGCAGTACGTTGTATGGTTTGTATTACTATTTTACGAGCTTCTTTATTGGCTTTTAATTTAGCATCTTCAATAATTTCTTGCTGTAGGGTAATGGCTTGTGCATGCGCCTCTTGCTTTAACCCTTCAATTAATTGTGCTTTAGCATCTTCTGCCGTTAAGCCAGCTACTTTTTCAAGCCTGCGAATATGTTCTTCTTGGTGTTTTTCTAACTCTGTTCTTTTTTTATTTACGATGTCTGTTTGCTTGTTTAAATTTTCTTTGATGGTTTCGTTTTCCTTGATTTGTTTATCGAGGTTGGCATCTTTTTGATTTAAACTTTGCTCTTTTTGTTTAATACGGTTTTCGCCTTCTACTACTTTTTGCATGCGCTGTAACGCTTCTTTCTCATGCTCAATTTTCATGGAAGCAAAACGCTCTTTTGCTTCAATTTCACGTTCTTTTTTGTAGGTATCTGCTTTTAATTTTGCTTCTGCAAGTAACCTTTCAGCTTGTAATTCAGCGTCTTGTATTTGTTTTTCTGTGTTTTTAGCAAAGAGGATTTTTCCTCCGAAGATGCCAGCAGCCAAAGCCACTACACCTACAATTAAGTAAATTATAATATTGTCCATTTAGTAGTTGTTGTTTAAAATCTTGTTCACAAAATCAACCAGTTATATAAAAACGGTTTGTGGCGAAGATACAAAAATAATTTGCTGCTAAATTGGTAAGGGTAATTTTTATTGAAAGATGACTATGGGAAAATAAAATAGGTTTGAATTTGAAACAAACGGTTATGATGAAATTAAGATAATGACATTACAACTTCAATGTGTCATCAATTTGCTGTTCCATTTTTAAAATAACATCAGCCAACTCTTTGGAGAGTAGGTTATTGTTTTCACCAGCATTTTTTTGCGTAGCGTACCAAATAATCACCATGGCAATATAGTCTTGCATATCCTTGCCAGCAAATTGGGTTTTAAACTCAATAATTTTATCATTAATCAGCTTTACCGTTTTTCTAATAACTTCCTCATCAGTTGGTTTGGTTTTGATGCGGTACGTACGGTCGGCAATCACAATATTGATAGGAATTAATTCACTCATATATTATTTTGATGACTGAGTAATGCAATACATTGGTCAATAGTTTTGATGTATCGGTTTATTTGAAGCTCTAGCTGTTTTTTTTCGGGGTCATTTAAATCATCAACCGCTGCTTTTAGTACAAGTTGTTGCTGTTGCAGAGTTTCAATTTGTTGTAATTGTTGTTGTTGCTGTTGTTGTAAAGTTTGAATGAGTTGTTGTTGTGCTGAATTTTGTTGTAAAAGTGTATGGTACTGTTTTAGTAGTACTTGTAACTTTTGTTGTAATTGAATTATATGGTCGCTTAACTCTAACAAGTGTTATTTTCTAATGGTAGCGTTCAATTGTTTTTCTAAACCATTAATTATTTGTTGCATCATCGCATCTGTTTCAGCATCGGCAAAAGTTTTTGCCTCATCACTAAAAGTAAAGTTTACTGCCATTGAGCGTTTATCGCTACCAATTTTTTCACTTTCAAAAATGTCAAATAATTTTATTGATTTTAACGCTTGTATTTTGTGAGATTTTACATTTTGTTCAATAGCAGCGTAGGTTACAGCTTTGTCAACAATAATAGCTAAATCTCTTTGTACAGCAGGGAATTTAGATATTTCTTTAAATGTGATGTTATTTTTTTGTTGTAATACCATCAGTTCATCCCATGCAATGTCAGCGTACATTACTGCATCTTTAATACCGAATTGTTTCAACGTATTAGGGTGAATGCTGCCTATTGTTGCAAGGGTTTGTTGATGAGCAGCTACTTCAATGGCATAATCCATATGTTGGTTAGTAACAACGTTAATGCTGGTATTTTTTATGCCAGCAGCCATAATTATTTTTTCGCAAATACCTTTTATATGATAAAAATCTGCCTTCATATCTTTTGATTGCCAACCACCAATGGTTACAATCCCTGAGGTAAAAATGGCTAACCTATTTTTTTCAGCATATTTACCTATTCCATTACTGTGGTAGGTTTTGCCAAACTCATACAATTTTACATCGTTATTTTTTCTGTTGATGTTGTATGCTATTACCTCAAGCCCAGTTTGTAAAAGTGATGGACGCATCACATCTAAATCAGCACTGAGGTTATTGATCATTTTAACGGTGTGCTGTAAAGTGGCTTCATCGTAATACTTGCTATCTGTAATGCTGTTGGTAAATATTTCATGAAAGCCATTGCCCGTTAAGTAATTAGCCATTTTTTCTGCAAAACTATTGTTAGCGTAGCCATTATCTGCCGATGGTGCAATAGATATGGTGGCAGGTATTTCCACATTATCTAACCCATCAATACGCATAATTTCTTCAACAATATCGGCAGCGATGCTAATATCTGGTTTGCTGTAAGGTACGCTCAACCACATTTCATCAATACCTTCTTTTTGAATTTCAAATCCGAGGGCTGTTAATATATTTTTAATGGTATCAGCATGGTAATTTTTACCACTCAACTTTTTAAGATAATGGTATTTTATGGCTACTGCCGTTTTTTCTTGCGGAGCAGGGTAAAGGTCAATAATATCACTGCTAATAGTACCGCCAGCAATTTCTTTAATAAGTAAGGCAGCTCTTTTTAAAACGTTAACAGTATTGCTAATGTCTACACCTTTTTCAAAACGAGTTGCAGCATCTGTACGCAACCCATGTTGTAATGATGTTTTACGGATATTACTAGGGTTAAACCATGCACTTTCTAAAAAAATTGCCGTGGTGGCATTGCTAACACCACTGTGCAAGCCGCCATACACACCTGCTATGCACATGTGTTCATTTGCATTGGCAATCATTACATCGTTTTCAAAAAGTGTACGTTCTTTTTCATCAAGCGTTGTAAATTTTTCGCCAGCTGTAGCGTTTTTTACTTTGATGGTATTGCCTGTAATTTTTGCAATGTCAAAAGCATGCAATGGTTGACCAGTTTCATGTAAAATGAAATTGGTAACATCCACCACATTATTTATGGGCTTTAGGCCAATACTTTTTAATTTGTTTTGTAACCAAGTAGGACTTTCAGCAACAGTAATATTGTTGATACTTACACCTGCGTAACGTTGGCAACCTTCAGTAGCTTCAATGGTAACATTGATAGCAATATCATTATTATCTGCTTTGAAATTGTTTTTAAATGGTAATACAGCTTTTGTTTCTTTTTTATCATGATGCCATAAATAAGCACAAACATCTTTGGCAACGCCTAAATGGCTCATAGCATCCATACGATTGGGCGTTAAGCCTATTTCGTAAATAAAATCACTATAGGTTTCAAAAAGGGTGTTAGCAGCAGTGCCAGGTATAGTTTCAGCAGGTAATACCATAATACCAGCATGGCTTTCGCCTACGCCAATTTCATCTTCGGCACATATCATACCTTGGCTTTCTACACCTCTAATTTTTGCTTTTTTTATTTGTAGGGGTTCGCCATTAGTAGGGTAAATGGTACTGCCAACAGTAGCAACAATTACTTTTTGACCGGCCGCTACATTACTAGCACCACATACAATTTGCGAAGGTGTATCTGTACCAATATTAACAGTAGTAATTTTTAGTTTATCAGCATCAGGGTGTTTTTCGCAGGTTAATACTTCGCCTACTACTAAGCCAGCTAATCCACCTTTTATTGATTCGTAAGGGTGTAAACTCTCAACTTCTAAACCAATTGAAGTTAATATTTTACTCAACTTTTGAGGGTCAATAGTAGTTGGTAAATAATCGCTGAGCCAGTTGTAAGAAATAATCATTCGTGAAATAAAATTTGAGTGCAAATATACGGCTTTCAAAACGCATCAAAAGAGCACCTATTTGCATAAATTAAATCTTTGAAATTTTGAAAAGATTTTTTTTAAAACGTGCATCAAAAATTATTTTTCAACGTGTAAAAATTATATTTTTCTAATAACTTATTTGTTGATAAATGATGTTGTATAACCATTTGTATTGCATGTACTATGTTAATTGTATTGTGGTTAAGCTGTGTATAAACTATATTTGCATGTGAATATGCGGTGAATAAATACCTTCATGTGGTTGATAACCCTTGTATGTTAATTTAATATTAACCAATTGGATTTATCTTAGCCGTCCTGCTACACTTTTTTGCCGGACATTACACCAACAACAATTTTTTGAAAGCATTTTTAAGAACATCAAATGGAGTTAACCAATTTTAATAAAGATAGAAAAGTACGTCGTAAGCCATTGCTCGAAAACAATAGCTTGATGTTTGGTAAAGTGCCACCACAGGCTAAAGAACTTGAAGAAGCTATTTTAGGTGCTATTATGCTCGAAAAAGCCGCTTTTGATACAGTTATTGAAATATTAAAACCAGAGTGTTTTTACGTAGAGGCACACCAAAAAATATACAAAGCCATGCAATCATTGCAAATCAAAAATTTGCCTATTGATTTGCTCACAGTGGTAGAAGAGTTAAAGTTTAGGGAAGAGTTAGAGTTTGTAGGCGGACCATATGCTGTTACGAAACTTACTAATGTAGTAGTATCATCTGCTAATATTGAAGCACATGCCCGTATTGTTTTGCAAAAATTTATTCAAAGAGAATTGATTCGCATTAGCGGTGAAATAATCGGTGAAGCTTATGAAGATAGTACTGATGTGTTTGATATGTTAGATATTGCAGAATCGAAATTATTTGAAATTACCAATAATCACCTTCGTAAAAACTTTGATGATATTGAAAACGTTTTGGTAAAAACCATTGATCGTATTGAGTATATGCGTAATAGGCAAGATGATATTACGGGGGTGCCTACGGGTTTCCCATCAATGGATAGAATTACTTATGGTTGGCAACCAACTGATTTAATTATTTTAGCAGCAAGGCCATCAGTAGGTAAAACCGCTTTTGCCTTAAACCTAGCAAGGGCTGCGGCTTTACACCCAACCAAACCAACACCTGTAGGCTTCTTTAGTTTGGAGATGAGTAGTAGCCAATTGGTGCAACGTATTTTAAGCGCCGAAAGTGAAATTCATTTAGAAAAAATTGCTCGTGGTAGGTTAGAAGAACACGAAATGACCCAGCTTACCAAAAAAGGTATCAATCGTTTATCTAAAGCGCCTATTTATATCGATGATTCAGCTGCATTGAATATTTTTGAATTAAGAGCAAAATGTCGTCGATTAAAAAATAAACATGGTGTAGGTATTATTATTATTGACTACCTACAATTGATGAGCGGTAGTGCTGATAGAAATAGCAACCGTGAACAAGAAATTAGCAAAATTTCAAGAGATTTAAAGGGCTTAGCCAAAGAGCTGCAAGTGCCTATAATTGCCTTATCGCAATTGAGTCGTGAGGTAGAGAAGCGTAAAGATGGTAACAAAATGCCACAGTTGAGCGATTTACGTGAATCGGGTGCTATTGAGCAAGATGCTGATATGGTTATGTTTTTGTACCGACCAGAATATCATGATATTAACCAAGATGCGACGGGTGATTACCTCAAAGGAGAAACACACGTTAAAATAGCGAAGCACCGTAACGGTAGTTTAGAAACTGTAAAACTTAGGGCATTGCTGCATATTCAAAAATTTGTAGAAGATGAAGAAGGTGGTAGTAATGATTTTAATCCTAATTTAGGCGCAGGCAATTGGCGTCCAACCTCACCTGGTGCAGGTTTTGATGGACCTAACATGTACATTCAAAAGGGTAGTAAAATGAACGATAGCCAATTTGATGACGAAGCACCATTTTAATTTCATTATTTAGCTAGTGCAATTACCATTTTTTTATACCACTCCTTTAAACAATGCAACTCCTATTGTGGTGTTAGATGAAGAAACATCTAAACACATTGTGATGGTGTTGCGTATGCAAAATGGTAGAAACTTAAAACTAACTGATGGTTTAGGCCATGTATATACAGCCACTATTGTAGATGCTCATAAAAAAAAGTGCAGCGTTCAAATTTTAGAAACACGAGTGGTGCCCAAACCCACTAAACAAATTTGTATAGCGGTTTCGTTGGTTAAAAATAACAGTCGTTTTGAATGGTTTTTAGAGAAAGCTACTGAAATGGGGGTGCAACAAATTGTGCCCTTGCTTTGTACCCGTACTGAAAAACAACATTTTAAATACGAACGAATGAATGGCATTTTAATAAGTGCTATGTTACAATCGCAGCAAGCTTGGTTACCGCAATTATTACCGCCACAACATTTTGAAACCTTTGTGCAGCAAGCATTAGATGGTTATAAGTTTATTGCTCATTGTGAACCTTCACAAAAAACATCATTAAGAAGCTGGTTAGATCAACATCAATTTTTAACAACACAACACTATGCTACAATGTTGATTGGGCCTGAAGGTGATTTTACACCTGATGAAATTTCTTTAGCAATAAGGCAACAATATTTACCCGTAGCATTAGGTGAAACCAGACTAAGAACAGAAACCGCCGCCATGGTGGCAGCGGCTTTATTATGTGTGCATTAATGTGCCTGATCTGATTGATGAACATCATCGTCATCATTTCTTAACGTGGGCTCATTTAATTTTACAATATGCTTGCGCTTTTGTTTTTTGGCCATAATAATGTTGAGTACTTCAACTATAAATGAAAACGCCATACCAAAGTATACGTAATTTTTTAAGTGTAAATCATGTGCTTTTTCGCTATCCCAACCTTCTATAACTAAGGTTAAACCAATCATAACTAAAAATGAAAGTGCTAACATTTTTAATGAAGGGTGTTTGTGTATAAAAGCTGAAATTTTAGGGCTAAACAAAAACATGATAAACATTGCAATTACCACTGCTGCAATCATAATTTCAACATGCTCAGCTGTACCACCAGCGGTAATAATGCTATCAAAAGAAAACACCATGTCAATCAACATAATTTGAAAAACGGCTTTGCCAAAACTAAGTGCAGGCTTATTGTTGCCACTCAAGCTTTCATCTTCACCCTCTAGCTTATGGTGAATTTCTCTAACGGTTTTATAAATTAAAAACAAGCCACCAGCTAGCATTACCAAACTTGCTAAATCAAACCCTTTGTTGAAAAGTGTGAACACTGGTTTACCTTTTTGTGCTAATAACCAGCCCAATGCCATTAGTAATAAACTCCGGGTGATAATACCAGTTATCATCCATACCCTACGAGCATTTTTTTCTTTATTTGCTGGTAATCTGTTTATGATAATGCTTACAAAAATTACATTATCAATACCTAGTACTACTTCTAACAGTACTAATACAAAAAAACTAATGATACTTTCTGATGTAAATAAATGCTCCATAAAAAATTAAATGTTGGGCAAAATTAGGTGGTTACTGTTGTTTGCTCTGTAGTATTTTTTTTACGATAGCTGGGCCCTCGTATACAAAACCCGTCCATACTTGTACAAGGCTGGCACCGGCAGCAATTTTTTCATTGGCATCAGCTGCTGTAAAAACACCGCCACTAGCAATAATGGGAATACGTCCGTTTGTTTTATGGTGAATATATTGCACCAATGCGGTTGATTTTTGTTTAACGGGTGCACCGCTTAAGCCACCTGCACCAATATTGTCAATTATTGTGCTAGCTGTTTTTAATTGTGAACGATTGATGGTGGTATTAGAAACTACCAAACCATCTAGGTTAATTTGCAAAGCCATATCAATCACATCATCAACTTGTTCAGGTGTAAGATCAGGTGCTATTTTTAAAAAAATAGGTTTCGGCAATGTGGTACCGTTGTTAATTTTTTGTAAGTGCGTTAGTATTTCGGTTAGGGGTTCTTTATCTTGCAAAGCCCTTAAGCCAGGGGTGTTTGGGCTGCTTACATTTACTACAAAATAATCAACATAAGGGTGTAAAGCTGTAAAACATATTTCATAGTCTTTAAAAGCAGCTTCGTTAGGGGTAATTTTATTTTTACCAATATTGCCGCCTATAATAATTTTATTGGTACTGTTTTTCTCTTGCCATTTTTTAAGTCGCTCTGTAATAACGGTTACCCCATCATTATTAAAACCCATACGATTGATGAGGGCTTTATCTTTTGGTAAACGAAACAACCTTACTTTAGGGTTACCCTCTTGTGGTAATGGTGTAACAGTACCAATTTCAACATGGCCAAAGCCAAGTGCGTTTAATTCGGTAAGGTATAATGCATTTTTATCGAACCCAGCAGCTAAGCCTACTATATTTTTAAATTGAAGCTTACCAAGCATTACAGGCTTGTTTTGTGAGGGTTGGTATATTGTGGTAATAATTTTTTTTATGAAGCCGATGCTACAAAGCATTTTAAGGCTATTCATTGAAAAATGATGCACTTTTTCAGCATCAAAAAGAAATAAAAAACTGCGTAAGAGGTTGTACATCATTACTGCAAATATAACTTTTCATTTTTTTTTGATAATTGTTTTAAATTTCTATCTTTGATACAGAAAGTTGCATAAACAACTAAATTGGTTTTGGTCAATTTTGTAATATTTATATTCAACAGCTCAAGGGCTGCTGGATTGAAGTGGAAATACTTTTTGTGGCGAAGCCCAAAAAGATTGTAACGAAAAGCCAGAACAACTGTTGCTACTTGCAATGCGGCCCACAGCGCCAAAAAATAAAAACGATAAAATAAAATAGTATGCAAGAAGCGTATATAGTAGCAGGTTTTAGAACCGCTATCACTAAAAGTAAAAAAGGTGGCTTTAGGTTTACTAGGCCAGATGATTTGGCCATTGATTTATTAAAGGGTTTAATGGCTACCATACCTCAATTAGATACCAAACGTATTGATGATGTTATTGTAGGAAATGCTGTACCCGAGGCTGAGCAAGGCTTGCAGTTCGGTAGAATTATTGCAGCCAAGGCTTTAGGTATTGACGTGCCCGGTATTACCATAAATCGTTATTGCGGTAGTGGTTTAGAAAGTATTGCAATGGCTACCACAAAAATAAGGTGTGGTATGGCGGAGTGTATTGTTGCTGGTGGTACGGAAAGTATGAGCTTGGTACCCACTGCTGGTTGGAAAACCGTACCATCATACGCCATTACGAAAGATGAACCAGATTATTATTTAAGTATGGGTTTAACGGCTGAAGCCGTTGCCAATGAATATAAGGTGAGTAGAGAAGACCAAGATATGTTTGCTTACCAAAGCCATGTAAAAGCGGCTAAAGCAATTGCTGAAGGTCATTTTAAATCGGGTATTTTGCCGATCACTGTTGAGCAAGTATATGTAGATGCTGCTGGTAAAAAGAAAACTACATCATTTGTTGTAGATACTGACGAAGGTGTCCGTACAGATACTACCCCTGAGGGATTATCGAAGTTGAAGCCTGTGTTTGCAGCAGGTGGCAGTGTTACCGCAGGTAATAGCTCACAAACAAGTGATGGTGCTGCTTTTGTAGTAGTAATGAGTGAGCGTATGGTAAATGAGTTGGGCTTAAAGCCAATAGCTCGTTTGGTAAATTGTGCTAGTGCAGGTGTTGAGCCTCGTATTATGGGTATTGGTCCGGTTGCAGCAGTACCAAAAGTATTGAAGCAAGCAGGTATGCAACTAAATGACATTGATTTGATTGAATTAAATGAAGCATTTGCCTCACAATCTTTAGCAGTTATACGAACCTTAGGTTTAAATAACGATATTGTAAATATTAATGGAGGCGCTATTGCATTGGGGCATCCATTAGGTTGTACAGGTGCTAAATTAACGGTACAAATTGTGGCTGATATGAAGCGCCTTCATAAAAAATATGGCATGGTGACCGCTTGTATTGGTGGCGGACAAGGCATTGCAGGTATTATTGAAAATATTAATTAACGATAACATTACGAACCGTTGTTAAACCACTGCCTCAATTTTTGGGGCTTTTTTTTGCCTTTAACAAAAAATAAATTTGAAACATTGTTGCATTTACTATATTTGCAACATAGTTTCAAAAATTGAATAAAGATGAAAAAATTATTAACCTTGGTGATGTTGTTACAAGCCATTGTTGCATTTGCCAATAATGGTGTTGTAAAAGGTAGTTTTAGTGGAACAGTAACTGATGCTGCAACAGGTAAGCCCATAGTAGGTGCTACTGTTTATATTAATGATGCAAAAGTGGGTACTAATACCAATGCAAACGGAAACTTTTTAATTGATAATATTACGGAGGGCAACCACCTCATTGAGTTTTCGCATATTGGGTACAATACCTTGGCGCAAAATATTTTTATAAAAGGCGATACTAAATTAAACATCAGTTTATCAGCCGCCGTAGTTGAAAACAATGCGGTGATTGTTACAGGTGTATCAAGAGCATCGCAATTAAAAAAAGTACCTTTTCAAGTGGCAGTAATGCGTAAAGAAGAGTTGCAGCAAACTACTTCCACTAATATTATTGATGCCATTACACGAAAAGCAGGGGTATCAGCTATTGCCACAGGGCCAGCTATTTCAAAACCTGTAATAAGAGGGTTGGGCTATAATAGGGTATTAACGATGAACGATGGTGTAAGGCAAGAAGGCCAGCAATGGGGTGATGAACATGGTATTGAAATAGATGAAGCCAGTGTAAGTAAAATTGAAATTTTAAAAGGTCCGGCTTCGTTGGTATATGGTAGTGATGCAATGGCAGGTGTGGTAAACATTATTACGAATGTGCCAGTAGCATTAAATACATTAAAAGCTAATGTGGGTTCTAATTACCAAACTAATAATAGGTTGCGTAGTTTGTATGGTAATGTAGCTGGTAATAAAAATGGTTTTAGTTGGAACGTATATGGCACCACTAGAGAAGCCGCTGATTATAAAAATAAATACGATGGCTATGTATTTAACTCAAAGTTTAAAGAGCAAAATGCAGGCGGTTATGTGGGGTACAATGGTAATTGGGGTTATAGTCATTTAATTGTAAGTAACTTCAGTTTAACACCGGGCCTAGTTGAAGGTGAAAGAAATGATCAAGGAAAATTTATTAAGCCATTGCCTGGTGGTAACGAAGGAGAAGCAACAGATGCTGATTTTAAAAGTACCATTGCACAAGTACCTTTTCAACAAATACAACATTTTAAAATAGCTACAGATAACAGTTTTAAAATTGGCGATAATAAATTAACCCTTAACGTAGGCTATCAACGCAACCAACGTGAAGAGTTTGGCAACCCCGATGATTTAAAAGAAAAAGCCTTGTATTTCGATTTAAAAACGACTACCTATGCAGCTCAATTTCATTTAAAAGAAAAGGGTGGCTGGAAACCTTCGATTGGTATAAATGGTATGAACCAAACCAATACCAATAGAGGTATAGAGCAGTTAATACCCAATTACAGGCTAAACGATATGGGAGTTTTTGTATTCACTGAAAAAGATTTTGATAAGCTTACCCTCAGTGGTGGGGCTCGTTTTGATAACAGAAATATTGATGTAGCCAATTTGTTAGATGAAACAGGTAGTATCAAGGGCAATAGTTTTAAAAAAGATTTTAATAATTTTTCAGGAAGTGCAGGCTTAGCTTACCAAGCATCAAAAAAGGTAAATATAAAATTTAATGTGGCTCGAGCTTTTAGAGCACCGAGTATACCAGAGTTGGCTAGCAATGGCGCCCATGAAGGAACTATACGTTATGAGTATGGCGATGCATCGTTAAAAAGTGAAACCAGTACTCAGTTTGATGCTGCTGTTGATTTTAATACCCAACACGTATCTTTCAATGTAGCTGGTTATATAAATGCATTTAATAATTTTATTTTTTATAGAAAATTATCTGCTAATGATGGTACCGATTCTTTGGTGAATGTTGATGGTAATGACCTAACGGCATTTAAATTTGATCAACGAAAAGCTAGTTTAGCAGGTATAGAAGCTACGTTGGATTTTCACCCTCACCCAATTGATTGGTTACATTTTCAAAATACTTTTTCATACGTAGCAGGTAGGTTACGTGAAGCAGAAGCTGGTTCAAAAAACTTACCATTTATACCAGCACCACGTTTGTTAACAGAGCTAAGAGGCGATTTTAAAAAAGTAGGAAAAGGTTTATCCAACCTTTATGTGAAAGTTGAGCTTGATAATACTTTTAAGCAAAACAATCCATTCACTGCATTTAATACCGAAACTGCTACTAACGGTTACACATTGCTGAATGCAGGTGTTGGAACTGATGTTGTGAATAAAAAAGGCACTACGTTATGCACTGTAAATTTTTCTGCAAATAACCTAGGAGATGTTGCTTACCAAAACCATTTGAGTCGTTTAAAATATGCGGCAGAAAATGTGGTTACGGGTAGAACGGGTGTTTTTAATATGGGAAGAAATTTTAGTGTGAAAGTAAATGTGCCCCTTTCAATGAAATTATAATGTTAGTAGTTTTTGGTTTCGGTTTTTTAAAAAGAGAGGTGGTTGTGCAAACAACCACCTCTTATATTTATTGCTTAAATGTTAATTTAAAATACACCATCATTAATACCATGGCCAATACAATGCCATTGGTAATCATTAATGGTAAATCACCAATGAGTGCACCGTAGGTTAACCATAACGAAACATTTAATATCAAAAAAAATAAGGTAACCATACTTAAATCTTTGGCTGATTTGGTTTTCCAAATTTTGATAACCTGTGGTAAAAATGTTACTGATGATACTATACCGCCAGCAATTCCGAAAAAGTTTTGAATGTTCATGCTTATTTAGTTTCGATTAATTTTTTACGTTCACCAATTTGTTGGCGCCACATAGCGTAATACAAACCTTTCTCTGCTAACAAATCATCATGGTTACCTGTTTCAACCACTTCACCTTTTTCTAATACATAAATTCTATCTGCATGCATAATGGTACTTAAGCGGTGTGCAATTAAAATAGTGATTTGCTCTTTTGAGGTAGAAATTTCTCTAATCGTATTCGTAATTTCTTCTTCGGTAATAGAATCTAGTGCTGATGTTGCTTCATCAAAAATAAGTAACCTTGGTTTTCGTAATAAAGCACGAGCTATTGATAAACGTTGTTTTTCACCGCCACTTAATTTTAACCCTCCTTCGCCAATTACTGTATTGATGCCATTTTCAGCCCTGCTTAATAAATACGTACACGATGCTTTGGTGAGGGCTTCATTTAACAATGCATCACTAGCAGTAGGATTTACAAATAATAAGTTCTCTTTAATGGTACCACTAAACAAGTTAGTGTCTTGTGTTACAAAGCCAATCTGTTTTCTTAAATCATCAAAATGAATTTCAGTTTCATCTAAACCATTGTAAAATATTTTACCCTCTTGCGGTCTGTATAAACCTACCAATAGTTTCATTAAGGTTGATTTACCACTACCGCTTGGTCCAACAAAAGCAACGGTTTCACCTAAGTTCGCTTTAAAGCTAATTTGGTCAATAGCTTTGTGCGACGCTGTTTGGTGTTGAAAAGCTACTTTATCAAACGCCAAGGTATTAATGCTGCCTAAAGTTTTAGGGTTTGTTGGTTCAAGCTCAGGTGCTTTTGCCATTAAGTTATTAAAATTATTGAGTGATGCTTGAGCTTCTCTATAACTTAAAATAATGTTACCAATTTCTTGCAATGGGCCAAATACAAAAAATGAAAATATTTGCATAGTGGCTAATTGGCCTGGGTTTAGCATTCTACCATATACTACCCACATTAACATAAATAAAATTAATTGGCGTAATGTGTTCACAAATGTGCCTTGTATAAAGCTGATACTACGCATTTTTTTTACCTTGGTAATTTCTAACCCTAAAATTTTGAATGTGTTTTTATTAAGGCGTTCAACCTCTTGGTGGGTAAGTCCTAAGCTTTTTACTAACTCAATGTTGCGGAGCGATTCAGTGGTAGCGCCGGCCAAAGCTGTGGTTTGTGCAACAATATTTTTTTGTACTACTTTTATTTTTTTACTCAGTAAGTTTGATACTATTACTAGTAAAAATATACCACCAAAGTAAATGATCGGTAAGCTCCAGTGAATAGATGTAGCATAAACTGCCACAATGATAATACCTACAATTACAGGAAACAATACGTTGATAAATGATGATATAAATTTTTCAGTATCGGCCCTCACTTTTGTAAGTACAGATAATGTTTCGCCACTACGTTGGTCTTCAAAATCTTGATAAGGTAACTTCATGGCATGTTGTAACCCTTGTGTAAAAACGGTAGCGCCAAATTTTTGTGTTACAAGGCTCAAAAAATAATCTTGAAAAGCTTTGGCAATACGGCTCACCATGGCAACGCCAACAGATAGGCCGAGTAAACCAAAAACAGGTTTGGCATAATCCCAAAAAAATGAATTGAATACTTTGGGCTCCTTCCAAGCATCGGCTGCAAGATTAATGAGTTTACCAAAAATAACGGGGTCAATGAGCGAAAACCCAATATTAATAGCAGCTAAAATAAGGGTGAGCACCACCAGCCATTTGTAAGGCTTTATGTATTGTAATAATATTTTCATTAGAATGTTTATTAGATGTTTTAACATCAAATTCGGTGCAATTTCGTATAAATTGACGGAAAGGCAGAAAATGAAATAAAACTGAACAAAAAATAATCAAAAGTTCATCTTATGAAAAGAAATATTATGTTTGATAAACTAACTGTAAATCTTGAATAATTATGAGTAATAGCCAACAGCAATATCCATTCTATTTTAAAAGTACCATTATTTTATTTGGTATTTCGTTGGTTTGTTATGCCTTGTTTGTATTGAGTGATATTTTGGCACCTATTGCCTTTTCGTTAGTAATAGCCATTTTATTAAACCCGATGGTAACCAAATTACAAAAACGGGGCGTCAATAAAATTGTAGCTATTAGTTTAGCAATTGGTTTAGCATTTTTGATAGTGGCCGGTATTATTTATTTTATAACCAACCAAATTGTAAACTTTGGCGATAACCTGCCACAATTAAAATTAAAGTTCAATGAAAACTTAGCCAATGTGCAGCAATGGTTAAATACTCATTTAAATATTACTATTGCCAAACAACAAAAACTAGCCAATGAGGCTTTAAATAGTAGTCAAGCTTTATTAGGTAGAACTGTTGGCGGTGCATTAGGCATTTTAAGTCTGATTTTTTTGATACCGATTTATGTGTTTTTGCTATTGTATTATAAAACACTTATCATTAATTTTTTTCATGAAGTATTTGCAGAAGAAAATTCAGCAAAGGTTTCAGAGGTTTTGGGCGCAACAAAAGCAGCTATTCAAAGTTATATGGTTGGTTTGTTATTAGAAGCGTTGGTAGTTGCTGTATTAAATTCTGTGGCATTAATGATTATTGGGTTAGACTATGCCATTTTAATTGGAGTAATTGGGGCATTGCTGAACATGTTACCTTATATTGGTGGCATTATAGCTATTGCATTGCCTGTGATATTAGCTAGTGTTACCAAAGACGGTTATAGCACACAGTTAGCAGTAGTGATATCGTATATAGTTATTCAGTTTGTTGATAATAATTTTTTAGTGCCTTTTTTAGTATCATCAAGGGTAAAAATTAATGCGTTTTTTTCGGTGTTGGTGGTTTTGTTGGGTGGTGCACTATGGGGTATATCAGGTATGTTTTTGTCAATACCATTTGTGGCAATTCTAAAAATTATTTTTGATCGCTTGCCCGAAATGAAACCTTGGGGTAAATTGTTGGGTGATGAAGTACCTACACGACATAAAGGAGAAATTTGGCAGCGTAAGCGTTTGAGACAAGAGGCGTCAAATCCCGAAAAAGAAAAAAGCCTTTAACCACCCCAACTCTCTCTATCCAAACTTCGGTATTGTATCGCTTCGGCAAGGTGTTCGGGTTTAATATCAGTACTGTTGGCTAAGTCGGCAATGGTTCTACTCACTTTTAAAATTCTATCATAAGCACGGGCAGATAGGTTTAACTTTTCCATTGCTATTTTTAATAAGTTTTGGCCAGCGGTTGATATTACACATATTTCTTTTAAAGTGTTACTACTCATTTGTGCGTTGGCATACACACCCGTTAATGATTTGTACCGCTCCGCTTGTATCGCTCTTGCCTGTATTACCCTTTCTTTAATACGTTCACTTTTTTCGTATTGGGTAGTTTGCGATTGTAGTTCATTTAAAGCAACAGGTGTTACCTCTACATGTAAATCAATTCTATCTAATAAAGGCCCCGATATTTTGTTGAGGTATTTTTGCACAGCACCGGGTGGACAACTACATTCTTTTTCAGGATGGTTGAAATACCCACAAGGACAAGGGTTCATTGAAGCAATCAACATAAAACTAGCCGGAAAATCAATCGCTATTTTTGCTCTTGAAATAGTTACCCTTCTTTCTTCCATGGGTTGCCGCATTACTTCTAACACTGTTCTTTTAAACTCAGGTAATTCATCTAAAAACAATACACCATTATGTGCTAATGATATTTCACCTGGTTGTGGGTTACCACCACCACCTACTAAAGCTACATCAGAAATAGTATGGTGCGGACTCCTAAATGGTCGTTTATTTACCAACGTTGCGTTTTCTGGTAACTTACCTGCCACACTATGTATTTTTGTAGTTTCTAAGGCTTCGTATAAACTTAACGGTGGTAAAATGGTAGGTAAACGCTTAGCTAGCATGGTTTTGCCAGCGCCTGGTGGTCCTATTAAAATGGCATTATGTCCACCAGCAGCTGCAATTTCAAGGGCACGTTTAATATTTTCTTGTCCTTTTACATCACAAAAATCAATATCGAATTGGTTTTGGGCTTCGGCAAAGGCTGCACGTGTATCAACAGTAGTAGGTGTAAGCGACTTTTCATCTATAAAAAATTGTATTACTTCATTAATATGCGAAACACCATATACTTTTAAATTATTCACCATAGCGGCTTCCATGGCATTGGCTGCTGGCACAATTAATCCTTCAAAACCCTCTTTACGTGCTTGAATAGCAATGGGTAGTGCACCTTTAATGGGACGTACAGCACCATCTAAACTTAACTCACCCATAATTACAAAACGCTCCAGCCTTGCTATATTTTCTATTTGTTCAGTAGCACCTAAAGTGCCAATGGCTATTGGTAAATCAAAAGCAGCACCTGTTTTTTTAATATCAGCAGGGGCTAGGTTCACCAACAATTTGGTACGAGGCATAAAATACTGGTTGCTTTTTATGGCACTCTCAACTCTTTGTATACTTTCTTTAACGGCATTATCGGGTAGCCCCACAATAAAATAATGTTGCCCTTGGTTGGTTACATTTACTTCAACGGTAATAGTGATAGCATCAACACCATATACAGCACTTCCATAGGTTTTTACTAGCATCAGATTAAATTTTAACTAAAGTAATAAAAATGTGGGGAAAATAATGTTAGTTATACAAATACACAAGTAGCACTAATTTTCATTTTCTTTGTAGCATGAGTTTATATGTAGCCTCGTTAAACAGTGGAAGTAATGGTAATTGTTACTACGTAGGCAATGAACATGATGCGGTGTTGGTAGATGCAGGTTTGGCTTGTAAAGAAATTGAACGTAGGTTACTTAGTTTACAATTAAAGGTTAGCAACATAAAAGCAATTGTGGTATCTCATGAGCATATTGATCATGTACGTGGCCTGGCTGGTTTATCCATTAAATACCAAATACCGGTGTATGTAACCAAGGCAACCATGCAAGGTTGCTATCACTTAAAAGATACACCCATTGTACATTTTGAAAAAAACGATACATTTAATATAGGTACGTTGCAAATAAAGGCATTTGCAAAATACCACGATGCTGCTGACCCTACAAGTTTTAATATTACCTACAATGCCGTAACTGTAGGAGTTTATACAGATATTGGTAAAGTTTGTAACAATGTAATTAAACATTTTAAGCAATGCCATGCCGTTATTTTAGAAGCTAATTATGATACTGCCATGCTTGCTAATGGCAAATACCCTATTTTTTTACAAGATAGAATAAGGGGCGGCAATGGGCACTTAAGCAATACGGAAGCGTTCAATTTATTTATACAACATCGTACGCCCAAATTAACACATATTATACTGGCACATTTATCGAAAGATAATAATGACGCTACCTTGGTGCAGCAACTTTTTGAGCAAAAAGCTGAAGGTGTTCAAATAAGTGTTGCTAGTAGGTTAAAGCCCACTACTTTATACCATATAGGGGCTACGTATCATAAAAAACGCAAATCAAAACCGAAATATGTTCATGAATTGCAATTGTCATTATTCTAATTTGTTTACAATCTTCCTAACATATCAACCACACCTTCTTTTTTTAAAATAAGATAACCCAAACGGTCGTTACTAATACCATCTTTAAGTAGATAACTAAAACTTAATTGATCATTGGTAACGGCCGTTTCAAAGTAATTAAAAGTAATATTTGGGTGCACTTTTAACTCATGCCCAATTTCATACAAATGCGTTGATAAAATAAACAATGAATTTTTTACTTTTAATAAACCGCCTATAACTTCGCTACTGCATTTCATTGCATCTTGCACGTTGGTGCCTTTAAAAAGTTCATCAATTAAAATCAACCATTTTTTACCATCACTCACTTTTTTAATAGTTGCTTTTATGCGTTGTACTTCATTAAAAAAATAACTTTCGCCTTTGGCAATATTATCAATTACGTTTATGTTACTCAAAATGCCATCAAAAAAACTCAATTGCATTTGTTGTGCAGGTACGCCCATGCCCGTATGTGCTAAGTAAACAGCCGTACCACAAGCTTTAATAAAAGTACTTTTGCCAGCCATATTAGCCCCTGTTAAAAATAAAAAGTTTGTTGTTTTATTAAGGGTTACATTGTAACTCACAGGGTTATTCAACATTAAATGAAACAGTTTGTTTGCTTGTATAAAAGGTGTATCTGTTTCAACAATTTCGGGCATACACAAATTGAATTGTTGAGTCGTTTTTGCCATACCAAACCAAGCATCTAATCTTCCAAAAATGTTTAGTAAATCATACATTTTTCTTTTGTATTGGTACAATAAAAAGTACCCAAGTTGTAGGGTTTGGGCTGCATTTAATTCAGCCGCTGTTGTTTTTTTATGGATGATGTTGAATGCTGATTGATGTAGTAATTGTTGTGCATTTGAAAGTTGTTCTTTTAAAGGGGCAGGTGTATCATCATGCAACAACAATGCTACCAACTGTTGCATACCTTTTATAAAATCGAAACAGTGCTTTACAGAATACTTTACCAGCGTAAAATCATGGCTATGTAATATTTTGTAACTGAAAGTATTTATGGGTGTAGGTTTTTGTGGTATTGCATCAATTTGTGCATCATAAAACCTTTCTACCACCATTATTGTACCGTTTGATATACACGTTGGCCATTGTTGCAGGTGTTGTATAATTGTAGTTATGGTTTGTTGTATGGCTCTTATAGCTTGTGCATTAGGCAATGGAGTGGCTATGTATTTGCGTAATTGCTCCCTGCCCCTAACTGTTGTGGTAGCGTTAATTTTATTGAAAATAGAAAATTCATCTTCTTTATCAAAAATCACTAAATCATTTAGGGTGGTTTTATCTATTTCCATACTGTATTGTAATGTTAAAATGATCGATCAAATTGTATGCGACTACCTTTGTGTGATGCATTGATGTGGCCATTTCCATAAACGATATTGCCATTAACCATTGTTTGTTCTATTGTAGCAGGAAACGTAAACTGTTCTAATGGGCTCCAACCACATTTGTATAAAATATTTTCTTTTGTTACGGTGTAAGGTTGGTTGAGGTTTACCATCACTAAGTCAGCAAAATATCCTTCCCTAATAAAACCACGTTCTTTAATTTGAAAACAAGTAGCAACAGCATGGCTCATTTTTTCAGCAATTTTTTCTAAACTAATATAGCCTTGTTGGTGGTAGTGCAACATAAGTTGTAAGGAGTGTTGTACTAATGGTAAACCTGCATGTGCTTTTTCGTAAGGCGGCTCTTTTTCACTAAGTAAATGTGGTGCATGGTCAGTGGCAATTACATCGAGGCGATCATCTAACAATGCTTGCCACAGCGCTTTGGCATTTTTAGGGCCTTTAATAGCAGGGTTACATTTTATTTTATAACCCAAAGTATCATAATCTGTTGCGTTAAAATGTAGGTGATGTACACATACTTCGGCTGTTATACGTTTATCTTTTAACGGTAGCATATTGCCGAATAGTTGTAATTCTTTTTCAGTTGATATATGTAAAATGTGTAAACGACTATTATATTTTTTTGCAAATTGAATAGCGGTTAACGATGATTCAAAGCAAGCTTCATCATTTCTTATGATAGGATGATCAGCCGCTTCTAAGTTTGGTTTAATTGCTTTTTGATGAGCATATCGTTCTGTAATAATTCTTTCATCTTCACAATGCGTTGCAATTAAAACCTCACTGTTGCTAAAAATAGCATCAAGCGTAGCATGGTTGTTTACCAACATATTACCAGTGCTACTACCCATAAAAATTTTTAAACCACATATATCATTTTTTAGTTGGTTTACTTTGAGTGCTTCTTCTTTGTTATCATTACTCACACCCATAAAAAATGAATAATTTGCGGCTGATGTTGCAGCGGCAATTGCATATTTTTCTTCTAACAACTCAATGGTAAGTGCATTTGGTATGGTATTAGGCATTTCCATAAACGTGGTAACACCACCTGCAACCGCTGCCCTGCTTTCACTTTCAATATTGGCTTTGTGGGTAAGCCCTGGTTCTCTAAAATGCACTTGATCATCAATAACTCCAGGAAAAAGGTGTTTATTTTCACCATTAATTTCTATTACGTTGCCTTTTTCTGTAATATTGGGAGCAATTTTTTCAATTCTATCATTTTTAATCAACACATCTGTTGTATCAATTTTTCCTTCATTTACGGTAAGTATGTTTTTAAAAAGATACTTTTGCATACAATTATTCGTTAGAGTTATAATTATCAAAAAATACTAAACTACATGCAAATTATTAAAAGCTTTATCAAATTAATGGTTTTTGTTTGCCCATTTACTGCCGCAGCACAATCAACCTATTTAAACCAAGGGTCAAGAGAAGCACATTTTATTGATCGCATGGAAATAAAGCAGCAATACAATACAGATTTAAATTTTTCAACTTTACGCCCTTTCAACCGTAAGTACATTGTAAAAGAAGCTACTTTTTTAGATAGTGCACGTATGGGCTACAGCGATAGCATGGGGGTTGATAAATTTAAAGAGTGGACCGACCTTGATTTAACGCCAGTAGATGAATATAATTTGCAAAGTTTACTCATGAACAATAGTGAATGGGTAACTACACCAAAAGAAAATTTTTTAAGTAAGAAGCCTCTTTTTAATACATTCTATAAAACGAAAGCTAACTTTTTAGAAGTTAATAATAAAGATGTATTTATTGCCATTAACCCTATTTTACAAATTCATCAAGCTGTTGAGCCAGGTTACGATGAAGGCATATTTTTAAACTCAAGAGGTGTTAGCGTACGTGGCCTCATTGGTAAAAAAATTGGCTTCTCCACTTTCTTAACAGATAACCAAGAAAGAGGGCCACGTTTTTTTCAACAGCAGGTAAATCAATACAATGCAGTGCCTGGTGTAGGTTTTTATAAAGAATTTAAAAAAACAGGGGTTGATTATTTTGATGCTCGAGGATATTTTACTTTCAATGTAGCCAAGTTTATAGATGTACAATTTGGGCACGATAAAAATTTTATTGGTAATGGTTACCGCAGCTTATTTTTAAGTGATTGGGGTAATAGTTATTTGTTTGCAAAACTGAACACAAAAGTGTGGAAGTTTAATTACCAAAATATTTTTATGGAGTTAACACCCCAGTTTAGAAAAAATAGAAGTAACGATACACTCATTGACAGAAAATATGCAGCCATACATCATTTGAGTATGAACGTTACGAAGTGGTTGAATATTGGTTTATTTGAGGGTATTGTTTTTGGTAGAAAAAATAGATTTGATTTTCAATACCTCAACCCAGTTATTTTTTACAGACATGTAGAGGGCTCAGTAGGTAGCCCTGATAATGCCTTGGCCGGTATTGATTTTAAAGCAAATGTTGCACATAGGTTACAGTTTTATGGCCAGTTTTTGTTAGATGAGTTTATTTTAGGTGAAGTTAAAAACAACCCTACTAGTTGGGTAAATAAGTTTGGTATACAAGCAGGCGTAAAATATGTAGATGCATTTGGTGTTAAAAACTTAGATGTGCAAGGTGAGGTAAATAGGGTACGTCCGTTTACTTATAGTCACAACGATTCTATTTCAAATTATACTCATTATAACCAACCTTTAGCACACCCATTAGGCGCTAATTTTACAGAGGTTATTGGCATTGCTCGTTACCAACCTATACCACGTTTAACTATTGATGCTCGAGCTATTTATTACCAGCAAGGGTTGGATAGCGCAGGTATTAATTTTGGTAGTAATATTTTTGAGTTAAACACAACCCGTATAAAAGATAATGGTTTTAAAGTTGGTAGCGGAGCAAAGGCAACCTGTTTTAATGGTACGATGTTAATTTCATACGAATTAAAAACCAATTTGTTTTTAGATGCTTCTTTACAACATAGAACCTACAGTATTGCTAACCTTCCCGGTCAAAGTAATACTACTTTGTTTACAGCAGGTATTAGATTGAATATGTTTAAACGTCAATACGATTTTTAAGAAAATATAATCATAATAAAAAAAGGCAAACTTTTAAGTTTGCCTTTTTTTATTCGACTGTAAGTGATAAGGTGATGGACCTTGAGTTAAGCCGATCAATGGTATTTGAATATTTTAAACTATTGTTAGGTGATAATACATTTTTTAAACCGTATGTTACTTTTAACTCAGGCGTAAGTACAAATACAGGAAAATATATATGGAAGCCAATACCTGCTTCAGCAGCATAATCTAGCTTTTGTAGCGTAATAATTTCATCGTTATTTTTTTTGCCAGCATTGGCTGCCAAATCATACTCCACTCTGCCACCGGCTAGCATGTACACTTTAAAATTGGCGATTCTATCACTTGAAAATTTAAGTTGTAGAGGAAAAGCCAACGTAATACCTTGTACCTTTTTTGTAACCACACTGTCTTCTTTACGAACCCTATCGGGCTTACTAAGCGTATACTGAAAGGCTTTTTCAGTAAATATTAAATTGAGGGGTTGGGTACGTATATCAAAATGTTGGTTCAAATTGAGGTTCACCATCCAAGCCAAATTAATACCGGTACTGTTGATACTTTCAATCACATTTACACTATCAAAACTTAAAAATTGTTTGCTATGGCCAATGTTGTAATGTGAACGGTTAATACCAAAGTTGATACCGAATCGTATCAACTTTTCATCATGATCAATTAGGTTAATACCATCACGTAATTGGGCTTTACTCAAAATGGGTAAAGCCAATATAATAACGGTTAAAGAATAAGTTATTTTGTTCCGCAATAGATGCTGCATATACCTAAGCTCAATGGTTTATTAATGGTTTGTGTAAAACCTACTTTTTCTAAAATATTCAAAAAATCTTTTCCTTCAGGAAACTTTTGAATAGATTCATCTAAATATTTATAGGCTTCTTTATTTTTAGAAAAAAGCTTGCCAATATTGGGTGAAATTGCTTTCATATAAAAGTTATAAAAACCTTTAACCAGCGGTGTTTTGGGCCTACTAAATTCTAACACTACAAGTTTACCACCAGGCCTTAGTACTCGTCTTATTTCTGACAATCCTTTTTCTAATTGTTGAAAATTACGAACGCCAAAAGCAACTGTAACTGCATCAAAACTATTATCGCTGTATTGTATTGCAGCACTGTCGCCGTTGTATAATTGAATAACAGTTTGTACACCTGCGGCTTCAATTTTTTTACGACCAATATCCAACATACCATCACTAATATCAATACCGATAATATTGGCTGGCTTTAATATTTTTTCAGTCATTAAAGCAACATCGGCTGTACCTGTTGCTACATCTAAAATTTTCTGCGGATGAATGTCTTTTAAATAACTAATAGCTTGTTTGCGCCAGCGCACATCAATACCTGCGCTCAAAAACCTATTCAAAAAATCGTAGCGGTGGGCAATACTATCAAACATATTTGCCACCTGATTTTTTTTACTCTCCTCAGAATCCTTATATGGTACTATTGTATCGTGATCGTATTTTTCCATCTTACTGCAAATATAAGTTGTTTAAAACAGCCATCAATTGCACAAGTTTGTATTTGATGCACATATAAAAGTTAAATTTGCATATATTTTAAAATAAAGTGATGCATATTAAAAGAGCTGTTTACGTAATTAGTAGTCCTGATTTTGAAAAGTGCCCTCAGCCTGATAGGCCTGAGTATGCATTTATTGGGCGAAGCAATGTGGGTAAATCATCGCTCATAAATATGCTGTGTAATAATGATAAATTAGCTAAAACATCGGGTTCGCCAGGTAAAACACAAATGATCAATCACTTTGAAATTACCAGTAATAATGGCGAAGAGGGTAAAAAAGCAGTAGCCGATTTACAATGGTATTTGGTTGATTTGCCGGGGTATGGCTTTGCAAAAGTGAGTATAAGTAGCCGCCGTAAATGGGAGCAAATGATTGAAAATTATTTACGCAAACGTGAAAACCTTACCCAACTTTTTGTTTTAATTGATGCTAGGCATTCACCTCAAAAAATTGATTTAGAATTTTTAGAACAACTTAAAAAATGGCAAGTGCCGTTTAGTTTGGCATTTACGAAAAGTGATAAAGAATCGCAACGTATTGTAAGTAAAAATGTAAAAGATTTTTTAGAAGCAATGCGCCAAACTTGGCAATTTTTACCAAGGCATTTTGTTACAAGTGCCGTAAAAAAGCAGGGGCGTCAAAAACTGTTAGATTATATTGGAGAAACCAATGACGAAATATTGTTGACAGCCGAAAAGAAAAAATAAAGGGAATCGGTCCCTAACACCGACTCCCTTAGCATTAACACATGAATCTACCTTACTGCGTTAAATGTTTTATTTTGTCTTACGCAACTAAAACGCATTTTTAGTAGAATTAGTATATTATCATGATAGTTTTTTTAAAATTGATTGGTTGCTAATAAAACCAATGTGCAGGCTTCTATAGTTTGAATACCTTTTTCAGTTGCTATTTTTTCAAGTGTTTTATTTTCTGTGCCTGGGTTAAATATAATTCGTTTAGGATGTAACGATAAAATATAGTCATAATATGGTTGCTGATTGGTAGGGTTGAGGTACAATGTTACTGTATCAACATCATTGATATCAGGTGTTTCTTTTATAATAGGTGTATCGTTAATGGTACCTATTTTATTGCCAATAGCCACTACAGGGTGTTGGTGCAGTTGTAGTTTTTTTACTGCCATATTGCTGTATCGTTCTGTATTGGTAGAGGCTCCTAAAACCATTGTCTTCTTTTTCATAATATCATTTTTGTAGCATTGTTAACTTAAAAATTTGCTAGCTAGTTGTGGGCTTGGTAACATACAAACCTCTCTTTTCCCAAACCATTTATACCTATTTTTTGCAATAACATCGTACACTTTATTGCGTATAAAAGCAGGCACAATCATAAAGGCGTATAATAATTTAATTGGCCCATTTAATTGCTGTGTTATTTTTAATGCAGCGGTTGATTGGGTATAAGTTTTGTTATGTTGAATTAACACAAACGAACTAAAATTGCTGGTTGGTAATTCATAAGTTTTTAGTAATTGTTGCCCAATGGCAGATTGTAATGAAGCGAATTTGAAAATATTTTTTTTATCATGCTTAATAATGAATTGAACTGAGTTGTTGCATAAATTACAAACTCCATCAAACAAAACAATTGCGGTATTATTGGTTAAATTATCCATTTACTTAAAAAGTTTTATTACAGCATTGATAAACCGGTTTTCTTCAGCTTTGATCATTACATCAATTAAACTATCGGCATGGCTGCCTAATTTTTTTATATCGCTTACTACTTTTAAAAACTGCTTACTTTCATCATCTTTAGGGTTGTCAATATTTTCAAGTTGTCCTAATAATTTCAGCATAGGGTCTAACTCTCTTTTTTTACGTTCTTTAATAATTTGAGTAGCTACTTTCCATATATCTTTATCTGCTGTAAAATATTCTTTTCGTTCACCCGGTACTATAACACGTTCTACCAACCCCCAACTAATTAAATCACGAATGTTCATGTTTACATTGCCTCTGCTAATGTTGAGCTGTTCCATCATATCATCTTGCGTTAATGGTTGCTCACTAATCAATAATAATGCATGAATTTGAGCCATAGTACGGTTGATGCCCCATTGGGTGCCAAATGCGCCCCAGCTATTAATGAATTGTTGTTTTGCTTCTGTAATGGTCATAATACATTGAAAAATGAACATTAAAGTTAGTTTAGTTTATTGAGTTTTCAATAAATATTGAAAATATTAACGTTGTATACAACTATGTGCAACAAAAAAGCCTTCGTAAAAACGAAGGCTTTTAAAGAATTAAAATATAGTTACACCAGCATGGTTACTGGGTTTTCAATGAATTTTTTCAGTGTTTGTAAAAATGCAGCACCTACAGCACCATCAACACTTCTATGATCGCAACTGAGGGTTACTTTCATAATGTTGGCTACGGCGAACTGGCCATTTTTACTAACAACGGTTTCTTTAATAGCGCCAACGGCTAAAATGCAACTATCTGGAGGGTTGATGATGGCAGTGAACTGCTCAATATCCATCATTCCAAGGTTAGATATGGTGAAAGTGTTGCCACTAAATTCGCTAGGTTGTAATTTTTTATCTTTTGCTTTACCGTATAATGTTTTAGCATCGGCAGCAATTTGTGATAATGATTTTTGATCAGCAAATTTTATAACAGGTACAATTAAGCCGTCAGGCAATGCCAAGGCAGAACCAATATGTATATGATTGTTGATTCTAATGTAATCGCCCATCCAACTGCTGTTTACATCGGGGTGTAAACGTAATGCTGATGCAGCTGCTTTTATAAGCATATCGTTGAACGATACTTTAACCGGACTAACCTCATTAATTGCTGCACGTGCAGTAATGGCATTGTCCATATTAATTTCCATCGTTAAGTAAAAGTGTGGCGCACTAAATTTACTTTCACTTAAGCGACGTGCAATGGTTTTACGCATTTGCGTTAATTGTAAATCAGTGAAAGATTCTTCACCTTGTACCGCATTCGTAATAGTGGTCGTTGCTTTTGTAGGTGCAGCAGCAGGTGCCGCTGTTTCTTTAAAGCCTTCAATATCTTTTTTTGTAACACGACCACCATCGCCAGTACCAGCCACTTTAGTAATATCTACACCTTTTTCAGCAGCCATTTTTTTAGCAAGTGGCGAAGCTTTTACCCTATTGCCATCGGTACTGTTGTTAGTTGTTTCAGTAGTTGCAGCCGCTGTTGCATTTTCTGTAGCTGGCGCTTCGGTTGAGGCAGGTGCAGCACTGTTATTGGCTGCGTTAGCACCACTTTTTTCGGCAGCAATATATGCACTTACATCAGTACCTGGTTTACCAACAATGGCAATAATTTCATTAATTTTTGCAGCGTTTCCAGCTTCAACACCAATGTACAATAACGTTCCATCTTCGTAACCTACTACTTCCATAGTAGCTTTATCAGTTTCCACATCAGCTAATACATCATCCGCTTTAACTTGATCACCCACTTTTTTGTTCCAAGCAACAATTTTACCTTCTGTCATGGTATCGCTTAAAAGCGGCATTCTTATTTCTTTTGCGCCAGCAGGTAAACTCACTTTTGCTGTTGATGTTACTGCTGCAGGCGCAGGTGTTGTTTCAACAGGTGCTGCTGCTGGGGCTGTTGTAGCCGCCACTGGAGCAGCATTTTCACCATCTAATAAATGTTTATAATCTTCACCATCTTTACCTACAATGGCAATAATTTGATTGATTTTTGCAGCTTCGCCAGCCGGAACACCAATGTACAACAACGTTCCATCAACGTAACCATTTACTTCCATAGTGGCTTTGTCTGTTTCAACATCAGCCAATACATCATCTGCCTTTACTTTATCGCCTACTTTTTTATTCCACGCCACAATCTTCCCTTCTGTCATCGTATCGCTCAATAGCGGCATCCTAATAACTTCTGCCATAATATTATAGTTGTATAATTTTGCTTCGAAATTAATGCAAAAAAAATAAAATTGATTTGCATTGTTTAGTTTATCAATTTAATAGTCTAATTCAAGGTTTAAACGGTCTCTAAATTGCTTAATTAACGGGTATTTTGATACTAAAATATCCCATTGTTGCCTTTTGGTTAATGCTTTTGTTTCATCTACAGGCTGCTCTTCATCCATTGTTTCTTCAACAATGAGGTTGTATTTTAAAAATTTATTATTGAAACGTTGCTGTAAAAAATTAATTAAACCCGATCGCTCTTGCTCAATAAATTTTTGTTGAAAACTACTACCAGTGATGATGTTGAAAGTGTTTTCATCCGTTAATTGCACATTTGCTGCTTTAAACTGTGTAACAAAAGGGTGCTTTTTTTGCTCTTGTAATTTTTCAATGTACAATTGCCAAGCCTCTTGTAAATGTTCGTTGGTTAATGCAATACTTTGGTTGTTTTGATTACTTTCTGCCAACAGCCTTTCTCTAATTTTTGATAAAGAACCTAGTCCTGGTTTTTTGGTGGTTGTGTTACTAGTTGTGGTGTTTGAAGTAGCAGCTGTTTTTGTAGGAATTAATGGCTGTTTTTCTTGTTCAATAGTAAGCGTAGCTTCAGGTTGGGTGTTTACTTGTGCCGACGTATTTTTTGGAGCATTCACCACCGCTGTTGTGGTAGGCAATTTTATAAACTGTATGCCTTTAAATGCAATAGGTTTTACTGCATCAACTCGTTTTTTTTTTGATAAGCCTTCGCCATCGTTGCTCAACTCAATTGCTTGATTGAGGTAACATAGTTTTATGAGTGCCATTTCAACTGAAAGACGTTTGTTACGAGATTGTTTGTAGTTGATGGCTGCATCGTTCATACAATTGATGGCGCTGATAACCCAACTTGCTGAAAGTTCGGTAGCAGCTTGTATGTATTTATTTTTAAAATCAGTAGCAACATCTAGCAGCATAGCGGCTTTCGCATCTTTACTTACCAAAAGATTTCTAAAAAATTCCAACAAACCTTCTAAAAAAGTATCACCTTCAAATCCCTTTTGATTGATGGTATCAAACAAAAGTAAGGCATCAGTAAGTTGTTGGTCGATGGCGTATTGCAGTAGTTTAAAAAAATAGTCTTCATCAAGAATATTCAGGTGCTCAAGGGTATTGCTGTAATTGAGTTGTCCGCCAGTAAAGCTTACAATTTTATCTAAAATACTCAACGAATCTCTCATACAACCTTCACTTTTTTGGGCAATGATGTGTAAGGCTGCATTTTCTGCAGTGATATGTTCTTTATCGCAAATTTCTTTGAGATGTTCAACAGTATCGTTTGTGGTGATACGTTTAAAATCAAAAATTTGACACCTACTTAAAATGGTAGGTAATATTTTATGTTTTTCTGTTGTTGCTAAAATGAAAATAGCAAAGGGAGGCGGCTCTTCTAATGTTTTTAAAAAAGCATTAAAAGCTGCTTGGCTGAGCATGTGTACCTCATCTACAATATATACTTTGTATTCGCCAGCTTGTGGTGCAAAACGTACCTGATCAACCAAACTGCGAATATCATCTACCGAGTTATTACTAGCAGCATCAAGTTCATGTATATTGAGTGATGTACCATTATCGAAAGAAACACAGCTATTGCAAGTGTTACAAGCTTCGCCTTCGGCTGTTTTGGTTTCGCAGTTGATTGTTTTTGCTAAAATACGGGCACAAGTTGTTTTACCCACACCTCTTGGTCCGCAAAACAAAAAGGCATGTGCTAGTTGATTATTAGCAATGGCATTTTTTAGTGTAGTGGTAATATGCGATTGCCCCACCACGGTACTAAAATTTTGTGGCCTGTATTTTCTAGCTGATACAATAAACTTCTCCATAATGGTAAAATGAACATGCAGTGATATGGCTGAATGTTGTAAAAGGTAAAGTTACAAATTTATAAAATGGGGTGGCGTTCAAAAGGCATGTTACGATCAAATATATACCGATAGGTGCATAAATTTCGGCTCCTAAAAACTGCTCCTAAATTGCTAGCTATGTTAAGCATTTTGGGGTTAAAGTCGCCAATCCATTGCATTTCGTACTCTGTATAAGGGCTTTCTGGCGATTGAATATAACGAGCAGCTTCGCCAATAAGGTATGCATCAACACCTTTACCATGCCACTCAGGTACTACGCCAAAAACCAACCCAGCAAATTTTTTATTTTTTTTGAATTGTTTAATGAATAAAAATTTGAGTTTTTGAATGAGTCCGAATTTTCCATGTAAATATTTAAACCACTGGTTTAAATCGGGTATGTTCACAAACAAAGCCACTGGCTCTTTTTTATAATATACAAACGTGATGATTTTTTCATCCATCACTGGTTTCATTTTGGTAAACATGCTTTTAACTTGTTCAAAACTTATTTGTTTTAACCCACCATGGCCAGCCCATGCTTTGTTGTACACGGAAGTAAAATCTTGAGCGTATTTAGCAATATTATTTTTGTGTAAGTGGTCAGATGAAAAGTTTGCATCTTTTTGTAACTCTTGGTGCCTACTCCAAATTTTAGGATCGAGGGGCGATTTTGGGTGCATGCTGAAACATACTTGTTCAAAAAATACTTTAAAGCCATAGTTTTCGAACAGTGCAACATAATATGGTAAGTTATAGTTCATGCAATACATGGGCTCCATAAAACCTTTGTTTACCAAGCCCCACCAACGATCTCTCTCACCAAAATTAATAGGACCATCCATTGCCTGCATGCCTTGTTGTAAAAGCCATTGCTTGGCAGTATCAAATAATAAATTAGCAACTAATTGGTTATTGATGCATTCAAAAAAACCAACACCACCAACGGGGAATTGATCGCCTTTATTTTTATATTTTGAGTTGGTAAAAGCTGCAATACGGCCAACTACCATTCCGCTTTCATTTTTTACAATCCAACGTTCGAGTATACCATTGCGGAAGGTTTTGTTTTTTGTTTTATCAAAAACCTCCATTACATCTTTATCCAATGGTTGTATCCAATTTGGATCATTTTTGTAGATGTAGAGCGGTAATTTAAAAAATGCTGCTGCATCGGCTGCAGTAACTACATTTATAATTTGCATGGTATAAAAATACTTTAAAAAAGCAACAACAAAGGGTTAATTTAAGGGCAGCTCTTTACGTAATTGTTCGGCTGTTTTTGATGAACCATCGTGGCTCCAACCCGGGGGCATAAAAAGGTATTTTAATTTGGTGGTAAATGGAATGTTACGTTGCCAATCTGCATATATATTTTTCCATTCGTGCCAAACATGGTTGAAAGGGTTGTGTGGCTGTTCAATAGGTTTTGTAAGCCCATATTTTACAGGTTCTTCAGGTAGTTCATCTTGAAAAGTACCAAAAAGTTTATCCCAAATAATGAGGCACATTCCCATGTTTTTATCGAGGTAAATGATGTTGCTTGCATGGTGCACTCTGTGGTGCGCTGGTGTTACAAATATAGCTTCAAACCAACGGGGCATTTTTTTAATGTATTGGGTATGTACCAATATACCATAGGTTTGGGTAATGGAGTACATAAACACAATATCAAGAGGGTGAAACCCTAACAAAGCTATTGGTAAAAAATATATAAAACGATAAACGGGTTGAAAAACTGATGATCGAAAACCTGTGGTTAAATTAAATTCTTCTGATGAATGGTGGGTAAGGTGTACTGCCCAAAAAAGCCTGCAATAGTGGTCAATTCTATGTTCAACATAAAAAGCAACATCTTCTAAAATGAACAATAAAAACCAGTATAGGTAAGGGTTTTTAATTTCGAAAATATGATGGTGGTATGTAAACTGTAAAACACTCACATAAAAAGCCCAGCGAAGTAACAAATCTAAACTGCCATTCATTAAGGTGAGGTATACATTTTGTAACACACCTTTTAAACTATACCATTTTTTATGACCCCAATTACTTAGTAAAATTTCTGCTCCTATAAACAATATATAAATAGGAACAGAAATCAGTAAAAACCAAGTTTCTCTAGTTGATTGCATGAGGTTATAATGTTAGTTGTTGCTACACATCAAAACTAAATAGCCATAATTTCAACTTCCTTAGCGGCTAATAATTTGTCAACTATTACAATATGTTTATCAGTGGTGGCTTGGGCTGCGGTTTCGGCATCCTTACATTCATCTTCACTAGCACCATCTTTTTGTAATTTTTTGATTTGCTCTATCGCATCTCTTCTGATGTTGCGGATTGATACTTTGGCTTGTTCGCCTTCAACACCACATTTTTTTACCAATTCTTTTCTTCTTTCTTCAGTAAGTGGCGGTAAAAATAAGCGGATAGAAACACCATCATTTTGTGGGTTTATACCAATATTGGCAGCTATGATGGCTCTTTCAATAACTTGTAACATGTTTTTTTCCCATGGTTGTACTGATATGGTACGAGCATCTAGTGTTACAATATTAGCAACTTGGCTAATTGGTGTTGGGCTACCGTAATAATCTGCAGTAATACCTTCAAGCATAATAGGATTAGCTTTACCTGCTCTAATTTTTGCTAATTCAGCCTCTAAATGGTTAATTGCTTTACTCATTGAAGCTGCTGCATCTGAAACTATAATATTTAATTCTTCTGCCATAATGTAAATGTAATTGGGTGCAAAGCTAAAAAAATCTGATGTGTTATCATCAGATTTTTATTTTATTAAATTTAATTGGAATTAAATTTTAGTCTAACTCAGCAGTTTCTGGTACTAAGTTGAAAATTTTATGTGTGGTGCGTATTTCTTTTTCTTTTACAGGCTCATTAAACGATGATTTTAGGTTTTTTCTGAGCATGTAAATAATACCAATAAATAAAAAGCCTGTTAATAATAGTATTGCAACAATAGCTGTACAATTTAAATGACGAATAGCAAAAGCCAACGCCATAAAACCTACCGCTGCTGCACCAAGGCTAAGGGTAATTTTTTTATGTGAAAAACCTAAATCAAGTAAGTAATGGTGAATATGTATCCTGTCTGGGTTAAAAGGTGATCGCCCTTTTGAAATGCGTAACCCAAAAACCCTTAATGTATCAAACAATGGTATCATTAAAATGGCGAAACCTAATGCAGGAGCTGCATTGAGTGCATATGCATTTGTTGTACCGCCAGCAACATTTATGAATTTTATTACTAATATGGAGTTGATTAAACCTATTAAAAGCGAACCAGTATCACCCATAAAAATTTTAGCAGGTGAAAAGTTGTAAATTAAAAATCCTAAAATAGCACCTGATAGTGACAATGCCATTACAGCATAAGCTAACTCACCAGCCAAATAAAAATATATGCCAAATGCCACACTAGTTAATAGGCCAAGGCTACCTGCAAGGCCATCAACACCATCAATTAAGTTAAACGAATTGGTAATAACGATTATGGTAAAAATAGTTAAAAACACACTGGCATAATAGGGAATGTTATGAATACCAATAAAGCCATGCATATTATCAATATACAAACCTCCAAATTTCATAACAATACCAGCGGCGATTAACTGACCTATAAATTTTTTATTGGCAGAAAGTACTAAAATATCATCTTTAATACCTAGAAAAAATATTACAATGGCGGCTGCTGCAAAATATTGTAACTCTTGCACAGTTGGTGCACCCATTAAAGTTGCTACAATAAAGCCTGCAAAAATACCCAGCCCACCCAATGTAGGAATAACGGCTTTATGAACCTTTCTTTCATCGGGCTCATCAAACAATTTTTTGCTTTTTGCTATTTGAATAATAACAGGTATCGCAAAAAAAGTGACGAAAAATGCTAAAATTGTACTAAGTATTAATTGCTGCATAAAGGGTTTGTTGTTCCACAACCTAACAAAGGTATAAAATATGTTGTTAAAACATATATTTTAACTTGTTTATACGGTAATGTTTACGTAAAACTAATATTGACACTTTGTATTTTTACTAACGTTCGTTTTTGCTGATTATTTTGTTAGTCAAAATAAAAATGAAGGATATGCTTTAAAAATCTATCATTTCATTTACGTTTGCAATGCAAAAATACAACCACCTATAACTTTTTTTTATAAAATGAACCCATTAGTAGCAACAGCCACACAAATTAGAAGAGATATTGTACGTATGGTACATGGTGTACAAAGCGGTCACCCCGGCGGCTCTTTAGGATGTACTGACTTTTTAACTGCCCTTTACTTTGATGTTATGACACACAACAAAGATTTTGATATGAACGGTAAAGGAGAAGATTTGTTTTTTTTAAGTAATGGACATATTTCCCCAGTATGGTATAGTACACTTGCCCGTAGTGGTTATTTCCCTGTGGCAGAGTTAGCAACCTTTCGTAAACTTAACACTCGTTTACAGGGGCACCCAACCACACATGAGCATTTACCTGGTGTAAGAATTGCTAGTGGCTCATTGGGCCAAGGTTTAAGCGTAGCTATTGGTGCAGCAGTTGCAAAAAAGTTAAATAAAGATGCTCATTTGGTATTTACATTAATGGGCGATGGTGAGTTAGAAGAAGGACAAAACTGGGAAGCCATTATGTATGCCGGTAGTAAAAACGTTGATAATTTAATTGCAACGGTTGATGTTAACGGACAACAAATTGACGGTACAACTCACCAAGTAATGGATTTAGGTAGCCTCCATGCAAAATTTGAAGCCTTTAAATGGGAAGTAATGGAGATGGATGGTAATGATATGGATGCTGTAGTTGCAGGTTTACACCATGCTAAAAGCTTAACTGGCAAAGGCAAGCCTGTGGTTATTTTAATGAAAACAATAATGGGTAAAGGCGTTTCGTTTATGGAAGGTACCCACGAATGGCATGGTATAGCACCTAATGATGAGCAATTGGCCAAGGCGCTAGCTGAATTACCAGAAACATTAGGCGATTACTAAAAATATAAAAGCCGCTGCAAAGCGGCTTTCTTAATGCTATATGTTTATCATAATTAAAAAACTATGGCTGTTTTACTAGAACGATATTGTTAGGTATAGTAAAAATAGGGTCAAAAGTACCATTGGGGTTCGATAGGTCTTCGCTAATAACCGTACCATCTAAATTTATTAAACCAAAACGTTCTTCATTTATTTGTTTTAAAAGTAAAGTAGGTGTATTTGTATTTTGATATGTAAGTTTTAACTCTACACCCTTTTGCTTTGTAACATCTCTCATATAACCACTAATTACATCATAATTATTGGAAAAGCAATCTACATTAACAGATATTTTTGGCTTATATAAACTATTTGTCAATAATTCGTTTAGTTCTGTAGTATTATCAAAAATAGTATTGTTACTAATTTTTACTTTTAACACACCATGTACTTCATCTGCTTGGTAAGACTCACCATTTGCAAAATTCGTTGTAATATGTTTTTTCTTTAAAATCAATATTACTTCTGTATTACCATTACTATATTTCCAAGTACCCTCAAATTTATTTAATTGAGGGTAAAAAATATTATCGCCATTATCAGGGTATTGAGCATAGATTATATGGCCAATAAAAATTAAAGCCAAAAATGCGAACCACTTTAATATTAAATAAAAAGCATATTTCACTACGGTTGTTTTATAAGTACAATGTTGTTAGGTATAGTAAAAGTAGGGTCAAAAGTACCATTGGGGTTCGATAGGTCTTCGCTAATTACTGTACCATCTAAATTTATTAATCCAAAGCGTTCGTTGTTTGATTGCCTTAGGTGTATACTCGGTGTATTGGTATGCTGGTAGGTTACATAAATAGTTATACTTTTTTGCTTAATATCATCATGCGAATAACAATAAATCAAATCGTCATTATTCATATCGCATTCTTTTTTAAAAACAAATCTGCATCTATAATTATTATCGTTTATTAAACTATTTAGGTCATTCAAATTACTGTAAACTGTTATATTGTTTACTTTTACACTTAGTACGCCTAGTATCTTATCGATTTGGTAAGATTCACTATCAGCAATATTTGTTGTAATGTGTTTTTTCTTTAATATCAATATTACCTCTGTGTTGCCATTGCTGTACTTCCATGTACCTTCAAATTTATTTAATTGAGGGTAATAAATATTATCACCAGCATTAGGGCATTGGGCATATATTAAAGTTGTAAAAAAAAGAACAATTGATAGTAGTATTATTTTTTTCATTTTTATAAATTAATTACAAGGTGTAGGAATAACATTATTTTGATTGTCCAAAGTGAGTTTTGAAAAAGATGTAAAATCAGCATTAGCTTTTAAAACAGAAATGCCTAATTGCTTTTTCTTTACCCATTTTAAAAACTGTGTTTCATAGATTATTGGATTGGTGTTAGGCTTAATTTCATAACTTTCTTCAAAGTTTTCTTTGTTTACTGGATCATTGACAATATCCCTCATAGCATTACGAAATTGTTCTACATCATCTATACTAATAAAATAAGCGTCGCCATTACTATTAATCATACCTAGTACAAACCTGTTTAAATTAACCAAATCTCTACCTGATGCATCTTTATATCCATCTATTTCTGCCAACGAAATAACATCGCCTGGCGAAAAAATAGGCAACGTTTTTATTCCTAAAGCTGCTAAAAATGCATTGTTTGGGTGAAAATGCACCATCATTCTTTGAATAGCATTCGTATATTTTATTTCTCCTTTATTTTCTAAACTAATTACGGGGGGTATTTGCCCTGGTAAAGGCATTGTAATGGGGGCGCCACCAATTGTTCTAAAAGTAACCCCAGTTTCGTAATTAAAATTATTGCCATTGGTTTTTAAGTTTATTAAGGCTTGCCTATCATCTACATTAGCAGGATTTAACAAAAATTGAATTTTTTCGCAAGGCGACATTGGTGGTTCTTGATCTGGCTCAAAACCGCCGCCACCTCCACAACCACCATTGGCTGGTCTATACCATGTACCTTCAAGAGGGTTTGCTACAGTACCACCACCACAAGGGTTAGGTGATGAACCCCCACCTCCACCACTGCTACCACCTGTTGAACCTCCGCCACCACCTGGCATTTCTATCATTACATCATAACAAACTTCCATATCAAAAAACATGCCCCAACATACGCTACAACCGGTAGCCCAGTCGCAATGGGGTATGCATAAACTATTATTAGGAGTGCCACAGTGGTATCCTTGGTAAGTTACATTGTAACATTGTTCTACTGGTAGCATTAAATTATGTACAGCATAAACAGAATCTATTAAAATGTCAACCGTTGTAATATTTGAAGGTATATTATTTGCTGCAAAAGCAGTTGTAGGTATATTTTTAAATAATTTGTTACCAAAAGAGTTATAGTCCATTATTAAAAATATGTTCAACCAATTATTTTGTACATTAGCTGGTGCATTTTGGTTATGCATTACATTATAAAACTCAGTATTGCTCATTACTCTAAAAGTAAATGTACCATCAACCAATTCATCGGCTTTAATAAGGCCACTTAAATAAGCACCATTAATAGTTAATGGTATATATGCAGCCATTAAAGTATCTCCTTCGTTTGTGTTAGTAAAACTTTGGGCAATAGGTTTTAATGATATCAACGATTTATGCCACAACGGGTAACCTAAATTTTGTGGAATTTGTAGGGTTGTATTATTTGAAGCTACTTGCTTTTTTAATTTAGTAAATAATAGGTTCTGATAAAAAGTTAATACTTTATCATTTTTAAAAAATAAACTTGTATTAAAATTATTATTTGTTGTTTCATTGAATGCCGTTTTTTTACAGGCAACAAATTGTAATATCACTAAAGTTATTATAATAATAATGTTTAGACGGTTACTTTCATAGGTATGATTTAAAATTTATGTAAATATATAAATTTAATCATATTTGTAAAATTTATTAAATTTTACTTTAAATAAATGATGGACAATGGATCATTTATTTTAAAGCAATAGCTTGCCTAGCCGCTTTTTGCGCAGGAAACCATGAGGCCAACACACTTATAAAAATGGCAGTAAGTGCTACCATTAATAAATCGCTTGCAATCAATTTTACAGGAAAATAATCTATCAAAAAGGAGCCACCCATAATTTTTATGAGGTGAAACTTCACCTGTAAAAAACTAATGATAAGTGCCAGTAAAATACCACTCGTTGTGCCTATAATACCAAGCAATAAACCTTCTGATAAAAATATTTTTTGAATACCAGCATTACTGGTACCCATACTTTTCAAAATACTTATATCTTTTTGTTTTTCAAGTACAAGCATGGTTAAAGCACTCACCATATTAAAAGCAGCTATTACTAAAATGAGGGTTAAAACTGCATAAATAGCCCATTTTTCAAGTCGCATAGTGCTATATAAATTGGCATTTTGTTCATATTTATTTAATACCAACATTTGGTCACCAATTATAGTTTGTATTTTTTTTATAGCAGCAGCTTCATCAGTGTTTTTTGTGAACGCCATTTCTGCGGCAGAGTATTCATTGGCTTGTAACCCCATTTGTAGTTTAACAAAATCGATGTTGGTTATGGCAAACTCGTTATCAATTTCTTGTTGTATAGTAAAAACGCCTGCAGTTAGGGCATTGCCTTGTGCCATAGCCGCCAAAGCATCTGTAGAAGTTGTTTTTTTGGGTAAGATGATGGTAACGTTGCTAGGTGGAAAAGCTTCACTAAAACTGATGGCCGCTGCATTTTGTACGCCGTAACCTACTATTATTTTGGGAGCATCTTCTGTACCAACATCAAAACTACCATTGTTAATATGCGCTGGTACACCGCTAATATTTTTATACATACTATCAACCCCTTTAAGCGTTACAACCGTTTGGGCTGTTTCATTTTGTAACAATGCTTTTTCTTCCACTATCATAGATAAGCCTGCACAAAAAGGTTGTTGCTTTAATTGGGCAATTTGGTTAGCTGATAATACAAATGTTTTTCCTTGCTTAGGTTTGATTTTTACATCGTTATAAAAACTAGAGTAAAGCGATTTTACCAACCCTTCAAAACCGTTAAACACACTCAATACTAGTATTTGGCTACAAGTAGCAAATGCAATTACAACAGTAGTAACCCATGCAATAATATTAATAGCATTGGCAGATTTTTTTGCTTTAAAATAGCGCCAGGCAAAGGTTACAAACATGGTACTTAGTATTAAGCCGTTCCATCTTTTTGTTCATCTTGCTTTTTAATATCTTTAAAAAGCTGTTCAATTTTATCAACGTACTCTAAAGTATCATCTATATAATAAGTAAGTTGTGGCATGCTTCTCAGCTGGTGGCGTACCCTTGCTGTGAGCTCTTTTTTTATTTCCCAATTTTTTTCTTGTATAAAATTTAAGGTGCCAACAGGGTCGGTTATTTTAAAAAAACTTAAGTATATCCTTGCATCAAATAAATCGGGTGTAATTTTTACAGATGCAATTGAAACCATTCCACCATTTATCATTGAAAGCCCCATACGCTGAAAAATATCGTTTAACTCTTTTTCTAATACGGCCGCTACTTGTTTTTGTCTTTTACCTTCTAACATAATGTGTGCTTTAAATCACTGTAAAATTAGTTACTTTGCTGGTTAATGAACTTTATTTATACGAATGAAAAAATATTCAAGGGTTTTTGTTTATTTGAAAGATTATAAACTGGCTATTACATCGTACATCATTTGTACCCTTTTATCCATCGTTTTTAGCATCATATCATTGGGTATGTTGTTTCCTTTTTTGCAAGTGTTATTTAAGGTAAATGATGCTGCAACAACCGTAAGTACAGCAAAAGCTGTTGGTTTTTCACCCTTTGAATGGGTAAAGCAAAAAGTTGCCGCATTAGTTGCTGCTGGTGATAATTTATATGCCCTTTCTATAATTTGTATGCTTATTATTGGCAGTATTGTACTAAAAAATATTTTTTTGTATTTGGCATCACGTTCATTAATGCCTGCAAAAAACAAAGTGATTACTAGGTTTCGTATTGATATTTTTAATAAGGTATTGAGCTTGCCCATTGGTTATTTTACGGAACAACGTAAAGGCGATTTAATGAGCCGTATGACCAACGACATTAATCAAGTAGAAGGTTCTGTAATAGGTGCGTTAGAAGGCTGGGTGAAAGATCCTTTACAAATCATCATTACATTGGCAGTATTATTATCCATTAGTGTTCAGCTTACCATTGTAATTTTATTTTTTATTCCGGTAATGGGCTTTTTTATCGGACGATTAGGAAGATCCCTCAAAAAACCATCTGGTGAAGTTGCACAAAAAAGTGGTGAATCAATTTCTATACTCGATGAAACGTTGGGAGGTTTAAGAGTCATCAAAGCCTTTAACGTAGAAGCCAAAACCCGTAAAAAGTTTTTTGATAATAGCATGAATTTAATGCGTATTACCAATAAAATTGGGTACAGACAAAGTTTTGCATCGCCCATGAGTGAAATGCTTGGGGTAATGATGTTTACCGCAATTTTATGGTACGGTGGCAGCAAAGTGTTAAGTCATGAGCCCGGTTTGCCGTTAAACGGCGCTTTGTTTTTAGCCTATATGGCCTTGTTTTACAACATTATTGACCCAGCCAAAAGTATATCTGGTGCGTTTAGTAATTTACAAAGAGGTACAGCTGCTATTGCTCGTATTGAAGAAGTGTTGAACGCCCCAGTTACAGTAGATGATAACCCCAACGGAAAACAAATCACTTCGTTCAATGATAGTATTGAGTTTAAAAATGTAAGTTTTTATTACGATGATGTGGCTATTTTACAAAACATAAGTTTTAAAGTTGAAAAAGGTAAAACCATTGCATTAGTGGGTAGCAGTGGTGCTGGTAAATCAACCTTGGCCGATTTAATTCCTCGTTTTCATGATGCTACCCATGGCGATATTTTGGTAGATGGGGTTTCAATAAAAGATTATTCATTGTTTTCATTAAGAAGTTTAATGAGCATTGTAACCCAAGAGCCTATTTTATTTAATGATACCATTGCAAATAACATTGCTTTAGGTATGGATAATGCTACAGAAGCAGATATTATCAATGCCGCCAAAATAGCCAACGCTCATAGTTTTATTGAAAAGAAAGAATTAGGCTACGCCACCAACATTGGCGATAGGGGCATGAAGTTGAGTGGTGGTGAACGCCAACGCTTAACCATTGCAAGGGCAGTGTTAAAAAATCCGCCTATTTTAATTTTAGATGAAGCAACATCTTCACTTGATACTGAAAGTGAACGCCTCGTACAAGATGCCATTAATAACTTAATGGAAAATCGTACCTCGGTAGTTATTGCCCATCGCTTAAGTACCATTCGCCATGCAAACGAAATTATAGTGTTGCGTAAAGGTGAAATTGTTGAGAGAGGTACCCATGCAGGACTAATTGAACAAAATGGTTTTTATAAAAAACTGGTTGAAATGCAAGAGGTTAAATAATACTTGTGAAAAAGTTTTACTCATTTTATGGTAAGTAATTTTGTTTACATCTCATAACAAATTACTGCTATGAAATTATTTTTATTGATGATAGCTGCTACTATTGGTTTGTGCTATGGTGTTATTAATAAAACAAATTTCATTTCAAAAAAGCCACAAAAAGCTGTTGTAGCAAAATCACCCGTTAAAGAAACATTGAGTAACACCTATGTGTATGAACGTTTAAAAACAAAGGTGGTGCTAGCAAAACAGTTTGTGCAAAAAAATAACTTCAATACCCAGTATTGTTTTTTAATTGACATGACGGTACCTAGTGGTAAAAACCGCTTTTTTGTTTACAATTTGCAACAAGATAGTTTAGTGTACGAAGCCTTAGTAACCCATGGCAGCGGTTCATTAACAAGTACAAGCGATTTAAAGTTTTCAAACATTGTGGGGAGTAATGCGACTTCCATTGGTAAATATAAAATAGGAGAGCAGTATTACGGTAAATTTGGGTTAGCCTATAAATTACATGGCTTAGATGCTAGTAATAGTAATGCTTTTAAAAGAGCCGTGGTATTACATGCTCATCCACTTGTGCCTAATGAACCTACCTATCCGCAACCAATTTGTACCAGTTGGGGTTGCCCAACGGTGAGTCCAGCTTTTTTACAACAACTCAAAAAGTGTATTGATGAAAATAATAAACCCATATTACTATGGATTTATTATTAATTCATTAAAACTGCATAGGTACTTCAATAGCAAGTAACGAAGCATTTTCATGTATGGTAATATCAAATTGATCAACTTCGGCAATGCCAATAGCATCTCTTTTGTTAAGTTTATTGCCTTCTACTTCTACCACACCATCTATCACCACAAGGTAAACACCACTGTTGTTGAATTTATGTTGGTATGTTATGGTTTGTTGTGCTGCACGGTTGGTTAAAGAAAAAGCAGCATCTTGGTTTATCCATAAAGCAGCATCTGCATCAAGCGGTGATACTACTGTTTGCCATTTTTCGTTACGGTCATTTATATCAAATGTTCGTTGATCATACCGAGGTGTAATGTTTTTTTCTTTTGGGAAAACCCATACTTGAAATAAGGTAACAGGTTCTGTTGGTGAGGCGTTGGCTTCGGAGTGTTGTACACCACTACCTGCGCTCATAATTTGAATATCACCTGCTTTAATAATGCCAGCGCCACCAGTACTATCTTTATGTTGTAACGCACCCGTAAAAGGTATGGTTACAATTTCCATATTATCATGTGGGTGTGTAGGGAAGGCGCCTCCACCAGCTATCCAATCATCATTAAGTACCCTTAATGCACCAAAATGAACTTTTGTAGGTTCATGCCATCCTCCAAAACTAAAATAATGTGCTGGTTTTAGCCAGCCATAATTGGCAACGCCTCTTTCATTGGCTCTTGTAATGGTTGTTTTCATTGCTTTAAATTTAATGTTTAAACATCAAATTAAATACCAAGGTTGAGTAACTGTTATTTTGGCAAAATTAATTGAGGTGACTAAAATCGTCGGCCGTGAGTGCTGTGCTTTGGTCTTCCTCACGTTCTTCATTAAACTCTATAATGAAGTTGTTACGGCCCTCACCAACTAAAATTTGCAAAAACTTTTGTTGTACTAACTCAAGCATGTTGAGGAAAATAAAAATAGCATGTATGCGGTTTTCGCAGCCATCAAATATTTTTTCAAAAGCCAATGTTTTTTGTTTTTTACTGATGGTGAGTAGGTTTTCTCTCACACCTTCCATTGTATAATTGTATTGTACAACGGTATGCACAGGTTTATGGTTGCGTTCATGTAAACGTTGGGCTACTCTTTCAAAAGCTTTCATCAATTTAAAAAGCGTAACGGTTTGTATTTCGGTACCTTCTCCAGCTTCTTCACCAATTATGGCTAGTTCTTTTTGAAGGTTTCCACGTTTAATCATCAACAAACGTTCAGCTTCCATTTCAGCTAATTTTGCGGAGGCTTCTTTAAATTTCTTGTATTCTAAAATCTTATCAATTAATTCTTGTCGAGGGTCAATTTCATTACCTGCAGCATCTAATTCTTTACGTGGCAAAAGCATTTTAGCTTTAATACGCATGAGGGTGCTTATAAACAATATAAATTCACTGCTCAATTCAATATTTAGTTTGCCACTGAGGTGAATGTGATCTAGAAAGTCGTTGGTAATTTTTGTGATAGGTATGTTGTAAATATCCAGTTCATCTCTTTCAATAAAAAACAATAAAAGGTCAAATGGGCCTTCAAACTGTTCTAATTTAATTTGATATGATTCGTTGTTATTGCTCACAAAATAAATGGTTGATCATGTAAAAAAATCCCTTCAATGTTTATTGAAGGGAGGTAAAAATAAGGTTTTTTGTAAAGATGTGCTGTTATGTATCAGTAATTTAGCCTTTAAATTTATAGGCAAAACCAATACCCATTAGTTGAAGTATTTGTGGTGCTGGCCCTTTTTCGGGGTTAACGTTTTGAGTATCATCATCATAAATAATATCGAGGTTAACAGATACGTTTATAAATTTTGATACTTTGGCGGTAAATACGTTTGAAAAAAACACGTCAATATTTTGAGGGTTATTTTTGTAGTTAGAAAATAAATCTAGCTTACTTTTTACCGTAATGTTGGCGTTTAATTTCTTAAAAAAATTTGCTGAAAAAAAAGCACCTGCTTCATTTTTAAACCTGCTTCCACTATCAAGGCCATAAAATTTTCCTAATCGTTTATCAGTAACAATAACATACCGTTGGGTAAGTGGCGATAAAAATATAGATAATGCTTGCACAGGTTTATAATCAACCCCTAATGATAACAGTACATATGCTGGTGCAAATGTTTTTGATGTTACCGATGCAGAATCGCCTCCGGTACTATTTTTTAAATAAGCGTAACCTTTTGCAAATTGGGTTCTTGAGTTTGATAAAAGAGCTAAACTCATATTTTTTGTGAAGGAGAAACCATATTTAGACGTAAGGTCAATTCTATCACTAGCTTTACGATTACCCAAGCTAGTAGTGTTGATGATGCCATAGGCAAGGTCGAGGTTATTATCCCACGAATGTTTGCCCTTTTTATAAAAAGCATAGGTATTTAAAAAAGCATTGAGTGAAAATGAGAATTTATCGCCACCAGCACTCCAATTACTAAGTGTGCCTTGGTTTACATTGAAATTAAATTGACCACCTTTGCGCCAGTTTTTAGATGATGTATCTAGGCTTTCTTTAGCAAAAAACTTTTCTGTTTCTGCTTTTAAAAATTTAACGGTATTGTCTTGTGCAAAACAATATGAATATGCTGTAATAAAGAAACAACAAATTAATTTTTTCATATAATACAAAATAAGCCATTTTTCAAATGGCTTATTTTACATATTTGGTTATTTTAACAAAAGCTTATTTCTTTCTTAATTCATCTCTAATTTCAGCTAACAATACATCTGTTGATGATGGTGCAGCTGGTGCAGCAGGTTCTTCTTCCTTTTTGTTTAATTTATTAGCAGCTTTTATTAATAAAAATAAAACAAAGGCTACCATAATAAATTTAATAACGGCAGCTAAAAATTTACCATATTTTACAGCTCCCCACGATAGTTCTTCTACTTTACTTACACCAGCTACCTTCATAGCAGGGTTCAGCAGTAAAGGTGTAATAACATCATCTACCAACGATGAAATAATGGCACCAAATGCAGCACCAATTATAACAGCCACTGCTAAATCAATAATGTTACCTTTTAAAGCAAATGCTTTAAATTCTTTAATCATACTCATAATGTTAGTTTTAGTTTTGTTAAGCGATATATTACAAAATAACAAAATTTATATTGATAACTTGAGTAGTAAGTAATTAAACTGCACCTTTGCCAAAATTTTTACTTTGAATAATCGATTGTACAACTGGTTGCTGTTTATACTTTTATCATTTATTTGGGGTAGTAGTTTTGTGTTAATGAAAGAAGGGTTAATGCATTTAACCGCATATCAAGTAGCTTCAATTCGCATTATTTCATCGGGCTTGGTACTTTTACCCATTGCCATTAAGCATATTCGAAATATACCATCCAAAAAATTAGGACTCATTTTTTTATCGGGTGTTCTGGGGAGTTTGTTACCAGCCTATTTATTTTGTTTGGCAGAAGAACATATTGATAGTGCTTTGGCAGGTACTTTAAATGCGTTAACACCAGTATTTGTAATTGTAACAGGTGCCTTATTTTTTGCTACACAAACGGCCGTAAATAAAATTATAGGTATAGCTGTATCGTTAACTGGTAGCGTATTACTTTTTTTAGCACAGCCATCATTCCATCAAAATAGTAATATATTGTATGTACTATTTGTAGTAGCAGCTACGGTAATGTATGGCGTAAATGTAAATATGGTAGGTAAGTATTTGAAAGATATACCATCCATACAAATTGCCTCTATTGCATTATCATTATGTGCCATACCAGCAGCCATTGTTCTATACTTTACGGATTACTTTGCATTAGATATTGTAAGTAAACCGCTGTTAATATCAACTGGTTTTACATTTATATTGGGTATTGTTGGTACTGCGGTAGCATCAATACTTTTTTATATGCTTATTAAAAGAGCTGGTATGGTATTTTCATCAATGGTTACCTATGCCATTCCTGTTGTTGCAGTAATGTGGGGTATATGGTACGGCGAAACAATAGGTTGGAAACAATTGGTTTGCTTAGCCATCATATTATCGGGCGTATATATAGCCAATAAGCAAAAGCAGGCTACTAATTAAAGGCTGTTTTTTTTGATAGACTTACTTTTTTATCAAAGAAAATAATTTCGTTTTTACTACTGTTAATTAATGCTTTTGTACCTAAAAACGTTGCTCCTTTTTTATTAAAAAATTGCAAAAGCAAAGTATCGCCATTTTGGCTGTAGGTGCCGGGGTAATAGGTATTTTTTACACTATCAAACAATTGCATGTAAAATTCAAAATAGTTGTTTTGTTTAATATCGAAATAAGCATCGTTTAAATCACCAATTGCTTTGTAGGTTTTTATGGTTTGTGCCGCTTGCAATGCCGATTTATTTTGACGGTATAATTTATTCTGTTGGCAGGCACTGCACAAAAAAACGACAGCTACAAGTAAAAAAATATTTTTCATACGTTAAATGTAAGGGAGAAAATGTTTATTGATTGTTTTGAATAAACATTAAAAAAATGAATAAAATGCATAATAATTTGTTGCTATCTGTGCAAAAACTACGCCTAAATAAGGCTTTTATCAAATTAATTCTCTCAATTTAGCAAAAAATAGTGCTCTCAATTTTTAATTACAGCACTCAAGTATTACCTTTGCGGCAAAATTATATACCTCATATATTTTAAATAGTAAATATGGCAAATACGGGTAAAATAAAATCAATTATCGGTGCCGTTGTTGACGTGCAATTTGGTAATGATACCAAACTTCCTGAAATATTAAATGCATTAGAACTTACTCGTGAAAATGGCGATAAGTTAGTGCTTGAAGTACAACAACACTTAGGTGAAGATAGTGTACGTACCATTGCAATGGATGGTACTGAAGGGTTGGTACGTGGCATGGCAGTTACCGATACTGGTAAGCCAATTACAATGCCAACTGGCGATGCTATTAAAGGTCGTTTGTTTAATGTAACTGGCGATGCTATTGATGGTTTGCCACAAGTAAGTAAAGCAAATGGTCGCCCTATTCATGCGAAGCCTCCAAAATTTGAAGACTTATCTACAGCAAACGAAATATTATTTACAGGTATTAAAGTAATCGACTTAATTGAGCCATATGCAAAAGGTGGTAAAATTGGTTTGTTTGGTGGTGCCGGTGTAGGTAAAACGGTATTAATTCAAGAATTAATTAACAATATTGCGAAAGCTTATAGCGGTATATCTGTATTTGCTGGTGTGGGTGAACGTACTCGTGAGGGTAACGATTTAATGAGAGAGATGATTGAAGCTGGCATTATGAACTATGGCGATAAGTTTAAGCATAGCATGGAAGAAGGTGGTTGGGATTTAAGTGCCGTTGATGTAGAAGGTTTAAAAGAATCGAAAGCTACATTTGTGTTCGGACAAATGAACGAACCACCGGGTGCACGTGCACGTGTGGCATTGAGTGGTTTAACAATGGCTGAATATTTCCGTGATGGAGATGGTGATGGCCAAGGTAAGGATATCTTATTCTTCGTAGATAACATTTTCCGTTTTACCCAAGCAGGTTCTGAAGTATCAGCATTGCTAGGTCGTATGCCATCAGCGGTGGGTTACCAACCTACATTGGCTACTGAAATGGGTTTAATGCAAGAGCGTATTACATCAACTAAAAATGGTTCAATTACCTCTGTACAAGCGGTATATGTACCTGCCGATGATTTAACGGATCCGGCTCCTGCAACTACTTTCGCTCACTTAGATGCTACAACGGTATTAAGTCGTAAAATTGCCGATTTAGGTATTTACCCAGCGGTTGACCCATTAGATAGTACATCAAGAATATTAACACCTGCAATTGTTGGTGATGAACATTATAACACAGCAAACAGGGTTAAATTAATTTTACAACGTTATAAAGAGTTACAAGATATTATTGCCATCCTTGGTTTAGATGAATTGAGTGATGATGATAAATTAGTAGTAAGTCGTGCTCGTAAAGTACAACGTTTCTTATCACAACCTTTCTTTGTGGCAGAACAGTTCACTGGTTTAAAAGGTGTATTAGTGCCAATCGAAGATACAATACGTGGTTTCAACGCCATTATGGATGGTGAGGTTGATGAGTACCCAGAAGCAGCATTTAACTTAGTAGGTACTTTAGAAGATGCTATTGAAAAAGGTAAAAAATTAATGGCTGCTGCACAAGCATAAGCTGTATATAGGTAGTACTGAGTGTGTATAGAATTCCACTCAGTACTATTTTTTTAGCCATACTGCATATGTGTTACCGCAGTTTGGCCAATAACAACTTTAATATTCGTTATTATGACTTTGGAGATTTTAACACCAGAAAAAATGATTTTTAGTGGCGACGTTTACGGCGTACAACTACCAGGCATTAATGGTTTGTTTGAGTTGTTAGATAAGCATGCTCCTTTAGTAAGTGCTTTAAAGAGCGGTAAGCTAAAAATTTTGAAAGATAAAAACAATACCGAAACCTATAACATAAAAAGTGGTTTTGTAGAGGTATTAAACAATAAAGCTACCGTATTGGTAGAAGGTGCTGCCATAGCATAAACTTTTACAACGTATTAAAAGCCTGCAAGCAATTGCAGGCTTTTGTTTTTTGAGTAAGTTTTTTATTCAAAGTAATTAAAATTTGTAGCTGTAACCCAACCTAAATACTTGGGTTTCATAAAAATCGGTGCTCGTTATTTTGAAACCATTTCCGTTTAATGTTTTCTTAATTGTTAAGGTATTGAATACATCGCTAGCATTGAAGAACAGTTCGCCCTTGCTTTTTTGTACTTGTTTTTTTAAACCCATATCAACGGAAAATCGGGTGCCAATTTTACCTTGGGGTATAATATCTGGCGCAAGGTAAATGCTAGAAATTTGAACCTCTGTTTGCTTACGTAAATGAAAAATGGCATTCAGTTTAACATTGCCAGAAGTAACTTTTTCATTATTTGCCGTGTAAATGGAGGGTACTGGGTATTTATTTAAAATGGTAAAGGCATCGATGCTGTTTTGATAGATGTTTACATTGGTATTCATTGAAACCACTTTAGAAAAGTCATATTGAAAAACTGCTTCTACCCCTGTATTGCTACTATTCCCTGCATTTTGAAACACAGTATAAATTAAGGTACTTGGAGGAACCTGTGTTGCAATTCTGGTAATTGTACCTTTGGTAATGCGATGGTACAATGCTGCATAGCAATATCCTTTATTTAAATTTGTTTTGTACCCTAACTCAACAGTATTAGTAAACTGTGGTTGTAATGCAGGGTTACCTACTTTAATAATTTCTGCATCATCATATTTTGGAAAAATGCGTATGTCAACCTCGTTTGGTCTATCAACCCTACGATTATAAAACAACGAAATTTTGTTTTGATCGTTTATTTTATAAGCCACCCTTACATTCGGAAAAGGTTGGCTGTATTGGTAACCATCACTTTTGTAAGTATTATGGCTAGGATTTACCTTGTATTTTAAATCAACATATTCAACTCTTACGCCTATTTCAGCTTCTATTTTTTTGCTTTCAAATACATAGTTACTATATATTGCCGGAATAATTTCAGTGTAAGTTGCGGCACCGCCTGCATTAACATCTAATGGTGAATTTATGCCTGGTTTAAATTGCATATTAGTAGGTATATCACGATAACGAAATTTTATGCCCCCTTCAATACGCCCATGTTTTAAAGGTTTTATATAATCTACATTCACATCTGCCACATGTTCATCAGATAATAGCTTAAACGAATCTAAACCAATAAAAGTAGGTAAGATATTAACAAAATTATATTTCTCATCTTCTCTATGAAAAGTGTAATTAAAACCAATGTTTAAAACATGACCTGCTTGTTTAAATTTATGTTGGTACGTGGCTGATGCTACGGCGGTAGTTTTTAGTTCATCTTCAACAAACTGCCATAAGCGTAATCTATTGGTAAAGTCTTTATTAAAAAAGGGTTGGTCACCACGATCAATTATTTTTTCAATACCAAATAAGCCAGAAAGTGTGAGCATATCTTGACTGGTCATACTCCAATCAATACCGGCTTTAGATGTAACAAAATGAGTGTTTCTATTTCGTTTGGTTTGTTGGTTTAAAATAGTACCATCATCAAAACTTCTTGTTACAAATTCATTTTTATTAAGGGTTTCAGTATATAACCAATCAGCTTGCAAAAAACTGTTTATTTTATTTTTACGATAGTTTAAAGATATAGATGGGTTTATTTTGGGCGTTGTTTGGTATTGTGCTCGAATGCTAGGTAGGTTATCTTTTTTTTGCCAAAGCGCCCCTACACCGGTTGTAAAACCCAATTTACCATTAAAGCCTTGTTGTTTATTTTTTTTGTAAATAATGTTGATGATACCTGCATTACCATTGGCATCATATTTTGCAGAAGGGTTATTTATAATTTCAATTTTTTCGATAGCTGATGCTGGTAAATTATCTAACCCAGTTTGGCTGCCAAAGCCAGTAAGTGCTGTTTGTTTACCATCAATCAGAATAGCTACTTTATCACTACCTCTAAGCTCCACCTTACCATCTTGACTGGTAGTAATACCCGGCAAATTTTTTAATGCTTGCAAAACGGAGCCACCAGTTTGGGTAATATTATTAGCAACAGCATAAGCTTTTTTATCCATTTTATTACTTACATCATCTTGCTTGGTGCTGATAGTGATTTCTTGTAGTTGTTTTGCATCTTGTACTAATTCAATAACACCTATGTTTAAAAAACTACTTAAAGCGCCTACTACCAATGGGATATTTTTTGATGTAAAACCTATGTACGAAACTTGTAGAAAATAATTACCTGTTTTAATATTAGGAATGTTAAATCGACCTTCTTCATTACTCACTGTACCAGTAACAAAAGCACTATCCTTTTCTTTTTTTAAGATGATATTTACAAACGGTAACGCTGTTTTATCTGATTTGTTTTTTGTAACTCCAGATATTGTTACCGTTGCAGTTTGAGCATGTGTTACCGTTGATAAAATGAATGCAATGCTAAGTGATAATAAAATTTTAAATGACATTATTCTCTATTTACTCTTTAAAATGAAACTGCAAAGTTGAAAAATGAATTAGAAGAAAATTTGAATATTGAATATATGTTTTATAAAGGGGGTAAGGGTTTTTGTTTTTTAATCCATTTGTATTGATGGGTTATGTAAGCAAATTTCGTGGAAAGTATGCCTAACCCAGCACCAACTAATACATCACTGAGGTAGTGTTTATTATTGGCCATTCTTAATAAACCAACTGTAGATGCGGCACCATAAGCTGCAAAAGGCATCCATTTAAAAGTATGCTTATATTCTTCACTCAAAAAAGTGGCTGCTGCAAATGCTTGTGCTGTATGTCCTGATGGGAAAGAATTATAGCTACTGTTATCGGGTCTTTGTTGATGGGTAATTTTTTTTAAACCAAACACTACACCCGTCATTAGTACTTCTGCTTTTAATAATATCACCGTTCTATTTTTGATATCGGTTTTTGATTTGTGACCTAACGCATCGAGCCCATAGGCAATGGCAATAGGTGTATATTGTAAATAGTTATCTATATGTGTAGCAAACTTTGGTAGGTATTCATTACGTTCCTCTGCAATTTCTTTTTTAATTCCTTCTGCACCATTACCATTTATAGCAATACCAATTATGATGAGTATAGTTGGCGCATAAATAAATTTTGTATTTATTCGTTGCGTTTTATAAAATACAGCACTATCAGGTGTTTGAGCACAAACTGAGTAGCCTGTGTTCCATAAAAAAGCCGTTACTAAAAAGTACTTTTTGAGCATTTTATTTTATTAATTTTTCAAAGCTATTGTACGATTTAGTATAAAAATTGAATTTTAGAAATTAATAATAAATGAATGTAGTGGGTGGTTATAATGATACTCAATTGACCAGCCATTGCTATCCGTTATTTTCTTAACGATTGATAATCCTAAACCAGTACCATTTTCTGAAGGATTTACTTTTGAAAATCGTTTAAAAAGTTTGCTTTTATTTAATGTATTTGATATACCTGTATTTGAAAATATTAGTTTGTTATTTTGAATTTCAATCAAAATAATTCCATCAATGTTGTTGTGTTTAATGGCATTTAAAAATAGGTTACTGATCAGTATTTCAGTTAAAGAAGGGTTTGAATAAATGTCGAAATTATATTGCATGGTAACCTTTATCACTAGTGATTTTGCACTTGCTTGTTCAGTAAAAAATGCTAAATTTTTTTCAATGTAATTTGATATTGGTATGGTTTGTTTATCGTTATAACTGTCATTTTCAATTTTAGAGAGTAATAAAAGATTTTTATTTAAACGAGTAATACGTGTAATATTTTCATTTAATGTATTTAAAATTTCAGACTGTTCTTGGGTAACATCTGTACGTTGCATAAGTGTATCAACTTTTGCCTTAAATACCGCTAAGGGTGTTTGTAGTTCATGTGCAGCATTTTCAATAAATTCTTTTTGGCTGTTGTAAATAATGGTATTTTTTTCAATAAGCTTTTGTATGCTGGTATTTAAACGATTAAATTCTTCAATGTCTGTTTTTAAAAAATTGGGATGTTTGGTTTTATCAATTTCGAAACTTTCAATCTGCTCTAATGTTTTGTAAAAGGGCTTCCAGAGATGTAGAGATAATTTTTTTGTAATAAAAAATAAGCCGATTAATAAAATTGAAATGATAGAAAAAAACAGAATGGCTATATTTTTTAGGAGATCTTCTGTTTCTATTAAATTGATTTTTTCTGAAAAAGTATACTCTTTATTTTCAATTTTTATGGGATAGTTTAATTCTCTGTAAGGTTCAATTTCTGCATCTAAAGTATCATAATAAGCACTGAAGAATAAGCTGTCATGGTATACTTTTTTGTTACTATCAATTTTGGCGTTTCGGTTATACTTATTCCATTGAGGAATGTCAGTATATTTTAATGAGGCTATTTGTTTTAAAAATTCTTTTTTGTGAAGGAGTAACGTATCATCTGCTTCATTAGTGTACAGTCGTTTAATAGCAAAATAAAACAAAGGTGCTGATATTATTAATATGAGCACAGCGTAAATTAAATATGCTTTGAGTGTTTTAAGTAATAGCTTTTTATTCATGTTTCCATTTGTAACCTAATCCATAAATTGATTTGATGTAGTCACCACAAGCAGCATCATGTAGTTTTCTTTTTAAATTTTTTATGTGAGCATAAACAAAGTCGTGGTTATCAAGCATGTCAGCCATATCGCCTGATAAATGTTCTGCAATGGCACTTTTTGAAAGCACCCTGTTTTCATTTGCAATTAGGTAAAGCAACAAATCAATTTCTGTTTTTGTAATATCGATTATAATATTGTTAACTTTAACTGTTTTGGCTAAAACATCTATATTAATTTCGTTAAAAGCAACAATATTGTTTCCTTTAAAATTTTTTCTTCTTATTAGGGCTTGTACCCTTGCTAGTAATTCGGCTAAGTGAAATGGTTTTATTAGAAAATCATCAGCACCGAGGTTGAAGCCTTCAATTCGTGTTTCTAATGTTTCTTTTGCTGAAATAATGATGATACCATCTGTTTTATGCTGTTTTTTTATTTCTTTTAAAATATCGAAACCGTTACCATCAGTGAGCATCAGGTCAAGCAAAATACAATCATAATCGTAAACTGTAATTTTTTGGATAGCATCAATTTTATTGGCTACCCATTCGCAAATAAAATGTTTGTGGGTTAGGTAAGTTTGAATACTTAAGGCTAGTTCTTTCTCATCTTCTATAAGTAACAATTTCATCTTGCAAAATTACTTGGTAAATTTTGTAGAAATTTTGAATTTACTTATTCGTATAACTTAAACTATTCTTTACATCAAGTAAACTTTATAATTTATTGATATAAAAAAAGCGCCTCCAATTTGGAGGCGCTTTTTTAGTTGTGCTTTATTTTATTATAATTTAATTACTGATGCACTACCTAATTGTTTACCATCGCTACCCGTTAAAATAACGTGGTAAGTACCTCTTGCATATTTACTAATATCTACCTGCATGTTACCAAATGGTACGTTAATGCTGTATGATTTTGTAAATACTCTTGCACCTCTACTATCATACACATTCAAGGTTCTGTTAGTAAGGTTACTTCCACCATTATTGTAACTAACATTGAATATGCCATTGTTAGTTGGGTTAGGGAAGATGAATAAACGTTGCGGTATCACTAATGATGGTGTAAACACACTTGATGAAACCACCACACAACCTGTAGGTGCAGTAACTTCTACCGTATAATTTCCTGCATCATTTGCTAAAACTACAATGCTATTGGCAGTAGGTGCTGTTGGCACTACTACATTGTTTTTCTTCCATACATACGTGTAATTATCAACTGGTGAAACAGTAGCTGCAATAGTTGCAGATGCACCTGGAGCCAAGCCAGTGTTAGGTGCTAATGTAATTTCAACTGTATGTATTGGGTAAACCAATATGGTTCTACTTGTACTATTTACGCAACCAAACTGGTTGGTGAATTGATAAGTAATGGTATGTAAACCAGGTGTGTATAACGCTGGGTTAAACACTGTTTGCGGTGTGCTCGTATTATCAATAAAGTAAACACCTACACCACCATTGGTACCAGTTACGGGTGTACCGCCTGTTAAGGTTAATGGCGCTGCATTTTTACATATTGGTTGGAACGGTGCTAAAGTAACTACCGGAGTAGGGTTTACCGTATACGTGTATGTAATTGGTGTACCCGTACATGTTACGCCTGCATTGGTATAGGCTGGTGTAACAGTGATGGTAGCTACTACTGGGTTAGCACCAGTATTGGTTGCAACGAATGATGGTATGTTACCACTACCTGAAGCCGCTAAACCGATAGACGGTGTGTTGTTCGTCCAGTTATATACGATTGTACCTCCTGTTGTTGGGCTACTAAATGTAACTGCTGTAGTAGGGAAGTTGTTACACAATGTTTGGTTAGCAACAGCATTAACTGTAGCAGTAGGGTTTACCGTAATGGTGAATGTACGTGGTGTACCTGTACATGTTACTCCAGCATTGGTGTAAACCGGTGTTACCGTAATGGTAGCTACTACTGGCGCTGTACCTGTATTTACTGCAGTGAATGAAGCAATGTTACCTGTACCGCTTGCTGCAAGACCAATTGATGTGGTATTGTTCGTCCAATTGTAAACGATTGTACCACCAGTTGTTGGGCTGGTAAATGTAATGGCTGTTGATGGACTACCGTTACAAACACCTTGGTTTGCAATTGCAGTAACTGTTGCCGTAGGATTCACCGTAATGGTGAATGTTGTAGGCGTACCCGTACAAGTAACTGCACCGTTGGTATAAGCTGGGGTTACGGTAATGGTTGCTACAACTGGCGCTGTTCCATTATTGATGGCATTGAATGATGCAATGTTGCCACTACCTGTTGCTGCTAATCCAATAGATGGTGTGTTGTTCGTCCAGTTATACACTATGGTACCACCTGTTGTAGGACTACTAAAAGTAACTGCAGTGGTTGGCGCATTGTTACAAACTACTTGGTTTGCTACCGCATTTACTGTTGCTGTAGGGTTTACAGTGATTGTAAATGTTCTTGTTGTACCTGTACAAGTTACGCCAGCATTTGTGTATGATGGTGTAACCGTAACGGTTGCTACAACTGGTGCAGTGCCTGTATTAATTGCAGTGAACGAAGCAATATTACCTGTACCACTAGCTGCTAAGCCAATTGATGGTGTGTTGTTCGTCCAGTTATACACTATTGTACCACCTGTTGTAGGGCTAGAGAATGCAATTGCTGTTGTTAGAGCATTGTTACATACTACTTGGTTAGCCACCGCATTTACTGTAGCTGTAGGGTTTACAGTAATCGTAAATGTTCTTGGTGTACCTGTACAAGTTACGCCAGCATTTGTGTAAGATGGTGTAACCGTAATGGTTGCTACAACCGGTGCAGTACCAGTATTGGTTGCATTGAACGAAGCGATATTGCCTGTACCTGTTGCCGCTAAGCCAATTGAGGTATTGTTGTTCGTCCAGTTATAAACAATAGTACCACCAGTTGTAGGGCTGCTAAATGCCACCGCAGTGGTTGCTGTGTTATTACAAACTACTTGGTTAGCCACTGCATTTACGGTAGCAGTAGGATTTACTGTAATAGTGAATGTAATTGGTGTACCTGTACAAGTTATACCTGCGTTGGTATAAGCTGGTGTAACAGTGATGGTTGCCGTTACTGGCGCTGTACCAGTATTAGTTGCATTGAAAGAAGCAATATTACCAGCACCTGTTGCTGCTAAGCCGATTGATGGTGTGTTGTTCGTCCAATTATAAACAATAGTACCACCTGTTGTCGGGCTAGAGAATGCAATTGCTGTAGTAGGTGTGTTGTTACAAACTACTTGGTTAGCCACTGCATTTACGGTAGCGGTTGGGTTAACGGTAATGGTTTGTGTACAATCTGCAAAATTACCACAACCATCAGTTGCTCTATATGTTCTAGTAACTGTATAAGGCGCTGTTAAAGAGAAACCATTCACTACATCACCTTGGTGAGTTATGATTACAGCACCAGGGCAGTTGTCAGTCGCTGAAACTAAAGCGATATTTGGAGCAGGAATATTTGCTTGTCCGCAAACGGTGATTGCAGCAGGACAATTAATGATTGGTGCAGTATTATCTATTCTTGTATTATAAGTTACGTCTGTGAAATTACCAGCCGCATCCGTTGTTCTTACTGTTACTACAGCACTGCAAGTTCCAATAGTTGAAGCAGTTTCTGTTAAAACACCTGGACAGTTATCTGTAGCGCTTGTTGCTGCTAAAGCTGCTGCTTGTGCTGCCGCTACAGTTGGGTAACAACTACCAATTGTACCTGTAGTTACAGTTGGAGGTTGATTATCAACGATGGTTACAGTAAATGAACAATTCACACTGCCGCAAGCATTGGTAGCAGTTAACGTTACTGTAGTAACACCCACGTTGAAAACGGAGCCACTACCATTACCAGCACCTGATGCTACTGTAGCACCAGTAAAGGTATAGGTAATAGTTGGTGTAGGTAAACCACCCGAAGTTTCTGAGTATGTAACCGCTCTACCACAAATGCCTGGTGTATTATTGGCAGTTATATTGGCTGGGCAGCTAATTGTTGGTGGCAAACTTGTAACCGTTACAGTAGTAGAATCCAAACGTGTACAGCCATTGTTGCCGTATCCAAGTAGTACTTTATATTGGGTATTTACAAACAACGGTGGAGTAGTAATACTTCTTGTTGTAGCACCACTCGGAGTCCATGAATAGCTGTTGGCTACAGGTGCCGTTAAGGTGGCTGTACCAGCACAAGTAACACTTGAAGGGTTTACCACAATTGGTGTACTATCTCTTGGCACATCTACAGTAAGGCTGTAGTTTGCACAACCTTGACCAGGGTTTACCTCATGTACAACCACTACAATAGTACCATTGGCTGGTATTGTAGCTTCGTAGAAAATACTGGAAGCAGGTGATGAACCCGGATCTGCCAGATAATTATTACAAAGATTGATAGGGTCGAAACTGTTGCTGTAAGCAGCTGAGAATACCGCAGTGCCGCATGATGAGTTAAGACCGATAACAGCACAAACCGGTACAGGACGAGGGTTGGTAATTGTATAGCTGTCGTAAGCCCTTGAACCTGCAGTAGTAAAGGTGCCTGGGCATACTTTCGGTGCTACACATGTACTGAGGTTGGCAAAGCGGTTCAAACGTCCGGTTTGTTGTGCATCAGTTCCAGTTAAGCTGCCGGTAAATACATAGTCAGCAGCATTTACTATAGTTGTAGCGGAAGTGCTGCAACCAAACTGGTTGGTAACCGTCAATTGATAATTACCCGAACTTGTTACCGCTAATGTTTGGTTTGTACCAACAGGGGCAAAAGGAGCAGCTAAATAGCTCTTACCCCATTGATAAGTATAGTTAGGGTTAACTGGTCCAACTAAGGTAGTACCCGATGGGCAGAAGGTACCTCCTCCTGTTATGGTAAAGTTGGTCGGGTTGCCGTTCACTACCACATTAACTTCATCAAAGTTGGAAGCACAAGGAGTGTTGGAAACTGTCCACCTAAATGTATAAGTTCCTATTGTATTTAGACCGTTGATATTTGTATTTGGCAAATTTGGCGAAATAATACTGGCCGTTGTAGGGCCCGCTACTTGAGTCCATACACCAGAGCCAGCCGTTGGAACGGCAGCAGTCATACTTACATTACCCGGCGATACGCAAGCTGTTTTATCAAGCCCTGCATCAGCGGTAGATGGCGTTGCTGCAAAATTCACCAATACATCATCTTGCGTACTGTTAGGGCAAGGTGCGCCAGTTGCAATCGTCCAGCGTAATGCATATACACCGTTTACAGAAACAGTCGCACTTGAATTCGATGCATTGACATTACCAAAGGTTACTGTACCAGGGCCTGATACTAGTGACCATGTACCAGTTCCAACAGCAGCCGTGTTGGCTGCTAAATTATTGATGGTTAATCCACATACTGCAGTATCGTTACCTGCAAATGCTACAGTAGGTAATGGACTAATTACTATTTCACTCGAATCAATTGTATTACAGCCCACATTACCATATCCAAGTGTCACAAAATATTTAGTTGTAACTGCTGGCGTAACGGTAATAGATTGTGTTGTATTACCACCAGGGTTCCATGAATATGAACTAGCAACTGGAGCAGTTAAAGTAACCGGTGTTGCTGAACAAATTGGTGTGCTTGGACTAACAGTAACTCCTGTTTCCCTTGGTACATCTACTGTTAATTGATAGCTTGAACAGCCTGTACCTGGATTCACTTCGTGAACTACCACTACTATTGAGGAGTTGGCAGGTATTGTAACCTCCATGTATCCGGTACCTGGGAATGATGAACCAGGATCTGCTAGGTAGTTATTACAAAGCTGTGTAGGATTGTAAGAGCCAAGGTAAGCTACGTTGAAAAGACTGGTACCACAATCACTCCTTAGACCAATAGTAGCACAAACAGCAACATTTCGTGGGTTAGTTACAGTATAACTGTCGTAGTACCTAGCACCTGCAGTAGTAAATGTAAGTGGGCAACTTTTTGGAGCTGCACAAGTACTCAATACGGCAAAGCGATTTAAACGACCTGTTTGTTGTGCATCGCCAGCAACTAGGCTACCGTTGAACACAAAGTCGGCCATGCTTACTGGGGTTGAATCGGATGTTGTACACCCAAATTGGTTGGTAACAATTAACCTATAATTACCTGATGAGGTAACATCTTGTGTAGAAGTTGTACCTCCAAAATTGGTATAACTATTTGGATTGGCAATGCCTGAAAGGCTTCTTTGCCATGTATAACTATAGTTTGGATCAACTGGACCTGTTAGGGTAGTTGTACCAGGGCAGAAAGTACCGCCGCCTACCAATGTAAAGTTTGCCGGGTTAGGGTTAACCGTAATGGTCATAGTATCCCTTGAAGGAGCACAAGTACCATTGCTGATTGTCCAAACATAAGTATAGGTACCAGCTGTATTTAATCCAACTACAATCGTAACAGGGTTATTTACTCCAAAACTGGTGGCAACTGGGCCACCTATTTGCGACCATGCACCTGTACCTACTGTGGGATTATTTGCAGCCATATTAGCTGTGCCCGGGTTAATACATGCATTGATATCAGGACCTGCATTTGATGTAGTCGGCAAAGCATCAACGGTAACTGTTGTACCAGCAGATGGTGCAGATGTACAACCACCACTGGTTACAGTAACTGTATATGTTCCTCCTGTTGTAACTGTAATAGATGCTGTAGTTGCTCCTGTAGACCATAAATTTCCTGTAGCCGACGAAGAAGTTAATACGACGCTACCACCTGTACAGAATGTAGTTGGTCCACCTGCAGTGATAGTTGGTGTAGCAGGTAATGGATTTACTGTAACTGTTGTACCTGCTGATGGTGCAGATGTACAACCAGCAGTGGTTACCGTAACGGTATAGGTTCCGGAAGTGGTAACAATAATAGATTGTGTAGTTTCACCTGTTGACCAAAGGTTACCGGATGCTGACGAAGAAGTTAATGTAACACTGCCACCAGCACAGAATGTTGTGGGGCCTCCTGCGGTAATAGTAGGTGTAGCTGGTAATGGATTTACCGTGCCTGCAACGGCCACATTTATTGTAGTTACACCGCTTGAAGCTATTGTTATATTTCCTGATGGTGTACCAGTAGCTGAGGCAGCCATTCTTACATATATAATGGTGTTAGGTACTGAACCACCAGTTTGTGTTAAAGTAACAGTAGTAGCGAAGCCACTACCACTTGTTGTGGAAATTTCAAAACCTGCTGGTGCAGTAATGATAATATTTGATGTAAGTGCGCTACCAGAAACTGTAAAGTTTTGTTCAGTAGATACACTACCAGCACAAGCTGTAAATGCTGCTAATGGTGTACCCGTAACATTAATTGATGGGGCTAGTATTGAAAGATAATTACAACCTGTTGGTATCGCAAAACCAGGTGTAACATTATTATTCTTTATCCAGTTAGTCTGGTTATTCAAAGCAGCTCTCAGCCCTGCTATTGGGCCAAGTGTACCAAAGCCAGCACAATTACCATATGCAGCATTATCAAATTCCGAACCACTTATACCTTGTGTACCTATCCAGATGGCATTGGTACCAGTAGTTAAGCCAGTTGGTAATGCACTTGCACTTGCACTGTTTGCAGCGCCATCCCAAGCTGCAGCAGTAGTACTTATTCCAAAAGGATCTACACCATTTACAAGTACATTCATGTGGATGGCCGCAATAAAGGTAGGTGCAGCAGCCGAGCCACGGTACGCTAATATTTGATCACCCGTTGCATTTAACGACAAGGCAGTACCTGTTACCGTACCTGCTGCTCCGGCACCTGACTTGGTTGCTGTAAGACCAGCAATCTTAATTTCAGTACCTGCGGCCATTCCGCCTGTAGGTGCTGTCCAAGTTATCGTTTCTTCACCTGTACGGAATACATTGGTGCTAAGCCAGCCGTTATTGGTAAAATTGATAGCAGTACCTGCTCCAATATTTCTTAATAAAACAAAGGAGAACTCATCTGTATTAGATGAATAGCTGCTGAAGGCAATATCACCAGCATTGAGTGTTGTAGCGGCGGTAGGAAGTGGCGATACAAACCAAGATGCCAAAACTCTGTAAGCAGCATCGCAAGCCAATATTCCAGAACAACCGCCTCTTCTACCTTCTATAAATACTGTTCCGCTACCAGCTGCCAAACCTATGGTGCTGATATTAGAACCAGGTGTATAAGGTAAATATGTAATACCACCATCTGTAGAGTAGCGGAAATCATCAATGCAAATAGCGCCGCCACTACCATTATTAAATGTGGCACTTACTGCTGTACCGTCTGCAACAGTAGCCGTAGCAGGTGTTTTTGCTAGTAATGTTGGTGCTACTGCTAAAGGAGTAAGCGTAAGAGACGCTCCGTTGGATGTTGTTGAGCCAGTTCCATTTGCTACAACACAACGGTATTGTGTATTGTTTATAGTAAATGGCGCCGCAGTAATATTCAGTGTGGCTGTTGTGGCGCCAGAATAAATGGCGTCATCTGTGATATTTACAAAACCACTTCCTGGATCTACCTGCCATTGATAAGTTGTGGCACCAGTAGCTGTTACAGAAAAGCTAGTGTTGCTTAATTCGCAAACGGCCGTATTAGCAGGTTGACCTGTAATATTAGGTGCAGCTACTTGTTGTAAGTAATTGCAACCCGTTGGTATTGTAAAGCCTGGCGTAACAGTATTATTATTTTTTATCCAATTTAATTGATTGTTTAATGCAGTACGCAACGCACTTATTGAACCACCTGTAGCAGGATTCGAACAATTGCCATAACGAGCATTGTCAAATTCTGTAGCCACTACATCTTGTGTGCCAATCCAAATAGCATTGGTACCTGTAGTTAAGCCTGTAGGTAGGCTGCTAGAACTCACATTATTTGCGGTACCATCCCATGCAGCAGCTGTAGTACTCACCGCATCACCACCCAAAGTAGAATTTACATTCATGTGTATAGCAGTAATAAAAGTAGGTGCTGCTGCAGATCCACGATAAGCTAAAATTTGGTCGCCTGTTCCATTTAGGCTTAATGCAGTTCCGGTAACTATGCCAGCAGAACCACCAGTAACTAAAGTAGCAGTTAATCCGCTGATTTTGATTTCGGTACCAGCTCCGTAAGCTACGTTACTGGTCCAAGTGATCGTCTCTTCACCCGTGCGGAACACGTTGGTGCTCAACCAACCATTGTTAGTAAAGTTTATTGCTGTTCCTGGGCCAATATTTCTCAATAAAACAATTGAAAACTCGTCGTTTGCAGAAGCATAGCTGCTGAATGCAACATCGCCAGCATTAAGTGTTGTAGCTCCAGCAGGTAATGGGGTTACTATCCATGAAGCCAATGCTGTGTAAACGCCCTGGCATCCAGAGGAGCAATTGGCCCTACGTCCTTCAATAGTAACTGTACCGCCACTTGCAGCTAAGCCAGTGGTGCTGATATTGCTTCCTGGTGTGTATGGTAAATAAGTTGCACCACCGTTTGTAGTGTAGCGGTAATCATCCGAACATCCTGTACCGCCGCTTCCAGCAGTGAAGGTAGCGCTCACTGGCGTACCATCGGCAACAGTAGCCGTAGCAGGTGTTTTAGCTAGTAGCGTGGGACTTGCTGGTAAAGCTAGTACACTAAACGTGGCTGCGTTTGAGTTGGTAGAACCAGAACCATTGCTGGCCACACAGCGGTATTGATAAGTATTAAAAGACAGAGGTGCTGCAGTAATCGTTAAAACAGTTGTAGTAGCACCAGAATATATGACATCATTAGTGATATCAACAAAGCCGCCACCATTATCTACTTGCCATTGGTAGTCTGTAGCATTTGTAGCAGTAACGGTAAAGCTTGTACTAGATCCTAAACACACACTGCTGTTAGTAGGGTTGAGTGTAAAAGTAGGAGCAGGTACTGCTACGATATACGAACAGCCCGTTGGCAAAGTAAAGCTTGGAGGGCTGGAAACATCTGAAGTCCAGTTGGCCTGATTGTTTAAAGCTGTTCTTGCTAATGCAGCCGTACTAATATTCAATGCACAACCGGTAAAATATGAATTATCGAATTCAGATGCACTCACATCTTGTGTACCAATCCAGATGGCATTTACCCCTGTGGTAAGACCAGGAGGAAGTGCACTACCGCTAACTGAATTAGCTGTACCATCCCATGCTGAGGCTGTTGTGCTTAAGCCAAAGGGATCCACACCATTTACAAACACATTCATGTGGATAGCGCTGATAAAGGTAGGTGTTGCGGCACTGCCTTGGTAAGCCAGCACCTGATCGCCCAGTGTGCTCAGGCTTAGTGCCGTACCTGTTACTGTACCGCCAGCGCCACCACCTACTAAAGTGGCAGTGGTGCCATTTATTTTAATTTCCGTACCAGCAGCCATTGCTCCCGTGCTCGTCCAGGTAACTGTTGTTTCCCCTGTCCGAAAAACATTGGTACTCAGCCAACCGTTATCGGTAAAATTAATAACTGTTCCTGCGGTAACTGCTTTTAACAGCACAAACGAAAACTCATCTCCGGCTACCGTATTAGAAGTGTAGCCTGAAAAAGCGATGTCGCCAGCTACTAGAGTAGTTTGGGCTTTAACAGTATTGGTAAAAATGGTTAAAAGAAAAAAAGCAGCAAGGAGCTTTCTCATAAAGCTTGCGTAGACTTTGTCCATGGCAATTGGTTTTGGTTCTTGGTAAATTAAAAACGTAATATAGAAATAACTATAATATAAATAAACTTAAGTTGTTGTTTTATTTTAAGTATTTAGTAAACAAAATCTCAGTTACTTACCGCATAAAAATAATAGGCAGGAGACATAATTTTATTTATTTATTCATATTATGCCATTACCAATAACGTAAGAAAAGATTGGGGGAGAATTCTTTTTTTACATTGTTTATTCTTAGATGCAAAAAACAACTATACGGTTAGGGGGTATTTAAGGGTATTGTGACTTAACCTGAAATAAAGATATAAAAAATAACTTAAACCAACCAAGTATAAATACCGATTATTTTTAATGAGTTATTATTAATTTCTTTAGTTACTAAATTGTTTAATTATTTATATAAAAATATTCAGTGTAAAATTAAATTTTTTCCATAATTAATTGACACATTTTGAAAGCGTAATATTTTCTTCATTTTGGTTATTACAGAAAAAATGATAATTTTTTGCATAGTAAAAAAACATCTTGTAAATAAAAACTATTATAAGAAGAGCAGGTTAACAGAACCTGCTCTTTTTTGTAAAGTGCTCTTTATTTAACCAATTTTTTTACAATACTTTCTGTTTCGGTAGTGATCCGTAAGAAGTAAACGCCCTTGGATAAAGCAGCATTCACTGGTATCGATATGCTACTGGTGCCAGCAGTTACCTTTTGGTAATTAGTGTATACTATTTTACCATTTACATCTGTAAGTTGCATAGTAAGCATACCAGCATTTTTTACGGTGAGGTTAAAGTTTAGTTTGTCATTTATTGGATTTACAAAATTATCTACAATAATCGACACACCTTTTTTATTGCTAATTGTTGCGATATTTGAGTAGCTGAATTTACCATCAAAGTCAATTGATTTTAGGCGATAGTATATTTGTTTAGCATTGCTTTTTAAACTTTCAAAGTCGGTATAATTATATGTTTTATCTCCGCTTCCTATTTGCGGCATTACAGTTGTAAGCCATCTGAAGTTGCTTCCATCAAAACTATGCTCCAGTTCATACTTTTCCAGATTTTGCTGACCTGTTACCTTCCATCTTATACCAACGTTAGTTAAATTATTTATTGCCTGAAAGTTTAGAAGTGTAACTGGAACTACTAAACATCCTCTTGGAATTACATAAGCTGTTGCATCCTGCTGATCCCAATTTGCAGGATTATTTATTTGAGCAAGTGCAGTAGCCTGAACTGATGAAATTGTAATACCACACTTAAAAGCTGCATTGTCGGTTTCAGTTGGACCTAGCCATACAGAGTAAACACCATCTGTAAGGCAGGCAGGACGGTTGGAGGCTGTTGTTGAAGAAACGGCTATATTGTCCCAAGTGTTACCTGTAGCACCAGCATCAATATTCATTTGTATGCCCGCAATAAAAGTTGGGGCAGTTCTTGCACCAGTAAATGCTAAAATTTGGTCGCCAATGCCTGAAAGGCTGAGTGTTGTACCCGTAACTGTACCAGTTGAAGCGGTAAGGCCTGAAATCCTTACCTGTGTGCCATAAGCCAGCACGGAACCGGGGGAAGTCCAGGCAATATCAGTTTCTGTAGTACCATTGGTTGCAAAAAGATTATTACTGTTACAGGCAGCTGCAAGGTTACCCCCCCATCCACAATCCGTGAAATTAATTACAGAACTAGCAGGTAAACCACCAGGTTTTAAAATTATAAAGGTAAAATCATCGCTTCCAGCAGCAGGGCTGGAATTATACCCTGTAAAGGCTATATCGCCAATAAGTACCTGAGCTTGGATATGCTTATTAACAAAGAAGAAAAAGACAAACGTAATACTTAATTTGTAAAAAAGTTTCATAATAGATTATACGTTTTAATAATATTTATAAAATTACAATATAAAAAACAACAAAACCAGCAAAACTTTTGGTTTTTAGTTTTAATCAAAGCAATCGCCGGGTTTTATCCCGAAATCTGCCAGCCTTGCGCCGCTAAAAAAACCTTCCTGTAAATAAACTATATTTATTTTAAGAAGTTTTTCGTCTTTTGTTTTTACCAGCAGTCCCTGTTCTTTATTAATAGCAGCAATACTACCAATTTTAGCATTATTATCTGCAACTTCGTTACTAATTTCAGCTTCGGTAATACCAAAAACCCAATTATTTAGCTTTGCACCAGCAGCTTTGTTCCAGGGATTACAGGCATTGATAGTGCGTAATATTTGATGACTGTCCATGGTTTTAAAACTGATAGTAAGGTTTTCGCTTGTTGGGTTTTTAAAGTATTTCGCTTTGGTTTCATCCTGTGCTGTTGAGGGTATGATGCTACCAAAAGATAGAATCTTTAAAAGGATAGCAGCCGATTTTGCTCCCAAATGTGCTAATTTAGACTGCAGGATGCCATAAGTATCTGTAGGGCCAATCGGCAGTTTTTCTTGCAATATAACCGGACCTGTGTCTATGCCATCATCCATCAGGTGTAGGGTAATACCGCCATCTGCATCACCATTGAGAATATGCCACAAAATTGGCTGAGGACCTCGGCACTGTGGCAAAAGACCATAATGGAAATTGATGAATCCCTTCTCGGTCAGCTCAATGATGCTTTTGGGTAAAATGAATGGAAAAGTCATAACCAAGCCTACATTTATGTTATATGCTTTAATAGCTTCACTTATCTCTTGGATGTAGTTCTTTTTATCTACTTTTAAAATAGGCACACCTGTACCTTCAGCTAACTGTTGTAACAAAAACTGCATTTCACCATTACTTTTGGTGGTTACCAAAGCTCCTACTTTGCCATAAAACAAAAATTCTTTAATACCGGGCAGGGAAAGGGGGTTGTTACAAAGTATTATGGCTTTTAAATCTGACATATTTGTTTTAAGAATTGTGTTAAATACATAGATAGGTATTCCTCCATGCTGAAGATGTTTCGGGGGAAGGTAACATAACTTCCTCCTTAAAGCGCTGCCACTCATCATCTATTTCTAAGTTGCTATTTTCATCAATGGTTAGATCGAAGTAGTTGCTGGCCTTTACCAAATTGGCAGGCCCATAAATATGATTGGTAAGGGGATCCAACTTAATCCAGCCACGTGGACTAGGTAATGGTGGTGCTTCACCCATGGCTTTGATTGCTGCGGCAGTATTTTTATGTATTGCCAATTCTTTATTAAAACGATCCAACAATAGGGCAGTATCCCAACCTAACACTGCAAATACATTGGGCCTTTTGCCATATACAGCTTCGTAAGTGGCAACAAAGGCCTGGTTGTTCGTATTGGTAAATGTGGATAGCCATGGGGTATAACCTTGAACATTTTTAAGTAATACCTGATGTTTGAGATTGCTGGCAAGAGATTCTTCCAGCATCATGGGCGATACAAAAAGGTTTGCTTCTTGGCTTAACTGTATTGCAGCGACCGCTTTATAAAAAAGTTCAGCCATATCAGCACAAAAAAGACAAAGTAAATTGGGCGTACCTTGCTCACTGGCCATGAATGCCTGGAGTGGCGCTAAGGTAAAGTGCTCGTTTTTGAGATGGGTTACATGATTGTATAAAATGCTTCCTCCTTTTTGTTGAAATCTGGTTAAAGTAGTGTACACCTGATTATAGCCAGCATCATAATAAGAGGCAGCTAGTGCTCCAGTACCGGCTGTCGCTGCCAGTGCTCCAGTAAGTGAAGTATTGAAACAAAAGTTCAATGAATGGGTTATAGTGGTAGGATGGGGTTGCCAGTCTTCAGGCAGGTTGGCACCCATATTGGTTACCAGTAATAGCTTGCCTGCTGCTGCAAACAAAGGTTGCAGCATAGCGGCAATGCGACTATCGCAACAGGCTATTACCACATCTGCATTATCACCAAGTATCATTTTTTCGGCCTTGGTATATATTTCTGATTCATCAGTACCAAAACCGATGTTTTCAGTGAATAAAGTAAAGTCGTTAAAGTTAAGTTGCTCAAAACCTGCTTTCAGCCCATTGAGCATGTCGAAGCTTATTGTTGGGTATAGGGTAGAGCGTGGGGTGAGCATACCTATTCGTAGCATATATTAAAATCGGTTTAATATTTGATTTGCAATTTATACAAATTCATTTTTTAAAACATACTGGTTGGTAGTTTTTATTGTCATTACATTAAACATATGAATTTAAAGCCCCTATTGGCTTTCAGGTTGGAGCAGTTTTATGTTTATACGATGCTTTTCAAAAAATATCCCCCTTCTGTTTAAAGAAGAGGGATAAAAATATGTGAGCAACTGCTTAGTCACGGCTGGGATAAATACCCTCAGCGCATATAATATAATTCATTCCTAAATATGGTTGCATGATACTCATAGGAGTATTGCTCCCTGCAATAGTTGTAGGTAAATTAACAGGAATTGGCTGCATATTTACATCAGCTGTGCCATTATAAGGCTTGGTTGAAGAGCCGGCCGCAAAATTGTTTTCCGGTGACTCTTGGTTACCGAGGTCAGCAAATGTTCTTGGTGTAATATTGCCTGTTACTTGGTGATTGTGCGCAGGCAAATTGATTGAGAGCAATGTAATGTTGTTGATACCTCCCATTTCGCCCAATTGATAAGCAGGTAACCCCGGCCCTTGGCTAAACTGGGCACCAACCGCCACCCTTCCTCTAAAATCGGGAACTGCAAAAGTAACCTGTCCATTACCTCCGTACGTAGTACCCAAAAGAGAAAATAATGCAGTATTTTGAGCTATCGATAAAAGAGCTCCATTACAAAACAACCAACCTCGGGGATTAAAATTACCTGCAAACATGCGGATTTCCGCCAATGTTCCTTCCATATATATTAATGTTTTAATTGTTAATAAAAGGGAATATTAGTCTCTCGATGGGAAAATACCAAACTGACAGATAATATAATTCATACCTAAATAAGGCTGCATAATGCTGATTGGCTGGCTATTTCCAACAATCGTAGTTGGCAGGTTGATGGCAATGGGCTGCATATTCACATCTGCCGTTGCATTATAAGGTTTGGTGCTAGAGCCTGCTGGGTAAGCATTTTCAGGACTTTCCAAACTGCCAAGGTCAGCATATGCACGTGGCGTAATGTTGCCTACAACCTGGTGGTTGTGTGCAGGCATCTGAGCTGTGGTGATGGTTACAGTAGGTGTTCCTGCAATTTCACCCAGTTGTATGTTGGGTAAACCAGGACCTGTACCAGTTCCCACCGCTACACGGCCCCTGAAATCAGGAATACCAAATGTTGTTTGTCCGTTACCTCCATAAGTTGTTCCCAATAAAGAAAACATAGCTGTATTTTGTGCAATCGACATTGTTTGTCCGTTACAAAATATCCAGGTACGGGGTGCAAAATTTCCTGCGAACATGCGGATTTCAGCAATAGTTCCTTCCATAATGTTAGTTTGGTATTAGTTTTAAAATTAATTTGAAGTTAAGAATTTAATTCAATTTAACAAATTTTTTATTTTTTTAATTGGTTTCAAAAAATGTATTAATTTGTGTATCTAAGTTTAAAAACTTTCGTTACAACCAAAACTAACAACCATGAAATCAAGGCGTTTATTTCTAAGAAACAGTGGCTTAGCTGCTGCCGCAATTTTAGCGCAAAAACCAATAAATGTTTTAGCTAAAGGGCAATCATTTTTTTCACTTGGAAATAATCAAGAAAATAAATTAACTATTTTACATACTTCTGATATTCAAAATTGTTTGGGCGAACTTGCTGATAGCTCAGTTTATGCTGGTTTGGGTGGCTTTAACCAGGCTGCGGAATTAATTTATCGTATTAAAAGAACAACTGATAATACATTGTTGCTCGATGCTGGAAATTTCACCGCAGCATCTAACCAAAAAGATCAATTAAAAACTGTACAAAAAATGCAGCAATTGCAATACGATGCTGTACATTTTGGGATTAATGAGTTAAAAAAAGGAACCGCATTTACCGAAAGTGTTGTAACACAACTACCCGTTGTGGCAAGTAATTATGAGGTTGAAGGTGTAAAAACTGCCTCTTTTAAAATAATACAAAAAGGTAAATACAAAATAGGAATTATAAGTGCTGGCCCACGTTTAAGAAGTTTTGTAAAATACAAAGCTGCATTACAAACAGCTGATGCATTGGCTAGTGATTTAAAAAGCAACCACCAATGTAATTTAGTAATATGTTTATCGCACCTTGGCCTAAATACACCAAAAGGAAAAAATGATGAAGCGTTAGCAAATTGCACTAGTCACATTGATGTGATTTTAGGAGGTGCCTCTAATGAATTCTTAGTGAGCCCGTATGTTTTAGCAACCAAACAAAAAACGGAAGTTATTGTAAACCATATTGGCCATAGTGGCGTAGTGGTTGGAAAAATTGATGTTGAATTTGATGAAGATGGAAACAAGCGTATGGTTCATTTTGATAACTTAATGGTAGGAACTACGAATAACCGTTGGAAACGAGCAGTTGCATAATGAACAATGCACCAATTTATATTTTAGGAACCGGGTTGAGTCATGATGGCTCAACCTGTTTGCTTAAAGATGGTAAGCTTGTAGTAGCCATTGAAAAAGAAAGGTTAACTAGAATAAAACATGACGGCGGTAATGATTATGATACCGTACAATATTGTTTGGATGCTGCAGGCATTACATTAAATGAGGTGAGCCTAGTGGTACAATGTGCCAATTTTGAGAAACACGAAATATTACCAAATAAATTTAAGGGAAAGCGTTTATTTACCAATGCACAACAGCCACCAATTTTTACCATATCACATCACTTGGCACATGCTTATAGTGCATTAGGAACATCACCTTTTGAAACCTGTGCTGTAATGATTATTGACGGGTGTGGCAGCTTTTACCATCAAAGCGATGATTTGGTTGGTGCTTTTATTCCTGCAACAGTGCAGCAACAACCAGGTTTGTATGGCGAAAAAGATAGTTTTTATTATTACGATGGTGTAACGTTGCAACCAATTTTTAAAGATTTTTCAATCATTGATTTTAAACAACAACCCCATCAAGTTTATTTGCCAACATCAAACCATTCTATAGGCGGTTTGTATGCTATGGCTAGTAACTATTGTTTTGGTGATTTTGATGATGTTGGAAAATTAATGGGTTTGGCACCTTACGGCAGAAAAAATATTTATACTGATGATTTATTTATTTTAAAAGATGATACTGTTTGGGTAAATGAAACAGTGATGCATCAGTATTTTACCCAACCGATGGATCCTATTGATAGGCCCTTTAATGATTATTTTCAGTATTATGCTGATATTGCTTATTGGGTTCAAACACAAGCTACCAAAGCAATTTTATATGTATTTCAACATAGGTTACCACTAGTAAATACTCCCAATATTTGTTATGCAGGTGGCGTAGCCCTCAATGCTGTTGCTAATGCACAGCTACTCAAAAATTTCCCTGATAAAAATTTTTATATAGAACCAGCCGCAGGTGATAATGGGTTGGCTATTGGTTGTGCTTATTATGGTTGGTTATCAGTATTAGGCAAGCCTAAAGTATTGCATAATGGATCAACATTTTTAGGTAAAACTTATTTCAATAATGAAATTGAGCAGGCTTTGAAACTATTGCCAACATCTTATAAAATAAAAAAAGTAGATGATGTGGCTACTGCAACAATACCTTATTTACTCAATGGTAAAACTATAGCTTGGTTTCAAGGTGGTGCTGAGTTTGGCCCAAGAGCCTTGGGTAAACGAAGCATTATTGCTGACCCTCGTATTAAAGATATTCAGCAATACATAAACGGAACAATTAAATGTAGAGAAGATTTTAGACCCTTTGCCCCATCAGTGTTATATGACTATAAAGATGTATATTTTGAAGATGGCTTTGAAAGCCCATACATGATTTTAGTAGATAAAATTAAACCATCATTTGCAGCATTAATGCCTGGTATTGTACATGTTGATGGTAGTTGTAGGGTACAAACGGTAACTAGTGATAATGAGCCATATTATAGTCTATTAAAACATTGGTACACAGCAACAGGTATTGCAGTTTTATTAAATACTTCACTCAACAAAAAAGGAATGCCAATAGTTGAAACACCACATGATATTATTCATTTTTTTATGAATAGTGCAATAGAGGTACTAGTATTACATCAATATATAATTACTAAGCATGATTAAGTATTGTCAAATAAATAAGTTTTTTGATGTAACACCTGTATTGCATGAGTTGCAACAATTTGATGATGCCTTTTGGAAACTCCATTTTCAAGTAAAACATTACTCAGGTAATTGGAGTGCGTTACCTTTACGAAGTATTGGAGGCGACGTTAACAATACTTTTATTGCACCAAACGAAGCGCCTGTATATGCTGATACAATCTTTTTACAGCAATGCCCAAGCATTCAAAAAGTATTATCATTTTTTGAGTGTGAATTGTTAGCAGTTCGTTTGCTCAAACTAGCTGCAGGAACCATTATACATGAACACAAAGATGCAGATTTGTGTGTAGAAGATGGTTTGGTACGTTTTCATATTCCTATACAAACCAATAATAAAGTGAGTTTTAATTTAGATGGTACATTATTAAAACTTGATGTTGGCTCTTGTTGGTATATGAATTTTACATTGCCACATGCTTTAAAAAATGAGGGTAATGATGATAGAATTCATTTGGTTATAGATGCCTTTGCCAACGAATGGGTACAACAACTTTTTACTACACCTCAATATTTACAAATAAAAGAATCAGCTACTCCAGAAAAATTTGATGTTGCAGCACAATTAGAAATTATTAAAAATTTACGACTACAGCAAACCCCAATAGGTCATCAATTAGCAGATGACATGGAAAAAGCCCTTCAACAAAAATTAAACATCGGCCCACATTCTAAATAAATTGCTATGTGTTTGTAACAGTAAATTAGTGGCAGGTGCATGTGGCGCTTGCTCATGTAAAGCCCCATGTACTTGGTTTAGTTGAAAAAGTATTTGTCTTTGTGCCGAATCTTTTACATTGCTTTGTATCCAGCTCACTGCTGCTAAACGTTCACCAGCGGTTATAGGTTCAACACAATGTAAAAATTGGCAAGGGTATAGCACCGCATCGCCTTTCGCAGGTTTAAGTGTAACAACATTTTGATCGTTTTGTATCATTAAGCTTCCGCCTTGGTAGCTGTTTGGGTCAGACAAAAAGATGGTCATGGCTAAATCAGTACGTATTGCAGGTGAACCCATTATTGGGCTATCAACATGCCAACCATACGATTGGTTATTTTGGTATTTACTTACTACAAAAGGATAAATTTGTTTGGGTAATGCAGCAATATTAAACAGCGGACTTTGTTGTAAAGCAGTATTGATGATGCTTTGAATTTGTTGTAATGCAGTATCATTTGGTGTTATTTGTAAATTATTTTTTACCTCTTTTGCAGCACTACTTGCAGTTGTTTTACCATCAACAAAATGTGCTGTAGCAATAAGATCATCAATTTGAATTAATTCATTTGCCGTCAAAAGTTGAGGAATGTGAATAATTTGAGCACTCATGCTTGTATAATTTTAAGGGTGAAGCCAATGTATCATTTTAGGGTAAATTGGTAAATCGTTGTTATCATCATTTCTTTTTTCAATTGCCATGCCTTTCCATTGCAACATGGGCACACCAATATACCTGCCTTGGTTAAAGTTATCGGCTAAATACGATCCGCCACCTTTATATCCATTATCATGAAAAACAATGTAAGGGTCAATATCTAAAGCTGTTGCGGCAGCATAACTCCAAGCAATGGTCATCATTTCCTCAGCCTCTCGGTTGGGTCGTAAGGCAATATCAGCTTCGTTTAAATGAATCCTTTCATTATAAGGTACAATGGCAATATGGCCGGCTTCATGTAAAATATCACCAATATATTTTAATTGAGTTACATCAATTATTAAGCTGCCATTTTTAATTTGTAAGCCTGGTAAAAAAGAAGGTTCTTGAATTGCCGCTTCAGTGATGTTGATACCAATTTCAGTTAAAAAAGTATTAATTTTTTTCAGTAAAAGATGATCGTCTTGCGAAAGCATGTATCTAATTTAAAATAAAATTAGATATTATAATTTAATTAAAACTGTTTCTTTATCTGCACAAAACTATAAGCACAAAATGATAAAATAAATGGTGTTAGCAACCACCAATAGCCACTTATAAAAAACGCAATTATTATAGTTATAAGTAACACATATATAGGATACGTTAAAAAAAGTAGCCCTACCATAACGGAATCATAATGATCAATTTTGCCAAATTTTTTAAAAGCAAATTTTTGTATAGGTATATATAATGGTGCATGTAAAATATACCCAAGTGTTGCAGGTATTACCAGTAATGTTTTTTTTATTGACGATATTTCTACCCTAAAATATTGTTGTACTATTTTTTTATTTACTGGCTTACTTTCAAAAACTAGCTGTTGTAATTGTTGTTGTAATTGTTGGTTAAAAGTTTGAATTTGGGTGCCTACTGCATTGTTGTGCTCAATTTGTTGATGTGTAATGGGGCTTCCAATATTTAGTTCAACGTTTTTTCCAAATGATGTGAATGATGAATAATTAATACCAATTGGTATAACCTGCAACGGTATATTTTGTTGCCATGCACTTAATGCAAGTCTTGCTGTGCCTTTTTTTAAAGGACGTAAATGCCATTCGTTAATACAACGACCCTCACTAAAAATTAATACAATGTGGTTTTGCTTAAATACTTCTATGCACTCATCAAATGTTTTATAATTTTCGTCGAGGTTATGTGCGCCTTCACTCAAACGATATACAGGAAACATTTTTAATGATCTTAAAATATGATTGATCAACTTCCCTTTAAATGCATCGCCTCTTGCTAAAGAATAAATAGGTTGTTTAAAAATGCTGCACAACATAATAGCATCTAAAAATGAATTGGGGTGGTTGGCAGCAAGTAATACAGGGCCCTTAATTTTTACAATAGCTGGTTGGTTAATTTTAATATGTCTGCACCAAATGGTAAAGGCTAATCGTGCAGGAAAATGAAGTAATTTGTACAGCAATGCGTTAACGTTTAATTTAATTGTGGGTCTGTTGGTAAATGTACCATCATCGCATATTTACCACCCATACTTTGCAAACTTGAAGCCCAAACCTGTGGTGCTGGAGTATTAAAAATGAGGGCCGTTGTAGCTGCTGTGGTAAACCAAGCACCTTCTGCTATTTCATCTTGTAGTTGTTGAGCATCCCAACCACTATACCCCAAAAAGAATTTAATTTTTTCTGAAGTAATAGTGCCATTAAAAATTAGTGATTTTAAAATTTCAAAATCGCCGCCCCAATAAATACCATCTGCTACTTTTACAGCATCTGGTATTAAATCAGGATACTGGTGAATAAAATGTAATTTTTGGTGCTCAACGGGCCCACCTAAAAACAACGGTAATGGCCAACCATTCATGTCATCAATCACTTCATCTACCGTAACATCTATAAATTTATTGATGGTAAAACCAAAAGTGCCATCAACATCATCATGCCTGCAAATGAGTACTACACTCCGTTCAAAGCTTGGATCTTTTAAAAATGGTTCAGCAATCAATAATTGGCCTGTGTATATTGTTGACATGATTACAAATTAATGAAATTATATGCAATTGAAAATTTAATAATTATGCCTCATTGAAGTTGTTTACGCTAGGTTTAGGAATTTTTCGCATTTTTTGTTTATTATTAACTATTTAAAAAACCGCATAAACACTACATTTGTAACATTATTTGTTAACGAAAAGGTTTCCATGAAAAAAACTTTCCCCATCATTACCATACTTATTTCTATCAGCCTAGTTGGATTAATATTTTTTCAACTTTTGTGGCTTGATAGTGTAAGGGATTATAAGGAAAGAGTACTGGAAGATAATGTTATAAAAGCAGCAGGTTCAGCAGGAGTGAGGCTTATGGAAGAAAAGCCCGCCTTGTTATTTCCACGAAAATCAGACCTGCTTATTACCAACGAACGTTTACGGTTTGATTTTAGAAAGCATACTGTTGTACAGCGTTTTAGTAAAGATGAAATTGCTAAAATCATTAAAGATGAATTAGCAAAAAATAATATAAAAAATACTCCTTTTGAATTTGCGGTTACTGAGGGTACTTTAACAGGCGACCAGGTAGAATCAGAAAACTTTTTTAAGCAATATGCCGATTCAGCTGGGAATCTTAATCATACCGTTATGTTGGAGCCATTTACAGGCTCAAATATGGAAAACTTAGTACCACAGGAGTTTTTAGTAGTGGTAGTACCACACCAAAAAGCTATTATTTTTAAGCAATTAATTTGGTTCATTATAGGTGCTTTAGTGTTTACAACCATTATCATTATTGCTTTTTATGTAACCTTGCGTACATTATTTAATCAGAAAAAATTGAGTGAAATAAAATCAGATTTCATCAATAACATGACCCATGAGTTTAAAACACCACTAGCCACTATTTCATTGGCGGTTGATGCTTTAAAAAACGAAAAGGTTGTAGGCAATAAAGAAAAAACAGCCTACTTTACTGGCATTATTAAAGAAGAAAACAAACGCATGAACAAGCAAGTAGAAACTATTTTACAAGCTGCGTTGTTAGATAAGCAAGAGATACAATTAAACCTCAAAAAATTAGCGGCTACTGATTTAATAACAAACGCCGTAAATAATATTTCGTTGCCCGTTAGCGAAAAAGGCGGTGAATTGATAATAAATTATGAGGCAACAAAAGATGTGATTTTGGCTGATGATGTTCATTTTACCAACTTTGTCAATAACTTATTAGATAATGCCCTAAAATATTCAAAAGAAAACCCTGTTATAAAATTAACCACACTTAACGTTAATAACCAACTTCGAATTAAAATTGAAGACAATGGCATTGGTATGAATAAAGAAACCTTGTCTCGAATTTTTGAAAAATTTTATAGGGCACATACCGGTAATGTACACAATGTAAAGGGTTTTGGCTTAGGTTTAAGTTATGTAAAATCAATGGTTGAAGCACATAAGGGTACCATAAAAGCCGAGAGTATTATAGGAAAAGGCAGCACTTTCACCATCACTTTTCCTTTAGCTAAATAACTACATTTTTTAGCTATTCACAGTATATCCACAGTAATTCACATTAAACGCAAAGGTTTATCCCCAAAAATGGGGTTTAAAACCACTGCAGTACTGCATTTAGGTACTGTGGAAAAATATGTTTTTCCTAAAAAGTGTTCGTAAGTGGGAAAAAGTGTTATTTTGTGTAGATTAATAGCAATAAATAACATTTTTCAGTACAATGATCAGCTTTTTAGGCGAATATGAATCTACCATCGATGCAAAGGGACGTTTCCTTTTGCCAGCAGCGTTTAAAAAACAGCTGCCGAATGGTGATGGGGCTCAGTTCGTTATAAATAGAGGATTTGAAAAATGTTTAACCCTTTACCCGGTACAAAGCTGGGAACCCATATTTGCAAAAATAAGTACGTTAAATGATTTTGACCCCAACGTTAGGGCATTTCGTCGTTACTTCTTAAACGGTGCTTCACCCATTGAAATGGATAGTGCTGGTAGGTTACTGCTTCCCAAAAATTTAGTAGGGTATGCTTCGCTTGCAAAAGATATTGTGCTGGTTTCTGCTTTAAACAAAATTGAGATCTGGGATAAAAAATTATATGATCAGTTCTTTGATTCGGTAACAGATGAGGCTTTTAGTAAAATAGCTAATGAAGTAATGAATCCACCATCATCAAATGGTTAATAAATACGATTTAGCTGAACAATTAAAGTTGAAAAGATGGCAGTTACACATAATGAAGCAACCCAAAATAATACGCCTGTGGCAAATGCGGCCTATCACATTCCCGTGATGCTACATGAGGCGGTTGCTGCATTAAATATACAACCGAGTGGTGTGTATGTTGATTGCACTTTTGGTGGCGGCGGACACAGCATGGCTATTTTACAACAACTCAACAGCAGCGGTAGGTTAATTGTTTTTGATCAAGATGAAGCAGCTAAAAAAAATATACCAGCAGGCGAAAACCGAATTGTATTTGTGCCGCAAAATTTTAGATACCTAAAACGTTTTTTACGATTGCACAAAGCTGATAAGGTAGATGGTATTTTGGCTGATTTGGGTGTATCGAGTCATCAATTTGATACTGCTGAAAGAGGTTTCTCTACAAGGTTTGATGCTGATTTAGATATGAGGATGGATAGTAGGCAAACCATAACAGCTGCCTCCATTTTAAACACATTTACAGAGCAACAGTTACATAAAATGTTTGAAAAGTATGGCGAAGTAACCAATGCAAAAACCTTAGCTAAAACCATTGTTGAACAACGTATTATTAAACCATTTACGACCACCAATGCTTTTAAACAAGCTATTAGTGCTATTGTTAAAGGCAACCCAAACAAGTATTGGGCACAAGTGTTTCAAGCATTGCGTATTCAAGTAAATGATGAAATGTTGGTGTTAGAAGAAATGTTGGAACAAACCAAAGATGTGTTGGCATCTAACGGACGTTTAGCTGTCATTACTTTTCATTCGCTAGAAGATAGAATGGTGAAAAATTTTATGAAAACAGGTTATGTTCATGAGCAAGATGATGATGATGTTTTTGGTCGTAAAGCTGAAAATGTATTTACTGTAATTACAAAAAAGCCAATGATACCATCAGCAACAGAGCAAAAACTAAATAGCAGAAGCAGGAGTGCAAAATTGCGTATTGCACAAAAAAAATAGTATGGCAGAAAAAACACAAACGTCAACAAAATTGCCAAAGGCAGATTGGAAAAAAGTGTTTAGCTATAACCGTATAGTTAAAAACATTCCTTTCTTTCTTTTTTTAGCAGTGTTGGCTGTGTTATACATATACAACGGTCACCATGCCGATAAGTTGGTAAGAAAAATTGCTGTTACAGAAAAAAATATTAAGGAGTTGGAGTATGAATACAAAACCATAAAAAGCGATTTAATATTTAGAAGTAAAGCATCAGAATTAGTAAAAGCAGTTGAACCATTGGGTTTAAAAGAGCCCAAAGTGCCGCCCATGTTGTTAGGCGATACTGCATATCAAAAAATTGACACAACAAAAAAGTAGAAATATAAATAGTGGATATAAAAAAAGACATATTATGGAGAGTGTACTTGTGCTTTTTGTGCATAGTAGTGCTTTGCGTTTTTGTGTTAGGTAGGGCCATTTATATTCAAAGAGCAGAAGGTAAATTTTGGATTGGTATGGGCGATAGCTTGCATTTAAAATACCAACCTATATTGGCTGAAAGAGGCTCTATTTATAGTGAAGATGGTAATATGCTCAGTACATCAATTCCTATTTTTGATGTGTTTGTTGATTTTGCAGCAGATGGTTTAAGAGAAAAACAAGGCAAACGTTTTAAAGATAATGTTGACTCGTTAAGTATTTGTTTGGCGAATTTATTTGCAGACAAAACATCATCAGAATACAAAAAATTGTTGCAACAAGCCTATAAAGAATCAGATCGATATTTTATTCTTAAAAAGAAAATGACCTTCGATCAATATTTGCAATTACGCAATTTTCCTTTGGTGCGTTTAGGTCGTAACAAAAGTGGTTTTATCATCGAGTCAAAAGATAAACGAATAAACCCATATGTTTTATTGGCCAACAGAACCATTGGTTTATCAAGGCAAGATGTTACTAAAAACGTTGGTTTAGAGTTAACGTACGATAGTTTGTTAAGAGGCACTACAGGCCAACGTTTAATGCGTTATGCTGCAGGTACCTACATGCCTGTTGAGGGTGCAGAGCTTGATCCTGTTAATGGTAAAGATATTGTTACCACTTTAGATACATACATTCAAGATGTTACTGAAAATGCCCTCATGAATATGATGGTGGGTAACAATTCTGTACATGGAACTGCCATAGTAATGGAAACTGCAACAGGTAAAATTAAAGCTATTGCTAACTTAGGTAAACAGCCTGATGGCACTTATTTAGAAGACCTGAATTATGGCATCGGTAAAAAAACTGAACCAGGCTCTGTTTTTAAATTAGCTACCCTAATGAGCTTAATGGAAGATAAGTATGTTGACTTAAATACGATTGTTAATTGCGAAGGCGGAATAAAATCTTTTTCGGGTTTACGCATCAAAGATTCTCACTTGGGTACATACGAAACCACCGTTAAAGAAGCTTTTGCAGCAAGTAGCAATGTGGCCTTTGCAAAATTAGCTAGCCAATATTACGGTGCACAGCCACAAAAGTTTTTAGATCATTTACACAAAATGCGTTTAGATACTTTAACAGGTGTTGAAATTATTGCATCATCAGGTTTTCCATTAATAAAAAAACTTACATCAAAATCGTGGAGCGGTACCACTATACCATACATGGCCCATGGGTATGAAGAGTTGGTTACGCCATTAAATATGCTTACGCTATACAATGCTGTGGCTAACAATGGTAAAATGATGCGGCCTTATTTAGTTAATGAAATTCGTGACTATGGTGTTACCATTCAAAAATTTGAGCCGCAGGTGTTAGATGCACAAATTTGTAGCCCACAAACAGTTGCCATGTTAAAAGAAGCCATGTTAGAAGTAGTGGAAAGTGTGCATGGTACGGCTCATGCTATAAAAGATAGTGTATACAAAATTGCTGGCAAAACAGGTACAGCAGTTACAGCTTTAGATAATAAAGGTTATAACAAAGGAGCTAAAATTTATCAAGCTTCTTTTATTGGGTATTTTCCTGCAGAAGCACCGAGGTATACTATTGCAGTGGTAATACAAAATAGTAGGGAGTCAAAGCTAGTGTATGGGGCAGCCGTATCAGGTGCGGTATTTAAACAAATTAGCGATAAGTTGTATACACGTTATTTAACTTCTCCCACGTTTAATGCTGCTATTTCAAAAGATACATTGGTAAACAACGCTATTGGTTTAAAAAATGATGTAAACACTATTTTTTCATATATGCGTATACCAATGGCAGATCAAGCAACCAATGGTACTTGGCGTAATGTACAGCTAGCGCAAAATACAGCAACATTATCAACTACAGCAATACCACAATCAAATACTAATATAATGCCAAGTGTTGTAGGTATGGGGTTGAAAGATGCGGTGTATGTATTAGAAAACAAAGGTTTAAAAATAGCTTTTCAAGGAAAAGGGAAAGTAATAAGTCAAGATGTATTGGCAGGTAGCAATTTTATTAAAGGTCAAAAAATAACACTGTTTTTAAATTAATGTTGCAACAATTATTATATAAAGTTGGTATTAAAGCGGTACAGGGTAGTACTGATGTAGCGGTAAATTCGTTACACATCGACTCCCGTTCAGTAATGTCTAACAGTTGTTTCATTGCAATAAAAGGTGTTGTGGTTGATGGACATGATTTTATTGAAACGGCTATAAAAAATGGAGCTATTGCTATAATTGTAGAACAATTACCAACAATGTTACATGATGGTATAACTTATGTAACTGTTGATAATACAGGTGTTGCAGCAGGTATAATGGCACATCATTTTTATAATGAACCATCGGCACAATTTAAATTAGTAGGTGTTACAGGTACAAACGGTAAAACTACAGTTGCTACAATGCTGTATAATTTATTTACCAAACTTGGCTATGTATGTGGCTTAGTAAGTACGGTTGAAAATAGAATTGCTGGTAAAGTTTTTACTGCAACACATACTACGCCAGATGCTATCAGTCTTAATAAATTGTTGCACCAAATGGCAACTGCTCATTGTGAATATGTATTTATGGAAAGTAGCAGTCATGCCATTCATCAACAACGCATTGCAGGTTTACAGTTTACAGGTGCTTTGTTTACAAACATTACACATGATCATTTAGATTATCATAAAACTTTCGATGAGTACATCCGAGTAAAAAAATCTTGGTTTGATGGTTTGCCTGCAACTGCTTTTGCCATCAGTAATGCTGATGATAAACGTGGTACTGTAATGTTACAAAATACAGCTGCCAAAAAATATTATTACAGTTTAAAAACCCTAGCTGATTTTAAAGGAAAAATTTTAGATAATAGTCTTGCAGGGCTACACATGTTGGTAAATGATGTTGATGTTCATTTTAAATTAATAGGTGGTTTTAATGCGTATAATTTATTAGCAGTATATGGTGCTGGTATTTGTTTGGGAATTGCTAAAGATGAACTTTTAATAGCACTCAGTAGTATTGAAGGAGCCGAAGGTAGGTTTGAATACAGTGTGAGTAAAACAGAAAGTATAATAGGTATTGTTGATTATGCACATACGCCAGATGCGCTGTTGAATGTGTTGGCCACCATCAAAAATTTAAAACGTGGGCACGAAAAAGTAATAACGGTAGTGGGCTGTGGTGGTAATAGAGATAAAGCCAAACGCCCTATTATGGCACAGGTTGCTTGTGAGTACAGCGATAAAGTAATTCTTACATCAGATAACCCACGTACTGAAAACCCTGCTGATATTTTGAAAGATATGGAAGCTGGTGTTAATGTAGTGGCTCGTAGAAAAACAATTTCAATAGCAGATAGATATGAAGCGATTAAAACGGCCATCAGCTTTGCAACTGCTGATGATATTGTATTGATTGCAGGAAAAGGACACGAAAAGTACCAAGAAATAAATGGTGTTAAACACGACTTTGATGATAAACAAGTACTGCTTGATTTGTTTGATTTGCTAGAAAAATAACCAACAAAAAACGAATTAAAATAACAACAAAATTTAAACAATGCTTTATCACTTATTCGATTGGCTCACAAATCACTGGACAGGAAATAGTTTCCCGGGGAGTGGACTATTTCAGTTCATTAGTGTTCGTGTAATCATTGCATTGATATTGTCATTGGTTATTACTACCGTTTATGGTAAAAAGCTAATTCAAATTTTATTAAACAAACAAGTAGGTGAAACCGTTCGTGATTTGGGGCTTGCAGGCGAACAACAAAAAAAAGGTACACCAACAATGGGTGGTATCATCATCATTTTAGCCATTATTATTCCTACGATCTTATTAGCTAATCTCGATAAAGTTTACATACGCCTTATGTTGCTATGTACGGTTTGGTTGGGTGCTATTGGTTTTATTGATGATTATTTAAAAATAAAAAGTAAACGTCTTGCAAAACAAAAAGGCGTTGATTATAAAAAAAGTGATAGTGATGGTTTAGCAGGTAGGTTTAAAATTTTTGGTCAGGTTGGTATTGGTATTATCATTGGCGTAACGCTTTATTTTAGCCCAAGTGTGACTGTAAAAAGAGAAGTTGTAAATACTGATGCTACAGCCTATCTACAAAGAGGCGAAAAAAAGTTGAATGAAGATACTTTGATGATAGATGGTAAACAACATCGCTTTGTATCAGTAAAAACCCCCATTACAACTATACCGTTTGTAAAAAATCATGAGTTTAACTACGCCAAGCTATTGCCGAAGAGTTTAGAAGATTATACGTATATCGTTTACATCGGCATTGTAATATTTATTGTTACAGCAGTATCTAACGCTGCTAATATAACCGATGGTTTAGATGGTTTGGCAACAGGTATTAGTGCCATTATTGGAATTTGCTTAGGCATTTTTGCTTATGTAAGTGGCAATGTAAAATTTGCAGAGTATCTCAACATTATGTACATACCAAATTTGGGTGAGCTCTCTATTTTTATTGCAGCTTTTGTAGGGGCATGCGTTGGGTTTTTATGGTATAACTCATATCCAGCGCAGGTTTTCATGGGTGATACCGGTAGTTTAGCTTTGGGCGGCATCATTGCTGCACTAGCTATTATAGTTCGTAAAGAATTATTGATACCTATTTTTTGTTTGGCATTTTTTGTTGAATTGTGCAGCGTAATGATACAGGTAAGTTATTTCAAATACACAAAAAAGAAATATGGAGAAGGGCGAAGGGTTTTCTTAATGAGCCCCTTACATCATCATTACCAAAAGTTAGGTTATCATGAAAGTAAAATTGCAGTAAGGTTTTGGATATTAACCATACTATGTGTGGCGGTTGCCATCATAACATTAAAATTAAGATAAACGAATTGTGTTGGAAAAGTTAATGGTCATATTAGGTGCTGGCGAAAGTGGTATTGGCACGGCTATACTTGCTAAGCAACAAGGGTTTGAAGTTTTTGTAAGTGATGGAGGTGCTATTAAACCTAATTACAAAAATGATTTGGTACAACATCAAATTGATTTTGAAGAAGGTTCACACAACGAAGCAAAAGTGCTTTCTGCAAATATTGTGATGAAGAGTCCTGGCATACCTGATAAAAACGCCTTGGTACAAAAAATTCGACAACAAGGCATTGAGGTAGTGAGTGAAATTGAATTTGCATTTCGTTATAAAGGAGATAGTAAAATTATTGCAATTACTGGTAGTAACGGCAAAACCACTACTACCGCATTAACCTATCATATTTGTAAAACTGGTGGGGCTGATTGTGCATTAGTGGGTAATATCGGCTATTCATTTGCTCGTCAAGTGGCTGAAGCGCCGAAAGCATTGTATGTAATTGAAGTAAGTTCTTTTCAGTTAGATGATATTTCAACATTTAAACCTGATGTTGCAGTAATAACCAATATCACAGAAGATCATTTAGATAGGTATGAATACAATATAAATAATTATATAAAAAGCAAATTCAACATAGTAGCAAATCAAACAGCAGATGATGTGTTCATTTATAATATTGATGACCCTACTATCCAACATAACTTAACAAAATTTAACATTAGATCAATTAAAGCACCTATTACCATGAGCAAAGAATTACCAGAAGGGGCATACCTCACAAACGCACAAATGCATTTGAAATGGAAAGGAGAAGATATGCAAATGAGCGTTGAAGATTTTGCAATTAAAGGAAAACACAATCAATATAACAGCATGGCAGCTAGCATGGCAGGTACAGCCGTAGGTATACGTAAAGAAAAAATTAGAGAAGCCTTGCAAACTTTTGAAAGTTTAGAGCATCGCATGGAGTCTGTGGCTGTAATTAAAGGTGTTGAGTTTGTTAATGATAGTAAAGCCACTAACGTTAACAGTACTTGGTATGCTTTAGAAACCATGCAAAAACCAGTGATTTTAATTTTAGGAGGAGTAGATAAAGGAAACGACTACACTGCACTCAAAGAATTGGTACAAGAAAAAGTAAAAGCCATTGTTTGTATGGGATTAGATAATAGAAAAATTCATGAAACTTTTGGTGATATCGTTTCACTAATGGTTAATACAGAAAATGCAAAAGATGCAGTACAAGCTGCTTTTCATTTTGCTGAAAAAGGTGACGTTGTTTTATTGAGCCCTGCTTGTGCAAGTTTTGATTTATTTAAAAATTATGAAGATAGAGGTCAACAATTTAAACAAGCTGTAAAAGATTTATAAGTAAAATCATTCATGTTAGATAACATCAACATAAAAGAATATTTTAAGCCAGACTTAGCAAATATGGGTGGCAACTTGGTCAACAAAACCAAGGGCGATCGTGTTATTTGGGCGATCGTTATTATATTAACGTTAGCTAGTTTATTGTTGGTGTATAGCAGTACAGGCTCATTGGCTTACCGTATGAGTAAAAGTACCGAAAGCTATTTGTTTAAGCAGTTTGCTTTTATAATGTTGGGCTTATTGGTTATTTATTTTGCTCATCGTATTAATTATACGTTGTATTCAAGGTTGGCACTCATTTTATTTTTGATATCAATACCATTGTTGTTATATACTTTATTTTTTGGTGTACAATTAAATGCAGGTAGTCGTTGGATAAAACTTCCGGTTATTAACATGACATTTCAAACATCAGATTTAGCAAAGCTGGCTTTGTTCATGTACATGAGTAGGCAATTAAGTAAAAAGCAACAAGTAATTAAAGATTTTAAAAAAGGTTTTTTACCAGTTGTAATACCCGTTGTAATTATTTGTGGGCTCATTGCACCTGCTAATTTATCAACAGCTATACTTATTGCAGGCACCAGTTTTATGCTCATGTTTATTGGTAGGGTTAGTACCAAGCATATTTTATTAACGATGGCTTTAGCAATGATACCTGTATTGTTTTTAATATCTATTGCAGTATCCACTTACGATTCAAAAACAGGGGAGTCCAAAAAACTACCAGCAATTCTATCTGCAGGTCGTATACCTACATGGATCGGTCGTATACAAACATTTGTATACAGTAAAAAAGAAGATGATAATGAAAAGTTATACCAAATTAACCAAGCCAAAATTGCTATTGCAAAAGGTGGTTGGTTAGGTAAAGGCCCTGGTAACAGTGAGCAACGAAACTTTTTACCACATAGTTATAGCGATTTTATTTATGCAATCATCATTGAAGAGTACGGCATATTTGGCGCCGCCATTATGTGCTTTATTTATTTATTGTTTTTGTATAGGTGTATTCGTATTTATAGAAAATGCCCTTATGCATTTGGTGCATTTTTAGCATTAGCACTCAGTTTTACATTGGTAATACAAGCGGTTGCCAACATGGGTGTAAACGTAAATTTATTTCCAAATACAGGGGTAACCTTGCCTTTGGTAAGTATGGGTGGTAGTAGTTTTTTATTCACTTGTTTATCAATCGGTATTATATTAAGTGTAGCTCGTAATGTAGAACAACAAGAAGGTAAACTAGCAGAACAAAAAGTTGCTGCTTCAAACGAAACAATAACTGATAATACAGCAGCAGCATAATGAGTAGCCAACCAACATATCAACATCATCACCAACGCCAACGCATTATTGTAGCTGGTGGTGGTACTGGCGGACATATTTTTCCGGCTATTGCCATTGCCAATGCCATAAAAAAAATACATCCTGATACGGAGTTTTTATTTGTTGGGGCTAAAGGTAAAATGGAAATGGAAAAAATTCCGCAAGCAGGTTTTAATATTGAAGGACTTGATATTGCTGGTTTTAACAGAAGTTCATTATTAAAAAATATTAGTTTGCCTTACAAGCTTGTTAAAAGTTTTTTTCAGGTAGGTGCTATTTTTAAAAAGTTTAAACCAACAGCTGTAATTGGTGTAGGTGGCTATTCTAGTTTTCCTGTTTTGCGTTATGCTCAAAGTAAAAACATACCAACTTTTTTACATGAGAGTAATTCATTTGCAGGTAAAAGCAACATCATGCTCGGTAAAAAAGCAACTAAAATTTTTACTGCTACCGATGGTATGCAACAATTTTTTCCTAATGATAAAATTGTAATTACGGGTAACCCTGTTCGTCAAACCATTAGTAATAGTGTTGTTCAAAAAAATGAGGCAGTTCAATTTTTTAATTTAAGTGTTAATAAAAAAACCATTTTAGTTGTAGGTGGTAGTTTGGGTGCTAAATCTATTAACGAATGTATTGCACAAAATATTGCATTGTTTCAACAACAGCAATGGCAACTCATATGGCAAACTGGCAAGCCGTTTTATCAACAAGCAAAAGAAGTTGTAAAAGGTTTTGATAATATTTATATGAGTGACTTTATTGCCCAAATGGAATATGCGTATGCTGCCGCAGATGTAGTGGTGAGTAGAAGTGGAGCAATGGCAGTAGCTGAATTATGCTTAGTGAAAAAGCCTGTTGTTTTTGTACCATATCCATTTGCCGCAGAAGATCATCAAACAGCTAACGCAATGGCATTGGTGAATAAAAAAGCAGCTTTATTAGTGAACGATAAAGATGTAATGGCACTATTAATGAATACGCTAACAGCATTGGTAAATAATGAACAACATCAACAACAATTGATAGCTAATATATCAACATTAGCCATTAACAATGCAGATGAAATTATTGCTAATCAAATATTAGCAGCTATATAAATTGTATGATCAATATAAATAACATATCATCTATTTACTTCGCCGGTATCGGAGGTATTGGTATGAGTGCATTGGCTCGTTACTTTAACCAAAAAGGTATTAAAGTTTCTGGGTACGATAAAACGCCAACGCCACTTACAGATTTGTTAGTGAGTGAAGGTATACACATACATTTTATTGATGATGTTAATTTGATTGATAAAAATGTAGATGTAGTAGTGTACACACCTGCTATACCAGCCAATCATACAGAGTTAAATTTTTATAAAAATAACAATTACCCTTTGCTGAAGCGTAGCGATGTGTTAGGTTTACTTACAAAAGATACTTTTAATATTTGTGTAGCAGGTACACATGGTAAAACTACAACAAGTGCCATGATTGCTCATATTTTAAAAGATAGTGGTTTTGGGTGCAATGCATTTTTAGGAGGCATTGCTGCAAACTACAATACAAACTTTTGGGGTGGTGATAGTAATGTAACGGTTGTGGAAGCAGATGAATATGACCGTAGTTTTTTAAAGCTATTTGCCGACATTGCTATTATAACCGCAATGGATGCTGACCATTTAGATATTTATGGTACCGAAGAAAATATGCAAAATGCGTTTATCAGTTTTGTAAATCAAATTAAAGCTAACGGTACACTTATTATAAAAGATAATTTACAACGTATTGATGAGTTTAAAGCAACTACAACATTAACCTATACTGCATTTAACGAAAAGGCTTCTGTTCATGTAAGCAATTTAAAAGTTGTAAATGGTAGTTATTTGTTTGATGTAGTGATAAACGATTATATCATTAAAGATGTACTGCTCAATATGGGTGGTAAACACAATATTGAAAATGTAACGGCAGCTATAACAGTGGCATTTCTATTAAAAGTAGATGAACAAAAAATCAAATCAGCTGTTGCCAATTTTAAAGGGGTAAAACGCAGGTTTGAGTACATTATAAAATCTGATGATGTTGTAATGATTGATGATTATGCACATCATCCAGAAGAGTTGAGGGCGCTCATTAATGGTGCAAAGGAGTTATATCCTAACAAAAAATGTACAGTGGTATTTCAGCCACATTTATTTAGTAGAACCAATGATTTAGCAGAAGGCTTTGCTGAAGTATTGAGTATGGCTGATGAAACGATTTTGTTGCCAATTTACCCAGCAAGAGAGTTGCCAATGCCCGGCGTAACCAGTGAATTGATTTTAAATAAAATGACCAACGCAAAAAAGAGCGTTAAAGAAAAAGGTGCTTTGCTTGAATGGTTACAAACAAATAAGCCATCCTTATTTATTACGGCAGGTGCTGGAGATATTGATGCGATGTTAACCGACATAAAAAATATTATTACAAACAATGCCCATTAATAAAATTAAAATAAAGCAAATTTTATTGGGCATCTTTTGGATGCTGATTGCCAGTAGCTGTATCATGCTATTGGTGGCAGCTGTACGCCATAAAGAAGCAGCTTTATGTAAGGGCTTGTTGATTGATATTGAAGGCATCAACAATAATTTTTTTATTGATAAAAATGATGTTTATCAAATTATAAAAAAATATGGTGGCGATACTACGCAACAAAGAAGCATAGCTAGTATTGATTTGAAAAAAATTGAAAAGCAACTTGAAAATGATGTATGGATTAAAGATGCTGAATTGTATTTTGATAACAATAATATTTTAAACGTTGCAGTACAAGAAAGAGCACCAATAGCAAGAATATTTACGAATGGTGGTAATACTTTTTACATTGATAGTAGTTGTAAGGTATTACCATTGAGTGAAAAGTTTTCTGCTAGAGTGCCCATTTTTACTGGCTTCGCAACTGAAGCAATTATTTTATCAAAGCAAGATAGTAGTATAGTTCTAAGTATTAAAAAATTAAGTACAGCTATAAATGCTGATCCTTTTTTAACAGCAATGATTGATCAAGTAATTATTAATAGCAATGCCACATTTGATTTGGTGCCTAAGTTAGGTAACCAACAAATTATTTTTGGCGAAGCAGTTGATATTGCTGCAAAATTTGATAAACTAAAAATGTTTTATAAAGATGTAATCACCAATGTAGGGTGGAACCGTTACAACATTATAAACCTGCAATATAAAAACCAAGTAGTAGCTAAAATTAGAGGTAAAGAAGATGTTACGGCTGATTCACTTAGAACAATGGAACTCATGCAGTTTATTGCCGCAGATGCTGCAAAACGTTCGGCTGATTCATCGCAAATTTTTATTGCTGATGCTGATAGAGCCAATGCAGATAGTAGCTTGTTGCAACAATCATTTGAGAGAGAAGAGCAAGTAGAAAATAGTTCACCTGCTTTTAGTAATACAGCAGCAGTTGCTAACACCAACAAAACTCCAGCATCAACTTTGCCAGTTACAACATCTGTTAAACCATCAACTTTAGTTAAACCTGCAGTGGTACAAAAGGTAGAAAAATTGCCAGCTAAACCACCACCCAATAAATCATTAAAAACGGCTCAAACTAAAATGATGGCAAAGCCACTTATAAAAAAAGCGCCTGATAAAAAACCAGTAGAAAAAAAACCAGTTATTAAAAAGGCGGCTGTAACAAATAAAAACAGTAACGAATATTAAATTGAAACACAAACACACAAACACATAAACAAACAACATTATGAACAACGAACAACCGGTTATTGTAGGCCTCGACATCGGAACAACCAAAATTGCAGCCATTGCAGGCCGTAAAAATGAATTTGGTAAGTTAGAAATTTTAGGCTTCGGTAGAGCCAATAGCAACGGCGTAACACATGGTATGGTATTGAATATTGATCAAACCATTAAAGCTATTACTGCCGCTTTAGAAAACTGTTATGCATCAAACCCAAGCTTATCAATCAGCGAAGTATATGTTGGTATTGCTGGGCACCACATTAAAAGTTTACAAACAAGAGGCGATATTGTACGCCAACAAAATGATGATGAAATTCGTCAGGAAGAAATTGATAAATTAATAGCTGATCAGTACCGTACTTACATACCTGCTGGTGATCAAATTATTGATGTAATTCCACAAGAGTTTACGGTAGATAATTTTCAAAATATTCCAAACCCTATTGGCTATAGTGGGGTAAAAGTGGGGGCTAATTTTCACATCATCACCGGTGATAAAAATGCCATTCGTAACATTAACCGCAGCGTTGAAAAATCAGGTTTAATTACCAAAGATTTAGTGTTACAACCATTAGCATCAGCCGCTGCCGTAATGTGCGATCAAGATTTAGAAGCAGGTGTAGCAATTGTTGATATTGGTGGTGGAACAACAGATTTAGCCGTATTTTATGAAGGTATATTAAAGCACACGGCTGTTATACCTTTTGGTGGCGAAAACATAACGCAAGATATTAAAACTGGTTTGGGCGTTTTAAAAACCCAAGCAGAGCAATTGAAAATACAATTTGGTAGTGCGTTAAGCGATGAAACAAAAGCCAATCAATTTATTACCATACCTGGTTTAAGAGGTATGCCTGCAAAAGAAATTTCGGTTAAAAATTTAGCCAATATTATACAGGCTCGTATGGGTGAAATTTTAGATTTTGTTAGCTTCCATTTAAAGCAAGTGGGGCTAGATAATCGTATGCTGAACGGCGGTATTATTTTAACTGGTGGTGGTGCACAATTAAAACACTTATTGCAATTAACAGAATATGCAACTGGTTTAAATGCACGTATAGGCTTCCCTAATGAGCATTTAGCAGCTAATCAAATTGATGAATTATCAAAACCAATGTACAGCACTTGTATCGGGTTAATTTTAAAAGGATACAACGATTACGAAAATAAAAATAAAAAGTTAGGCCAAAACTTTATTAAAGTAGCTGGTAGTACTGTGGGTATTTTACAAACCACAACAGAAACAACTGTTGACGAAACAGCACCAGCTATTGAAACACCAGCTGAACCAGAAGTGGTAAAACGTAAAAAAACAATCAAAGGTTTTATGGATAGTTTTAAAACCAACCTTATTGAAATGTTTAAAGAAGAAGAAGACGGTCAGTTTTAAAGTAACAGGCTAACAAACCCATTAAATTTTTTAACACATAAATTCAACAAACATGATACATTTTGATTTGCCAAAAGATCAATCATCTATTATAAAAGTAATAGGTGTTGGCGGTGGCGGAAGCAATGCTGTAAACCATATGTTTGCACAAAATATTGAAGGCGTAAACTTTATTATTTGCAATACAGATGCTCAAGCGATTGCACAAAGTAAAGTGCCTAACAAAATACAACTTGGTCCACACCTTACACAAGGTTTAGGTGCTGGTGCTAACCCATTAATTGGTAGACAAGCTACTGAAGAAAGCCTAGAAGAAATAAAACGCATTTTAGAAGTCAATACAAAAATGGCATTCATTACTGCTGGCATGGGCGGTGGTACAGGTACAGGTGGTGCACCTATAATTGCCAAAATTTGTAAAGATTTAAATATACTAACCGTTGGTATTGTTACCACACCTTTTGCTTACGAGGGTAAAAAACGAATTGCCCAAGCAGAAGAGGGAATTATGTTGTTGAAAAACCACGTTGATACCTTATTGGTGATTAGCAATGATAAATTGCGTCACCAATTTGGTAACCTAAAAATGAAAGAAGCGTTTAATAAAGCTGATGATATTTTAGCAACAGCTGCTAAATGTATTACAGATGTTATTAATAGTACCGGACAAATTAATGTGGATTTTGCCGATGTATGCACCGTAATGAGTAATGGTGGCGTAGCCATTTTAGGAAGTGCTACCGCAGCTGGTGAAAACAGGGCACACCTTGCTATTGAAAATGCTTTAACCTCACCATTATTAAATGATAATGATATTAGAGGCGCTAAGTGGATATTAATCAACATCAACTCTAATGAAGGTGAACATGAGTTTACTATGGATGAAGTTGAAGTGATTCAAAATTATATTTTAAGCCAAGCTGGTGAAGAAACAGATGTTATTTTAGGTTTAGGATATGATAATACTTTAGGTGATAAAATTGGTATTACTTTAATTGCAACGGGCTTTGAACATAAAGATCCGTTTCCTCAAAATAAAGTAAATACAGCAGTTACACAACCTACAACTGACAAAGTAGTTATGCAATTAGAAATGCCTACTACGCCTGCACCGGTTGCAAAAACTGTGGTGAACGAGCCTGTACCTGTAACCGCATCGCAGCCTACTTTACAGTTTGATTTAGAAGATGCTATAGCCGCTACAAAAGCTACTGAAATGCCAGTTGTTGAACCAACTTTAGGCAGTGCCGAAGTTAAAGAGCAAACAGTTGAAACTACACCAACAGTGGCTGATGATGCACCAGTATTTTTTGAAATTTCAACAGCGGTTGATCAAATACCGGTAGTACAGTTTGATACTGAAATGGTAGCTACACCTGCACCAGAAGTTACTGCACCAGTAACGCCAGTAGCGCAAATAAATAATAATATTAATCAAGAGGCTAGCAATAAAAGCCACCTTTCGTCGGGGGGCTTTCTGGTGAAACCAACACAAATTTACGTGGAGGAATCGCCTGTAGTTTTAAAATCCACATCGGTAGAGGAACCACTACCTGTGCAAACACCAATGCAGAACGACGAACCTGTTATTGAAATGCATTTGGTAGTTAAAGAAACCTTAGAAGCGGCGGAGGAAAAGCCTGCAACACCTAACCACACTCAGCCTTTTATGAGCAAACCTGTTGAGGAACCTGCGATGCAGGACGAATCAGATGAGCTTAGGCGCCGGGCTATGGATCGTATCGCTAAGTTGAGAAATTTATCTTTCAACGTTAATGCGGCTGATCCTAACAACGAGTTTGAAACAGTGCCAGCTTACCTTCGCCGCAATATGGAAATGCACAACCAAATTGCTGATGTTGAAACATTTTACAGCAATTACACGGTAAGTAGCGATGATAAAAACCAAGGTGAAATTAATACCATTAATAATTTTTTAGACGGCAAAAAGCCTGATTAACAATGCTTACTCTGAAGCTAGGCTTCGGTTGTTTTGTGTTTATGTTTACAGTTTGTGTAGCCCCTTTCAGCAATGAAAGGGGCTTGTGTTTTATTGTAAGGTATGCGTTAGTTTGCTGATGATGTATGTACTGTTGCTGATGGGCTGCCGGATGGAAGCGGCACCGAATCCGCTGCGGCGGTGAAGGTACAGCGTACAGCCGGTTAAGTGTTGCAGTAGTAGCTTTGGTTGAGAGCCCCTAAACTAATTTTTGAAATAAAGCTGTTTTTAGCTGTTGCTCCCACTCATTTTTTAGTATACTCAAAACAATACTATTACGCCTACCACCTTGAAGGTTGGGTAAATGGCTACGTAAAATACCTTCAACGGTACAGCCAATACTTTTCATAGCGGCGATGCTTTTTTGATTACGATCATCAGCCCTAAATTCTACACGTTGCATACTCATTTGCTCAAACGCAAAGTTGAGTAGTAAATATTTACAATGTTTGTTAAGCCCTGTACCTTGAAATTGTTGACCATACCAAGTATACCCTAATTGTGTAGTTCCATATTTTAATTGAATATCATAAAATCGGGTGCAACCTGCATATTGTTGTAATTGTTTATCGTATACCGCAAAAGGGTAGGCGGTACCTTGTAGATTATCGTGTAAAGCAGTTTCAATATACTGCTGCATACCATTAGCGCCGTTTACGGCTACCAAGGAGTATTGCCACAAATTGGGCTGTTCTATTGCGAAATGCTTTAAAAAGTAATAATGTTCGGTTGTTAATGGCGCTAACCGTACACGTTCATTTTCGAGTAAGTACGGCTGGTGAATATCAAAGCTTGTCATGTAGTTATGGGGTTGCTTTTTGTAAAGTTGGTTATAATAAAATGTGCAGAAATCTGTATCGGTTTATTCAAAATTTTCCGTTTACATTTGTAAAAGTTTTGTTAGTTTTTTTGCTAACAAAGTTTTAAAAATCTTTTTTTGTGGGTAAACATATCAACAAAGTTTCAGCTGCAGGTATTGTTATTGCGCTGGGCATTATTTATGGAGACATTGGTACTTCTCCACTCTACGTTTTCAGTGAAATTATTAACGGTAAAGTTATTAATGATTTTTTAATCATTGGTGGGCTATCGTGTATTATTTGGACCTTAACCTTACAAACTACCATTAAGTACGTTATACTTACTTTAAAGGCTGATAATAAGGGTGAAGGTGGTATTTTTTCGCTGTACACCTTAGTGAGGCGACAAAAAAAATGGTTGGTATTACCAGCAATGATTGGTGGTGCAGCGCTTTTGGCTGATGGTATGATTACGCCTCCCATTACCGTTACTGCTGCTGTGGAAGGGCTTGATAACCTCCCCATATTGCATGGTATACAGCTTAAAACCATTATAATAATTGTATTGGTGATTTTATCTGTGCTGTTTTTTATGCAGCAGTTTGGTACCAACTCCATAGGCAAATTATTTGGACCAATTATGATTATTTGGTTTGCAATGTTAGCCGTTTTAGGAGCAGCACATATTGCAGACGATTTACAAATTTTAAAAGCATTTAACCCTTATTATGCGTTTGATTTATTGGCGCATTACCCTAAAGGATTTTTATTATTAGGAGCCGTGTTTTTGTGTACCACCGGTGCTGAAGCTCTTTACAGCGACTTAGGGCATTGTGGTAGAGGCAACATTCGCTACAGTTGGATATTTGTAAAAACAGCGTTGATATTAAATTATTTAGGTCAAGGTGCATATTTATTGAAAGAACATAGAGGAACCATATTTGCCACCAAAGAGTTTTTAGAAGATAAAACCTTTATGGCCTTACACCCTTTGGCAAAAGAAATGAGTAATCCGTTTTATGGTTTAATGCCTAGTTGGTTTTTAACCATTGGTATTGTAATAGCTACTATTGCAGCCATTATTGCTAGTCAGGCTTTAATAAGCGGTTCATTTACTTTAATAAGTGAAGCCATTCGTTTAAACTTGTGGCCTCGTATGAAAATTAATTATCCTTCAGAAGCGAAGGGACAATTATTTATACCGGGCATTAATACCATGTTGTACTTAGGTTGTTGTGGTATTGTATTATACTTTCAAACATCAGGTGCTATGGGCGCTGCGTATGGTTTAGCTATAACATTGTGTATGTTGGCTACTACTATTCTAATGGCCAATTATATGATCACCAAAAGGGTAAACCAATGGTTGATATACGTATTCCTTTTTGTGTTTTTAAGTATTGAAATTAGTTTCTTGTTAGCTAATCTTAATAAATTTTCACATGGTGGTTATGTTACTTTAATTATTGGCGGCTTATTGTTCGCTGTTATGTATATATGGTTTAGGGCTCGTAAAATTAAAAATAGGTATGTTGAGTTTGTAAGGGTTGATGAGTATGTGCCAAAGTTAGAAGAGCTTAGTAACGATACCACTGTACCTAAGTTTGCTACGCACTTGGTATATTTAACCAGTGCCGATAACCCTAAAGAAATTGAACACAAAATTATTTACAGCATATTAAGTGGCAAACCAAAACGAGCCGATATTTATTGGTTTGTACACGTTGATACTTTAGATGACCCGTATACATCAGAATACTCCGTAACACATATTATACCAAATGATATTATTAGGGTTGAATTTAGGTTGGGCTTTAGAATAGCACCTCGAATTAACCTCATGTTTAAACGAGTGGTAGAAGATTTAGTGGCCAACCGAGAAGTAAACATTACGAGTAGGTACGAAAGCCAGCAACGTAATAATATAGTAGGCGATTTTCAATTTATTGTTTTAGAGAAATTTTTAAGTCAAGATAATGAACTGCCTTTCTTCGAAAAATTGATTATGAAAGGTTATTTCTGGATCAAAGAAATTTCGTTGAGTGAAGAAAGGGGTTTTGGTTTAGAACAAAGTAATGTGATGGTAGAGAAATTTCCGTTGGTAGTTGCACCTATTGGTAAATTAAAAATGACCAGGGTATTTCATAACGAAGAAGAAGGGTATTAACATCACTTTTTAAACCAGCTGTTACCATTGAAAAGTATTACGCCTACTGCATTACAACAACAAATACAATCAGGTGAGTCGTTGGTATTAATTGATGTGAGAGAGCCGTTTGAGCATCACGATTTTAATATAGGCGGTACATTAATACCCATGCAAACAGTGTTAGAACGCATTGATGAAATACCGTTAACTGGTAATGTTGTATTGTATTGTGCCAAGGGTATAAGAAGCGGTATAGTAATTCAAAGGTTAGAGGAAAAATTTGGATACACTAATTTAACTAACTTACAAGGAGGTATGTATGCATGGCGTAACACTTTCGGTGATATTGTTTAATTATTTGCAAACCACTTTTTTTGAATAGTACTTTAGTTTATATCATTGTTGGTTACATTGTACTCATGGCATTGGTGTACTTTATACAAGAGTACTTTATTTTTAAGCCAGAAAAACTACAGCAAGATTTTCAATACGTTTACGATATACCGTTTAAAGAATTATTTTTTGATGTAGAAGATGGTGTTCGTATCAACGGGTTGCATTTTACCGTTAAAAAACCTTTGGGCTTGGTTTTATACTTTCATGGAAATACCCGTAGTATTAAGGGTTGGGCAAAATACGCCAGAGATTTTTTAAGATATCAATATGATGTAGTGTTGGTTGATTACCGTGGCTTTGGTAAAAGTACCGGCAAACGTAATGAACATGATATGTTGAAAGATATGCAGTTTGTGTATGATACGCTTGCAGTGCAGTATACAGAGCACCATATTATTGTTTATGGTAGAAGTTTAGGTAGTGGTTTTGCTGCAAAAATAGCTAGTGATAATAAGCCTCGGTATTTAATTTTAGATGCACCATATTTTAGTTTTACAAAAGCTATTGAACGTTTTTTGCCAATTTTACCCATAAGATATTTGTTGCGTTATCATTTACGAACAGATAAATGGATCAAGCATGTTAACTGTCATACCTACATTATACACGGTACAAAAGATTTTTTAATACCCATTAGCAACAGTGAAAAATTACAAGCATTGAGCCCCAAAAAAATTACGCTGTTACGTATAGAAGGCGGTGGGCATAATAATTTACCTAGTTTTAATGCTTATCATAATTTATTGAGAGATATTTTACAATACTAAACAATCAGCATGCCCATTCAGCCATATAAAATTTACCGTATCATTAAAATTACTTTGTTAATATATGCACTCATTGGTATAGCCTTATATTATTTGCAAGAAAAATTTATTTTTCACCCCACACCAATGGCAGCAAAGGATTCGTTTCATTTTACACAAAAATTTGAAGAAGTACGTTTACCCATTAATGATGATGATACATTAAGTGTAGTTAAATTTTTTACAGACGATACACTTAAAAAAGGCGTTGTGCTTTATTATCATGGTAACAGAGGCAACATTACCAGGTACGCTAGTTTTGTGAAACCTTTTACTGATAACGGTTACGATGTTTGGATGGAAGATTACCCTAGCTTTGGTAAAAGTGTAGGCGTATTAACAGAACAAAAATTGTACAGCCAAGCATTGCAAGTAAAAAAAATGGCAGATGCTCAATTTAAGACCGAACAAATTATCATTTACGGAAAATCATTAGGTACTAGTATCGCAGCGTATGTAGCTAGCGAATCACCTGCACAACAGTTAATTTTAGAAACGCCATACTATAGCATGCAATCGTTGTTTAAAAGATATGCTTTTATATACCCCACTTCATTAATGTGTAAATACAAATTACCCACTTATACTTTTTTAAGTGCAGTAAAATATCCTGTAACCATTTTTCATGGTACTAATGATGGTGTAATACCTTACAGCAATGCCTTAAAGTTAAAAAATGTATTTAAAACGAATGATACTTTTATAACGATTGATGGTGCTGATCATCAAAATATAAACATTCAACCAAGCTATTACTCAGCGTTAAAAAAATTATTATAGTTCTTTCAACGTTACGGTCTCTTTGCTGATATTTAATTCATGTACGAGCCCATGTTTTAAAGCATAGTTTTCCTTTGCATGGCTTACGGGGAAATCAAAACAAACGGGGTATGGGTAAGGGGCTACTATATCTTTGATTATTTCATATACCGTTTTACCAAAAGGCCTTTCTGTATCTTTCATATCTGTGAAGCCTCCAATAATTAATCCTGCTAACTCATCTAATTTGCCATTGCGTTTTAGTTGATACATCATTCTGTCAATATGGTATAATTGCTCACCTAAATCTTCTAAAAATAAAATACAGTTTTTTGTTTTAGGCGCTGAGCTGGTGCCCATGGTATGTGCTAATAATGTTAAGTTGCCACCAATCAATTTTCCTTTTACTTTACCTAATTTATTGAAGTTATGTGGCGCCACTTCATATTGTGCTTTGTGGCCAATTAGTGCCGCTAATAGTGATTGTACATAGGGATTTTTGTATTCATCGTTATTAAACGCACCTGCCATAGAAGCATGAAGAGAAGCTGTTTTATATTGTTCAAACAAATGCGTATGTAAAATTGTAATATCACTAAAACCAATAATCCACTTAGGGTGTTTTAAAAATTTTGAAAAATTAATGTCCTCAATAATGCGACCTGTTCCATAACCACCCCTACCGCATAAAATAGCTTTGATGTTTTTATCATCTAAAAATTGTTGTAACTCTGCTAAACGATCTGCATCTGAAGCACTAAAATAATTTTTTGATTTACTACCAACTGTATTACCAATTACAACTTTATACCCTTGTTTTTGTAAAACTGATACACAAGTTTTAATATTTTTTAAAGGCATATAACCAGCCGGACAAGTAATAGCAATTGTATCACCAGCATTTAAATATGGAGGAATCAACATCTTATTGTAATGATTTTAATTGCACAAAATTACTTGAAACATTTAACTCATGTAATGCACCCAACTTTAAGGCGTAATTATTTTTTTGATGCCCAACAGGAAAGTTAAAACATACTGGGTAATTGTATTCATTTACTTTTTCTAAAACAATCTCCTCAATCGTTTTGCCGAAGTCTTCACCTTCATCATCTTTTTTAATTTTAAAACCACCAATAATTAAGCCTGCTAATTGGCGCAACTTGCCACTTCTTTTTAAATTATAAAACATTCTATCAATACTATACAAATATTCACCAGTATCTTCTACAACTAAAATTTTATTTGCTGTATTAATATCGCTAACAGAACCAGCAAGGGTTTCAATTGTTTTTAAATTGCCGCCAACTAATGCCGCAGTAACAATACCTGTTTTATTTTGAGACTGAGGTATGGCTTCATACTGCATTGCATTGCCTTTTAAACATTGTTCAATACTTTGCAACGTTGCTAGTTGAACAGGTTCAGCTATGGAAGGGTTTACAAAACTGTTACACATTTTTGCATGTATTGTTGCTATACCTAACTGACGTTGTATATGGCTGTGTAAAACGGTTACATCACTAAAACCAATAATCCATTTAGGGTGTTGTTTGAATTTTGAAAAATTAATTTGGTCTACAATTCTTATCAATCCATAACCGCCTCTTGCAATCATGATAGCATCAATGGAGTCATCGTTCAACATCGATTGTAGATCTGCTAACCGCTCAACATCTGTACCGCCAAATGTGAAATATTTTTTGCCAATTGTATTACCCATCTTTACCCGAAAACCCCAGCTTTGCATCATCTCAACAGCATCTTTACAATCAACTTCATTAATAAAGCCAGCAGCACTAGTAATACCAATACAACTGCCTTTTTTTAAATAGGGTGGTATTTTGGTAGATGAATTTATGGTACCTGAATTGATTAATTTTGTTGTATCGCCAAACACACTCCATGAAGTAAGTGCCATTGAAAAAGCGCTGATAAATTTTTTTCGATGCATAAAGTGCTGTTTTAGCTTTTTATTAGTTCAATTTACTCAAATTTCGCTATTGCCATTACATTCGATATTTTTGCAGCAAAATAACCGTTCATAGTCGCAATAGTTTCGCATGTATTGAATGAACGGCTTTTAAAAATTTATATATGACAACACCTAAACGATATTTAGTAACATCAGCCCTACCATATGCCAATGGTCCAAAACATATTGGTCACCTTGCCGGTGCTTACTTACCTGCAGATATATATGTACGTTACCTACGTGCACAAAAAAAAGACGTGGTGTATGTTTGTGGAAGCGATGAACATGGCGCTGCTATTACTATACAAGCCATGAAAGAAAATACAACGCCTAAAGCAATTGTTGATAAATACCATGCAATGCTTAAAAGCAATATGGCTGATTTAGGTATTTCTTTTGACATTTACCATCGTACTTCTGAACCTTTACACCATGAAACAGCGCAAGCTTTTTTTACCGATTTAAATGATAAAGGTTTTTTAGAGCAACACGAAACTGAACAGTTTTATGATGAACAAGCACAAACATTTTTAGCGGATCGATATATTGTAGGTACTTGCCCTGTTTGTGGGTACGATAATGCCTTTGGTGATCAATGTGAAAAATGTGGTACTTCATTAAGTCCGGAGCAGTTAATAAACCCTCGTAGCACTTTAAGTGGTAATACGCCCATCAAAAAAGCTACTAAACATTGGTATTTACCCCTCAACAAACACGAAGATTTTTTACGTAAATGGATTTTAGAAGATCATAAAAATGATTGGAAATCAAATGTGTTAGGCCAATGTAAAAGCTGGCTCGACTTAGGTTTGCAGCCACGTGCCGTTACTAGAGATTTAGATTGGGGTGTACCCGTACCTGTTAAAGGTGCCGATTCAAAAGTGCTCTATGTTTGGTTTGATGCGCCTATTGGTTATATCAGTGCTACAAAACAATGGGCACTTGATCATGATAAAGATTGGAAACCTTATTGGAATGATAAGGAAACCAAATTGGTGCATTTTATTGGAAAAGATAACATCGTTTTCCATGCTATCATCTTCCCTGTAATGTTGCAACTGCATGGTAATATTTTACCAGACAATGTGCCTAGTAACGAGTTTATGAATTTGGAGGGCGATAAAATGAGTACCAGCAGAGGGTGGAGTATTGAGATGGAAGATTACATCAACGATTTTGTAAAACAACCCAACGGTGGCGAACAATTGGTAGATGCTTTACGTTATTACCTCACCGCTATTGCACCCGAAACAAAAGACAGTGAATTTACATGGAAGGGTTTTCAAGATGCTGTTAATAGCGAACTCGTTGCTGTTTTTGGTAATTACATTAACAGAGCTTTTGTATTAATGCATAAGTTATGTGGGGGTAAAGTGCCAAAGTTTCACAATGATTTAATGGATGATGCTGATAAGCAATTGTTGGCTGATATACTTACCACTAAAGCAACTATTGAAAAAAGTATTGAAACCTATCATTTTCGTGATGGACTTGCCGAAGTTATTGCATTGGCACGTAAGGGAAATAAATACATGCAAGATAAACAGCCATGGATCACAGCTAAGCAAATAGGCGATGATGGCCAGCCAACTGAAGCAGCACAAGCACTCATTGATAATTGCATGCACATTTGCTTACAGTTAGCAGCAAACTTGGCAATTTTCATCAATCCATTTTTACCAAACACAGCAAAAAAAATGTGTTATATGATGAAGGTGGTTGATAAAATGCTCGATTGGGATAATGCAGGCACAACCAAGTTATTGAGTGTAGGTTATAGTTTAAGAGCACCCGAATTATTATTTAGAAAAATTGAAGATGCTGAAGTGGCTGCACAAATTGAAAAATTACAACAAAAAAGTAACCAACTTAAAATGAACGAACAATCAACCGATGCGGCTGAAACACCTGCTGCACCTATATTAAAAGATACAATTCAGTTTGATGACTTTGCAAAAATTGATTTGAAAGTAGGTACTATTACCGCCGCTGAAAAAGTAGAAAAAGCTGATAAATTATTAAAACTTACCGTTGACCTCGGTTTTGAAATACGCACCATTGTAAGTGGTATTGCCTTACATTTTACCCCAGATGCTATTATTGGTAAACAGGTAGTAGTGGTGGCTAATTTAGCACCCCGTAAAATGAGGGGTATTGAAAGTAATGGTATGATTTTAATGGCAGAAGATGCTGCTGGCAAATTAAAATTTGTAGCACCCAATGAAACAACGAATAATGGTGCTGGTGTAAGCTAATATATTTAATATTATTTGTAAAAAGCGAAAACTTGGTTTTCGCTTTTTTATTTCCCCCAAGTGTTGCCTTTATTCCACAAGTATATTTAAATAAGGTTAATAATGTAGGCATTCTAATTTTGGTAACACATTTGCTTTTCATGTTAATACAAATACATAATACATTAAAATATACATTTTTATGAAACAGAAATATAGCTTCCTCTTAGTATTGTTGGCAATTAGTACCAGTTTGTTTGCCCAAACAATTGATTATTCTTTAGTGCCATACAGACAAGGCAATAAATGGGGTTTTGCGGATGCTCAAAAAAATATAGTAATTGCACCAAAGTATAACGATGTAAACTGGTTTTCAGAAGGTTTAGCAGCAGTACAAATTGGATCAAAATGGGGTTATATCAACAAACAAGGTAAGTTGGTAATACCTGCAAAATTTACTGTAGCAAAATCATTTAGAAAAGGTTATGTACCTAACGCAAATAAAGCAGGTGGCGATTCTATCTTATTTGCTGGCGCTTCATTAGATGCTAGCGGATATGAAAAATGTATTACAGCTAAAGGTGTAGTACTCACCAAATGTCCTGCTATTAATGAAAATGCTGTAGTTGAAAATCGTATTCCAATTGAATCTGTTACTATTGAAAAAACATACAGCTTACCTAATAACAATGGTTTGTTTGACAAGGTAGTTGATGATTATAAAGTGCCGGGTAACGATGAAACATTTTACATTGCTCAAAAAAATAATTTGTACGGTGTTTTTAATAGTAAGTTCGAAACAATTGTTCCTTTTGAATATAACAGTATCAAACGTATACAATCAAACGGAACACAGTTTTTACAAGTGCGTAAAAATGAAATGAATGGTATTATTAAAGGTGATGGTGTACAAGATATTGCTCCTGAGTATTCAAATTTAGTTTTAATAAAAGCTGATAATAATAAAGATTATGTTATCGTTAAAAAAGATGGTAAAACATACGTGAAAGATATCATGAACAATGATGTTATTAGTAACAGTTTTGCTGATATTACTTATGATAACAATGGAGGTTTTGTAGTAACCGATAATAACAATATGAAAGGTTTTTATTTTATGGATAATACCACTATTGCACCCAAGTATGCTGATGTACGTATTATCAATCGTAATAGTAAGTATTTACAAATAAAAACCAGTAGTGGTAAAGTGGGTTATATTAATACCAATGGTGATGAATTTTTTGTAGAATAGTTTTTTCATTTGTCCTTTTATATATGCCCTTCCTTTTTGGAAGGGCTTTTTTATTTGTCGACCAAATGACCATACGAATCGTTGAACGTTACTGTAGCGCTCTTTTTCATTGATAATTTTACAAAAAATTTAAGTGATGAAATGTTTCTTAATAATGGCGTTCATTTGTTTAGCTGCATCTTATACAATTGATTATAATAAAATTGATACTCAGTATGCATATATAACCAATGTGTATACAAAAAATGATACAACATTTATAGCAGCAGATTTTGTACAGATGCTTACAGGTAAACAAGCTATAAAAGCTGCACAACAAAAAGGTTTGGCTGATACTACTTATAATGACGACGGCACAAAAATTACCAATATTTATGTAGCCAATGATTATATTATTGTAAACCAACAACCTATTGTGCGTACTTTTGCAGTGGCAAACAATGCTGTATTTACAGAAGAAAATCTAACAAATAAAAGAGCAGTAATGTCAAAGAAAATCTTCGTAAAACAATTTAAAAATAACCTATACTTGCTTACTTTTAAGGCAGGTATTGTCACTAACATTCATAAAGTTTATTTACCTTAAAATATGCGTAAAAAATATATATTGGTTATTGTTTTATTTGCTTTTGCCATTGGTGGCGGTATTTACAATTATATTTTTACAAAAACCGGTATTTATAAAAATGTTACCAACCAAGGCAGTACAACGCTTAAAGGTAATAGTGCCACTATTGGTGTTTGGAATGATGGTTTAAATAATGCAGCTTCCATCGCTTTGTATTTGGATGATACACTCATCATCGATTCTCTACAACTTTCTTCAACACCTTACGAACATCAGTTAAATAACCTCACTAAAGGTGATCATATAATGAAAGTAAAAGTTATAAATACTGGTGCATCTACAGCAGTATCGCCACGTTTCAGTATAACTGATGCCATTAAAATCACTTCTTTCAACATCAATTCCTCAAAAGATTCTATTGGTGCCTACACCATTATTGTACCTTAAAAAAGGTGAATATTAGCTCAATATTAAATTTCTTTTGCTCGTAATTTAAAAATCCTAACTTCGGTTTTTAAAAATAGTTGTTTAACTAACTAAATTTTAAAAATTGATAAAAGTTGATGGTGCAACCAACTTGTACCCTATTAAGCAAATAGAAAAAATAATAAACATAATCAAATGAAACGTACAATTAAAAAAGTAGCCGTGTTGGGCAGCGGTGTAATGGGTAGCAGAATTGCAGCACATTTTGCTGGCATTGGTTTACCCGTTTTGTTGTTAGATATGGTTCCTAAAGATGTTGCTGCTGATGCAAAACCTGCAGAACGTAATAAAATTGTAAACGATGCTTTGGCAGCTGCCATAAAATCTAATCCATCACCAGTATTTACAAAGTCGGTTGTAAAAAAAATAACCACAGGTAACTTTACTGATAACATGAAAGATATTGCTACCGCCGATTGGATTATTGAAGTGGTGGTAGAACGTTTAGATATTAAGCAGCTTATTTTTACAGAAGTAGAAAAATATCGTAAACCCGGTACGCTTATCACCTCAAACACATCGGGTATTCCTATACACATGATGGCTGAAGGTAGAAGCGATGATTTTAAAAAGCATTTCTGCGGCACCCACTTTTTTAATCCGCCGAGGTATTTACGTTTATTAGAGATTATACCAACGCCATTTACTGATGTTGAAGTGGTTGATTTTATAATGCATTATGGAGATTTGTATTTAGGTAAAACGACCGTATTAGCAAAAGATACACCTGCTTTTATTGCAAATCGTATTGGCGTTTTTGGCATGATGGCTATTATGAACACCATGGAAAAATTAGGTTTGTTAATTGATGAGGTAGATGCTTTAACAGGTCCTATCATTGGCCGACCTAAATCAGCTACCTTCCGTACGGCCGATGTGGTTGGTATTGATACATTGGTAAAAGTAGCCAATGGCGTAGCAGCAAATTGTCCTGATGATGAGGCGAAAGCTATATTCAATATACCTACATGGCTTAATAAAATGATTGAAAATAATTGGTTGGGCGATAAGTCTGGACAAGGTTTTTTCAAAAAAACAAAATCAGCTGATGGTGCAAAAGATATTCATGTTTTAAACTTAACAACGCTTGAATATGAGCCACGTAAAAAGCCAAAATTTGCTACACTTGAAGCAGCAAAACCAATTGATGATTTAAAAACGAGGTTAAAAGCATTGGTAGCAGGGCAAGATAAAGCTGGTGAATTTTACAAACAATTTCACTATGCATTGTTCTCTTACATTGCCCATCGTATACCAGAAATAAGTGATGAATTATACCGAGTAGATGATGGTATGATGGCAGGTTTTGGTTGGGAAATTGGCGCATTTGAAAGTTGGGATGCACTTGGTGTTGCCAAAACAACAGAAGCTATGAAAGCAGCTGGTTATGCAGTTCCAAGCTGGATTGACAACATGTTGGCCAGCGGAATAACCACTTTCTACAAAACTGAAAACGGTAAAAAATATTGCTATGATGTGGTTACCAATGCTTACAAAGTATTGCCAGGTGGTAGTGCCTTTATTGTAATGCGCAACTTTGCCAATGAAACCGTTTGGAAAAACAGTGCTTGCAGAACTTACCATTTAGGAGATGATGTTTTGGGCCTAGAGTGGTATACTAAAATGGGTAGCATTGGTGGCGAAGTATTAGAGGGTATTCAAAAATCAATTGGCTTAGCAGAAGAAAAATATAAAGGGTTGGTAATTGCAAACGAAGGCCCCAACTTTAGTGCTGGCGCAAACGTAGGTATGATATTTATGTTGGCTATTGAGCAAGATTATGATGAAATTGATATGGCCATTCGTATGTTCCAAAATACTATGATGAGGGTACGATATTCATCCATACCAGTTGTATTAGCACCGCATGGTTTGGCTTTAGGTGGTGGTTGCGAAATTTGTTTACATGCTGATAAAGTAATTGCTGCTGCTGAAACATATACAGGTTTGGTTGAAGTTGGTATAGGTGTAATACCTGGTGGCGGTGGCACCAAAGAGTTTGTGTTAAGGGCTGCAGATGAAATGCATGCTGGCGAACCTGAAACCATTACCTTACAAAATCGCTTCTTAAATATTGCAACTGCAAAAGTAGCTACATCAGCCTTTGAAGCTTTTGAAAATGGTATTTATAGAAATGGTACCGATGCCGTGGCTATGAACCTCAGCAGGCGTATTGCCGATGCTAAAAAAGCGGTGATTGATTTATATGATGATGGTTATGTAATGCCTGTGCAACGTACAGATATTAAAGTATTGGGCAGGGCTGGTTTAGGTGCAATGTATGCTGGTATCAATGGTATGCACAAAGGAAAATATGCCACCGATCACGATGTTACCGTTGCAAAAAAATTAGCATATGTAATGTGCGGCGGCGATTTAAGTGAACAAACATTGGTGAGCGAACAATATTTATTGAACCTTGAAAGAGAGGCTTTCCTTAGCTTAACTGGCGAAAAGAAAACCTTAGAAAGAATACAAAGTATTTTAAAAACAGGTAAACCTTTAAGAAATTAATCGTTATTTAAAAATGTACAAAGTCGCCAATTTTGGCGACTTTTTTTATGTTCCTATTCAATTTCAAACTTTTACTTATTGATATTAGTTATCTTCAATCTTCAAAATTTTTGAGATATGAAACGTATGCAGTGGATAGTAAAATGTACTATTTTTTTAATGATTGTGTTGGTTAGCTACAATGCTAGTGCACAAGATGCTGTCGGTTATAAACAACCTCCAAAAGAAATTGCAGATTTATTATTAGCAAAACCAACACCTAGTATCAGTGTTGATGAAAAAGCAGTTTGGATGTTAATTAGTGAACGCAATTCATATCCTACTGTTGAAGAGTTAGGTCAACCCGAGTTGCGTATAGCTGGGCTACGTTTAAATCCTAATAATTATTCGCCAAGCAGGCAATCGTACATTAACAACTTTACTTTAAAAAATATTAAAACGAATGCTACGTTTACAATAACAGGCTTACCTAAAAATTTATTAGCTAGTAACGTAAGTTGGAACAGTAGCCAAACTAAAATTGCTTTTACCAATACCACCAACTCAAGTATAGATGCTTATATTATTGATGTGGCTGCACATAAAGCAACCAAAGTAAATAAACGTCCGCTTAATTTGGTAAGTGGCGAAGGCTTGTTTTGGTTCGATGATAATGCAGTCATGTACCAAGTGGCAGTAGCACCTGTAAGTAAAGCACCCAAAAAGCCAATTACGCCCAATGGCCCAACGGTACAACAAAATATTGGTAAAGCAGCACCAGGTCGTACTTATCAAGACATGATTAAAACGCCGTACGATGAAGCAATATTTGAATTTTTAGCAACATCACAATTGGTGCGTAATAATAATGGTATTGAAACCAATATTGGTGCACCAGCAATATTTAATAGTATTGATGTTTCGCCAGATAAAAAATATATTTTAACCGAAACAATCCACAAACCATTTTCTTATGTAGTGCCTTCAAGCGACTTCCCTTCAACTGTTTCAGTGTTAGATGCTGAAGGCAAATTGGTAAAAGTAGTAGCTGAATTACCAAGTAGTGAAACAAGGCCTTCCGGTAGCGATAATGTGCAAGATATTTCAAGAGGGTTTAATTGGAGAGCCGACAAGCCAGCAACTATTATTTACAGTAAACCATTAGATGGTGGTTTAATGGCTAATAAAATGGAATTTCATGATGCTGTATATGCATTAGAAGCACCATTTAAATCAGATGCAAAAGAATTGTTTAAAACCAATATGCGTTTTAGAGGCGTTACATGGGGTAATGAAACTTTTGCTTGGGTTTCAGAAGGCTTAACTGGTAAACAAGTTACAAGAGTGAGCCGCTATAACCCTACCACAAATACTGTTGAGAAGTTGTTTGAACGTAATACAACTGATGCCTACGCCAACCCTGGTAGCCCAATCACTGAAAAAAATAGCTTTGGTAGAAATGTAATAAAAGTGATGAACAATACACTTTTAATGAACAACCCGGTGGGTTCATCTCCAAAAGGCGATTTACCCTTCTTGGCTAAGTTTGATTTAGCAACCAAACAATCAACCATATTGTGGCGCTGTGGTGATGATAATTACGAATACGTAGTGGATGTAGTTGATGCTGATAATTTAGTATTATTAACGAGAAAAGAAGCTCAAAAAGAAGTTCCTAATTATTATATCAAGAATTTGAAATTGAGAATGGCTGATGTTGCTATTACAAACTTCAGTAACCCGTACCCGTCGCTTGATGGTGTTACCAAACAAAAAGTGAAATACAAACGTGCCGATGGTGTTGATTTAACAGGCGATTTATATTTGCCTAAAGGGTATGATGCTGCAAAACAAGGTCCGCTGCCATTACTTATTTGGGCATACCCTCGTGAGTTTAATAGTGCAGCTGATGCTGCTCAAATACGAGGTAGTAGTAATCGTTTTACAACTATAAATTGGGCTAGCCCTATATTTTATGTTACACAAGGGTTTGCTATTTTAGATAATGCAGAAATGCCTATTGTAAGTACAGATAGTACAAAAAAACCAAATGATAATTTTATTGATCAGTTAAAAATGAATGCAAGTGCAGCTATCAGTACATTAGCTGCAATGGGTGTGGCCGATAGTAATAGGGTAGCAGTAGGTGGTCATAGTTATGGCGCATTTATGACAGCTAATTTATTAGCACACACCAAATTATTTAAAGCAGGTATAGCTCGTAGTGGTGCCTATAATAGAACCTTAACACCGTTTGGTTTTCAAAATGAAGATAGAACGTACTGGCAAGCGCCGCAGTTGTATAATGAAATGAGCCCCTTTAGTTATGCTGATAAAATTAAAACACCATTGTTATTAATACATGGTGATAGTGATGATAACCAAGGTACTTTCCCTATAAACAGCGAACGTTTGTATGCTGCAATTAAAGGCAATGGCGGTACCGTTCGTTTTGTTTTTTTACCTTACGAAGCCCATAGCTATAGAGGAAAAGAAAATTTATTACATATGCTTTGGGAGCAAAATGAGTGGTTGATAAAATTTGTAAAAAATGCTGGTAAATAAATAATACCAATTACGTTTTTTATAAACCATTTAAATAATATTATTTTTAATTGTTATAAGTTAATCATTTCTTTACAGCAAAATATTTCGAATGGCTATACTTTCGGTTGATAATTTAAAAAAGAATTACGGCAAAATAGCAGCTTTAAAAGGTGTAAGTTTTAAAGTACCCAATAGCTGTGTTTACGGCATATTAGGCCCTAATGGTAGTGGTAAAACAACGCTGTTAGGTATCATTATGAATGTGCTAAAAGCAAGTAGTGGTTCATACCAATTGTTTGGTGAACCTGCAACCGATGCACACCGCAAAAAGATTGGAACATTATTAGAAACACCTAATTTTTATCATTATTTATCGGCTGTACAAAATTTGAAAATTACAGCTGCTATTAAAGGTTTAGGTACAGATGATATTGAGCATGTATTAGCAACCGTTGATTTATTAAAACGTAAAGATTCGCCTTTTAGTAGTTACTCATTAGGTATGAAACAACGCCTAGCTATTGGTGCAGCTTTATTAGGTAACCCTGATGTATTGGTTTTTGATGAACCTACCAATGGTTTAGACCCTGTAGGTATTGCTGAAATAAGAACACTTATTAAAAACTTATCAGCACAAGGTAAAACCATTATAATGGCCAGCCATTTGTTAGATGAGGTTGAAAAGGTATGTACGCATGTAGCTATTTTAAAACAAGGTACGTTACTAACATCAGGCCCTGTAAAAGAAGTATTTGCAGGTAATGATATTGTACAACTAGCATCATCATCAATAGATGCTTTGTTAAATATTGTTTCACAATATCCCACCGCTCAGCAAGCCACTATATTAAATGGCATGGTTGAAGTTGCTTTTACCGCAGGTACGGTTGATTTAGCAGCAATCAATCAATATTGTTTTGAAAAAGGTATTGTGCTATCGCATTTACAATTAAAGAAAAGCAATTTCGAAAGTAAATTTTTACAACTCACCAACAACTAACTGAACGTATACAATGAAAAAATTATTATCAATTGAATGGTTAAAACTAAAGCATTATGGCGCTTTTAAAGTATTAGCTATATTTTTTGTAGTAGGAGTCATACTTACAAATTACCTAGTGTATATTTTTAATAAAAATGTGATCGGTAAAAGTGAAGGTGCACAAATGCTTTCATTTTCGCCATATAGTTTTAATAATACTTGGCAAACCACTAGCTATGCAACCGGTTTTTTAATCATATTACCTGCAATGTTGCTCATCATCATCATTACAAATGAGTATACTTTTAAAACCAATCGCCAAAATATTATTGATGGTTGGAGTAGGCATGAGTTTATTTCAGTAAAACTAGTTTTGGCTCTTTTATTTGCTGTAGTAAGTACTATTTTAGTAATATTAACTGCTTTAGGTTTTGGGTTTGCATCAGGTACTAGCTTTGGTTTAAATGGCGTTTCTCACGTTGGCTTTTTCTTTTTAAAAGCATTAACCTATTGTTTATTCGCTGTATTAATTTCTGTGATTATTAAAAAGACAGGCTTTGCTATTGGTCTTTATATGATTTATGTGGTGCTAGAAAATTTTGTTTCACAAATGCTTGATATTGGCAGTATAAAATTGAAAAAAGATACGGGTGCTGATTTAGGTAGTGTAGGTGATTATTTACCATTAAATGCTTCTGATGGTTTACTAACCTTCCCCGAAAACCCATTAAAAACCATGGCAAAATCAGTTTTACCTACTGATTATACTTGGTTGGTAGTAGCTTTCGCTATTTTTTACATTGTTTTATTTGTTGTATGGAGTCGTAAAAAATATACCAACGCTGATTTATAAGCAGCGTTGGTATGTATTATGCTTCATTTTCTATTGCAGCAACCGCAGTATTAATATCATTATACAAAAACGTATAACCTTGTTGCTGTATTTTTTGAGCACTCACCGTAGCACTTTTTAAAATCTCGATACTACGCTGGCCCAACATAAGTTTTAAAACAAAAGTGGGCACATGTAATGGAATGTAAAATGAACCTTTCACTTTTTTAGCAATGGCTAAAGTGAGGGTTTTATTATTTACGGGCTTTGGTGCTACAGCATTGTAGCTTCCTTCCATGTGGTCGTTTTCTAAAGCAAAAATAAATTGCTTACACAAATCATCTATATGTATCCAACTTACCATTTGTTTACCATCACCTAAAATACTGGCTACACCAAATTTTAGAGGCATTCTAAATTCAGCATAAGCACCACCTTTTTTGCTTAAAACAATACCGGTTCTTAATTTACAAACCCTTATGCCTAAAGTACTGGCTTCACCAATACTTTTTTCCCAAGCATCGCAAACTTTTCCTAAATAAGCTGCATCAGCAGGTTCATCTTCTGTAAAAAAATGATGGGGTTTAATATCTGGTCCATACCAGCCAATAGCTGATGAACTTACAATAACTTTTACATGATGATTAATGCGCTTTAAAGTATTTACTAATAGTGCACTACTTTTTGTTCTGCTTTCTTCAATCACCTTTTTGTATTCAGGTGTCCATTTTTTATCCATTACACCTGCACCTGCTAAATGAAAAATCGCATCAGCATTGGTTACAGCATTTTCATCTATACTATTATTGTTAACATCCCACAAGGCATAACTCACATTTGCAGTAGCCACTTTATCTTTCAAGCTTCTTGTTAAAATAATTACTTTATAGTGTTTTTCTGTTAAATGTTTTATTAATGCTGTACCAACCAAACCGGTGCCGCCTGTAACCAATATCGTTCGCATAAATTAAATTTTAGTATTACAAAGTTATCTAACAAATTGGTAGCCAAAATTGTAATTATTTAAACATTTAGTACTTCATTTAATTCGTAATTTTATAAAGCAGTTATATTGAAAGATTTTTATTTTGTTTAAAATGTCATTTCAAATAATAATTGAACTTTTATAATATCATTGGTACAGTATTACCACAAAATAAATAGTATGAAGGCAGGTAGATTTATAGTTGCATTAATTTGTATGTGTAGTTCGGCTGTTGTAAAGGCTCAAAATATCACTTACTCAGAAATTGAGAAAGCTGATGGTAGAAATTTGAATTTTGAAATACTGGGAAATTTTTCGGGCAATTATTTGGTGTATAAAAACCTTAATAAAAGGCAGGATATTACCATTTACAATAACGACATGACCATTAAAGATAACATCAAACTTGATTTTATTTCTGATAAAACGAATAACATTGATTTTGTTACCTACCCCAACGCTTTTATTATGGTATGGCAATTTCAAAAAGGAAATGTGTTTTATTGTAAAGCGGCTAAAATGGATGGTAATGGACAATTAATTGGAACGGTACAAGATTTAGATACTACTAAATTAGGTTTCTTTTCAAACAGTGTATACTATCACTTTACATGGAGTGAAGACAAAAAGAAACTCCTGCTCTATAAAACACAAAATAAAAATGATGACTTTAACTTAACTACTAAAGTTTATAACGATCAATTAATTTTATTGGATAGTTCCCGTAAACTATTATCATATAACAACCGCAGAGAAGATTTTGGTGAATTACAAATTGATAATGCTGGTAATATCATCTTCTTTAAAGTAAAAGAAAATGCACGTGAGGAGTATATTAATACATTAGCATTACATTTTAAAAAACTCTATAACGATACACTTTTTACAACTGCAATACCACTTGATGATCGCTTAATACAAGAGCCTAACATTAAAATAGATAACCTAAATGCTCACTATGTTATCAATACTTTTTTGTACAAAAAAAATAATGGAAATGTAGAAGGGTTATTTACAGCAGTTATTAATCAATCAAATTTTACCATTGAAAATAAAGCTATAAATATTTTTGATGATAGTGTACGCTCAAAACTATCTGGTAAGCCCGATTGGCGTTCTGCCTTCGATGATTTTCAACTCCGTAATATTATATTAAGAAAAGACGGTGGCTTTATCGCTATTACAGAAGAGTATTATCGCCGCAGGCGCTTTGGTAGTGGGTTTGATGATCGATATTATTATCGAAACCCTTACAACCAATTTTATGCATCGCCGTCTGATTATTATTTGTACAACAGAGGTTATTACGGTTATTACAGGCCTTATAATGATGGTAGTAATAGAGATATCATCTACAATTATAATGATGTAATAAATTTTAGCTTTAATAAAAATTTGCAAATGCAATGGAACAGCATCATTAATAAAACTACTAGCGATGTTGAAACTGATAACTTTTTATCATTTGCTAACATGAACGCAGGGGCCGAAATCTATTTTTTATTTTTACAAAAAGATAATAACCGTCAAATTTTAAGCTGTCAAGCCTTGCAGGCAGATGGTACTATTATTAGGTATGCTACCTTAAAAAGTAGGGAAAATGGCTACAATTTTATGCCAAGGTTAGCACGCCAAACAGGCTATCGCCAAATGATTGTACCTTGTACCGTAAGAAACAATATTGCATTTGCAAAAATTGATTTTTAGCTTTGCATTTTTATCAATATAATTTTTAGTAGCGTGACGGGCATATTTAAAGCCAATAATCCATCTGGCAATGCACTCTTATTTGTATATGCCATTTTATTAAAACTGCCATTATTTATACATGGGCAAATGCCACAATTACAACCGCTTGATGGTATTTTTTATAAATTATTACTTAATGCAATAGCGCCTATTGGTAAAGGGTTTTCGAGTTTTTATGGCGTCATTACTTTTTTACTACTCTTTATTCAAGCAATAAGTTTTAATAGCATTGTAAACGGACAACGATTACTAAAACAGCACAATTATTTAACCGGAATGAGTTATTTACTCATCACCTCCATATTTAGTGAATGGTTTACACTATCTGCACCGTTAATTGTAAATACCATTTTAATCTGGATTTGGGGTCGCCTTTGCACATTGTACAATAACCCTAACCCTAAAACAAGCATTTTTAATATTGGTTTAGCAACTGGTATTGCAGCATTTTTTTATTTTCCCTCAGTATGCTTTTTGCTATTAATTATAATAGGTATTGGTATAGCTCGGCCATTTAGGTTACAAGAGTGGTTATTAGGTTTGTTAGGTATCATCACTCCTATATACTTTTTTGCATCATACTTATTTATAAATAACAAATGGAGCACTTATAAATACCCCGGGTTTCACTTTTCATTGCCACATATTAGTAACAGTAAGTGGTATATAGTAGCAGGTATCATACTATCATTATCCGTAATAATGGGGTTATATTTTATAAATGCTAACATGCGTAGGCAAGTTGTGCAAACTCGTAAAAGTTGGCAGTTGTTATTTTTATACATTTTTGTAGCTGCTATTGTACCACTATTAAATGCTGGGGTAAACTTTACTTATTTCATTTTGTTGGCAGTACCCTTAGCGCCAGTGGTTGCAGCTAGCTTTTTTTATCCTCAAAAAAAATGGCTGCCATTTTTATTACATTGGAGTTTTGTAGGCATTTACTTAGCAGTTCAATTTTTTAATAAATAGTGGCGCAACCCTTTGCTGCTGCAAAATTTCGTAAGTATTTCTTCAATTATATCAAGTAGCTACCATTGTTGGCAAAGGGTCGGGCTTTACGCTACTACGCCTCGCCACAAGCCTACCCACAAGGCTTCAGCTGTGGGGTAGCCGCTGCAATCCCTTGCGCTAGCGTTTCCAAAAAAGTGTTGGTTAATCATTTCATGTTTATATTATCTGTATTACTTTCTATCTTAAAAAAAGTAGCAATAAATAAATGCAGTATTTTTGCAATAATTAAACAATGCTTCCATGAAATTTGGTGTAGTTATATTCCCCGGTTCCAATTGCGATAGAGATATGTTAGATGCTTTGCAGCATGATTTACAACAAGAAGTAGTGGCTTTATGGCATAAAGATAGTGATATAGCAAGCTTTACAACCAATGATTGTATTGTGTTGCCCGGTGGTTTTAGTTATGGCGATTACTTACGTTGTGGTGCCATTGCTCGTTTTAGCCCAATGATGCAAAGTGTTATTGCATTTGCAAATAAAGGTGGTAAAGTGTTGGGTGTGTGTAATGGTTTCCAAATTTTGTGCGAAAGTGGTTTATTACCGGGTGTTTTATTAGCCAATGCCAACCAACAATTTGTTTGTAAAAATGTATACATTAAAAATACAAATGACGCTTCGGCAACACCTTTAATGATACCTATTGCACATGGCGAAGGTAGGTTTTATGCAGCGCCTGATGTGTTGGCTGCTATTGAAGCCAACCATCAAGTAATTTATCGTTATTGCGATGCTGCAGGTAATGTAAACGAGCAAAGTAACCCCAATGGCACTACCAATAATATTGCAGGTATCAAAAATGCACAAGGCAATGTGTTTGGCATGATGCCTCACCCCGAAAGAGCTTGCAATGCTGCCCTTGGTAATCAAGATGGTGTGCAAGTATTTGAAACCTTATTAGGTGTTATAGCACAAAACATTATTGCATAATTTTTTTTGAGCGGTTGTTAGGAAATCGTTTTAACAACGTATTAATGCTACAACATTATAACTTTGCATAGAAAGTTGCCTTATTTATTGTTATTTTTTAGTACCACTAAATTTACTAAGCAGCATTACAATGTTTAAACATACATTATATGAAAAAAATAATACTGTTTTTATTGGTTACTACCTTAGCCATTAGCGTAAATGCCCAAATTGAAAACCCCGTAAAATGGACTTACACTGCTAAAAAAGTGAAAGCTGATGTGTACGAACTACACATGACAGCCGTGCTTGAGCCCAAGTGGCATATATATGCGCAAGTAGCAGGTGAGGGGCCTGAGCCTACAGCATTTTCGTTTGCGAAAAACCCTATTATAAAATTAGAAGGGGCTGTTACTGAAATAGGTAAGTTAGAGAAGCAATTCGATAAAAATTTTAACTCAACCCTGCAGTTTTATGGCAATAAAGTTGATTTTATACAAAAGGTAAAACTAAAATCACCCATAAGTACTATTGCTAAAGGTACTGTTACATACATGGTTTGTAACGATAAAAAATGTTTACCTCCTAAAGATGTACCATTCTCGATCAAGATAGATCCTAAATCATAATTGATATCATTTCAAATTATAAAATATTAAAAGGTTGCTTCAATAATGGAACAGCCTTTTTTTATAAAAAATGTTACCATGCGCTTGCAATTAAAATACACTTTACTTTTCATTATTTTTTTTAGTGTAATAAACACCACATTTGCACAAGATAGTGTTCAAGTAAAATGGACCGCTGCCATACAAAAAAAGGATGCTACTAACTACACAGTTAAGTTGGTGGGCACCATACAAAAAGGTTGGCATGTATACACAAAAGCCAATACTGAAGCATCTTTAGAAGGTATTACCATAATAAGTGAAGATAGCACCGCTAATTTTATGGCGCCCAATATTATTACCAAAGGAACTATTGCAGCAAAAGATGTACTGCCCTTTGCCAATTTATACACAGTTACTGATAGTGTGGTAATAGAGCAGCAAGTAACAGCAACAAAACCATTAACAGCTATTGCTTTAAAGCTTTCTTACGAATTAGGCAGTAACGAAGCTTTTATAACAGAAACGCAATCGCTTATTGTAAATACTGATGCCTCAAAAAATAATGTTGTAACATCAAATAGAATTTTAATACCCACAATAAATATAGAACAACCTGTTGATACGTATGCTACTGCAACTGCAACGGCAAATAAAACCGAATCGCAAACAGGCTTATTCGCATTGTTTTTGTTAGGGTTTGCAGGTGGTTTGGTGGCTTTACTTACGCCATGTGTATTTCCAATGATACCACTAACGGTGTCGTTTTTTACAAAAAAATCTGAAACAAGACAAGCCGGTATACGCAATGCATTTTTATACGGCTTTTTTATATTTTTTATTTATGTGTTGCTCAGTGTTCCTTTTCATTTTATTGATAAACTGAACCCTGATATACTCAATAACATATCAACCAATGTTACCTTAAATGTGGTGTTTTTTGTGATTTTTATTGTGTTTGCCTTATCATTTTTTGGGTTGTATGAAATTACATTACCATCATCGTTCACTAATAAAACAGATAGTAAAGCTGGTGCTGGTAATATCATCGGTATATTTTTTATGGCGTTAACATTGGCATTGGTGTCATTTTCGTGTACTGGTCCCATTTTAGGCTCATTGTTAGCTGGCTCTTTAACGGCAGATGGTGGTGCTATGCAATTAACTGCTGGTATGGGCGGCTTTGGCTTGGCCTTAGCATTGCCTTTTGCTTTGTTTGCTTTGTTTCCTGGTTTATTAAAGTCGTTACCAAAAAGTGGTGGTTGGCTTACCACCGTTAAAGTGGTGTTGGGCTTTTTAGAATTGGCTTTGGCATTTAAATTTTTGTCGAATGCTGATTTAGTAAAACACTGGGGTTTATTAAAACGTGAAATTTTTATTGGAATTTGGATTGTAATCGGTGTTTTGCTATCGCTTTACTTATTTGATATTATACGTTTTAAGCATGAAATGAAGTTAAAAAAAGTACCTGTCGTTCGCATGTTATTGGGCACCTTAGTAGCTTTTTTTACAATGTATTTAGTGCCAGGTTTAACCAACACCGCTTACGCTAATTTAAAACTTATTAGTGGGTTTCCGCCGCCATTGTATTACAGTGTGTATGCTGGTAAAAGTGATTGTGTATTAAACCTTAATTGTACTAAAGATTATGAAGAAGGGTTGCGTATGGCTAAAGAACAAAACAAACCAATGCTTATAGATTTTACCGGTTATGCTTGTGTGAATTGCAGGCGTATGGAAGAAAATGTATGGAGCGACAGAGAAGTGTTTGAATTGTTAAAGCAACATTTCATTATAGTATCGTTGTATGTTGATGATAAAAAACAGTTGCCTATTGAAAAAAGGTTTACATATACTAGTAAAGATGGTAGTAAAAGGAAGGTAACAACGGTAGGCGATAAATGGTCGTTGTTTGAAACAGAAAATTTTAAAAATAATGCACAACCATATTATGCTATTGTTGATACCAACGAAAAATTATTAAATGTACCTACAGGTTATACACCATCAGCCAAAGAGTATTTATTATGGTTGCAAAATGGTTTAACTACATTTAATAAGAAACAGTAATTAAAAATAAAGTTCAGCAATGCAATACCGTTGCCATCATAGCCCTAATTGCAGAAAGTACCCCACAGTGCAGTGAGGAACGAACGAAACGAGGCGTACTGCTAAAAGCGGGACAAATGCCCCACTATAAACAACAGCTGAGCTCCAAAATATTAATTTTTATTTTCAATTTGTAATTCATCCCAAGGGGTTGTACCATCTTTCATGCGTTTAAATACCATGTTGGGGTTGCTTTGTAATACAATTTCTGCTGTAGTATACACGGTACAGCCTTTTAATAAATGGCCGCCAATGGTATGGCCTGTACTATCGCTGATGCTAATGTGTAAATGGCTGCCGTTGGTTGATAGGGTGCCTGTTAAACTCACAATTTCAAAATGCCCATTTCCGGTGTTTCCATTTTGTTGATTGGCAAACCGAATATTGTATGCGGTGAGGCTGCCAGCACAAGTAACCAACCACCCTGCTTCAATATGATGTTGTGCTACATATTGCTCAATGGAGGTTCGTAGGTCGTCACCTGGTTTTAAACGAATTGCATGCGATATAGTATGGTTGTTTTGCATATGTTGAGCAGTATGGCATTGTACTAAAATGATGCAACAAAAAAGGAATCCCATCATTTTTATAGTCATGTTCATTTTTTTACAAAGTAACGAGTTTACTACAAACAAAAATTCCTGTCTTTTTAAAACAGGAATCTTTGTAATCAATCAATCAATCATACTGCTATAGAGCTATTTGTTTCTCGGTCATCATTTTGCGAAGGTTTAATAAACCATAACGCATTCTGCCAAGGGCTGTGTTAATACTGCAATTAGTAAGGTCTGCAATTTCTTTGAAGCTTAAATCTGCATAGTGGCGTAAAATAATTACTTCTCTTTGGTCTTCTGGTAACAAATCAATCATTCTGCGTACTTTATCAGAAGTTTGTTCGTTCATAATACGACTATCAACGCCAGCTTCAGAAAAGTTTAATACTTCAAAAATATCTCTATCATCACTCGTTTTGATAGTTGGGTTGCGTTTAATTTTTCTGAAATGATCAACACATAAGTTATGAGCAATTCTCATGGCCCATGGTAAAAACTTTCCTTCATCGGTGTAACGTCCACTTCTTAATGTATCAATAATTCTAATGAATACATCTTGGAAAATGTCTTCAGCTAAATACCTGTCTTTAACTAATAAATAAATGGAAGTAAAAATTTTGTCTTTGTAACGACTAATTAAAGTGTTCATGGCGTTGGATTCGCCGTTCATGTACATGTGTACGACCTGTTGGTCCGTTAATTGGATTTGGTTTTTCATTTTTTTTGTTTTGAACTATTTGGACAATTGGTTAATATTACCAATAGAAAAAAGTGGCATGGTCTCTTGGATTGGAAGACGATTCGCTCTTTAATCAATTGGCTATTGTTATGTAAATATAACAAGTATTTTGAAATTCCAAATTTTTCGATAAAAAATTTTGTAAAATTTTCGAGAATTACGAAATGATTTTAAAAAAGGCAGTAATTGCCCGTAATTTTACATCGTACAGTTACGAATAAGTAGGTAGAAAATGCTGAAAAGCAATGTGGTAAAAGATTTTAATAAAATGATATGCTGAAAACAACTTCGGTGCCACCGAACAAAAAAATGGCTATTGATCGTAATGACGATATTTTAATACAAGGTGCTCGTGTTCATAATCTGCAAAATGTTACTGTAACCATTCCTCGAAACAAATTAGTAGTAGTTACAGGGGTTTCTGGCTCTGGTAAATCATCACTTACCATTGATACTTTGTTTGCCGAAGGGCAACGCCGTTATGCTGAAAGTTTAAGTGCATATGCAAGGCAGTTTATGCAACGGATGAACAAGCCTGATGTAGATTATATTAAGGGCTTATGCCCAGCAATAGCTATTGAGCAAAAAGTAATTACACGTACGCCCAGAAGTACCGTAGGTAGTATGACAGAGCTATATGATTACCTACGTTTGCTATTTGCCCGTACAGGTAAAACCATATCACCTATTAGTGGTAGAGAAGTTAAAAAAGATGATGTTCCTGATGTAGTTAATGCTATTCAGCAATCCGATGACGGTACTAAAATATTGATATTAGCACTTTTTAAAAGCCATGCCAATAGAGATGTAAAAGAAGAGCTTAATATTTTATTACAAAAAGGTTTTGCAAGGCTATATGTAAATAATGCCATTGTAAATATTGAAGATATTATTGAAGAAGGCTTACCCAAAAAAATGAAACATGAAGCCTATATTTTAATTGATAGGCTTATAAAAAAAGATTTTGATGAAGAAGATCTTCACCGTATTGCAGACTCTGCCAATACAGCATTTTACGAAGGCGAAGGTACTATGTTTGTTCAGTTGAATGACGATAAACCACTAAAGTTTAGTAATAAGTTTGAGCTAGATGGTATACAGTTTGAAGAACCAGTACCTAATTTATTTTCATTTAATAATCCATTTGGAGCTTGCCCAACTTGTGAAGGGTTTTCGCAAGTGTTAGGGTTAGATGAAGATTTGATTTTACCCGATAAACGCTTGAGTGTGTACGAAGGAGCTGTATCACCATGGAGAGGTGAAAAATTAGGATTATGGAAAGATAATTTTATACACAATGCCAAAAAGTTTGACTTTCCTGTACACAAGCCAATAATGGATCTTACAGAAAAACAATTGAAAGATTTATGGCAAGGCAATCAATATACAGAAGGTATCAATGATTTTTTTAAAGAGGTAGAACAAAATTTATACAAAGTACAATATCGAGTTTTATTAAGCAGGTATAGGGGAAGAACATTGTGTACAGATTGCCATGGGTATCGCTTACGTAAAGAAGCTTTGTATGTAAAGGTAGGCGGTAAACATATTGGTGAACTTTGTGAAATACCTGTAAAGGATTTGCAAGTATGGTTTCAAAAACTACAATTAAGTGCTTTTGATGAACAAGTGGCCAAGCGTATTTTAATTGAAATACAGCATCGTATAAAAACGTTGATTGATGTAGGTTTGGGCTATTTAACATTGAATAGATTAGCCAACTCACTCAGTGGCGGTGAAAGCCAGCGCATACAATTAACCAGAAGTTTAGGCAGCAACCTCACCAACTCATTGTACATTTTAGACGAACCTTCAATTGGTTTACATAGTAGAGATACTGAGAAACTAATTGTGGTTTTAAAAGAGTTGAGAGACTTAGGCAATACGGTAGTGGTAGTTGAGCATGATGAATTAATGATGAGAGAAGCTGATCATATAATTGATATGGGCCCGTTTGCAAGCCACTTAGGCGGTAAGGTAGTAGCAGCAGGTGATTATGATGCTATTATAAAAAATAAGCAAAGTTTAACTGGTCAATATTTAAGTGGTGCATTAACCATTGATGTACCCAAGGTTTTACGAAAATGGAATGAATCAATAAAAATTGAAGGTGCTAAACAAAATAATTTAAAAGACGTAACAGTGGAATTTCCACTACATGTATTGTGTGCAGTGTCGGGTGTAAGTGGTAGCGGTAAAACTACTTTAGTGAAACAGATTTTGTACCCGGCTTTACAAAAAATAAAAGGTGAACCAGCTGATAAGCCTGGGTTGTACAGAAAAATTTCTGGCGATATTGATTCGGTTACTCGATTAGAAATGATTGACCAAAACCCGATTGGTAAAAGTAGTAGGAGTAACCCTGTTACTTACATAAAAGCTTATGATGAAATTAGGGAATTGTTTGCCAACCAACCACTTGCAAAAATTAGAGGTTTTATGCCGAAGCATTTTTCATTTAATGTAGATGCTGGTAGGTGTGATGCTTGTAAAGGAGAAGGTGAACAATTAGTAGAAATGCAGTTTTTGGCAGATGTACATTTGGTATGCGATGTATGTAATGGCAAACGTTTTAAAGAAGAAGTGCTAGAGGTACAATACAAGGGTAAAAATATACATGATGTATTAGAAATGAGTGTTGATGAAGCCATTACTTTTTTTGTAGGTAATGCTGAAAAAAGTAAAACAACATCAAGTGATAACGGTGCAGATGTGGCTAAAAAAATTCAACCTTTAAGTGATGTTGGTTTGGGGTACGTAAAATTAGGCCAATCATCCAACACCTTAAGTGGTGGCGAAGCACAAAGGGTAAAGTTAGCTTCGTTTTTAGGGAAAGGTAAAGCACAAGGTCATATACTTTTTATATTTGATGAACCCACAACAGGTTTACATTTTCATGATATAAAAAAGTTATTAGCTAGTATGAATGCATTGGTTGAGCAAGGCCATAGTATATTGGTAATTGAACATAATACCGATGTTTTAAAAAGTGCAGATTGGTTAATTGATTTAGGTCCGGAAGCAGGTGATAAAGGCGGTAATGTTGTTTTTGCTGGTAAACCTGCTGATATTAAAAAAGTAAAAGAAAGTTATACAGGAAAGTTTTTATAATCATAAAAACTATTTAATAAAAAAGCTGTGATGCGGTATTTAAAGGCATTACAGCTTTTTTATTGTTTTGATATTACCCTCATTTTTTAAATTAATTGTAATAAGCAATTTTTTAAAGCATCATACTCATTGGGCAGCAACGTACTTTTTTTAATGGCGTTCATTTGTGATTGAACTATACTGGGTAAATGAATTGGTTGACCAATAATAGGCGTTACAACATCATAAAACTTTACAGGGTGTGCTGTACTAATAACCATTCCTTTTTTTGAAGGATGTTGTTGTAAATAATTTGATAAAGCGGCATATCCCACTGCTGTATGTGGATCAAGTAAATAATGAAATTGCTCAAACACATTTTTGATAGTTGCTTTTGTTATGTTATCGCTGATGCTTTCGCTTGATAAAATAGTATGAATATTTTTATCAGCATGTGCTAGTAAAGTGCGTATCCTTATAAAATTACTAGGGTCACCCACATCCATAGCATTTGATATGGTGGCAATGGCTTTTTGGGGTTTGTATGTATGGTTGGCCATATAATTGGGTACGGTATTATTGGCATTGCATGCTGCAATAAAATGCGTAATGGGTAAACCACTAGCTTGTGCAATTAAGCCAGCACAAATGTTACCGAAATTGCCGCTGGGCACTGCTATTACTGGTGCATTATTTTTATCAGTCCATTGTTTATATCCAAAAAAATAATAAAATTGTTGTGGTAACCATCTGGCTACATTTATAGAATTGGCAGATGTTAAAAATAATTTAGATGTAACATCAGCATCAGTAAAAGCTTTTTTTACTAACTGTTGGCAATCATCAAAATTGCCCTGTATTTCTAACGCATGTATATTGCCTCCTAAAGTGGTGAGTTGTTGCTCTTGTACTTTACTTACTTTACCCGATGGGTATAAAATTACCACATCAATATTAGGTACATTGAAAAAGCCATTTGCCACAGCACCGCCTGTATCGCCAGATGTAGCTACTAATACTGTTACTTTTTGCTGTTCATTTTTCAAGAAAAAACTCAAACACCTGCTCATAAATCGAGCCCCAACATCTTTAAAAGCCAATGTGGGTCCATGAAACAATTCAAGCGATTGTATATCATTATTTATTGGCATTAAGGGTATGCTGAAGTTAATAGTTTCTTTTACTATATTATGCAATACATCATCAGGAATACAATTGCCTACAAATGGTTTAATGGCTTCAAATGCAATATCAGTATTGCTATACCCTTCTATATTTTCGATTATTTTTTTCGGAAATACGGGTATATGTTCAGGGAAATATAATCCTTTGTCGGGAGCTTGTCCGGCAATAGTAGCTGTTTTAAAATCAACACTTGGAGCACTTTTATTGGTACTGTAATACTGCATACATTTTACGATTGAATTATTTTTACACCTTCATTATTAATTTGTGATACATATGTAAAGTGAGGTAAACCTATTTCTGTATAAGTATGTTGCATCACTTGCGCAACAGTATCAGCAATGGCTTTTGTTTCACTCAGCATAAAAATAGAAGGTCCTGAACCTGCAATGCCACCACCCAAAGCCCCAGCATTTTTACAGGCTTGTTTTATATCATCAAACCTTGGAATCAATATACTTCTAATAGGTTCAATAATAACATCTTCCAAACTATTGGCAATGAGGTTCACATCTTTTTTCATAAATCCTGCCACTAAACCAGCAATATTACCCCATTGTTTAATCGCATCTTTTAGTAAGACTTCTTTTCTTAATATTTGACGAGCATCAGCTGTTTTAATTTCAATTTGTGGATGTACTACGGTAACATAGAGCGGTGGCGCATCTATATTTATCACATCTAAAGGAAAAATGCTTCTTATAACGGTTACGCCTCCATAAATACATGGTGCTACATTATCAGCATGTTTTATGCCAGTAGCAACTTTTTCGCCTGCCATGGCAAAACGCACCAAATCGTTTTTTGAAAATGGGTTGCCTAATAAATAATTCGCCGCTACCACAGCACCTGCAGCACTGGCAGCGCTGGAGCCTAAGCCACTACCAGGCTTTATATTTTTATTGCTGGTTATTTTAAAACCAATAGGTTTATTAAAGCTCAACATTAATTCTAACAAAGGAGCACCTGCTGCATTTAAATGAGGTGCAGTAGGTAAGTGGTAACTGTCTGTGTTTTTAATAATCACTTCAGGTGTATTTATTAATTCAACCTCCATTACATCAAAAGGCGCATCAATGCACATACCTAAAACATCAAAGCCACAAACTAAATTAGCAACAGTTGCAGGAGCATGTATGGTAACTTTTTTTTGTTGCATATTATAATTTTGAAGTTCTGATAATGTCTGCAAAAATACCTGATGCGGTAACATCGGCACCGGCCCCTGCACCTTTTATTACTAGGGGTTGCACAGGGTATCGTTCCGTATAAAATAATACCACATTATCTTTTCCGTATAAATGGTATAAATTATGTTGTGGGTTAATATGTTGTAAGCCTACAATGGCTTTACCTTGATTATATGATGCTACAAATTTAAGTTTGCAACCTTGGGTATTAGCTTCGGCTAACAAGTTTTTGAAATGCTGTTCATGTTGTTCCATACTGTTATAAAAATCATCGACAGTTCCTTCCATACATGCAGCTGGCATAAATGAATGATTAGCGATATCATCCATCTCTATTGTATCTCCATTTTCTCTGGCTAAAATAAGCAGTTTACGCATTACATCTTTACCTCCTAAATCGAGTCGTGGATCAGGCTCTGTATAGCCTTCTAGTTGGGCTTGTTTTACAACAGCAGCAAAACTTTTAGTACCATCGTAATTATTAAAAACAAAGTTTAATGTACCGCTCAATACGGCTTCCATTTTATGAATTTTATCGCCACTGCTAATTAAATCATTTAAGGTACCAATAATAGGTAAGCCTGCCCCTACATTGGTTTCAAATAAAAATGGTGCGTTGTATTCTTTAGAAAGTAATTTTAAATTTTTGTACGAAGCATAATCAGCAGAACAAGCCACTTTATTACAAGCCACTACAGCGATTGCTTTTGCTAAAAATGTGGGGTAAGTTGTAGCAACCGTATTATTTGCCGTAACATCTACAAATACACTGTTGCGTAAATTATGTTGTATAATAGCATTATTAAATTCATTGATATCAGCCGGGGTGCCATTGATCAACGCTGTTTGCCAATCATCTAACGCAATACCATCTTCGTTGATGATATATTTTTTACTATTAGCAATGCCTGCTACTTTTAATTTTATACGAAGTTGGTCTCTTAAAAACGGTTGTTGTTTTTTTATTTGCTCAATCAGTTTACTGCCAACATTTCCTACACCTGCTATAAACACATTTATTTCTTTTAATACGGTTTCAAAAAAGGCTTCGTGAATAACATTCATTGCTTTTTTAACATCTGTTTTTTGTATCACTGTAGAAATATTACGTTCCGATGAGCCTTGAGCAATAGCCCTGATGTTGATACCATTTTTCCCTAATGCATTAAATAACTTACCACTAATGCCGGTGTGGTTTTTCATACCATCACCCACTAATGCTACTATGGCCAAATTGTTTTCTATAACGAGAGGGTCAATCTTTTTTTGTAACATTTCAATCTCAAATGCAGCATCAATTGCTTTTGTTGCAGCCAAAACATCTGCTTCATTAATGCCTACACAAATAGCATGTTCTGATGAACTTTGTGTAATGAGTATTACATTAATTTTTTCGGCTGCCAATGCTTCAAATAAACGCTTTGAAAAACCAGGGATACCTACCATGCCGCTGCCTTCTAAACTTATTAACGTAATCGCATTGATGCTTGAAATACCTGTAACAATGGTTTCACTTTGCGTATTGCTATTTTGTTGAATAAGTGTACCTGTTTCATTAGGTGCAAAAGTATTTTTTATATACACACTTATTTGCTTATTCATTACAGGCTGTATGGTAGGAGGGTAAATAACTTTTGCTCCAAAGTGCGATAACTCCATAGCCTCTTGATACGACAGTGTAGCGATGGTTTTTGCATTAGGTACCAAACGAGGGTCGGCCGTCATCATGCCAGTAACGTCTGTCCAAATTTCAACACAAGCTGCGTTGGTGGCTGCAGTAAAAATAGCTGCTGTATAATCAGAGCCACCTCTCCCTAAAGTTGTAGGTAAACCACTGCTTGTTGATGCTACAAAACCGGGTGCTATAAATACTTTGGCTTGGTTATGTTGAAAATATGTTTCAATGTTTTTATTGGTACTATCAAAGTTTACGGCAGCATTACCGAAATGGTCGTTCGTAATTATAAGGCTGCCGCTATCAACCCAATTGGCATCAATATGTTGTGCTTTTACAGCAGCACAAATGATGGTTGAAGATAATAATTCACCATACCCAGCAATTCTATCTTTTGTACGAAGTGATAATTCTTTTAATAAATAAATACCATTACAAACATCTTCAATATCATTCATTTGCTTTTTTACATAACTCAGAACACTACTTTGCTGTGTAACATCAATCAATAAACGAACAGTATCTAAATGCCTCCTTTCAATTTCTTGAATAATACTTTTGTAGCTATCATCGCCATTGGCAGCTGTTTTACAACATTGTAACAGCATATCAGTAATGCCACTTAATGCCGACACTACCACTATAATTTGTTGTTTGTTGGCTTTTTGTTGAATGATGTTGATGACTTTTTGAATATTATTTGCATTGGCTACAGAGCTACCGCCAAATTTTAAAACCTCCATATTTTCTTGAATTATAATGAATGAATATTGTGCTACAACGTTGTTGTTACGAAAAGCATTTGCCCAGTTGGTTATATGAAAATATGCAACCCTTAACGGGTTGTGGTAGTTGTGTTAGTAGTTACAACTAAAAGTGGTTGTTGGTATGTTGCTAAATATTTCAACAAATTAAATATAGTACAATTCATTTAAACAACAAAACCCTATAATTTTTATAGGGTTTTGTTGTTTTTTACATATTCATTTATTATCGTAAGCGATTACTATCTTTTATAATTTTTTCATCTCTTCTCACCCCTTGGATACCTAATATAATAAATACAATAACTAATGCATGCAATACAGATGTTAATGATAAAGTGCCTTGTACAAAACTGCTAATAGCATTATAGTACAAATAAATGAGTACCACTTGCAATAACAAAGCAAGCAATGAAATTTTTAATTGTAGTGGTCTGTTCTTGTACAAGAAAATAGTAATTAAGCAAATAATACCTACAGCTAATGTTACAAAAATCATGATTAAAGATGATGTACCATTTAAAAAAGTAGATGGTATTAATTCTTTATTAGTACCACTGTATGTTGGAAATTTTAGTGTTAAAAAAACAGCAATTGCCGCTAAAAAATACCAAACTGATTGAATGCGTTGTAACATAAACTAATATTTTATTTTAAGCTTTGGTGGCGTATAATGGAAATTGTAAAATCCAATTTTTTACATCGTTTCTTACGTTTTCAATGGTTGCTTCGTTATCAATATCTTTAAGTATTCTATCAATTAAATCAACCACTTTTTCCATATCACTTTCAACCATACCACGGGTGGTGATAGCTGCCACACCTATTCTGATACCGCTGGTAACAAACGGACTTTTATCATCAAATGGCACAGCGTTTTTGTTTAAGGTAATATGGGCTTTATCAAGGGTTTCTTGTGCTTTTTTACCAGTAATATTTTTGTTGCGTAAATCAATTAACATTAAATGATTATCAGTACCACCACTAATAATTTGATAATCTCTTGCCAATAAAGCTTTGGCCATTGCTTGTGCATTTTTTTGCACTTGTGTAATATATGTTGTAAACTCATCGCTCAATAATTCGCCAAACGCAACAGCCTTTGCTGCAATTACATGCTCTAAAGGACCGCCTTGCGTACCCGGAAAAACAGCCATGTCAATTACATTGCTCATCATACGAAGGTTACCCTTTAAATCTTTTAAACCCATTGGGTTTTCAAAATCTTTTTTCATTAAAATGATACCGCCTCTTGGTCCACGTAATGTTTTGTGGGTAGTACTTGTAACAAAATGGCAATGTTCAAATGGTGAGCTTAATAACCCTTTAGCAATAAGGCCAGCAGGGTGTGCCATGTCGCATAAAACAAAGGCACCTACTTCATCTGCCACCTTTCTAATTCGTGCATAATCAATATCACGACTGTAAGCTGATGCACCGCAAATAATTAATTGAGGCTTTTCAGTACGGGCTTTTTCTTCGAGCATTTCATAGTCGATAAGTCCTGTATCTTTTTTAACACCATAAAATGATGGTTTAAAATATTTTCCTGAAAAGTTAACTGGTGAGCCATGGGTAAGGTGGCCACCCATACTTAAATCTAACCCTAAAATTTTATCGCCAGGTTGTAAAATAGCCAACATTAAAGCGGCATTTGCTTGTGCACCACTGTGTGGTTGTACGTTGGCATATTCGCAATTAAATACTTGTTTAATTCTATCAATAGCTAATTGCTCTACTTGGTCAACAATTTCGCAACCTCCATAATATCTTTTACCAGGGTACCCTTCAGCATATTTGTTGGTAAGGCACGAGCCCATGGCTTCCATTACTTGCGGACTTGTAAAGTTTTCACTAGCAATTAATTCAATTCCATGCTGTTGTCTTTGCAACTCTTTTTCAATCAAATCAAACAAGGCAGTATCTCTTTGCATAAAATAATTTTAGTGTTGCAAATATACGCCGTGCATTTTTAACTAATGTAACAGTGGCTTATTATGGTTAATTTTAAAATCGTTAATTTCACTTAGTTAATTGGTAAGCAAGTAATTTTTGGCATAAAACGACTTTTATAAACGACATTAATACATGAAGGCAATTATACCAGTGGCCGGTGCAGGTACCAAATTACGGCCACACACTTATACACAACCTAAAGCGCTGATTCCTTTAGCAGGTAAAACTATTTTAAGCATTATAATTGATCAACTAAAAGACGCAGGTGTTTGTGATTTTATTTTTATAATTGGGTATTTGGGTGAAAAAATTCAAGATTATGTGTTGACCCATTATCCTGAATTACACACACATTTTATTACTCAAAATGAACGTAACGGAACGGGGCATGCCATCGATATTACTAAAGAATTGGTAGGTAATGATGAAATATTGATTGTATTAGGTGATACTATTGCTGAGTTTGATATTCAACAAATGATTGCCGCACCTCATTCAATTTTGGCTGTAAAAAAAGTGGATGATCCACGAAATTTTGGAGTTGCTGAAATAGATGATCATGGCAACATTACAAGGGTAGTTGAAAAACCTGCAATACCTAAAAGCAATATGGCGTTGGTAGGTATTTATAAAATTAAAGAAACGGCTATTTTATTTGATTGTTTGCGTAAAATTCAAGATTTAAAGACCAGTAGTTACGATGCTTTTAATTTAACCGATGCTTTAGATTGTATGATTCAAAGTGGTGCTTCGTTTAAAGCTATGAAGGTATCTAACTGGTTTGATTGTGGGCAAAAAGAAACACTTATTTCATCAAACGCTACCCTATTACAAAAGTTTGGCAACTATGTGGCGGAAACGGTATCATTAACCAATACAATTATTATTCCTCCGGTGAGTATTGGTAATGGTTGCATCATTAAAAACTCTGTTGTAGGCCCAAATGTAGCCATTGGCGATAATACAACCGTAAACCATGCCCTTATTAAAGATTCCATCATAGGTGCCTATTCTAACCTAAACGAAATTGTATTAAATAGTTCACTCATAGGTAGTGATGCAGAAGTTAGAGGCGTAAGTAGAAGTTTAAATATAGGAGATAATACTGCTATCGATTTAGGTGGCGGGCCACGTTAATTTTATATGATTACATCAAAAAGAATTACTGATTTATTTGGTATAGAAAAACCCATTATACAGGCCGGTATGATATGGGCCAGTGGTTGGGAACTGGCTAGCGCTGTTAGCAATGCAGGCGGACTGGGTATTATTGGGAGCGGAAGTATGTACCCTGAGGTACTTAAAAATCAAATTATAAAATGTAAAGCTGCAACGGATAAGCCTTTTGCTGTAAATATTCCTTTATTATACCCTTCTATTGATGCGCATATACAAACCATCATCGACCTAAAAGTACCAATAGTTTTTTCAAGTGCAGGTAATCCTAATACTTACACTGCTACCCTAAAATCGCATGGCATTAAGGTTGTACATGTAGTAAGTAGTACAAAGTTTGCCTTAAAAGCACAGGCTGCAGGTTGTGATGCAGTGGTGGCAGAAGGTTTTGAAGCCGGTGGCCATAACGGACGTGAAGAAACTACCACAATGGTTTTGATACCAGCTGTGGCCGCAGCCTTAGATATACCAGTTATTGCAGCAGGTGGTATTGCAACGGGAAGGCAAATGTTAGCGGCAATGGTGTTAGGTGCAAGTGCTGTGCAAATTGGTAGCAGGTTTGTAGCAAGTAACGAAGCCAGTTGCCATATTAATTTTAAAAATGCTGTTGTGGCAGCGCCAGAAGGCAGTACACAACTATCCCTAAAGCAACTCACACCCGTACGGTTACTTAAAAATGAATTTTTTAACAAAGTAGTTGCGGCCGAAAATGCACATGCTGATAAAACTACCTTAGAACAATTGCTCGGTAGAGGTCGTGCCAAAAAAGGCATGTTTGAAGGCGATTTGGTAGAGGGTGAATTGGAAATAGGACAAGTAACCAGCTTAATAAAAACCATACAGCCAGCGGCTGACATAGTGCAAGAGATATGGCTGGAATACAACGAATTATTAACTGCCTTAGGCAAATAATACTATATTTGCCGTAATCAATCAATTTGTAAAACAATCCTTAGAGTAATGCATAGAGGATCAATGGTTTCAATACCAAGATTATTATTATTGTTATTATCAGTAATAGTATCAACCATCACTTTTTCACAGCCGCCTCCTACTACAAATCCATCTGGGGTGCCTACTATAAATACACCTCCAGTTAACCTAACAAACCCACAGCTACAATCGGTTTTGGCAGATGGTAATAATACTGATGCTGGTAAGGATAGAAATGCTGACTTATATAAAAACAATAAAGTTTATAAGGATAGCTTAACCGATAATAGTGGTTCTAAAAACGAGTACAGTCCTAAAAATACATACGGTGCTAACGTATTTTCAAACGCAGCACAAACCAATGTGGCTGAATTATCTACACCACCACTTGATTATCCTATAGGCGTAGGCGATGAAATTATTGTGAGTTTATACGGAGGAGCTGAGTTTCAAAATAATTATGTTGTTGGTTCTGATGGATCAATTTTCCCTAAGGGTATGGGTAAAATTTATGTAGGAGGGTTGGTATTTGAAAATGTACGAAGGTTATTATACAGTCGTTTTTCAGCCGTAGTTCCTGTAGGTACTAATATTGATATTGCTTTAGGTAAGCCACGTACCATAAATATTAATGTTGTTAATGAAGTAAATAACCCAGGTATTTATACCGTTTCGGCATTTAGTAATGCATTTAATGTAATTGCCAAAGCTGGCGGCGTCACCAATCAAGGCAATTTGCGCAATATTCAAATTAAACGCAATGGTAGGGTTATTGAGGAGTTAGATGTTTATAAATATTTACAAACTGGCGATTTTGGCAAGCATATTTATCTACAAAATAATGATTTCATTATAGTACCATTTTATGAAAAGAAAGTGTTGGTAACCGGGGAGTTTAAGCGCCCTATGTATTATCAATTACGTAAAGATGAAGGGGTAAAAGCATTACTAAAATACAGTGGGGGTTTAAATTCAGGAGCATTAGCTTCTAATTTAAAAATTGTTAGGGTTGAAAATGAAAGCCAAATTATTAGAGATATCAATGCAAATGCTATTTTAAAAATTGCAGGTCAAGATGAATTATTGAAAGATGGTGATATTTTGAAGGCAGATTTGGTAAAAAATGGTATCATCAATAAAGTTGAAATTAAAGGAGAAGTAAAATATCCTGATACTTATGAGTACAGAGATGGTGATAAATTATTTGACTTAATTAACAGAGCAGGTGGTGTTACTCGTAATACCTACTTAAATAGAGCTTATGTTTTTAGAGGTGCTGGTGATTCAACCTCTTTACAATCTGATAGGTTAGAAGTCGATTTAACAGATATTTCAAACAACAATATATTAAGTAAAAATAACGTGGCTTTACAACCCAATGATGTTGTATTACTTTTTGGTAGCTATGAATTTTCTGAACCCATTAATGTTGAAATTTTTGGTGAAGTAAGAAAACCAGGCACTCAAAGAAAATATGGCGGCATGACGTTGCAAGATTTATTGTATTTGTCTGGCGGCTTAAAACCATCGGCTGAATTTGGCCGTTTAGAAATTTCAAGTATTGTAGATGTTGACTCTGCACGTAAAGGTTTAAAACCAACAAGAACCGTTGTAAAATCTTATGCAATTGATCAAAACTTGCAAATTGACTCAGCTGCTGCTCAAATATTAATGAAACCTTACGATCAAGTATTAGTGAGAAAAAATCCCACATTTGAACTGCAACAAAATATTGAAATAAAAGGCTTGGTAAAATACCCAGGTTTATACCCACGATTAGATAAATACGAAAAATTATCATCCTATATTGCTAGAGCTGGTGGTTTTAAAGAGAATGCTAACTTATCAGGTGCGGTTTTATATAGACGCAAAACAGAAAATTTAAGAGAAAAGCAAGTAAGTGAAACACAGTATGATAGTGTTGGAAACGCAATTGAGACAGCTAAAAAAATTAAAAATATTGATGAACCAGTAAGTATTGATTTGTATAAAGCCTTAAAATATAAGAATTCTAAATTCGATATTATTTTACAAGAAAATGATATCATCTTTATTCCTGAAATTAATCCTTTTGTAAGTGTAGAAGGTAAAGTACAATCGCCACTCAAAATAGTTTTTGATAAAGAGCATACCAATGTTGCTTTTTACGTAGACAAAGCTGGTGGTTTTGGTATAAGACCTTGGAAACGTAGGGTTTTTGTAACATACGCCAATGGTAAAAGTAAGCGTACAAAAAATTTCTTCTTCTTTCATTTTTACCCAAGAGTAGAAGAAGGGTCGGTAATTACAATACCTGGCAGACCAGAAGGACAAGAAATTACTGACGTTATTAGAACAACAGCCACAAGTTTAGTACCAGTGCTGGTTACAGCCCTTATATTGAAGTATATCAATTAATTTTTCTTATAAATGACTAGCCAAATACTCATTAAAAATTTATTAGATAGATTAAACAAATTCAAATTTGTGATACTAGGCGCTGCATTAATACTAGCAGTATTGTTATATTTTTATGTAAATAGTTTACCTACATCTTACAGCATAAAAGCAACAGTTTTTCCTCTTACATCTGGTTCTGATAATAGTTCTGCCTCATCAAGAATTGGAGAAATATTAGGCGCTAATGGCGCAAATTCAAAAAGTATTACTGATGATGCTAATGTAAATATTGAAGAAGTTGCCAAAAGTAGAAAAACGAGAGAAGCCGTAGCGCTGGTTCGTTTACCCCAATTTAAAAATAAAACTATTGCGGAGGTATTAATTGATAACTATAACAAATACAAATCATACAGCGCCCCTGAATTAGCTACGCCAAAAGATACAGTTGCATTAGCTGCCACAGGCTCAAGTTTATTGGCAGGTTATTATACTGTAAAAATCAATAAAAATAGTTTGTTAGAAGTAGATTTTACAAGTAAAGATAAAGACTTGATCAGTCCTACAACGTATGTTTTAATTGATAAAATTTCTACATTTTATAAAGAATTAAAAATTAAAAAAGCGCAATACGACTTTGATTTTACCCAACGTAAGGTTGATTCATTTCAAAACCTCATAAACCAATACGATAAAGAGCGTATCGATATTAACAACAAAAGTATTTTTGTACCCCCATCAAAACTACAATATACTGTTCCTGTTGAAAATTTAGAAAATAAAAAATTGTTAGTTTTAGCACAATATAACAATGCCGTATCTAATAGAGAAGAAGCCTTGTGGCGCTTACAAAAAGTTACGCCTATTATCGAAATACTTGACAGACCAGAACCGCCATTTATACCTGTTAAGCCATCTAAAATGGTATATGCATTTGGTGGGTTTATTTTAGGGCTTATTTTGTTTTCATTAATTTTTATTGCTGATATACTTTATAAATATGCCAACAAGCAAATCAAATCTTCTATTGATAGTAAATTAAATAATCAAACTACCGCTTAGTTTTTTCTAAAAGCTAGTTTAAACATTTCTTTCCAACTTGGTTTTTTTCCATACATTAATATGCCCATACGGTACACTTTTGCCGTAAGCCACGTTAAGAATATAAAGCAACCTATTAACAAGGCCATTGATAAGGCCATTTGCCACCAAGGTACATCATAGGTAATTCTGCCCATCATCACAATTGGTGATGTTAAAGGGAACAAACTACCAAAAACTGCTAAACCACTTTGAGGGTCAGATACTGCTTTTGTCATGATGACAAACCCTAGAATTATTGGCATTAAAATAGGAAACATCAATTGTTGCGACTCCTGCTGATCATCAGTAGCCATACTACCTACTGCAGCAAACAATGCAGCATAAGTGAGGTAACCTGCTAAAAAATAGAATGTAAAAGAAAGGCCAATTTTTAACAATGGTAATGATGATAAGCCAGTTAAAATAGTACTTGTAACACCTGTGTTTGCAGCGGCAGTAGCATTTGCAGCGGTTGCATTGCTTAACAAATCAGGGAAAATAAGTGGTATAAACAATTGCATCGTTACCATTAAAATAATCCAAATAGCAAATTGTGTTAACCCAACTGCACCAATGCCTATAATTTTACCCATCATTAATTGAAATGGTTTAATAGAGCTCACCATTACCTCTGCAATTCTATTCGTTTTTTCTTCGCTTACGCCTCTCATTACTTGGGTACCATAAATAATCATCATTATATAAATGAGCATACCACAAATAAACGATACACCGTAAGCTACACCTGCCACACTTTTTTTACTACCAGTTTCAGTATCAATCGTATTTTCAATATCTACATCGGCTTTTATTTTTTTATATGTTTCTGCTGCAATGCCCGATGCAGCTAATCTTTTAGCTTCTATGGCTTTGTTAACCAGTTGTTCTATCTTAAAAGAAGTGCTCAAGTTCATAGTTGATTTGCTATGCAGCACAATATTTTTAGGGCTATCAATATTAATAGAAGGGATGTATAAAAATGCTTTGTAGCCAGCATCTTTATATTCATTTACAAAAACTTTCTCCGTTTTATTATTTATCAAAACATAATTACCCAAACTATCTAGCGAAGCTTTATTTAAAATATTGGCTTCATCAATAACAGCAATTTTTTCTTTATCAGTACTGCCTTTCATGGTAATGGCAATGATGCCAATATAAAATGCAATAAATACTAGTGGCACTAAAATAGTAGTGAGTAAAAATGATTTTTTTTGAACCCTCGATAAATATTCTCTACTAATAACTAAACCTATTTTATTTTTCATTTGTTGTAATTATATGTTTTGAAATTGACGGGCTTTTGAAGTACCTTCTACTAATTTTATAAAAATATCATTGAGTGATGGTAGTAGTTCTTTAAATTCATTTATTTGAACACCTTGTTGAATAAACCATTGTAACACATCATTTGTATTAGTATTGGGTTGCAACTGTAATAGTAATTGATGTTGGTTGTGTTCAATAACCGTAAACATTGAATGATGCTCAATATTTGCTAACGGCTTGTTACTACTAATACTGTATAGGTTTTCTTTATGTGCTTGTTTTACTTGTTGTACCGTTCCATCTAATATTTTTTTCCCTTTGTTAACTAAGATGATGTGGTCGCAAATTTCTTCAACTTGCTCCATTCTATGTGTACTAAAAATGATGGTACTACCGTTTTGAGCCAACCTAAAAATTTCATCTTTTATTAAATTGGCATTTACAGGATCTAAGCCACTAAAGGGTTCATCTAAAATAATCAACTTCGGTTCATGCAAAACCGTAATTACAAATTGTAATTTTTGTTGCATGCCTTTACTCAAATCTTCTACCTTTTTATGCCACCAACTTTGCATTTCAAATTTTTCAAACCAATACTGCACCTTGGCCAATGCTTCCGATTTACTAAGGCCTTTTAATTGTGCTAAATACAAGGCTTGTTCACCAATTTTCATTTTTTTATACAAACCTCGTTCTTCAGGCATGTAACCAATATTGACACTATCATCTTCAGGTTGGTAGGGTTTTCCGTTAAAAATGATTTGACCACTATCTTGATAAAAAATACCCGTAATCATTCGCAGTAAAGTGGTTTTACCAGCACCATTTGGACCTAGCAAACCAAATATTGATCCTTTAGGAATGTTAAAGCTGATATCATCAACCGCCTTTTGTGTTGCAAAATATTTTTTGATATTTTCTAGTTGCAATAAATGCATAGTAATATTATTTGATATTAAAAGTAATACCAATATAATTATCAGTAATTAATAAAATTTATGAGTGGTAAAAATTAGGTTTAAGTAGGTTGTAACTGTTCTGTAATTATTAATGCCAAACGTTCACCATCCATAGCGGCACTTACAATACCACCTGCATAGCCTGCTCCTTCGCCACAAGGGTATAAATTGTTTATTTGTGGGTGTTGTAATGTATCAGCATCTCTTGGTATTCTTACAGGGCTCGATGTTCTGCTTTCTACCGCAACCACTACTGCTTCGTTGGTTAAGTAACCTATTAATTTTTTACCAAATGCTTTAAACCCACCCATTAGCGATTCATAAATAAAGGGAGGTAAAACGGTTGTTAAATCAGCACTTTTTAGGCCGGGTAAGTAGGAGTTGGCTGGTAAAGTTGATGAAGTTTTTTTATTGATAAAATCTTGCATGCGTTGTGCAGGTGCTACAAAATTTCCGCCACCTGCTGTAAATGCTTTTTGTTCAATTAACTGTTGAAATTTCATGAAAAGTAAAGGGTCGTTTTCAGCAATGCCCAGTTTTTTCATAATAGCATAAGTATCTTTTTTTTCTGTTTGTACTACCATGCCACTATTGGCAAACGCATTGTTTCGTTTTGATGGGCTCCATCCGTTTACAACCAATTCACTAGGGTCGGTTGCTGCTGGGGCAATAATACCACCTGGGCACATACAAAATGAAAAAACGCCTCTTTCATTTACTTGTTGTACAAGTGAGTAACTGGCTGGTGGTAAATGAATATCTCTTTCAATATTACAGTGGTATTGTATACTATCAATAAGTTGTTGAGGATGCTCAATTCGTACGCCTAATGCAAATGGCTTCGCTTCTATTAAAATATTTTTATGGTGAAGTAACGTAAAAATATCTCTGGCAGAGTGGCCAGTTGCTAATATGTATGCATCACCTGAAAAGCTATGCCCTTGTTGCGTTACAACGTTTTTTATTTGATTATTTTCAACAGTAAAATCGGTTACCTTTTGTTCAAACAATACTTGTCCGCCATATGCAATAATATGCGCATGCATGGCGGTAATAATTTGTGGTAATTTATTGGTACCTATATGTGGGTGTGCATCGTATACAATATTTTCAGGAGCACCAAAATGTACAAATAATTGTAAAATACGATCTATGTTACCTCTTTTGTTGCTACGGGTATACAACTTACCATCGCTATACGTGCCAGCACCTCCTTCACCAAAGCAATAATTGCTTTCGGGGTTTACAATACCTTCTTTATTTAATGCAGCTAAATCTCTACGCCTTGCCCTAACATTTTTGCCTCTTTCTAAAATTATAGGTTGAATTCCTTTTTCTAATAATTGTAATGCAGCAAAAATACCTGCAGGCCCGGCACCAATAATGATTACTTTTTTGCTAGCATTATGTACATCTTTAAACTGAAAATGAGTGGGTGTATGTTGGTGAAAAGGCTCATTAATAAACGCTTGTAACGTGAGGTTTACATACACGGTTTTACCACGGGCATCAATAGATTTTTTTTGAATTTTATAACCAGTAATGTTGGTTATTTTTTGTGAAGTAGCACTAGCTATATATTGTTTTATTGTAACATCGCTAGCCGCTTCGGCTGGTAATAATTTAAAACTTAATTTTTGTTGCATATTGTATGGGTAAGGTCTTCTCCTTACAAACATTTATAAACACAAACCACTTGTTAAAGTGGTTTGTGTGGGTTATTTAAAACGGTAAATCATCCTTATCATCTTCTGCAGTAAAATTGTCCATTGGTTCAAAAGTATCTGCAGCATTGTTGTTATTACCTGTATTTGGGGCTAACAGTTGCTCAATTCGCCAAGCATCTAAATTGGTAATGTAATTGGTTTTGCCGTCTTTTTCCCATTTGCTTCCTTTAATATTAAAATATACTTTAATGTCATCGCCAATATTTACCTTATCTAATATGGCTGTTTTATCTTGTACACATTGAAATTTTGCATAGTTCACAATAGAACGGCCTTGCACATCATCAATTTTTTCAACAGCAAATTCTCTTGTCTTAAAAGTTTCGGTACGTTGAACGGTGTCATATTTTGCAATTAATTTACCCGTTAATTCATAACTCATATCATTATTTTTTAGGCTTCAAAATTAGCGGTATTTTATGGATTCTTACGGATGATAATCTACAGCCTTTTTTAAGTAATTTTTTTACGAAAAAATTCTACTGTTTTCATGCTTATACACATTTACAAAAAATATAATATGTATTTTTTTTAATTTTTTTTTAATCTGATGAAAAATTATATTTCATTTGAAAAAAATGATAAGATGTAGTACTGTATTGAATTATAGAAAATTATTTTTTTTGAAGAAAGCAGCATTTGATATTTTTTTTTGCCAATGGGTTTTTTAAAAACAATAAAAAGTTTTTTTTATCAACAATTTATTTTGATATTCGCTGTCCCCATAAAAATTGGTGTGTGTTTTACCATTTTATTGGACCAAAACTAACTGAATACTGTAAGTAAAAAATTGTTGTATTACTAATGGAGAAATCTTTTGATAAAATATGGGCTTCTTGTTTGGACATTATCAAAGATATTGTAGAATGGCAGCACTTTAAAACGTGGTTTGAACCTATCAAGCCTATCAGCCTGAAAGAAAAAATTCTTACGATTCAAGTACCAAGTCAGTTTTTTTATGAGTATCTTGAAGAGCATTATGTATCGCTCCTTGCTAAAACCTTAAAAAGAGAGTTAGGGAAAGAGGCTAGGCTTGAATACAGAATTATGGTTGATAGTGGCAATAGTAAAAATAAGCCGCTTACCATGGATGTGCCTGGGCATGGATACAAATCATATTCAAACAACGAAATGGATTTTCCGCTGGTTATAAACAATCCTGTTAAAAACCCGTTTGTAATACCGGGTTTAAAAAAGATGCAGATTGATCCGCAACTCAATCCTGCATACACTTTTGATACCTTCATTGAGGGTGATTGTAACCGTGTAGCCCGTAGAGCAGGTAAAACAGTTGCTGAAAAACCAGGCGGTACTTCGTTTAACCCATTGGTAGTGTATGGCGGTGTAGGTTTAGGAAAAACGCATTTAGCACAAGCCATTGGTAATGAGGTTAAAAATTTAAACCCTAACAAGGTTGTATTGTACGTTAGTTCAGAAAAATTCATCAACCAATTTATTGATCACGGTCGTAACAATGCCATCAACGATTTCATTCATTTTTATCAAATGATTGATGTATTGATTATTGATGATATTCAGTTTTTTAACCGTGCCGAAAAATCACAAGATGCTTTCTTTTCTATATTTAACCACTTACACCAAAGTGGTAAGCAACTAATTTTAACCAGCGATAAATCACCTAAAGATTTAGAAGGTGTACAAGAGCGTTTGCTAAGTAGGTTTAGATGGGGTTTAAGTGCTGATTTGCAAGTGCCCGACTACGAAACAAAAATTGAAATTTTAGATATTAAAATGAAAAACGATGGCTTAGATATGCCTCGTGAAGTAGTAAAATATATTGCTTATAACATTAATAGTAATGTAAGAGAGTTAGAAGGCGCCTTAATTTCGTTATTGGCACAATCTTCGCTAAATAAAAGAGAAATAGACCTCGAATTGGCAAAGAAAGTACTTAGAAATTTTGTAAAGTCATCTACTAAAGAGATTACGATAGACGCTATCCAAAAAATGGTATGCGAATATTTTGATGTGGCTTATGATAAGCTTTTACAAAAAACTCGTAAAAGAGAAATTGTACAGGCTCGTCAAATTACCATGTATTTATCAAAAGCATTCACAAAAAATTCATTAAAAACCATTGGTGAGCATTTTGGTGGTAGAGATCATACTACCGTTATACACAGCTGCCAAACGGTGAAAGATTTAATGGATACCGATAGCTTGTTTAAAGAAAGCGTTTTAGAATTGCAACAAAAAGTACAGCTTGCTGCCATGTAATAATTGATTTTCATAAATTTATATATAGCATATTCAATTTGAATATGCTTTTTTTTGCAATAAACTAACGCTCATTTGTTTATTACTCCATATCGTAACAAATAACTTTAAAATGTTACTAATTTTGCCAGCAATTTAAAACATGACAGCAGCATATAATTTTTTGGCCTCATGGCAACTATTTCCTGAAAAAGGAACCTACGAGCAAGGCGAACGCCCCAAAAGCGGCTATTTTCAAATAAGTACTACTGATGTTAGTAATGAGTTGCTCATTAATACAAGCTGGGTTACACTTGAAAATGTGGCGGTGGGTACACAATATAAATTTATTGTGGATGGTCAGCTACAAGATTTTACACAACAAGATTGGGCCACACATGTAAAGGGCAATTTTTTGAGTGGAATTATTTTCGAAATTATTTTTGAAAAAAATGGTACGCAGGTTTTAGAAGTGGTACACGAAATTCAACCCAACGGGTATTTAAAAATTACCCAAAAGGGCATTAATAAAGAAGGTGCAACGTTTACTAATGTAGAATGGTATCACAAGCAAATGAGTGTGTTGCCTTATAGTACAAGTGTTAGCGGTGCTGTTATAAAACCCACCGAGGCTGGCATTATTCGCCACAAAGCCCTTACTGCTATGGAAGAGCAAACCAATATGCAGTTAGATCAGATACGCAAGCAAATTGAACTATTAGCTATGCAGGCACAAGAAATACAATCAAGGAAACAACTCTCCATGATTATATATAGTGCTAAACTTAATTTTCAACCAGTAATTGGGCAAGTTTATCATTTGTATGAAAAAGAAGATGGCAGTTATATGATTAGTATGGTGAGCCCAAAAGAATGGGGCAGGGGTAAAAAACCATTTAAATCGCATTACGCTAAAGTACAATTATTAGCAGATCATACTTGGAAAGAAATATTATAAAAACAAAAACCGTTTCAACATTTGAAACGGTTTTTTTATAAAGTAAAACGCTTATTAAATTTTACCCACCATATCAGCAGGTACTACCCATTGGTCAAATTCTTCAGCAGTTACGTAGCCTAATTTAATAGCCATTTCTTTTAAAGTAGTGCCTTCTTTATGAGCTGTTTGTGCAATTTCGGCTGCTTTGTAATAACCAATTTTAGTATTTAAAGCCGTTACCAACATCAACGAATTATCAACGTGTTTTTTTATGTTGGCTTCAATAGGCTCAATACCTACGGCACATTTATCGTTGAATGATACACAACCATCGCCAATTAAACGGGCGCTGTGTAAAAAATTATAAATCATTACTGGTTTAAAAACGTTTAACTCAAAATGCCCATTACTACCGCCAATACCAATAGTAACATCGTTACCCATTACTTGAGCAGCTATCATGGTTAAAGCCTCACATTGTGTTGGGTTTACTTTGCCTGGCATAATAGAAGAGCCCGGTTCATTATCAGGTATAAAGAGTTCACCAATGCCACTACGTGGTCCACTTGATAACATCCTTACATCATTAGCAATTTTCATTAAACTTACGGCAACAGTTTTTAGAGCACCATGTGCTTCTACAATAGCATCATGCGCTGCCAATGCTTCAAATTTATTTTCGGCTGTTACAAATGGCAAGCCGGTTAAATCAGCAATATATTTAGCCACATTTTCAGCATAACCAGCAGGTGTGTTAATACCAGTACCAACAGCCGTACCACCCAAAGCTAGTTCACTCAAATGCGCTAATGTATTGTTGATGGCACGTAAGCCATGGTCGAGTTGCGATACATAGCCGCTAAATTCTTGTCCTACGGTTAGTGGTGTAGCATCCATAAAATGGGTACGACCAATTTTAACGACGTTTTTATATTGCTCCGCTTTTTGCGCTAATGTATCTCTTAATTTTTTTATGCCTGGTATGGTAACATCAACCAAAATTTTATAGGCTGCAATATGCATCGCCGTTGGGAAAGTATCGTTACTACTTTGGCTTTTGTTTACATCATCATTAGGGTGTAAAAACTTTTCTTTATCGCCTAACTGTCCACCATTTAAAACATGCCCACGGTAAGCAATTACTTCATTTACATTCATGTTGCTTTGCGTACCACTACCGGTTTGCCAAACTACTAAAGGAAAATATTCATCTAATTGCCCGGCTAAAATTTCATCACACACTTTACCAATGAGGTCACATTTTTCGGTTGATAATACACCAGCATCTTTATTAGTTAATGCAGCTGCTTTTTTTAAATATGCAAATGCCTTAATAATTTCTTTGGGCATTTTATTAATATCTTGTGCAATTTTAAAATTATCAATACTGCGTTGGGTTTGTGCACCAAAGTAAGCGTTTACAGGCACTTTTACTTCACCCATTGTATCCTTTTCAATTCTGTATTCCATGGTGTAATAATGATTTTATAATGAGGTGCAAAGATAGTTGAAACAAATAATTACTATCTTGTAAACAACCCATCAATTTTTATAATCCATGAATGGTAAAGTTTTTTTTATAGTATGTTTTGTATCCTTTTTTTTATTGGCATGTGGTAGCAGTAAAAAACTTTCAAAAGCTACAGAAGTAACAAAAAGTACCAGTGTGGTAATGAACCCTAAAGCTAAAACCTTTAAACAGTTGATTGTTTTAAACAGAAATGAGTTAGTGGCTTTTGCCAAAACACTGTTAGGTACACCATATAAGTATGGCTCGGCTAACCCCAAAAATGGTTTAGATTGCTCCGGTTTTATTCAATATGTGTTTACCCATTTTAATGTAAAAACACCTCGAACTTCCGTTGATTTTACCAATGAAGGCGCTACCATATTTTATGAAGATGCTCAACCAGGTGATTTGATTTTATTTACAGGAAGCGATAATAGTACCGGCATTGTGGGCCATATGGGTATCATAACTGCAGGCGGTAAAGTACCGCAGTTTATTCATTCAACATCAGGTAAAAATGTAGGTGTAATCATCAATAATTTTACAGGGTATTACAAAACCCATTTCGTAAAAGTGATTAGAATTATTCAATAAAAAACGCACTAAAAGTAGTGCGTTTTTGAAATTTATTTTCCGGTGAAAATTGCTTTTCGTTTTTCTAAAAAGGCGGTAGTACCTTCTTTCATATCATCAGTAGCAAAGGTTTCGCCAAAGGCAGCCATTTCTAACTCATAGCCGCTTTTACCATTGGTGTAGGCACTGTCGCTCACTACTGCAACGTTTACACATTCAATTACTTTGCTGATTGCAATAGGTGCTTTGGTATGTATGGATTGTAAAATTTCTTTTGCCTTTGGCAATAATTCATCAGCCGTGGTAACATAATTTACCAAACCTAACTGTAAGGCTTCAGTAGCGCCAATCATATTAGCCGTCATTTGCAACTCCATGCTTTTACCTTTACCAATTAATTGCGTAAGCCGTTGCGTACCACCATAGCCTGGTATTAAGCCGAGGTTTACTTCGGGCTGACCAAATTTGGCATTATCACTACATAATCTAAAATGACAAGCCATGGCTAATTCGCAGCCACCACCTAAAGCAAAACCATTAACAGCAGCTATTACAGGCTTTTTACTGTTTTCTATTTTAAAGAAAATATCTTGTCCACGTTTTGAAAGTGCCATGGCTTCTTCATTTGTTAGGCCGTTAAATTCACTAATATCAGCACCTGCAACAAAAGCCTTGCTGCCGGCACCAGTTATGATGGCTGATTTTATGTCGGTATTGTTTTGAATATGGTCAATGGCAGCTTCTACATCAGTAAATACATCTTTATTTAATGCATTTAGTTTATCAGGTCGGTTAATGGTTATAATTGCGGTACCATTTTCAATGGCAAATAGTAATGTGGTAAAATTCATTTGGTATATTTTTTCAGCATCGAAGATAATACATTTGATAACTTTACGGCATGACGTTGCTCCAATTCATTACCTATACCGGAACTTTTGTTTTTGCATTAACCGGTGCTTTAAAAGCCCGAAAATTTCAGATGGATATTTTCGGAGGCTTAGTGGTAGCTTTTGCAACGGCTTATGGTGGCGGAACCATTAGAGATGTTTTAATTGGAATAAGACCTGTGAATTGGGTAAATGATTATGTAGCGTTGGCGTTGGTGGTAGCAGGTGGTATTATTACTTTTTTATTGAAAGAAGGCGTTAATAAATTTAGCAAAACCATTTTTTTTACTGATGCGTTGGGTATTGGTTTATTTACAGCTGCAGGTATTGAAGTGGCATTGGCACAAGGTGTTAACCAACCCTATGCATTAATTATGGGTGTAATTTCAGCCACTTTCGGTGGCTTGATTGCTGATATTTTTTGCAACGATGTACCTAATTTATTTAAGAGAGGAGAGTTATACGCAACGGCTTGTGCTATTGGCGGTGCTATTTATTTGTTACTCAAACAAACCAATATTGATAAAGAAATCAACTTAATTATTTGTGTGGTATTGGTAATCGCTATCAGAATTTACTCAAAAAGAAACCGCTTGCAATTGCCTAATATTTGAGTAATAAAACAAAAGGCAACTTTTAAAATGATCTATTTTCAACCACCCAATTTTTTATATAATCTGCAATTTCGGTGGTGGTAGTGCCTGGCGGAAAAAGGCGCCCAGTACCCATATCGTTAAGGGCTTTCATATCATCTTCTGGTATAATGCCACCGCCGGTGAGTAACACATCATTCATGCCCTTTTCTTTCAATAAAGTCATTATTTTCGGAAAAACCGTCATGTGAGCACCACTTAAAATACTTACGCCAATGGCATCTACATCTTCTTGCAATGCAGCATTTACCACCATTTCAGGTGTTTGGCGTAGGCCTGTATAAATTACTTCCATACCAGCATCTCTGAGTGCGGTGGCAATTACTTTAGCGCCTCTATCATGCCCATCTAAACCAACTTTGGCAACTAATACTCTTACAGGTCTGTTTAATGTTTGGCTCACAAAAACGAAATTTTAATAAGCGTAAAAGTAATTAAAAATATGTTGTGGGAAATGATTTTGTAGAATTTAAAAATTGAGTACCGTAACAAAAAAAACGCATCCATTTTTCAATAGATGCGTTTTAATATTTTACTTAAACGTTTTTATAAAAATCGTGGAAATGCTTGTTGTATACGTTCAATAGTTGCTTGCTTACCTATTTTTTCAGCAATATCAAAAACACCTGGTCCAAACTTAGCGCCTACTAACATAATACGTAAGGGCAATTGTAACTCACCCGGTTTTATGTTTTTTTCTGTTGCCAATGCTTTGAATAACAGTTCTAGTGCAGGCGCATCAAACTGTGGCATTGTTTGAATTTGTGCTATCAATACTTCGAAAAAACTTGCTTTTTCTGCTGACCATTTTGGTTTTACAGAGGCTACATCCCATTGGGTAGGGGCTTTAAAAAAGTAGGCCGTTTGTTCATAAAAATCTGTCAACAAAGTACAGCGCTCTTTTACCATTTCCATAATAGTTACCAAATAGGCATCATCAGTAATTTCAATTTGCTGTGCTGCCAGTAAACTTTTTACTTGTGGTAGATAATGCGCAGCTGGTAATTTTTTAATCCATTCATGGTTATACCATTTGGCTTTTTCAAAATCAAATTTAGCACCTGCTTTTTGTACCCTTTCCATACTAAAAGCTGCAATGAGTTCATCTATGCTAAATACCTCTTGTTCAGTACCGGGGTTCCAACCAAGCATGGCTAATAAGTTCATAAATGCTTCAGGTAAAAAACCTAACTCTTTAAAACCTTTGGTTAGTTCTTTGGTTTTAGGGTCTTGCCAATCCATAGCATATACCGGAAAGCCCAAGCGATCACCATCTCTTTTACTTAATTTGCCATTACCATCTGGTTTTAAAATAAGCGGTAAATGTGCCCATTGTGGCATATGTTCTAACCCAAATAAATACTTCCATAATAAAATATGTACGGGTGCACTAGGTAACCATTCTTCACCTCTAAAAGCATGGGTAATTTTCATCAAATAATCATCTACCACTACCGCTAAGTGATACGTAGGCATACCATCTGCTTTCAGCAATACCTTGTCGTCAACATTAGTGGTATCAAATTCAATATCGCCTCTAATCATATCTGTAAAAGATAGTATGTCATTAGGGTCAACCTTTATTCTAATAACATACGGCGTACCGTTATCAATTAAAGCTTGTGTTTCCTGCGGTAACAAACGCAACGAATTGTTCATGCGCATGCGTATGCCAGCATCATATTGTAAGCTACCGCTGCCTTCTGCTTTACGTTGTGCCCTCATGGCTTCAATTTCTTCAGGCGTATCAAAAGCGTAATAAGCTTTACCTGCTGCTACCAATTGCTCGGCATATTGCTTATAAATGGGTTTACGTTCGCTTTGACGATAGGGTGCATAAGGACCACCTGCTAACACACTTTCATCAGCAGTGATGCCACACCATTGTAAACATTCAAAAATATAGGCTTCAGCTCCCGGCACAAAACGGGTTTGGTCGGTATCTTCAATACGCAATATAAAATCGCCACCATGTTTTTTGGCGAATAAATAATTGAACAAAACTGTTCGTACACCACCAAGGTGTAGGCCGCCTGTGGGGCTCGGGGCAAATCGTACTCGTACTTTACTCATAGGTTGCAAAGATACTGCATCAACTATAAATGCAGTTTTAGTACCCAATAGTTTACAAACAAAAAAGTTGCACCAAATGGTACAACCTTTTTAAATATATTATTTGTGATGTTATCTTAACAAGAAAGTTCTTGCAGGGCGACCATCAATTGATATGGTGGCAATTTTATCACAAGCGCCATTACCATAATCAATAGTAGCTGTATGGTTAGGGCCTTGAATTTGGTAAGTACCTTGATCAATATTTTCGCAACTAGCCTTTTTTTGTAGCGCATTTATAATAGTACCCACTCGAGTATTACCTGCTGCGTTGGTGATAGTACGGTTGCCTGTTATAGTAAATACATCATCAATTAAATTTAATGGGGTGTTATTGCCTGCAATTTGGGTAACATTTTGTGTGCCACTGTGTAACCAATAGTTGCCATTTGGAGCGGTAATTTTTCCATTGGTGCAGGTTCTTCGCCAGCTTTTTGTGTTAGCAGTGCTGGTGTTGGTCCAGGTAACATTACCTTCTTTTTTAAAACCACTTACAAAATAGTTATCAAAGTTGAGGGTTGCAACGCTACCTGGGCGACGTAATGAATCTGTTAAGGTTACATTTATTTTACCAGAGCGTACAATGCCGTTGGGAGAGGTGCAACCGCCTGCACCAAAATCAATTACAATGGTTTTAGGGAAGCTGTTAGCAGGTGTAATAGTTACCGTAGCACAGTTTAAAATACCGTTGGTTTCAGCTGCACCACTAGTGAAATTAGTGCCTTGTAAATTATTATCAGCAGCAACTTCGTTCAAAACATCATTCGCATCTTGCATTAAATTTTCGGAAATACCTTCGTATGAGCTGAGGGTAAATGTAGTTTCAAACTCAGTGTTATCAACACTGTTATCTTTTTTACATGATGTAAAAGCAATGGAAATACCTAATGCAATACCTGTTAGTTTTAATAATGATTTCATTTGTATGTATTTAAAATTTTAAGAAGTTATTTTGTAAAAGCATAGACCTATGTTGGTTTTTAAAGTTTAATGGTTTTAAATAATTATTTTTACGCATGTATTATTTGATAAAATCGCCGGGTTGGTTTAAAAGTATTTTCCCCAATATGATATGGGAGGCGGCTACTCAAAAAAATGAAATGTTCCTCACTTTTGATGATGGTCCTCACCCTGTGCACACCCCATTTATATTGAATATTTTAAAACAGTATAATGCTAAAGCAACCTTTTTTTGCATTGGTAAAAATGTAGTGCAATACCCTCATATTTACCAACAAATTATTGATGAAGGCCATGCTATTGGTAACCATACATATAACCATGTAAACGGTTATGTTGTTAAAGATGAAATGTATTTAAAAGAAGTAAATGATGCAGCTGATGTAATTAAATCAAACTTATTTCGACCACCTTATGGACGTATCAAGCGCTTTCAAGCGAAGGTGTTAACTACACTTCAAAAACCTTACAAGATAATTATGTGGACTGTTTTAAGTGGCGATTTTGATACGAGTATTACAAAAGAAACATGTGCAGAAAATGTATTGCTAAAAGCTACTAATGGGGCTATTATTGTATTTCATGATAGTGATAAAGCTGCTGAACGTATGTATTATGCTTTGCCTAAAGTATTACAATATTTTACTGATAAAGGGTATGTATTTGAAAAAATTACGGAGCTTATTACAAACAGGACTTGCCTAAAATAAAACGGACCTGGGTAGAAACCCTGGTCCTTTTTTAATCCGTACCCTATGAAAACTGATGCAAAGATAATATTTTGTTCATTACAGCCAAATTTTTTTTAATTACTTTTTAGTTATTCAATTGTTAACATGATCGATACACATACGCACCTATATAGCGAAGAATTTAAAACGGATCAACATGAAATGATACAACGGGCTATTGCAGCTGGTGTTCTTAAAATGATGATGCCTGCTATTGATAGCAACTACATAGCACCTATGTTACAACTACAACAACAATACCCACAACATTGTTTTGCTATGGCAGGGTTACACCCTTGTTATGTAAAAGAAAATGTAGCTGATGAGTTATTAAAAGTGCAAACGATGTTGCAACAAAAAAATGTAGTGGCTATTGGTGAAACTGGGTTAGATTTTTATTGGGATACTACTTTTAAAGCCGCTCAGTACCAATCATTACAACAACATATTGAATGGGCAATTAATTTTAAACTGCCATTAATACTACATACACGTAATGCCACCCAAGAAACAATTGATGTTATTACAGCACATAAACACCCTGATTTAAAAGGGATTTTTCATTGTTTTGGAGGTAGTGTTGAAGAGGCACAACAAATTATTGATTTAGGATTTTTATTGGGCATTGGTGGCGTACTTACTTATAAAAATGCAGGCTTAGATGTTGTTTTGAAAGAAATTGATATGGTTCATATTGTTTTAGAAACTGATGCACCTTATTTAGCACCTGTACCTAAAAGAGGTAAACGAAATGAAAGTGCCTATTTACCCTTTGTTGCACAAAAGTTAGCTGATATAAAAGAAATAGATATAAATGATGTAATCAACATCACAACAAACAATGCGGAAAAACTATTTAAAGTATAAAATGCATCATGTACTTTTGCCAGCCTACAAATAATAAAGGAGACGTGTCCGAGTGGTTGAAGGAGCACGCCTGGAAAGTGTGTATACGGGAAACTGTATCAAGGGTTCGAATCCCTTCGTCTCCGCAAAATATTACCCTAATACTTTTTCCATAGCCATGGCTCTTGAGCCTTTAATTAGAATATGTGTATTTTCAAATTGTTGTTGATGATACCAATTTGCAATTGCACTTGCATCATCAAATTTTAAATATGTTTCAGGTACGTTTACATAGTCTTTACCTGCCAGTACTACATGGTACCAATGATATTTTTGTAACAATTTAATAATAGCAGTATGTTCAGCAACACTATCCTCACCTAATTCCATCATCCCCCCAATAATTACCACTTTTTTATTGCCTTCCATATGAGCAAAGTTTTCAATGGCAGCCTTCATGCTACTAGGGTTAGCGTTATACGCATCTAAAATAATGGTATTGGTATCTTTTATAATTATTTGTGACCTGCTGTTGCTTGGAGTGTAATGTTCCAATGCGTTTTTAATTTTTTCATCAGGTACATTAAATAATTTGCCAATACACACAGCACTTAATATATTAGCAATATTATACCCGCCTGCTAATTGTGTGTGTATGCTTTGAAGTGTTTCATTATGGTTAATGCTCACTTCTACAAAATGGGCATCATTTTTTACAAACCCAGTAATACGGCCATTTTGGGTACCGTAGGTTACAATATTTTTAATGCCAGCGCTCATCGGCACTAAATAATCTAAATCAGTATTAATAATGGCCGTACCATTATTTGAAGCTAAATATTTAAACAATTCACCTTTACCTTTTCGAACGCCTTCTACACCACCAAAACCTTCTAAATGAGCCTTACCACAATTGGTTATTAAGCCATGGGTAGGCAGGGTATATGTACAATAACTTTCTATTTCTTTTTGGTGATTAGCTCCCATTTCAATAATAGCTATTTCAGCATCTTTTTTTATTGATAATATGGTAAGTGGTACACCGATATGATTGTTTAAATTACCTACAGTGGTATAACATTTATAATGTTCACTCAAAACTGCATGTACTAGCTCCTTGGTAGTGGTTTTACCGTTGCTACCTGTAATAGCTATAAATGGAATATTAAATTGTTGGCGATGGTGCTTTGCAATTGCTTGCAAAGTGGTTAATACATCGTCAGTATATATAATACGATGGTCATTGGTAGGTTGCTTTTCATCACAAATACAGTATGCAGCTCCTTGTGCTAAAGCATTTGCAGCAAAATTATTACCGTTAAAATTAGGCCCTTTTAACGCAAAGAAAATAGCACCTTCAGTAATTTTTCTTGTATCTGTGGTTACGTTTGGGTGTGCTAAAAAAAGTTCGTAAATGGCTGCAATATTCATGTAACAAAAATAATGATGATCACTTAAATATGGGGCATAAAAAAGCCCCTCAAATTGAAGGGCTTTTCTAAAAATTATTATCGTTTTTTTCTTGAGTTTTGTTTTCTTGATGGGAAGTTGTTCGCATCTTTAAAACCAGGGCCTTCTGGTGGTCCAAGGTATGTTTGAGCACATCTGAAACCTACTGTGCTTGCAGCTTGCGTTTCTTGCATATACCTACGTGAACCAGGTGATAACCAATAAGCTCTATCGTTCCAGCTACCGCCTTTAATAACCCTCGATTCATCATTAATTAAAGATGTAATACCATAGCCATAATAAACTTGGCTTGATGAATCACCATCTTGGTAATTGATAACGTTATTTTTTTGGTAGTTAGCTCTGTTTTTAACTTCTTCGTCAGAAATTTCTGTTTTCTTTAATCTTCCTAAACTATCTCTTTCATATTCGCCAGAAGCATTTTTGTATAATTTTTGGAATTTGTTACCACGGAAATAGTTGAAATCTTGTGCATCGAGTGAAGTCATTGGTCTGTATACATCACCCACCCACTCACTTACGTTACCACTCATGTTGTACAAACCAAATGCATTAGGGTAAAACGATTTAACAGGACCTGTGATAGCTGCACGGTCGTTTAAGCCACCAGCAATACCCATATTATCACCACTACCTCTTTTAAAGTTAGCTAAAAACTTACCTTGCCAGCTGCCTCTACGGTTATCTCTTAAACCGTTAGGATTTTTTGACCAAGAGTAAACCTGTTGATTGGTTCTATTTTCCTCACCACTTTGTTTTTCTTTTTTACGTGGATTTGGGTTTTGGTCTAATAAACCATAGGCTGCATATTCCCACTCAGCTTCAGTTGGTAAACGGTCCCCCATGTTTAAAATACCATCTTCCATACGTACGTTGGCCCTTGGCTTACCATTAATATCTTTAAGGTCAGTTTTCTTTGGTTTGCTCTTTGCCATTTGAACCAACTCAGGGTTAATTAAATAAGCTTCTGTGTTGAATGAACCATCAGATCCGCCACCTTTCATTTCTTTTTTTGCAGCATCTTTTTTTAGGTAACCTTTTTTAATAAGGTTTAGTTCATTTACCCTATCAGTTCTCCATATACAAAAATCATGTGCTTGTTGCCAAGTAACACCTACTACCGGGTAATAGTTGTAAGATGGATAGCGGAAATAATATTCAACATAAGGTTCGTTGTATGCTAATTCTTCTCTCCAAACCAAAGTATCTGGTAATGCTTTGTTGATGATGTTACTATCATTACTGAAAGTATTTTCTAACCAATACAAATATTCACGATAGTGTACATTGGCAACTTCTGTTTCGTCAATAAAGAAAGATGGTACAGTAACCCTACGAGGAACATTGTTCCAATCGCCCATTACATCTTCATCTTTAGCACCCATTACAAATGAGCCACCTTGAACAAACACAAGCCCAGGTCCAGCTTTTGGATACTTAACTTTTGCCACATGGAAGTTACCCATGTTTTTATCATCGTAATTCCAACCCGTTGCTGAAGATTTGCCTTTCTTTTTGCTGAAAATACTTCCATTTTTACAAGCACCAAAAGACAAGGCTGCAACTGCTACAAGAATAAAATATTTGCCGGAGAATGTTTTTAACATGTTTACTGTCGTTTTTCTAGATTATTGAACGAAAAAATTATGTTCTTATTGTTTATAAAAATTAATATAGTTTGCGAATATAATTGTTTTGGATAAACTTTCAAACATGCCATTCAATTTTTTAATTTTTTTAAACTTTATGTACAATTTTGACATAAAAGCAACGTTTACTAAAAAAATTATGTCATTAATTTTTATTGTGATGCCATAACTAATTCATTGAATAGTAATATTGTTTGTAAAGAAATTTTTTAAAAAATTATTGTTTATAAAAACAAAATGTTTATATATTTGAATAATAATTTGATTTTCTTTAACATTTATTTATAATTTAGCAAACAATCTAACTGCATAAATGTAAAGTTTATCCAAAAATCAATTAAATTAAACGCTTATAGAGGTTACGTCTACCTAACCAAGACAAAAAAAACGCATGAAACAAGCAACTTTGAAACTAGCTGCCATTGCAATGATAATAGGCGGTACAACAAGCATTGCAAAAGCTCAAACAACGGCTAGCAACAACATTAATGTTGTAACTACAGCTGTACCATTCTTAAGAGTATCTCCAGATGCACGTAGCACTGGTATGGGTGAAACAGGTATTGCAACTAGTGCAGATGCCTACTCTAACTTTTGGAATCTAGGTAAAACTCCTTTTGCAAAGAAAAATGCATCTATTGGAGCTACTTACACTCCATGGTTAAATGACTTAGATTTAAAAGATGTATACATTGCTTCTTTAGCCGGTTACTACAAATTAGATGAAACACAAGCAATTTCAGCTGGTGTTAGATATTTTAGCTTAGGTGATATTCAATTCACTGACGCATCTGGTAACAACATTGGTAACAATCGCCCACGTGAATTTGCTGCTGAAGTTGGTTACTCTAGAAAATTAGGAGCAAAATCTGGTTTAGGTATTGGTGTTCGTTACATCAGTTCGGATTTAGCGTCTGGTAGCTACAATGGTGTTAACTACAAAAAAGGTAGTTCAGTTGCTGGTGATATTCATTATTTCCACAACGGTGCTAAAGAAAATGGTGAAGGTTTTAACTGGGGTGTTACTTTAAGCAACCTTGGTTCTAAAATTTCTTACACTGATGATAATAATCAAAAAGATTTTATACCAGCCAACCTAGGTTTAGGTGCTGCTTATACAAAAGTTTTTGATGCTGATAGCAAATTAACTTTTGCAGCAGATGTTAACAAATTATTAGTACCAACTCCAGATACTACGGCTGCAAGCTTGGCTAACTACCGCAATCAAGGTGTAGTTGAAAGCTGGGGTAAATCATTTGGTGACGCACCAGGTGGTGGTTCTGAAGAATTACGTGAAGTAACTGCATCAGTTGGTGCTGAATATACTTACAAAGATCAATTCTCTTTCCGTGCTGGTTATTTCTACGAAAGCCCACAAAAAGGTAATCGTCGTTATGCAACAGTAGGTGCTGGTTTAAAATATAATGTTATTGGTTTAAACCTTGCTTATATCTTCCCTTCTGGTGCAGGTATCAGCCGTAATCCATTATCAAATACGATTCGTTTCAGTTTATTATTTGATATTGATAAATAATAACCAACCTAACAACATACTTAAAAGCGCTACACATTAATGTGAAGCGCTTTTTTTTTATGCATTAATTGTGCACCTTTGCAACAAATAAATATACATGAGTTATAGAATTGGTACTGGTATTGATTTTCACCAGTTGGTTGAGGGGAGAGATTTATACATTGGGGGAGTTAAAATACCACACACAAAGGGAGCATTAGGCCATAGTGATGCAGATGTATTGCTACATGCTATTTGTGATGCGTTATTGGGAGCGCTAGCCTTAGGAGATATTGGTAAGCATTTTCCAGATACGGATGCAAGCTTAAAAAATATTGATAGCAAAATTTTGTTGCAGCAAACATACAATCTTATCAATAATAAAGGCTATTCAGTTGTAAATATTGATGCTACCGTTTGCTTAGAGCGACCTAAAATTATGCCTTATGCAGCACAAATGCGAACTGTAATAGCTGCAATACTAAACATAACAGTGGATGATATTTCAATTAAAGCCACTACTACTGAAAAAATGGGTTTTGCAGGTAGAGAAGAAGGATTATTTGCTAATGCATCAGTATTATTACAAAAAATATAAAGTTTTATGAATACGGTACAAATCAACATCATCAACAAATCATCTAATGAAATCCCTAGTTATGCCACTATTGGCTCAGCTGGTATGGATGTAAGGTCAAATTTAGAAACACCCGTTATATTACAACCACTAGAGAGAGCGCTGATTCCTACCGGTTTATTTGCAGAAATACCAGAAGGGTACGAAATTCAAGTAAGGCCAAGGAGCGGATTAGCGCTGAAAAACGGACTTACATGCTTAAATACGCCAGGCACTATTGATAGTGATTATAGAGGTGAAATTCATGTACTGCTCATCAACTTAAGCAATCAACCTCAAACAATTAATCACAATGAGCGTATCGCTCAACTTGTTGTTGCAAAGGTTGAAAAAGCAACATTAATATTGGTACAACAATTGAATGAAACACAAAGAGCCGCAGGTGGTTTTGGCCATACTGGCGTATAATTTTTATCATCTTTCTCATTATAGTAACTACTATTTGTGAATTAAATAATTTGAATAAATGAAGTTTTTACTCAGTTTAATTTTATTAACAGTGGCTTTTTCATTTACACAGTGCAAATCAAGTAAAATGATTACAAAAGCGATTGCACCAAGAGACACTACAAAATTGGTTCAAGTAAACAATTCAGATGATTCTTTGATTTTGGTTAATAGCACAAGAGACAATATTAAAAAATCAACTATTGATTTCAATACATTTTCAGCAAAAATTAAGTTAGATATTGAGGATGCTAAAGGTAAAAAGCCAGACTTAGTTGCCAATATACGCATGATTAAAGACAGCGCCATTTGGATCTCAATATCTGCAACCATTTTAAATGTGGAAGTGTTTAGGGTGTTTATTAACAAAGACAGTGTGATACTTTTAAACAAACAAGAGAAAGAAGTACAATATAGATCAATCAGTTATTTACAAGAAATTACAGATATACCGTTTGATTTTAAAACCCTTCAAAATTTAATTATCGGCAACCCTGTTTTTTTCGATGATAAAAATGTAACAGTAAAAAAATATGATGATTTTACCTTAGTATCATCCGCTGCAAAAGATTTTAAAAATTTACTTACTTACACCACAAAAGATAATTTACTACAACATAGCAAACTCGATGATGTAGACCCTCTACGAAACAGAACCGCAGACTTTACCTATGATAGTTACACCAATGCCAATGGGGGTGTTTTCTCTACATACAGACAAATAATTGCTACAGAAAAAAATAAATTAGATGTTCGTATGAACTTCAAGCAATTTGAGTTTAACAAAGAATTATCGGTTTCTTTTAGCGTTCCAAAAAACTATAAAAAGAATTAATGCTTATTTTTAAGTATTACTAATTATTTGTGATTGTATACACATATAGTAAATCGTGTGTGCAATTGTTGTTAAACCATTCAGCTATGATGAGAGTATTTCTTTCTATAATGTTTTGTTGTTTATTTGTTGCCAGTACACAAGCCCAAGCCAATACACAAGAGCTTGAAAGGCAACGCCAACAATTAAAGAAAGAAATTGATGAAGCTCAAAAGTTGTTAGATAAAAACAAACAAGCCACCCAACAATCATTATCAGGCTATTACATGATTAGCAATAAAGTCAATTTACAAGATAGACTCCTAAATGTAATTGAAAAAGATTTGCATTTGTTAGATGATAATATTTACACCATACAAAAAGATATTAATAAATACGATCGCTTATTAGATACTTTAAAACAAGAGTATGCTAAAAGTATGGTGTATGCTTATAAAAACAGGGGCAATTACGAATTCTTGAATTTTATTTTTTCTGCCGATAATTTTAATGATGCAATTAAACGTATTGCCTATTTAAAAAGCTATAGAACTTTTAGAGAAATGCAAGGGCAAAATATTTTGCGTACACAAGAATTAAGAAGAAAAAAATTAGAAGATTTAGGCGTTTCAAAAAAGAAAAAAAGCCTAACGTTAGACGAACAAAATAAAGAACTAGAAGAGTTAGCCAAACAAAAAAATGAACAAAGTAAAATAGTTGCGCAACTTAAAAAAGAAGGTAAAAGTTTAAATGCTAGTATTGCTGCTAAGCAAAAGCAAATGAAGAAAGTAAATGATGCAGTAAAAGCTGCTATTGCCAAAGCTATAAAAGATGAAAATGATCGTAGGATTGCAGAAGAAAAGCGTTTAAAGAAAATAGCAGATGAAGTAGCAAGATTGAAGAAAGTGGAAGATGCTAAAAATGCTACAGCAACAAATGTAGAGCCTAAGAAAACAGATGTTGTAAAAACAAAAACTCCTATTAAAGAACCTACTGTAAAAACAGCACCAGCTACTTCAGACTTTAATACCGAAAATGTAGCTTTAAATGCCAGCTTTGAACGCAATAGAGGCAGTTTGCCTTGGCCTGTTGATAATGGTTCAGTGTTGTTTCATTATGGGCCTAATAAATATGAAAGTGGTACAACTTGGATCAATGAAGGTGTTACTATTGCCACTAGTATTGGGGCTCCAGTAAAAGCAGTTTTTCAAGGTACAGTTATATTAGTTGCAGAGCCTGAAGATGGAAAGTACATGGTAACAGTAAAACATGGTAATTACTTTACCTCATACGTAAACCTTACTGGCTTAACTGTAAAAACAAACCAAGAAGTTACAACTGGGCAAGTATTAGGCAGAGCGGCTGCTAATTTAGATGGTATTGGTGCTATAGATTTTAAAAGCGCTAAAGGCTACACTGATTTAGACCCTGAAAAATGGTTACGCAGGCGTTAATTCATTGATAATTCTTTGGTACATAGCTTCATATTGAGGTACAATATTTTCAATGTCAAAACGCTGGGCTTGTAGCAAAGCATTGGCTTTAAAAGTAGCGTATACAGCATCATCTTTTAAAATTTTAATTGCATTTGCTGCCATATCAGCCACATCACCTACATTGCTCATATAACCACAATCGCCGTTAATGATAATTTCTGGCAAACCACCTGCGTTTGATGAAATTACGGGCACTTCAGCAGCCATCGCCTCTAAGGCGGCTAATCCAAAACTTTCATATTCACTTGGTAGTAAAAATAAATCAGCAATAGGTAACAAATCTTCCATTTGTTCCTGCTTGCCTAAAAATTTAATATCATCTTTTGCAGTACAATTTCTTGTCATTGATTCAATTTCAGGTCTTTCTGGTCCATCGCCAATCAACAATAACTTAGCAGGAATTTCTTTTGCTATCAATAAAAATGTTTTGATAACATCATCAACCCTTTTCACTTTTCTGAAGTTCGAAGCATGAATAATAATACGTTCACCATCAGGAGCTATCAATTTTTTAAATGCAGTAATTGGTTTTTTATGAAAGCGTTTTACATCAACAAAATTGTAAATAACTTCTATTGGTTTAACAATATCAAAATATTTATAGGTTTCAGCTTTTAAGTTGTTAGATACTGCTGTGAGCACATCACTTTCTTCCATTGAAAAAGTTACAACAGGGCTATAAGTTTTATCTCTACCAACTAAAGTAATATCAGTACCATGTAACGTTGTTATAACGGGTATATGTTTACCTTGCTTCGCCAAAATTTGTTTGGCCATATATGCGGCAGATGCATGTGGTATTGCATAATGTACATGTAACAAATCAATTGCATGATTATTAACAACATCAACCATAGTACTTGCCAAGGCCGTTTCGTATGGCGGAAAATCAAATAATGGATAGGTGGGAACCCTCACCTCATGGTAAAAAATGTTAGCATGAAATCCGCCTAAACGAACTGGTTGTTGGTAGGTGATAAAGTGTATGCTATGGCCCATATCAGCCAAGGCTTTTCCTAATTCTGTAGCTAAAACACCGCTACCTCCAAAAGTGGGGTAGCATACTATGGCAATATTCATGTGTTCATTTTATTTGATAATTTCTGCTACCAATAAACGTACAACTGGTATTTAATTCGGCCAGAAATTAAGCGTCTCAAAAATTGATGTTGCAATGTAATGATAAAAAAAATGGGGGCATCAAAATCGTTTATTTATTAAGCTTTAACTACTTAAAAATTAATAATTGTGTTACATAGTAATTGTAAAGCATTGTAAAATTGTATGTTTGTAATACGTAAAAGTCGTTATTGATACGTTTCTAATTATACCATCATTACAATTGTAGATTTCATGAAGTCAATATTTTTTTTCATTACTATCTTATTTGCAACAGTCGTTCATGCACAACAAAACTTTACGCAAGATAGCATCATCATTAAGCGTATGGTAGATGATGTTATGAAAAGTAAAGCAGCATATGAAAACCTTCGTGTATTATGTAAAAAAATTGGCCCTCGTTTAAGTGGTTCTTTGGGTGCTGAAAAAGCCATAACTGCAGGCTTAAATATGTTGAAAGCTGCCGGTGCTGATACCGTTTATTTACAACCATGTATGGTGCCTCACTGGGTACGTGGTGCAAAAGAGGTAGGCTATGTAATAGTAGGCGGCCAAAAAATGAACCTACAATTAACATCGTTAGGCAACAGCGAAGGCACAAAAGGCAAACTCATCAATGCACCTATTGTTGAAGTAACCAATATTGATGAGTTGGCTACTAAAAATATTAAAGGGGCAATTGTATTTATAAACATAGCTATGAATCCAACTTACATACGCACTTTTAAAGCGTATGGCGAAAGTGGTGTGGGCAGGCGAAGTGGTCCTTCTATTGCAGCTAAATATGGCGCAATTGCAGTAATGGTGCGTTCTTTAGCAAGTAATGAAGATGGGCATCCTCATACAGGAACAACGGTTTACAACGATTCATTCTCTAAAATACCTGCTTTAGCCATTAGCACAAATGATGCTGAAAGGCTTCATAAATCATTACTAACCGGTAAACCAGTAATAGGTTATTTAAAAAATAATTGTACTATGTTAGGCATGGTAAAAAGTTACAACGTAATTGGCGAATTACGAGGAAGTACTTACCCTGAACAAATTATTACAGTAGGAGGCCACTTAGATAGCTGGGATTTGGCAGAAGGGGCTCAAGATGATGGTACAGGTATTGTACAAAGTATTGAGGTAATTAGGGTATTAAAAGCCACAGGTATGCAACCAAAACGTACTGTTAGGGCCGTATTATTTATGAATGAAGAAAATGGTGGCGGTGGGGCTAAAGCGTATTTGCAACAAGCTAAACTTTTAAAAGAACAACATGTTTTTGCCTTGGAAAGTGATGCTGGTGGCTTTACACCAAGAGGTTTTAACTTAGATATGCCTTCAACAAAAAAAGCAACCATACAGCAATGGGCGCCATTTTTTTATAATTATGGCGTGTATGATTTTAAAGAAACGGGTAGTGGCTCAGATATTGGTCCGTTAAAAGAAATTGGCACTGCTTTAGCAGGATTAGGAACCGATAGCCAACGCTATTTCGACTTACACCATGCTGAAACAGACGTTTTTGAATCAGTAAGCAAACGTGAATTAGATTTAGGTGCAGCCAATATGGCCGCCTTAATTTGGTTAGTAAGTGAATACGGACTTTGATAACTCTTAAATTATAAACAATGGATGATGTAACTTTTAAAGCGCATGAAGCTCAAATTGCAGCGCAACCACCAAAACCAACAAGTAAGTTTAAAAAGTTTATTTACAAATTTTTAATAGTAATTGTATTAGTATTGGGTATTTTTATTTGGTGGAAATATTTTTATGCTTTTGGTAAAGAAGGTGTAAAGTCTGGCTACTTAAATTATGTGGTGTATAAAGGACAAATGTTTAAAACCTATGAAGGCAAACTTATTCAACAAGGTATTAAGTCAAAAGGTACAGCCACCGTACAATCTAACGAGTTTGAGTTTTCCATTAAAAACAAACGTATTTACGATATTTTGAAAATGAATAGCGGTAAGTATTTTGATTTGCAATACAATGAATATAATGGTGTAGTGCCATGGCGTGGCAATACTGTGTATATTGTTGATAGTATTTTATCAATGAGAGATGCTGAGTAACTTATTTTAAATACCAGCATGTATTAAAAATATAACCGGTTGCTTATGAAGCGCCGGTATTTTTTTTTGCCACTCCGCAATCGTTGCTGTGATAATGCTTTCGTTGGGGGCAGTAATATTAGCTGCTATACAAAGCTTGGTATTTTTATCGCAAGTTTTTAAAATGGTTTCAACCAATTGATTGTTACGGTACGGCGTTTCAATAAAAATTTTTGTACTATTATTTTTTAAAGAAGCAGCTTCTAAAGCTTTAATTGCTTTGATGCGTTCGCCATTATCAATAGGTAAGTAACCTACAAACTCAAATTGTTGCCCACTCATACCACTGGCCATTAAGGCTAATAATATTGAACTTGGTCCTACCATAGGCTTTATGGTACATTGTAATTTTTGGGCTTCGGCAATTAATATTTGCCCGGGGTCAGCAATGCCAGGACAACCAGCTTCGCTAATAATTGCAATGGTTTTATTTTCCTTTATTTTCTGTTTGAAGCTACTTATTTGTTCAGCTTCTACTTTGTGTATTGCAAACCATTCAAACTGCTCAATAGCAATGCTTTTATCCATCAACTTAAAAAACCTACGAGCCGTACGTTCATTTTCTGCAAAAACCACGTTGCATTGCTTTATAGCATCAACAACATAAGTAGGTATGGTTTCGCTAACATCATCTGCCAGCACACAAGGAATTAAGTAAATGGTTGCCATAATGGTTACAAAAATATTTGTTTTTCTTTGGCTTTGTGTAAACTTAAAGTTGCTGCTATTACGGCATAAGAGGGTGCAAGTAACCAGCCAACAAATGGTAATAAATGCATTACATAAAATACAAGTCCGTTACCTATAGCTAGGCCTTTGTGCCTACCAATAAATTGTACACTTTGTACAGTTGTAAGTTTATTGCGTTCGCAACTATAATCTAACATTGAAAACCCAAAGTAGTAGCACTCAGTAAGTAGGGCAATTAATGGAGCTATCCAACCAATTACTGGTACTATTGAAAATATTAAAATGGTGAGTACGTATACCGATTGCCATAATAAATTTCTTAAAGCAATTTTTGTACCTCGTACTATATCAATTAAAAGTTGTTTAAAGCTAAATGGAAATTCTTTTTGCTCTAAAATACTTTCAGTTTTTTCACTTAAATAGGCAAATACTGGCGAACCAATTATTAAAAATAAAAATTTGAATAAGGAGAAGTAGAAGAAAAAAAGAACGGTCATAATAATACCTTGACCAACAATTACCAATAGGTTTAACCAACTCTCCTCCATACCATCTAACCAAGCCCTTAAACCCGTTTTTAAAAATATAAATTCAATGGCGTTTACACTACTAATGGCAAAAAAATACAAGCCCGTCATAAAGAGTAAACAATAAATTATGCCGGGTATCATAATCCATTTCCATAATTTATTTTTTATAATGAAACGGTGGGCATCAAAAAACGATTGGAAAGAGATAATGATTTCTTTTAGCATAGCTTGAATGGTAAACGCACAATTTAATGGCTTTAAAGTTACACATCTACTACGTAAAAAATAAAATAGTTATTGTGAAATTGCATTTTAGCCAATAAAAAAGCCACAGTATTTAACTGTGGCTTTTAAAGTAGTTATTTACAATTAAAATTTAGGACAAGGAATACCCTTGCTTTCAACTTTGCGTTTTACATAAATTAAAGAAAATTCCGAACCGCCACGACTAGCTGTTGCTGATTTTAAACTGCTAATATTAACATCATAACTAGCACCTATTCTTAACCCACCCACTTCTAAACCAATGTATGGAATAATAGCATCGTTTAAACGAACCCATGAGCCTATATTTAATGCAGATGGTGATTCTTCATTATTATTTAAACTGTAAGATATTGCGCCACCTAAAGTTGTTTCGCTTGCTTTATTTTGTATTTGATGGATGATAGATGTACTTAAACTCAATACATCCGTAATGGGCAATGTACCACCTGCATGTAATGTTAACCTATTGGCAAGAAAATAATTTTGATCTTTAAAGCCAACTTTTGGTCTGTTAATATGATAGGCCGATACACCAGCATAATAGTTATTAACACCATTACTTGAACCAGAAAATAATAAACCAGCATTAAAATCGATATAGCTTTGGTTATTGCCGTTGGTTAAAAAATCAGTACGGGCACCAGTAAATCCATTTTGGCGCAACATATCTTCAAAAGTGAGTTTACTATCATCAATAGTTAAACTGCTATACGTACCCTGAAAACCCAAGCCGATGGTATTGTAACCATCTTCATCTAAAGCTTTGTGGTACGACATTGACAATGAACCGTAATTCAATTTTAATTGGTTATCAGCACTAGCATCAGATAAACCAGAAATACCAATACCAAAAACATCACCTTGTGGTAATTTATCTTTCATAATACCAAAATCAAATGAACCGCTAGTGGTTACGTAAGCTTTTGGTATGCTAGGCCATTGGTCTCTATGGTTTACAGCCAAACGCCATTGACCATCAAACTTACCAGTAAATGCAGGGTTTAATGTAAGGGGAGAGGCAAAAAATTGTGAAAAATGCGGATCTTGTGCTTGTGCTACAAATGCCATACAACACACCACAACTGCTAATAAAAGTTTTCTCATTTGCTATACGATTCTATTACTTAAAGATAAGTAAATCACTTAAAATGCTGCCTCATTTATTTGAAAGTTATTAACCAAACACACTTTTTTTGTTGAAGCAGCGTTGTTGTTGGCTTTTATGCTCATTTATTTTTGCATTTTTGAACCATAAGCCAAGTCACCGGCATCGCCTAAGCCAGGTATAATATACCCTTTATCTGACAGTTCATCATCAATAGCACCACACCAAATTGTAACTTCTGGTATGGCTGCTTGCAATGCTTCAATACCTTTAGTAGCAGCAATGGCACATACTACATGTAATTTTTTAATGTTGCCAGCCTCTTTAATAAACTGAATTGCTTTTATTAATGATGCGCCTGTTGCTAACATGGGATCGCTTACAATAACCACCCTGCCTTCAATGGGCGGACAACTCATATACTCCAACGCAATTTCAAAACTACCATCATCATTATGTTTGCGGTAAGCACTTAAAAATGCATTATCTGCTCTATCAAAATAGCTTAATAAGCCATTGTGCATAGCTAACCCTGCTCTTAAAATAGTGGCTAGTACAGGCTGGTCTTTTAAAACTTTACAATTTGCGATACCCATAGGTGTTGTTATAGCAGCATCTTCAGTTTCCATTTGCTTACTAATTTCATAGCCAATTACTTCGGCAATACGTTCTAAATTTCTGCGAAAACGAAGTCTGTCTTGCTGTATAGCAACATTTCTTAATTCACTTACCCAATTGCTTATTAATGAGTGCTCTGTACTAAAGTTGTAAACCATCTTTTTATGTAAAATGTACCTTTTATAAGGTTGTTATAGTTTTTTTAAAATCCATCAAATCTAAAATAAAATTGTGTGTGAAATCTATTTTTGGTGAATTAAATATTGGGTATTGTAAAATAAATGAATGCTACAATTTAAAAAGATGTAAATTTTACTTTAAATAGCTCCCAATCATCTAATAAAAACAACAATAACATCTTTATGAAGTATATATTTTCTGCCATCATTTTTACCATAATTTTTATTGCTTGTAATAGTACTGAAAAGCAAGAGGCAAATGCTCAAAAAAAATATGAAAAAACAAAAGCTGATTTAGCAACTGTTGAAAAAGAAACACCTTTAAATTTTTTAGTGGTTAATGGAGGCTATAAAAAAAATATACTTCGCCAAAGTGTAGTAAGGGCTACTATTTTTAACAACGCTAAAATGGTTACCTATAAAGATGTTGATGTAAAATTGAGTTTTTACAGCAAAACGGGTGTGCTTTTAGAAGAAGACCACGAAACGATTTATGAAAATGTTGGTCCGGGTGAATCAGTAAAATTTAAAAGCAAATATTTTACTCCAAAGGGTACGGATAGTGTTGGTTTTAAAATTGTAAAAGCAACGTTTGTAAAATAAAAATTTTGTTACTTGGCTAGATTATAAGCCATTTTCAATAAAAAAAAAGCTGTTGCCATCAAACAAACCTTTATCGCTCAACTTTAATTGTGGTATTACTAGTAAAGCCATAAATGATAATGTCATAAATGGAGCTGCCATGGTACTGCCTAACTCGTTGGTGGCAAAGTTGTTGATGGTGGTATAATCATGGGCTACTTTAAAACCATCATCAGCACTCATTAAACCAGCAATGGGTAAGGGTAAAACCATTTCTTTGTTTTCAGAAACAGCACTAATACCACCCTGTGCTTTTATAACCAAATTAACAGCTTCGCAAATACTTTCATCATCAACACCCACGGCTACAATATTATGGCTATCATGCGCTACAGATGATGCTATGGCGCCATTGGTTAAGCCAATATTTTTTATGAACGATATGGCAATTGGTGCATCATTATAGCGGTTTACAACCACAATTTTTAAAATATCATTTGCAACATTGCTTTCAATAAATCCTTTATGAGCAAATACAGGTAGGGTAAGTTTATTGGTAATGAGTTGCCCTTCCAACGCCTCAATTACATGGATGTATTGTTGTCCATCTTTTAACGCCACCTTAAAATCTGTTTCTTTTTTAAGGGAACAGTTAAATTGATTAATTGGCGTAATAGGTATAGTAGGTATAAACGAACTACCATCAGAAGCTACCAATGTGCCGTTAATAAAGGTTTCATTTACCTCAAAATTGAGGAGGTTTTTTACAACAATAAAATCAGCAGCATCGCCTACTCTCAACAAACCGTTTGTCATGTTATAATGTAGCACAGGGTTTACACATGCAGCTTGTAATACTTTAAAAATATCAATACCTTTAGCTACTGCCCTTGCACACAATGCATTAATGTGATTGGTAGCAAGGCTATCAGGGTGCTTATCATCACTACAAAACATCATATTTTCATAGTGCTCATGCATTAAATCAATAAGGGCATCAAAGTTTTTGGCGGCACTACCTTCTCTAATTAATATTTTCATGCCGTATTGTAATTTATCCAATGCTTCATCAGCCGTAAAACATTCATGATCGGTACTCATGCCAGCATCTATATATTGCTTGGCTAAAGCACCTCTTAAGCCTGGTGCATGGCCATCAATAGGTTTGTTTATTTTTTTAGCAGCGGCAATTTTTTTAAGTACTTCGGCATCATTATTTAATACGCCGGGGAAGTTCATCATTTCACTCAAATAAAAAATATCATCGTTGGCTAATAAAGTAGCTACCGCATCGCTATCAATAGCGGCCCCTGCTGTTTCAAAAACAGTTGCAGGTACACAACTCGGGGCACCAAAGTGAAATTTAAAAGGGACCGTTTTGCCATTATCAATCATAAATTGTACACCAGCTACACCACATACATTGGCAATTTCGTGAGGGTCGCTAATAGTACCTGTAGTGCCATGTATTACGGCTAATTTTGCAAATTCTGATGGTATAAGCATGCTGCTTTCAACATGTACATGGCTATCAATAAAGCCTGGCATTATATAGGGGTAACGTTCATCAATAGCATCATGTAATTTGATAATGGCACTTATTTTTTCATCAGCTACTTCTATGGTGCCTACAAAAATTTGTTTGTTTAAAATATCAACAATGTTACCTTTTATCGTCATAATATGGGGCCATTAAAATGCTGGCGTAGCCGTTTATGTAAATTAAAAATGATTTTAAAAAATCAACCTACTTGCAAATGTATTGAACTACTATATTTGTATCGTTATATTTTTAAAAGTCAAACAAAACAACTACACAACATGAAATTATTTAAAAACGTAATGATGGCTGCAGCATTGGTAGCATCGTTACATGCAAACGCCCAAACGGCTGATGAAATTGTTGCCAAACATATTGAAGGTATGGGTGGTGCTGCTAAATTAGCCACTTTAACTTCGGTTAAAAAAACAGGTACATTATCTGCACAAGGGTATGATATACCTGTGGTAATGACTGTGTTACAACAAAAAGGTTTCCGTCTTGATTTAGATATTATGGGAACGGCAAATTACCAAGTGGTTACGCCTCAAAAAGGTTTTATATTTTTCCCGATTCAAGGTATGACTGAACCAAAAGATTTTGATGAAGATCAATTAAAGGCTGCTCAAGGCTCATTAGAAATTCAAAGCGCTTTCTTGAATTATAAAGATAAAGGTATGTCAGTTGAGTTATTGGGTACTGAAAAGTATAATAATGCAGATGTGTTTAAATTAAAAGTGACCAACAAAGCAGGTAAGGTAAGTACTATGTTTGTTGATAGCAAAAATTACCGATTATTAAAAGTGGTTTCAAAGAGTAAAGCACCTGATGGTAGCGAAGTTGATCAAGAAACTACCTATGATGATTACAAACAAAATGCTGATGGTTTTTGGTTTTCCTATAGTAGCACCACACCACAAGGCACAATTGTTTTTGATAAAATTGAGTCAAACATAAAAGTGGATGAAAATATTTTCAAAAACTAATTGCATCATCAATCATACTAAAAAGCAGTTTCAACAATGAAGCTGCTTTTTTATTTTATTCATCCAGCAAATCGGGTCTTCTTGTTTTTGTACGCTCAAGGGCTTGTTCATAACGCCATTGATCAATTAGTTGGTGGTTGCCACTTTTGAGTACATTGGGTATGGTCCAACCTCTAAAATTTTCTGGTCGGGTATACACAGGTGGCGCTAATAAATTGTCTTGAAACGAATCAGTAAGTGCAGAGCTTTCGTCGTTTAAAACACCTGGTATCAAGCGGCCAATAGCATCAGTAAGTACGGCAGCAGCCAATTCGCCGCCACTCAACACGTAATCACCTATAGAAATTTCCTTCGTTACAAAATGATCTCTAAAGCGTTGGTCAATACCTTTGTAATGGCCACAAATCATCAATAAATTATTTTTAAGCGATAATTGATTAGCCATTGGTTGGTTAAACGTTTCACCATCAGGCGTTAAATAAATTACTTCATCGTAGCTAGTTTGTTGCTGTAAAGCCTCCACTGCATTTACCAAAGGTTCCATCATTAAAACCATACCTGCACCACCTCCAAATTGATAATCATCTACCTGAGCCCTAGCATAGGTGGTATATTGCCTAAGGTTAATGATATTTACTTGCAGTAAACCTTTATCGGCGGCTCTTTTCATAATAGAGTGCGAAAAAGGAGAGGTAAGTAAATCCGGTACAACGCTGATGATATCTATTTTCATACTTTTTTTTAATTAATAAAATACAAACGATACAGTTAAATAGTATCTCCCATAAACCCTTCTAAATCTCGTTGCTGTTTTTTGGTAGGGCGGCCTACTTTACTCAATCGTTTACCCGTATGAAAAGCCGCTGCTTGGTATTGTATTTTATCAACAGCTTCCTCAGGTGTTATATCAACATAGTAATGAATAGCTTCACTATACTGTACACGGTTGTGGAGTAAGCCACTTACTTTTATTACCCATTTTTTGGCTTCTGTTTTTACCTCATACGTTTCATTAATGTTTACTTGTTTTGATGCTTTTACATTACTGCCATTGTATTTTACTTTGCCTTTTTCACATGCTTCAGCAGCTAAACTTCTGGTTTTAAATAGCCTAATACTCCATAAATATTTATCTATCCTTAATTTTTCTTTTTCCATGGTTCACATCTATTTTGTAAAATTATACCTAATTATTTTATGTTGGGTATGGGTTATGTAGCTTAATGTGTATTTTTATTTTTAAATAATAAGTTTATGATGAAACGCTGTAGTTTTTTAATAATACTTTGTGTATTGGCAACCATGTTTGCAATGGCACAACAAGATGGTATTAAGTGGGTGCCAGATGGTACTGGTTTTTATGAGGTACAAGATGGTAATATCGTAAAGGTTGATCCTAAAACAGAAGCCGCTATAGTATTGGTAAAAAAGGAGTCGCTGCAACCTAAAAATGCCAGTACGAGTTTGGTGCCACAATCATTTGATTTTAGTTACGATAAATCGAAATTGTTGTTGTTTACTAATACGGCTAAAGTGTGGCGTTATAACACCCGTGGCGATTATTGGGTGTATAACGTAGCCAATAATAACCTCACTAAATTAGGTAATGGCTTAGCCCCACAATCATTAATGTTTGCTAAATTTTCGCCTGATAGTAAACAGGTGGCTTATGTAAGTGAACACAATATTTTTGTGGAAGATGTTGCAACTGGCCAAATTAAAAAACTTACCAACAACGGCACCCGAAAATTTATAAATGGTACGTTCGATTGGGCTTATGAAGAAGAGTTTAATTGTAGAGATGGTTTTAGGTGGAGCCCCGATAGTAAGCAAATTGCATTTTGGCAAATTGATGCTACTAAAATTAGGGATTATTATATGCTCAATACCACTGATTCGCCTTACTCAAAAGTAATTCCGGTAGAGTACCCTAAAGTTGGTGAAAGCCCATCGCCAGCTAGTATTTTGGTAGTAAATGTAGCAGGTGGGCAAATTCGTAAAATGAATATTGAAGGTGATCCTCAACAACATTACATTACCCGAATGGAGTGGAGTGGCCCTAATGAATTGATTGTACAACAACTCAACAGAAAGCAACAAGAAAGTAAACTTATGTATTGCAAAGTAAGTGATGGTAGCAGTTACACTTTTTGGGCTGAAAGCGATGATGCTTGGGTTGATTTAAATACCGATAACCCTGTTGGCTGGAACTGGATTAACCAAGGCAAAGATTTTCTTTGGGTTAGTGAAAAAGATGGTTGGAGGCATATCTATAAAATTAGTAGAGATGGAAAAACAACAACATTGCTTACAAAAGGCAATTATGATATTGGTAAACTCTTAGCTGTTGATGAATTGAATAATTACATCTACTTCAGTGCATCTCCTAATAATGCTACGCAGCTTTATTTATATAGAGTAAGAATTCTAAATGGTAAAGATGAGCCAGAGTTAGTAACACTAGGTAAATTAAAGGGTACGCATGAATATGAAATTGGTCCTTTTGCAAAATTTGCTTTACACAGCTTCAGCAATTCGAATACGCCACCTGTTTCGGAGTGGTTAACTTTACCTGATTTAAAAGTAACATCAGCAGCAAAAAGCATTGCTAATAATATAAAGACTGATACCAGAAAAAATATTGAGTACTTACAAATTGTTACAGAAGATAATATTTTGTTAGACGCCTGGATCAACAAACCCAATAATTTTGATGCCAGTAAACAATACCCAGTGGTATTTTATGTATATGGTGAGCCAGCAGCCTCAACTGTAAACGATGAGTATGGGGCACACACAAATTATTTGTACAATGGTAATATGAGTGGCGATGGGTATATACAAGTTTCTATTGATAACCGTGGTACACCTTCATTAAAAGGTGCAAAATGGCGAAAATCTATTTACAGAAAAATAGGTAATATCAATATTAGGGATTATGCCATGGGAGCAAAAAAAATATTAGAAGCACCTTATATGGATAAAAATAGGGTAGCCGTTTGGGGTTGGAGTGGCGGCGGTTCATCAACCTTAAATTTAATGTTTAAATACCCCGAAATATTTAAAACGGGTGTGGCCATTGCAGCAGTAGGTAATCAATTAAATTATGATAATATTTACCAAGAAAGATACATGGGCTTACCTCAAGAAAATTTAGAAGACTTTGTAAAAGGCTCACCAGTAAATAATGTAAAAGGTTTACAGGGTAAATTATTATACATACATGGCACTGGGGATGATAATGTGCATTATGATAATGCTGAAATGTTATTGAACGAATTAATTCGTTACAATAAGCAATTTGAATTTATGGCTTACCCTAATAGAAGTCACAGTATTAGTGAAGGAGCTGGTACATTTATACATTTAGCTACATTGTACACTAACTTTATAAAGAAAAATTGCCCTCCGGGTGCCAAATAAAATATCATCATCATATTAATAATAAAGCCGTTGAAAAGTTCAACGGCTTTATTATTTAAAAGCTATGGTGTGGCAAAACGGGGCCATAATGTAATTTTTTAAACCTACTATTTTTTGTAGGGTGTAACACATCTGCTGCTGTTTCGTACCCTTCATCAGCAACTTGTGCAACCCTATTTTTTGTATTCTTTTTTCTAATGGCATATATAATTAAGCCTGTAAGTGCAACTGCTGCAGTTGCATAAATTAGTTTTTTTGATGTCTTCATTTTTAATGTATTCGTTTAATCAAATAATTGTTTTACTATTTCTTTAGAAAAACTATTACAATAATTGTGCAAATTGTTTAGCACATCAAAAGTTATATCATAAAATAATGTGAAGTACGTGTAATAAAAAAGCTCCTTCATCATTTGAAGGAGCTTTTAAAGGATGTTATATTAAGATATTAATAATCTTTGCTGTAACCGCCGCCGCCGTTTCTGTTTCCGCCGCCGCCGTAGCCGCCGCTTCTACCACCGCCGCCACCGTAACCGCCGCTTCTTCCGCCGCCGCCACCGTAACCGCCGCTGCTTCTACCACCGCCGCCGTAACCACCGCCACCGCTGCGTTTTTTGTAACCTTCACCTTCAGGACGAGGTTGTGATTCGTTAACGATTAACTTACGACCTTGAATTTCAACTTCGTTAAGGTTAGCGATTGCAGATTTAGCTGCTTCTTCGTCTTCCATTTCAACAAAACCAAATCCTTTGCTACGACCGTTCATTTTGTCTTTCAAAATTTTTGCACTGCTAACAGTACCATACTCTGCAAAAAGAGTGTTTAGATCTTCGTCAGTCATTGACCAGCTAAGATTACCTACGTAAATGTTCATTGTAATAAACTTTTAAAAATAAATTAAATTATGCCTTAGGCATTAGTGCTACAATGAACTGAAAACTACTTACGAAAAGAAAAAATCAGCCAACATTTAAAACTAAATCCTAGAGACTCTACAAATGTAAGGGTTAAATCAATCTAACGTACATTTCTGTTTAATTTTTTTGGGTGCTACTTTTTTGGCAATAAAAGCCTATTTATCAGTGTTTTAGGCATAAAAAATGCCGCAAATTGTACAATTTGCGGCATTTTTAAAAGTGAGTTTAAACAATTATTCACCAATAACTTCAAATTCAACCTCAGTTTCGTTACCGTTACCAAAGTCAATTGTAGCTTTATAAGCGCCTAATTCTTTAATATCTTCTGCTATTGTGATTCTGCGACGGTCAATTTCATAGCCTTTTTGTTCTTTAATTGCACGAGCAATTTGAACTGAAGTTACGCTACCGAAAATTTTGCCACTAGTACCAGTTTTTGCACCAATTTTTAAAGCACCATCTTTCAATACTGCTATAACGCTATTTAATTCAGCCAATAATTTAGCTTCTTTTTTCGCTTGGTGTTTTAACTTTTCTTGTAACTGTTTTAAGTTACTCGGACTAGCTTCAACAGCAATTTTTTTAGGAATTAAATAGTTACGACCGTAACCATTTTTTACAGTAACTAACTCATTAGCACCGCCTAAATTATTTACATCTTGTATTAATATTACCTGCATAATGTTGCATTTTTACCCAACTGCTTTAACAGCTGCTTTCTCCGCCGTAGGCGGATTAGGGTGGTTTAAAAGTTTGTTCTATTTCATTAAGTCAGTTACGTACGGTAAAATAGCCATTTGACGTGCTTTTTTTACTGCTTCACTTACTTTTCTTTGAAATTTTAAAGAGTTACCAGTGATACGACGTGGTAATAATTTACCTTGTTCGTTCAAAAACTTCTTTAAGAAATCGCCATCTTTATAATCGATGTAGCGAATGCCCATCTTTTTAAAACGACAATATTTCTTCGGACGCTTGTCAGCCTTTATAGCTGTAAGGTATTTGATTTCGTTTGTCTTTGCCATAACTTATGCCTCCGATTTTTGTGGTTCTGAATGTTTTACACCACTTCTCTTTTTTGCATTGTACTCCACGGCGTATTTATCGAGTACGGTAAACATGTGACGCATTACTGATTCGTCACGTAAAAGTTGAATTTTCAACTTTTCATTGAAGCTGGTTGGCGCTGAATATTCCATTACCCAATAAAGACCTGTAGTCTTTTTGGCTACTGGATAGGCCAGTGATTTTAGTCCCCAGGGATTAGTGTGCAATACTTCTCCGCCGTTTTCTTTAACAAGCGTTTCGTATTTTTTCTGAGCGTTTTTAAATTCTTCCTCAGAAAGCACAGGGGTAAAAATCACCATCAATTCGTAGTTGCTCATTTCCCTGATTTTTATTTGTTTAAAATATTATTTTCCCATTAATTGTAAATGGGCTGCAAAAGTAAGAAAATTTAATTGAAATAGATGCTTTAAGCCCTTAATTTAATGAATTCAAAGCTATTTTATTCATTTTTAACCCTTTATACAGTCATTTTTAGTTATTGATTGATTGTTGGTGCTCAATTCTGTATACCGGATACTGTAAATATGCTTTTTCAAACCACTTGCTGTTTTTGTAAATAAAGTTTAAAATGGCATTGCTGTTTTGAGCAAAAGCGGCATCGGTGGCTTTTTTATCAGCTAATTTTTTTTGTAAATCGGCATCGTTTTTTAAAATATCGGCTGCAATATCATCCCAACGGTAATCGCTGTAGCCCTCTTTTTGTTGTAAAATGCCATCAAAAAAATTCCAAGCAAAAAAACTATCATCACCAGTAGGCTCCAACATTTCAATAATGTACCGGTTATTTTTTTGGTTGAGGTAGATGATGTAATCGCCTTTTAAAAATTGAATAGGTTGTTGTGAACTGCTTGTTTTTACTTGATAATTTACATGGTGTTTTTCGTAAGCGGTTGGTCGGCTTTTGTAATCTTCTATTCTGTAAACAGTAACGTTGATGATGGTATCATTTTTTAGTTGCGTTACGTTTATTTTATTTAAACGTAATCTTTCAATAACATCATTCCACCCAGTTGGTATAAAGTAAGCCATTGGTTTTTCAACCATATTTTCAGGCTTAAAATTGTTGAAGTACTTAATGCTACGGGTATATGGTTTTAATTTATTGTAATACATTTTTTGTAGTCCGGTAGCGGCACTTAACATTGTATCTTGCTCATACCCTTTAAAAATAATGCTATCGTACACACTCCTATCTATACGCCATTTTAAGGGAAATGTTTTTTGCGTACTTATTTCAGCAATGCCTTGTTGTTGTATTTTTAAAAGTGTAGTTGCATTAATTGCAGCTTTTTCTATAAATGTATTGAGCAAGTCGTAAGTGGCTGTAACCCTTTCTTTATAAGGCTTAAGCATATGTGTTTCTGGAATAAAGGCAAATGTGCCAAACAAAGCAGCATAGCCGCTACTGTAACGAGGCGTTTCATAAAACATATCAATGCCTTTATTGAAATTGGCGCCATCAAATTCTACATAAGGTATTAAATCCCACTTTTTTTGTTGCATACCAGCGTACAATTGAGGCTCAAAAAAGTTTCGTAACCAAGTGCCTGCGGTTGGGCCAAGTTTGTTGTATTGTGTGGTAATCAACGTCATGGTATGCTGATAATCAGCACCATCGCTTACATGGTTATCAATAAAAATTTGTGGTTGTAACCAATGAAAAATAGTGGCGAATGTTTTAGCTTCTTTTGAATCATTTTTGGTAAAATCTCTATTTAAGTCAAGGTTTTGGGCATTACCTCTAAAGCCATATTCAATAGGGCCATTCTGGTTTACTCTGGTGCTACTGTTTCTATTTAAGCACCCGCCAATATTATAAACCGGTATTACAGCCAATACAATATTGTTAGGTAGTTTTATTTTGTTGGTATGAATATCTCTTAATAAAAGCATACTGGCATCAATGCCATCAGGTTCGCCAGGGTGTATTCCGTTATTAATGAAGATGACAATTTTGTTTTGTTGATGCCATTTTGTGGGTTCAAAATTTTTATCGTTACTCACCAACATTGTATGTAAAGGATAATGTGCATCCGTCGGGCCCATGGTTTTCAATAAAAAACGACTATCGTTAGCAGCAAGTGTTTTGTAAAAATTGATGATTTGAGCGTAGGTTGCTGTGGCTGTTCCGTTTGATTGTTCAAATATGGTTAATTGAGCTTTACAAATATTTGTAAGCAAGGTGAACAATAGGATAACAATATATTTCATGCTTCAAAAATATTGAAATTATAACTAGCTATTTTGTAAAATGTAGGCATAAAAAAAGCGGTTACCAATAGGCAACCGCTTTTTTACAAGTTTGAATGATAATTATTTTATCACTACAAATGATTGTTGAATCACCTGTGTATTGTTCTTTATTTTGATAAAATACCTACCAGCAGCTAAATTTTGAACATCTAAATTAATGTTGATTTGGTTAGCATTAACGCTTTGTTGTTTTACAATTCTTCCAGCAACATCAATAATTTGTAGTTGACTGTTTTGTTGTAAAGTTTCCACCAAACGAACATTTAATGCACCCATTGTTGGGTTAGGGTAAACGATAGCGTTTGATAAGTTGTTGTTTAACTTAACTGATACTATTTTACTGTATTTAAATTTACCATCAAGGTCAATCATTTTTAACCTGTAATACACTACTGATGTTGCAGGTAATTTATCATCGTTAAATGAATAATTGGTTAAGTTGTTACCTTGTACTTGTCCAATTTTATTAAATACATTACCATCAACACTTCTTTCAACATCATATTGTTTAAATGAAGTTTCAAAAGTTGCATACCATTTCAATAATATACCGTTGTTATTTTTTTGAGCTGTAAAGTCAATTAAAGTAACAGGTAATAAACCAGTGCATTGGAACATTAATGCAGCATATTCAGGATGATCAACAAATGGATTTCTATTAGCTTGTGCAATTGGCGTAGATCCTGATGAAATTACTGGTTGGTAATAAATTGCATTATTTCTATCAATTTCTTTTTGACTTACTGGATCATTGGTATGCCACTTAATTAATGTTTGTAAATACCAAGCATCATAAATCTGTAATCTTCTTTTGGCTGCATCTGGTTCGTCAGCAGCACTTAAAAATACTTGGTTGGCATTGCCGAACTGTGACCAATTTTGGCTGATAATTTCATCTTCATAACGAACAGCCATGTATAAGCCTGCACGTGCAAAATCGCCTTTATATGCATTGATTGGTTCAAATACTGTACTAGTATAACCAAAATTATTACCTGAGCCTAATTTACTGCCGTTTAATGAGGTTGAAGTTGGCGTAGTTACTTCTCCGTAAGGGAAATTACTTCTAGTGGCATTTACCTTACCATCTGTTGGGAATATATGGTGAGCATCTGATACCATCGGACTTACCTGGTTAAACCATGATTGTGGCGTACTGTGCTCTCTATTATAGCAACCGCCTTCGCCAGTATAAGTACCACATTGGTTTGTATTATAAGTGTAGGTATAAGGTTCTGGCCCAGTTGGGTTATCACTATACATATCCCAAATAATATCTGCTGTGTTAGCATCGTTACGATGTAAATCAGAGTATTGGTATAAGTTCCATAAACCTGGCGTATAGGTTAATGTGTTTGCACCATTTGTAATAATATTTTTTACAGCTGTTTTTAAAGGCTGGCAGTTTAATGCAGTAGCAGCATCATAATATCCTGCTGGAACACCAGTACCATTAGTAGTAGTAACTGTTCCGCCTAAATTGGCACCTGTAAAGTAATCAGGCTCACCAGTACATTCAGCATTAGCGCTGTATACAAAAATGTAATACTGTGTTGCAGCAGTTAAACCTGTAATAGTAAAGTTGGTGTTGGTAGTATAAGCACCAACAAAACCATTACCAATGGCTGCACCAACTGTATACGTTGTGCCATCTACAGGTGTAGGCACTGGTGTATTGGCTGTGCTATAAATCACCAAGTACCTATTAGCACTAGCTGCTGCGGTAAAGCTACCAGTAATGGTAGCATTAGTAGCATTTAAAACCAATGCTGTTGGAGCTGCTGTTGGCTCTACACATGGCGCCAAAGCTAGTGTAGTAGCTGTATTGGTATTACCTGTTGGTGCAGGGTTTAATGTTAGCAAGTAGTTAGGGCCTGCACTACAGTTTTCATTATTGTAGCTAAATACAAAATAATAATACTGTGTACTTGGTGTTAAACCATTATCAGTAAACGATGTTAGGGTGCCGTTTAAAATAACGGTGCCGCCACCAACTGTTTGTCCAACATTATAATTTGTACCATCTACCGGTAATGATGATAATGTACTTGATGTACTTCTCACAACTAAATAAGCATCAGCAGCGGTTGCAGGCAATGTGAAGCTTCCACTAATTGATGTAGGTGTTGCTGATAATGTTACATTGGTTGGTTGATCTGCAGGTTCAACACATGGAGGTAATACTACAGTTGAATACACTGATACATCATCAATCGTCCAACGTGATGCGCCAGTGGTTGTATTTGAAATGTATACCCATGCAATTTTTACATTGCTGGTGTTAAATGCTGATAAGTCAATATTATCTGATAATGTAAATACGTTTGAGTTCACTGCAGGGAAATTACCCGTAATAGTTGTCCATGTTGCAGTATTTGGGTCTGTACCTGGGATATAATTCGTTGAAACTCTTAATTCAAGCGTATTACCTGCAAATTGGCTCTTAGAATAAAACTTTAAAGTAGGTGCTGTTACGCCTGTTAAATCATATGGAGGCGATATTAACCAATCTTCATTTGTTTGTGCTGTACCAGAAAAACCGTTCATAAACATTGCATTGTCGGCTGTTCTTCCACCAGTAGCGCATGTCCAAACTTGAGCACCAACCACATTAAAGGTTCTCCAACCATCTGGTAAAAAAGTAGCACAATCAGTGAAACTATAGTTTTGTGCTAAAACACCAGCAGCAGGAATACTTGTGGTTGTAAAATTCCAAGTAGTTGCACCAGTAATACCTGCAAATGCATTAGCAGCAGCATCAGTGAAAGCGCCATTATCAATCTCAATATAATAACTTGTGTTTAATATAAGCGGATTAATGGTTATAGTGGCCGTTGTTGTATTAACGCTAACATTCGCTGTTGTAACATCAATAGTTTGTACTACACTGTTATCGCTAGATTTTTTGATAACAATGTTACCAGTACCTTTTAATACCGGCTCGTTAAATGTAATTTGTAAGTTGGTATTTACAGATATTTCTGTTGCATTGTCAAGCGGTGTTAAAGTTGTTACAGTAGGTGGGGTAACATCAGGGCCTGCACCACCAGTTGCTGTGATGCTAAAATCATCAACAGCTAAACCATCATCAGCACCAGCAGCATTCAAGTCCGTCCATCTTATCCAAATTGTAGCACCATTTGCAATATTTAAACCTGTAATGGTAAAGCTGATAGCCATTTTATTAGCTGTTGCATTACCATCTATTGGCCCTACTGTACCTGTTTGAGTAGGTGCAGTAAAATCAAGGCTGTTTTCATCTGTCCAAGTACCGGTTGATAAAGAAGTTGCGTTGGTGCTGTATTGAAAATCTAATCTATCTACTCTACTTAAAGCCCCTAATCGCCATTGTTCACCCGTATAAGCTATCGATAATGAAGTAATTGTAGAGCCTGTATTATTAATGAACTGAGCTCCAATTGTAGGGATTACATTACCAGATTGAACGCCACCTAATGCTCTATCTGTATTACTAGTTGTACCATAGCTGTAAGTGTTGCCACCATTTGCACTACCATTATCTGCAGCGTAGGTTGTATTAGCATTTGTACCTGCTTCTAAAAATGTCCAACCCGTTGGTAATGTTGTAATGGCGTTTGTTGTACCTGTGGAGGCCAACGTATTAAAATCTTGTGTAAAGGCAGTTCCCGTACTTGTAATGGAAACCGATTGTGTATAGCCTAACATAAAAGTGCAAGCCAACACAATGCTTAAGTAAATTTTTTTCATGCATCAATTGTTTGAGCCGCAAAATTACTATAAAACATTCGAAACGTTGTTAACTTAATATCAACAAAAAGCCCGTTAATATTGCATTAACGGGCTTTTATATTATAATTTTATACTAAGTATTATTTTGCTAAAGCATTTACTTTTAACGCTAATTTACGCTTTAAATTTGCTGCTTTATTTTTGTGAATAGTACCACGTTTTGCCAATTTATCAATCATCGAAGCTACAGAAGGTAATTTTTCAGCAGCAGCATTTTTATCATCAATCGCTCTAATATCACGAATTGCATTACGGGTTGTTTTACCATAGTAACGATTACGCTCATTGCGTTTTGCACTTTGTCTTACGTCTTTTTTGGTAGCTGAGTGATTTGCCATTATTCTTATTTTTGGGCTGCAAAGATAGGATTATTCTTTAAACCAGCAACTTTTACTACATTTTATTTTTAAATGTGCCCACTTTTTTTGAGTGTTTCTGCAAATGTTGCTCATTTTCAACGGTTAAAATCCGATATTTGCACCCAATTTCAACGCAATATTTTTCAAAATTATTATAAGTAGTTTAAAATGAAGGATTTTCAATATATCACTAGTTCGCATCCATCGTATGTAGAAAACTTATACAACGATTATATTAAAAACCCTGAAAGCGTTGATGCTGAATTTAAAAAGTTTTTTGAAGGGTTCGACTTTGCTGTTAATAACGGGATTGCAACAAAGCAAACTTCAAGTGTTACAAATAATGTAGCCATCACTAATCTGGATAAAGAATTTGCAGTATACCAATTAATACAAGCGTACCGAAAAAAAGGGCATTTGGTGGCGCAAACCAATCCGATACGTGAAAGAAAAAACAGGCACGCTAACATTGCATTGGCTGATTTAGGTTTGTCTGAAGCTGATTTAAACACCACCTTTGAAGCTGGTAAATTTTTAAACCTAGGCAAAGCTACTTTACAACAAATTGTTGATCATCTAAAAAAATCGTACACACACCATGTTGGGGTGGAATACAGCGCATTGAATGATCTAAAAAAAATACACTGGTTGGCAAACGAAATGGAAGTTAATTTTCACCAACCCATTGCCATCAAACAAAAAAGACGCATTCTTCAAAAATTGAATGAAGGCGTTATGTTTGAAAAGTTTTTACACACAAAATATATTGGTCAAAAACGCTTTAGTTTAGAAGGTGGTGAAAGTACTATTGCCGCTTTAGATGCCATCATAAATACCGCTGCAAAAGAAGGTGTAAAAGAAACCGTTATTGGTATGGCTCACCGGGGCAGGCTGAATGTATTGGCTAATATTTTAGGTAAAACATACGAACAAATATTTACTGAGTTTGAAGGTACGGCAACACCCGACACCACCATGGGTAGTGGCGATGTAAAATACCATTTGGGCTTTAGCAGCGAAGTTGAAACATTTGATGGCGAAAAAATTCACTTAAAACTAACACCTAACCCATCTCACCTCGAAACCGTTGACCCAGTTGTTATTGGTTACGTACGTAGCAAGGCAGATGTTTTGTACAATAGCGATTTTGATAAAGTGTTACCAATTTTAATACACGGCGATTCATCAGTTGCCGGGCAAGGCGTTGTGTACGAAGTATTACAAATGAGCGATTTAAAAGGTTATTATACAGGTGGTACCATTCACTTTGTTATTAATAACCAAATTGGTTTTACTACCGATTTTGATGATGCCCGTAGTGCAGATTATTGTACCTCTGTTGCCGCAATGGTGCAAGCGCCAGTATTACATGTAAATGGCGACGACCCTGAGGCAGTAGTAAAAGTAGCTGAAATAGCCACTCGTTACAGACAAACATTTAACAGCGATATCTTTATTGATATGGTGTGCTTTCGCAGGCACGGCCACAACGAAGGTGATGAACCTAAGTTTACGCAACCTAAGCTTTATCAATTAATTGATAAGCACATGAATGCTAGGGAAGTGTACACCCAATATTTAATTGAAAATGGTGAGCCAGATGCTAAGGCACTTGCTAAAGAAATGGAGCAAACCTTTTTGGCACAGTTGCAAGAGCGTTTAGATGAAGTAAAACAACACCCATTACCATACACGTACCAAAAACCAGAAGAGTGGTGGAACCAATTACGTAAAGCAACGGCTGATGATTTTGTACGCTCTCCTATTACCGCCATAAAAGAAGAGCAAGTAAAGCAATTGTTTGATGGTTTAATGAAATGGCCAGAAGGTTTTAAACCATTAAAAAAAGTAGAGAAGTTAATTGCAGATAAAGTAAAATTATTTGCTGATGCCCAAAAAATTGATTGGGCTACAGCTGAGTTAATGGCATACGCTAGTTTATTGTTAGATGGTAATGATGTACGTATGAGTGGTCAGGATGTTAAACGTGGTACTTTCAGCCATCGCCATGCAGTTATTTATGATGAAAATACCAATGAAGGCTACAACCGTTTAAATCATTTCAACGAAACACAATCACCTTTCAGAATTTACAATTCATTATTAAGTGAATACGCTGTTTTAGGTTTTGAATATGGGTACGCTCTAGCTAACCCCAACGCATTGGTGTTGTGGGAAGCTCAGTTTGGCGATTTTGTAAACGGTGCACAAATTATTATTGATCAATTTATTGCAGCCGCAGAAACCAAATGGCAGCGCATGAATGGTTTAGTGATGTTGTTACCGCATGGCTACGAAGGCCAGGGGCCAGAGCATAGCAGTGCAAGGTTAGAGCGCTTTTTACAACAATGTGCTGAGTTAAATATTGTAGTAACCAACATAACTACGGCTGCTAATTTCTTCCACATGTTGCGCAGGCAATTAGCATGGCCATTTAGAAAACCATTGATCAACTTCTCACCAAAAGCAAATTTGCGTTTACCAGCAACATACAGTGCAGTTACTGAGTTTACTGAAGGTGGTTTTAAAGAAGTGATAGACGATGTTAGCAATATTGATTCAACGGCTGTTACAAAAGTATTGTTGTGTACGGGCAAAATATATTTTGATTTGGCTGATAGAAGAGACAAAGATCAACGTAAAGATGTTGCCATTATTCGTTTAGAACAATTGTATCCATTACCACAACACCAGTTAGATGAGTTGTACAAAAAATACAGTAAAGCTATTTGGTATTGGGTGCAAGAAGAGCCATTAAATATGGGTGCTGCAAGTTATTTACGTATGAATGTTGAAGGTATCAATTTCCATATCATCAGCAGAAAAGCAAGTGCATCAACGGCATCGGGCTATTCAAAAATTCATGCAAAAGAGCAAGCAGAAATTATTGATACGGCATTTAGTATATAATACATTAGGTTAGGTTATTTTAAATAGAGAATTATTATGTTCAATTCGTTAAGTGAAAAGCTCGAAAGTGCTTTTAAAAATATAAAAGGTGAGGGTAGAATTAGTGAGCTCAACATTGCCAATACGGTAAAAGATATTAGAAGGGCATTAGTAGATGCTGATGTGAATTATAAAATTGCGAAAGAGTTTACTGATAAAGTAAAAGAAACCGCACTAGGTTCAAAAGTATTGCTATCCGTAAATCCTGGCCAGCAAATGGTTAAAATTGTGCAGGATGAATTAACGGCTTTAATGGGTGGTACTGAAAGTGAATTTAATGTAACTGGTAACCCAGCCATCATATTAATTGCAGGTTTACAAGGTTCTGGTAAAACAACTTTTAGTGGTAAGTTAGCTAACTATCTTAAAACCAAAAAGGGGAAATCACCCTTACTTGTAGCGGCAGATATTTATCGTCCGGCGGCTATTGATCAATTGGAAGTATTGGGTGGTCAAATTGGGGTAGATGTTTATAGTGAAAGAGAAAATAAAGACGCTGTTTCAATTGCACAGAATGCTATAAAAGAAGCCCGTTCAAAAAACAAAAATGTTATAATTATAGATACTGCTGGTCGTTTAGCTGTAGATGAAGTAATGATGACAGAGGTCGCCAACGTGAAGGCAGCTGTGAACCCTCATGAAATTTTATTTGTTGTAGATAGTATGACCGGTCAAGATGCAGTTAATACAGCTGCTGCATTTAATGAGAGGTTAGATTTTAGTGGTGTGGTATTAACCAAGTTAGATGGTGATACCAGAGGTGGTGCTGCGTTATCTATTAAGTACACGGTGAATAAACCTATCAAGTTTATGAGCAGTGGCGAAAAAATGGATACGTTAGATGTGTTTTACCCTGAGCGTATGGCCCAGCGTATTTTAGGCATGGGTGATATTGTGAGTTTAGTAGAAAAAGCGCAAGAACAATTTGATGCTGCTGAAGCGGCAAAATTGGAAAAACGTATCCGTAAAAACCAATTTGATTTTGAAGATTTTAAAACCCAACTCCAACAAATTAAAAAGATGGGTAACATCAAAGATTTGATGGGTATGATACCTGGTGTTGGTAAACAGTTGAAAGATGTTGATATTAATGATGATGCTTTTAAAGGTATTGAAGCCATGATTAATTCAATGACGATTGAAGAAAGGCGTAACCCTGATTTAATCAATCCAAGTAGAAAAAATAGGATTGCAAAAGGAAGTGGCAAAGATTTGAATGAACTCAATCAGTTTTTAAAACAATTTGAGCAAATGAAATCAATGATGAAAATGATGAATAAAATGCCAATGGGCCGTATGCCGGGTATGGGAAGAAGATAAACATCATTTAATGATAGATTATATTAGAAAAGGCTACCAGTGGTAGCCTTTTCTAATTATAAAAATTATGTAATTGCAGCTGCTGTACTTGATTGAATAGCTACTTTATTGTTAAGTACAGCAATAGCATCAGCAGCTAATACAAGTGAAACCCCATTTTCTTTCCACCAATTATTTTTGATGAGTTGTTGTGCTGCAATTTTCCCTTTAATAAAAACAGCCGAAGAGGTTTGCTCTAAAACTTCAATTTGAGTAAAGGCTTGTAAGTTAATATGCTCAAGGCTTTTAGCTGTTATGATGATGTTTAAATGGTAGTTGTAAGTCAATGAAATTTGTTGCCCCAACTGTATTTTTTTATACTCGTATTTGTAATCATATCGCAATGCTGCAATATCACTTAACACCGCAGCAGCTGTAGGAAAAGCACCAGCACCTTTACCTTTAAAAAAATGTTTATCCGCAAAACAACTTTCGGTTTCCAGTGCATTAAACTCATTGTTTACATTGTAAAAATCACTGTCTTTTTTCACGAGTTGCGGTAATACAAATGCAGCGAAATAGCTATCATCCACCTTTATAACATGGGCTAATAGTTTGATAGTGTAATCATGTTGTGTTGCCCATTGATTAATGATTGGGTTAATTTGTGTGATGCCAGTATAAATAATTTCGTGAGTAGCAATAATGGTTCCAAAAGCATGTGCTGCTAGTATGGTTAATTTGTTTGCTGCATCATGCCCTTCAATATCTAATGCAGGGTTACTTTCGGCAAAGCCTTCATGTTGAGCAATATATAGGGCTTCTTCAAAAGTTAAACCCTCGGCTGCAATTTTTGATAAAATAAAATTGGTTGAGCCATTAACGATGCCAGATACTTTCGATAATAAATCATTATCATAATACTCTTCTAAATTTCTAATAATGGGTATACCTGCACAACATGCTGCTTCATATAAAAATGCTACTTTATACTGCTGTTGTAATAATAAAAGTTCTTTAAAATGTGTTGCAATCATTTTTTTATTTGCACTTACCACATGTTTACCTTTTTTAAATGCAGCGGTAACAATATCATAAGCAGCTGTTGCATCATCAATTAGTTCAACAATTACATTTATAGATTCATCATCTAACAACTCATTAATTGCTGTAGTAAAATAATAGGCATCAATTGCTCGTTTTTTTTGAGCATTTTTTATACATATTTTTTTGATGTTGGCCTGCAATGTTGGCGTAGCTTGTAACACATCATACAATCCTTTACCCACTACACCAAATCCCACTAAGCCAATTTGTAATTTTTTTGAATTTGACATCTTATTAAGTTTAAATGTTGGTTGTTTGTTTGATGGCTGATTCAAGCGTAGCTACCGCTTTAAAAGCATGCTTTAAATCATTGATTAAATCTGCGGCATCTTCTAAACCTACACTTAGCCTTATTAAACTATCGGTAACACCTGCACTTCTTCTTTTCTCTACTGGTATTGATTTATGGGTCATTTGTGCTGGGTGGCAAAGCAAACTTTTTACACCGCCTAAACTTTCAGCTAGTTTAAAGTATTGTGTATTGGTTACAAATGCAACAGCTGCAGCTTCGGTATCATTTTTTAAAGTAAATGATACAATGCCTCCAAAGCCTTTGGCTTGTGAAGCGGCAATGTTATGGTTTGTGTGTGATGTTAAACCGGGATAATACACATTTTCTACAAGAGGATGCGTTGCAAGAAATTCAGCCACCGCTTGGGCATTGCTGCAATGTTGCTGTACCCTCAAATGCAAAGTTTCAATACCACGTATTACTAAAAAGCTATCAAATGGAGATAGTATGGCACCACTAGCATTTTGAATAAATTTAATTTTAGCACCTAAAACTTCATCTTTTGTAACCACCAAACCTGCAATTAAATCACTATGTCCGCCCAAGTATTTAGTAGCACTGTGTATTACAATATCAGCTCCCAATAAAAGAGGTTGTTGTAAGGCGGGTGAAGCAAAAGTATTATCAACGCAAAGCCAACAGGCATGCGCTTTAGCGATTTTTGCAATAGCTTTTATATCACTAATTTTTAAGGTTGGGTTGGTAGGTGTTTCTATCCAAATCAACTTAGTTTTTGGGGTAATGGCATTGAACACGTTTGTAGCATCAGTTGTGTCAGTATAATGAACGGTAATACCAAATTTTTCATACACATGCGTAAATAAACGGAATGCACCACCATAAATATCATCAACCGCTACTATTTCATCGCCGGCTTTTAAAAGTTTGAGTACAGCATCAATAGCAGCTAATCCACTGCCAAATGCAATACCTGTGGTGCCAGCTTCTAGTTGTGCTATCACCTTTTCTAATGCGGCTCTTGTAGGGTTACCACTTCTTGCATAATCGTAGCCTTTATTTACACCGGGCGACTCTTGTACAAACGTACTGGTTTGGTAAATAGGTACAGCTAATGAACCAGTTAATGGATCTGTTGGAATGCTGTGAATGAGTTGTGTTGCGTTGCTCATGATATTTGTTTTTTAATTTTTATAAAATAACACTTATCAGAGAGTGTGAGTGTAATACCAGATGAGCTATTGCATAAAACAAAAAAACTCATCCGATACATCAGATGAGCTTTTTAAAATATGTTAATATTTTTGAGTAGCTGTGTCTGACTTATCTTTCCGCTTTGCAGCGGATGGATTTGGCACCTTTCTTCAAATAAATTTGAAGGAGGTTGTCAAGGTATCATCGGGCCATTACCCTCTACCTTTCTTGATAAGTATGTGTTAAGATCTATTGCAAATATATTGTCGGTTATATTTTATTTCCAAATTTATTTTTGTTTATTGTTGTTGTTGCATTCTATAATTCAATGTGGATAAGGGTTTACGTGTAATTATTTTTTTTAAAGTAATGTATATTTACTACCTATTTAGAAAATGAAGCGTTGATATTGTTTGTATCTTTACCACAAGGAGTAACATTATGGCTACAAAAAAAGCAACGAAGGCTTTGCCAATAGCGGCAGCAGAAATGATTGAAGTGTTTGGTGCAAGAGAGCACAATTTAAAAAATATTGATATCAGTATTCCCAAAAATAAGTTAGTGGTTTTTACTGGTGTAAGTGGTAGCGGTAAATCATCGTTGGCATTTGATACCATTTATAACGAGGGGCAACGTCGTTATATGGAAAGTTTTTCAGCGTACGCTAGGCAATTTGTGGGTGATATGGAACGACCAGATGTTGATAAAATAACGGGTCTTTCTCCAGTAATTTCAATTGAACAAAAAACTACTAATAAAAATCCACGTAGTACTGTGGGTACCATTACAGAGATTTACGATTTTTTGCGTTTGCTGTATGCTAGAGTGGGGGAGGCTTACAGTTACAACACCGGTAAAAAAATGGTGAAGTTTTCTGAAGAAGAAATTGTACAATCTGTTTATAAAAAATATGCCAATAAAAAAATTAGTCTGTTAGCACCTTTGGTACGTGGCCGTAAAGGGCATTACAGAGAGCTGTTTGAAGATATTAGAAAAAAAGGTTTTTTAAAAGTGAGGGTTGATGGTGAAGTGCTTGACTTAGTGCCTCGTATGCAAGTTGATCGCTACAAAGTACATGATATTGAAGTTGTGGTTGATCGTTTGCAGGTTACAGATGATATGAAGTTTAGGCTGAGCCAAAGTGTGCAACGTACCTTACAAATGGGTAAAGATTTGTTGTTTATTTTAGTAAACGACGACAAAGAGTTGGCACAGTACAGTAAGCAACTCATGTGTATTGATACAGGCATTAGTTACGAAGAACCTTCGCCAAATGCATTTTCATTTAATTCGCCATACGGTGCCTGTCCTGTTTGTAAAGGCTTGGGTACCGTTTATCAGATAGATATGGATGCCATTATACCTGATAATACCTTAACCGTAAAAGCTGGTGGTATAGCACCATTGGGCGAAGAAAGAGAAGCGTTTACTTATAAGCAAGTGGTAGGTATTGCAAAAAAATATAAAATAGCTTTAGACAAACCTATAAAAGATTTGCCAACAAAAGCATTAAATGTGTTATTGTATGGTAAAGAAACCATTGATGAAGTTGCTGTGAGTACCGAGGTTGATATGGATATGGAACAGCCTTCAGAAAACTTTTATCAAACAGAATATGAAGGGGTGGTTACGATGGTTAAAAGATGGTTTACCGCCAGTACTTCAAGTGAAAGTGTAAGAGAATGGGCGGAACAATTTATGAAATTAAGTACCTGTCAAAGTTGCGCTGGTACTAGGTTACGTAAAGAAAGCTTATGGTTTAAGATTGATGAAAAAAATATTGCTGATATCAGCAATATGGATTTAGATGTTTTGTTTAATTGGTTTGAAAAATTGGAGAAACGTTTAAATGCCAAACAAAATACGATTGCCAAAGATTTGTTGAAGGAGATAAGGGAACGTTTATCTTTTTTAATAAACGTAGGTTTAACATATTTGACTTTATATCGTCCTTCAAAAAGTTTAAGCGGAGGTGAATACCAACGTATACGCCTTGCTACACAAATAGGTAGTCAGTTGCAAGGCATTACTTATATTTTAGATGAACCTAGTATTGGTTTACACCAACGTGATAACACAAGGTTAATTACGGCATTACAAAACTTGAGAGATATTGGTAATAGTGTTTTGGTGGTAGAGCATGATAAAGACATCATGTTAGCTGCCGATCATTTAATAGATATTGGTCCGAAAGCTGGAACCTACGGTGGTACTGTTGTTGCCGCAGGTACACCAGCAGAAGTACTAGCATCAGGTTCAGAAACTGCGAAATACCTCAAAGGCGAAAAATGGATACCCATACCCAAAGAAGTAAGAAAAGGTAATGGAGCTTTTATAGAATTAAAAGGAGCAACGGGCAATAATTTAAAAAATGTATCCGTTCAATTACCATTGGGTAAAATGATTTTAGTAACAGGTGTTAGCGGTAGTGGAAAATCAACATTGGTAAATGAGACTTTATACCCTTTACTAGCTACGCATTGCTATAACAGTAAAGGTGCAGCAATGCCTTATAAGTCAATAAGTGGGTTAGCGCATGTAGATAAAGTGATTGAAATTGATCAGAGCCCCATTGGTCGTACACCAAGGAGTAACCCTGCTACTTACTGTGGTTTTTTTACTGATATACGAACCTTGTTTGCTGCGGTGCCTGAAGCTAAAATTAGAGGCTACAATGCCGGTAGGTTTTCATTCAATGTAAAAAGTGGAAGATGTGAAGTATGTGAAGGTGGTGGTATGCGTACAATTGAAATGAACTTTTTACCAGATGTGTATGTGCACTGTGAAAAATGTAACGGTAAACGATATAATAGAGAAACACTTGAAATTCGATATAAAGGAAAATCTATTAGTGATGTGTTAGATATGACAGTTGATACTGCTGTTGAATTTTTTAATGCTGTACCTTTTATTTACCGTAAAATTAAAGTGTTGCAAGAAGTTGGTTTGGGGTATATCACACTAGGGCAAAGTGCTGTAACCCTTAGTGGTGGCGAAGCACAACGAGTTAAATTGGCTACTGAATTAGGTAAACGTGATACGGGTAAAACATTTTATATTTTAGATGAACCTACCACAGGTTTGCATTTTGAAGATATTCAACACTTGCTTGATGTTTTGAATAAATTAGTTGACAGAGGCAATACCGTTATGGTAATTGAACATAATTTAGATATGATAAAAGTGGCCGATCATATAATAGATATTGGCCCCGAAGGGGGTAGCGGCGGTGGTAAAGTATTGTACCAAGGTGAACCCAAAGGTATGCTTAATGTAAAAGAAAGTTTTACAGCAATATACCTTAAAGAAGAATTTAAACTTGCTGAGAAGTTACGCAAAAAATAGTAACGAAATCAGTATCGATGTGGTTTCAGAGGTAAGTAATGTATAAGATTATAATTACTTTATTAATACCAGCTTCTGTTATATATTTTGCTTTCTCAGGTATATAACGGCGCTGGTATTATTTTATTGTGTTGCAATCCATTTCATTTCAATATGGTCAATGCCATCTTCATCATACAAATCGCTGGTTTGTACAAAGCCCAAGCTATTATAAAATTGAAGCAAATAAAATTGAGCACCAATTTTAATGCTCTCTACATTAAATAATTGTTGTGTACGTGTAATTGCATGTTGCATGAGTATTTTTCCATAACCATATTGGCGGTGCTTTGGTGCTGTTAAAACCCTGCCAATACTAGCTTCTGTATATGATATACCTGGTGCTAATAACCTTGCATACGCCACTATCTCTTGGTTAATTATTGCAAATAGGTGATAAGCGTTCGTGTCTTTATCATCAACATCTTGATACACACAGTTTTGCTCCACTACAAAAACGGCACTTCGTATTTGCAAAATTGAATAGATTTCTTGAGCGGTTAATTCATTAAAATGTTTACAATGCCATTGCATATTTTTCTCTTTGTTAGTTGCCTTGTTGGCTACATTATTAAAATTTGTTGAAGGGCTGCGCTGTTTAGCCGAAAATCATTTTGTGAGGAACGAACAAAATATTGTAGGCGAACAGCGAACCCATGTTGCTAAAAGTACTGCTGCTGAAAGCCCCTGCTAATAACCATATTTATGTTGCCAACGTACTTTTAAAAATTTTCGAATTTCTTCTTCTCTTGCATTTTGTTGCGGTGTGTAAAACGTGGTATTGCTGATAGCATCTGGTAAAAACTCTTGTTCTGCAAAATTGTTTTCGTAGTTGTGTGCATATTTATAATCTTTACCATAATCCATTTTTTTCATTAGTGTTGTGGGAGCGTTTCGTAAATGTAATGGTACTGGTAAATCGCCCTGCAACTTCACAGCTGCTAGCGCATCGTTAATAGCCATGTAGCTAGCATTGCTTTTCACTGATGTGGCCAAGTATATGGCACATTGCGATAATATAATACGACTCTCCGGATACCCAATTACGGCCACTGCTTGAAAAGTATTGTTGGCTAGCAGCAATGCGTTGGGGTTGGCATTGCCAACATCTTCACTTGCAAAAATGAGCATACGCCTAGCAATAAATTTTACATCTTCACCTGCTTCAATCATACGAGCTAACCAATACACGGCTCCGTTGGGGTCGCTACCTCTCATACTTTTTATGAAGGCAGAAATTATATCATAATGTTGTTCGCCTTTTTTGTCGTACAGTGCAATGCGTTGTTGTGCTACTTGCATTACCAAAGCATCTGTAATAATGACGTCATTATTTTTTTGTTGTGCAATGGTAGTTTCTACCACCAAATCTAGTAAATTCAATAGTTTACGAGCATCGCCACCAGAAATATTGATGAGTGCTTCCGTTTGTTGTAGGGTGATGTTGTATTGTTGTAAACGAGCATCAGTTTTAATGGCATGATGTAGTAATTGAATTAAATCATCTTTTTGCAAAGCTTTTAAAACATACACTTGGCTTCTGCTGAGTAAGGCACTGTTTACTTCAAATGAAGGATTTTCAGTTGTAGCGCCAATGAGTGTAATGGTACCTTTTTCAACAGCACCTAACAGTGCATCTTGTTGTGATTTATTGAAACGATGTATTTCATCAATAAATAAGATAGCGCCTTGTTGTGCTTGTGCTTTTTCAATAACTTCTCTAATATCTTTTACGCCAGATGATATGGCACTTAACGTATAAAAGGGTTGTTGTAAAGTATGGGCAATAATGTTGGCAATGGTGGTTTTACCAACGCCTGGTGGGCCCCATAATATCATTGAAGGTACTTTACCACTGTCAATTGCGGTTCTTAAAATACTGCCCTTTCCTGTTAAGTGTTGCTGGCCAATTAATGCATCTAAAGTATGCGGACGTAAACGTTCTGCTAATGGGCTATTGTTCATAATACACAATTGAAATATAGTGCAAAGTAAAAGCTTATTAAACGGTTATGTGTGTGTAGGTGCATAAAAAAACTGCTTTAAAGTGAATTAAAGCAGTTTTGTATTTTTTTTAAATTATGGGTTCATAATAGTGCTAATGTATTTTACGGGTGCACTACCGAAGCTTAAAAATGTTTCATGAAATTTTTTAAGGTTGAATTGACTGCCTTGCTTTTTTTGAAGGGCGGTTCTTAAATCATAAATTTCTTTATATCCGGTGTAGTATGAGCAAAGTTGTACTTGCGAAACGGAAACTCTTTTCCATTTGCCTTCTGCCTCTGCTTTTTGTTGAAACGCTTCGTTTATTAATAATTTGATGGCAGCTTCTTTACTTAAATTATTTACATGCACACTGTAATCTAAAATGGTATTACAAACGGTACGTAGGTTCCATTTATAATACATCAGCCACATTTCATCTGCAAAATTACCGTAGCCATTTTCGAGCATCATACGTTCTGTGTATACGGCCCAACCTTCTACCATAGCGCCATTACCTAAAATAGCTTTGATGATGCTCGGTGATTGGTTAGAATATACTAACTGTGTATAGTGACCAGGAATTGCTTCGTGTATATTGAGAATTTGTAAGATGTACTCATTGTATTCCCTTAAATAACTTTCGGCTCTTTCAGCATCCCAATTGGCAATGCTACCAACATTATAATATGTATTAGCATTTTTATCGTAAGGGCCCGGTGCAGATATGGATGCTCCGGCAACACCAGCCATGTAATCTGGCTCTTTACGTACTACCAAAGGTTTTGAAGGATCGAGATAGAGTAAGTTTTTTTCATTTACAAACGCTACCAATTGCGGTATTTGTTTTTCAATTTCTGTTTGAAAAGCAGCAGCACTAACATGGTTGATAGATAAGGTATCAATCATTTTTCTGATGGCTATTAAAGTATCAGTTGGCATAGGTGTTTGAGCAAAATATTTACTCCATAACTTTTTGGTACGTTGGTACATTTTTATGTGCAAAGCTTGTTTTTCTTGTACCGCAAATGAAAATATTTGCGAAGCTGTATAAGCTGATTGAATATCGTATTCAAACTTTTTACTGTATAAATTTAAACCAATGCGAAAGCTCCTTGGCGTTGGGTTTTTGAGGTTGGTTAAAAAATTAATGTAGTCATCAATAATAGCAACAGTTTCTGCAGCTTTAGCTGTAATGGCTACTTTTTCATTGTCTGTTAAACCTGATTTTTCAAGAGCGGCTTGCAGGTCTTGTTTAAAAGCAGATTGTCCACCTTTGTTTTGAGCAATAGCTAATTGGGTATGTTCAACAGTAGGGTTATTAATAGCTGCCTTTGCTGCTTTGTAGTAGGCACTAATGCCATCCATTTTTTTTGCAAAGTTGCGAAGGCGATTATCTAACGGTTCATAATCATCCGCTAACATTACGGCAAATTGTCCGCAAACATTATACTGTGCTGGGTTCCATTCATATGCCTTAAAAGTAGTATTGTACCAAATAGATGATGTTAATTTATTTTGAATGAGTGCAATATCTGTTTGGTTATTTACTGATAAATTTTTGGTATCAAATTTTTTGAGTGAGTCTAAATAGCGTTTACAAAATGAATTATTACTGTTACGAGTTGTTTGATCTGGTATGCTCAAAACAGCATCATATTTATGAAAACCCTCACTGCTGGCCCAATTGGGGTATTGTTGCCAAAGGGCTAAAATAAATCGTTCTTTAAAAGCATCAAATGCAGCATCTTGCTTATTCGTATTTGCTTGTGCAATTACATTTGTAATAATGATGGTAAATGTTATAAGACTTAATAATTTCTTCATATTCAATTAATATTTGTTTGGGTTGATTGTGCTGTGGCACATCTTTCCAAATTTAATCAATAAGTACTACAAAGCGATGATTTTTGGTTGGCTTTTAAAGGTTAGTTATTTTTAATATGAATTTTTTTATCAGTCTATCGTTTCAGTATAGTATATTACTATTTTTAAAATATTTATTACATCTTTGTAAAAATTGTAAAGTGTCAATCGATATTTTATAAGGCATTAAATTTTTAATATGACCAATACATTCACGGATACGTTGTTTCAATTGGTGCAGTCTTTGGAGAAGTCTGAAAAACGTCATTTTAAATTATTCATTAAACGTAATTCAGGTAACGAAGATTTAAAAATTATAGAGCTGTTTGATGCCTTAGATAAATTAACTTCTTACGATGAAGCGGTGTTGCTTAAAAAGCTTAAGAGTATTAAAAAACCGCAGTTGGCCAATATAAAAGTACATTTGTACAAACAGCTATTAGCTAGCTTGCGATTGCTTAAAAGTGCTGATAGTATTGATTTGCAGCTCAATGAACAATTTGATTATGCTCATATACTTTACAAAAAAGGGCTATACCACCAAAGTTTAAAAATTTTAGATAAGGCCAAAGAAACAGCCAAAGCCAATCAAAAGGTAAATTTTTTATTACAAGCCATCACTTTAGAAAAAAGGATTGAAACCTTACATATCAATCGATCGATGCAGTTGAGGGCAGAGTTGTTAACTGCAGAAATTAACGAGGTGAACCATAAAATTGACAACCTCTCAAGGCTCAGTAATTTAGTAATGCTTTTGCACAGTTGGTTTATAAAAAACGGACATGTAAGAAACGCTGCCGATGTACAAAATGTAAAAGCATATTTAGAAGAACAATTGCCTGCAAATGCATGGGAAGCGCAAGGCTTTTATGAAAGATTGTATTTATACCAAAGCTATAGTTGGTATGCCTATATATTGCAAGATTTTTTATTGTATTTTAAATATGCTCAAAAGTGGGTGAATTTATTTGATGAACAACCTATGATGGTGAGGGTTGAAACGGGCCACTACATAAAAGGTTTTCATACATTATTGAATGCCTTATTTGATTTGAGAAGTTTTCACAGGTTTGATAAAGTATTAAAGCAGTTTGAAGCATTTGCAAAAACGGATAGGGTTCGGTTGCATGATAATTTTAGAACCCAAGCTTTCATTTATATAAATAGTGCCAAAATTAACCAGCATAATATGTTGGGAACATTTAAAGAAGGTATTGCAGAAGTGCCAGCCATTTTGCAACAGTTAGAAGAAGATGCTTTGTTTATTGATGAGCATCGCATTATGGTATTTAACTATAAAATTGCCAGTATGTATTTTGGAGATGGTAATTATGATGTATGTATTGATTATCTCCAAAAAATTATTAATGAAAGCGGTGAAGTAAGAAACGATTTACAAAGCTATGCCCGTTTAATGCACCTTATTGCTCATTTTGAGTTAGGTAATTATGAATTGATGGAATCGTTGACAAAATCTGTTTACAGGTTTATGTCAAAAAAAGAAAGTTTTACGGTGGTGGAAGATGCTATGTTTAAGTTTTTAAGGAAGTCGTTCCACGTTTCAAAATCAATGTTGCAACATGAATTAGAGTTATTTCTGCATAAAATAAAAGATTTAGAGCGTAATCGTTTTGAAACTAGGGTATTCGCCTATTTAGATATAATAAGTTGGCTTGAGGCAAAGGTTCATAAAAAACCGATGAGTGTTATTTTACATGAAAAATACTTGTCTTCTGTAAGTAAAAAGTAGTCTATTTGTATAATAGACTAATAAAAATCTCCTTTTTTTAATTTTTTTTCACTCTCCAAAAATGGTTGGGTATAATAAAATAAAATCATTAAAACGCAATACAGTAAAGGGTTTCGTAAATAATATTTTTATTTTGGAATAAATAAATCAATAAAAATTCGATTTATTTATCCTTCCATGTGGGTGTAAGTTTACATTATGAAAGTGAAACACAATCAAATTATCGCTTTCAAATAAGTAACAAAAAAATCTAGAAGTATGAAAAGTTTAAAAGTTTTAGCAACAGCAGTAACAGCATTTTTTGTGTTAATTGGTTCAGTAAATGCACAAAATTTTAAAGCAGTACGTTTTGTTGATGATAAAAATTTTGTAGTGAAGTATGAAGGTGTAGAAGATAATTACCTGGTTTTTAAAGTTGAGTTTAAAGCAGTTAGTAATAATGGCCTTTTAAGAATTAATGATAAATCAGAAGGTGAATTGTATTCACAAAACTGGGTAAGCAAAGCACCTTACCAAATTTTTAAAATTGAAAAGAAAGATGGTCAACAAATTGTTTTCAATTTTTCAACAGGTGGAAAAGAATATCAAAAATCATTTACAGCAAATACAAAAGTAGTAGAAGATGTTACTGTTAAGGAAGATGCCTTGGTAACACTCTAATAAAAATATTGAAACTTAGTAGGATAGTGGTAATATCTGAAGTTTTGGTTTTAATTCGGTCTCAACAAATTTATGCGTTGCAATTTTTCTAAATTGGAACGCATTGTTGTTTTATAGCCTCAATAATTTTTATTTGTGCTACCACCTGCGCTGGTGCTACTATTAATGGTTCATTATTATTGATTGCATTTGCTAAGTTGTCAAATAGTAACATCCAATTTCCTTTTTCGGTTGTTACGGTACCTTGCAATTCAATACCATTAATGGTGGTGGTTATACTTCCTTTTTGTATTATTGGTTCCACACCAAATGTATCATCTGTTGGTTGTAAGCCTAATTTTAATTGATCTTCCTGTACATCAATACCATACTTTATAAATGACCCTTCGGTGCCATGTAAAATATATCGAGGTGTATCAGCTTTTACTAATAAACTTGAACGTAGCTGTACTTTCAGAGTTTTGTAATGCAATGTAATATCAAAGGCATCATCAATTGATGAATTTACTCTTTGTGTAAAAGTGTAGCCTTCTACTTTAAGTGGCTCACCAAAAAGTGCAATTGCTTGATCAATTATATGTGCTCCTAAATCGTAAATAATACCGCTACTTGGGGCAGGGGTTTCTTTCCATTTTTTTGGGTTGAGTAATGGTTTGTATCGGTTATATTGAATTTGAACATTTACCAAACTGCCTAATACATTACTTTGTACGATTTTTTGAATGGTTAAAAAATCACTATCAAAACGCCTATTTTGAAAAATAGCGATTACTTTATTTTGTTGCTTCGCTATATTTATTAATGTGGTAGCTTCTTCAACGGTAGCAGTAAATGGTTTTTCAACCAATACATGCTTATTTGCTAACAATACTTTTTTAGCATATTCAAAATGTGTTTCGTTGGGCGAACAAATACTTACCAAGTCAATACCATCATCATTTAAAACAGCCTCAATATTTTTTTCAACTTTTACATTTGGAAAAAACAAAGCCGGATTTTGACTGTTACTTACAATTGTTTTCAGTTCAAATGCATGGTTTGCTTCGAAAAATGGGGCTTGTAAATACCTGCCAGATAATCCAAAGCCTATTATAGCAACATTAATCATATCAATAATTTAAGCTTAAATATACAAATAAGTAAAGCCACATATGTTTATGTGTTCATAACAATTGGTTATCATTTCTTTAATTATTCACTTACAATTTCTTAACACTCACTTGAGAAATTGCATCATGAAATGGATTGCAAAAAATGAAACATCGCCATTAATTAGTTTTTATTTGACATTATGTTCTTTGGTGTTTTTATTTACTTTCCTTATTATTTTATTGGTTGAGCCAATACAACTTCATAGTAAAGTAAACAGTTTTCATTCAACATATTTTGATTATTTTTTTTCGATGATTACGCATTTGGGTGATGGAATGTGTGCTATTTTAATATGCATCATTTTATTTTTTAGAAATACAATGTTAGCTATTAAAATGATGTTGGCTTTGCTACTTATTTCGTTATTAATATGGATCAGTAAATTTTATTTGTTTCCCGATGCAAATAGGCCAGTTGCTGTTTTTAGGGACTTAGGTAAACCATTATATATCATCAATCATGTTAAAATGAATCTTAGTCGAACATTCCCTTCTGGACATGCTTCAACAGCATTTTTAATTGGTTGTACGCTTGCTTATTTGAGTGAGAAAATTTGGTGGCAATTGTTGTGTGCTAGTTTCTCAATTATGGTAGCTTTTTCAAGAGTGTACTTATCACAACATTTTACTGAAGATGTATTAGCAGGTGGTATCATAGGCTTAGTAATTACTTTTTTAGTATTGCACCCTAAACTCAATTGGCGTAAATATTTGGATGGGGTAAAACTAAATAAAAACACACCTAAAAATACTATTCATGCAAATTGATATTTCAGTAAAAAATAATGTAGGTTTTAGTAATACTGCTAAATTAATTTTAAAAATAATAATAAGCCTTGCTTGCTTAATGTATGTTTATTATAAATTATCATGGGAAACAATAGTATCGGTTTTATATACAACAAATTGGTTATGGATATTGGCGGCAATTGGTATTTTTATTGTTTCAAAAATTTTATCTGCATATAGGCTTCATCAATTTTTTAGTGCAACAGGTACAAAAATTACTCACAACAATAACATCAGGCTTTATTGGTTAGGTATGTTTTATAATCAGTTTTTGCCAGGATCAATAAGTGGCGATGCCTTTAAAGTTGCTTATCTTTTTAAGAAAAAGTTAGGAACAGTAAAGTGGCTTACATGGAGTATTTTATTAGATAGAGTGAGTGGTGTTACTGCGTTAACTTTTATTGCTAGTATTATCTGGTTATGTTTATTTAGGTTAAATGTTATTTCAATATTAGTGTTAACCGTTGCGCTATCTATTATTGGAATTTATTTTTTAGTACTTCACTTTTTTATGAACTCATTTCGGTTGATAAAATTTGATAGTTTTTATTGGAGTATAGCGGTACAGTTTTTACAAATGGTTTGTATGTTTTTTATTTTGAATGCTCTTGGTAGTAATAATATTTTGCAGTTATTGTTTATATTTTCTGTTGCTAGTATAGTAGCAGTGTTGCCATTAAGTATTGGTGGCATAGGTGCTAGAGAAATTGTTTTTTTGTGGGGAGCGCATTGGTTAGATATAGATGCAGCAGCAGCAGTTACTGCTGGCTTTCTATTTTATTTGGTTAATTTATTGGCAGCATTACCTGGTTGCTATTTTATTTTTTCTGACCCTTTTAAAACTACACATGAAGCTGTTGATGCATTGGTTTAAAAAACCTATTTTTCTGTATGCTTATGTTGCGGTGGTTTTATTAGGTAACCTAAACCAGCCTACAATTTATATATTAGATGAAGCTCGAAATGCACAATGTGCAAGAGAAATGCTACAGCAACATGAATGGATAGTACCCACTTTCAACAATGAGTTAAGGGCACAAAAACCACCCTTACATTATTATGCGATGAAGTTGGGTTACACTTTGCTAGGTAGTAATAGTATGGGTGCTCGTCTATTTTCAGTGTTAGCTGGGTTATTTACCATTGTAATTATTTATAGGTTTGTTAAAAGAATTGGAGGTGAGCAATGGGCAATTGCTGCAGTATGGGCTTTAGCTTTGTCAACCCATTTTTTATTTGAATGTCGATTGGCAGTTCCCGATCCATATTTAATTTTTTTTAATACAGCTTGTTTAGTTTGCTTATTTTATTACCAACAACGGCAACAATTTTATTTTTTGTATGCTGCTAGTTTTTTAGCGGCTTTATCTGTTTTATGTAAAGGCCCAGTTGGTGTTGCATTGCCGATTATTAGTTTTTTTATATTCGCTGTTTTTAAAAAGAATTATAAAAGTATTTTTAATTTTCACATTCTGTTTGCTGTTGTTTTCTTTTTTATAATTGCCTTGCCTTGGTTTTACCTTGTTCATCAATACACAAACGGAGATTTTACAACATTATTTTTTTTAAAGCATAATGTAGATCGTTTTAAGGCACCTATGGAAGGACATGGTGGAGTATTTATTTTGATTTGGCTTTTTGCTTTAATAGGTTTAATGCCAGCAGCAGCTTGGTTGTTTAATGTAAAAATATTGAAGACTCAATTTATTGAAAATGATTTATTTAAATTTTCTAGTATTGTTGTTTTAGTTTATTTGATTTTTTATTGTGTGGCTGGAACTAAATTACCCAATTATGCGATGCCATGTTATCCGTTTGCTGCTATAATAATTGGTCAGTTATTTTTGTATTGGTATCACCAACCCAACGTAAATAAAAGGATATATTTTTTTATTGCTTTATTTTATTTGATACTTACTGTTGCCGTTTTTTTTCTTTTAAAAAATGATAGGCTAACACAAAAGTTAGCTTGGGTAAGTTTTAGTATCATTATTTTACCTATTGGTTGTTTTGTGGCATGGTTTATAAATGCAAAACATAAGGCACTGTCTGTTTCAGTGTTTTTGATTGCCACTATTCTTTTTAATATAGTGCTGTTGTTATTTGCATACCCAGCATTGTATCAACTCAACCCTGTAGAGCAAACAAAACATGTGTGGCAACAACAAAATGAAATAGTGGCTTACAAAATTTATAATCCTGCTTATAATTTTTACTTAAATAAAAATATCGTAGTTTTTGATTCAGTTACTCTACTTAATATTTATTTAAAGCAACATCCTTCAACACTTGTTCTTTCTAGAGAAAATTATTTACCAGAGTTATCAAGTTTATCATTGCAATTAAAAGCGCATGCTAAAGATATTTTTGAAAATCCTACTACAGTAATATTAGGAAAGCCTTAATGTAAATATTGTTTTACATCTTTTAATTCAACTGCACGTTGTTCATCATCCAATTCTATCACTATTAAATAACCTTTGGGTCCACCAGCTTTTTGTATGGCTTGCGTTAATAGTAATTGATCACTTTGTTGTATTTGTCCTGTAGTATTGCCCCAAAACTCGGTGGTAGCAAGGCAACCGGCAGTGGGGGTTAATGGGTAATAGGTTTCGTTTTTATAGTAAGATGGATCAATAGTTGTGCCGTGTGCTATTATTTCGTTACGACCAGCTTTGCCAGCGAAATAAGAGCCGTATAGGGGATGATATTGTTGCAATGGCTTTGGAAGTAAATTACAATATTGTTCCAGCGTCCACGTAGTATCTACTAACTGATTATTAATAGTGACTTTACAATATTCATACGGCATTGATAATTGAATATTGGTACTCGGGCCAATAAAAAAACTTTTAGAAGTATCAAAACCTGTGAGTTTAAAAATACCCTGTGGCGTATTGCCTAAGCTAATATAACTTGGCATATTGCTAGCACTTCTTGCTAATTGTGGTACACTAAAAAAAGTATTGTCATCATGCTTTAAAAAAGAGCCATCTGGTTTTCTAACAATTACAATGCCGGGGTAATTTCTATTTTTTCTTTGTAAACTAAATACCAATAAATGTTTAGGCAAATAATTTGTATCAAAAAAAGATGATATAGCAGTTATGTTTTTTGGTTGTAATTGATTTTCTAAATTGTACAATAATTCTTGTAATACTACTTCTTCTTTATTTGCTTTTAGTAAGATGGTAATTTCATTTATCCATTTGTGGAGGTTATTGCTATCCGCATGTTGCATTAAATAATGTAATGCCATTGCTTTTAAAGTAACATCATCTTTGCTATTGTTATAAATATATGTAACTGCTTTTTTGTATTGATTTGGGTAATCACTATTAATTAATTCTAAAAAACTACGCCAAAAATGAGGGCTAGCTACCTGGATGTTGTTGGCTATATTGTCGAGTTTTTGTTTTACAACATCAGCTTTATACTTAATTAAATTAATGTTGTTAAAGCAATTAAGCCATGCATCTTCATTTGTTATAGGCAGTTGTATATTTTTTTCAATACTATTTACTAAAGTAGTATAAAATTTAGTTCGCTTACTAGCTACAGCGTCTTTAAAAACAGGCAGGTTGTTTTGTGCAAGTATTAATAAGTTACAGCAAACGGTAAACGTTGTAAGTAGCACATATTTTAACTGATTACTGTACATATTGGGTTAGAAAGCTTTCTATTTTGTTAAAGGTATCAATTAAGTTGCTACCCGTCCAACCATGGCCTTCATTTGGGTAAATGGTGTATTGCACCGTAATATTGTTTTGTACCAACTTATCTCTTAATGCTGTTGACTGACTCGTTTTTACCAAAAAATCGCTACTGCCACCATGAAATATAATAGTTGGGATAGTACTGCTTGTAACAAAATTTATGGGGCTACTGCTGTTGTATAATGTTGCATTGCTAGCTGGTGTGCCATTTAATAATAATGCAATAGATGAACTTGGTGCAAGCGGCGATGCTGGGTCATTATACATAGCCGTCATATCTGTTGGGCCAAATAAATCAACCACGGCTTTTATATTATTGTTTGAATTGTATTTGTAAGATTGTAATAAGGCTAAGTGTGCACCTGCACTAGCGCCTAATGCTACAGTTTTATTTGATATAATAAATTCATTACTTTTTGAAGCAATAAAATCAAATGCAGCTTTTACATCTTGCTCTTGTGTGGGGAAAGTATTGGTTGCTGGTGCAGCTGCTAAACGATAATTAATATTTGCAATGGCATAAGTTGGCAGCCTTCTTTTAAGCGTATCTACAAAACTGTTGAAATCAGCTTTATCACCACTGCTCCAAGCGCCTCCATGTATCAATACAATTGTTTTAGTTGAAGCAGTATTTCTGTTAGCCGGTAAATAAATATCCATTTTTTGTGCTGCATCAGTACCATATGCAACATTAAGCAAACTTGTTGCTACTACATTATTATTTGTTTGTGGTATGCTGCCAGTACTTTCATCTTTACCACAAGCAGCTAACATTAAAGTGGTACACAAAATTGCTAACCTGACGTAACTACGCATAAAAAAAGTTTTAAGCAAATTAATACTTAAAACTTTTAGTTTAATAAAATGTATGTGAAATATGTTAATACGTATATAAAACTATTTTTCTTTTATATCCAACTTAATTTGTAATTCGTCGAATTGTTTTTCATCAATGGTTGATGGGGCATCAATCATAACATCTCTACCACTATTGTTTTTTGGGAAGGCAATAAAATCTCTAATACTTTCACTTCCGCCTAAAATGCTACAAAGCCTATCAAACCCAAAGGCAATGCCGCCATGTGGAGGAGCACCATATTCAAATGCACCAAGTAAAAAGCCAAATTTATGTTGCTGCTCATGCTCATCCATTCCTAAAGCGGCAAACATTTTTTGTTGTAAATCTTTTTGAAAAATTCTGATAGAGCCACCGCCAATTTCGTTACCGTTCAATACCATATCATACGCATTGGCCTTAATATTTGCGTATGGGTGTTTTAAGTATTCAGCAGGGTTAGCAATGCTTGGTTCATTATTGATCATGGTATCAATATCACTTGGCTTGGGTGATGTGAACGGATGGTGCCTTGCTACCCAACGGTTTTCTTCTTCTGCGTATTCAAATAACGGAAAATCTAATACCCATAATAATTTAAAATCATTAGCCTTTCTTAAACCCAATGTAGTACCCATGTACATGCGTAAATCGCTAGCAGCTTTACGGGTACGCTCTTCAGCTCCGGCTACTATTAAAATTAAATCACCTGCTTTGGCATGTGCAGCTTCGGCAATGGCTTTGAGTTTTTCCTCGTTATAAAATTTATCAACACTGCTTTTAAAAGTACCATCTTCATTACACTTTATAAACACCAATCCCTTCATACCAATTTGTGGTCGCTTTACCCACTCCGTAAGGTCATCTGTTTGTTTACGAGTATAAGCAGCACAACCTGGTACTGCTATTGCAATAACAGTTTCGGCTTCATCAAACACTTTAAAATCTGCACCGTTAATTAAGTTTTCAATTACTGGTTTATCACTAAAAGTATGTGTTGGGTATTTTAGGTTACATAACTGCATATTAAAGCGAATGTCGGGCTTATCGTTGCCGTAAGTCCACATGGCATTGGTCCATGTCATGCGTTCAATTACATCAGTATAATCAATATTTTTTACATCTTTAAAAATACGACGTACCAATCCTTCAAACATTTGTAAAATATCTTCTTGCTCTACAAAGCTCATTTCACAATCTATTTGTGTAAACTCTGGTTGCCTATCGGCCCTTAAATCTTCATCTCTAAAACACTTTACAATTTGGTAGTAACGATCGTAACCACTCACCATCAATAATTGTTTAAACGTTTGCGGACTTTGTGGTAGGGCATAAAATTGACCTGCATTCATGCGACTTGGCACCACAAAATCTCTAGCACCTTCAGGCGTACTTTTAATTAAGAAAGGTGTTTCAATATCCATAAAATTATTTTCGTGTAAATAATTTCTGGTACTGCGGCCTACAGCATAGCGGAGCTCTAAATTACGTTTTACTGCATTTCTTCGCAGGTCTAAAAAGCGGTATTTCATTCTCAAATCATCGCCACCATCGGTATCATCTTGTATGGTAAAAGGAGGGGTGATAGATTTATTTAAAATAGAAAATTCATTAACCAATATTTCAATATCGCCTGTTGGGAGGTTACTGTTTTTATTGCTACGTTCGTTTACAATACCTTTTACTTGCAACACAAACTCACGGCCCAATGGGTTAGCATCTAATAAATGGTTTAAACTTTCATTAAACAATAATTGGGTAATACCATAGCGATCTCTTAAATCAACGAATGTGATACTACCAAATTTTCTAACCGTTTGTACCCAACCAGCAAGGGTTACACTTTTACTAATATCAGCGATGCGTAATTCGCCGCAAGTATGCGATCTAAACATATTGTAAGCTTATTTGGCTGCGAAGATAATTGAATTTTACGGCTTTAAAAACCAATCAAAAATGGTGCTTTATTAAGTTTGTTAATAATGGGGGCTTTCATCCACAACAACGTAGCAGCACAGGTTCGGTGCCGTTGGTGTGCCGTATGTTGGCTTATGGCCTGCGGCGCAAGCCAACACACATCCCAACGTCAGCCGCAGCCCTTGGCCTATAGTTCATTTTTCGGCCGTGCAGCATTTATGTATATTTTTATCTCTAACAATGTACCCCTAACTGCTTTATTTTAAAAGGTATACTTATGAAAAAATTATACAGCTTACTTATCATATTCATTGCAATCAATGGTGAGGCACAAGTAAAATTTGATCAAATTCGAAAAAAAAGCTGGGTTAGTCATTATTATAAAATAACATCTAAACAATTTGAATATTTTACAGCCATTGATTCCATACCCATTGAAAGCTTTGAAAAATTTACGCCTCAATTTATTTTAAATGCAGATAGTACTTATATAAATGTATTACCTAATGGTAACTATGTAAAAATTGATATAGTTGATTATCATATAACAGCAACACTCATCAATATTTCTTCATTAAAATTGCTTACCGTAAACAATAAAAATAAATTGCAGTTAGTAGTAGCTACAACTAATAATACTTATTTAAATAATGCGCAAGTTTTTGTAAAAAATAAAGAAGTACTATTTAATACAGCATCACAAACATATTTAGTACAAAGCAGAAATATAGATGAGGCCTTTGTAAAAGTATATGCCTCAAATGATACATTGTATACGAACATAGCGGTTGATAAATCACCTGATGTAAGTATTACCAATCAAAAAAAGGCAGTATTTAAAACGACAACTTTTTATAAAATATTACATTTTATTCCTACTAAAATTGCAAACATCTTTAAAAAACACCGTAAGCCAGTATATAATACCAATGGGTACATTATTTTTAATCAACCCAAATATAAAATAAAGGATACGGTTAAATACAAAGCTTATTTACTCAACGATCAATTAAAGCCTTTTGAAAAGTCGCTACAAGTTATTTTGAATTACAAAAATAAAGGTAAATATGTTGAACAAGTTTTAGATACTTTAGCGCCTATTACAAAAGGCGATTATGTTGGTTCATTTGTACTAAGTGATACATTGCCCTTAGATGTAACGTATAGTGTTAGTTTCAAATACAAGCAACGAATATTAAAAGCCGCTAGTTTTAGTACAGAAGATTATTTGTTAGATCAAGTAAGTAGTTATCAATTTAGTAGTTCATCTACAGATTATTATTTGAATGATACATTAGAATTTACTGCTTCTGCAAAAGATGCCAATCAACTAAATGTTTTAGATGCTACTGTAGCATTGACTATAACAACAGCACAAGTGTATGAAACTTTTGCGGATACTGTTTTTGTGGCTGATACCCTTTATATTGCCACTACAAAATTATTAGCAAATGGCGATACAAAATTTAAAGTGCCTACTGCACTTTTTCCGAAAGCAAATATGTCATTAAGTGCTGTTTTGAAATTTTCAAATGCAAATAATGAAACACATACAGAGCAAAAAAATATAGACTACTTCTTCGAAAAATCAGCTTATTTACTCCTACAAAAAAATGATACTGTTTATGCTACTTTTTTGAGTAATAACAAAAGTGTACATAAAAAAGCCTTAATACAAATTAATGATGCCCCATTCCTTACAATAGATTTACCCTTTATGCAACCCATTAATCCTTTGGTTGCAACTATTACATTAAAATCTGTTGATAGTAATGCAACAACTCAAACTTTAGAAATTGATGCAAAGAGTAATGTATTACAATTTGAAAAAATTACTCAAAAAGATACGCTAGGTTTTCGAATATTCAACCCCTATAAAATTCCTGTTTATTACACGGTATTTAATAAAAATGATATTATTTATCAAGGTAAAGATTCAGCTAAAAATATTACATGGCAACGTCTTTTAAAAAATAGTAAGGATTTTTACGAAGTTCGATATCAATATTATTGGGGAGGTGTTGAACAATCTTTGTTACAATATCTTACTATTCCATATAATATTTTATCGGCAAATGTTACTGCAAAATCAACCGTATTCCCTGGCGAAATTGATAATATACAGCTCAACGTAATTGATTATAAAGGTACGCCAGTACAGGGTGTCAATCTAACTGCTGTATCATATAATAACGAATTCAATAAAGATATTAAATATCCTAAGTTACCTTATTTAGTAAATTATCATCAGTTAAAATCGCTTAACTACGAAACTTTTTTAAACGATGATTTAAATAATGTTTACGAAAAAAGTTTCTTTTCAAAAAACAGTGGATGGGTTCATAAGTTTGGTTTAGATACAATGGATTATTATAAAATATTACTTCAACAAAATAAGGTATATACAAGTAAGAAAGTAATATATACAGCAATGCCACAAGTGGCTATTTCGGTATTTGATAAAATGGTACCACAGCCAATCTTTTTGCTTTATGTCAATAAAAAATTTGTGTATTATAATGCTGTTAATGTTCCACAAAAGTATGCTTACGAAGTGCAACCTGGTTACACACAGTTTGAAATTAGATTATTAGATAAAACAATTTATTTAGATAGTGTGTATGTACAACCAAACTATAAATATGATTTTTTTATTGATATGGCCGATTTGCCAAAACATGCAAGGGTTGTACCTAATAAAAAGTATTGGAGTATCGCAGAAATGAATTTGATTGAAAAACAAATAATGGTTGTAAAAAAATCATACAATAACAATGGTGCATTTATTTGGCAAAGCGATAGGGTTTTTAATTTAGTAAATAACCAAAATGATTATGTTATAGGGCCTTTTAATAATGGTACTGTTCAATTTTATAAACCTAACCATTTTGATATTAATGTTGATTTAGAATCACCTTATTTATATGATTTTGCTCCTAAAAAAGTTAGACTTGAAAAAATGTATCTCTTTCCTGTTAAGGATACCAATAACCGATTACAATTAAAAAATACATTGCTACCAAATTGGGGCGATACGCTTGTGGCACCTCCAGTAATAGCTTATAACGAAATACCGAAATCTACTGTCATTAATTTTATAGAAAAAAACAATGCTTACGTTAGGGCTGCTGCATTGCGTAATAAATTGCCCTACGGTAAGTTACAATTGCAATTTGTAACGGATAGTAGTATTAAATATGTAGTATTAATGCATTGTGATACCGTGTATCTGGTTAATAATTTTTACTATAATAACATTGATTATATTAAACCAGGAATGTATGATGTATTGTTGATTACTACAAATAATACCGTATTTACAAAACAACATATTGTTGTTATGCCATATGGTAGCACTTTTGTAAAGTTGGGTAAACTCACTTTTGTACCCAATCATCCTATAGTTACTCAATTGAAAGCTGAGGCCATTTTATATCAGCAAAAATTAGAATTACAGTATGCTCTCTCACTTACTAAACAATCCAACCCAACACAAATGGAGCCTTATTTATTTGATGCTAGAGATGCAGTAAGTATAAGAGGTATATTACTTGATGAGAAAACAAAAGAGCCTATTCCATTTGCAACCATTCGGATAGATGGATACCAAAATGGTACTAGCACCAATGATAAAGGTATTTTTCAGTTTAAAAATTTACGTAAAGGAACGTATCAATTATTAGTGAGTGCAGTTGGTTACAATACCAATTTTTATACCGTTACTTTAAATACACAAAATATTTCACTTACCATTTATGCTAGTGTAAGCAAAATGTCATTAGAAGAAGTGGTGGTAACAGGTTATGCTACTACGCAACGGAAATTTTCAATGGTAGGAGCAGCAGCATCTATCCGTTCAAATGATAATGTAAGTATTGCTTTAAATGGTAAAGTTGCTGGGGTCAATATTACCAATAGCAATAATGGTGTATTTATTGGCGAAAGCATTTCGTTAAGAGGTCTCAGCAGTTTAACAGGTAACAACGAAGCTTTGATAGTAATAGATGGCATAATACAAAATGCAAAAAAGTTTAGTGATATAAATCCAGCTGATATTTTATCAGTTGATATTTTAGATGCAACAAAATCCGTTATATTGTTTGGTGCACAAGGAGCCAACGGGGTTATTATGGTAAAAACAAAAACACAAGGCATTCGTAAAAATTTTAAAGACTATGCTTTTTGGGTACCCAATTTTTTTACAGACAAAAATGGCCAGGCTAGTTTTGATGTAAAGTACCCTGATAATATAACGGGGTGGAAAACTTTTATAGTAGGCATGGATATAAAGAATAGGATATTAAATACTAATATTTTTACACAAGCTTTTAAACCCATAGCAGCACAAGTAAATGCACCTACTTTTTTAATTGAAGGAGATAGTGCCGCATATGTAAGTAAGGTATTAAATTATACTACAGATGCTTATACCGTTAATAGTACTTTTAAAATTAATAATAATATTACAGCCCAACGTACTACAACAATTAATGCATCAGATGCTCACATTAACAAGCAATGGGTGAAAGCTAGTAATAGTGATAGTATTAAAACTACCTTTAGTATTGAGACCACTACTGGTTTTACTGATGCGGAGGAACGCAGTATTCCTGTTTTTAAAAGAGGTACTGAAAAAGCTATTGGTAATTTTTGGGTATTAACAAACGACACAACATTTGCATTACCATCATCAAACACCAATGCAACATTACATATTGGTATTGTAAATAATACTATTGATATTTTACTTGATGAATTAGCACAGTTGAAAAATTACCCATACGCCTGTATGGAACAAACTACCTCTAAATTAATGGGCTTGCAGCTCACTAAAATTATTAACGAAAAATTAAAAAAGCCGTTTGATGATCAAAAGCTATTAACAATGTTGTTGAATAAAATTCAAACCAACCAATTGTATAGCGGTGGATGGTCATGGTGGCCAAATGGTAATGAAGATGTGTATGTAACCAACTACATCACAAAAGTGTTGTTGAAATTTAATAATGATCCATCTGTTGCATCAAATATCAGAAATGCCTTTTTATACCTTCAAAATCAATTACCCGTTTTGTCAAATGAGCGTTTAATAGCTACATTACATACTTTGAGTGAGGGTAAACATGTAATTAATTATGAGGGTTGGTTAAATAAAGTAAAATTTGATTCATTATCCATACATGCACAATGGCAGTATGTTCGCATTTTACAAAATCAGAAAATGGATTATGCCAATCAGTTAACAAAAGTTATGAAAGCCGCATCAACAGGCATTTTAGGTGATATTCATTGGGGTACACAAAACTATCGTTGGGAGTCAAACGAAGTGGCTACTACTTTAATTGCCTATAAAGTGTTCGAAAATAATTCAGCTTATCAATCAATGTTACCCAAAATTATACAATATTTTATTAGCAAAAGAGGCAATGGCTACTGGAGTAATACCGTTGAAACTGCATCAATTATTGAAACAATTTTGCCGGAAGTATTAAAAAATAATAATGATGTTCAGCAACCCACAAAAGTTACAATTGCAGGCGATACCAATATTGTTGTAACAAAGTTTCCTTACAAAGCATCTTTTACAAGTAGTACTTCCAAAAATTTACAAATCAATAAATCGGGTAATGGTATCACTTATTTTACATCGTTTCAACAATTTTTTGATGCAAACCCCATTACTGTTGATACCAATTTTGTTGTACAAACATCTTTTTTACAATCAAATAATACAGTTACTCAATTAAAAGCTGGTGAGTCAGTAATTATGAATGTTACTATCAATGCATTAAAGGAAGCGGAGTACGTTATGATTGAAATTCCTATACCAGCTGGCTGTAATGTGGCTCAAAAAAATGCTTATCAAAATGGTATTTATAAAGAGTTTTATAAAGATAAAATTTTAATGTTTGTACCCAATTTACAGAAAGGTATGTTTACACAGCAAATACCATTGCAGGTTCGTTATACGGGTAAATATTTCATTAATCCAGCAAAAGTTTCACTTATGTATTTCCCTATTTTTTACGGACAAAATAGCATCAAAAACATAGAAATTACGGAGTAGCATTTGGGGCTTTCATCCACAACAACGTAGCAGCATAGGTTCGGTGCCGTTGGTGTGCCGTATGTTGGCTTATGGCCTGCGGCGCAAGCCAACACACATCCCAACGTCAGCCGCAGCCCTTGTACTGTTGTACATTTTTGAACTTTTGTATGCTACGAAACCTATAAGGTTTTTAAAACCTTATAGGTTTACACTTGTAACATTTATTGATACTGTTGAATGGCTGCCGGATAGCAGCGGCACCGTAGCCGCTGCGGCGGCGGAGGTACAGCGAATAGCCGGAACAGCTGCTGCTACTGTACTACCGCTGACAGCCCCAACAATGCATTTTATTAATCATTTACATCATCAATTACTTTCTAATTACTTACCAATACTTCTACCCATTTGCCCATACTATTTGCGGTGATGTTATTATTATACATAGCACTACAATTGGCGCCTGCTGCATAATACCTACCAGCATAAGCTGCATTTAATTGTACATAGTAAGTGAGTGTTTCGCCTTGTTTAATATTGAAATATGTATACACCCTATCATCTCTCACATCTTGATAAGTACTGAACGATGATTTAAATGCGCTTTCACCATCCATCATTCGTGGGTTTAAAATTTCCCAGCCTGCAGGGAAAATAGTTGACAAAGCCATTTGTGTATACGTGCCACTTACGCCTGTATTTTTTACAGTTATTTTTGCAATAAAATCAGTGCCTTGGCTGAGCTTACTTACATCTATAGCCGTGCCATTTTGCGATATATAACTTACACTCATGCTCAAACCTGCGCTGTTACTTGCTTTGGTAGTGGTATCGCCTGTAAGTGGTTGCCCTTGTGTGATAATGCGTACATACAATTGGTTGTTGCCTTTGTTCACCATACTTACCGTATTGCCTGTTTGCTTTAGAGCAACGGGCATTTGCTTTAAGTAACTAGCTATGTTTATGCTGTTTGTTTTACCATCAACCACTGCATTCACTATAATTTTACTGCCCGATGCATTTTTGCCACAATACTTTGCAATGGCTAATAAACTGTAGGCAGTAGTTTGTGTACTGTACCAATTATCTGATGCTAATTTACCTCCAATTATATTTACCATACTGGCTGCTTGTGATCGTTTGTTTAAGAGCGTAAGTGTTTCTAAAATAAGGGCTTCATCTCTCTCACTAGAGCCGTATGTAAAGCCTGCTTGTTTTACGATGGTACCACTCGTAGGTAAGCCACTTATTAAATCAAGAGCGGTATTGTCTTGTCCGGCTAGTTTGTATGCCGCTGCCAAGCGCCACTTTGCTTCATTAGATAAATATTTAAATTCTTTTAAACGGTTCATAGCACCTAACGCTGGTGCTTTTGCTAATGCTAGAGTATACAACCGATAGGCCTGTGCTAAATCGCCTCCATAAAAATTACTTGTGCTTGGTACCCACGTATTGGCTTTACCTGTTTGAAATTGTTTCCATTGGTTTAGCAATTGATCGCCTACCACATACCCATTATTTTGAGCTTCTATTAAAAAATTTCCTGCGTATGAAGTACCCCAATCATCACTTTCGTTGGCACCTTGCCAATAACCAAAGCCACCATCAAATCGTTGAAATTGTTGAATTTTAGCAATGCCTGCTTTTACATTTTTATCGATCATTGCTTTTTGTACATCACTCAAATCAGTTAATTGATTTAATACCAATTGCGGAAATACTGATGAGGTAGTTTGCTCTATACAACCATGCGGATAAGTGATTAAATAATTCAATCGCTTTTGTAAATTCATAGCAGGTATGCTTGATATTTCAATAACTGAACTGCCTGCACTTGCTATACCAATGGGTTGTATAGTGGCATTCCATGTTTGGTTTGGTGCTAATGTAATAGCTTGTACATTACTAATAGTAGGGTTAGGGTTGTTCACATTTAACTCAATTTCATCAGTAGCTTTTTCAGTACCACTTGTAGCTAATACATTTATTTTACCGATACCTGTTATGTTTTTTACCCTTACATCAAAATAAGTTACTTGTTCACCAGTTTTTTCAAATACCAACGTTTGGGTATTGTTGCCAATGATGTCAAAATAATTATTGGGTTGCAAACGCACACTTACATTTTTGATATTACGCTCCATCGCAAAAACGGTAACAGGTACTTTAATAATTTCTGATGGTGCCAATACCCTTGGTAAAGTAGTAACAATCATCAATGGTTTTTTAACCGTTACCGTTTTTTCTGCAAAGCCATAACTTCCTTTGTGTGCAGCCACCACCATGGTTCTTACGGAGCCAATATAATTCGGCATCATAAAAGTTTGTGTTTGTTTTTGGCCACTGCCAATTGTAAACGGACCAAAATATTTCACCACAGGTTTAAAACGGTTGGCAGTTTTTTGCTTCACTGGACCAGCTTCTTCATCGCCCCCTATGGTTAATATTCTTTCTAAATCGCCTCCCCATGCGCCAATTACTTGGTCAAATAAATCGAAGCTTTTTACACCCAATGCTTCTCTTGCAAAAAATGCTGCATGTGGGTCAGGTGTTTTAAATCGGGTTAAATCGAGTAAGCCATCATCAACAACAGCAATGCAATACGTCATTTCTTTACCAGTTTTTTCACTCACGGTTACTGATACATTTGTTGCTGGTCTTACTGTTTCAGGCATACTTATTTGTGGCGTAAGTACGGTGTTTTTGTCAGATACAAACAATGGAATAGCACCATACATTCGTATAGGTAAATCATTAATGGTTTGTGCATGTGGCTGTAATAAGCTAACGTTGGCATATACATTAGGTGCCATATTCGCCTCTGCTTTTATGTTTACTGTTGTTTGCCCTTGGGTAGTTTCTTGCCAAAAAGTTTTCAAAACCTTGCTGCCACTTTCTATACTCACTAACATACGGCCACCTTTTGCTGAAGGTATGGTTAGTTTAATATTATCGCCTACATTATAGTTTGTTTTATCGCTACTAAATGATAACATACTGGCAGCAGATTGATCATCGTTACCTGAGCGACTTTGCCAACCGGGCTCATCTACATAAAAAGTTGTACCTGTTATGTGGCCGCTCACTTTATCTTTTACTAATATTAAATACCTGCCCCATTCGTTGTTACCGGTTTTAAAACTCCAATTACCTTTGCCATTTTTTAAACTTATATCATTTTTACTAATGAGTTTATTGTAATTGTCTTGCGTAAAGTTGCTGAGGTTATCACTTCCTTCATCCCACCACCAGCGCCACTGAATTTTATAAAATTGTACTTCAACATCTTGAGCACCACTTAATGCATTGCCTTTACTATCAACATTTGCAATATCAACTGTATGTTGTTTGCCAGTAAGTAAGTAATTGAAAGGTTTTTCGCCAGTGGGTAATTTTATGCCTACGTATGTTTTGTACGGACTGTACTGCATGGTAATATTATCAATACTAAAACTACCACCAGGTTCAAATACTTTTGTGAGTAATGATGCGGTTAACATGCCCGGGGCATTACCATCCACTTGAAAATCGGGCTTTATATTTGCATGTCCATTTTCATCTAACGTAGCATCAAAAATTACTTTTGTTTGGGTATTGTAATTAGACGTTGGATTATCAAAAGTAAAATCTTTAAAGTTTGTAAAAACAGTTTTTCGTGCATATAAAGAAGCTTCTACTTTTGCTTTTAAATTTTTTGCAGGCGTACCAAATAACCAATTACTGTTTAAACTGCCTTCGTTTAATGAGCCGTTGCCCAGCACTGCATCTTTTCCAAAATCGATATTTATTTTTAATCGATTAGGCATTACGGTTTCTATTTTTAATCGCTTTTCAAAAATAGCACCACCTACTTTTACTTGTACCAACCAATTACCTGTTGGTGATGTAGCATCAGTAGTGGTTTTAAAAACATTGAAACCATCTTTGGCATTGGTTTGTAATATTTTTTTGTATAACTGACCTTGTGGTGTAAACAAACTAAATTCAACAGGAATATCGTTGGGTAAATTGCCGGTTTGGTCGGCAATAATACTGTTTATAAATAAGCTATCACCTGGTCGCCATACACCCCTTTCTCCAAAAATGAATCCTTTAATACCATTTTTAATAGCTTCACCACTAACATCAAACCTACTTAACGGTAAGGCATTGCCGTCATCTAATTTAAGGTAGCCTCTTTCAGCCCCTTTTTTAGCGATGAGTAAGTAAGGTTTTTGTTTGATATCGATGGTAGCAAATCCATCGCTGCTACTGCTTCCTTTGCCTATTACTTGCTGTTGATAATCGAGTACTAAAAGTTCAACAGAATTTAAAGGTTCGGTTGAAAGTATGCTACTCACTGCAACAATTAAGTTTTTATCGCCACCACGTTTTGCTGTTAAGCCTATGTTACTGGCTAAAATATTTCGGGTAGCCCATCTGTCTTTATTGTAATACGATTTACTTGTAGGGTCATCTCTGCGTTCCCAATTATAACCGTTGGGGTAGTAGTTATCGTAATTATCCCAAAAGGCATCGTCATCATCAACACCGCTGGTATTATTGTAACTGTACTCATCTTCATAGCCTTCTTCATCTTCATTATTTTCATTATTTGCTGTAGTATCTACAGCAGTTTTTGAATACAATGAGTACGATGGTCTAAACCCAATGGTAACGCTGTAAATGGCGCCTGGTTCTGTTTTTAAAAATTTATCAATATCTAACGAAAAGCGTTGTTTGGTATGCAGGTCTAACGTTTTATCATCATCTAAACGCAATGTTTTTTGAACAATTGGTTTTGCAACCCTTCGTAAATCTTCTTTACCACCCAAATCATTTTGTTGTAAAAATTGGGGTACATTGTTTTCAAATATTTTGATGATACTGATGTCAACTGCGTTTAAATTTATGGCATCAAATGGTAATACTAATTTACCTGATGTGGGTAAGATGTTGCCTTTGCCTAATATTTTTACAGATGGTTTGGTATTTTCAAAAATGATGTTGCCCGTAAAGCCTGATGGTAAATTGTCGCCAAAATTATTTTTGATACCTGTATTTACATTTACTGTATAGTTACCTTCTAACGGCTTATCTGAATATAATTTTATTTCACTACCATTGATGCTGTACGATACATCTGGCTCATTGCTAATGTTTACAAGACCAAGTAAATCTTGCCCAATGGCAATGGGGTCGCTTAATTGTATTGATGCGTATTGTTGTGTTTCGTTAACAGGCACAATGTTAAGTACTTTAAAGTCGCCCACTGCAGGCACTTCTAATGGTTGTTCGCCCTTTAGTTTAACATCTAATGCATCACCATCCCATTTCAACAACAAAGGTGTTGCTCCGTTTGCACTACGTTCAATATTATTGATGCTGTATTGGTGAATTTTGCTGTTATTATTGTGTTGCCAAACAATGTTGTATGATTTTGCATTTTGTTTTACGGACAATAATTTTTCTACAAGTTTACCATCTTCAACATCTGCAGTGATAATACTTCCATTTAAAAACATCTTATTTTTTGTACCATCGCTCCGCAAACCATCGTTCGTTACTTTAAACGAAGGTTTGATAGTTTGAAAATTAAATTGTAGCTCGTTGAATTTTGATGGTACTTTAGTTGTTTTACCTAGTTTAAAATTTACTTTATATAATTGATCGGGTACTAAATTTTTTTCTGGTTTAAATTCAATAGTACGAGCATCAACCCAAGTTGCTTTTCCTTTTACTGATGGTGATAATTCAAAAATATTATCATCAACAGGTTGCCCAACAGTGTGTGTGGTGGCTGCTTCTGTTGAAAGTTGTACACGAATGCTACTTGTTTTTGAAATAACACCTGTTGTATAAGCTTCTACATATTTTGCGAAGGCAGGGTCAACATCAATCCACTTATTGGATGATTTTTTACAACTAACAGCGATGATGGTTATTCCAAAAAAAATGACAATAAGCTTTGTAAAAATGTTGATGTTACTTTTGAATGATGAGGCGTACATGATGGTAATTTTTAAAGGCAAAGGTTAAAAGTTGCCCATATAAATGTTACATTATTTTTTGATATTACAAAACAAAAACCCTTAGCAATTTGCCAAGGGTTTACATAAATTGATGAAAGCAAGTTTTATAATTCTTGTCCTCTTAATAAATCTTCAAAAACTTCTCTACGCCTAATTATTCTAGCATCGCCTTCTTCTATCATAATTTCGGCAGGTTTCAAGCGACTGTTAAAATTTGATGACATTTCAAAACCATAGGCGCCTGCATTATAAAATGCCAAATAATCGCCTTCACGTACTTCGGGTAATGGTCTGTCCCAAGCAAAAGTATCTGTTTCACAAATATTGCCCACAATGGTATAAATACGTGATGTACCAAAGCTATTGCTTACATTTTCGATATGATGATAAGCATCGTACATCATTGGGCGAATGAGGTGGTTAAAGCCACTGTCAACCCCAACAAAAACTGCAGAAGTTGTTTGTTTAATAACATTGGCTTTCACAATTAAGTAACCGCATTGGCTTACGAGGTATTTACCAGGTTCAAACCACACTTGTAAATTTTTGCCAGTTTCTGCTTCAAAATTTTTGAAGGCTTCGGCTACTTTTTCTCCTAATAAATTTACATCGGTTTCTTTTTCGCCAGGTTGGTAAGGTACTTTAAAGCCACTACCTAAGTCAATATATTTTAAGTGAGGAAAATGAGTAGCCATGCTAAACATTACTTCTAAACCCTCTAAAAAAACGTTGATGTCTTTAATTTCGCTACCAGTATGCATGTGAATACCTTCTACGTGTAAATCAGTAGCTTTTACAATACGTTCAATATGGCGTAATTGGTGAATAGAAATGCCAAATTTGCTATCAATATGTCCGGTTGAAATTTTATAATTGCCACCAGCCAATATGTGTGGGTTTAAACGAATACAAATGGGGTAGCTGTTGCCAAATTTATTACCAAATTGTTCAAGAATAGATATGTTATCAATATTGATGTTTACACTCAATTCTTTTGCTGCTAAAATTTCTTCAAAGTCAACACAGTTGGGGGTATACAATATGTTAGATTTATCAAAACCTGCTAATAAACCTAATTTAACTTCGTTAATACTCACACAATCTAACGAGGCACCTAATTTATGTAGGTAGCGTAAAATATTAACATTGGTGAGCGATTTACATGCATAAAATATCTTTGCATTACAGTTACGAAAAGCATGGGTTAATTTTTCGTATTGATGTTTAATACTATCTGATTGATAAACATACAATGGGGTGCCATACTGGTTGGCCAATTCGTTTAACTGTTGGTGTGAAAGATGATTTGTCATTTTTTTTAGTTTATTTTTTTGATATAAAAAAAGCATTTCTTTTTGAGAAATGCTTTAATAATTAGTGGTACTAAAATATTTTAAGACACATTCTCTGGGTCAGTTTCGTTCTGTTTCTTTTGTTTTATTTCTTCAGTTTCTTCCATATCAGTAGCATCAACAGTTAAGGTTGTATCTGTTGCAGTTACATTATTGGTATCATCCAAATTTTCATCAGTAACTAAGGCGTTGTCGCTGTTATTTTCATTAATTTCTGTAGTTGTTTCGTCTTCTTCAACAATTGCTTCGTTTCTATCAAACTCAATTTTACTTACTTCAGTTGCTTTCACTACTTCATCAAAAAACACTTCATTTATTTTGGGTAATTCATCAGCACTGTTAATGCCAAAATAATCCATAAATGATTTTGAAGTAGCATATATCAACGGTTTACCAACAGCATCTTCATTACGACCGCTGATGATAATGAGTTCTTTCTCTAAAAGTTTTTGTACTGCATAATCGCAGTTTACACCACGTATACTTTCTATTTCACTTTTTGTGATAGGCTGTTTGTAAGCGATAATGCTTAACGTTTCAAGTGCAGCGGTAGAGAGGCGTTTAATGAATTTATCGCCATTAATTAATGCGACTGTTTTGTGGTACGCCGGCTTGGTTAAAAACTGCCAACCACCGCCACTTTGCTTTAATTCAAATGAGTAAAACTCAGCTTGGTATTTTTCTTTAATACCTTCAATGGCGGTTTCAATTTGTTCAATATCGGCCCTATCTTCAATAAAACCCAATGCAGTATTGATTAGCTCTGTAATTTCAGCAGCTGATAAGGCTTTATCACTTGCAAAAATAAGCGCTTCAATATGCGGTATAATTTGAGATATTTCCATTTTTATTAATTACTGCAATTATTATTGAGTTGCAGGTAATAGCATTTAATATTTGTTATAAGAAAACGAGGTTGATTATTAACCTTGTAATGCAGCTGCACCACTTACAATTTCAGTAAGTTCGGTTGTAATAGCTGCTTGTCTTGCACGGTTATAGCTAATTTTCAATGCTTTTAATAATTCGTTAGCGTTATCACTAGCCTTGTCCATAGCTGTCATACGTGCACCATGTTCGCTTGCATTACCATCTAACACAGCTTTGTATAATTGTGTATTCAAAATTTTAGGCATCAATTCAGCAATCAACACTTCTTTACTAGGTTCAAAAATAAAGTCGCTGTTTTTATTTGAAGCAGTATTGGTTGCTTTTTTTATTGGTAAAAATTGCTCAGCAATATATTCTTGTGTAGCGGCATTTTTAAATTCGCTGTAAATAACTTCTACAGCATCTACCTCATTTTTTTCAAAGGCGTTCATTGCATAAGTAGCTGCTGCTTGTACTTTTTCAAAACTTAAACCTGAAAATATTTCCCAAAAACTGTCAATAACATTAAAGCCATTTTTTGTGAAATGTTCGTAACCTTTTTTACCAATTGGTAAAAAAGTTACGTTACCTTTTGCAAGTTGTGAGGCATATTTTTCTTTAGCTACCGATTTTGCAAGTTTTATTAAATTACTATTGTAACCACCACATAAACCTCTATCACTTGTTACTACAATAATCATCACTTTTTCAACGGTACGTTCTGCAGCTAATTTGTTGGTTAAATCACCCTCGGTACTACTCACAATATTGCTCAACATTTCTTGCAATTTTTGTGCGTAGGGGCGCATTTGTGTAATAGCATCTTGTGCACGACGTAATTTTGCCGCACTCACCATTTTCATGGCTTTGGTTATTTGTTGTGTACTTTGAACACTTACTATTCGGTTTCTAACCTCTTTTAATGCACCACTCATGCCTTAGTTATTTTTGTATTAGTAACTCAGTTTTAGGGCGCAAATGTACGGCAAAAGGGTTATATTTCACAAAATTGAGGTTATTATAAGGTAATGCGCTACAAAAAAACTTATTTGTACATTTGCAACCCATGCCAATTTGGCTAACTGCGAATAGCAGCACCATATTTGACAAAGGCAATTATAAATAGAACATCACTATATTAAAATATTTTTATGCTTGGATTTATTTCTAAATTATTTGGTGGCAATAAAAGTGAAAAAGACGTAAAAAAAATTCTTCCAGAAATTGAAAAGGCGAATCAGTTTTTTGCTTCTTATGCATCACTTACTAACGATGAACTTCGTGCCAAAACAACGGAGTTTAAAGCTCGTATTAAGGAGTATTTAGCCGCAACAGATGCTGATATTGAAGAAAAACAACAACTAGCCGCTGCTTTAGCTGTTACGGATATTGACGGAAGAGATGCTATTTATAAAGATATAGATGCATTAAAGAAAGATAGAGATGCTAAAATTGAAGAAATTCTCACTAAAATTTTGCCAGAAGCTTTTGCTGTGGTAAAAGAAACAAGCCGTCGTTTTAAAGAAAATGAAAATGTAGTTGCTACCGCTACAGATTTAGATAGAGAATTGGCTACTAAAAAATCAAATGTAATTATTGAAGGCGATAAAGCTATTTATAAAAATAGTTGGTTAGCCGCCGGTACAACTGTACAGTGGAACATGGTACATTATGATGTGCAGTTGATTGGTGGTGCTGTTTTGCACTCAGGCCGTATTGCTGAAATGGCTACAGGTGAGGGTAAAACCTTAGTGAGTACTTTGCCAGCCTATTTAAATGCTTTGGCAGGTGAAGGTATGCACATTGTAACGGTGAATGATTATTTGGCGAAGAGGGATAGCGAATGGAACGGACCTATTTTTGAATGGTTGGGCCTTCGTGTTGATTGTATTGATAAACATGAACCTAACAGCGATGCTCGTAGAAAAGCCTATAATGCTGATATTACTTATGGTACCAACAACGAATTTGGTTTTGACTATTTGAGAGATAATATGGTACACTCACCTGACGAAATGGTACAACGTAAGCACCATTTTGCTATGGTAGATGAGGTAGATAGTGTATTGATTGATGATGCCCGTACGCCTTTAATTATTAGTGGTCCGGTAGGACATAGCGATAATACCCAACAGTTTTTTGATTTAAAACCACGTATTGAAAAATTAGTTGAAACACAACGTAAAGCCGTTAACAACTTTTTAATAGAAGCAAAAAAGAAAATTGCAGAAGGTAATGATGACCCAAAAGATGGAGGTTTGGCTTTAATGAGGGCTTACCGTGGCTTGCCTAAAAATGGGGCACTTATTAAATTTTTAAGCGAACCAGGTAACCGAGTTAAATTACAAAAAAGCGAAAACTACTACCTAGCTGATCAACAAAAGCAAATGCCTAAAGTTGATGAAGAGCTATATTTCAGTATTGATGAAAAAAATAACCAAGTTGAACTTACTGAAAATGGGTTAAACTTAATTACCCGTACTGGTGAAGATCCTGATTTTTTTGTACTACCAGATATTTCTACAAAAATTGCTGAAATAGAAAAAACTGATTTAACTGCAGAAGAAAAGTTACAGCGAAAAGACAATTTATTAACGGAATACGCTACCAAATCAGAACGTATTCATACCATACAACAACTACTTAAAGCGTACACTTTATTTGATAAAGATGTGGAGTATGTGGTGATTGATGATGAAGTAAAAATTGTAGATGAACAAACGGGGCGTATTATGGAGGGCAGGCGTTATTCTGACGGTTTGCACCAAGCCCTAGAAGCTAAAGAAAATGTAAAAATTGAAGCTTCTACCCAAACCTATGCTACGGTTACATTACAAAATTATTTTAGAATGTACCATAAGTTAGCAGGTATGACGGGTACTGCCGAAACCGAAGCAGCAGAGTTATGGAGCATTTATAAATTAGATGTGGTTACCATACCAACCAACGTAAAAGTTATTCGTATTGATGGGGAAGATTTTGTGTACAAAACCACCCGTGAAAAATACAAGGCTGTTATTGATGAAGTTGAAAAAAACAGAGCTGCTGGTCGCCCAACATTAGTAGGTACTACTTCGGTTGATGTGAGTGAATTAATTAGTCGTACGTTACGCCAAAGAGGTATACCTCATAATGTATTAAATGCAAAACAACATAGCAAAGAAGCACAAATTGTAGCTGAAGCTGGTTTAGCAGGTGCTGTAACAATTGCAACCAACATGGCTGGTCGTGGTACAGATATCAAACTTGGCCCAGGCGTTAAAGAAGCTGGTGGTTTGGCTATAATTGGTACGGAACGACACGAAAGTAGAAGGGTAGATAGGCAGTTGAGAGGTCGTGCTGGTAGGCAAGGCGACCCTGGTACTTCAATATTTTTTGTATCGTTAGAAGATAGCTTAATGCGTATGTTTGGTAGTGAACGTATTGCAGGTTTAATGGATAGAATGGGCTATAAAGAAGGTGAAGTAATTCAGCATAGCATGATTACTAAGAGTATTGAAAGAGCACAGAAAAAAGTTGAAGAAAATAACTTTGGTACCAGAAAACGTTTGTTAGAGTACGATGATGTAATGAACAAACAACGGAATGTTGTGTATGGTAAACGTAACCATGCTTTGTTTGGCGAACGTTTGGCACTTGACCTTGATAATTCTTTTTACAGTGTTGCTGAAGGTTTAATTAATTCATTTAAAGAGGCTGCTGATTACGAAGGTTTCAAGTTGGCTGTCATCATTAATTTTGCAATGGATACCAACATTACAGAAGATGATTTAGCAAAGCTACCAGCGCCTACTTTAGCTGAAAAATTATATGCAGAAGCTGTAACCAACTACACTAAAAAGAAAGCAGCTTTAGCAGAACAAACCTTTCCTATTATAAGCAATATTCGTAAAGAGCAAGGCAACCATATTGAAAATGTAGCCGTGCCTTTTACTGATGGTAAAAAAGCGATACAGGCTTTAGCCAATTTAGATAAATACCTTGCCAGCAATGGTACTGAACTGGGCTTTGCTTTAGAACGTAGCATTACTTTAGCAACTATTGATGAAGCATGGAAAGAACACTTAAGGGCGATGGATGATTTACGACATAGTGTACAAACTGCAGGGTATGAGCAAAAAGACCCTTTGGTGATTTATAAAATAGAAGCTTTTGCTGCCTTTAAAGAAATGGATGATAAAGTGAACAGAGATATTGTAAGCTTTTTATGCCATGCAGGTATACCAATGGAAGAAACCAATGCAGGCCAAATTAAAGAGGGGAGAGAAGCAAAAACAGATATGCGTAAAATGAACATGAATAAGGCGCAAATTGAAGCTGCTGGTGATGATTACGCTGCTAACCAAAATGATTATTTTGACCCAAGTGGTGGCGAAGCCGTGAAGCAAGAACCAATTAGAGTAGAACCAAAAATTGGTAGAAATGATGCTTGCCCATGTGGAAGTGGTAAAAAATACAAGCAATGCCATGGTGCAGGTGCAGTGTAAATATAACTACAATTGTAAAAAGCCGTTTCATTGAGTTGAAACGGCTTTTTTAATGTTGATTATAGTACTATGCTGAAAGGCTGCCGGATAGCAGTGTAAATAGGGGCAACGCAGGCGCCCCTATTGCAACGAATAGCCGGAAAAACTGCTGCTATGTTGTGGTAGTTTACAGCCCCAATATGTAAAAAAATAAGGAACTGTGTAATCATTTTTATTTTGGGGTGCTGCTGTTTATGTTGTTTTAATAATTTTTTTGATGGCTTTTGTATCAACCGTATCAGGTACTATTTTGTTGATGATGATGATACCATTACCACCCGTTTGCCAAGTAGCCATCAATAAACAATGGTTGTTATACAAATAAATAGTGCGTACATAATTGGCTTTTTTTTGAGCTGCATAACTTTTGTTTTCACTGATACCGTACCACCGTTGCCCTTTGTATTGGTACATTGATAAGGTTAGTTGAATATTTGCTTCGAGCATTTTTTTAATACAAGGCGGAACCGTATCATTGGTTTGTTTTGCATAAGTGGTTATACTCGATATAAAGCTAGTACTTAAAAGGAAAATGAATTTTATATAATGCATGATGGTATTATTGAAAACTATTTTTAACGGTTTGCTATTTTACCAAAGTATATGTTTTGTTAGGGCCTGTCCAGTTAAAAATATCGACCCTAAAATCGGTACATATATCATCAAACCAAGGTATGGGAATACAGAGCCCTGCCGTAAAATAGATTTGACCAGAGAGGGCTGTAATTTTTAAATCGGCTTTTAAATCTGCCTCTCTACTAGCAATAGCGGTAATGGGTAGGTCAACCTCAATTACTTTAACATTGGCTACAATTTTTGCATAAGCAATGGCAGCATCCACACCACCTTCGCCTTTTAAAGTAAGATCGAGATGTGGTGTAACAGTGGTGGCCATGCTTACTTTACCATCTGTTAAAGTATCCATAGTGGCTATTCGGGTAAAGCTAGCATTGCCACTCACATCAACTTTAATACGGCATGGTACAGGACCAATAAAAAAGCGTTCATCAAAAATATTATATTCAACTGAAGCGGCTTCCGTGCTGTTAGATGCTTTGTTATACGTTTTATTTTTTTTGCCATCATAAATAGAATAGTTGAGCTCATACCCAGCGTAATTATTCATTTCATTGCTTCTGTACCCTGGTATTCTTATAGATGGGCGACCCTCAGTGTATTTGTTGGTATATTTTGAAGTAAAGTTGGCAGCAACAAACGATTTTCTTTCATACTTTGGTTGTGCATCATCTAACAAATACCAAAAGTTGTAGTATTGTGCCCCTATTTCAACTTGGCCATTTACTTCGCTGTTTTCAGATACAACTAACGTGGCATCATCTCTATCTGTTTTATATGTTGCACTTATGTTGGATGATTTGTAGTACATGCCAAATAAGCCTGTTGGGTCAGTAAAGGCATCATCAAACTGAGCTTTTACTTCTTTTTGTTGTGCTATAAAAATGGGGGCATCAATTTTATTTTGAAGTATAGCAGTATTGTAGGTACTGTAACTCAATAATTCACCTTTGTTATTGTAAAACTTTATATAAACGTAAAAGTTTTTAGGCTTAACTTCGGCAATGCCCAATTTTGATAAATCGTTTAAAGTAACTGAAAAATAATATAATGTGTGAAATGATGGGGGAGCATCGCCACTTACGATCATATTTTCAGACCCGTACTTGGTGCGTATTGGGTTTTTGAAATTGAAATTACCAGTAGCTAAAGGCACTTCATTATCGTTGGGCAACCTATTAGGGTTTGCTGAAATTTCAACTATAGTGTTGGTAATGTTTAGTGATTTTATTTTAACTGCATCCATACTAATGGTTATATCAATAGGGCATTGCTTTACACATTTACTATTATCAACAAAACTAGTGGTGCTAATATTGCCTTGAAATTCACCAGAAGTATTACTGATACGGCCAAAATAAACACCTACATCGCTATTAATGATGTTAGCCAACATGCCTGTAACATTGGGTATTGTATTGTGTTTGGTAGTAATAATAGGTATTTTGTTAAACACTTTACCAGCACCGGTATTTAACATGGCAGTAGTTAATTTTTTGGGTACTACGGGTGGCACTTTTAAAAGCGCATTAGGGTTAACCAGTTTATAACTAAGTGCCGCAAATGCATTTTTTTTACGGAGTGTACGGCCCCTTGCATTTAACTCGGCTTCCATTTCATTTACTTGTTGTAAAATTTGAGCACCTGTAGCTACTTTTTGCTTTCCATCAGGCGCTACCCATTTGTACACACTATCTAGTTTAAACCCTTTTTTTGCAGCATCGGGAGTTATTACAAATGGTACAAATTTTATGGGTGTTGTTGCAAAGCCTTTTCTAGCATCAAAAATATTTTTGCCCGTTTTTTGAACATACTCAAAGGTGGGTGTTGCACATGGATTTTTATTGGGTTGTGTGGATGTTGTTTTATCAGCATCGAAACCCTCATCATTTATTAACTTAGTTATTTGAGTATAGGGCGTACCATCACTACTATAATCGAGTGCAAGCATACCTGTATTAATATCAACAGTGGCATTGGTTACACCTTCTTGTGCTTTTAAAACTCGTTCAACTATTTGTTTGCCTTGTATACAATTGATGTTTGTTTTAATGTTGGTTACGTTACTTGGGGTTTCAACAATAGGCGTTTTTAAATGAATGTATTGATACGTGTTGGTGAGTACACCGTTTTGTTTTGTAATAGTACGTGTCGTAATAAGTCCATTTTCATTTTTGGTAAAGGTAATTGTGGGGTCATTTGCATTGGTTGATGTACCTAAAAATGCAGGTGCTTCATACCCTCCAAAAAACACTGTGGGCTCATTTTCTGGCGCTGGTACAGGGTTTTGTTTTACTGTAATTATTGTGGTTATAGTTTTAGCGGCTGCATCAGTATTGCTTACTGCGTAATCACCATTATCAGTATAATAACTGAGTGTACTATTGCTAGTAGTGGTATATGAGTTAGGTAGTTGCTCCACAATAGTTATTTTGCCACTACTATACCTATATGTGTAGGTAGTTTTATCGCCATTGTTTAACAGCTTTTGTAATTGGGTAAGTTGCCCATTGTTGTTGTATGATAGGGTAACTTTGGCGCTGGCATTTTCTCGGTTCCAATTTACAACGTAGGCAGTGGGTTTGCCTTTGGTATTAAATTGAAAATTATTGGTGGTTGTGGTTAAAACACCAGAAGCTGAATAATATTTTACTGTTTGTATGTTGCCTGTTTTATCATAAGTGTATTCGTACAAAAATTTTTGTCCGTTAGGGAATGTTCTTACTTTACTACTAACCCTCCAAATATTACTGTTAGTTTGTGCACTAACTATGTTTGTTATTGCCAACAAATACAATGATGACAGAACGATTTTAAACAAATTTTTCATAACAGAATATTAATGCTATTTATATTGTTGTAAATATAGGATGGTGTTAATGTGAGGCTATTTTGTATCGATGAAGTTGATTTTTATTTCGACCAATGCTTTTATGCTAACCATTTACCACTTTGAATAACCATTATTTGTTTACCTCGTTACCTACATTATTATTAGCTGAAAAATGAACTAATAGCTGAAAGGCTGCCGGATAGAAGTGAAAATAGGGGCAACGCAGGCGCCCCATTGCAACGAATAGCCGGAACCACTGTTGCCATGTATTTATATGTTGACTGCCCCATATTTTTTATTATTTTAGTAGAAAAATACCATGCAATCAACCGCAACAACCGTTACTGCTTATATTGACAGCCTTGCTTATGACAGAAAATATGCCATTGAACAACTGAGAAAAGTTATTAAAAAAAACATACCGAAGGGCTTTGAAGAGGTAATGAGTTATGGTATGATTGGCTATGTGGTACCTCATAAACTGTACCCTGCAGGTTACCATTGTACACCTGAATTGCCATTGCCTTTTATGAATATAGCTTCACAAAAAAACTTTATTGCGGTGTACCACATGATGGTGTATGCTGATAAAAATTTGCATGATTGGTTTGCCGCTGAATATGCTAAAAGGGTTAAGGGAAAATTAGATATGGGCAAAAGTTGTATACGCTTTAAAAAAGTAGACCAAATACCTTTTGATTTAATTGGTGAATTGGCTAGTAAAGTAACAGTACAACAATGGATAGATCAGTATGAAAGTGCATTTAAACCTAAAAAGTAGCTATTTGTTGCAGAGATATATTTACTTATTAGTACAACCCTTATCTTTGCCGAAATTTTACAACAATCATTAAACAATAACATTTAACATGTCAGTTTTAGTAAATAAAAACTCTAAAGTAATTGTACAGGGTTTTACCGGTACAGAGGGTAGTTTTCATGCTACACAAATGATTGAATATGGTACGAATGTAGTAGGTGGTGTTACGCCCAACAAAGGCGGCACTTTGCATTTAGATAAGCCAGTATTTAATACAGTAGCTGATGCAGTTAAAACTACCGGTGCTGATGTAAGTATCATTTTTGTACCACCTGCTTTTGCGGCTGATGCTATCATGGAAGCAGTAGATGCTGGTATTGCTTTGGTAGTTTGTATTACAGAAGGTATTCCGGTGAGCGACATGGTAAGGGTAAAAAATTATTTACAAGGTAGCAGTAGCCGTTTAATTGGTCCTAACTGTCCAGGTGTTATTACAGCTGATGAATGTAAAGTAGGTATTATGCCAGGCTTTATTTTTAAGAAAGGCCGTATTGGTATTGTATCAAAAAGTGGAACATTAACATACGAAGCTGCTGACCAAATTGCGAAAGCCGGTTTAGGTATATCGACTGCAATTGGTATTGGTGGCGACCCAATTATTGGTACAACTACTAAGCAAGCAGTTGAGTTGTTTATGAATGATGATGAAACGGATGCCATTGTAATGATTGGTGAAATTGGTGGTGGTATGGAGGCAGAAGCTGCAGAGTATATTAAAAGCACTGGTAATAAAAAACCAGTAGTGGGCTTTATTGCAGGACAAACAGCGCCTCCGGGCCGTAGAATGGGCCATGCTGGTGCTATTGTTGGTGGTGAAGATGATACCGCTGCTGCAAAAATGAAAATTATGGCTGCATGTGGTATACATGTAGTGGCTAGCCCGGCTGATATTGGTAAAACAATGGCTTCTGTTATAAAATAAAATGAACGATTTTTAAGATAAAAAAAGAGCAAGTTGAAAAACTTGCTCTTTTTATTATTACGGTCTGTACTCAATTATATATTTAGATAAGGCATCTCTACTGCTGCTGAAAGAAAACACATCGTTAATGATAAAATAATTTTCTCTATCAGTTGCACGACCATATAAAAATTTTGCTAACTCCAGTTTGGTACTTTCAAAGTTAAAAAGGCCTATTAACTGTTTAATTTGATCAGTACTAAAGTAGTTGTTAATGGCTGCTTGTTTAATGATGTTGAGCCTGCTGTCATCAAAACGTTCTTTATTTACTGAACTTTTTAAAGCCTCAAACCCTACTAATCCCATTGGGTTATTATAAGTTTGGTTTGGGTAGTTATTTGGATAATTATTTGGATAATTATTGTAACCACCAAAACCAATTGGCGCTTCATCAATAAACACTTTACCAAACCTATTAATGGTAATATCAGTATGATAGTTATTTCGTAAAAAGACATTACTTTGGTAAATGATGGTGCTATTATTGCTACCATAACCGTAGCCCCTGTTTTTTGTTTTGTAAATTTTAATTTGATGTTGACCAGGCTGAATGTTGTTCAGTACAAAATCATCATCGTTATTAAAGTTGTAATTGTAGCCATCTATGGTAATGCGTAGGTTCGTGTTTGAAAACGAAGAAACGCTTAAAATGGTTTGTGGTGGCCTAGCAAAACTGCTTAAAGCAACCAACGAAGAAATGAGTAGTGTAAAAAATTGTTTCATTTGGTTAAATTTAAAAAGTGATGAATCGTATTTATACCATGTATTTCAAATGATATGCCGATTAAAAATTACAATACAAAATAAAAAGTTAAAGAAAAATAATGCAGGGCTTTTATGTAAAAAAACTTAACAGCACATCTACCTAAAACACATAATTTACAACACATTTAATGAGCAGTAACATGAAACAAATCACTCTTTTAGCCATAATATTATCCGTAAATTTTATACAGTTGAAAGCACAAATTAAAAACGAGTACAACACACAGTGGAGTAAAATAAAGGCTTTTGAAGAAAAAGGTTTAGTGAAAGATGGTTTGCAAGAAGTATTAAAAATTTATAGCGATGCTGTAAAAACAAAAAACGAACCGCAACAAATGAAAGCATTGATGTACCAAATGCGTTTTCAACAAACCTTGGTTGATGATAGCGAAACTAAAAACTACCAACTTATTGATTCGCTTATAAAAAAAGCTACAGCACCTACAAAAAATATTTTGCAAAGTATGCAAGCACAAATGTTGTTATCGTACTTACAAAATAATCGGTATAATTTATACAATCGTACCACTGAGGGTACAGCTGCACAAACCAATACTGATTTTAAAACATGGAGTATACAACAGCTTCGTAATAAAATTATTGATTTATACAAAGCATCATTACAACAAAAAACATTGTTGCAAAATACGCCATACACAAGCTACAATGCCATTATGGAGAAGGGTAAAAATACAGAGCACTTACGACCTACTTTGTATGATGTGTTGGCACACCAAGCGTTAGGTTTTTTTATGAGTACCGAAAATGATGTTACTGAAGCAACCAGTCAATTTATTATAAATGATACGGCTGTCTTTGCACCCATACCAGCATTGGTACAACATCGTTTTACAACAAAAGATACGTCTGCTTTGTATTACAATGCTTTAATACTAATGCAAGATTTGATCAAGTTTCATGTAAAAGATGCACAAGCTGATGCTTTGTTAGATGTATACCTTAAATATATATCGTTTGTAAACGAGCATGCTGTCATCAATAACAAACAAACATTGTATGAAGCAGCGTTACAAAATATTGAAAACAATTATAGCAACAGCGCCGTTAGTGCACAAGCTACTTTTTTACGAGCAAGTATATACGAACAATTAGGTAATGAGTACAAGGCTTATACCAACACCACCCATCAATTCGCCTTGGTTACTGCTAGGGCTATTGCAGAAAAGGGATATAAAAACTTTCCGAAAAGTGAAGGAGGTATTAATTGTAAAAATTTAATAGCTCAAATTGATCAACCAAATATATCATTTCAAATAGAGGAAGTAAATGTACCCAACCAAGCTTTTAGGGCATTGCTTACTTTTAAAAACGTAACTACTATTTACTGTAAAATTATAAAAACCAATAAAGAACAAGTAAGCCTATTTCGTGGAGAAGATGAACAAATGAAATGGCAGAAGTTAGTAAACTTGCCAGCTCTAAAAAGTTGGACTGTTACTATACCGGCTCAAAATGATTATCAAATGCATGGTGCAGAAATTAAGGTAGATGGCTTACCAGCAGGTGTGTATTATTTAGTTACTAGTTTAAAGCCTGATTTTTCATTGAGTGATAATATTCTAAACAGTGCTGTTACCAATGTGAGTAGCATCAGTTATTTTAGTAATAATAACAATGAATTATATGTACTCAATAGAACTACTGGCGCACCTATTGAAAAGGCAACGGTTCAAATATATAATAGTATATACGATAGTAAAACATCAACATATCAGTTACAAAAAAATAAAAGTTACATAACTGATAAGAATGGATATGTAAAATTAGCTGTCGATAAAAATTATAATAATCAAAGAATTGAAATTAATTACAACAACGAACAATTGTTTACTGATGATTATTTTTACTTAAGCCAATACAATAGTTACAATAAAGTAGTTGCCCAAAAGAGCAGTTTTTTATTTACTGATAGGGCTATTTACAGACCAGGACAAACCCTATTCTTTAAAGGTATTATGATAGGTACCGATACTTTAGGTAAAAATGCACAAGTATTGCCCAATCAAAAAACAACAGTAGTATTGTATGATAATAACCAACAAAAAGTAGCTCGTTTAAACCTCATCACCAATAATTATGGCTCATATAATGGTAGTTTCAGCATACCGCAGGGGTTATTAAATGGTCAATTTTATTTGCAAGATTCATTAACTAAAAAGCAACAATATTTTAGTGTAGAAGAATATAAACGTCCAAAATTTGCTACTACAATTGCTGCATCTAAAGGAATCTTTAAATTAAATGACCGCATAAAAGTTACAGGTAATGCAAAGGCTTTTGCAGGTAATAATATTGATGGTGCTAAAGTGAGTTATAGGGTATTGCGAACAGTAGATTACCCCATTTGGTGGTTTTATAAAAGTAGATTACCCATTTATAATGTAAAAGAGGTAGAAGTAACCAACGGTATTACCACAACTGACATTAATGGCAATTTTGATATTGTTTTTACGGCTTTGCCCGATGAAACAATCGATAAAAAATCACAGCCAACTTTTCAATTTAAAATTGTGGCAGATGTTACTGATATCAATGGTGAAACAAGAACAGGCACACAAACCATCAATGCTTCATACCAAAATATATTTTTAAATATTGATGCAGCTGATAAAGTATTGAAAGATAGTGTACATCAAATAAGAATAACAAGTAATAATATTAATAACGATTTTGTAAAAACGCCTATTCAGGTAAAAGTAATAGCTTTAAAAGCACCTAATAAATTTTTTAGAGAAAGGTATTGGGAAGTGCCAGATGTATTTCTGATGGACAAAACAACCTATTATACTAATTTCCCTGATGATTTATATGCAAACGAAAACGATCCTGCAACTTGGGAGCAGGGTGATGTTGTTTATCAAAAAAATGATACTACTTCGGCAATGGGTAAATGGCAATGGTCATCATCTTTACAACTTGGTTGGTACAAATTTGTAGTAACTACTTTAAGTACTGATGGTACAACGATTACAGCAGAACGTTTTGTAGAAATTATGAATGCCGCTAGTATATTGAATGATGAAGCGATTAAAATAACTACAGCAAAAAAGATGGTACAACCCGGAGAAGCATTGCCCTACACCATTTCTACAGCATTTGATAAAGTTTGGTTAGTACAAAATATTAGTACTGTAAATGAACAATATAAAATTACGTATCCAACTTTTTCAAACCAGCAACCGTTGAATAACACTATACAAATTAGTGAGGCTGATAGAGGAGGCGTTCAATTACAATATGCTGCTGTGTACCATAATCGGTTTTATACTGGCTCAACACTAATTGATGTGCCTTGGACTAATAAACAATTAGACATTACTTACACCACTTTTAGAGATAAAGTACTGCCGGGTAGCAATGAAAAATGGACGATTAACATAAAAGGTAAGCATGCTGATAAAGTTGCTGCCGAAGCATTGATTAGTATGTACGACGCCTCATTAGATGCCATTAAACCACATAGTTGGAATGATTTGAATGAGCTTTGGTCAACAAAATTCAATACGTCATTTTATACCGCAAACACTTTTGAGAAAGTAACATCTTTAGTAAACGATTTAAAGAAAGGCGGTTTTATTGAAGAGGTAGTTAAAATATATACTACTATAATCGATAACAGCTTGATCAATATGCGTTCAAAAATTATGATACGTGGCGTTTCAACATTCGCTTCTACAAAGTCTAAAATAGTTGTTGTAGATAAAAGTATTGAAATGGATTCAGTGCAATTCAATTTTAAAACCAATGATAATGCAATTGTTTCGCAGAGTAATAATAATAACAATATCAAGGATCCTGTTAAAGAAGTTCAGGTTAGAAAAAACTTCAACGAAACAGCTTTCTTTTTTCCTGAGTTACAAACAGATAGTGTAGGCGATATTCATTTCTCGTTTACGATGCCTGAGGCTTTAACCCAATGGAAAACGATGGTACTAGCCCACACAAAAGAGGCTGCTAGTGGTATGGCTGCGGCTACAACTATTACACAAAAACCAATAATGGTACAACCGACTGTACCTCGTTTTTTACGTGAAGGCGATTCTTTTGAAATGGCTGCTAAGGTAGTAAACACAGCTACTACAGAAATTACAGGTACAGCTACATTAACATTAATAGACGCTATCACTAATCAACCAGTTGATGGTTGGTTTAAAAACGTATTTCCGCAACAGTACTTTACGGTTCCAGCACAGCAGAGTGTTGCTATAAAATTTCCGGTTACTATTCCTAGTAACTTTAATAGTTCTCTAGTGTATCGTATTACGGTAACATCTAACGATAAAATGTTTACCGATGGTGAAGAGGCGGCAATACCTATTTTAAGTAATAGAATTTTAGTTACAGAAACATTGCCCATTAATTTAAAAAATGAAACAGCGAAATCGTTTCAATTTTTAAAATTATTGAATAGTGAACAAAGTAACACTTTAACACAAAAAGGTATTACAGTAGAGTTTACGAACAACCCTGCTTGGTATGCTGTACAAGCATTACCTTATTTAATGGAGTACCCATACGAGTGTGCTGAACAAACATTCAATAGGTATTTTGCCAATGCGGTAGCATCACAAATTGTTAGTGCTACTCCAAAAATAAAATCAATTTTTAATGAGTGGGCAAATGATAGTACTAATAATAACGCCAATGCGTTTTTAAGTAACCTACAAAAAAATGAAAATTTAAAAGCTGTTTTATTAGAGGAAACACCTTGGGTTTTAAATGCACAAAATGAACAACAACAAAAAAAGCAGATAGGGTTATTATTTAATTTGTTGAAGTTAGATGCTGAGAAAATAGCCATGTTTAATAAGCTGAAAGAAATGCAGTTGGGCGATGGTGGTTTTGCTTGGTTTAAAGGTGGACAGTCAGATGTTTATATTACACAATACATTGTTGAAAGTTTTGGGCATTTACAAAAGCTACAAGCTATTTCAAAAGCAGATATGGCAACGCTGCAACCTATGTTGTTAAAAGTAATTGCTTTTACTGATGAGCAAATAAAAAAACAGTACGATAATTTGATAAAGTATAAAGCGAATTTGACTGGTAATAATCTGTCTACCAATGTTGTTCATTATTTGTATATGCGTAGCTTCTTTAAAGAGGTTGACATCGCTTCAAAAAATAAAAAAGCGGTTGCATATTATACACAGCAAGCTAATAAGTATTGGTTGCCACAAACTAAATATTTACAAGCAATGATTGCTTTAACAGCAGAGAGAAATGGCGATTCAAAAACAGCGAAGGCAATCATAAAAGCATTACAACAATCAGCCATTGTAAATGATGAAATGGGGATGTATTGGAAAGATATGAGCAAAGCTGGCTACTATTGGCACCAAGCACCTATTGAGGCACAAGCTTTATTAATTGAAGCTTTTTCAGAAATTGATGGAAACATTGCTACTGTTGATGCATTAAAAACATGGCTCCTTAAACAAAAGCAAACCCAACAATGGGCTAGTACTAAGGCCACTGCTGCAGCATGTTATGCATTGTTGTTAAATGGTAGTAATTGGTTAGATGATAATAAGGAAGTAACTATCAATTTGGGTAATACTGTTATAAAAAGTACTGATCAACCTAAAGAAGCTGGTACAGGTTATTTTAAAAAACTCATACCTGCCGATAAAGTTACAACTCAAATGGGCAATATTGCCGTTAGGTTAACAGGTGATACAAAAAATACAACTTCTTATGGCGCTGTTTATTGGCAATATTTTGAGGATGCTGATAAAGTAACAACTTCAGCAACTGCTTTACGTTTAAATAAGCAATTGTATCTACAACGTAATACATTTAAAGGGCCGGTATTAACACCTATTAGCGAAGGCGATGAATTAAAAATTGGCGATAAAGTAGTAGTAAAAATTACTCTGAAAACAGATAGAGATTTGGAGTATGTGCATATGAAAGATTTACGTGCTGCTTGTATGGAACCCCTAAACACGTTGAGCAGTTACAAATGGCAAGGAGGTTTGGGGTATTATGAAACTACTAAAGATGCTAGTACGAACTTCTTTTTTAGTAATATACCTAAGGGTATGTATGTGTTTGAGTATAGTTTATTTGTAACTGCAGCTGGTAATTTTAGTAATGGCATTACAACCATTCAATGTATGTATGCACCTGAGTTTACAAGTAATAGCGAAGGTGTAAGGGTTACTGCGGTACCATAAAAATTTTAAAAAAGATTTTTATAAGGAGTGTGATGAACACTCCTTTTTTTGTATTTTAAATTAATTTTAAATACAAAAATTATATTGATGAGCCAGCATGATGCAGTGTACAACATACCATTACGTTATCGTAAAATAGAAAATCTACACATAGTTTTTTGGTTGTTTAAAGATGTTGCATGGTGTATGGTTTGGAAACCCTTGGGCATTTTAATGATTATACCTACTATGTTTATTGCTATTTTAATTGCATGGCGTACAAGGCAATTTGTGAGTGAATTATTTCATAACCTGGCCATTGCATTTTGGATCACCGCCAATAGTTATTGGATGATTAGCGAATTTTTACATTTTGATACAATGGTTGTAATAGGCGCTATCACCTATAAACATATTGCTTTATTACCTTTTGCAGTGGGCATTTTATTATTGACGTATTATTATATTTTTTATAAAGAACAACAATTATCAAAGTAGTAGATGTTGTTTAAAAATCACTAATAAACCCCATCAACATAAATTCAACATCATCTATATCGTGTATATTTTTAATGTCATCTTCTAACGATTTTTTTATGCGCTTTAAATCTTTTAATTCTTTGTTGACATTGTCATGAGGTGTTGTTACTTTTTTTCGTTTTGATGTATGTGTTGCTTTCCGCCATGCTTGTCCAAAAATATGTTCATCTACATCATTTTTAAGTTGTAATAATTTGTGGCGAAGTACTTTATTAAATGCTTTTAATTTATCGATAGAAAAAAAGCTTTGTGTATCCACTACTGCATTTAATACGTTTGCTTGTTGTTGTAATTGCAACATGGCTAATAAATCTTCAGCATCTCTTGCAGCGGTGAGTTGTTGCATTAAAGCCTCTTTCTGCTTCTTTTTTGCAACATCTTGCTCCATATCTGGATGAAGCATTTTTGCTAAAGTTTTATAAAGATCTTTAATAGTGGTATTAGGTGCCGCTGTGGTTTCTTTTATAATGTCATAATAAGCCGTGTTATCATGTATGGTTTCATTTTCAACTGTTTCGTTTTCATTGTTGGCATATTGGGTACTGTTATGCTGTTGCTTTTGTTTGTTTTTTTCTTTAACCTTTTGTTGTTTGGTACTTAATAATTGTGCTTGTTGTGTAACAAATTCATTGTATAAATTTCTTGCAGCTTCACTATAGTTTACCGTATCGCTCAACATAGCAATAGCAAACACAATAAAATTTTCATGAATGGCTTTTGGTATTTTTCTTTGCTGTGTAATTATATTTTGAGCATGTTGCACCAATTTTACTTTTGATTGTGCTATGGCTACCAATTGGGGTACAATTTTTTGTCGTACCAAAGTATCTAACTGTGCTTTTTCAAAAGCAATACGTTTAGCCTCTTGCTCATATTCATAAATACTTTCAATGTAGTGGTTAAACTTTTTTATTTCTTTTTCAAGTAACGTATCTTTTTTGTTGTGTGTTTGGGTAATTACAATAATGGGTAGGTTATTAGGCTGGTTAACTTCAGTATTAAGCGGTGTATTATTGTTATTCATTTGTTGAGTATGGAGCCTAATAAGGATACGTTTGTAAAGCAATTTATACCCAAATGTAAATCTTTTTTTACTTACCATTCATCATACATACTTTACCATTCGTGAATAACAAAGTACCAATTATCGCAATCATTTAGGCAAATAATATTACACACATATACCTTTGATGTATCAAAATAAACCAGTGCCTAGCACTACTAACAAAATGAGCCATTTACTTGCTGCATTACTTTTTAACTACCGTCAAAACGTAAAACCACCTTCCGGCAGCTACTGTTAATTTCTACTGAATATCTTTTTGTATTTACAGTTTTATTGTAACATTAAAAGTAATAATATTGGTTATTGTTATACCCTTACGATATATCTGTACTACCAAATGCATATACATTTCAATCACAATTAAATAAAATCAAACAATGGATTATCAACTGTTTTTTGCCCATTATTGGTGGGTATTCGTAATTATTTTATTGGTACTTTTTTACAAGTTTGTACTCAGGGTTTTCTTCGGTATGGTCATTGTACCCGAAAACCGTATTGGTTTAGTTACCAAAAAATTTGTACTCTTCGGTGCTAACAAAGAATTGCCTGATGGCCGTATTATTGCTACAAAGGGTGAAGCTGGTTTTCAAGCAAAAGCACTAGCACCAGGCCTTTACTGGGGCATGTGGCCTTGGCAGTATGGCGTTGATATGCAATCGTTCACTGTAATACCTGAAGGTAAAATTGGTTTGGTATTATCTAACGATGGAGCAGAAATACCTACAGGTGCTATATTAGCTCGTAAAGTAGATAGCGATAACTTTCAAGATGCTGAAAAGTTTTTGGTTAATGGTGGTCAAAAAGGTCGTCAAACCGCCTACATCACAGCAGGTACCTATCGTATCAATACATTCGCATTTACCATTACTATTGCTGATATGGTAATCATTCATGAAAACATGGTAGGTATTGTAACAACGCTTGATGGTCACCCTATTGAAAGTGGACAAATTGCTGGTAAGTACATTGATGGTCATAATAACTTTCAGGATTTTGATACCTTCTTAAAAAATGATGGTAACAGAGGTTTGCAACCAACCATTGTATTGGCTGGTAGTTACAACATTAACCCTTGGGCTATTCAAATAGAAGAAGTGCCGATGACAGATGTACCTATTGGCCATGTAGGTGTTGTTATTAGTTATATTGGTGAAGATGGTAAAGACCTTACTGGCGATAGTTTTAAACATGGTAATATTGTAAGTAAAGGACAACGTGGTGTGTGGATGGAAGCTTTCGGACCAGGTAAATACCCCATTAATAAATACACTATGAAGGTTGAATTGGTGCCTACTACCAACCTTGTACTTAATTGGGCAAATGCTCGTAGCGAAAGTCATCAACTCGATAAAAACTTAAGCACTATTACCGTACGTTCAAGAGATGGTTTCCCGTTTAATTTAGATGTAAGCCAAATCATTCACATACCTGCTAACGAAGCACCTAAAGTAATTGCACGTTTTGGTAGTATGAATAATTTAGTGAGTCAAGTTTTAGAACCAACCATTGGTAACTATTTTAGAAACTCTGCACAAGACAGTGATGTAATCTCTTTCTTAAGTACTCGTAAAGAACGCCAAAGCAGTGCTAAAGAGCATATACGTGAAGTTTTAGAAGAGTATAATGTAAATGCGGTGGATACTTTAATTGGTGATATTGTTCCCCCAGAGGCATTGATGAAAACCTTGACAGATAGAAAAATTGCAGAGGAAGAACAAAAAACGTATCAAACCCAAAAAATGGCGCAAGAGCAACGTCAAGGTATGGAAAAAGAAACGGCTATTGCTGATATGCAAAAAGAAATTGTAAAAGCACAACAAAGTGTTGAAATTGCGCAACGTACAGCTGATGCTACTGTAAAAAAAGCAGAAGGCGATGCTAATAGTTTAAAGCTACAAGTAGATGCGGAAGCTACAGCTACTAAAATGAGGGCGAATGCCGAAGCAGAGGCTACCAAAGCAAGAGCAGGTGCACAAGCAGAAGCGACCAAATTAAATGCAAGTGCCGATGCTGAAAAAATTAGTAAAACAGGTTTAGCAGAAGCTGAAAAAATTATGGCAATTGGTAAATCAACGGCTGAAGCGTATGAGCTACAAGTAAAAGCTATGGGTGGCGATAACTTTACTCGTTTTAAAGTAACAGAAGAAATAGGTAAAGGCAATATTAAAGTGATGCCAGATATTTTAATTGGCGGTAGCAACGGAACCGATGGTGGCATAAACGGTTTATTAGGTATGAAGTTGATGGAGTTGATGGATGTAAAAAAAGATACAAAATTAGATAACCCATTAACGTAACAACCAATACAAAAAAACTACATTAGCATTTTAAAAATTGCTTTTGTTTACATCGCTCTATCATACTGTATTGCAATGGTCATTAAGGAAACGTATCACTGTTTTTGCAGTGGTAGGTTTCCTTTTGTTGTTTTATTTTCTGTTGCCTCGTACATTATTTAAAGCGCCTACCAGTTATGTAATTGAAGATGCAGATGGTAATTTATTAAATGCTACAATTGCTGCTGATGGGCAATGGCGTTTCCCTTATAATGATGATGTACCGCAACATTTTATTGACTGTATCACTACTTATGAAGACAAACGTTTTTATACCCATGCAGGTGTTGATATGAGTGCCATTGCTCGTGCTTTTAAAACCAATGTTACTGGCAATAAAAATACACAAGGTGGTAGTACCATTACTATGCAAGTAATGCGTTTATCATTGCAACATACCAATCGTTCTATTTTCAATAAAGCGATAGAATCGCTATTAGCACTAAGACTTGAGTTAAGTTATTCTAAAAATGAAATAATGGCCTTGTATGCATCCAATGCATCGTTTGGTAGTAATGTGGTGGGGTTAGATGCTGCAGCTTGGCGATACTTTGGTAGATCGGCCCAAAAATTAAGTTGGGCCGAGTATGCAATGTTAGCCGTATTGCCTAACGCCCCGGCATTGGTGCACCCGGGAAAAAATACTACTGTATTATTAGCTAAACGTAATGCCTTACTCGATAAACTTTGTGCTAATAAAAAACTATCGGTCGATGAATGTAATTTGGCTAAAGCAGAAGCCTTACCAACAAAACCCTTACCGCTACCGCAATTAGCACCACATTTATTACAAAGGTTTAAGCAAGAAAATCTTACATGTGCAGTCACAAAAATAACTACCACTATACAAACATCTTTACAACAAGAAGTTACACAAATTATCGAACGGCAACATCCTTACTTGCAAAGTAATGGCATCAATAATATGTGTGCTTTGGTGTTAGATGTTGAAACAGGAAACACCTTGGCTTATGTTGGTAATGTGTATCATGTAAATGATATGAATATTCAAAGTGATGTAGATGTAATAAATGCCCCTCGTAGCCCCGGCAGTGCACTTAAACCTATTTTGTATGCTGCTGCTTTGAGTGATGGGGTTATTTTACCCAACAGTTTAGTGCCAGATGTACCAACACAAATTGGTGGATACAACCCACAAAATTTTGATTTAAATTATGATGGTGCAGTGCCAGCAAGTAATGCCCTGAGCAGAAGTTTAAATATACCTGCAGTAAAAATTTTACAGCAATATAAATACCAGCGCTTTTATGAAGTGCTGCAACAATGTGGTATTCATACCTTAAACAACCCTGCAGATTTTTATGGCCTTAGTATGATTTTAGGTGGTTGCGAAGTTAAAATGTGGGAACTAGCAGGTGTGTATGCATCATTAGCTCGAGTGCTTAATCATCAAAAAAAATATAAGGGTATTGTTGATGAGGCTGATTTTCATCCACCACAATACACACAAAATAAGCGTATAAAAAAATCAAATACTACTACTTTACCAGCTATTGATGCAACATCTATTTACTACACATTTGCTGCCATGCAAGAGGTAATGCGACCGGGAGAAGAAGGGTTATGGCAACGCTTTACCTCATCTCAAAAAATTGCTTGGAAAACGGGTACAAGCTTTGGTTTTAGAGATGCTTGGAGCATTGGTGTTACATCTAAATATGTGGTAGCTGTTTGGGCAGGTAACACCAGTGGTGAAGGTAAAGCAGGTTTAATAGGCGTACAAGTGGCAGCGCCAGTTATGTTCGATATTTTTAGGCAATTGCCCGCTGCTGATTGGTTTTTAAAACCAACATACAATTATGTATTTACAGCAGTTTGTAAGCAATCTGGCTTTAGGGCAAATATTGATTGTAACGAAGTTGATACGTTACTGATGCCTCCAAATGCTTTACGGTCGCCACTTTGTCCGTACCATAAAATTATACAGTTAGATGCTACGGGTACATTTCAAGTAAATGAAAGTTGTGCATCACCTGCTACTATGCAACATGCTAGTTGGTTTATTTTGCCACCGATTATGGAGTTTTATTATAAGCAACACAGTGCATCGTATAAAGTGTTGCCGCCTTTTCAACCGGGCTGTAATGTAAGTAATGTTACAAAGCAAATGGATTTGGTATATCCTCAATCTGATGCAAAAATTTATGTACCAAAAGAAATAGATGGGCAAAAAGGTAAAACTATTTTTACTGCTACTCATCGTAATTCTCAAGCCAAAATTTTTTGGATGATGGACAATGAATTTGTAGGCACAACCCAACAATACCATCAATTAGCATTGAGCCCTGCCACAGGTAAACACAGTATTACTTTAACTGATGAAACAGGCGCTTCTATCACTCGACTGTTTGAAATTATTGATGAAAACAAATAATTATTGCAAGCTGTTGTTAAAAAGCTGTTGCATGTACGCCAATCCTTTTTGTTGTGCAAAAGCAATATTTTTTTCAGGTATAGCATCGGGGTTTTTATAAAAATTTAATGCAGCTGTTACATCATTTTCCCTTAGTATATGTAACATCGGGTATGGCGATCTGTTTGTATAATTTGCTGCATCATTATTATTTGAACCAGCAAAGCAATATTGTGGATGAAAACTAGCTACTTGGTAAACCCCTTCTAACCCAGCTTTTTTTAATTGTTTTTCAGCTTTAATAACTACATCTAGATATTCAAAAAAGTCTTTATAATTGTTAGGTATTATAATAAAAGTAGTGGCAGTGCTAGGGTTGTCGGATAAATAATTGCACTCTGCCATTAACAAATCTATTGTATTGTTTGGGTTACTATTATTATCTACAACATAACGTATACGTTGCTCATGAAATACTTTAGCTGCGAACGGACAAAAATTACAACCCATGACCACTTGCTCAATCCAATTTTTTGTTTGTAGTATTTCAATGGCAATATTTTCCATATTTTTTATTCTTTTAAAAGGCAAAGTATAGTCTAAAAAAGCACATTAAAAAAAATCTATTTAATTTTATTAAAAATAATAATGTATGGCTTTACACATGGTTGATGATCCAGATGGTCAAGATGATTATGTTGATGATAATAGTGGTGGCGGCAGTAATACTGGCGGTGGTGGTATGAGTGGTGGTGGCGGTTTATTAAGTTTTCTCCCCCTCTTAATAGGTTTATTTAGCAGGGGTGGTGGTAATAACAGCAGTGGCCGTGGTGGCTGTGGTGGTAAAGGTATATTAATTGTACTGGTGCTTGCCGTAGCTGGTTATTTTCTTTTAAACCAAAATAGTTGTAGCAATATTGTTAACTCAGATGTTACCAACAGTTTATTTTCACAAAGTGGCTACAATTTTAACCCTAATGAAACTAAAAAAGCACAAGTGTATGAAGGTTTAGAAGATGACAATGCTAAAAACCCATTGCCAGAAAGGGTTTCATTAGCTGCTTTTGCACCTACTGTACAAAATCAAGGTAAACAAGGTAGTTGTGTGGCATGGAGTAGCGCATATGCAGCTCGTACAATTTTAGAAGCTGTAAGTACTAATCAAGATCCTAATAGCATTGCTTACAGTCCTGCGTTTTTATACAACAACATCGCTTTAGAAGATTGCCAAGGCTCCTATATTCAACGTGCCATGGAGTTTATGCAACAACGTGGAGCAGTATCGTACAACGATTTTCCTTATGATGAAAATAATTGTAGCAGGCAAGCCAACAATACATTATTTCAAGTTGCTGATCAAAATAAAATTCATGGGTTTCATCGTTTAACAGAAACTGATGATGTAAACGGAATCAACATCCGTGCTATTAAAGAGCACTTAGCAAAAGATGCGCCTGTAGTAATTGGTATGATGGTAGGCGGTACATTTATGCAAGAAATGATGGGGGCAAAAGTGTGGCACCCAACAAATGACGATGCTCAAATGATTGGTTTTGGTGGGCATGCTATGTGTGTAGTGGGTTACGATGATCGTATTGAAGGGGGCGCTTTTCAAATTATGAATAGCTGGGGGCCTGAGTGGGGGCAAAATGGTTTTGCTTATGTACGCTATGGCGATTTTAAAAATTTTGTGAGAGAAGCTTACGGGTTAGATCCATTACCAAAAAGAGGCGCTGCCTTAAATGCTACGTTTGAATGTAATATAGGTTTATTTAATACCGGCACCAAGCAAAATATTACCATGCAATACAGTGGTAGCAACGTTTTTAAAACGGCTAGTCCAATTAAAAAAGGCGACAAATTTAAAATTGAAATTAAAAATGAAGTAGCTTGTTACATTTACATTTTTACACCAAATACTGCCGGACAAACAGAAGTGTTGTTTCCTTATAAACCTATACATTCTGCATATTGTGGCATTACTGGGTACAGGTTATTTCCTCGAAAAGAATCCATACAGGCTGATGAAATTGGTAATAAAGATGTTATGGGCATTGTAGTAAGTAAAACTGAGCTTGATTATAAAGCACTGAACACAGCTATCAACAATAGTGCAGGAGCTGATTTTAACCGCAAGTTTAACAATGCTGTAGCTGCCGCTGTAACAAAAGATGTTGATTATAGTAAAGGAAGTAATGGCGCTATACATTTTAGCGCTGGTACTAGCGAAAAAGCCTTGGTGGCTTGTTTGGTTGAAATTGAAAAACAATAACATTTTTTACAACAACCACTACTTCCTTTAAGTTTATATTTGCTAAAATAGTTTTATGAAAAATATCTTTTTAATTATAATAGGTTGTTTATGTAGCTTACTAACAACAGCGCAAGAGGCCAAACTGTATAACCCTGAGGCCAATGCTGAAAAAGACATTGCTGCTGCCATCAAAAAAGCCAATGCAGAAGGTAAATACGTTTTGATTCAAGCAGGTGGTAACTGGTGTAAATGGTGTATTGAGTTTGCCCGTTTTGCAAAGGCTGATGCACAAATAGATTCTGTTATTAAAACAGCGTATGTTTGGTATCATTTAAATTACAGTAAAGAAAATACCAATAAAGCCATGTTTGCTAAACTGCAATATCCGCAACGTTTTGGTTACCCTGCTTTCATTATTTTAAATGGAAAAGGGCAACGTATACACACTCAAAACAGTGAGTATTTAGAAGATGGTAAGGGTAGTTATGATAAACGTAAAGTGCAAAGTTTTTTAGAAATGTGGAGTCCGTGGGCATTAAACCCAGCCATGTATGGCGAAAAAAAATAACATCATTATGTATTGTACTAATGCCTCCTTATGGGGGCATTTTTTATTGGCAAATGCTTATTTTTACCCTACCAAAACAACAAAAAATGTTCGAGCAGTTCATCAATGTAATCAATAACCCTATTAGTTTTCGTTTATTTTTATTAAAAAAATTACCCAGTGCATTTTTCAGTGGCGTAAGGGTTCGCTATGTTGATCAAGAAAAATGTTTGGTAACCGTTCCTTACAAATGGTTTTCTCGAAACCCATTCAATAGTACTTATTTTGCTTGCCTTTCAATGGCAGCTGAAATGAGTACCGGTGTGTTGGCAATGGGGCATTTATATAAGAATGAACCTCAAGTAAGCATGCTAGTGCAAAAAATTGAAGGTACATTTATAAAAAAAGCAACCGGAATTACCTCTTTTACTTGCGATGACGGGAAGCGTATATTAGCATGTATTAACGAAGCAAAAGCAACAGGTAAGGCAATGGTGGTAAATGCTTATGCAACGGGTGTTGATAAAGAAGGCAATACAATTGCTTCATTCACTGTAACATGGTCGTTTAAACTCAAAACAACCAAGGTTTAACCTAATAAAAATACCGCTTGTTTTTTATTGTGTAAATTGCACTTTATTGGTGTAATACGAAGTTAATAGCGCTGTTTAAAATAGCTGTACTTTGTAGTGTATTGCATGGCATAATTGTAAATTTTATGGCAAAAGAATTAAGAAAACAACTAGCATTAGAATATCACTCAAAAGGTCGCCCAGGTAAAATTGAGGTGGTACCTACTAAAGAAGCTAAAACACAAAGAGATTTATCATTAGCCTATTCACCTGGTGTGGCAGAGCCTTGTAAAGAAATTGCCAATAACCCTGAAGATGTTTATAAATACACCGCAAAAGGTAACTTGGTAGGCGTAATTTCAAATGGTACAGCTGTATTGGGTTTAGGTAATATTGGTCCTGAAGCAAGTAAGCCGGTAATGGAAGGTAAGGGTGTACTCTTCAAAATATTTGCTGATATTGATGTGTTTGATATTGAAATCAATGAAACCGATCCTAAAAAATTTGTTGAAATAGTAAAAGCATTGGAGCCTACTTTCGGTGGTATTAATTTAGAAGATATTAAAGCACCAGAATGTTTTTACATTGAGCAAGAGTTAAAAAAGCAATGTAATATCCCGATAATGCATGATGATCAACATGGTACCGCCATTATATCATCAGCAGCGTTGCTAAATGCATTAGAGTTACAAAAGAAAAAAATAGACAAAGTACATTTTGTGGTTAATGGTGCAGGTGCAGCGGCTACCGCATGTATGAATTTATATGTATCATTAGGTGCCAAACCAGAAAACTTTTTTGTTTTTGATAAAGATGGGATTTTGCACAGCGACCGTACAGATATACCTCCTGTACAATTAAAATTTACAAAAGATAAAAAATTCAGCAACTGGGATTTGGCTCGTGCTATGAAAGATGCTGATGTTTTCTTAGGTTTAAGTGTAGGTAATGTTGTTACGCCAGAAATGGTGAAATCAATGGCAAAAAATCCCATTGTTTTCGCAATGGCCAACCCTGAGCCAGAAATTATGTATGATGTGGCAAAAGAGTCTCGTAAAGATTTGATAATGGCTACCGGACGAAGCGATACACCCAACCAAGTAAACAATGTATTGGGTTTTCCATATATTTTTAGAGGTGCATTAGATGTAAGAGCAACTGGTATAAACGAAGCTATGAAATTAGCGGCTGTAAAAGCTTTGGCTGATTTGGCTAAAACCCCTGTACCAGATATTGTAAACCTTGCTTACAATGAAAAAAATCTTTCCTTTGGTAACGACTACATCATACCCAAGCCGTTAGATCCTCGTTTGTTAGCAACAGTAGCACCAGCAGTAGCCAAAGCAGCTATTGAAAGTGGTGTGGCACGTAAAATTATTACAGATTGGGATGCCTATAAAATTGAAATGAATAGTAGGTTAGGTTTAGATAACCAATTGAGCAGGGCTATTGGTAACAAGGCTCGTCAAGATCCTAAACGAGTTGTTTTTGCGGATGCCGAAAATGCAAAAGTGTTGAAAACAGCACAGTTGGTGTTAGAAGAAAAAATTGGATACCCAATTTTATTGGGCGATGAAAAACGTATCAGAAAAATTGCAGAAGATAATTCAGTTGATTTAGAAGGTATGCCTATCATCAACCCTAAAGATGATGATACAGAAGAAATGCGTAAATCGTTTGGTGAAATTTTCTTTGAAAAGCGCCAGCGTAAAGGGGTAAATAGGTATGAAGCGAACAAAGCCATGAAAGAACGCAACCATTTTGGTTGTATGATGGTTGAAACAGGTGTGGCCGATTGTATGATCAGTGGGTTGAGTAGAAATTATCCAGATACTATTCGTCCTGCATTACAAATAATTGGTACAGAGCCAGGTATTAAAAAAATTGCTGGTATGTATTTATTATTTACCAAACGAGGCCCATTATTTTTAGCAGATACTACCGTCAATTTTAACCCAACCGCCGAAGAGTTAGCAGAAATAACTTTATTGGTAGCTAGAGAAGTACGCCAATTTAATATTGTTCCAAAAGTAGCCATGCTATCATACTCCAACTTTGGTAGCAGCGATTCGCCAGAAGCTCGTTTGGTACAAGATGCGCATACTATAGTAAAACAAAAAGAGCCATCATTAATTTGCGATGGTGAAATGCAAGGTATATTGGCTTTTAATAAAGAAATTTTAAAAGATAACTATCCATTTTCTGAACTTATAAACGGAGATGTAAACACCCTTATTTTCCCCAACTTGGCAGCAGGTAATATTGCCTACAATTTGTTGCAAGAGGTGGGTGGCGCTGATAGTATTGGTCCGATTTTATTGGGTTTAAATAAGCCAGTACACGTACTACAATTGGGAAGTAGTATTCGTAGTATATTTAATATGGTGGTTATTGCAGTGGTAGATGCGCAAGCGAAAAGTAAAAAAGGTGCCATTACAACACCTGTTACACCCGAAGAAATTAAACGCAATAAATGGTGGAAAAGTAGAACCAAAAATTCGGCATAATTAATGGTTGAGTACAACATCATCAGTAAATAAAACGATACATGAATTTTATTACGCACTTGGGTAGGTATACCATCATGTTGAAAGATATGATTGCCAAACCCGAAAATGCTAAAGTTTATTGGAAAGAGTTTATGGTTCAATGCAACGACATCGGCATTGGTTCTTTCGGTATTGTATCTATTGTATCAGTTTTTATGGGAGCGGTAAGTGCTGTGCAAACGGCGTATCAGTTGGTAAGTCCGTTAATTCCCAAAACAACCATTGCACAAATTGTAAGAGATACGGTTATTTTAGAATTTTCACCCACGTTGGTTTGTATAGTATTAGCCGGGGTAGTGGGGAGTAAAATCGCCAGTGAGCTAGGTAACATGAGGGTAAGTGAGCAAATTGATGCATTGGAAATTATGGGTATTAATACAAAAACCTATTTAATAATGCCCAAAATTGCCGCTGCTTTATTAATGATCCCTTTATTAGTGGTAATATCAATGGTGCTCGGTATTTGGGGCGGAAGATTAGCTGGTAATGCATCGGGCATATTATCGAACGATACTTTTGATAGAGGTTTAACCGAAAATTTTACTGCATTCAATGTTTGGTTTGCCTTAATAAAAGCTTATACTTTTGCTTTCATCATTAGTTCAATACCTGCGTATTTTGGTTACCATGTTACCGGTGGTGCACTCGAAATTGGGCGATCTTCAACCAAAGCAGTCGTTATTAGTTGCATTATGATATTATTGGCCGATTATGTTTTGGCTGCATTATTACTTTAACAACCCAACTTTCACAAGCATTTGTTATGATTGAATTTAAAAACATAAAAAAACAATTTGGTGATAAAGTGGTGTTAGATGGTGTGAGCCATGTAATGGAAACTGGTAAATCAAACTTAATTATTGGTACAAGTGGTAGTGGTAAAACAGTACTTCAAAAATGTTTGGTTGGTTTATTTGAGCCAGATGAAGGCGAAATTATTTACGATGGTAGAAGTTTTACAGAAATGGATGAAGAGGAACGTAAAATGTTGCGCCAACAAATTGGTATGCTCTTTCAAGGCTCTGCATTGTTTGATAGTATGACGGTGGAAGAGAATATTAAGTTTCCCTTAAACATGTTTAGCAAAGATAGTAATGCTAAAAAAATGGATCGTGTAAATGAAGTGTTAGAAAGGGTTAATTTAAAGGGAGCTAACAAAAAATTTCCTTCTGAAATTAGCGGCGGTATGAAAAAAAGGGTAGGTATTGCAAGGGCTATTGTACTCAACCCAAAGTATTTATTTTGCGATGAACCTAACTCTGGCTTAGACCCTGTAACATCGATGGTAATTGATAAACTGATTCATGAACTTACAATTGAATATAATATCACCACCATTATTAATACACATGATATGAATAGTGTGATGGAAATTGGCGATAATATTTTGTACATGGTACAAGGTAAAAAAGAGTGGACAGGCAATAGCAAAGACATTATTTTTTCTGATAACAAACAACTCAATGAATTTATTTTTGCATCGGAGTTTTTACAAGATGCAAAAAGTATGCGTATGCTAGAAGCAGAAGGTAAATTATCAAAAGAGCAATTAAAAAAAATGGAAGAAAACAGGTAATTCAACACTTGTTTTCTTCCATTATAAATTTATTTGTTATGCTTTAATTGCTTGAATACCAGGTAATACTTTCCCTTCAAAATATTCTAATAAAGCACCGCCACCGGTACTTACATAACTCACTTCTTTAGCTAAGTTAAATTTATTAACGGCAGCAACACTATCGCCACCGCCTACTAATGAAAAAGCACCATGTTGGGTTGCAGCAGCTACAGCCTCAGCTATGGCTTTAGTGCCCTTTTGAAAAGCCTCCATTTCAAAAACACCCATGGGCCCGTTCCATAATATGGTTTTTGATTTTTGAATAATTTCACTGAAAATGCCTATAGCTTTTGGTCCAATATCAAGGCCCATCCAACCATCAGGTATTTGATCGCTAGGGCAATCTTTTGTTTGAGCATCTGCTGCAAACTTATCTGCAATAACAGATGTTTCTGGCAAGTGAATGCTTACATTTTTTTCACGTGCTTTATCTAATATTTCTAAGGCGGTATCTAGGCGATCATCTTCACAAAGTGAACTACCTATATTACCTCCTTTTGCTTTTATAAACGTATAGGCCATTCCACCACCAATAATAATATCAGTAGCTCTGTTCAATAAATTTTCGATTATTAAAATCTTATCAGAAACTTTTGCTCCACCTATAATAGCACAGAATGGTTTTTCTGATTGGTGCATTACTTTTTCGGCACTTTTAACTTCTGCTTCCATTAATAAACCAAACATGCGTTTATCAGTTGTAAAGTATTGAGCAATAACTGCTGTTGAAGCATGTGCTCTATGTGCTGTACCAAATGCATCGTTTACATATACATCACCCAGCGTACTTAGTTTTTTTGCAAATTCGGCATCGCCTTTTTCTTCTTCTTTATAAAAACGAACATTTTCTAACAATAAAACTTCGCCTGCTTTTAGCATACTTGCAGTAAGTGCAGCTTGCGAACCAATACAATCATCAGCAAAAAAAACAGGTGTTTGTCCACCCAATAATTGGTGTAAATGTTTTACCAAATGCTTAAGGGAGTATTTATCTGTTGGGCCATCTTTAGGTCTACCAAAATGGCTCATTAAAATAACGCTACCACCATCGTTCATTATTTTTTTTATGGTACCAATTGTAGCTGTCATTCTGGTATCATCGGTAATATTAAATTGATCATCTAACGGTACGTTAAAATCAACCCGTACCAATGCTTTTAATCCTTTAAAATTAAAATCAGCAAATGTGCTCATTGTTTATTAGCTTTTGTATGTATAAAATAATGAACCAAATATACACTTACTAAAGGGTATTTTTTAGTTTACTTTTTGGTACACCTTAAATGTTTTTTTTATGATGGTTACAATTGTAGTGGCAATGATAGCACCTGAAAATGCAAGAAAAATATCTTTTTGAGCATCCCAAATATCGCCTTGTGTACCCAAATAGGCATCGCCTTGTGCTGGGAAAAATATATCGGCCACAGCCCATTCTATTAATTCGTAAAAAGCACTGATAGAGAGGGTTATTTCAATTGGTAACGACCATGCTACCCATGCCGGAAATTTAAAATAGTTTAAAAAAAGCTCCCTCATTGGGTAGGCCAATAAAAAACCAAATGAAAAATGTACAATACGATCATAGTGGTTGCGTTGTGTATGCAATACTTCTTGTAGCCAATAACCAAATGGATTATCAGCGTATGTATATTTTGAACCATATACATGTAAACATAGATAAATGGTAATGAGTAAATAACTTACATCGCTAAACTGGTGTTTTTTAAAACTAGCTATTAAGTAAATTAAAAAAATGAACACCAAAGTATTTTCCATTAACCAATTGGCCATATCTGTAGTACCTACAAGCGTACTCACCCACACACTAGTGAATACTATAATAAAAAATTGCAACCAGCGGTTTTTTAAAAGCGGTGTTCTGTTGGGAGAAATTGCAATGGTAAAAGCCATAAGCGTTATTTAGTTTGGTTAATATTTTGTGTATCACGGGTGTTTTTTTGAACCGCAATAGCCCCAAATATAGCCAATACATAGGCAAAAGCATAGAACCCTTTTTCACTTGGCAGTAATGTTGCATTAAACAAACCTATTGAAAGTAATACTAAACATAGTATAGTGCTGAACCAACTTAAGCCATAATAAATTTCAGTTACAGCAATACCTTCTAATTTGTCACGTACACATTTTTGTACAGAAACAGCTGAAAATAAACCAAACATTACTACTGTAAAATAATACCCTTTTTCGTTGAGTGGCATGTCTGCTCTCCATAATCCAATAAAATATCCTACAATGCCAATGCCTAGTGCTATCCATGATGCAGCTTTAAAGGCGTTTGATGGTTTCTGTGTCATAATAATTAGTTTGGTTAAAAATGATTTATTGAAATTAAATGCCTCCTAAATTATATGTTCACAACAGATTGCTAATTTTAAAATTTTTATGAGTTGTATAACTTTTATCATCAAATTCAATTTTTTGAATAAAAAAAGGCTCCCAATATTGGAAGCCTTTTAAAAAAATATAGTGGTAATTTATTTGCTAATTAAACCTGCAAAAAAATGAACTGTACGTACCAATTGTGATACATAACTCATTTCATTATCGTACCAACTTACGGTTTTTACTAATTGTTTGTCGCCCACCGTTTGTACTTTGGTTTGTGTAGCATCAAACAATGAACCATAGGTAATACCAATAACATCACTGCTTACAATTTCATCTTCAGTATAACCAAAGCTTTCGTTGCTTGCTGCTTTCATTGCTGCATTTACTTCTTCAGCAGTTACTTTTTTATTTAATATACTGTATAACTCTGTTACTGAACCAGTAATTACAGGTACACGTTGTGCACCACCATCTAGCTTACCTTTTAACTCAGGTAATACTAAGCCAATGGCTTTCGCAGCACCGGTACTATTTGGAACAATATTAGCAGCTGCTGCACGGCCTCTTCTTAAATCATTTTTTGCATGCGGCGCATCTAAAGTATTTTGATCATTGGTATATGCATGAATGGTGCTCATGATACCAGTTTCAATACCAAAGTTATCATTTAAAGTTTTAGCCATTGGTGCTAAACAGTTAGTGGTGCAACTTGCACAACTAATGATGGTTTCAGAACCATCTAAAATAGCATGGTTTACATTATAAACCACTGTTTTTAAGTCGCCTGTTGCAGGTGCAGAAATGACTACACGTTTTGCTCCTGCAGTAATATGTGCTTGAGCTTTATCTTTATCCGTAAAAAAGCCGGTGCTCTCAATTACCACATCAACATCATGGCTACCCCATGGAATTTGTGCTGGGTCTTTTTGGGCATATATCTTTACTTCATGGCCATTTACTACTATTGCATTATCAGTTGCGGTTACTGTTTCGTTGAAACGACCTTGTGCACTATCATATTTTAATAAGTGAGCCAATGTTGCAGGGCTGGTTAAATCATTGATGGCTACTACTTCAATACCATCTAAATTGTGAATTTGGCGAAATACTAAACGACCAATTCTTCCAAAACCGTTGATGGCAACTTTTACTGAACTCATAATTAGAAATTTTGTAATGATTAAATTTTGCGTTGCAAAACTACAATTTGTTACGATGCAATGGAGAAATATTTTAAATGAATACCCTCTTTCAAATTTAAATGCGCCATATTACACATTAATTTTTCATTTTCGTAAACCCAAAAGCCATTTTGGCAACTTTTGATGTTTTTCATACGACCAAATTGAGTTATTTGTAAGTCAAATAAATAGCAGTTTGTCATATTAGTACCAAAATTAAAAATGGAAATAAAATTGATGATATAAAAACGAATAATCAATACATATAAAATTGATTACATTTAACTTCTAAAATTAAAATAAAACAACATGAAACGTACAGGATTATTAGTTACACTTGGTATTATTGCCATCATTTTTTTTATGGGTTGTAACGGATACAACGGTTTAGTAAAGCAAGATGAAAGTGTAAAAAAAGCTTGGAACAACGTACAGGCTGAATATCAAAACAGATCAGACTTAGTAGGTAATTTAGTAAACACCGTTAAAGGTGCCGCCAATTTTGAACAAAATACATTAACAGCAGTAGTAGAAGCTAGGGCTAAAGCTACCAGTGTAAATATTAATGCAGATAATTTAACACCAGAAAAAATTGCAGAGTTTCAGGCTGCTCAAGGGCAGTTGAGTGGTTCATTAAGCCGCTTATTAGCTACAGTTGAAGCTTACCCTACATTAAAAGCCACTGAAAATTTTACCAAATTGCAAGGTCAGTTAGAAGGTATTGAAAACAATATCAAAAACACCCGTAAAATTTTCAACGAAGCTGTTGAAAATTACAACGGTAAAGTACGCTCTTTCCCAATGAATATTTTAGGAGGTATGTTTGGTTTTAAAGCTAAAGAAGGTTTTAAAGCTGATGCTGGTGCAGAAAAAGCGCCAGAAGTAAAATTTTAATGTTTAAGTAATAACATGAACAATAAAAAATTAATACTCATTATAGGTGCAATATTTGCAGTGTTGGTATTGTACTTCATTGTTACCTATAATGGGTTTATTAAAAAACAAGAAAGGGTAAAAGCACAATGGAACGAAGTTCAAAATGCTTACCAGCGCAGACTTGATTTAGTGCCTAATTTAGTGAACACCGTAAAAGGAGCAGCTGAATTTGAAGCCAACACCATACAAGCCATTGTAAATGCTAGGGCTAAAGCAACGGCTATAAATGTAAGTGGAATAGATAGTGCTAGTTTTCAACAACAAAGTACTGCTCAAAACGAATTAGCAGCAACAACTAATAGATTGTTAATTGCTGTTGAAAAATACCCTGAATTGCAGGGGGCACAAGCTTTTTCAACCTTACAAACACAACTAGAGCGAACAGAACTTCGTATAAAAGTCGCTAGAAAAGATTTTAATGAAGCCGTTCAAAACTATAATAGTAGTGTAAGAAATTTTCCGTCAAAAATTGTGGCATCTTTTACAGGCTTTAAAACTTACGATGGTTTTACAGCAGATGCTGGTACAGATAAAGCCACCGAAATAAAATTCTAATGGGTATTTTTTCAATAAAGAAGAAACCAGTTTTTTTTACTGAAGCTGAAAAACTGAAAATTGTACAAGCTATAAAATTAGCCGAACAACAAACCAGTGGCGAAATTCGCATTTATGTTGAAAGTCGCAATGCTTATGTAGATGCAGTAGATAGAGCTAAAGAAGTGTTTGCTCATTTTGATATGCATAAAACGGCAGACAGAAATGCGGTATTACTTTACCTAGCTGTAAAAGATAAAAATGTGGCGCTTTTTGGTGATGAAGGTATTTACAATAGAACAGGCGCTGCCTATTGGAACAATGCTGTAGCAAATATGTTGCAACAATTTAAACAAGATGAACTGGTGGAAGGTATTGTAAACTGCATTCATCAAGTAGGACAAACATTAAAATCTACATTTCCATACAATAAGCAAACGGATATCAATGAATTGCCGGATGATATCATCTTCGGTGAATAACCACCTTACATTTTATAATGAAGCATATTAAATACATAATACTATTTTGGACTTTTATATTAACTGCAGTGTTTGCAATAGCGCAAACTTTGCCAGATAGGCCCAACCCTCCAAAATTAGTAAACGACTTCACTAATACCCTAACAACAGAGCAAATTCAAAGTTTAGAAGCCAAACTGGTAAGGGTAGATGATAGTACGTCCACACAAATTGCTGTGGTAATAATACCTACATTAAACGGCGCTACCATTGCAGATTATAATGTTGAACTAATGCGTAAATGGGGCGTAGGTTCAAAACAAAATAACAATGGTGTTATTTTATTAATTGCAAAAAACGATCGTAAGCTTGATATTACAGTAGGGTATGGTTTAGAAGGTGCTTTAACCGATGCAGTTGCATCAGATATTATTAATAACATTATCGTTCCAAATTTTAAAGGAAACGATTATTACCGAGGTGTTGATGCCGGTACCGATGCTATTGTAAAAGCTGTTAAAGGCGAATACAAAGTTGCAAGGGTAAAAAAAGGTAAAGGCGGCTCCAATATTTTCTTTATCATTTTTATCATCATTATCATTATATCCATTCTTTCTGGTGGAAGAGGTAACAGTGGTGGTTCAGTTATAAGAAACAGCGGTGTTGCTGATGTACTATTTTGGAATGCGCTGTTAAATAGCGGTGGCCGAGGCGGCGGAGGCGGTGGTGGATTTGGTGGCTTTGGTGGCGGCAGCGGTGGTGGCGGTGGCGCAAGTGGTAGTTGGTAGAAATTTTTACTTTTAATACTTTTTTTACACAAAAAAGTTATCAAAAACTTAATATTTATCTTTAATTTTAAATACATTTACTCAAAATTTATAAAAATGAAAAAAATAATCATCTTAAACCTGTTGGTTTTATGCGGTTTAATTTCATTTGGGCAAGTTCAAAAATTGGGCGAAACTCAAAAGAAAACAGAAACCATTTCTAAACAGCAATATTTAAAAGCTGTAAAAGAAAAAGAAGAAAAACAAAAACAAGAAGCAGCAGAAGCTAAGAAATTAGCATTAATTAATGCTGAAAACAAAAAGCGTTCAAACAAGTAATATCTATCAATCACATAAAAACAACAAAATGAAAAGAATTATACTTCTTCTTGCAGTTTTTGTTACAGCTTTTGCGAATTTTGTGCAAGCACAGTGTATTACACCTGTGTCGCCTACAATTTGTGCTGGCGCTGTACAACAATTAACTGCTAACCCTGCTGGGGTTCCTTTAACGTTTTCCAACAATAATGTTACCACTATTCCTTCATCTGGTAACTTTAACCCTTATCCATCTTCTATTTCTGTAACTGGTATACCTACAACAGGTTTACAAGTTGCTTCAGTACAATTGAATGGTGTTTCACACACATTCGCTTCTGATCTTGATTTAGTTTTAGTAGCCCCAAATGGTACTACTGTAATTTTAATGTCGGATGCAGCAGGTGCAAATGATTTTATAAACGCTAACTTGGTTTTTAGAGATGGATTCCCAACAATTCCATCGGTAAATCCTATCCCAAGTGGAACATACGGTTGTACTAACACTGCAGGTGGAGATAATTTTCCTGCCCCTGGTCCTGGAACTGTAAATAACGTAAACCCTGTTCTGTCTGCTTTTACAGGTAACTTTAATGGTACATGGAGTTTATATGGTGTTGATCAATTTGCTGGTGACTTTGGTCAAATCACTAGTTGGAGTATTACTTTTGCTCCTGCAATTACTATTAACTGGACAGGTCCTGCAGGTACCATATTTACGAACGCAGCGGCCACTACACCTTATGTAGCTGGTAGCAATGCTTCTCAAGTGTTTGTAAAGCCTACTGCAACTTCTGTATATACTGCAACTTTTTCTGGTGGTGTTTGTGCTGGTGCTAATAATGTAACAGTAAATGTTAACCCATTACCAGTAGTTGCGGTTTCTCCTACAACTTCTTGTGGTTCACCTTCAAACGTATTAACAGCAAGTGGTGCAAATACATATACTTGGACACCAGCTGCAGGTTTAAATGCTACAACTGGTGCAACTGTAACAGCTAACCCAACAACAACTACTACTTATACCGTAACAGGTACCAATACCGCAACAGGTTGTACTAATACTGCAACAGCTTTGGTAAATAGTGCCCCTACAGCTGCGGTATTAACCTCAGCTTCTGCAGCTACATTCCAAATTAACGAAGGTTTTGATGCTGCACCTGCAGGTTGGTTAATCACAAATAATAGTAACCCAGTAGGTACAACCTCATGGTTCTTAAGTACTAATGCTGTTTTCCCAGCATTTGATGGAGCTCCTACAGCAGCTGTTGGTGCAAACTTTAATAATGGTGCTGGTGTTGCTGATATTAGTACTTGGTTATTTACACCAACAATTAATATTAAAAACGGAGATAATATTTCATTCTATACAAGAGCTGCAACTGGTGGTGGTATTTTCCCAGATAGGTTAGAGGTAAGATTGAGCACTAATGGCGCAAGTACCAATGTGGGCAGTACGACTACTTCTGTAGGTGATTTTACAACTTTAATATTAACTGTGAATCCTAGTTTAACCTCAACTGGTTATCCTGAAAATTGGACGCAATACACGGCCACTGTTTCTGGTATAACGGGTACAGTTTCAGGCCGTTTAGCATTCAGGTATTTCGTTCCTAATGGTGGTCCGGCTGGAGCTAACTCAAACTTTATTGGTTTAGATAGAGTACAATACTCAACACCTGCTGCTGCTACTTGTATTAATACTGTAAGTAATTTAATTGTAACAGTTACAGGTGGTGTTGGTCCTTATAATCTTGTTTATTCTGACGGTACTAACAACATCACTTACAATAACTATCCAAGTGGTGGTACAATTAATGTTACGCCTAATGTAACAACTACATACAGTTTAGTATCTGTTACTGGCGCTAATGGTTGTGTAGGTAGTGGTTTATCTGGTACTGCAACAATAACGATTACACCTCCAGTTGCTATTACAACGCAACCTGCTGCAACTACTAATGTTTGTGTAGGCAATAACGCAACAATTTCTGTAGGTGTAAATACAATTAATGGTACTACTTACCAATGGCAAATAAATACAGTTCCAGCTCCTGGTACTCCAGTTTGGACTAACGTTACCAATGGTGGTATTTACTCTGGTGCAACTACTGCTACCTTAACTATTACTGGTGCTCCAATCACTTCTACTGGAAATTCATTTAGAGTGTTAGTAACTGGTGCTTGTGGTGGTAACTTAACAAGCACAGCAAGTACATTAAGCGTAAATAACCCTGCAACTATAGCAACACAACCACCAACATCATTTGTTGGTTGCCAATTTGGTTCAGTAACTATTGCAGCTTTAGGCGCTGGTAATGCTTTAACTTATCAATGGCAAGTAAGTACTAATGGAGGTGTTAGCTTTACTAACTTAGCTAATGGTGCTAACTATGCTAACGTAACAACTTCAGCGTTAACAATTAATAACATTCCGCTTTCTTTTGTTAACAACCAATATAGAGTTTTAGTAACTTCTGGTGGCTGTACTGCGGTAGCATCTAATGCTTCTACGTTAAGTGTTGTTAATACTGCTCCTGTAGTGGTAATTAGCATTGCTCCAACAAATACAATTCAACCAGGTACTACGGCTACTTTAACAGCAGCTGTTTCTTCAGCAACAGCTCCAATTGCTTACCAATGGTTCCGCAATGGTGTTGCAATACCAGGTGCAACTGCTAACACCTATGTGGCTGATGTAAATGGTTTAGGTACTTACACTGTTAGAGTAAATGATGCAAACTTATGTAACGCAGTTTCTAGTACACCTGTTGATATTTTATTATCAGCTAGTGCATCAAACACATTATATATTTACCCTAGTCCTAATAATGGTTCATTCCAGGTTAGATACTATAATGCTAATGCATCTGCTACAATTAATGAGGCAACTCAGTTAAATGTTTATGATAGCAAAGGTTCAAGAGTATTCACACAACGTTATACAATTGTAGGTCCATACACTCAAATGAGGGTAAACCTTGGTGTACACAACGCTGGTATTTACAGAGTTGAATTAACGAACAATAGAGGTGAGCGTATTAAAACAGGAAGCGTAATTGTTTTCTAATTAATATTTCTTTCTTAGATACAATAAAAAGGCTGCTCATTTGAGCAGCCTTTTTATTGTATCTAACCTAGTTCAAAAATTTTATAATTTAATTCTTTTAAATCTATCTATCAGCAATAGAATTCAAGATAATAAAAATCAGCTTAAATAGCCATTAAATAGTATCAGAGATAATAGGTTTACGAAAACTATACTTTTTTATCATATCAAGGAAATAGTAAATTAACCTATTCGTTTGTAAAACCAATAAGAGCCACTTTAAGGCTATAGATTACTTGCTTAGGTCGTTATTAATGCGTTATTAATGTTATGTTTTTATGTAACTAACTCATAAAATATATAGTTTAAAATTGTACCAATTCTATATCAATAAGAAGCATTTAAAAGCCTTAGCATATATGTAGCTATTTCTTTTAACCGAAAACTATATTTGTTTCTCCATATTGATTGCTAATTTTCATTCTCAATATGATTTACTTGATATGTTGTTGCAATAGAGGAAAGTGTTAATTTGAAAAATCAATAATATAAAAAGGGGTTTATAATTAACTGAAAATAAAAAAACCTTGCTAAATAGCAAGGTTTTTTTGTACCACGTACGGGAATCGAACCCGTGACTCTTCCGTGAAAGGGAAGCGTCTTAACCCCTTGACCAACGCGGCATTCCGTTTTCGGACGGCAAAGATAAGGAGTGATTTTTTGTCAACCAAATATTTTTGACAACTTCTTAAAAAAAAGAAGATTTTTATTGTAAAAATTTTTTAAAATCTTTCTTCAACCTTACTTTACAGCATCAAATATACAATATGCCCAACAATTACCAATCGGTTCATCATTATATGGAAGCTTCGCAAAAGGCTTTTGAAATTTACCAACACAGCACCTTACAACAAAGAGCTACTTTATTACACCAAATAGGCGATTCTATTCAACAAATTTCATCAACATTAATTGAAGTTGCCGCAACTGAAACCCATTTATCGCATAAAAGATTACTTACAGAAATTAAACGCACCATTTTTCAATTGCAAAATTATGGCGATTATTGTGCTACTGGCGAATGGATGGATATAAGAATTGATACCCATAATACCAGCGACCAACAACATCTTATACCAGATTTACGTAAAATGATGGTACCCTTAGGTCCAGTACTAGTGTTTGGTGCAGCTAACTTTCCTTTTGCCTATTCAACAGCAGGTGGTGATACTGCTTCGGGTTTGGCAGCTGGGTGTTCTGTGGTTGTAAAAGCACACCCAGGCCATGTTGAAACCGGCAAATTAGTGGCCGCTGCCGTACGTGAGGCTATAAAAATATGTAATTTGCCAGAAGATATTTTTATACATATTGAAGATATAAGTGTTGAAACGGGTGAGGCCCTTGTTAAACACCCTCTTACAAAAGCAGTAGGATTTACTGGCTCGTATAAAGGCGGTAAACAAATTTTTGATTGGGGCAACCAACGTGAAATACCTATTCCTGTTTTTGCTGAAATGAGTAGTGTAAACCCAGTTTTTATTTTACCTGAAAAATTAGCTATTGATGGTGCACATATAGCCCAAAAGCTTGCAGCTTCAATAACGTTAGATGTAGGTCAATTCTGCACTAACCCTGGTATTATTGTTTGTGTAAATGATGAAGCGTATAATAATTTTGAAACACTGCTCGTTACTGAATGTAAAAAAGTAACGCCGCAAACCATGTTGAACAAGGGCATTGGCCTAAATTTTAAAGATAAGAAGCAACAAATGTTGCAAGAACAAACTGTTACTACTTTAATTGACAATAGTAATGAAACCGAAGCTGCTGTAACTATTGCTAAAACAACCGCTCAAGCATTTTTAGCTAATATAGCTTTACAAGATGAAGTATTTGGTCCATTCTCATTAATGGTGTGTTGCAAAAATATTGATGAAATGCAAGCTGTTGCACAACATTTAAAAGGACAATTAACAGCCACTATTTTTACCACTGACGCAGGATTTGAACAACACCCAACTCTTATGCAACAAATTAAAAACTTAGCTGGTAGAATTATTTTTAACAATGTACCAACCGGCGTTACGGTTTGTTTAGCGATGCAGCATGGAGGGCCGTTCCCATCAAGTACTGATAGTAGGTTTACATCAGTAGGTGCAGATGGTATGAAACGCTTTGCTAGACCACAAACCTACCAAAACTGGCCCAATGCTTTGTTGCCAAAGGAGCTTCAAAATGAAAACCCATTAGGTATTTTTAGAACGGTAAATAATGTATTAACCAAAGCAGCTATTACACCCTATTTATAAATTTTCTGTTTGGTGAGGTTCGGGTATTACTACAGAAGTAAACCCTTTTTGGTGAAGTTTTTCACTAAATGCTTGTTGCATCTCATACTCACCATGTACTAAAAATACTTTTTTTACTTTAGCAACATCTTGGCAACTTAAAAATTGTAATAAATCTTTGTAGTCGCCATGGGCACTCATGCTGCGAATTTGTCCAATTTCAGCGTTTACTTGGTGCCATTGTCCAAAAATACTCACCTCTTTTGGGTTGCGTTTTAATTTACCACCAAGTGAATTTGGTTCGCAATAACCAGTTAACAAAATACTGTTATTACTATTTTCAATGCCGTTACTTATATGGTGCTTTACCCTACCAGCTTCGGCCATACCACTTGCTGATATTATAACACAAGGCGTTTTAGTATAGTTCAAGCGTTTTGAATCATCAATAGATTGTATAAATTGTAAACCATCAAACCCAAAAGGATCATCATCATGCGCCAAAACTTTTTGAATGGTATCATTAAAGTATTGCGGATAATTTTTTACTATAGCTGTAGCCTTCATGCTTAAAGGGCTATCAACAAAGTAATCAACTTTTGGCAACCTATTTTCTAAACTTAATTGATTAAGTGCGTACAAAATTTCTTGTGTACGACCAACGCTAAATGCTGGTAAAATGAGCTTGCCTTTCTTTTCAATACAAGTTTTTTCTATCCAATGTAATATTTCATCAGTAGTAAATGTAAATGCTTCATGTAAGCTGTTACCATAGGTTGATTCAATGATAATATAATCAGCTTGTTCAAAAGTTGCTGGCGAACGTAATATAATATCTCTATACCTACCTACATCACCACTAAAAGTTATTTGTGTAGTTTTACCATGTTCGGCAATGCGTACATGTACAGCAGCACTACCTATGATGTGCCCAGCATCGGTAAAACAAAATGAAATACTATCATCTATGGCAAACCAGGTATTATAATCGACCGTTTTAAAACGAGTGATGGCCAACAATGCATCATCAGTAGTATACAACGGTTTTACATAAGGTAAACCTTGTAAGGCTCTTTTTTTATTTTCAAATTTTACATCGTTTTCTTGAATGCCGGCACTATCTTCTAACAAAACACTAGCTAAATCTTTTGTTGCAGGTGTAGCAAATACAACGCCTTTATAACCATCTTTAACAAGCTTGGGTAATAAGCCACAATGATCAATATGTGCATGCGATAGTATCATATAATCTATCGTACTAGCATCAAAACCGAAATTATTATTGAGCTCAATAGTTTGTTTACCCATACCTTGAAACATACCACAGTCTAACAACAATTTTTTGCCATTATCTAATGTTATCAAATGTTTTGAGCCTGTTACGGTACGTGCAGCACCATGAAAACTTATATTCATATTGCGAATTTAAGATGGTTAAAATGTATACGTAAGTTATTGATTTTTTATGTTGTGGAGCAGCAACATATCAACATTATTGAGCAGTGGTTACCCGTTTTACATTACAATGGGCTGCGTGCCTTGCCCATTTTCATTGCAACCGGGGCTAGGCGCAACTAATGTGCATTTATTCAACATTTTGAAGCAACAAAAATGCAGTTATGTAATAACGCAACTGCTTTTTCTTTAAAAATTATCTTCTTTTTATTAATTATTAACAGCCAACCATGCAAGCATGCCCATACCTTGTTCAATACAATTTTCATCAACATCAAAAACGGGTGTATGTACGCTGTTGGTAATGCCTTTTGCTTTGTTACCTGCACCCAATCTAAAAAAGCAAGCAGGTATTAATTGTGAGTAATAAGCAAAATCTTCAGCACCCATACGTAACTCAGTTTCGCTAACATTGTCGGCCCCAGCAAAATCAATAGCAAGCACTTTAGCCGCAGCACTTAAGTTAACATCATTTTTTACAAAAGGGTAACCAACATCAATCGTAATGTCAATAGTAGCGCCCATAGATTCTACCAATGCTTTGGCTTGTTGCTTAATTAAATCGTGGGCTTTAAAACGCCAGTCTTCGTTCATAGCTCTAAAAGTTCCCATAAGCTTTACTTCACTAGGAATTACGTTGGTTGTATTACCTGCATTAAATGCAGTGATAGATAATACCGTTGGGTTAAATGGATCATTTTGTCTGCTTACTATTTGTTGCAACGATACCACTAATTGTGATGCAATTAAAATAGGGTCTGCCGTAAATTGTGGTGCAGCAGCATGGCCTCCTTTGGCTTTAATGGTAATATAAATTTCATCGGCACTAGCCATAACCATACCACCTCTAAAACTAAAAGTACCAACTTCCATACCGGGGTGTACATGTAAAGCAAATATTTTTGAAGGAGCTGGGTTGTCCAATACGCCTTCTTTGATCATTAAGCTAGCACCACCAGGGTTTTTTTCTTCACCCAATTGAAAAATCAATTTTACAGTGCCACTCCAATGTTGTTTTGTTTCATTCAAAATTTTTGCAGCGCCTAACAAACAAGTGGTGTGTACATCATGCCCACAAGCATGCATTACGCCAGGCTTGGTTGATTTGTACGGCACATCATTTTGTTCGGTAATAGGCAATGCATCCATATCTGCCCTTAAGGCAATAACCTTACTTATTGGGTTATTGCCTTCAATTATACCCACTACGCCTGTGTTGGCCAATACTTTAAAAGGTATTCCCCAATTAGTTAATGTAGTTTGTATAAAAGCAGATGTTTCAAACTCTTCATAGCTCAACTCTGGGTTGGCATGTAAATGTTGGCGTATACCAATAAAATCTTGTTTATACTGTGCAGCTAAGGCTTTTATTTGTTGTAGCAAGGCAGTTAGTTTTTGTGTAGATACTTTATTTATTACTATCGCTATCTTTCTTTTCTGGCTTCACCTCTACCACTTCTGGTACAACGTAAATATTGTTACTTACTAACTTAAGTGCCATTATTTGTTTACGCATTTTTTCAGCATCATCTTTTTCTAAAAAATTACCAAACTTAATTTTAATGTTAGGCATTTGGTAACTCATGTATTGCTTTTGATCTGGAAAAATTTGATATAGCTGTGAACGCAATTTCATAGCCAAAGCCCTATCGTTGGTACTTATTACCATCAACCTATAGCCTTTTGCAGCCTTTAAGCCATTGGCATTTAACCCAAGGTTTTCATTGTACTCGGCCATTTTTTTTCCTAGTATATCAATTCGAGCATCTTTATACACTACAGAAGTACCATTTGGTATAGTATCAATATTTTTTTGTGCTTTTACACTCACCTGCAAAAGCAACATAACACACACTATTTGAAAAATCTTTTTCATTATTTATTTATTACTTTCTTCAACAATTTGGATGGAACTACTACAACCTAACCTATCTGCCCCTGCGTTAAATAATGCTTTAGCAAATGCATAAGTTTTAATACCGCCACTTGCTTTTATTTTAATGGTATCAGCCAAATGCGTTCGCATTAAAGTTACTGCTTCTATACTTGCGCCTTTTTCTGCATAACCCGTTGATGTTTTTAAAAAATCTACCCCTGCAATACCATATAAATCGCAGCACTGTATTATTTCTTCGTTGGTTAAAATACCACTTTCAATAATTATTTTTATTACTTTTTGTTTACTCTTAATTACAGGCAAAATGGTATTTAATTCGCTAGCTAAGTATTGCCAATCATTGTTTTTTAATGCGGCAATATTAATGACCATATCGAGTTCATCAGCACCATCAACAATGGCTAGCAAAACTTCCGCCAATTTTGCTTCAATAGCACTGTAACCAAAAGGAAAACCTATAACAGTGGCTACCTTAACATTCGTATTTTGTAAAATTGCCTTTGCTTGTTTTACAAATAATGGTGGTACGCAAACGGCTGCAAACTCATACTGCATTGCATCGCTGCAAAGTTTGCCAACCTCAGCAACGGTGGTGGTAGGTTTTAATATGGTGTGGTCAATGTATGATGCTATGTTCATACTACAAAAATAGTGAAAGGCATTGAGTTTGTTGAAGCATTAAATGTTTTAACATCACTAATACTTAATTGAAATCCACTCATATAAAAACTGGAAAAGATTGCTATTCTTTTGTTAAATTACCGTTCTTTTTTAATCAAAATTTACATAAAACATGAAATTATTGCGAAAAACAGTTCCGCTATTGGTACTCGTTTTGTGTGGCCTTGCAAGTGTTGCTCAAGAAACAGCATCCGTTAATGGCGTAGCAGATATTAGAAGTGGCAGTTATGCTTTTACCAATGTTACCATTGTAAAAGATGCACAAACCACTATTACCAACGCTACTTTAATCATCAAAAACGGAAAAATTGTAGCGGTTGCCAACAAAGCTGCTATTCCTGCTGATGCTGTGGTGGTTGATGGAACAGGCAAATTCATCTATCCTTCGTTTATTGATTTATTTGCTGATTATGGTATTGCAACACCAACACGTACTGCAGGTGCTTTTAACTTTTTTGCACAGGCACAATTAAGTACCAATACAAAAGGAGCTTTTGGTAGCAACCAAGCAATAAAATCTGAAGTAAATGGAGCTAATTTATTTAATACTGATGAAGCCAAAGCAAAATCATTGAGAGAAATTGGTTTTGGTGTTGTACTCACTCACCAAAAAGATGGTATAGCTAGGGGTACTGGTGCAGTGGTAGATTTATCTGAACGAAAAGAAAATTTAGCCATGCTAAAAGAAAAAGCAGCATCTTTTTTTTCTTTCAATAAAGGAACTTCTACACAAAGCTATCCGGGTAGTTTAATGGGTTCAATTGCTTTGTTACGACAAACATTTTTAGATGCACAATGGTATAAAAATAAACCAGCAACCGAAGGTACCAACCTAAGCTTACAAGCATGGAATAATAATTTAAACCTTCCGTTAATTTTTGAAGCAAATGATAAGTGGAATGATTTGAGGGCTGATAGAATTGGAGATGAATTTGGTTATCAATTTATTATTAAGGCAGGCCAAAACGAATACCAACGCATTGCCGAAGTTAAAGGAACAAAAGCTTCTTATATTTTACCTTTAAACTTTCCTGCTGCTATTGATGTGGAAGATCCTAATGATACTCGTTTTGTATCGTTAGCCGATTTAAAACAATGGGAAATGGCACCTACAAACCCAGCTGCTTTTGAAAAAGCTGGTATTAATTTTTGTTTAACAGCGGCTGATTTACGTGATCCTAAACAATTTTTACCAAACTTACGTAAAGCAATACAGTACGGACTTTCAGAAAAAACAGCTTTAGATGCCTTAACAAAAGTGCCGGCTCAGTTATTAAATATGTATAATGAAACAGGTAGTATTGAAGTTGGTAAGTTGGCAAATTTTATAATTACCAATGGCCCCATTTTCGCTGACAAAACAACCATTTTACAAAACTGGGTACAAGGTGAAAAATATGTAGTGAAAGATGATGCTGGTACTGAAGCAAGAGGTAAATACAATCTTACTATCTATAACAGCAATGGTAATAAAAATTTTGTAATAGATGTAAAAGACAATACAAGCGCTGATTTAATTTTAAACGATACCATCGCTACCAAATATAGCAATGATGGCAAATCAGTTAAAATCAATTTTAACGAAACAAAAAAAGCAAAAAAAGGCTATCGTTTAAGTGGTAGTAATAATGGCAAACAGTGGAACGGAACTGGTACAGATAGTACTGGCGCATCTATTGTTTGGTCAGCCGATTTTGTGAGCGACCTTGTTACAAAAATAGATAGTGCAAGAAGAGAAAAACCAGTATCAATAGGAACACTTACTTATCCTAACATGGCTTATGGCTATACAGAAATGCCTAAAGCCACTACAGTACTCATTAAAAATGCTACGGTCTGGACAAGCGAAAAAGAAGGTATTTTATTAAATACCGATGTATTAATTGAAAATGGTAAAATAGCAGCTGTAGGCAAAAATCTTGAAAACAAAAACGCTACAATTGTTGATGGTACGGGCAAGCATGTAACCGCCGGTATCATTGATGAACACTCACATATTGCCGCAGCATCTATCAACGAAGGTGGCCAATCCGTTACATCTGAAGTACGTATTGCTGATAACCTTGATCCTGATGATGTTGATATTTATCGCCAACTAGGTGGGGGTGTTACAACTTCCCATATTTTACACGGCAGTGCCAATACCATTGGCGGACAAACACAATTAATTAAACACCGTTGGGGTGCTAATGATACTGCGTTAAAGTTTGCAGGTGCTGACCCCTTCATCAAATTCGCCTTGGGTGAAAATGTGAAGCGTACACCAGCTCAAAGTAACAACCGCTTTCCTGATAGTCGTATGGGGGTTGAACAAGTACAAATTGATGCATTTACCAGAGCAAAAGATTACGCCACAGCATTAAGAGGCCCTAATGGTAAATTGGTAAGACGTGATTTGGAGTTAGATGCATTGGTGGAAATTATGGAACGTAAACGCTTCATCACTTGCCATAGTTACATACAAAGTGAAATAGTAGAAACCATGCGTTTTGCTGAAAAGTTTGGTTTCAATATTAATACATTCACTCACATTTTAGAAGGTTACAAAGTGGCTGATAAAATGAAAACCCATGGCGTTAACGTATCAACTTTTAGCGATTGGTGGGCTTATAAAGTAGAAGTACAAGACGCAATACCATATAACGCAGGTATAATGAGCAAAATGGGCTTAAACGTTGCCATCAACAGCGATGACCCTGAAATGGCTAGAAGACTCAACCAAGAAGCTGCAAAAATTGTAAAATACAGTGGTATTTCAGAAGAAGATGCATTGAATATGGTAACCATCAACCCGGCTAAAATGTTGCACATTGATAAACAAGTGGGTAGTATTAAAAAGGGTAAAGATGCTGATATCGTTTTATGGTCAGATAATCCGTTGAGCATTTATGCAAAAGCTGAGAAAACCTATGTTGACGGTATTTTGTATTACGATTTGGCAATGGATGCTGCAATGCGTAAAAATATTGCTGCAGAAAGAAATAGATTAATTCAAAAGTTGCTCGATGAGAAAAAAGACGGCGGTGCAACAACACCTGCACGTGGCTCAGTTCGTAGAGTGAACGAATGCGAAACATATGACCATGGACATGGCTTGTTAGACATTGAAGATGATGATCAAAACTAAATTTCAACTGCAACAATTAAACTCATTTAGAAATGAAAAAAATACTATTTATATTACTCACTAGCATTGCAAGTAATGCTATAGCGCAGGATAATATTTCTCCTGCACCTGCTAATAAAGGAATTACCATTATTAAAAACGGTACTATACACACCGGTACAGGAACTGTTTTAGCGAATACCAGCATCCAAGTCAACAATGGCAAAATTGAAAAAATTGGAAATGATATCAATTTAAATACTACTGGTGCAACCATTTTTGATGCAACAGGTATGCAAGTATATCCTGGATTTATTTTATCAAATACCAATATTGGTTTACGTGAAATTGCCAATCAAGTAAAAGCAAGTAACGACTATAATGAATTAGGTGAATTAAACCCCAACATCAAAAGTATTGTAGCCTACAATACCGAATCAAAAATTATTAATACGTTACGAAGCAATGGTATTTTGTTTGCGAATGTTACGCCTCGTGGTTCATTAATAGCTGGTACTTCATCAGTAGTACAATTTGATGCTTGGAATTGGGAAGACGCTGTTTACTTAAAAGATAACGCCCAACATTTTTACATGCCATCATTATTATCAAGACCAGGCCGTAACAACGTTGATCCTAATTTTGACCCTATAAAAGCTGCTCGAGATAGAATAGAAAATGTGAAACAGTTTTTTCGTTTAGCAAAAGCTTATAATGCTAGCAATAATAATGGTGTTACCAATTTAAAGTTTGAAGCAGTTAAAGGGTTGTTTGATAAATCGCAGAAACTATTCATACACTGCAACGTGGTAAAAGAAATGCTAACCGCTATTGATTTTGTAAAGGAATTTGGGTTTGATGTAACGTTGGTAGGCGCTAGTGAAAGCTGGCAAATTGCACCACTATTAAAACAAAATAATATCTCCGTTATATTGGAAGAAATGCACTCATTGCCCACTTCAGTAGATGATGATATTGACCAACCATTTAAAACCCCAGCTATACTACAAAAAGCAGGTGTTTTATTTGCCATAACTGATGAGCATGCTGAAAGTACAGGCCGTAACCTCATGTTTAATGCTGGAACAGCTGCCGCTTACGGTTTAACTAAAGAAGAAGCATTAGCAGCCATTACATTAAATGCAGCAAAAATATTAGGTGTAGCAAATAAATCTGGTAGTATAGAAGTGGGTAAAGATGCCAATATTATTATTAGCACTGGCGATGTATTAGATATGCGTACCAGTGTAATTACCAAAGCATATATTAATGGTAGAGATATTAATTTAGATGATAAGCACAAACAGTTAAATAAAAAATACAGTGATAAATACTCTATAAAATAGATTTTGTTTATATCACCTTAAAAGGTTGATTGTATTTGTTTATTAATACAATCAACCTTTTTGCATTATATGGTATTGCATTTATTTCCTTGGTTCTCATTACCAATACTTATTTATTATCATCTGCTCATAAAAGCATATTATTTTCCTATAAACCTTCTTTTGTATAAATTTTTTTTAGTTGTAAGATTGAGGATGGGCTTGTGTTTTGGGGGAGAGGTTGTAGAAGTTAAAAAAATAAGTTTGTTGGTAAGGATAGAGGTTGTATATTTGCAACCCGATTGAGAAAAAGGGATTAGATCTTAAGGTGTTGTAAGGGAGTGATAATGAGCCGATTAGTTTTAAAAAAGAATAAAATAAATTTGGTGATTAGGAATAGAGGGATTACTTTTGCAACCCGGTTCAAGAAAGGGTTTTAAGCTTAGAGAAGTTTAAAAAAATAAATAAGAAATTTTTGGTTAAATAAAATAAAGTTTTTACTTTTGCAACCCGATTGAAAAAGAGGGTAGCTGAGAGGCTAAAAATAAAGATCTT
>NZ_JBHSCZ010000003.1:0-164657 GCF_042651465.1 Ferruginibacter yonginensis
CCATACCGATCCGCCGCGGCGGATAAGCCCCTCATGTTATGGTGGTACTGCACAACAATGTGGGAGAGTAGGTAGCCGCCATATTTATTTAATAAAAGCCTTTCAGTAATGAGAGGCTTTTTTTATGTACCTACTTGAAATAGTTGATCATCCATCTAACTCCAATCCACTCTACCTCCCCCTGAAATCATACACATTTTATTATGTAGCCCATACCGATCCGCCCCGGCGGATAAGCCCCTCATGTTATGGTGTTACTGCAAAATAATGTGGGAGAGTAGGTAGCAGCCATATTTATTTAAGAAAAGCCTTTCAGTAATGAGAGGCTTTTTTATGTATCTACTTGAAATAGTTGATCATCCATCTAACTCCAATCACTCTACCCCCCCTGAAATCATAAACATTTTATTATGCAGACCATACCGATCCGCCGCGGCGGATAAGCCTTCTTCTGTGCAAATGTTTCTTATGCATCCACTTGAAATAGTTGATTATCTATTTTTAAGTATTGGTATGTTGCTTTTCGAAGAGGATTAAAATTTATAAGGAAAATGACACTTTATCATTTATTCTAATAAAATACCAGCTTATTTAATTCTGAGTAACAGCTTTATAGAGCTATCACAACTTTTTTCAACTTAACGCTTTTATTTATTCTGTAATAACGACTGTAATTAACTATAAATGTTGTTGTGCTATATATAATAACACGGGCTTTTCATGATAGTAACTCGTTACTATTATGAAAAGTATATTTAAAAAGTTGAAAAACCGTACCATGCTGATCTAGCCCTGATAGTAGCGGGTACCCTGCAGCTGAAGCCTTTGTGTGGGGGCTTTGTGGCGAAGCGTAATAGCGAATAGCAGGCTTAAGATTGTTGATACTGTAATGCTGTTATTGCTTCAAAGCAAATAAAAGTTACCAAGCTTTTAATATTTTACCATTTATAATTTTCATGAAATACAAATGTTTGTTTTCAAAATAATCAGGTATAGATGACTTTTTTGAAAGGTATATTGGTTGAAAATTATAATCATTAAATACTTTGTAAGCATATTCGTTTAGATGGCTCATAAAATCGTTAGGATACCTTGAGATTAAACGACTAAATAGATAAGCGGTTTCGTACCCTTTATAGGTCATATCTGACGGTACACCTTTAAATTTTTTGCTATAAATATTTTGTACACGTTTACTAAAATCATCTGTTTTGGTGTTGGTGTATGGTGTAGTATAAAGTATTGCAAAATCTTTTAAATTCGCTTTTTTCAATGCCGCAAATCCATCCCAATTGGGCATACCTATAAGTTGAATTGCGTATGATTTTTTTAATGAATATGCTGCTTCTGAGATGGCCTGCCCAAAATCTTCATTTAAGCTAGCAGCGATTATGATGGATTTTTTATTACTGTCCAACTTGTTTTGAAGGGTAGTAAAGTCATCTTCAAAATTTAATGTTTGTATATTTAAAAGTGGTTTTCCATCAACTTCATTTATTTGTTTTATATAGTTTGCTATTTTATCTTCTTGTGCACCTTTTTTTCTGCATAGATAAATTTTATCGTTGCCATGATTTTGCAAAACGTAGCTATAAATAGCTTCGCAATGTGTTTTTAGTGTTGAATTAAGGATTACAAGAAAGGGGTTTGCAGTTATGCCTCCATCATTAGGATAGGTTGCAGAAATAAAAGGTATATTTTTACCCTTTGCAAAGTTAGCAAGGTCAGTAAATTCTGCATCTTTTACTGCGCCAATAATAACATCGATACTATCTAATTTATGATTTTGTATTAACCAACCTACATTTTGTACATAAGCTTTTGAATCATAAATGTATGATTGAATGTTGCCGTTTGGTAACGGAATACTATCTAAAGCTATTTGAGCACCTTGTACAAAATCTAAACCTTGTTGAATGAATTTTGGGAAGTTTTTATTGTATTTATAATTACCATTTTCATTAAAAACAGAATCTAAATATAGTGGTGCAAAAATGGCAACTTTGGTTGTTTTAAAATTAATTGCACTGGTTTGTGCATTTGCAAAAAATTGAAAACATAAAATAATTCCTACTAATAATATTATATTTTTTTTCATGTGTTTATAATTTAACAACTTTCACATGTAATTCTTCAAAAAACACATCACAAAGTTTTTTATTTATTGCGGATTATTTTACAATTTTATTAAAAATGCATTGTTATTACTTGTTACTCCCACTCAATGGTTGCAGGTGGTTTGCTGCTAATATCGTACACAACCCTGTTGATTCCTTTAACATTGTTAATAATTTCGTTACTAACTTCTGCTAAAAATTCGTAAGGTAAGTGGGCCCAATCTGCCGTCATACCATCAACCGAAGTTACTGCCCTTAATGCAACGGTAAATTCATACGTTCGTTCATCGCCCATTACACCAACACTTTTAACAGGAAGTAAAATAGTACCAGCTTGCCAAACTTTATCGTACAATTGGTGTTTTTTTAATAAATCTGAATAAACTGCATCAGCATCTTGCAATAACTGTACCTTTTCTGGTGTAACTTCTCCTAAAATTCTGATGGCTAAGCCAGGACCAGGAAACGGGTGCCTACCTAACATACTTGCAGGTATACCTAATTCTGCTCCAATTTTTCGTACTTCATCTTTAAATAATGAACGAAGTGGTTCAACTATTTTCAGTTTCATTTTTTCAGGAAGGCCACCAACATTATGATGCGATTTAATTGTAACTGCTGGGCCATGAACGGCAGCAGATTCAATTACGTCAGGGTAAATGGTACCTTGGCCTAGGTATGAAATACCTGTTAATTTTGTGGCTTCTTCATCGAAAACATCAATAAAACTTGTTCCAATTGCTTTTCTTTTCTCCTCAGGATCAGTTTTACCAGCTAATCTATTGTAAAATAGTTCCGATGCATCAACTCCTTTAACATTTAGGCCTAACTTTTTATAAATTTCAAGTACTTCTTCAAATTCATTTTTACGTAGTACGCCATTATTTACAAATATGCCGTATAGGTTGCTGCCAATAGCTTTGTGTAATAATGTAGCGGCTACCGTACTATCCACTCCACCACTGAGGCCCATTACCACTTTACTATCACCTAATTGAATTTTTAATGCGGCAACTGTTTCGGAAATGAAATGGGCTGCCGTCCAATCTTTTTTGCAACCACATATTTTTACTAAAAAGTTATCAATGATTTTTTTACCCTCGGTTGAGTGGTAAACCTCTGGGTGAAACTGTAAACCCACTACGGGGTTTTTAGTTGTATTGTTGCTTTCAAAAGCTGCTACTGGTATATTTTCAGTGTCGCCAAGCAGCACAAAGCCATCAGGTAACATTTTAATGGTATCGCTATGGCTCATCCACACTTGGGTAGATTTATTTATACCATCAAAAAGAATGTGTTGATTAATTATATTTAAAAATGCCCTTCCATATTCTCTTTTATTACTTTTAGCAACAGTGCCACCAAAAAGTTTAGCGGTGAGTTGAGCACCATAACAAATACCTAGTACAGGCACTTTATCAGCAATTGTTGCAATATCTACATTGGGAGCATCAGGTTCATTTACACTGCAAGGCGATCCGGATAATATGATACCTTTTAAATTTGCATCAAATTCAAAAGTTTTGTTATATGGTATAATTTCACAAAATACGTTCGCTTCTCTTACTACACGGGCAATTAATTGGGTGTATTGCGAACCAAAGTCGAGTATTAAAATTTTATCTGTCATAAATGTGTGCAAATGTAAATATTTCTTTAGATGTTAGGGTTGAGAATGTTGAAATAAGATTGTTTGATTTGAGAAATATTACATTTATTTAATAATGCTGCTAAACTATAAAAAATACATTGACAAATTATTTCATAAAAGCCTATAAAGCCATTCATCAAAATAAAATAAATGATCCATTTAAAAGATGTTAATTTCAATTTTTATCATTTTAACATAAAATAGAAACTAAATGAAATATTTTTTATTCGTAATTATTTCCATTTCGATACTTGCATCATGTAAAATGCGAAGAATAACGGGCAGTGGCAATATAATTACAAAAACAAGGCAGTTAAATTCATTTACAAGCATTAGTGCAAGCGGTGGTATTACTGTTGATATTCAATATGGGCCGCAAACCTCTGTGGTTGTAGAGGCAGATGATAATTTAGAGCCTTACATTGAAACAAAAGTTGTTGGTGGCAAATTATCAATCGCAATTGAAAAATATACCAGTTTTAGAAATACAACCATGTTTGTACATATTACAATGCCATACGTTGAAGGTATTAGTACATCAGCATCAGCCACCGTTACCACAAAAACAATTATGAAAGGAAATAATGAGGTTGATTTAAAAGCTAGTAGTGGTTCTAAAATTACCGTGAATTTAGACGCACCAACTATAAAGGCTGATGCAAGTAGTGGTGCAGAAATAAATACTGCTGGCTTTACTAAAAATGCAATTACAAGTGCCTCAAGCGGTAGCAACATCAACTTTGCTGACTTAAAAGCAGAAACAGCATCGGCAAACGTAAGTAGCGGTGCAACCATTAATATTTTTGCAAGTATAAAGGTAAATGCAACGGCTAGTAGTGGCGGAAATATATCGTATAGGGGAGGCGCCAAGGAAATTGTAAAAAATGAGAGTAGTGGTGGGTCGGTAAATGAAGAATAATAGTATTTCTATGGTAGCAAAGCGTTAATGGCAAAGTTTTTTGAAAATTCTTTTCAAAAAACTTTGCCATTTAAAATACATCGCTTACTTTTGCACTCCAAATAAAAAATGGAATTTTAAAGTTCTTTATATATGTCACAACGAATCAGAATAAAATTACAGTCTTACGACCACAATTTAGTTGATAAATCGGCTGAGAAGATTGTAAAAACAGTACGCAGTACAGGCGCAGTAGTAACAGGACCTATTCCTTTACCTACTCAAAAGAAAATTTTTACTGTATTGCGTTCTCCTCACGTAAACAAGAAAGCTCGTGAGCAGTTCCAATTGTGTACGCACAAGCGTTTGTTAGATATCTACACCAGTAGTAGTCGTACGGTAGATGCACTTAGTAAATTAGATTTACCAAGTGGTGTGGATGTTGAAATAAAGGCCTAATGAACCTTCCTGTTAATCAGGAAAGGCAAAAGGTAAGTTCTTAAAAGAAAATTAAAACACCTATCTCCTCATAAATGGAGCGCTGGGTAATAAACAGATACAATGAAAAGTATTATTGGAAAGAAAATTGGTATGACCAGTATCTTTGATACAACAGGCAAGCAAACTGCCGTTACTATCATTGAAGCTGGACCATGTGTGGTAACACAAAAGAAAACTGTTGAAACAGACGGTTACAACGCTCTACAAATCGCATTCGGCGATAAAAAAGAAAAGCACTCTCTCAAATCGGAAATTGCACACTTCGCAAAAGCTAATACCGCTCCGAAAAAAGTAGTTAAAGAAATCCGCGATAGCGAAATCGATAAAAATGTTGGTGATGAAATCACAGTTGACATTTTTGCTGAAGGCGACAAAATTGAAGTTGTTGGTACTACCAAAGGTAAAGGTTTCCAAGGTGTTGTAAAACGCCATGGCTTTAGTGGTGTGGGTGAGCAATCTCATGGTCAGCATGATCGTCAAAGAGCACCAGGTTCAATCGGTAACTCATCAGATGCTAGTCGTGTATTTAAAGGTATGCGTATGGCTGGTCGTATGGGCGGCGATAAAGTGAAAATGAAAGGCCTTAAAATAGTTAAGATTTTCGCTGAGAAAAATTACATATTGGTAAGTGGTTCGGTTCCGGGCCATAATGGTTCAATCGTTTTAATACAGAAATAATTATGCAACTCGATATAATAAACTCAAAAGGGGAAAAAACTGGAAGAACAGTTGAATTACCGGAAGCAATTTTCGGAATCGAACCTAACGATCACGTAATTTATCTTGCAGTAAAGCAATACATGGGCGCTCAACGTCAAGGTACGCACAAGGTAAAAACAAGAATGGAAGTTAAAGGTTCTTCTAAAAAATTGCACAAGCAAAAAGGTACTGGTGGTGCTCGTAAGGGTAACTTACGTAACCCTATTTACAAAGGTGGTGGTAGTATCTTTGGCCCTAAGCCGCACAAATATGATATCAAATTAAACCGTAAGGTGAAAGATTTGGCTAAAATGAGTGCTTTGGCCTATAAAGCAAAAGAAAATAACATTGTAGTTTTAGAAGATTTGCATATGGATGCCCCTAAAACTAAAACATTTACAGGTGTATTGAAGAGTTTAAACATGGGTCGTAAAAAATCTTTGTTTGTTATACCTGAATACAATGATAACTTCTACCTAAGCTTGCGTAATGTACCAGGTGTAAATGGAACTGTTATTAGTGATATGAACACATACGATATTTTAAATGCTAATGTGTTGGTTTTATCTGAAAGTGCAGCAAAATTGTTCACTGAAGAAGCAGTAGCAGAATAATAAATTAGCTCATAAGCAAATTGACAAAATCATGAACTTATCAAACGTTTTAATTAAGCCAGTTTTATCTGAAAAAGCTAACAAGCAGTCAGAAAAAATGAATCGCTACACTTTTGTAGTTGATAGAAAGGCTAATAAACTTGAAATAAAGAAAGCTGTAGAACAATTTTACGGTGTACAAGTTGAAGAAGTAAATACTTCAATTGTTCCTTCTAAATTAAAAGCAAAATACACAAAAGCAGGTTTTATTGTTGGTCGTAAACCAGCAAAGAAAAAAGCAATTGTAACTGTTGCAGAAGGTGAAACTATCGATGTATACAGCGCAGGTTAATAACCAATAATTTTAAATGAATGGTGGTCAACACCGCAAAGTTTTGACAAAAAAGTAATTAAAAATGGCACTTAGAAAATACAAACCGACCACAGCAGGTACAAGATGGAGAATAGGTAATGCTTATGCTGAAATTACCACAAATACTCCAGAAAAAAGTTTATTAGAAAAGCAAAAAAATACTGCTGGTCGTAACTCACAAGGTCGTAGAAGCATGCGTTATATGGGTGGTGGTAACAAAACCATGTATCGTATTATTGATTTTAAAAGAAATAAGAAAGATATACCAGCTACTGTTAAAACAATTGAGTACGATCCAAACCGTACAGCATTTATCGCTTTATTAGCGTATGCTGATGGTGAAAAACGTTACATCATTGCTCCAGCAGGTTTACAAGTTGGACAAACTGTAATTAGTGGCGATGCTGCAGTACCAGAATTAGGTAATGCATTAATGTTCAAAAACATGCCATTAGGTACCAACGTTCACAATATTGAAATGCAACCTGGTCAAGGTGGTATTTTAGTAAGAAGTGCAGGTACATCAGCACAATTGAGTAACAAGGAAGAAAAATATGCCATTCTTAAAATGCCAAGTGGTGAATTAAGAAGAGTATTGATCAATTGCTATGCAACTGTAGGTGTTGTTTCTAACAGCGATCATAGTTTGGAAAGTGCAGGTAAAGCTGGTCGTAACCGTTGGAAAGGTATTCGTCCACGTACAAGAGCTGTAGCGATGAACCCAGTAGATCACCCAATGGGTGGTGGTGAAGGTAGAGCTTCAGGTGGTCACCCACGTAGCCGTAAAGGTAAATACGCAAAAGGTCAAATTACTCGTACTCGTGGTAAAGGATCAGATAAAATGATTATCCAACGTAAAAACGGAAAGAAATTAAGTAAGTAATTTTTAATTGTTAAAATGCTCTAGTAATAGAGAAATAAACAAAAATATATATCATGAGTCGTTCATTAAAAAAAGGTCCTTATATCGAAGCTAAGCTAGAAGCAAAAATCATAGCAATGGCTGAAGGTAAAACAAAGAAAGGAGTGATTAAAACTTGGAGCCGTAGAAGTACAATTTCTCCAGATTTCGTAGGTCAAACTTTCGCAGTACATAACGGTAATAAATTTATTCCAGTTTATGTAACAGAATTTATGGTAGGTCATAAATTAGGTGAATTTGCACCAACAAGAAATTTTAGAGGTCACTCAAACAAAAAAGGATAAAAGCGGTTTTGAGTAAAAGCTAATAACATCAGCACATACTTAAAACTAATAATTATAAAAAAATGGAAGCAGTAGCAAAATTAAATAATGAACCAACATCACCAAGAAAGATGCGCTTATTGGCTGATCTAGTACGTGGTATGAAGGTAGAAAAGGCTTTAGCTGTTTTAGAGCACAATCCAAAACACTCGTCTGTTCCTTTACGTAAGCTTATTCTTTCTGCAATAAGCAACTGGAAAGCTAAAAACGAAGGTGCTGATGAAAGTGGTTTAATAGTTAAAACTATTTATGTAGATGGTGCAAGAGTTATCAAGCGTATGCGCCCTGCACCACAAGGTCGTGGTTACAGAGTACGTAAGCGTAGCAACCATGTAACTGTTTTTGTTGATACAGTTGCTGAAGTAACTGCAAAGCCAGCAAAAAAAGTAGCCGTAGCTGAAGAGAAAGCAGTAGCTGTTAAAAAGCCAGCTGCAAAAAAAACAGCAACTAAGAAAAAAGCAAATTCAGAAACCGAATAAAATAAATGAACCTTCTGTTTAATCAGTTGGACTAAATAAATACTATGGGTCAGAAAACAAATCCGATAGGTGCAAGGTTAGGAATCACACGTGGATGGGATAGCAATTGGTATGCTCACAAAAAAGATTATGCAAAAAAGTTAATTGAAGATGATCGTATCAGAAATTACTTAAATGCACGTATCAATAAAGGTGGTATTGCTAAAATTGTTATTGAGCGTACATTAAACAAACTAATCGTTACCATTCATACTTCTAAGCCAGGTATCATCATCGGTAAAGGTGGTGGTGAGGTTGATAGAATTAAGGAAGAGTTGAAAAAATTATGTGGTAAAGAAGATGTTCAAATCAATATTTTAGAAATACGTCGTCCTGAGTTAGATGCAGCTATTGTTGCTGATACAATTGCTCGTCAATTAGAAAACCGTATTAGTTACAAACGTGCTATCAAAATGGCTATTGCCTCAGCTTTAAGAATGGGTGCTGAAGGTATCAAAGTAAAAGTAGGTGGTCGTTTAGGTGGTGCTGAAATTGCTCGTAGCGAAGAAATTAAGCAAGGTCGTACGCCATTACACACTTTACGTATGGATATTGATTATGCAAACGTATTTGCTTTAACGGTTTATGGTAAAATCGGTATCAAAGTATGGATCTGTAAAGGTGAAGTATTAGGTAAGAGAGATTTAAACCCGAATGTTTTAGCGGGTGCTAAAAATGATGGTCAAGAAAGACAAGGTGGTTTTGAAAGAAGAGATGACAGAAGAGGTGGTGATGATAGACGTGGCGGTGGAAGAGGTGGTGATGATAGAAGAGGCGGTGGCAGAAGATAATACTGCGGTAAAATTAAATAACACATTAACAGTTGAACTAGATTGAACAATGTTTCAATCTTAAATCAAAAATAGAATTACGATGTTACAACCAAAAAGAACCTTACACAGAAAAACGCAAAAGGGTCGCATGAAAGGTGATACCAAACGTGGTGCAACCTTAGCTTTCGGTACATTTGGCTTAAAAGCTTTAGATAGTGTTTGGCTTACAAACAGACAAATTGAAAGTGCTCGTCAAGCAATGACACGTGCAATGAAAAGAGAAGGTAATGTTTGGATCAGAGTTTTCCCTGACAAACCAATTACTGCAAAGCCAGCTGAAGTAAGGATGGGTAAAGGTAAAGGTAACCCAGAAGGTTGGGCTGCAATTGTACAACCAGGTCGTATCTTATTTGAGGCTGATGGTGTATCAGAAGAAATTGCAAAAAATGCATTTGCTTTAGCTGCACAAAAGCTTCCTATTTTAACGAAATTTATCGTTAGTAGAGATTACTCAGGATAATAACAAAGTTTACTGTAAGCAATACAGTATAGAACAATAATTGTGAATGTTCAAATAATAGATGATGTCAAAAAAACACGATTTCGCTCAAAGCCTTCAAGGTTTATCTGAAGCAGATCTTAAGGTAAAAATTAAGGAAGATGAAATGCGCATGAAGAAATTAACTTTTGCTCATGCAATTGCACCTCTAGAAAATCCTCAAAGCATACGTGCATTGAGAAGAGATATTGCTCGTCTTAAAACGCAACTTAGAAAAACTCAGATCGGGGCATAATAACCCTTAAAACGCATAATAATGGAGATAGTAAGAAATATAAGAAAAACAAGAACAGGTGTTGTATCTAGCAACAAAATGGATAAAACCATTACTGTTAATGTTGAAAGAAAAGTAAAGCACCCTTTGTATGGTAAGTTCCTTAAAAAAACTACCAAATTACATGCTCATGATGAAAAAAATGAGTGCAGTATAGGTGATACTGTTAAAATAATGGAAACTCGTCCATTAAGTAAAACAAAGCGTTGGAGATTGGTTGAAGTAATTGAGAAAGTAAAGTAATGTTGGTATCGTGTAAATGGACATACGTCATTTATAACAACAAAACATTCATCTAAATACTAAGTACGTAGTACTAAAAAATAAAAAAATGATTCAGCAAGAAAGCAGACTAAACGTAGCGGATAACAGTGGTGCTAAAGAAGTACTTTGTATTCGTGTATTGGGAAATAGCGGTCAAGATTACGCTAAAATCGGCGATAAAATCGTAGTTACTGTAAAAGATGCTATGCCTGCAGGTGGTATCAAAAAAGGTACTGTAACTAAAGCAGTTATCGTTCGTACTGTAAATAAATTACGTCGTAAAGATGGTTCTTATATTCGTTTTGATGACAATGCAGTTGTATTGTTAAACAATTCTGACGAGCCAAGAGGTACACGTATTTTTGGCCCAGTTGCTCGTGAATTGAGAGATAAAGGATATATGAAAATTATTTCTTTAGCTCCTGAAGTATTGTAAGCCACTTAATTATTGAGTTTTCAATAATTACTTTCAATATTTATTAGCAGGTGCATAACATCTGTATAACAAAAGAAAAAAAGCTGCAAAGCGACATAATAAAATGAGTACAAGATTCAAACCAAAGTTCAGCATAAAAAAAGGTGACACTGTAGTAGTAATTACAGGTGATGATAAGGATTTAAAGAAGCCTCGTAAAGTGTTGGAAGTTATATTGGATAAAGGACGTGTTTTGGTAGAAGGTGTAAACATCGTAACCAAACACACTAAACCAACAGCACAAAATACCAAAGGTGGTATTGTTAAAGTGGAAGCGCCAATAGCTATTAGTAATGTAATGCTATGGGATGCAAAAGCTGGTGCTGCAACAAAAATTAAACGCACCCGTGAAAACGGTAAACTGATACGTGTAACAAAAAAATCAGGGGAGGTAATTAACTAATGAGCACAACAGCAACAACCCAAAGATTAGCAGCTAAGTATAAAAACGAAGTTATACCTGCTTTGATGAAGAAATTCAGTTATAAAACTGTAATGCAAGCACCTAAATTAACCAAAATTTGTTTAAACCGTGGTGTTAATGGCGCAGTAAATGACAAAAAATTAATCGATGTAGCTATTGATGAATTAACAAACATCACTGGTCAAAAAGCAGTAGCTACTTATTCTAAAAAAGATATCTCAAACTTTAAATTGCGTAAGAACATGCCAATTGGTGCAAGAGTTACTTTACGTGGTGAAAAAATGTATGAGTTTCTTGACAGATTAGTTGCAGTTTCATTACCTCGTGTTCGTGATTTTAAAGGTATCAATGACAAAGCTTTTGATGGTAGAGGTAACTACACTTTAGGTGTAACGGAGCAAATCATTTTCCCAGAAATTGATATTGATAAAGTAAATAAAATTACTGGTTTAGATATCACTTTCGTAACTACTGCTACTACTAACGAAGAAGCATATGAATTGTTGAAAGAATTAGGTATGCCTTTCAAAAACATCAAAAATAATTCTAACTAAAAATATTACGAATAGATTATTTCAGTAGTGGTTAATAATGAAGTTAGCCTTTATTTGAAAGTCGTAAACAATAAATAATATGGCAAAAAAATCAATTGAAGCCAGGCAAAGAAAAAGAGAAGCCATTGTAGCGAAATTTGCTGAAAAAAGAGCCGCTTTGAAAGAAGCTGGTGATTATGCGGCATTAGATGCTTTACCAAAAAATGCTTCTCCAGTACGCTTGAGAAATCGTTGTCAATTAACTGGTCGTCCTCGTGGTTACATGCGCCACTTTGGTGTTAACCGTATTACTTTTAGAGATATGGCTTTGGCAGGTAAAATTCCAGGTGTAACAAAAGCAAGCTGGTAGTTTTACTCATCCAACTTCATTATAACATATACGAAGTAGGATATCGCATTGTAAAATATTATTAAAAAACTTAACAAAGAAAACAATGGTTACTGATCCGATAGCAGATTATTTAACAAGAATTAGAAATGCTCAAATGGCTAATCACCGTATTGTAGAGATACCTGCTAGCAATTTGAAAAAGCGTATCACTGAAATTTTATACGATAAAGGTTATATCCTTAAATATAAATTTGAAGAAGATAATAAACAAGGTATCATCAAAATTGCATTAAAATATGATGCAGTTACGAAACAACCGGCTATTAAAAGTTTAGAAAGAATTAGTCGTCCGGGTTTACGTACTTACGCAAAACCAGATGAATTTAGAAGAGTTAAAAATGGTTTAGGCGTTGCAATCATTTCAACCTCAAAAGGTGTAATGACTGATAAAGAAGCAAAGATTCAAAATGTAGGTGGCGAAGTGCTTTGCAATATTTACTAAACTAATTATTCGTTTTTGATTATAGTGGTTGATTGAATATTAAGCCATCTATACAGGCTGAAATCGGTCAATAACAATTAAAAGTAACCACACAATTTATAAATTATGAGTCGTATAGGAAAAAAGCCAGTTGAAATTCCAGCAGGCGTTACTATCACAGTTGGAAAAGACAACGAAGTAGTTGTTAAGGGTCCAAAAGGTGAATTAAAACAAACCATTGATAGAGATATCATTGTAGATATACAAGGTAATACACTTGAATTAAAGCGTCCTACTGAACAAATTCGTCATAGAGCAATGCACGGTTTATATCGTTCATTAATCAGTAACATGGTTAAAGGTGTTACTGAAGGCTTCAAAAAAGAATTAGAATTAGTTGGTGTTGGTTACAAAGCTGTTAACACTGGTAATTTGTTAGATTTAGCCTTAGGTTATTCTCACAATATTGTATTAGAAGTACCAAGTGAATTGAAAGTAGCTACTGTTACTGAAAAAGGTAAAAACCCAATTATCACTTTAGAAAGTACTGATAAACAACTTTTAGGTGCCGTTTGTGCTAAAATTAGAAGCTTACGTAAGCCAGAACCATACAAAGGTAAAGGTGTTAAGTTTGTAGGTGAAGTTTTAAGAAGAAAAGCTGGTAAATCTGCAGGTAAATAGTTGTAACTTTGCAAAACTTTTAAAAGTATTGTATTTATAACGAGTATTTTAAAATAGAAATCTTTTCCGGCAGTATCGGAAATATAAATTAAAGAATAATGAACAATAAGTCACAAGCAAGACAAAAGATACGTTACCGCATTCGTAAAAAAGTTAGTGGTACTTCATCTGTTCCACGTTTATCTGTATTCAGAAGTAACGTTGAAATTTATGCTCAATTAATTGATGACGCAACAGGTGTTACTATTACAGGAGCTTCATCTTTACAAAAAGATATCAGTGCTCAAAAAGTAGCTAAAACTGCTAAAAGTAAAATGGTAGGTGAAGCTATTGCAAGAAAAGCAATTGAATTAGGTATCGAAAAAGTTGTTTTTGATCGTAGTGGTTATATTTACCATGGTCGTATTAAAGCTGTTGCTGAAGGTGCAAGGGAAGGTGGATTGAAATTCTAATCTTCTGTATCGAAATTCTAAATAAGTAAATTGAAATAATGTCAAACGTAATTGTAAATAAAATGAAAGCTGGCGACCTTGAATTAAAAGAAAAGGTTGTTGCTATTAACCGTGTGGTAAAGACTACTAAAGGTGGTCGTGCTTTCAGCTTTTCTGCACTTGTTGTTGTAGGAAATGGTGCAGGTGTTGTAGGTCATGGTTTAGGTAAAGCTAAAGAAGTACAAGAAGCTATTACAAAAGGTATTGAAGATGCAAAAAAGAATTTAATTAAAGTTCCGGTAATGCATGGTACAATTCCTCATGATCAATTAAGTAAAGAAGGTGCTGCAAAGGTTTTAATAAAGCCAGCTGCTCATGGTACTGGTGTAATTGCCGGTGGTAGCATGCGTGCCGTTTTAGAAAGTGCTGGTATTACTGACGTTTTAGCTAAAAACTTAGGTTCTGCAAATCCGCAAAACGTAGTTAAAGCAACTGTAAAAGCTTTAGCAAGTTTGAGAGAACCAGTGCAGGTTTCTAGAACTCGTAACATCTCTTTAAAGAAAGTATTTAACGGGTAATCAATTACCACATTATAGAAACATTTATCCGCTGGATAACAATATAAATTCTTAGTGATGAAAAAAATTAAAGTAACCCAAGTAAAAAGTGTAATCGACCGTTCTGAACGCCAAAAAAGAACGATGGAAGCATTGGGTTTAAAAAAAATGCATAGCACAGTAGAAAAAGAAGCTACTCCTCAAATTTTAGGTATGATCACAAAAGTGAGCCACCTTGTAAAAGTAGAAGAAGCTTAATAGTCTCAACAAATTATACATTAACAAAAGCGAGCCCCGAATGCTTTCGGGGCGTAAGTTTAAAATAAAAGCAACATGAATTTACATACTCTAAAGCCTGCAAAAGGCGCAACGCATAAAGAAAAAAGAATTGGTCGTGGTGAAGCTAGTGGTAAAGGTGGTACCTCTACAAAAGGTAACAAAGGTGGTCAAAGTAGAGCTGGTTACAAAAGCAAAAAAGCTTTTGAAGGTGGTCAAATGCCTATTCAACGTAGAATACCAAAACGTGGTTTCAAAAATATTAATCGTGTAGAATACAAAGCTATCAACTTAGGTAAAATTGATCACTATGCAGAAAAATATGGTATCACTGAATTTAGTTTGCAAAATTTATACATCAATGGTTTAATAGGCCAAAATGATTTAGTGAAAATTTTAGCAAATGGCGAAATTACTGGTAAATACACTTTTAAAGTAAACGCAGTTAGCGAAAAAGCTAAAGCTGCTATTGAAGCAGCAGGCGGTACTGTTGAAATAGTGAAATAATTTACCGATATTTGTTAACGCATTTAAATATGCGTTTTTTTCTTTTTAGTGCATCACAAAAACCGACATTAATTCAGTGAAGAAGTTTATAACTACACTTAAAAATATTTGGAGCATAGAGGAATTACGTAGCAAAATAGTTTTCACACTAGGCTTGTTATTTATTTACAGACTTGGCTCTTTTATCGTATTACCTGGTATTGATCCTAACCAATTAGCAAACTTAAGTAACAACTCTAAAGGTGGTATGCTAGGTTTGTTAGATGCTTTTGTGGGGGGCGCTTTTTCTAAAGCTTCTATATTCGCATTAGGTATTATGCCTTATATTTCAGCTTCAATTTTTATGCAATTGATGACCATTTTAGTACCTCAAATGGCTAAAGTGCAAAAAGAAGGTGAAAGTGGTAGAAAAAAAATCAATCAATGGACTCGTTACTTAACTGTTGCTGTAACAGCTTTTCAAGCGGCAGCATACATTGGTTATTTAAAGAGCCCAGGAAATGCAGAAGCTTTAATACCTGCTTATGGTAGCTTCTTCTGGATTTCTACAGTAGTTATTTTAACAGTAGGTACATTATTCGTAATGTGGTTAGGTGAAAAAATTACTGACAAAGGTTTAGGTAATGGTACTTCAATCATCATCATGGTTGGTATTTTAGCTCGTCTCCCACAAGCTATCAGAGAAGAATTTAATTCTCGTATTACCATGGGTGCAGGTGGTTTGTTATTGTTATTAATTGAATTTGTTTTCTTGATTGCTATTATTATGGGATTAATTATGTTGGTACAAGGTACACGTAAAGTTCCTGTAAATTATGCAAAGCAAATTGTAGGCAATCGTCAGTTTGGTGGCGCTCGTAACTTTTTACCTTTAAAAGTGAATGCAGCAGGTGTAATGCCTATCATTTTTGCTCAAGCTATTTTATTCTTTATCGGTTTTATAGTTGGTTTAGGTAACAGTTCTTCAAAAGCATTTTTAAGTGATCATACCAACGTTTGGTATATGATTATTTATTCAGTTGCGGTTATTGCCTTTACTTTCTTATACACGGCTTTAATTTTCAACCCTAAGCAAATGGCTGATGAATTAAAGCGTAACAATGGTTTTATTCCTGGTGTTAAGCCTGGTCAACCAACTGCTGATTATATTGGTACTATTATGGATAGAATTACTTTGCCAGGTGCTATTTTATTAGCATTGGTAGGTATTTTACCAGGTTTGTTCCAATTAGTATTCAAAATGCAATTAAACTTCTCTACCTTCTTTGGTGGTACATCATTACTAATTATGGTTGGGGTTGTTTTAGATACATTACAACAAATAGAAACGCAATTACTAATGCGTCAATATGATGGCTTAATGAGTAGTGGTAGAATGCAGGGCAGACAAGCTGTTCCATCAGGAATGTAGTATAAAACTAATTAAATGATTAACAGCCCTGGCGTCACAAACGTCAGGGTTTGTTTTAATTAACCATTTTATGATTCATATAAAATCTAAAGAAGAAATTGAAATCATGCGCCATAGCTGCTTATTAGTTGGCGAAGCGCATGCTGTTATAGCTAAAGAATTAAAAGCAGGTATAACGCCGCATTACATTAATAAAGTTGTTGAAACCTTTATACTAGATAATGGCGGCACACCGTCTTTCAAAAACTACCATGGGTACCCATACGCAACTTGTATATCAGTTAATGCTGCAGTGGTACACGGTTTCCCAACTGATGTACCGCTTAAAGATGGTGACATTATTTCATTAGATATTGGTATTTATAAAAATGGCTTTCATGGTGATAGTGCATATACCTACGCTATTGGATCTATTGCTGCTGATGTTCAGCAATTGCTAAGGGTTACTAAAGAGTCGTTATACATCGGTATAGAAAAAGCAAGAGCAGGCAATCGTATTGGTGATATTGGTGCTGCTATTCAAGAGTATACTGAAAAGAAGCATGGATATGGTGTGGTAAGAGATTTAGTGGGCCATGGTTTGGGTAGAAGTATGCATGAAGATCCTCAAGTGCCTAATTATGGTAAACGAGGTACAAAAGAAAAATTAAAAGAAGGAATGGTGTTGGCAATTGAGCCGATGATAAATATGGGTGTAAAAGAAGTAGTTCACTTAGAAGATGGTTGGACCATTTTGACAAAAGATGGTAAACCTTCAGCCCATTTTGAGCATGATGTACATGTTACTAAAAATGGTCCTGATATTTTGAGTTCATTCGAAGCTATTGAGGCAGCAGAAAAAGCTAACCCTAATTTATTTTGGAGTCATTCATAAACTAGCATATGCAGCAAAAAAAACTGGTTGTAATAGGAGGAGGTGCTGCAGGCTTTTTTTGTGCAGTAAATGCTGCAAGGCTGAATCCTCAGCTACAGGTTACCATCGTAGAAAAATCATCGAAGCTTTTAAGTAAAGTAAAAGTAAGTGGCGGTGGCCGTTGCAATGTTACGCATGCTTGTTTTAGCATTGCAGATATGGTGAAGAAATATCCAAGAGGTGCTAGTTTTCTGAAAAAAGCTTTTCATCATTTTTTTACTACAGATACTATTCAATGGTTTGAACACAGGGGTGTACAGTTAAAAACCGAAGCTGATGGTCGCATGTTTCCTACCACCAATAATTCGCAAACTATTATTGATTGTTTGCTAGATGAAGCCATTAAGTATAAAGTTCAAATACAAATGAATTGCGATGTTGCAGCTATTCGTAAAGTTGATACACAATGGGTTATTGAAACCACCACATCACAAAATATTACCACAGATTATGTTTGCGTAGCAGCCGGTGGTGCTCCCAAATTGTCACAAACTAATTGGTTGTCTAAACTCGGGCATACCATTGCTCCACCTGTACCATCTTTATTTACATTTAATATGCCAGGTAATGCCATTACTGCTTTAATGGGTTTAACGGTAGAACAAGTTCAGGTAAAAATTATTGGCGAAAAATATATAAGTGATGGCCCTTTACTTATTACACATTGGGGTATGAGTGGCCCTGCAATATTAAAATTATCAGCACATGCCGCTTTATTATTGGCAGAAAAAAATTATGATTTCACTGCTATCGTTAATTGGTTGCCTTCGTACAATGAAAATACATTAAGAGATCAATTTTTGAAATTACGTTTTGAATTAGCAACCCAAAAAATTCAAAATAGAAATCCATTTGGGTTACCATCGAGGTTATGGGAATATCTATTAAAAACAACAGCTATTAAAGATGATATTCGCTGGGCAGATTTACCATCGAAAGAACAAAACAAACTCATAAAAAATTTATGTGCACATGAATTTGCAGTGAAAGGTAAAACTACTTTTAAAGAAGAGTTTGTTACAGCAGGTGGTGTAATTACTGATGAAATAGATGTAAATACAATGCAGAGTAAGTTACATACAGGGTTGTTTTTTGCTGGGGAAGTTATTAATATAGATGGTGTAACTGGTGGTTTCAATTTTCAAAACGCATGGACAACCAGTTGGATTGCAGCCCAAGCCATCGCAAAAGAATAGTATTACAATAATTAACGAAATACCTATCAAAATTTATAAAAATCAGTTGTAACTTTCGCACTTTATGAAGCTACTTGATAAGTATATACTAAGTAAATACCTTACTACATTTTTCTTCTGTATTATTTTGTTTACTGCAATTGTGGTAGTGGTTGATATTAGCGAAAAAACAGATGACTTCACCAAATCACAACTATCGGCCTATCGTATAATGGTTGATTACTATTTTGGTTTTATTCCTCGAATTGATGCATTGCTATTTCCATTATTTGTATTTATTTCAGTTATATTTTTTACATCAAAAATGGCTGGTCGTTCCGAAGTTATTGCCATTTTAAGCAGTGGTGTAACATTTCGTAGGTTTTTGATGCCGTTTTTAGCTGGCGGTTTTATTTTGGCAAGTTTGCTATGGCTAGGCTATCAATACGTGGTGCCTAATGCTAATAAAAAATGGGGCGATTTTGAAAAAAAATACATTGATGTAAATACTGCTGAAGGTTTAAAAAATACATCTTACAAACAAAATTTATATTTTAAAATTGATAAAGATAGTTATGTAGGTATACGTGGTTATGATACCATTTCAAAAACAGGAAACGGTTTCTTCTATCAAAAATTCAAAGGCAATCAGTTATTGTTCAATTTAAGGGCTGCTAATTTTAATTGGGATACGGCTAAAAATAAATGGCGCTTGGTTGAAGTTACAGAACGTACCATACAACCAATTGATGAGCTTGTTGTAAATACACCTGAAAAGTTTGCCAATTATAATTTTAAACCTATTGATTTACGTAGGGATAATTATTTGAAAGATCAAATGGTTACAAGCGACCTCAATGAGTTTATTAAAAGAGAAAAAGTGAGAGGTTCAGATATGCTCAGTACATTATTAGTTGAGCGTTATAATAGAGATGCTATACCGGCCTCTGTAATCATTTTAACCATTATTGGCGCAACACTAGCATCACGAAAAGTTAGAGGGGGTAGTGGTGCCCATATTGCTATTGGTGTGGTATTAAGTATGACATATATTTTGTTCAGTCGCTTTTCAGTGGTGTTTGCCACCAAAGGAAATTTTACCCCATTTTTAGCTGCTTGGTTACCCAATATTTTGTTTGGTATATTAGCTTTTGTATTGTACAGACGTGCTGCAAAGTAATATTGAAACAACCAACAACATAGCTCCATAAAATTAAATGTTATCATTTACGAAAAATTTTATTTTATTTTTCAAATGATTTGTTTACCAAAAATTAGCATCGTAATTTTAAGGCATTGAGTTTTTTATTAATGCATTGGTTCACTTTTCTACAATTGTGAGTCATTTCAATTATTAAATAATTCAACTTCAAAAATTCTTTTACATACATAATTCTATAACAAATGGGTATTATAAAAGACAGGTTCAAAGAAAAATCAGACAAAGTTGGTGCTGAAATGAAAGAAATGCTCAAAGAGCATGGCGATAAAAAAATTGGTGAAGTAACCTTAGCGCAAGTTTATCAAGGCATGAGGGGGATTACTGGTTTGGTTACTGAAACTTCATTGTTAGATGCACAAGAAGGTATTCGTTTTAGAGGTTACTCCATACCAGAGTTACAAGAAAAACTACCAAAAGCACCAGGCGGTTCAGAGCCTTTGCCAGAAGGGTTGTTCTATTTAATGTTAGTAGGTGATTTACCAACTGAAGATGATGTACATCATTTAACCAGTGTATGGCAACGTCGCAGCCATGTGCCTAACCATGTATTTGCAACCATTGAAGCTTTACCTGCTAGTACGCACCCAATGACCCAATTTGTAGTGGCTATTATGGCATTACAAACAGAGAGTGAGTTTGCAAAGCGTTATGCAAAAGGCATGAACAAAAAAGATTATTGGGAAGCAACCTTTGATGATTCAATGGATTTAATTGCCCGACTACCACGTATTGCTGCATACATATACAGAAGAAAATATAAAAATGGTGATCACATTCAACCAAATGGATTGCTAGATTGGGCAGGTAATTTTGCTCATATGATGGGTTATGAAGATGAAGGGTTTAAAGAATTGATGCGTTTGTATATGACCATACATGCTGACCATGAAGGTGGTAACGTATCGGCACACACTACACACTTAGTTGGTTCTGCATTGAGTGACCCTTACTTAAGTTTTGCAGCTGGTATGAACGGTTTGGCTGGTCCATTACACGGTTTAGCTAACCAAGAAGTAATAAAGTGGATTTTTGAATTACGTGAACAAATTGGAACTGATTCGCCTACCAAAGAGCAAATTACAGCTTATGTTGAAAAAACATTAAGTGAAGGTAAAGTAGTACCAGGTTACGGACATGCCGTTTTGAGAAAAACAGATCCACGTTTTACAGCACAAATGGAATTTGGTAAAAAACATATGGCTGATGATACATTGGTACAAACCGTATGGAATATTTACGAAGCTGTGCCACCTATTTTAGGTAGCAAAGCAAAAATTAAAAATCCTTGGCCTAATGTTGATGCTCACAGTGGTGCATTATTAGTACACTATGGTATGGTGGAGTATGAGTTTTATACAGTACTTTTTGGTGTATCAAGAGCACTAGGTGTATTGGCTAGTTTGTGTTGGGATAGAGCCTTTGGTTTCCCATTAGAACGTCCAAAATCAATCACCAACGATTTAGTAAAAAAATGGTTAGAAGGTAAGGATGAAGTGTGGGGTGATTAAATTTAATAAAATTCAAAAAATACCCTGATCAATTTCAGGGTATTTTTTTATGTATTGTTACACCATATATTTGTAATAGATTTTACAAGGGGAATTAGCTCAGTTGGTAGAGCGCTTGCATGGCATGCAAGAGGCCAGCGGTTCGAACCCGCTATTCTCCACAATATTTAGTAAAGGCTTTCATTCATTGAAAGCCTTTACTATGTTCAAAAATTTTTATGATGAATAACCCTTTAGAAGTTTGGCAACGTGGTCCTATTGCTGAAGTACCAGCCTTATTGCAACCAGTTGCACATGCATTACTACAAGCAAGAGAAGAATTAAAAGAACTTTTTATAAACTTCGATGATGCATGGTTGTGGAAACGGCCTGCAAATGTAGCATCGCCAGCTTTTCATTTACAACATTTAGCTGGTGTGTTAGATAGGGTATTTACTTATGCTAAAGGCTTACCATTATCAGATGAGCAATTTCAACAATTATACGATGAAGATATTGCACCTCAAGCTGGTGTTACAACCATGCTATTGTTAGAAAGATTTTATAAGCAAGTTGACCTAGCAATTGCTCAATTAAAACAAACTGATATTGATACCTTAACTGAAGCAAGAGGTGTGGGTAGGCAGCAATTACCTTCAACTGTTATTGGTTTATTGGTACATGGGGCAGAGCACACCATGCGTCATTTAGGGCAACTTAGGGTTACAGTAAAAATTATTGAACATCAAAAAAATAACATTAATTAATATGCAACCAAATAACCCACTTCACGGCAAAACACTAGAAGCTATTGTAACTGCTTTAGTACATCATTTTGGTTGGGATGAGTTGGGGCAAATCATCAATATCAATTGTTTTAAAATAAACCCAAGTATTAATTCGTCACTCAAGTTTTTACGAAAAACACCTTGGGCTCGTAAAAAAGTAAAAGACTTATATATTAACGCTTTAGGCAATTACGATTGAGGCATATCATTAATTTTTATACTCATGAGGTAATCGAACAAACTCAATTCTGTAGGTATTTGTAATTTCTTTCGCAAACGATATCTACCAATTTCAACACCCCTTACTGATATGTTTGATAATTGTGCAATTTCTTTGGTTGTTAAATTCATTCTTAAGTAGGCACATAACTTCAACTCATTTGGAGTAATATTTTGATGCTTTTGTTTTAAAGCCACTAAAAAATCGCTGTGTACTTTATCAAAATGTTTGGCAAAGCTTTCCCATTCTTTATCTATTTTATCGTCATCACTCAAAGTTTTTATCATTCGCTTCAATTCTGCAACAGCTTGAGGGTTATCAACAGTTTTCATTACACTAGCCAATTCAATTTTGCTTTTTGATAATAGTTCACCTTTTTTTACCAAATGCATTGCTGATGATGCTAACTCAGCATTTTTAAAATTTATTTCAGCTTCTAATTTTGCATTACGTAAGGCTACTAGTTCACTTTCTGTTTTACTAAGTTCAAGCTCGTGTATATATAATAATTTTTTTTGCTCTTCTTCAAACTTTAATTGTTGCTGTTTAAACTTTTTATTTTGCCATTTAAATAGTAAGTAAACTGCACCAAAAAATAATGACAAATAAAATAACCTTGCCCAAATAGTTTGGTACCATGGTGGTAATATTTTGAACCTGTAGCTAGCAATATCACTTTCTTTACCTAAGTTGTTACGAACTTTTACTTCAAATGTATATGAGCCTGCAGGTAAATTGGTATACTCCTTTTCTGTACGATTGAGCCATTCAGACCAGCTATTGTCGAACCCCTTTAAACGATAACTATATTGCAAATTTGATTGGTTGCCAAATAGCGTTGCCGTGTATTGAATTTGCATGGCTTTCCATCCATCTTTTATGGTAGGTATATCGTTTTCATCTTGTAATTGTAGTGCATTGATGTCATTAAAAAAACCACCAAATAGCAATGTTTCTTCTGTAGATGTTACTTTTACTTTTCTTATTTGAACTTGTAAGGCAGGCGTATTTTGTTTGTATTTTTGATAGTTTAAATGAATGAAACCTTTTTCGCTACCTAAAAAAATATTGTTTTCATTAACAGGATAAATACACTCAAAGCCACTCAATAACTTGTTGTTTAACTCTGGTATATAAATAACCTGTGGTTGTTTGCCATTAACATCTATTACCCCCAAAGTTTTTTCATGAATAAACCAAATATTGCCATTATTATCTTCTTTTAAATAACGAATGCTTTGGTTGCCTAGTATTTTTTGAAAATAGGTGTGTGGTTCAAACAAATTTTGGCTATTTATTTGAAAAATACCTTTTTCAGTAGCTACCACAATTTCATTCTTAATTTTAAATATAAAATTGTTGAGGTTAGATGGTAAACCATTTTTAGTTGTAAAACTTTCAACCTTATAATTGTAGTTTTTAATGAGTTTGTAAATGCCATGGTAGGGATGCGATACCCAAATGTCATCATTTTTATCAATTGCAATGTAACGAGATGATTCATTGAAATTGTTAACCTTACCTATAGGTACAAAACGGCCTTGTTGGTTTTCAAAAAAATCAACCCCTTTATAATTACCTGCAGCAATTATATTACTATTGGTATTATTGCTGGCTGGTATAAAATTCCAAAAACCATAGCTGTTTGTAATAGGTAACGCTGTATTGGCATTAACAGTAAATGCTCCTTCGTGGTGGCCTAATAATAATTGATTATTGATATTGTTAATGGCCCAAACTTGTCCTTTTACTGAGGTAACTTCACTAAAATTACCTTTACTAAAACTTAAATCTGTGAGGGATTGTAAAGTAACTTGGTATAAACCGTTTGATGTACCTATGTATAAGTTATTATTAAAAATACTAGCGGCATAGCCAGATCCATCTTGAGTTGAAGGATTAATTTGTTTAATAGCGCTGTTGTATGATATTAAATCAATACCATTATCTAACCCCAACCAAATATTTTGTTGGTTATCAAGAAAAATGCTGAGAACGTTGTTGTTTTGAAGCCCTTCTTTTTTTGAAAAACTTTGAATAATATTGCCTTGATGATCCGTAATGTAAATACCACTATTATTGGTAGCTAAAGCAATCCATTTATCATTTATTTTGGTTGCGTTATACACCCTTTCACTTGCAAATAAATTACTATTATTAAAGTTAGTTTGGCTAATGCTGTTAAAACTATTCAATTTAAAAAAGCCGCCTTTTAGGGTAGTTATTATTGCCTCGTTATTTGGTAAACTTAAAATAGCAGTTACAGGGTTATTGGTAGGGAGTATGTTAATTGTGGCCAGCGTTTTCCATTGGTAATTTTCAAATTGTAAAAGTCCTTTTTGAAAATCATGTGCATACAGTTTGCCATTACAAACGCCTAAATAAGCCCATTCGTAAGGCGCTTCAAATACTTCACAACGTTGGTTTTCAATTTTAAATATTTTATTGATTGTTCTAAAATAAATGCCTTTTTGGTAGTTCACAATATCCCAAACATCACCAAAAGAGCGATCTTTATTTGGAATTAAATGCGTAAGTGAGTGAAATTTAAGTAAATGAGCACTATCGGGAGAGAAATAGCCGAACTCATCTTGCCCACCAACATATATTTTATTGTCGACACCTATCGCAACAGAACGTACGTTACTTTTTTGAGGTAAAGCATAATTATTCCAATATTTACCATCAAAAGTGAGTAATCCTTCATTGTTTGCGATATAAATGATCCCATTTTTATCTTGTTGAATATCCCAATTTTGGAGCCCAGCTCCATAGGTTTGTTTGGAGTAATTTAGTACATCTGGTAAGCCAATAGTGTTTTGGCTGAAAGAAACAAAAGGTGCGACTAAAAGTAATATCAATAACCTCATTATGTTTTTGTTAATTCGAGTTTGAAGGTAATAAATTTTTAATTGATGTAGTATTGATGTAGTGGTTTTAAGCTTAAATAGCTAGTTTTTGTGTTGTATGATGTAGTATTGTAGTGCTACATTATTTGTTGGTGGGTTTATTAAGAAATACTTTTATGTTTCCAAGACCAAGGTATTTATTCACTAACCAAAACACGATTTATGAAATTTAAATTCACATTATTATGTGTGAGTATCTTTCTGGCAAGTTTTATTACCCAAGCCGTAGCACAAAATGTAGCTGTTACCGGAAGTGTAAAAAATAAGGCCACCGGTGAACCACTAGCCGGCGCAACTGTAATTGCAGAAAAAACAACCACATCTACGCTGGCCGATGCCAAGGGTAATTTCTCCCTAAGTGTTCCAAAAGGAACCACAATCTCAATCTCTTTTACCGGATTTTCACCATTAACGTATCGAATTTCAAAAGAAACGACCATTAATGCACTGATGGATGAGCAAGGTAAAGGCTTAGATGAAGTAGTAGTAATAGGGTACGGTTCTAAAAGACGTAAAGAAATTTCAACTTCAATATCAACAGTTGGAGCAAAAGAAATTGCAAAATTACCAGTTGCTGATGCTGCCCAAGCATTGCAAGGTAAAGTAGCTGGTGTAACCATTGTTCAAAACAGTGGTGCTCCAGGTGGTACAGGTGGTACGGCCATCCGTATCAGAGGTATTTCTTCTTTAACAGGTACCAACAACCCTTTAATTGTGTTAGATGGTTATCCCTTACCAGACCAAGGTGCTGATAATATTTTAAACTCCTTTGGTACAGGAGATATTGAATCAATAGATGTATTGAAAGATGCAGCCGCTGCTTCTATTTATGGTGTAAGGGGGGCAAATGGTGTTGTTATTATCACTACAAAAAGAGGTAAAGCCGGAAGATCAGGCTTAACGGTTGATGTTTACAGAGGTATTCAAGATGCATGGCAGTTACCAACCATGTTAAATGCAAAACAATACGCCATCATTAATAGTGAAGCTAATATTGCTAGTGGCCGTCCAATTATACCAAAATTAGCTGATCCTGATGCTGTTGAGCGTCAATATGGACAAGGTACAAATTGGCTAAACGAAATATTCAGAAAAGCTGCGATGCAAAGTGTTACTTTATCTGCCAATGGCGGATCTGATAAAGCTAATTACTACTTTACTGCAGGTTATTTTAAGCAAGATGGTATTATTTACAAAACTGATGTTGAACGTTTTAACCTTCGCTTCAATGGCGACATTAAAGTAAACAACCGTATCAAAGTGGGTAACTCTCTTACCATGAACAAGTTTATTGAATATGGTGCAGATACTTATAACCCATTTAATAGCGTTGTATTACTAGCCCTAACAACACCACCAACAGTTTCACCTCGTAATGCGGATGGTAGCTATGCAGGTGGTAATGGTAATATTGATGGTTTTAGCGAACCTAACCCAATATATCAGTTAGAAGTACCTAAAAACAAATTTGTAAAATATCGTGTTTCGGGTAATATTTTTGCTGAAATAGATATCGTAAAAAGTTTGAAGTTTAAAGCTATATTTGGTGGCGATTTCGGTTATCAAGAAAATAATAATTTTCGTCCAGCTACACCTTCATCAGGTGGTCGCCCTTTCCTAGAAACAAGTTATAGTGTAGGTAAATCTTTTAATCCTGATTATTTAGCCGAATATACACTTACTTATGAAAAAAACTTTGCCAATAAACATAAAGTAACTGCGTTGGGAGGTTATACTTTTCAAGAAAATAGGTATTCATATGTGAATGCCAGCAGAGCAGGCAATTTTACACAACAAATACCAGTTTTAAACGGGCAAGTATTTAACCCAACTACTATTGCTCAAATTAGTAATAGTGCTGAAGATGGTGTTGGTAATCGCTTAATCTCATATATAAGTAGACTTAACTATGATTATGACAACAGAGGTTTTTTTGCTATTTCTTTAAGGAGGGATGGTTCCTCTAATTTTGCACCCAAAAATAAATTTGCCACTTTCGCATCAGTATCTGCCGCTTGGCGTTTAACGCAAGAGCCTTTTATGCGTAATGTAAAATGGGTTGATGATTTAAAAGTAAGGGCTAGCTTTGGTTATACTGGTAACCCTAACGTACTACCTTTTACTTATTTACAAGGCATTAACCAAGGGTTTCAATATACATTTGGTAATTCTTCAGGTTCTGGCGGCTTAGTAACTGGGGCAGCACCTAGTAGGTCATTTAACCCAGATATTAAATGGGAAAAAAATGAACAACTTAACGTAGGTATTGATGCAGGTATTTTTAAAGGAAAACTTAATGTTGCATTAGATGTATACCAACGTCGCTCAAAAGATTTAATATTATATGTAGCACCTCCTTTTTTATCTGGTACGTATGAATCAGTACCATTCAATACTGGTACTTTGCAAAACAGGGGTATTGATTTAACGCTCAATGCAAATGTTATTTCAACAAAAAAAATTACTTGGAACTCAAGTGCTGTTGTAAGTTATTATAAAAATAAAGTAACATCTTTAGGGTTATCGGCTCCTTTAGATGGAGGTTTTGCTAGAATTACCGGTGGTAGTTTACGTACCATCCAAGGTGCACCAGCTGGTTTCTTCTATGGTTTCGTTACAGAAGGTATTTTCCAAAACTATGATGAAATTAAAGCACATGCCGTACAAACTGCAGGTACTGACCCTACCACAAGTACCGCACCTGGCGATATTAAATTCAAAGATATAAACGGTGATGGTGTAATTAACGATGCTGATCGTACTAATATTGGTAATGCTAACCCTAATTTTACTTTTGGTTTTACCAACACTATCAATTACAAAAATTTTGAATTAACAGTATTTATTCAAGGTTCGCAAGGAAATAAAGTGTTGAACTTTACACGTTGGTATACTGAAGGTGGCGTAAGTAATGGTAATTATTCAAACGATATTATTGGCCGTTGGACAGGCCCTGGTACAAGCAATAGCATGCCAAGGGTTACGCTTAACGATCCAAACCAAAACAATCGTGTGTCTGATCGCTTTGTTGAAGATGCTACGTATGTACGTTTAAAAAATATTCGTTTAGCCTACAATATACCTGCTAAGTTTACACAAAGAGCTAACTTAAAACGTACCCAAGTATATGTGAGTTCGCAAAACTTAGTTACATTAACCAATTATTCGGGCCTCGACCCAGAAGTAGGTGGTGGTGTTGATATTGGTTTCTACCCACAAGCAAGAACATTTATTGCAGGTATTACTGTTGATTTCTAAACAATCATCTTACTAAAAAAGTTATAAAATGACACATATATTTTTAAAACGACTAATAACATTGCTGGTTGTAGTAATACTATTTACCCAATGTAAAAAGAGTTTGTTGGAAATTGATCCAACTATTCCAATCGTAACGGTTGATAATTATTATAAAACCGAATCAGATGCAATTAATGCTGTAAATGCAACCTATACACCACTTTCAGCTATTTACAGTGGTGCTGCATGGCACTTAGGTGATATTATGAGCGACGATGCCGACCTTGGTGGTGGCGGCGGTGGCGATGGTGCTGAAACGGCTGAGCTTGATAATTTTAGCTTAACATCATTTAACCCTATTGTTAACATTATGTGGGCTCAATGCTACTATGGTGTGTTAAGAGCCAATTTGGTTATTGAGAGGGTGCCTCAAGTACCTGTAATGACACCTGCAATTAGAACCAGGAGTATAGGTGAAGGTAAATTTTTAAGAGCCTTGTACTATTTCCATTTAGTACGTTTATTTGGTGATGTACCTTTATATACTACTGCCATTACTGTTGCAGAAGCTTCAACCATTGCACGTTCGCCACGTGCAGCTGTATACAACCAAATCATTGCTGATTTAAAAGATGCCGAAACATTATTACCTAATACTTATGGTGCTAATGATAAAGGCCGGGCAACTGCTGGTGCAGCAAAAGGTTTATTAGCCAATGTTTATTTAACATTAGGAGATAAAACAAATGCAGCTACAAAAGCTAAAGAAGTAATTGACAATAAAGCTTTGTACGGTTACGATTTATGGACAGATTATGCTGATAACTTTAAGTTAGAAAATGAAAATGGTAAAGAGTCTGTTTTTGAAGTACAATATAGAGCTGATGGCGGTACATTCACTATTTATGGTGTAGGTACTTGTATCAACACTTTTTACGGCCCTCGTTCACAAGGTATAGTGCCAGAAGGTGGCTATGGCTTTACGGTACCAACCAGAAACTTTGTTGATCAATACGAAAAAACAGGCCCAGCATACAGTACCATTATTGATAAGCGTAGAAATCGTTCTATTTGGATACCGGGTGATACCTATAACGCTTATACGCAGCCTGCTTCATTAATTGGTTCTCCAAATGGGTTTAATGTTAGAAAATACTTTGTTCCTGTTGAAAATACAACTGGCGATGCAGGCCAATGGCGTAGTGCTTTAAATGTGCCTATTATGCGTTATGCCGAAATTTTATTAATTTATGCTGAAGCTGCTGGTCCTGCTTTAGGTAAGCCTGCTGCTGATTTAATAAGGGCACGTGCAGGGCTTGCTGCACTACCTACAGGTTTAAGTGATGCTCAGTGGTTAGCAGCTATTTATAAAGAAAGAAGATTAGAATTAGGTTTTGAAATGCATCGTTGGTACGATCTATTACGTCATCCAGATCCTAATTATTTCGTTACTGTAATGCAAGCGGCAGGTAAAACCAATTGTGCTCAAAAACACCGCTTTATGCCAATTCCTCAAGGTGAAAGAGATAAAAATCCTAACCTTACACAAAATACCGGATACTAAAACCAACATTAACTTATGAAAAGTACATCGCATCAAAAACCTTGTACTTTTCATTCACAAAAAAAATATTAAAATGAAAAAGCAATTGTTTACACTATCATCACTAGCTATTGCAGTGGTGTTGTTGTTGGTACAATGTAAAAAATCTGATTTAGAATTATCAGGTTCAGCTTCTACAGCAGGGTTTACTTTTTTACAAACACCTGCCAGCGATACATTGCCTTATCCATACACGGTTCGTTTTACAAATACTAGTTCAGAAGAGTTTTTATACCAATGGAACTTTGGTGATAACACACCATTATCAGCAGAGAAAAGTCCTACTCACCAATTTAGAATAGGCGGTGCTTATAATGTTACACTTACTACCGTTGGTACAAATGGTAATAATTCAATTACAAAAGTTGTTGGTGTTACAGATGCATGTTCAAATGATTTTTTTAGCAAATTGACCAACTGTTCTTTAGGTGAATGGACATGGAGCTCTGATGGTGATGCTATCAAAGTATTATCGCCAGATGCAACACAGGTTTATTTCGCTGGTGGTGCAGCCAATTGCCAAGCAGATGATATTTTTAAATTTAATGCTGATGGTACTTTTGGTTATGAAGCAAACGGACAAACTTTTGATGTACAATCTGGTTACAGCTGCCAAGCTCCAAAGCCTAATGCACCTTCATATAAAGTAGTTGTTAAACCAAATCAATTACCAAAAATTATTTTAGCACCGTTAGCTACTGGTAACGGTAGGCCCTTTATTGGTACAACTGATATCGTTGAGAACAATACTTACACAGTTCAAAATTATACTCCTACTACTTTAACGTTGAGAGCAGTGTTAGAAAACAACGGTGGCGTATTGGTGGAGTTCAAATTTAGAAAAGTAACAGTATTAACTTTAGCCGATATTAAAAACTTGTTAACTGGTGGTGGTTCAAAAACTTGGAAGCTTGATCCTACACCTGGTGCAAATGCTATCATTGTTGGTACTGAAGCTAATCCTGCACAATATTTTGGTGGTGGTCCGTTAGATGGCAATTGCCAATCTGATGATACCTACACTTTCACCGCAGCTGATAAAATTACATACAACTCAAATGGTTCAACATTTAATGGCGGTAACGTAGCGCCTAATTATAGTTGTGGTAGTGATCGTTCATACAGCAACATTAGTTACACATTTGGGGCAACAACAGGTGGTGTAGCTGGTTTAGCTACTTTGCAATTACCTAATACGCCTCCAACTGTATTTATTGGTACTACTGATGTACCAAACGAAAACGTATATCGTATCATTGAAATAAGTGCCAATAAAATGGTGTTGAGAGCAGGTAATGGTGCTGGTACTGTATTTCAATTTAAATTAATACCACAATAATTTTATAGCGTTTAATTTGTTAACAGATGTAGTTCAAGCAAACATCATAAAAAATATAATCATGAAAAAAATCACAGGTCGTTTTTCAACTTTCTTGTTATCAGCTGTAGTGCTTATTGCATGTACTGATAAAAAAGATATTCCAACAGCAAAACCAGCTGAATTAATTGTTGATAAAAACTGGCAGTTTGAAACTACCCCTATGTGGGAAGATAATTTTAACACAGGAACTGCTCCTGATTTATCAAAATGGACTTACGAAACCGGTGGCAGCGGTTGGGGTAATAATGAGTTACAATACTACACAAGTGGCGCAAATGCTAGTGTTACAGGTGGTAACTTAGTAATCACTGCAAAAAAAGAAGCATTTGGTGGTAGAGATTATACATCTACTAGAATGATCACTAAGGGTAAGGGCGACTTTTTATATGGTCGTTTTGAAGTAAGAGCAAAATTACCAAAAGGCAGAGGTACATGGCCTGCAATTTGGATGTTGCATAGCGATGCTGCCTATGGTAACTGGCCTGCATCTGGCGAAATTGATATTATGGAGCATGTAGGTTTCGATCCTAATAAAATTCATGCAAGTGTACACACTTCTGCCTACAACCACTTGAGAGGTACTCAAAAAACAGCATCAAAAGTAATACCTACTGCTACTGATGATTTTCATAAATACAGAATTGATTGGACTCCATATGCTGTAAGAGGTTATATTGATGACGTTCAATATTTTGAATTTGTAAATGGTAATACCGGTTTTACTACATGGCCATTTAATAAAAGATTTTTCTTGATATTAAATGTAGCTGTTGGTGGCGATTGGGGTGGTGCTCAAGGTATTGATAACACTGCATTCCCAACAAGTATGGTGGTTGATTATGTTAAAGTGTTTAAACTTATTGAGCAATAATTAATTGTTCCGAGCTAGGTTTTAATAAGTCAATAGTCTAAAATTGCGGATGGTATTTTCTTTTTAAGTGAATACCTCCGCTTTTTAATGTCACATTTTTTTCAAAATATTAGTTATGATGTTATCTATGCTGAAAAAATATAGCCTTGTTGTTTTCGCAATAGGAGGTAGTTTTTTTTCTAATGTAAATGCGCAGGCGCCAGCCAATGTAATAAAAGAAAAGGTACAAGCCCTACTCCAAAAAATGACCCTCGAAGAAAAAGTAGGTCAAATGAACCAATATAATGGCTTTTGGGATGTAACAGGCCCTACACCTAAAGAAGGTAATGCCAAACAAAAGTATGATCATTTACGTAAGGGTTTGGTAGGTGCTGTGCTTAATGTAAAAGGCAATGAAGATGTAAGAAAGTTACAAGAAATTGTTGTGAAAGAAAGTCGCCTTGGTATTCCGTTACTTTTTGGGTTTGATGTTATACATGGTATGAAAACAGTAAGTCCCATTCCTTTGGCTGAAGCTGCAAGTTGGGATTTAATTGCTATTCAGCAATCCGCAAGAGTAGCAGCAACAGAAGCATCGGCAATGGGTATTAACTGGACTTTTGCACCTATGGTTGATATTACAAGAGATGCTCGTTGGGGCCGTTGTATGGAAGGAGCTGGTGAAGATCCATACCTTGGTTCATTAATTGGTGTTGCCCGTGTAAAAGGTTTTCAGGGCGATGATTTAGCTGCCAATAATACCATTGCTGCTTGTGCTAAACATTTTGCAGGTTATGGTTTTGCTGAAGCTGGTAGAGAGTATAATGCTATTGAATTAGGTACAAACACCATGTATAACGTTGTGTTTCCACCATTTAAAGCCGTTGCCAATGCTGATGTAAAATCGTTTATGAACTCTTTTAACACTGTAAACGGTATACCTGCAACAGGTAACCGTTTTTTACAAAGAGATATTTTAAAAGGTGCTTGGCAGTATAAAGGGTTCGTTGTGTCTGATTGGGGCTCTGCAGGCGAAATGGTAGCGCATGGTTTTGCTAGTGATTTAAAAGATGCCGCTATGTTAGCTGCCAATGCCGGTTCTGATATGGATATGGAATCATACGCATATGTAACATACCTCAAAGAATTGGTAGAAGCTGGTAAGGTAGATATGAAAGTGATTGATGAAGCAGTTGGTCGTATTTTAACTGTAAAGTATGAGTTAGGTTTGTTTGATGATCCTTACAAATACTGTAATGCTGCTAGGGAGAAAGAAATGATTTATAACCCTGCACACATTGCTGCTTCATTAGATATGGCCAAGCGTTCTATAGTATTATTAAAGAATGAAAATAATTTGTTACCACTCAAAAAATCACAAAAAAATATAGTGGTTATTGGTGCGCTGGCAAACGATAAAAATAGTCCGTTAGGCAGCTGGCGCTTGGGTTCTGATGATAATACCGCAGTTTCGGTATTGGAAGGTTTAAAAGGGTTTACCAATAATTTTAAATATGCTAAAGGGGCCGATGTAATTGTTGGCAAAGCTTCTTTTACGGAGGAAGTTAAAATAAATGAAACAGATAAATCTGGTTTTAAAGAAGCGATCGCAATGGCAAAAACAGCCGAAGTAGTTGTGATGGTTTTAGGTGAACATGGTTTTCAAAGTGGTGAGGGCAGAAGTAGAACACAAATAGGTTTACCTGGTGTTCAGCAAGCCCTGCTAGAAGAAGTTTATAAGGTAAATAAAAACATAGTTTTGGTATTAATGAATGGTCGTCCGTTAGCTTTACCATGGAGTGCAGCCAATATACCTGCTATTGTAGAGGCTTGGCAATTAGGTTCACAAACGGGTAATGCTGTTGCACAAGTATTATTTGGTGCATACAATCCTTCAGGTAAATTACCTATGTCGTTTCCACGTAGTGTAGGGCAACTACCTATTTATTACAATCAATTACCAACTGGTAGGGGAGCTGTTAAGCCAGATGTATTTTGGTCGCATTATACCGATGAAAGCAACGCACCTTTATACCCATTTGGCTTTGGTTTAAGTTATACCACTTTTGATTATAGTAATTTAAAAGTTGATGCTAGTAACCCTCAACAAATAAAGGTAATAGTTACTGTAAAAAATACGGGTACTGTTGCTGGTGAAGAAGTGGCACAATTGTATTTGAATGATCCTGTAGCAAGTGTGGCACGACCAATAAAGGAATTAAAAGGTTTTAAAAAGTTTGCTTTAGAAGCCGGACAATCAACCAACATTGAATTTACATTAACGAATAATGAGCTAGGTTTTTACAATAATGAAGGAAACTTCGTTGTTGAACCAGGGGCTTTTAATATTATGGTAGGCGGTTCATCTAACAAAGGATTAACAGCAAGCTTTACTATTCAATAATTAAACTTTACTAAGTTTTACAATAGTATACTTATTTTGTAGACTTTAAATGGCTACTTTTGCCACTAAATTTTTACAGATTAAGTATACTTTTTTTATGCTCAAAAAATCAATTCAATTACTACAACAAGAGGCAGCAGCAACTGGGGCTAATACATTAAAACGTAGTTTAGGAGCAGTAAATTTAGTGGCCATTGGTATTGGTGTTATAATAGGTGCAGGCTTGTTTTCACTCACTGGTATTGCTGCGGCCAATAATGCTGGTCCGGCAGTAACCATTTCATTTATTGTGGCTGCTGTAGGTTGTGCCTTTAGTGCATTGTGTTATGCAGAGTTTGCTGCTATGGTACCTGTATCGGGTAGTGCATATACGTATGCTTATGCCACTATTGGTGAATTATTTGCTTGGATAATAGGGTGGGATTTAGTGCTGGAGTACTCAGTTGGCGCTGCTACTGTTGGCATCAGTTGGTCGCAATACCTTGTTAAGTTTTTAGATAAATTCAATATTCATTTACCTGCACAACTACTAAAATCACCTTTTGAAACTATTACGTTAGCTGATGGTTCTGTTATACATGGTATTGTAAACCTGCCAGCTATTTTAATCATCAGTTTAATTACGGCCATTATTGTAAGGGGTACCAAAGGCTCTGCATTATTTAATTTATTGGTGGTTTCATTGAAAGTAGGTGTAGTAATAATTTTTATTTGCTTGGGCTGGCAGTATATCAATCCGGCAAACTATCATCCATATGTGCCAACAAATACAGGCAACTTTGGTGAATTTGGTGTGAGTGGCATTTTTAGAGGAGCTGGTGTTGTATTTTTTGTATTTATTGGTTTTGATATTGTGGCAACTATGGCGCAAGAAACTAAAAACCCTAAACGCAACATGCCTATAGGTATTATAGGTTCTTTATTAGTTTGTACGTTATTATTTGTATTGTTTGCTCACGTAATGACGGGTTTAGCCAATTACACTGAATTTAAAAATAGTGCAGCACCTGTGGCCATCGCTATTCAACATACCCCATACGTTTGGTTATCGCAAGCAGTAATTGTGGCTATTTTAATAGGATATACATCTGTTATATTGGTTGATTTAATGGGGCAATCGAGGGTTTTTTATTCTATGAGTAAAGATGGGTTGTTACCACCTGTATTTTCAAACCTTCACCCAAAGTTTCAAACACCTTTCAAGTCAAATATATTGTTGAGTATTTTCATTAGTTTGTTTGCAGGCTTTGTACCAATAAGTGTTGTAGGTGAAATGACGAGTATTGGTACCTTACTAGCATTTGTAATGGTATGTGTTGGTATTTTAATTTTAAGAAAAAAAGAACCCAATTTGCCACGACCATTTAAAACCCCATTTGTGCCTTTAGTGCCTATTTTAGGAATTGTGACCTGTGTGGCAATGATGATTTCACTACCATTTGATACTTGGTTACGTTTGTTTGTTTGGTTATTCATTGGCTTTGTAATTTATTTTGGATACGGAAAAAAACACAGCAAATTGCGTCAGAATAATAGCTAGTAAACAGTTTCAAAAACATGGTTTTTATGTATCATTAACAAATGCATACTTACCTTAGCATTTTTAAAAGGTATATATGGCTAAATCTGAAATAAAGTTTTTAGAAGGTCCTCAAAATAGGTGGAAGGATTTTAAGTTTGCGTTGAGTGTTTTAAAAGAGTTCATAAAGGGGTTTAGGGCACTCCATTTTGCAGGCCCTTGTGTAACCATTTTTGGTAGTGCAAGGTTTACTGAAGAACATCCTTATTACAAGCAAGCACAACAATTAGCTGGTGAAATAGCCAAATTGGGTTTTACAATTATGACAGGTGGAGGCCCTGGCATTATGGAAGCAGGTAACCGTGGTGCAAAAGAAGTTGGTGGTAAAAGTGTGGGCTGCAATATTGTGTTGCCGTTTGAACAACACCACAATCCTTACTTAGATAAGTGGGTAAACATCAAATACTTTTTTGTGCGTAAAAATTTGTTGATGAAGTATTCGTATGCATTTGTAGTAATGCCTGGCGGCTTTGGTACGTTAGATGAATATTTTGAAGCCTTAACCCTTATTCAAACAAAAACTGTAAGCCAATTTCCTATGGTTATTTTTGATAAAGCCTACCATAAAGAAATTATAGCGCATATTGAATTGATGAAAAACGAAAAAACCATTTCACCTGAAGATTTAGATTTGTGTTTGTTTACTGATTCAATTGAAGAAGCAGTGCAGCATATAAAAGAAAATACTATTGAAAAGTTTGGCTTAAAACAAGTGAAACAAAAAAGACAATGGTGGTTTTTTGAGAAATAAAAATTACTCAAATTAAAAAAGGGTGTAATGATTTGTTTATTGAATTATTACGCCCTTTTTCTTTTCTAAAATGTTTTAATATTGTTTTTTATGTTCCATCATATTCCACTCTTCAAAAATGGCCAAAGCTTTTTCATTTGAAATTTGCATAATGGGTATTTTTCGTTCATCATAATCTTTAGCAATTTCATCGTACAACATTGAATCATCAAAACCTGCAGCAGCAGCATCTTTCCTCGAATTGGCGTAGTAAATTGCTTTTGGTCTTGCCCAATAAATAGCACCTAAACACATAGGGCATGGTTCACATGAAGTGTACACTTCACAATCATCTAACTGAAAACTTTGTAGGTTTTTACAAGCATCTCTAATAGCTACTACTTCTGCATGTGCAGTTGGGTCGTTGGTTGAGGTTACTTTGTTGTAGCCACTGCCTACAATTTCACCATTTTTTACAATCACACAACCAAATGGGCCACCTTCGTTATTATCAATTGCTTTTTTTGATAGCTCAACAGCAGCCATCATAAATTTTTCTTTACTGTTCATGCTGCGAAAGTACGTATAACGCATGCTGCATCAGCTTTTGTGGAAAAATACCTATTACTTACTTTTTAATAAATAGTAATGATGCAGAATTAATACAATAGCGTAAACCAGTTGGTTTGGGACCATCATCAAACACATGGCCTAAATGTGCACCACAATTACTACAGTTAACTTCAGTTCGCACCATGCCATAGCTTTTATCATTCAACAATTCTATATTTTGAGAACTGATAGGCGCCCAAAAACTCGGCCAACCTGTACCGCTATCAAATTTTGTATCTGCATTAAACAATGGTTTATCGCAACAAATACAATTATAAACACCTGCGGCATGGTTGTTCCAATAACTGCCACTAAAAGCCCGTTCTGTATCTTTTTTACGTGTAACCTGAAATTGTAAAGGCGTTAATTGCTTTTTCCATTCAGCAGCTGTTTTTACAACTGCATAGCTTGATTTATTGGGCTCATTTACTTGCGCATTACAGAAAAAACTAATAGAGATTAGTAAAATAGTAGCTAAATAAAACTTCATGTTATGGCTTTTTGTAAATTTACGCTTTGTAGCTGTGTATAGTTTCACTTAATTACGGCAACATTATTTCTAAAAAATTAATACAACATAACATGAGTATTTTGAGACAGATAGGGCAGTATTTATTTTTAGTAAAAAAAGATCCCAACGACAATCCAACCCAGTGGATGAAATATATGCATGGCATTAACAGAATTTCTATTTTGCTGTTTTTGTTTGCAATGGTGGTATTGGCAATAAAATTATTGCGTCACTAATTTTTTACCATATTGTACATAATAGCTGCTGCGTTGGATGATGCATGTCCACCGGCATTAAGCAATTGTGAAAGCGATGCATAATCATGTTGTAATTGTTGCTTACGTTCATCATTATGCAACAAAGTTTGTAGTTCAGTTACTAAATTTTGTTCATTTAAATCTTGTTGTATAAGCTCTTTCACCACTTCTTTATTCATGATTAAGTTTACCAAACCAATAAATTTAATTTTAATTAAACGTTTAGCAATTTGGTATGAGATGTAGCTTCCTTTATAACAAATAACTTCTGGCACCCCAAAAAGCGCTGTTTCTAATGTAGCTGTACCGCTGGTAACCAACGCTGCTTTTGCAGTAGCAAGCAATTCATAGGTTTTATTTGCTACAGCATCAACATTACTGTACGGTTTTAAAAGGGCTTCATAAAAAGCATCTGTTTGTCCTGGTGCTTTTGCTACTACAAATTTATAATCAGGAAAATGCGCTGCGACTGAAAGCATGATGGGTAGTTTAACTAAAATCTCTTGTTTTCTACTACCCGGTAATAAGGCAACAATATTTTCTTTTTTTATGTTTGGGTTGGCTGCTTTCCATTGATTAATTACTTCCGCTAAAGGATGACCTACATAGTCAACCTCCATATTGTATTTTTTATAAAAATCTTTTTCAAAAGGTAATATTACCATCATACGGTCCACATCTCTTTTAATGGCATGTACCCGGTTTTCTTTCCAGGCCCAAATTTGTGGTGAAATATAGTAGGCTACTTTTATATTTTTAAGGTGAGCCCACTTTGCAATTCGCATATTAAAGCCAGGGTAATCAATTAAAATGAGTAAATCAGGTGAAAATACTTCAATATCTTTTTTACATGCAGAGAGGTTTTTTAAAATGGTGGGTAAGTTTTTAACTACCTCAATAAAACCCATGAAAGCCAAATCTTTATAATGCTTCACCAATGTAGCACCAGAAGCTTGCATTTTATCGCCACCCCAACAACGTATTTCAGCCTGTGGATCATTCACCAACAATGCTTTAATTAAATTGCTGCCATGTAGGTCGCCGCTGGCCTCTCCTGCAATGATGTAATATTTCATAATTGGTGCCCCATCTATTTAGTTGCAAAGTAATTATTAAATGTGTGAATTTCGTTTTGAAAATATAACTTCATGTAATAATATTACTGATATTATGAACCCTTTATCTAAATTATTACTTAGTTTTTTGCTAATAACTACCGTTGGTACTGTAGCTTGTAAATGTAAAAAATTGCCTCCCAAAGAAAATATTGTAATTAACCCAAATGAAATGAATGTTGCGGTGCAACAGCAAATTAAAAATTTGTTAGAAGATGTTACGGACTCAATTGTTCAATTATCTGACAGCACTACACTAAATTACTACCAAGTATTGCAACATATTTACGCTAAAAACGACTATGCGCCCATTTGGTCAAACAAAGAAAAATGGCAACCACAAGTACCTGCATTATTACGTTATATTGACCAAGCAGCTTTACAAGGCTTATTTAAAAATGATTATTCTTTTACAAAAATAATGCAGCTTAAAAATAGGTTAGATGCAGATTCGGTACAGCGAACCAATGCGGTGCTTTGGGCAAATGCCGATTTGTTAATAAGTGATGCATTAGCCACTATTTTGAAAGATTTAAAACAAGGTAGGTTGGTACCAGATAGTATTTCTTATAAAAAAGATACATCAACATATACCAGTTTTTTTCTTATTAACTTTAATAAAATAATTGCTGGAAGCCCAGTTGATACTGTGTTAGCGTATGTACAACCACAACTTGCCGATTATAAACTATTAAAAAATAGCATCAAGCAATTTGTGGATAGTATGGATACAAAATCGTATACTTTTTTAAATTACCCTTATAAAGATTCACTGGCTTTTTTACAACAATTTAAAAAACGCATGGCAGAAGCCAACATGCCTATTGCAACACCAACTGATTCAACTGCATTGGCAAATACAGTAAAAAAGTACCAACAATTAAAGGGGTTAACCGTTGATGGTAAAATTGGTAATGCTGTGGTTAAGCAACTAAACTTAACTGATGCGTATAAGTTTAAAACCTTGGCCGTTACCTTAGATAAGTATAAAATGTTACCCGAAAAGTTGCCAACTAAATACATTTGGGTAAACTTACCTAGCTATAACTTAAAAGTATGGGACACTGATACATTAGTATTTGAATCGAAAGTAATTTGTGGAAAACCTACAACGCCAACGCCTTTATTAAATAGTGCAATAACTGATATTATCATTTACCCAACATGGACAGTGCCCACAAGCATTATCACAAAAGATATGCTACCGGGCTTAAAACGCAACCCAAATTACCTTGCTAGAAAAGGCATGTATTTACTCAATAACAAAGGCGAACGTATTAACCCTGAAAATATAAATTGGTCAAAATATACCAAGGGTATTCCATATTTAATACAACAAGGCAGTGGTGATGATAATGCTTTGGGCGTTATTAAATTTAATTTTAGCAACCCATTTTCGGTTTATTTACATGATACCAATCAGCGTTATTTATTTAAAAATGGTATGCGTTCGTTAAGCCACGGTTGTGTAAGGGTGCAGGAGTGGCAAAAACTAGCAAATTATATTGTTAGAAATGATAGTATGTTGTTGCCCAAAGGTGATACACTTCGTTATAATACAGATTCTATTAGTAATTGGATTGCCGCCAAACAAAAACACCGCATTGATGTAAAAAATAAAATCCCCCTATTTATAAAATATTTTAGCTGCGAAAATTTGAAAGGCAGTTTAAAATTTTATGATGATATATACGGAGAAGATAAAAAGCTCATACAGAAATATTTTGCCAACAAATAAATACTGTTGTATTGTATGAACTTACAGATTATATCCTCGTTTTCTATATTGTTTTTATTTTATATCCAGTTACCTTGTATGGGGCAAGTTGTACCACAAAGCAAAATTTTAGCAGATACTTTAAAAATAACGACAGCTTCTACTACATTATATGGTGAGGCCAGTTATTATGCCTCCAAATTTGAAGAACGAAAAACAGCATCTGGCCAAAAATTTAAGCATGCTCAACTTACAGCAGCATGTAATAGTTTGCCATTGGGCACCACAGTAAGAGTTACAAATTTGCGGAATGGTAAAGTTATTACAGTTGTTATTAATGATCGATTACACCCTAAAACAACACGTTTAATAGATTTAACCAAAAAAGCTGCAACTGCACTCAATTTTGTGAATGCTGGCTTAACAAGAGTTAAAGTAGAAGTGATTGATACTTATAATTAAAGTAATTCACAACTAATGCACTTAAACGTTAAATATGTGTGTAATTTATTTTAGTATTTCAAACAAAGCGGCTATTTTTGCGGCTTCTAATAAAACAACTGATATTATGAAGAAAAGTATGCTTTTGGTTTTAGCAACAATCGTTTCTGCGATTAGTTTTGCTCAAACCAATAATAAGAAATTGCCAAGCTTAGCTGCTCATTTTAGCTTAATTGATTATAAAGGTGCTGCAAACGTCAGAACAAAAAGCCTTGAAACGGTTATTAACCAAAGTCAATTATTTAAAATTAAAGAAATGAATGCAGCATTATCATTAAGCTATTTACAAGGCTTTACTGATAAAATTGATTTCGCTGCAACCATTACTGGTGCTGTGCTTAAGCATCCTACATCAGCTACTGTTAAAAATATTTCAGGTGAAGATAAAGTTTTGGTAGAAGCTGCTGCAACTGCTAATTTCAAATTATTATCAGACGCTAGTAGGTTTACACCTTTTTTAACTTTGGGTGTAGGTGCTACAAGTTGGAGTAGTTATTTTAGTGCTTTTACGCCAGTTGGTGCTGGGGTTCAATTAAAAATAAATCCAGGTGTTTTTGTATTGGTTAATTCTCAATATCGTATTCCAATTACGGAAAATGGAGCGTATCATTTTTACCATTCAATTGGTATAGCCTCAAATATTACGGATGCAAAAGCACCAAAAGTTGTAGAGTTACCTGTTGCAGCACCGGTTGTGTTAGATCGTGATGGTGATGGTGTTTTAGATGCTGATGACAAATGCCCTGATGTTGCTGGTTTAGCTGCTTTAAATGGTTGCCCAGATCGTGATGGTGATGGTATTGCTGATGGTGATGACAAATGCCCTACAGTTGCAGGTTTAGCTAAATACCAAGGTTGCCCAATACCTGATACTGATGGTGATGGTATCAACGACGAACAAGATAAATGCCCTACAGTGAAAGGTTTGGCTCGTTACCAAGGTTGCCCAATACCTGATACTGATGGTGATGGTGTAAACGATGAAGAAGATAAATGCCCTACCCGTAAAGGGCCTGCTAGCAACCAAGGTTGTCCTGAAATTGCAAAAGAAGTAGTTGAAAAAATCAATTATGCGGCTAAAAATGTATTCTTTTCGACTGGTAGCTTCAAATTATTACCTAAGTCTTTCAAATCTTTAGATGAAGTAGTAACTTTATTAAAGGCTGATGTAAGTTTATTGATTGATGTTGATGGACATACTGATGCTCAAGGTGCTGATGATAAAAACCAAACTTTATCTGAAAACCGTGCTGCTGCAGTAAAAAATTACTTAGTTAGCAAAGGTATTGCTGAAAGCCGTTTAAAAGCAACTGGTTATGGTGAAACAAAGCCTGTAGCTGATAATAAAACTGCTGCTGGTCGTGCTAAAAACAGAAGAACTGAAATGACTGTTAGAAACTTCTAATAATTATTCAATAATACTTAAAGCCCTCGTTTTATAACGAGGGCTTTTTTATTAATCACAATTTTTAATCATTATTTATATTCATATTCAATACTACCCATTAGTTTACGTTCATCAGTATAACAACGTTCTTTAGTGCGTAAACCATTTTCATAATTATATTTCCATACATAATAGTTAGTGCCACCTTCTTCTACTGCTGTCATTTGAGTTATTTGTCCGGCACTATTATATTCAAATACATAATCTGGTTTTAATTTTTTAGTGTATTCGGTAGATTGTACAATATCTGTAAGTCTATTTTTACTATCATAATAGTAATAAAATTTAGTTCCTAGTTTAGTATCTTTTTCTATAGCTACATTTCCTTTTTCATCTAAAGCAAAATATATTTCGTTATAGTCTTTACCGTTTTTAATGATGGTCATTTTAGTAGGCACATTGTTATTGTAAGTATACCTATGAACTTCGGTTATGGTACTTTCAAAATCATCATCTTTAGATTGAATATTTGAAGTAATTGTTTCAATTTGGCCTGCGCTATTGTAGGTATAAGATATGGATGAAACAACAAAATCAGAACTATCTTTTGTACTAAGTAATGCTCCATCAGCATTAAAAGTAGAGGTAAATAAAGAGGCAGCTGCTATGTTTGCACGGGTAAATAATTCAGTTTGTTGGTAATTTTTTGTAATTTTTTTTTCGCAGAAAAAGCCCTCACTTTCACTACCATCATCTTCATAACTTTTAATGATAATTTTTTTAACCTTGTTTTCTTTGTAAGCTTTTAAATCGGCAACTACTTGTTTGTTACTCAACAAATCTTTATAATAATATTGGCCCATCGCAAAGCTTGAAAAGCCCAATGATAGCCCTACAATAATGATACTTTTATACATCTAATAAATTTTATTCAAGTAAAAATACAAAGTCAATATTTGTTTATTCACAACATCAACATAAAGTTTATTATTTTTAACAAAATTACTTTGTGAGCCATTTAAAAGAACGAAAAGAAAAGAACTGCTTAAATTGTAATGCCCAAGTACATGGCAGGTTTTGTAGTGTATGCGGACAAGAAAATGTGGTGCCACAAGAGTCGGCTTGGCATTTAGTCACCCATTTCTTTAATGATATTACCCATTTTGATGGTAAGTTTTTTATATCACTCAAGTATATATTATTTAAACCAGGTTTTTTATCGAGTGAGTATGTTGCAGGGCGGCGACAATCATACCTTAATCCTATAAGGTTATACGTATTTACATCTTTCCTATTCTTTTTAATATTGTACACTTTTATAATACCGACATTTGAAATTAAAAACAACAACAAAGTACCACCACAACAGCAACAAATAATAGACAGTATTCAAAAAGAAAACAATGATGTTGAATGGATAAATTTTTATGGTAAAAAAAAGTACAAAAATCTTGCTGAATTTGATTCATTGAATGCTCTAGGCAAAGTAGATGATGGCTTAATTGATAAATTCATTACAAGAAGGCAATTGCAGCTTGATGAGAAATATAAAAATGTTGAAGGTGGTTATTCAGAAAAATTAAGTGATAATTTTATCCATTCGCTGCCGCAGCTATTTATTTTTACACTGCCTTTTTTAGCCCTATTTTTAAAACTAATTTATTGGCGTAATAAACAATGGTACTATGTAGCACATGCTATTTTTGCTGTGCATTTGTATGTATTTGCCTACATTATTTTTTTGGTAATAATGCTAATATCAAAAGTTGAAGGGTATAATTATTTACATTGGCTGCATTACATAAAAATTGCTGCAACCTTTTGGATTTTTTACTACACCTATAAAGCAGTACGAAACTTTTATGGACAATCTCGTTTTAAAACAATCATTAAAATCATTTTAGTAGTTTTTTACTTAATGATTATTTTAACATTGATGATGATAGTTTTCGGAGCCATATCATACTTAAAATTATAATAATTAATGAATACATATAGCACAGCATTTGAGCGTTTGGTTACTATAATGAATGAGCTAAGGGAGCAATGCCCTTGGGATAAAAAGCAAACCATACAAACGCTTAGGCACCTCACTATTGAAGAAACCTACGAGTTGGTTGATGCTATTGATCAAAACGATTGGAAAGGTATTAAAGAAGAGTTAGGTGATTTATTGTTGCACATTGTATTCTACGCAAAAATTGGTAATGAGCAACAACAGTTTAGTTTAGATGAAATGATTAATGGTATTTGCGATAAACTCGTTAGTAGGCACCCTCATATTTATGGTGATGTATCAGCCGATGCAGATTTGAAAAAAGTTGTTACTGATGCGGATGTTAAAGAAAACTGGGAAAAATTAAAATTGAAAGAAGGTAAAACATCTATTTTAGGAGGTGTACCAAATTCATTACCGTCAATGGTGAAAGCTATTCGTTTACAAGAAAAATCAAAAACAGTAGGCTTTGAATGGGAAAATACGGAACAAGTTTTAGCAAAGGTTAACGAAGAAATGGCAGAGTTACAAGAAGCCATACAAACAGGAAACCAACATGCTATTGCTGATGAAATGGGTGATGTTTTTTTCTCATTAGTAAATTTTGCAAGGTTTTTGCAGGTAGATGCTGATGCAGCGCTGGAAGGTACCAATCAAAAATTTATAAAACGTTTTAAAGCCATTGAAACCGCCGCAGCTGCACAAAATAAAGCATTACATGATATGACTTTAGGTGAAATGGATGCTTTATGGAATGAAATAAAGTTGAAGGAAAAAAGTACAAATCAATTTTAAAAATTGGGTATAGCCATATTTAAACATAAAATTGTAAAGGATAATATTTACCTGTTGCTAGCTTCGCTGTTGCTACTGAGTATATCTATTTTTACCAACCGAACCCAACCTGCCGCTACTATTAACCACGATTTTGCAGTTGCATTGCAAAAGTATATCAACAAACAAGAGCAATCATTTCAAACATTATTAAATGATTCAACCGCATTTAACAATGCTGTAAGTTGGTACAAAACTATTCCCGAAAGTAAAGCAACACCAAAACTGTTTGTTTATGCTAAAATTGGAGATGAAAAACAATTACGTTTTTGGAATACGCAAACAGTATTACCAACACCAACTATTATTAATGGCGCTGACGGAAACACTTTTGCACTCTTAAGTAATGGCTATTACTTTGTACAAAAGCAAACTTTAGGTAGCAATATTATTATTGGTTTATCATTGGTGCAATGGCAATACAGTATTCCTAACAATTATTTAAGAAACGATTTTGTAATACCCCATTTAAGTGGGGCATCATTTCAAATTAATGAAAATAAAGATGGAGCTAACGTTACCACTTCAAAAGGAACGTATTTGTTTTCAGTTAAAAATAGTAATACCAACATTCAAACACAAAACAATGAACTCACCGTTTGGTTGCGGTTGTTAGCATTAATACCGTTATTGATTTTTATTTATTTTATTACAAATCATATTTTACAACATAAAAATTTTTTACAAGCAACTGGTTTTTTAATTGCATCATTACTCGGCTTAAGGGTACTTACATATGTACTGGTAGATTTTTTTATGTGGCGTTATTTTGAATTGTTTGATCCTACTATTTATGGTGCCGGTTTTATTTTACGTTCGTTAGGTGATTTGCTTATAAATGCTTTGTTGTTTTTTGTTATCATCAATTTTATTCAAAATAACTTACCCAAACATCCTATAAAAATTGTAACAACAACAGTTGTTCAAAAATGGATTGCATTATCCATATTTACTTTTTTATTGTTAGCCATTACTTACTTTGTTTCAAACACCATCCGCTCCATGGTGGCCGATTCTCAAATTTCATTTGATGTCATTAATTTTTTCAGCCTTGATGTTTACAGTGTTATAGGTTTTTTAGTACTCTGTTTTATTGCCATCACCTACTTTTTTACTTGTAAAGTAATATTGTTTTTTATACAACAATTATCAACTATCAATATTCAAGTATTTTTATTATTAGTTGTACAAGCGTTGATTTTACTGAGTTGTATGATAGGTACACTTACAGATGCCTTTGAATTTTTTGAACTTTTTTGGTTGCTTTTGTTTTTATTGTTGCTAAAAATTGAATTGACTGGTAGTGTGTCAATCGAAAGAATTATTTCAAAATTGTTGTTTTGGTTATTCTTTTTTTCAATTACTATTTCATTGGTAATTATTTCTGAAAACGGTAGAAAAGAATTAAACCGTCGCCAACATTATGCAGAACTTATTGCAGCAAAGGCAAATCCCATTAATGATGTATTGCTCAATACCATTTTAACAGAATTTAGAGCGGATGTAATGGCTACTAAATTTTATTTATTGCAAAATGAACAAACAGCGTACAAGTTTAGAGATAGTATTATTCAAAATAATATTGCTGGCTACAACGATACGTATGATACCAAAGTACTTGTGTACGATGCATTAGGAAAGCCCCTTTACAACAACGATCCAATTTTGTTTAATAGTATTGAAGGTATTTTTTTAGCACAATCAAAACCCACAGCAGTTGAAGGGTTAAATTATTACGATGCTGGTTACGATAAACTTAATTACATCGCACAAAAAATTATAAAGGATGATAATGGAAATTTAATGGGTTATATTTTTATTGTTATAAGTCCAAGAAATACCAATGCAGATGTATTGTACCCAGAACTGTTTACAAATGGACAAATAAATTCAATTGAAAGTTCCACAACTTATGCTTACGCAATTTATGATAAAGGCAAGCTTATAGCCAGTCACAACGATTACGCATTTACATCGAGGTATCAAGATCAACATTTTGCTGGTAAGCAATTTTTAATGCTTAGCAATAGTAATTATAACGAATTATGGTATAATGCTGGGGCCGATAAATATGTAGTCATCGTTAAACAAAACAATCAATTAATTGAGTTAATAACGTTATTTTCATATTTGTTTCTTTCATTTTTATTATTAACTGCATTTGTATGGCTTGTTGCATTGTTATTGAAAACAAGGTTTAAGCTCATCAATTTTAAAAAGATAATACAGCTTTCAATTAAGCATCAAATACACGGAACCATTATCTTTTTTAGTATAATTTCATTTTTAATTATTGGTATCGCCACTATTTTATTTTTTGTAAATAGATATCAAACCAACAACAAAGAAACTTTAAGTCGTACTATTAAAAAGATGGAAGAAAAATTGTCTGGAACAGTTAGTTTCGATATGTTACAACTGAATCGTTTCAATAGTGATCATAATAATAATAGTACTGCATTAGATACCATTGCTACATCAATCGCTAACTTATACGGACTTGACATCAATATTTATGATTTAAATGGCGATTTAAAAGCATCATCATTTGTAGTGCCTTACAAAAAAGGGATTGCTAGTATTAAAATGAACCCAACGGCGTATGCACATTTGCATCATAAAAAAGAAATTCAATTTTACCAGCAAGAGCATATTGGGCAGTTAACTTATGTGAGTGATTATATGCCATTAACCAATCAGTTTGGTAAAGATGTTGGGTATTTGAATATTCCTTATTTCACATCTCAAACAAAATTAAAAGAAGAAATTTCAAACTTTTTGGTAACCATCATCAACCTTAATGCCTTTATATTTTTAATTGCAGGGTTGGTTTCTTTAATCATCACCAATCGTATCACCAATTCATTTTCATTTATAAGTGAAAAAATGAAAAGTATTAATTTGGGTAAACGCAATGAAATTATTGAGTGGCATAGAGAAGATGAAATTGGCGCTTTAGTAAAAGAGTATAATAAAATGTTGGCTAATCTTGATAAGAGTGCAGCGGCATTAGCTAAAAGTGAAAGGGAGAGTGCATGGCAAGAAATGGCAAAACAAGTAGCACACGAAATTAAAAATCCACTCACTCCAATGAAGTTGAGCATGCAATTTCTGCAAAATGCAATTGAAAATGGTGCACCAAATATTAAGGAATTAGGTGCTAAAGTTGCTCGAACACTTGTAGAACAAATTGATCATTTAAGCCAAATAGCAGGAGAGTTTAGCAGGTTTGCAAATATTGAAAATGCCAATCCTGAATATTTTGACCTAAACGAAGCCTTAACGTCAATTAAGCAGCTGTATAATGGCGATAGTAAGGTTCATTTTAGTTGGATGATACTTGAGCAGCAAGTAATGGTTTATGCAGATAAAACGCATGTAAATCGCATTTTAACCAATTTAATTTTAAATGCCATACAAGCCGTTCCCCAAGGTACAACACCACAAATAAATGTTGCTGAAACCATCATTGGTAGTAATGTTCAAATAAAAATAACCGATAACGGCATTGGTATTAGTGAAGCTGTACAACATAAAATTTTTACACCCAACTTTACTACTAAAACTTCAGGTACTGGCTTAGGGCTTGCTATGTGTAAAAGAATGGTAGAGCAAGCTGGCGGTTCTATTTACTACCAAACTTCAGCAATGGGTACTAGTTTTTTTGTACAACTGCCCATTGTTACAGCTGTTTAAATATTTTTCAAACTTTTTCTATTGTTTACAAAGGCATCAAAAGCAGCAGCATTATAACTACTTAAATTTTGAGAATTATTAACCAATGCTTTTTGTGCAACGTATACACCATATTCCACATCATCAATACCATCTGTACTATGGGCATCTGGGTTTATAGAAATCAATACATTTTTTTCTAAAGCGTATGGTATTTCTCTCCAATCAATATCTAATCGGTTAGGGTTGGCGTTTAATTCAATTACTACATTATTAGCAGCACAGGCATCAATAATTTTTTTAAAGTCGAGTGGGTAACCTGGTCTACTTAATAATAAGCGGCCTGTCATATGGCCTAAAATGGTTGTATAAGGGTTTTCTATGGCTTTTAAAAGGCGTTCCATAGCTTTCTCTTGCTGCATTTTTAAATTGCTATGTACTGAGGCTATCACTACATCAAACGTACTAAGTATGGCGTCACTATAGTCTAAACTTCCATCGTTTAAAATATCACTTTCAATACTTTTATATATTTTGAATGGATGTAATTTTTTATTGAGTTCATCTATCTGTTGGTGCTGTGCTTTAATACGGTCTTCTTGTAAGCCTTGTGCATAAAATGCACTTTTACTATGGTCAGTTATAACCATATATTCCATATTTTTTTGTAAGGCTGCTAAAGCCATTTCTTCAATGGTATTATTGCCATCACTCCAATTGCTGTGACAATGTATGAGCCCTTTTATATTTTTAGTAGTAACAATATTTTGAAACTCAAGCGATTTGTTGGTTAATATTCGAGCATCTTCTCTAGCAAAACTTGGTATAAATGGCAAACCCTTATTTTCAAAATAAGTCGCTTCATTTGTTACGAGTTGATCATTTGAATGAATATGTTGTAGTGCCTCGTAAAAATGAGTACTACTGCTTGTTTTAATACAAGTTTCAGTAAAATTATTTGCAGCAGCGTAAAACTTTAGTTGTATGCCAGCTTGGGTGTTCCATAAACTATAATGTTCAGTAGTTTCAACCAAACTAAATTTTGGATCAACAGTAATACGTTCATTTATCACATCAATAGTGCTTTCAATAACAAACTCAAGTGCAGTAATAATTTCCATTTGTCTGGCAACATCACCCGTAATTGTTACTTGTATACCATTAAAACGTTGGTTTAAATACTGCGTTACTTCATGAACCGCTTGTTTGGTTTGGCTGTATAAAAAGCTGCCTTTATTGTTTAAATAATACGTGATGGTTTCTAATACATTTTGTTGTGTTTTTTCACCAAACCCTTTGTATAGTTTTAACCTATTTTCTTTACAAGCATATAGCAGTTCGCCAATCGTTTCTATTTCCATCTCTTTCCATATACTGTGTATTTTTTTAGGTCCAATACCTTTTATCTGCATCATTTCAATGATGCCCTCAGGTGTTTGAGCAATTAAAGCCGTTAACTGCGATAATTGCCCGGTTTGTAGCAACTCAATTATTTTTTTTGCTGATGATGCACCAATACCTTTTATGCCTGCTATTACCGCTTCATCTAACCCAGCTAATGGTGTTTGTAATTTTTCAATGGCAAAGGCAGCACTTGCATACGATTTTGATTTAAAACTATTTTCACCATGTATATCCATCAATTTAGCTAACAATGTAAACGCATCGGCTATTTCGTAATTGGTCATTTTTATTAAAATTATAGTAGGTGCAAAATAAAAAAGGTTCCGATACTATCGGAACCTTTTTCAATAAAGAGCAAATTATTATTTTTTTGCTGCTGCTTTTTTTGCAGGTGCTTTTTTAGCTGGAGCTGCTTTTTTTGCAGGTGCCGCTTTTTTCGCAGGTGCTGCTTTCTTTGCAGGAGCCGCTTTTTTTGCAGGTGCTGCTTTTTTAGCTGGAGCTGCTTTCTTTGCAGGAGCCGCTTTTTTAGCTGGAGCTGCTTTCTTTGCAGGTGCTGCTTTTTTTGCAGGAGCCGCTTTCTTTGCAGGTGCTGCTTTTTTAGCTGGCGCTGCTTTTTTTGCAGGAGCCGCTTTTTTTGCTGTTGCCATTTTTTTTGAATTTAAATATGGTTAGTAAATAATACTTAAAAATAAATACTATTTTGTTACTACCAAAAAAAACTTACAAAAAATTAAGCAGTAGCTTCTACAGCAGTTACAGAAACAAAAGTTTTATCACCTTTTGATTTCTTAAATTCTACCAATCCATCAGTCATTGCAAAAATGGTAAAGTCTCTACCAACTCCTACATTTTTACCAGGATGGTATTGTGTACCACGTTGACGTAAAATGATGTTACCTGCTAATGCTGGTTGGCCACCAAATATTTTAACGCCTAATCTTTTACTTTGTGAATCACGACCGTTTTTTACGGAACCTTCACCTTTCTTATGTGCCATTTCTTAAAAAATTTTAATGTTGTGTTTTGAAATAATTTTTCAAAAACAATTAAGCAATTGCAGTTACTTTTAAATGAGTGTACTGCGTACGGTGACCGTGCTTTTTACGGAAACCTTTTCTTCTTTTCATTTTAAAAGCGATCACTTTTTCGCCTTTAACAAGGTCGTTAATGATTTCAGCTTTTACAACTGCTTTTACACCTGCACCACTAACAACATCACTGCCGTTAGAAGTTAAAAGTACATCTGAAAATTCTACTGAATCTCCAGCTTTACCTGCAATGTGCGGTACATACAAGCTGTCACCTGCTTTTACTTTAAATTGCTGACCTGCTATTTTTACTATTGCTAACATATCTAACCCGAATTTAGGACGGCAAAGGTAAGGGTTTTTATAGAAAATGGTACAAGTTTTTTAACTTTCTTGTAAATATTGCCAAATATAACACCAAAATATTTCATTTTAAGTTCAAAATCAATGATTTGTACGCCAACTTTTTATCATTTGTCACCATGGGTCCTGCTTTTCGTTGCTATACCGGCACAAAGCTAGGCTGCACGGCCTCACCGGGGTATTCACTTCAATCAGGCGTATTTTACCCAACATTTGCATCATTAAGCATCATTTTTACTTCATTCATTTCTTTTTATTTACAACCCATTCACCCATAAATTTGCGCTGCTTACAATCTTTTAAAAGTAAGGCATTTGTGCATGAAAAAAGTTGTTCAATATTTATATAGCTTATATGTGTTGCTCATTTTTATAATAGTAATGTTGGCTATTTTTCCTTTTGTAATAATTGCTTCTTTATTTGGTAAAATAACAGGAGGTAATATTATATATACACTTTGCAGGTTATGGGCCGATGTTGCTTTGTTTTGTTGGGGCATATCACACAAAAATATTTTTGAAGCACCTAAAGTTACCAACACTGCTGCCATATTTGTTTTTAACCATTGTTCATATATAGATATTCCTTTTTTACTCAAGGCTTTTCGTAAACAACCCATACGTATTTTGGCAAAAGCCGAAATGGCTAAAGTACCTATATTCGGTTACATTTACAAAAAGGCAACGGTAATGGTTGATCGTAGTAGCGAAGCTGCCCGTCAACAAAGTGTAGCCATCTTAAAAAAAGTATTGGCACAAAATATATCTGTAGTGCTAGCACCCGAAGGTACTTTTAATATGAGCCACCTACCGCTCAAATCGTTTTACAATGGAGCCTTTAAAATTGCCGTTGAAACCAATACCGTTATTCAACCAGTGTTATTTTTAGATGCATACGATCGGTTGCATTACAATAGTATTTTTTCAATGACACCCGGTATTTCAAGAGCCGTTTTTCTTGAACCTATACAACCAGGTAATGATGTTGAAGCACTCAAACAACAAGTGTATATTGCAATGGAAAATGCTTTAATAAAATACCAAGCAAGTTGGATAAAATAATAACCATGCAACCAAACACTGAATTTGATTTTGCTGATAAAACATCTGGTTATTGGGCATTGGTTATTTTACCTTTAGCATTACCTACTGTTTATACCTACGAAATACCCCTTCATTTATTACCAATAGCTACCGTTGGTAGTAGGGCAGAAGTGAGTTTCGGAAAAAATAAAAAATACGCAGGCATCATCAAAGCAATTGTTACCGATGCTCCTACTTATAAAACAAAACCACTTTTAAATATTTTAGATGATGCCCCATTAATTTACCCACAGCAGTTGCAGTTGTGGCAATGGCTTAGCGACTACTATATGTGTACAGAGGGTGAAGTAATGGCAGCGGCATTGCCAGCCAATTTTAAATTAAGTAGTGAAACGGTGTTACTATATAACACTGATTTTGGCGATGATTTTAGTGCACTTGGCGATGAAGAGTATTTAATAGCAGAAGCCCTACAACTTAAGCTAGAGCTCAGTATTACAGAAGTACAGCAAATAATGGATGCTACTCATGTATACCCTACCATAAAAAAATTAATTGATAAACAAGTTTGTTTTATACGAGAAGAACTGAATGAGAAATACAAAATAAAGAAAGAAAACTACGTTTTATTGCATCCACAATATGCAAACGAACAACAGCTTGCTCCTTTGTTAAACGAATGGAAAGGGGCTCACAAACAAATGGAATTACTGTTGGCTTATTTGCACCTTAGTAAAACCGAAGGCGATGTGGTACAATCAACATTACTTAAAAAAGCACAAGCCACCACAGCACAATTAAAAGGGTTAGTTGAAAAGCACATTTTGGTAGTTGAAAGTAGAAGTGTAGATAGAATTAAATCTTTACCAAAAGATATTTTTATTGATTTTGAACTGAGTACGGCGCAACAGTTAGCCCTTGCCGAAGTGCAACAAGTATTTACTCAAAAAAGTGTTTGTTTGTTACATGGTGTTACAGGTAGTGGTAAAACACAACTCTACATTAAGTTGATGGAGCAATATTTTAATGCTGGTCAACAAGTGTTGTACCTGCTGCCAGAAATTGCTTTAACTGCACAAATTATAAGAAGGTTACAAAAACATTTTGGTGGTAACATCACCATTTATCATAGTAAGTTTAATAACCAAGAGCGTATTGAATTATGGAATAAAATACGAACCGGCGAAGTAAAAATAGTATTGGGTGCAAGAAGTGCCCTTTTTTTACCATTTAAAAATTTAGGGTTGGTATTGGTTGATGAGGAGCATGATGCTTCATATAAACAACAAGACCCTGCACCACGTTACAATGCTAGAGATGCAGCTATTTACTACGGCTCTTTATTTAACGCAAAAATTTTATTGGGTAGTGCCACACCATCTTTAGAAACTTATTATAATGCCCAACAACAAAAGTATGGCTTGGTTACTTTGAGTGAGCGCTTTGGTGGTATACAATTACCTGCTATAGAAATAATCAATACAACTCAAGTGGTTCAAAAGGGTAAGGTAATGATTAGTCCGCAGTTGAAAGAGGCCATACAAAAAACGGTTGAGGCCGATAAACAGGTCATTTTATTTCAAAACAGGCGTGGGTACAATCCTTATATTATTTGTGGCACATGCGGTTATTTGCCGCAGTGTACGCATTGCGATGTGTCGTTAACCTTGCATAAGTATAGCAACAAAATGCATTGCCATTACTGTGCAAGTATTTATCCGAAGTTGGTTACTTGTCCGGCTTGTGGCACTAACACTTGGTTAGAAAAAAACTTTGGTACAGAAAAAATTGAGGAGCAGCTTGAAAATGATTTTACTCATTTTAAAATTGCTCGAATGGATGTTGATAGTGTTAGAGGAAAAACAGCTCATGATAATTTAATTCAATTATTTGAACAGCAACGTTTAGATATTTTAGTAGGCACACAAATGGTGGTAAAGGGGCTCGACTTTGATAAAGTAGGTTTGGTGGGTATTTTAGATGCTGATGGGTTATTAAGTTTTGCTGATTTTAGAGCCAATGAAAGAGCTTTTCAATTAATGGAACAAGTAAGTGGTAGGGCTGGTAGAAAAGAAGCTCAAGGAAAAGTAATGATACAAGCTGTAAATGTGAAGCACCCTATTTTAGCCTTAGTACAGCAACACAATTATGAACAGTTTTTTAAAATTGAAATTGAAAAACGCAAAGAGTTTTTTTATCCGCCATTTAGTAGGGTGGTAATGCTCACTTTAAAGCATAAAGATAAAACTATTGTTGATGGTGCCGCAAACCGTTTGGCGCTGTTGCTGTCGCAAGATTTAAAAGAATTTATAACAGGCCCAGCAGCACCAATTGTGGGCAGGTTGCGTAATTTATACCTCATGGAAATTATGATTAAATTACCAAAAGAAGCAGGTAAAAGTGGTGTGTATCGTAAAGTTATTCGAAACCACATCAACCTTTTACACAGCGAAACAACTTTTAAAAATGTACAGGTGGTGGTAGATGTTGACCCTGTTTAAAGTATCAAATACTATCGTCTAAAAAATATAATCATGATGTTGCAACAACATTTTTCTTTAAAAAAATACAACAGTTTTGGTATTGATGTAACAGCAAAATATTTTGCAGCATTTGATAGTGTAACTACGCTACAAGCAGCACTTGAAGCATATTCAAACAATATATTGGTATTGGGTGGTGGTAGCAACATTTTATTTACCCAACATTTTGATGGGTTGGTATTAAAGAATGAAATAGCTGGTATTGAAAGGGTGAAGGAAGATGATGATTTTGTATGGGTAAAAGCAGGTGCTGGTGTTAGTTGGCATGCGTTTGTGTTGTATTGTATAGCGCATGGTTTAGCTGGTGTTGAAAATTTATCACTCATACCAGGAAGTGTAGGTGCATCACCTATGCAAAATATAGGAGCGTATGGCGTTGAAATTAAAGATGTATTCGAAAGTTTAGAAGCGTATCACTTACACGATAAAACGATGGTAACATTTAATAATGCAGCTTGTGCATTTGGTTACAGAGAAAGTGTTTTTAAAAATAAATATAAGCATCAATTTGTAATTACAACCGTTACGTACAGGTTACGCAAGCAGCCTATTTTCAATACATCTTATGGTGCTATTGAAACAGCGTTACAAACTATGGGTGTTACAACTTTGAGCATTAAAGCCATTAGTGATGCCGTTATTGGCATACGAAAAAGTAAATTGCCTGACCCACAGGTGATAGGCAACGCAGGCAGCTTCTTTAAAAACCCAACGGTACCAACAGCGCAATTTGAAAGTTTAAAAACTACTTTCCCTGCAATAGTAGGGTATAAGGTAGATGATCAACAAACCAAATTAGCGGCTGGTTGGTTAATTGAGCAATGCGGTTTTAAAGGCTATAGAGAGGGTGATGCAGGTTGCCATGCACAACAAGCCTTGGTATTGGTAAATTATGGCCATGCTGATGGCAATGCTATTTTGCAATTGAGTGAAAAAATTATTGAATCGGTAGCACAAAAATTTGGTGTAATGCTACAACGAGAAGTAAATATTGTTTAACAAAAAAGGCATCAATAATTGATGCCTTTTTTGTTATTATTAATTAAAATCATCTTCATTAAAATCGTCTTCATTAAAATGTTCGTTGCTTAAATTAAGCATACTGCCCATCAAATCTTTAAACTCAATTATACCATCAATTACTTTTTTACTAATGAGTGAGTGTGCAGAAAGTCCGTGTAATACCAACTCCATCAACAAAGCTGTTTCTTTTTCGGTGAGGTTATTGTAATGTTTTTTAACGAGTGCATGCAAGCCACTTACTTTGTACAATAGTTGTACTTTATCATCATCTTTAGTTTCTAAAAATAGGTTGAGTGCATTACCTGCATCAAACCAACTAATAATGGCTTTGTAAGGGTTTTCTAGTGCAGGTGCTTTGCTGTTTCTCTTTTTCTTGAGTGTTTCTGGGTCAGGAAAATATTGTTTAAACTGTGTTCTAATGGCTTTTTCTAACAAGTTGTACGATACTTGGTATGGGCCTTCTTGTTCACCTTCATACACCAATTCAATTTTACCTGTTATAGAGGGTATAATACCCGTTAAATCACTGAGCCATACATGTGTATTGGTTTCGTTGTTGATGATGCCACGACGTTCAGCTGCACTCACCGCATTTTCAAAAGCGGCAATAGTAAGCCTTGCACTCACTCCACTTTTTTTATCAACGTATTCACTATCCCTGGCTTCAAAAGCAACTTGTTCAATAAGGCGTTTAATTAAATCACTCACTGATACCATGGCTTTTTGAGCATCATTAATACGGGCCTCTTGCGCTGTAATTTGTAAAGCCGTTTCAATTGATTTAGGGTAATGCGTTAAAATTTGACTTTCAATTCTATCTTTTAACGGCGTAACAATGCTACCACGGTTGGTATAATCTTCGGGGTTGGCCGTAAATACAAAAACAATATCAAGCGGTAAACGTAGTTTAAAACCTCTTATCTGTAAATCACCTTCTTCTAAAATATTAAACAATGATACTTGAATACGTGCTTGTAAATCGGGTAATTCATTAATTACAAAAATGCAACGGTTACTACGTGGAATAATACCATAATGTAGCACCCTTTCATCAGCAAAATTGAGTTTTAAATTAGCGGCTTTAATTGGGTCAATATCGCCAATTAAATCAGCCACACTTACATCTGGCGTTGCTAATTTTTCACCATAACGTTGGCTTTTATGTAGCCAATCAATTGGCGTATTGTCGCCTTCTTTTTCAATTAAATCAATGGCGTAACGAGAAATAGGTTGTAAGGGATCATCGTTAATTTCACTCCCTGCAACAACGGGTATATATTCATCTAACAAATCAGTCATTTGCCTTGCCATACGGGTTTTTGCTTGTCCACGTAAGCCTAAAAACAGCATATTGTGCTTACTCAATAACGCTCTTTCTGTATCAGGTATTACGGTATCTTCATAACCCAAAATACCCGGAAAAGGATTTTCTTTTGCTTGTATTTTTTTGATGAGATTCTCCCTTATTTCATCTTTAATTGATTTAGGTTGGTACCCTGCTTTTTTTAATGCTCCGAGTGTTTTTATACTTGTGATATTACTCATTATAATAACTACTTTTTTTAAATGATTTTTTGTTATGTACAACTGTTTTTAAAATACTGTTTTTCTTTTTCCGCTTTCAAAATCTTTAAAAATGAAGGCGCCTAATTTATCTAACGATGCAAAAAATGCTTTACCATTATTGGTTTCAGTAAACTCTTGTACAAATTTTTGAAGGTAAGGGTCGCTGGCAATCATAAAGGTAGTAATAGGAATTTTTAATTTTTTGCATTGGGTGGCTAAGCTCATGCAACGGGTTAAAATTTTTCTATCGATACCAAAGCTGTTTTTATAATACTGTTTACCTACTTTTAAACAAGTAGGTTTACCATCAGTAATCATAAAAATTTGTTTATTGGGGTTGCGTCGTCTGCGTAAAATATCCATCGCTAACTCCAAGCCTGCAACGGTATTGGTGTGGTATGGCCCAACTTGTAAATAGGGTAAATCTTTCACTTCAATAGGCCAAGCATCGTTACCAAACACTACAATATCCAACGTGTCTTTTGGGTATTTTGTTTTGATTAATTCGCTCAATGCCATGGCTACTTTTTTGGCAGGTGTAATTCTATCTTCTCCATACAAAATCATGGAGTGAGAAATATCAATCATTAATACAGTTGATGTTTGTGATTTAAAATCAGCTTCTCTAATTTCTAAATCATCTTCTTGCATACGAAAGCTATCAATACCGTGGTTTATTTGGGCATTGCGTATAGAGCTGGTAAAATCAATTTGCTCCATGGTATCGCCAAACTGGTAAGGCCTTGTATCGGTATTAATTTCATCTGCACCACCAGGTTTAAAAGTAGTGTGGTTGCCTTGTTTGGTTTTTTTGAGTTTACCGAAAATTTCTTCTAAACTGCTTTTACGAATGGTTTGTTCTGTTTTGGCAGTAATTTTTATTTCACCATTTTGAGGGTTTTCAGAAATGTAGCCTTTGTTTTTAAGGTCTTCTAAAAAATCGCCTATACCATAATTATCATCGGTAAGTTTATACTCTTTATCTAACTCGTTGAGCCATTGCATAGCTTCATTGAAATCGCCGCTGGTGTACGTTAACAACTGCGTAAAAATCTTCATAAGTTTATCAAAGCCTGATGGTTCATCAGCGCTGGCATCAAACTTCTTAAATTGATATCCTAACATAATGCTGTTGTTTTTTGTGAAGTTGAATCGGTATAAAGGTCTGTATAAAAGGTGGCTTTATTTTACGAATTACGATTTTCATTCGTTACAATTGCTCATGTATTGTTAACAAAAAAGCCTTCAGTTACGAAGGCTTTTTAATTTATTTTTTTTGTTGCGTTGTCTCTGTGGGTTGTGTTGTAATGGTGGTGGGTTTTTCATTTACTTGTGGTACATTTTTAAACTGTTGTTCCATTTGTAACATACCCCTCAACAAATTCATATTTCTTTCTTCTTCGTAGCTAATGGCTGCTCTCTTTTCATCAGGTAATGCTTCGTAGTATGCAGCTTGTTGTTCCATATCTTTCTTTAAACTTGCTGTTACTTTTTTAATTAGGGCATCATCACCTGCTTTGTAAGCAGCAATTAAAAACTGTAATGAAATTTGATTTTGTTGTTGGCTTCTGCTCACCATACCATAACTCATGTTACTTTCTAACATCATTTGGTCGCATTTGTTCAACATTTTTTTAGCTTCATCTTTTCTACCAGCATCAGCTAAACTACCAGCTGCTTGTGCATAAGCTAAACGTATTGAGTTTAAGTGCCTGCGGTTTTCTTCATCAAAATAAGTTCCATTTTTTTCAGCACCGCCAAAGGCAAATTTGGTCATCATTTTATCAGCCACCCAACTATTGTTTACATCATTACCGCTACCATTAGCATAAGGCACCAAGCGATAGGTTAAACCATCTAAACGTAAATAATTTTGGAAACCTAGCTCACCATACGGGTTGGTGAAATAAATTGGGCGGTTCCATTTATTGGCTGCAATGATGTTTAAAATAGCAGCATCGTTTTTGTATAACTGACGTTTAGGAATTTCAAAAGCTACTGCAGGTACTGCCACATCATTGGCATTTAATGTTCCATTTTTTCTTACCAAATTAGTATCTACCGGAATAAATACTTTGGTGGTAGGGAACACATTGTATTGCCCGTTGTATAGTTTTGATGGATCATCACTCCCTGCATAATCTTTCATCATTGTATATAAATCCATTGGTTTATTTGGGTCGATGCCGTTTTGTGGAGCATTTACCAATACATCTCTATTTGAACCTTCAATTTGTGCTGTGGTCCAAATTACATCAATAGGGTCGCTTTGGTTTACTTTGTAGCGCATTTGGTTGATGTACCAATCTGTACCCAATAAGCTAGCGTTAATTACCCTTACATCGTTACGAATACCTTGTACTTCTTGCGCATACCATAACGGGTAAGTATCGTTATCGCCAAATGAAAATAAAATAGCGTTTGGAGCACAACTTTCGAGGTAATCAATCGCCAAATCACGGGCAATGGTTTTTTGACTTCTATCATGATCATCCCACTCTTGGTTAGCCATAATTACAGGTACAGCTAATGTACACAATAGGGTAGCGGCAATAGCGGCGTTTCTACCATCTTTAATAGCACCCATTAATAATTCTCTTACATATAAAACGCCCAAGCCAATCCAGAAGGCGAATGCATAAAATGAACCTACATAAGCGTAATCCCTTTCACGTGGCTGGTTACCAGCTTGGTTTAAATACAAGCAAATGGCAAAACCGGTGAAGAAGAATAAAAGCCCCACTACCAATGCATCTCTTTTATCTTTTTTAATTTGATAAATGAGGCCCATAATGCCTAAAATTAAAGGCAACATAAATAATTTGTTATTGGCCTTGTTGTACTTTACACTATCAGGCATTTTATCTTGATCGCCCAAACGAAGGTTGTCATAAAAGCCGATACCGGTTTTCCAGTTACCATCTCTTACATTGCCCATCATCACCCCTTGAATATCGTTTTGCTTACCAGCAAAATTCCACATGAAGTAACGCCAGTACATCCAATTAATTTGGTAGTTCATGAAGAAACTAATGTTTTCACCCATGGTTGGTGGTCGTTCGTATTGACCTTGTTTATCTTTTCCAATACCTGCAAAATCAGCATAGTAATCAGCATGGCCTTGGTCGTTGCTTTGATCCCACATACGAGGGAAGAAGTGCATATCTTCAGGTGCATAAACATATTCTACTTTACGACCACTTTTTTCGTATTTACCGTTGCTCTTAATGTAAGTATCGGTAACTTTTGAATCTTGTACTTGGGCAGTAAAATCTTGTCCGTATAAAATTGGCCAATCGCCATATTGTTCACGGCTCACATAACCTACTAAGTTTACAGGGTTATCAACGTTGAACATGTCAACCGATGGGTCAGCACTGCTACGTACCATGGTAGTGAAGTAAGTAGAGTAACCTAATAACATAAAGGCAAAGCTCCACAAACCTAATTTTAAAAACTGCCAATTATTTTTAACAGCAATACGTAATCCAAAATAAATGAGTACGGCTACTAATACGAAGAAGAAAGCAAAGCCAGTGAAAAATGGTAAACCAAAATCATTTACAAAAAGGATATCCATATTACCAGCACCTTTAATGCTCCATTGAATAACCGCTTTTTGTACCAAACCTGTGATAATACAACCGATGATAAAAGCAAAAAAGGTTTTCCAAGCCGTTACTTCATACCTTCTATAAAAGTACATTACTACAATTGCAGGTATGGTAAGTAAGTTTAATAAATGCACCCCAATTGATAAGCCCATGAGGTAAAATATTAAAATAAGCCATCTATCAGCTTTGGTAAAGCGGCCTTTAACGCCAGCTTCTTGCTCTTCGGTAACGTTTTGATCCCACTTTACCATCGCCCAAAAAACCAAGGCTGTAAAGAAAGATGACAAAGCATATACTTCGCCTTCAACTGCTGAGTACCAAAACGAATCTGAGAAGGTATAAGCTAACGCCCCTACAATACCAGCACCCATTATGGCTACAATTTTACCATTGTCTAATGGCTGACCATCTTTCAATATCAACTTTTTTGCAAAGTGGGTAATGCTCCAAAATAAAAATAAAATGGTAAATCCACTAGCCAATGCACTCATAAGGTTGATACCTGTTGCGGCATGGGCAGGGTCGAAGGGCGACATAAAAATTCTACCTATTAAAACAAACAAAGGAGCACCAGGCGGGTGAGGTATTTGTAATTTGTATGCACTTGAAGCAAATTCACCGCAATCCCAAAGGCTTCCGGTAGCTTCCATAGTCATGATGTAAACAGAACAAGCAATAATGCAAATTAGCCACCCTGTAATGTTGTTGATGCGTTTAAAATTCATGTTTTAATAGTTAGTTATAAGGTCGCAAATATAAGTATGTTTACTGTTGAGCGGTAAATGGGAAGGTTTTTTTGCAAAATTTTTTATTGAATACAGTACTGCTCATTTTTGAATAGCACATTCCATTTTATTATTTTTTGCAATGGCTTGATGAACAGCACAGTATATTTGTAACTTTTTAGCATGAAAAAGGCTTTTATACAACTTCATATTGCTGTTTTTTTAGCAGGATTTACAGCCGTTTTAGGGAGGTTAATTCAGTTAAACGAAGGGTTGTTGGTTTGGTACCGACTGCTCATTACTGTATTGGTATTAGCAGGCATGTTGTATTACAAAAAAGAGTTTGTGGCTTTACCTACTAAAGCATTATTAAAAATGACAGGTGTGGGAGGCATTATTGCTTTTCATTGGGTAATGTTTTATGGGAGTGTAAAATATGGCAACATATCAGTTGCATTGGTTTGTTTATCAGCTGCTGGTTTTTTTTCGGCTTTGCTTGAACCATTTATTTTACGCAAACCATTTGTGTGGCAGGAGTTGTTGTTGGGCTTACTGGCTATTATAGGCATTTACATTATTTTTGATTTTCACCCACAATTTGCACAGGGCATTGTGTATGGTATATTGGCTGCTATAGGCAGTGCTATTTTCCCCATTTTTAATAAGCAATTGGTTACGGTGTACAGTCCTCGTACGCTCACCTTTTATGAACTGTTGGGTGGTTTTGTGATTTTATCTGTTTTGTTACCTTTTTATTTACAAGTAACGGATGCGCCTTATTACATACCTACGATAACCGATACCATATGGTTATTGGTGTTAGCAGTAATATGTACCGTATTGTGCTTTGATTTGCAGTTGAAAGCATTACAAAAAATATCGGCCTTTACTATTAACTTAATGTACAACCTTGAGCCATTGTATGGTATTATACTGGCTTTTTTATTTTTTGGGGAAAGCAAAAATTTTCACGGCGCCTTTTACATAGGTGTATTATTGATTATGATGGCGATTGTGTTGCAAATGGTACGATTAACCCCAAAAAAGCCCCGTTTATAAATACTTTATTTGCCAATTTACAGTAGCGAATTTTTTAAACATGGCACTTACGCCGCAGTATTTTTCTTGCGATAGGGTAACGGCTTTCTCCATTTTTGGTTGATCGGCTTCGGCTAGTTTTATACTGTATAAAATATTGACTTTGTTATAGGTTTTAGGGTGTTCTTCAGTTAGGTTGGCATCGATGTGAATGTCAAAATCAGTAAAACTTACCTTCATTTTGTTTAGAATAGAAACAATATCAATACCCGTGCAACCAGCAAGCGCCGCCAGCATTAATCTTTTTGGGCTAGCGCCACTATCATTACCACCATCTTCAGCTGTGGCGTCCATCAATACATCATGGTTGCTCACATTTGCCGTAAATTGCATACCACCATTAAAGTGTGTATTTACTGTATGTTGTTGCATTATTTTTAGTTTTTGAAGATGATTTAAGTGTAATTTTCAGATAAAATTAAAAAAAAATAAAATTACAGTGTGGTATTCAATAAAATTCATTACTTTTGCCGTCCAAAATTTAAGGACAATGGCAAGAGTATGTGAACTTACAGGAAAGAAACCAATTACCGGTAATAAGGTTTCTCACTCTAATATTAAAACAAAGCGTAGATTTTTACCAAATTTACAAACCAAGCGTTATTTCTTAGCGGAAGAAGACAAATGGATTACCATTAAAGTATCTTCAGAAGCAATTCGTACTATCAATAAAAATGGTTTGTACGCAACTGTAAAAGAAATGCGTTTAGCTGGTTCTAAAATATAACTAATTAATTCAGTAAATGAGAAGATTCGGAGTTTGGTATTTCAAATCTTCAGTTTTCAAATTTTCAAATAAGCACAATGGCAAAGAAAGGAAACAGAGTACAGGTTATTATGGAGTGTACAGAGCACAAAACTAGTGGTCAACCTGGTACAAGTCGTTATATTACAACGAAAAACAAAAAGAATACTCCAGAGCGTATGGAATTAAAGAAATTTAATCCTATTCTTAAAAAAGTAACTGTACACAAAGAAATTAAATAATGTTATTGGGTTAAATCCCTGCATTATCAACATTACAAATTTTTTAAATTAAAATACCATGGCAAAAGCAGCTTCAAAAAACGCTAAAATCAAGGATGCAAAAGCAGCAGCAGATGCAAAAAACTGGACAAAAGTAATTCGTACAGTTCGTAGTCCTAAAACTGGTGCGTATACTTTCAAAGAAACGATTGTACACAAAGATAAAATTCAAGAGCATTTAGCTCAGTAATATACACGTCTTTAAATTTTTATAGAAAGCTGTTCCTTCAATCGGAATGGCTTTTTTAGTTTACATTATTGCAAAATGGTTTTAAAGTTGTAAAATTTACAACTACTTTTGCAGCAATTATTTGAACAAACAATTATGGGCTTATTTGATAAATTATTCGGTAAAAAACAGCAACAAGAAACGCTTGATGCTGGTTTACAAAAAACCAGAGAAGGTTTTTTTGGGAAAATTACCAAGGCCATTGCAGGCAAAAGTACAGTTGATGTAGATGTGCTTGATAACTTAGAAGATGCGTTGGTAAGTGCTGATGTGGGTATTGAAACGACGGTAAAAATTATTGAAAATATTGAACTAAGGGTAGCAAAAGATAAGTATCTGAATACCGCCGAACTCAATGGTATATTAAAGGCTGAAATTGAGGCTTTATTAGTAAAGGGCGATGCTGATGCTACTTATGAAAATTATGAACTGCCGAAAGGCCATCATCCACATGTTATTTTAGTAGTAGGGGTAAATGGTGTAGGTAAAACCACTACCATTGGTAAATTGGCTCATAACTTTTCATTAGCAGGAAAATCAGTATTGTTAGGTGCGGCAGATACTTTTAGGGCGGCTGCTGTTGAGCAACTCACTATTTGGAGCGAACGCACAGGTGTACCAATTGTAAAACGTGAACAAGGTAGCGACCCTGCTTCTGTAGCATATGATACTGTAGTAAGTGGCGTAGCTCGAAATGCTGATGTTATTTTGATTGATACAGCAGGTAGGTTGCATAATAAAGCTCATTTGATGGATGAACTGAGTAAAATTAAAAAAGTGATTCAAAAAGTAATACCTGCAGCGCCGCATGAGGTGATGTTGGTGTTAGATGGTAGTACTGGGCAAAATGCTTTGGAACAAGCCAAGCATTTTACAGCAGCAACTGAAGTAACCGCTTTAACCATTACAAAGTTAGATGGTACCGCAAAAGGTGGTGTAGTGATCGCTATTGCAGATCAATTTAAAATACCCGTAAAATTTATTGGGGTAGGAGAAAAAGCCCAGGATTTATTAGTGTTTGATGGTAAGCAGTTTGTAAACGGCTTATTTTCTTTATAAAAAATATTTGAGTTGGTGCCAACGGCATCAACTCAAATATTTAATCAATAATATAACTACACCGTACACTACGGTTGATACAAATAAGCCTTTACCTGTTTGATCTTTTTTACCGTTAACATAGATGGTGAAAAAGAGTGCATTCATCATTAGTGCAACACTTAAGCCAGCCGTCATTAAACCATGCCCTGGTTGATAATATATAAATTGCAATACCTCTTTAAAACTAAGCATCCCAAATTTGTAGTATTTTAATAAGAGTAAGCCTACAATAGGTGCTAGCATACCTAATATACAACCGTATATAAAATTATCTTTCTTAAACATTATTTAAAGAGGTTTGCTTTTTCTAATTGTGCTTTTAATTTATAGTTGGTTAAATCAAACTGCACAGGTACTACACTAACGTAATTGTTTTGCAAGGCCCAAACATCGGTATCTTTTGATTTATCAAAGTTTTTAAACTCACCTGTTAACCAATAGTATTTCTTTTTGTGTGGGTCCATGCGTTCTGCAAACTCTTCTTCATATTTAGCATAGGCTTGTTTACAGATTTTGATACCTTTTATTTTTTCTAATGGTCCACCCGGAATATTCACGTTCAGCAATAGGTGCTTGTCGAGTTTTTTCTTGATGACCGATTTTACAATCTTTCTTACAATTTCTTTTGCGGCAGTTAAATCTGCTTCGTAACTATAATCCATCATTGAAAAACCAATACTTGGTATGCCTTCAATACTAGCTTCCATAGCAGCACTCATGGTACCACTATAAATTACATTAATGCTGTGGTTAGCGCCGTGGTTGATACCGCTTAAGCAAATATCTGGTTTGCGGTGCAATACTTTATCTACTGCTAATTTTACACAATCAACTGGGGTACCACTGGTTTGCCAACTTTCAATATCACCAAATAAATCCATTTTACGCATACGCAATGGTGAACCAATGGTAATGGCATGCCCCATACCGCTTTGTGGCTTATCAGGCGCTACTACCACTACTCGGCCCATATCTTTCACCGCCTCAACCAAGGCTTTAATACCGGGTGATGTAATATCATCATCATTGGTAATAAGTATAATAGGTTGCTCTTTAGCCACCACTTTTTTTTGTTTTGCCATCCTATAAAAAATTGCTTTTATTAAAATTGAGGAAACAATGCCCTAGCAATACCAGGTTGCTTAAACGGCCAAGGAATCATTGCCAAAATTATTATTAACGCTACGCCAAACAATATTAAACTGCGTTTGTGTTTTTGTGCATCGGTTGGTGCTTTTTTCGCCATAACTCGAGCTACGTGTACCAATACCCAAGCCATCAACATCATGGTAATGTGTTCTACTGCAAAAAAGCGTAGTGATGCATCTTTCATTACGACTGCTGTATTTTCTTTCAATGCATTGAACCATACACCTTTGAAATATAAAATAAGCCCTAATAGCAATTGGATATCGCAACTGATCATAAAAAATAAGTTCACTTTATTATCCTTATTGGTATATGCTTTTTTGCCTGTAATACCTGCAATAGCGTTGATGATGGTCCACAAGCCTAACACTAAAACTGCCCAACGTAAAATACTGTGTGTAATTAAAGTATGATTCATAAAAAAATTTTTACAAAAGTACGTGAAGTGGGTAAGATAACATTGAATAATTCAATGATAGAAAAATTAATACTTTGGAAATATTAAGGAGCACTCAGCAGTAACCTGCCTATTTGATGTAGTTAATTTTGAATGCTGTTTTGTAAAAAAAAAGGGGAAGTAGAAACAACCCCTTTGGCTGATTTGTCTAAAATTTCAGCATGAAAAACTATGATTGATAATTAAAACTTTTTTTAAGAAGAAGGGTTATAGACATAACCCTTCTAAATCCAAATTCTCTAAAAACCCTTTTAAACCTATCAGTAACATAATAAGGAGATGTAGAAACATCCCCCGTTTTGTCAATTAATTGTTTCATATATCCCATATGAAAACATAAAAATAAATTAAAATATGATGGATAAATTGTAGCTTATAAGCATGTTATGTAAGTGTGCAACTTAGTTTTTAAAAAGCTGTTTATGCTTTGTAAAACCTTTTATTATTTATAGTACATAATAGCACTTAATAAGTTAATAGCAAAGAAGTTGACTGCTTCAAAATTAATTTCAGTATTGGCTGCCATTATAATTTATAGTGTATAGCACTTATAATAGCGATGATAGCATCAGCTGTAATGAAAGAAGGCTTCTAATTTTCTAACAACCTATTACGCTGTTGTTCGTAGGCGTATCGATCATGTATAATGTATTGGTAATTTGTGCATTAAAGCTGTAAGCTATGCCTGGTTAATTTTTTGTGTCGCTATACATTACATTACAAAAGCCACAGGAGCTGGTAGCCGAAGCTTTAATTACTTTCATTAATTGTGTAATCAAACGAATGTGTAAGTTACTGTATTTCGTATGTAAGAAAATGCTTGATTTTTTACATAAAACTAGTTTTAATCAATTTTATAAATAGTAATTAAAGTTGTTTCAAAAACTAAAATTATGATTCACAAACAAATAGCGTGCTTCACAAAAGCATCTTTTTTTAAAGATTTACAGGTGTAAAAATGCGTTAATTTTATACTGTTAAAAGAATATTAATCCAGTATTTTTTAGGTTTCAAACAGATATTATAGCTCTAAATGCTATCTCTATGAAAAACCGTATTATTTTGATTTGAAAGTGGTAACAAACCTATGTGTTACCACTTTTTTTATGTTATGCATAAAAAGCATTGTGAAGCAACTTTTACAAGTGTTTTAATTAGAAATAAACTTGATTGTAAATGGCAGAGTAATTGATGATTGAAAATGACATAGGATAACTGTTCAACATCACATCATACGGATGCTTATCTATCTGCAATACTTATCCATCATGTTTTTCAGCTAGTTGGCCTCTTATAATAAGCCAACTGGCCATAAATGTATCTACCGTTATATTACCTATTATTGGCCGCTGTTGTATAATAGTATTTTCAAAGCTGGTTATTTATTGTTGGTTATATCCCCAATTTTGTATACTACTAGGTATTGGTGTAGATAATGTTATACCGTATAATACTTTGCATAAAGCGGATGAAGGTTCTTCTACTTTATTTATACTTGTAGCAATATATTAAAGGCATTGTGTTGCATATTGCTGTGCAATTTCATTAGGGAAATTGTTTGTTACATGTATACCAACGTGCTTTAATAATACACTTATAAACCCTTAGGTGAGCACTATGCCTGCATTAAACACGGTGATGCTATTTACGGGTTGTATACTTAAATATGCATGCAACATAGTTTTTAGTTCGGTTTTGTATATATTATATTAATAGCATTCATACAAATATTTCTTATTTGAGAAAGAACGCTTTGAGTAGCTTATATTTTATATCGCTATTTTATTTTAAGTAGCATTTGTGCATACAATAATAGCTACTTTTGATAGTGATTCATTTAAAATCATATGGTCCTAATTTGTATTTAATTATTGTTGATTTTTGCAATGAGGTCAATTTTATTGGGTTTATTATTTCTTAAATGTGCGGTACATTGGTGTAGTAATGAATAGATTTTTTCTTTAGTGTCGCTTAACAAAAAGATGCCATCTAGACACAAAACATGGGCATATTCTACCACTTCAAATTTATAACTATCGAGGTAGCCAATGAGCTTAACTTTTTTATTTAACTTTTTAAAGTTGAGTAGGTATTTTTGTATACATTCGAAAGAATGTTTTTGGGGGATGTGCACAAATGCGACATCGATATTGGTTAGAATAACTTTTGCATAGAGCTCATCAGTATGTTTAAATTTTACTTTTATTTTATTAAGGTACTTATCGTACAAAATTGACTGTAGCCCTACTTTGTAAATATAGTTTTGATCAAAAATAGTAACTGCTATATCATATTTTTTTATGTTCATAATGGTTTGATTTTTAATTTTAAAAAGGGATGTAACTACATCCCTTTTTACTGATTATTAAACTAAAATATTGTGTAATATTTACTACAAGTTAAGCTATGATTTAGATGTATTTTACAGCAATTACACCAAGTTTCATGAATCATAAATATGATTTGTAAAGTATTGTTTTACTTTTCAAAAGTGTTAAAAATTTATAGATTTAGCTTATCTAAACAGTACTTTCTATATTTTAAAAATAAAATAAAGTCGTAATCAGCTGCGTTTTGTTTTATATAATCATAAAAAAATCATTTTTTCAATTTTAATTTTATTGTTGCTCTATTTTAAACATTGGCTATTTCATTAAAATATTACAATAAAAACCATAAATAGTAAGTATATAGTTTTACATATAACTAAATGGATAATTTATGTTGACCATATTTATTGAGAAGGTATTAATTCTTTTTTTAGTGATTAAAGAGAATAGCCTTGATTATGTGTGTGTTCAGTTAAATAGATTTCAGTTTCAACTAATTTTTATTTAGATAATGGGTCATTTACAAAATACAATCAAGCTGGGTTTTATAAATATTAATTAGTTTTTATTATTTAAGCAATTTGATTAAACAATAACCTTTCAATTATGTAAAAAACAAATCGTAATAATTATTAAGTGTATTGTGTAAATAAGAATTTAATTTTTCGATGCTAAGATTGTAATTATGTTATCAGTGATATTGATGCCTTTGTCGATAAAAGCCAAACCTGCTGATATATTTTCTAAAATATATACCACCGCAATTTTATTTGTTTTAGCATATGCTTCTATTGCCGCATTTACTTTGTTAATTATTGTTTGCACTTTTTGTTCGTAAATTGTTTTAATCATTAAATCGTAATTTTTTGAAGCATTTTGAATTAGTTCATTCTCTTTAATGTACAATTCAAATTTTGCAGAATCGTTTTGATTTAATTTTAATTTTATTGCTTCAATAGTTTCTTTGTTACTAATTTCATAAGGCTTTAAAAGCAGTGTAATTTTTACATCTAATTTATTTGCACTTTCTTGAATTTCACTAGCATATAATTTTTTTAGGCTATCTATTTCCTTCGTATTTTTCTCAAAATCTTTAACTGATTTTAATATTTCTGTTTGAACGATATAAGCAATTGTTTTTGGCGTTGCAGGTTTATTTTTTTGCGATTTAGCTAATAAAGGAACTATTATCAATAACAATAAGAAATTTTGTTTAAGGTGCATTTTTACTTTTTTATAAATGAGCGATGATTACAATTCTTTTGTTGTTTTTTTCAAGCTTTTGCCAGTATTTATATAGTGATTAATTTTTAAATAATTGTGTTGTATAGGAGACTACCTAAAAATTATTTGATTTACTTTCATTTTTATTGGTTTTTTACTGAAAATTATTGATTGGGTTATTACAATTATCCCTTCCTTCCTTATTGTGTATGCTCCTGATTAAAACTTTTAGTTTAAAAGATTTTTAAACTAAAAGTTTTTTGATTGTTTTAAAAATGAGATATCCCATTTTAAATTTTTTATTTTTTTTAACTGATATAAAAAAGTTCCTTCATAAAATTTAAATTTTACGATATATAAATTGTAACTAGTACAATTTTGTGTTAGTGATGGAAACTATAATAATAAAATCAATCAAGTACTCTTTATTGCATGAAGTTTTATTTTAGTTCTTAAAAATCGTTTTTTTTTATTTTAATGAATTAATCGACACTTGAATTTTAATTATTTTTTGGTGAGTAATTTTCTTGAATTTCAGTTTCTAAATTCATTTTACATTACTTGAGGTCATTTTTTTACATAGAGTTTTTGTTACATCAACTTGAGCAATACGTTTGTGTTGGTAACCAAATTAATTGTACGGTTGTATTTACATGTTCATTTTAATAGATTATTGTTGTTAACTTTTTTAAATTGGATTCTTTTTTTTGTTCGTCTACACAACTATTTATTTTAATACACTATTTATTTTTAGGCTTTTGAACTGTAGTTTTAATTCGGTTGATACAGATGTTTATATTATCTATTTTATGCTGCTTTGTTTAGTTTGTTACCTAGTGTATTAGTTTGATAGGCCGAATATTTTTTTTGAAGCAGTTTTGAAATCATTTCACTTAGACTTTATACGTATGAAATAGATTTTATTCGTTCAACATTACATTTATTTTTCACTTCTTTATTTTTTTTCATCACTCTTCATCTTAAATAAAATTCTTAGCGCATTTTATTTAAGATAAATGAGGTTTTTACAAATCAAATCAAATCTTTACAAAACCATACATTCCCCTACATTTTTCTCTCTCTATCTTTCATGTGTTATTTAATTTTTAATGCATTTAAAGTAATCCAATGTCTTTTAAAATTTAAAAATTCGTTCACTTTTAAACAATCATTTAGTATGATAAAAAAACTACTATTTTTTTTAATTTTAATTTGGGTAAGTACTTTGACGTTTGCACAAAGTACTTATGTGGCTCCAGTATCAGAGTTCATGAACTTTGGAACAATTAATTTAGCGTCATCAGCAAACCAATCTTGGAATACTGCTCGTACGGCTACACCTGGCTATTTCAGCGCTTATTTTCCCGGAGCTGTATATACAGCTGCATCAGATGCAGCGAATATTAATGGTTACATGAAAAAGTATGGTAACGAAGCATTCACTTTCCCAGTGGGTAGTGGAACCGACTTACGTAGCTTATCAATAAGCGCCCCAACCGCTAGCACCGATGTATATGCTACTGCATGGATTTTAGGTAACCCTAGTACCACACCTGACCCTACAAATAGTAATGCATTGCACAATGTTACTGCTGTAGCTGGTTCAATCAAAAGAGTTGCTACTATTGGCCAATGGGATTGGCAAGCTATAAGTGGCAGTGGTAATGGTTTAGCGATAACCGCTAGTATGCCAAACTTGAGCACTTTTGCACCTGCTGGGCATTTAAGATTGGTGGGTTGGGATGCAGCAACAAATAAGTGGATAGCACTTGGTAATATGGGTAGTTCATCAAATGTTGAAAACACTAGTATTATAGGTACTATGAAATCAGGTATTGATGCCATAGGTATTGGTAGTATTGCTGATGGTTTTCCAGAATTAACCCCTTCAATCGATGTTGATAATTCAACTTTTAGTGCTAACCAAACCAACGATTTAATTATTTCGCTTTTTGAAATTGCAAATAATCCTTCTGATGCAACCCCTATCCAAATTAATATAAATGTTCCAAGTGGTTGGAATATTACAGTACCTGGTATCACATTAACTGGTACGAATCAATTTGGTGTTAGTGGTATATCTAACGTGGGTGGCGGTACAACACACAATAATGGCGACTATTTGTTCCGTTCGGCTGGCTCGTTTATAACTGTTACTATACCAAGTCCACAAACAGTTACTCCAAACGGACTTTTAACAATAGGTTTAATTGCCACCAGAAAACCAGCTACTACTGCTAATACTTCTCAATCATTAACAGCTTCCATTTCAACTTCCACTCGTGGTGGTGATTTATTAACAACAAACAATGTTATAATTCAAACTTTAACCGCCAATTAATATAAATAAACATGAAATATATCGTAATAACTTTAAGTAGCTTTTTGTTAACCTTTTGCTCATTTGCACAAGATATTGGTATAGATGTACAGCCTATGCAAGATGGTGTACAAAATAGCGCTTGGACACCTGGTCATTTGCACCAGATTGTTGTAACCATCAGTAATAACGGTCCAGGAGATTTGAGTGCATGGCGAATTCGCCCATTCGTTTCTGTGGGGCCGGGGGTTAGTTTTAACGCAGCACAACCCAATTTACCAGCAGGGTGGAATTTAGTTTTTAATGCACCGGGGCAGGCAAATCAATTGCCCGGACAATCGATTCGTTTTAGTAATGGTACCGATTTGATACCTGAAGCTAGTGCTGTTGAATTCAGAATTAATGTTACTGTTACAGCAAATAATACTTATAGCCCTACTGCTACTGTAGCTTTTTCAACCGGAGTTGCACCGGGCTCAGCAAGTGGGCCACAAACAACTAATAATTTAGTTGGTAATGATAATTCCGTATTCCCTTTTAGTACTACAGGTTTTGCACCACTTCCTTTAAGTTTAACATCGTTTACCGCTACAGAGAAAAACTGTAACGCAATTATTGCATGGAAAACTTCAAACGAAGTAAATACAAAAAACTTTGAAATAGAATCTAGTAAAGATGGGATTGAATTTACAACGGTTGAAAATATCACTGCAAAAGGTACTAACAGCGATTACAGTATAATTGTTTCACAAAACAACCGTACGGCTTATTACAGAATAAAATGTATTGACTTGGATGGAACATTTTCCTATAGTGCAATTGTACCTTTAAATATTAGCTGTCAACCAGGTGACTATATGTTCGTATACCCGAATCCTGTTAGTAGGCAAGCGAATACAACCATTTCTTTCTACACTAGTTACAAAGGCTTGGGTACAATTAGGGTTACCAATTCAGTTGGTCAATTAATTTCTACTACACCAATAGCTGTCAACAAAGGTGTGAACAATAAACTAATTAATACAGATACCTATTTGAAAGGTGCGTATTACATAACTGTAGTAGATGCTTTAGGCAATACCATTGGTGATACCCAAAAAATCATAAAAAATTAAAAATAATAAACGACAAAAAAAAGCAACATGAAAAAAATAATATTATTATGCTCAATAATTGCCTCATGTTTATCTGTTACTGCGCAGGTAAAAATTGGGGATAATCCAACCACTATAAGCCCAAGCAGCGTTTTAGAAATTGAAAGTTCTAATAAAGGCTTGTTACTTCCTAGGGTTGCACTTACCGGTACGGCAAACATTGCCCCGTTAACAGCCCATGTAGCTGGTATGACGGTTTATAACACGGCCACTGCCGGGGATGTAACACCTGGTTATTACTATAACGATGGTGCAAAGTGGGTTCGCATTGCAGATGCTGCTGCCAACACAAATATTTACAATAGCAATGGTACGTTACAATCAAATAGAGTAATCAGTTCTAATGGTAAAAGTTTACAAATAGCCGGAGCCGGAGCTGGTGCGGCAGAATCGTCTGCTGCATTTGAAATTGCAGACACTGCTAAAGGTATTTTATTTCCAAGAATGACTAGTGCACAACGTGATTTAATTGCAGCACCTGCAACAGGCTTACAAATTTATAATACAACAACCAATTCATTTTGGTATTTTAATGGCACAGCCTGGGTAGAAACAACTAACATAAATAACAATATTTGGAAAAACAAATCAAGCAGTTCAAATGAAGTTGTTTTAACAAGCCCTGATTTAGATAGTGTATTTTTTAATAGGGGCGGTATAAAAGTAAAAGGTATTAATTCACCTGATGTTTCAACAGATGCAGCTAATTTATTTGGAGATAATTCAAGAATCAATGAGTTTTATAGGCACTCTTCCTCTCAAAGTACCTTTAACAATCTGTTATCATCAACGGTATATGTTGATGCAGCTGAAACGGGTAACAGGGCACTAGGAGCTGTAGCGGGCCTTTTAAGAGTAGACCCAAACCACACAACAAGTTTATCACAACTTTATACTATAAGGGGAGAAGTTATACATAACGGATCTGGTATAGTAAACAATCTTGCAGCAGGTAGGTTTGTGACTAGAATGAATAATGCCTCTCGTGCAAACTTTCTTCGTAGCGTTAACGTTCAAACAAATTTAGGTTCGACTGGCGGTATTACAAATCTCAATGGGGTTTTTAATGAGCTTTTCGTGGGTTCTGCACAAACAGGTAATATTTCTGGAATTGGTGTTTATGGTAACAATATTTCTGTATCAGGTCCTGCAAATATTGGTGGAGTTACTGGATATAGTAATTATGCTACTTTTGCAGGCAGTGGTGCGATAACAAATTATTATCCTTTTGATGCTAATTCAATATTTAATACTAGTACTACTAATATAACCAACTTTGCACAGTTTAATGCAGCTACCACTTTAAACGCTGGTTATACCGGTACTATTTCAAATTATTATGATTTCCGTTCAACATTTAACCCTACTGCTAACGTTACCAATTTGTATGGGGTTTATGTGCAAGGCAGTACCAAAAGAAATTACTTTGAAGGTAAAGTAGGTATTGGTGTAGTGCCTGCCGACGGAACTTCCGCAACACCTTCTTTAGAAGTAAGATCGAGTGGTGCTGGTAATACCGTTCTGCGTTTAGGAATAGAACGTGCTTGGGATTTTGTGCAAGAAAATACTGGGGCAAATTCAAATTTAATTTTCAGACCAACTTTTGGTGGTAAAGATTTTAAAATTATGGGTGCTAATAATGATGTTATGATCAATTTTGATACAGATAACACATTAGCGTTTAACAAAATAACTATGGTTACTGATGGTGGTGCTGTAGGTATTGGAACAACAACTCCATCAAGTACACTACAAACAAACGGAACGTTTGCATTATCTACTGCAACTACAGGTGTAAATAGTTCTGTAATATTATTAGCTACAGGTACATTTACTCCGCCAGCAGCCAACACGGTATCTGGTCGTATGTATATTATTCGCAATACAGCAACTGCTGCAAACGTTATAGTAAGTAATATTATTGATTTTGCAGCCGCAACAGCAGCTAATTTTATACTCACTCCAACTATTGGTTCTGTAATGATCATAAGTGATGGTACAAACTGGTACAGAATACAATAACTTTTAGTTCAAATAAAAGAAAGGCTTTTATTAAGTAAAAGCCTTTCTCTATATTTTATTCTTTTATAAAATTAAAACAGTGCTTTAAATTTTAAGTGATCGGTATTTATTATTTGTACAGTACGTTTTTACAGAATCAATTTTTTCATCATTTTTAGGTATGAATTGTAAATTAAGCCAATTATTGTGTGTCATTATTGGATTGTTAATTTGCTCTTGTACGATAGCGCAACAAATACCGTCACAAGCAAGTGTAGCAGCCAAACGAAATGCAACTGTTGTTTATAATTTAGCCAACCCTTATCCAGATCCTAATGCAGGCTGCCCAGGTTACTCAGCCTATTGTTTATCTAGTTACTATCTTAATCAGAATACGCAAACAGCAGATAATTATATTTTAAATCAGGCTAATGCTACTTTTACAAGTGATTGTTATTTCTGGAATTTAAGTCTTGTACGTATCTACTTAAATTCTACTTATTACAGTAGAATGTCAAGTGCTGCTCAGCAGAGTTTAGCTCAAAAGGAACTTTTATTTTTGAATACATATGCCAATTTAGCTTTAACCACGGCGGGAGTGTGGTATATAAAGGATAGTGAAAATCATAATTTGTTTCAAAAATCATGTTGCTATTTGATATGTCAAAAGCTCTTAGAAAATCCTGCTAATGAGAGTTTGATATTGTCCGATGGTAATACTGTTAGAGCACATTACGACGCTTATGTTTTATATTTTATAAATTATTTTAGGGAGCATGCAAAAAAAGGGTTAGATGTAGAAATAAATTCTGATAACTATGTAAAATATACCTTAGCATGTTACCTTAATGTTTTTGATTTGTCTAGTGATCTTATAGTTAAACGCTTGGCAAAAAATTATTTGGATTTATACACTGCAGAAAATGCAATTAGTTTTCTTAAAACTGCCAATGATGTTGGGGGCGGTGCAACCCGATGTTACAAGGATAAAGATATGAAATATGGTAAATCAAAAAATTCTTTTGACTGTAATTTGGGATGGTCAACAGCCTTGGGTGGCAATCATCCTACACAAGTAATTGTTGCTACTTCAAATTATTTTGCACCTGAAATAACATCAGCAATAGCACTCAATACCAAGCCTGCTTTTACATCTGTACAAGCATCATGGGGCATAAATTTACCCAGCAATTTTTCAGGTGCTTATAATGTTGGTTTTAATTCTAGTGGCAACGGTGGTATGCTCAGGTTTTCCTATATAACTGATAATTATGCACACGGTACTCACTGTTATGACCCTACGCAAACTTTTATAGCTATTGCAACACAAAATAGGGTGATGGGTGTAGATTTTAATACTACAGATAAAGCTAAAATAAAAGTACATGGTATTGGAACAGCACAAGGAAGAGAAACTGGTTATGCAGAAATTAATGGTTTTGGCGGAATTAATTGTAGCGTAATCTGGAGAGATCAAAAGGCTTCTAATAGCACAGGAACTCGTATTTTTGTTTCAAGTGGTGAGCTTGACAATAATAAATCGCTTCAAAACGGTTGGTGGTTCAGCAAAACATCAACAGCTTATGTGGGATTTAGGGTAGCATCAGGAACTTTGACAGAAAGTGTTACAAGTTATGGTAAATATTATACATTATCTGATATGTGGAGTCCTGTAATTATTGAAACTGCAAACATAACAGATTATTCAAGTTTTCAGGCGTTTAAAGATGCAATTGCTTTAAATGTAGTTTCAGTTTTAGCAGATGGCAGCATCAAATACTTTTCAGAGTCTAATGAAACGTTTCAAGTAAAACCAAACAGTACAATTGTACCTATTAAAAATGGAACTGCCGTAAATTTTAATTTACCAAATACTTTTAATTCTCCTTATTTAAATGGAATGGGTGATTCTTATATTGCTAATGTTAGCTATCCAGGGTATGAGGATTTAGTAATTAATTTCGAAATTTTAGACCTTGATATAGAAGCAGAAAGTGTTGTTAATCCTAACTGGATTATAGGTAATTCTTCTAATGCTTCTGCAGGTTCATTTGTGATCCCTAATGGTAACATCATTAACGCGACAGCAGCTGAAAATATATTAAATTTTGACTTTAATATTCCTTTCGACGGTAATTTTTCAATTTTTGGATTGGGTTTATTTACTAGCAGTTCGTCAAACTCTTTTTTGGTGAGTATTGATAACAGTCCGTATACCATTTGGAGCATGGGAGTTTCTAACCAATATGCTTGGAATTTTTTAAACAGGGGTAATAATTCTTTCACAAGTTTTTTTACAAGAGGTACACACCGCCTCTCAATAGCAAAAAATAGTTCTGGTGCTATTTTAGATAAAATAAGAATTTCGGAATCTAATGTACCACCTCAAAATCCAATACCAACAGGTATTCCGAGCTATAATTATGAGAGTTCTGTATTATTGTTGGCTGGAGGTAATTTTTCTCCACCAGCAGCAAGTTTATACCCTGGACGCATGTACATCATTCGAAATACGTCAACAACGAACAATGTTATTATTGATAACGTCATTAATCATCAAACCAATACACCAACAATTTTTACTTTAACGCCAGTATTAGGTTGTATCATAATTATTAGCGATGGCAGCAGTTGGTATCGTATATAAAAACAGTTTTAATAAACAATGTTTACAACCTTTGAACATTATAGGTTTAAAAAATGATCAAGGTTTTATAACAAAAACTTGCTAGTCAATTCCTAAACATTTCAAATAATGTTTGTTATTTCAGTGTAGTTATTTTTTTAATAACAACCCACTTTACATAAAATAGTAAACCACACATTGAAAAATTATTTTACAAATTCAATGTTCAGCAATTTCCTTAAAACATGTTTATGAAGAAAATATTTTTTTTTGCTTTTGCGCTATTCGTGTCAAATTTTATAAATGCACAAATTGGAATTGGAAATAATGATCCAAAAGCAACCTTAGACGTTAATAAATTGTCATATGCCGTAGGTGAAAAGGCTGGTATTGCCGTTACTCAACAAACAGGGCTTCAAATTGTTTCAATGAATACAAATGGACTTAAAGCAGGTACATTAGTATATGCAACCAGTATACATGATTTTATTACTAGCACTGGATTTTGGAATTGGAATGGCACAACTTGGGTAAAAACAAGTGCTACACCAGAAACATTTTATAATGCTGATGGTACATTAACGGGAAATAGAAATGTTACGCAAGCATCATATGATTTAACATTCACAGGTACTGGAAAATTTATTGTTAATGCAAACACATTAATAGGATCAGAATCCACAACATCTAACGCAAAATTAAATGTAGTGAATCAAACTGCAACTGGTATTACTGTTGATGTTGATAATTATGGATCAGGTAATGGTTCTGGCTCAACACTTAGGGTAAGAGGCGCCCGTGGTTCAATCACAAAGCCTATTGCGCAAGCAGCCGGAGAAATTTTAGGTTCTTTTCGTTTTTCAGGTCATGATGGTACTGCGTTCCTTGGTTCTTCAGCAGCAGTTGCTGCTGTAGCAGAAGAATCATTTTCATCAACAGCAAATGGAACAAGTTTAGCCTTTTATACTGTAAAAAAAGGGGCAACTTCTAATAACGCTGCTAATTTTTCTGAAAAAATGAGGATTGGCTCGGAAGGTAACGTGGGTATAGGAACAAGTACACCGAATGCAACAGCAATTTTGGATATTAATTCAACCAATAAAGGAATACTTTTCCCAAGAATCACAACAGCACAAATGATAGCTATTATAGCTCCAGCTACAGGCTTACAAATATACAACAGCACTACAAATTCTATATGGGTTTATAACGGTACTAACTGGCTAGAAAATGCCAACAAAACAGACAAAAGTAAGTGGCAATTTGTTGGTTCAAAAACTATACTCTCAACTCTTTCAGATGGTGTTACTGCTAGAACTGTGGGTAAAGAGTTTATTATTGCTGATAATGGAAGAATTGGAATAGGCACACCCGAGCCAAAGACAACCTTAGATGTTGGTGGCACAGCGGCAATGAAAGTTCCTGTTGGTACTTCGGCTGAACGGCCTGTTACACCTGAAGTAGGCATGATTAGGTATAATGGCACCCTTCAAAAATATGAAGGTTACAACGGTAGTACTTGGGTAATATTTAATTAAAAGCATGAAATATATATTTTTATTTTTTATTTTCTTCGGTTTTAGAATTTCCTATAGCCAAAATACTGCTGTTTTAACTGGCGCAACTTATAAAGAACGTGCCGAGGCAATTATTAGTCAAACCTCAATTAGAGTATTTAATGCAAATACTATTGAAACTAGGGCTGGCTTTGTTTATTGTGCAGCACGTTATTATAAAAATATAGACCTAGCTTATGCTGACAGCCAATTAAACATACTTTTAGACAGAGCTATTGCAGGTGACGCTGATACTGGTTTTACAACTTTTCAAGTTATGCAAACCTATCTGCTTTGTAAACCAAAACTCAATAATGCTTTAAAATTAAAAATTCGTTTGTTTATGCAAAGCATCGATTTTAATTTTGAAAGAGGTTATACCTATAACCTAACACTTATGCCACATGCCGCAGCCTATTTGGCCTGTGAAGAATGGCCTGATTATGTTGATGCTTCTGGAAGGACCCATGATGAAATTCAACTTTTTTCTAAGCGTATACTTGCCAGAATGCTAGATGAAGCATTTCTATTAAATAATCAAGAAATTGATGCGCCTATCTATTACATGACTAATTTAGGACCTTTTAGAATGTTATCGGATCATACTAAAGATGATTTTTTACAAAGAAAAGCTTTTTCAACCTATCAAGCATGTTTAGCATTAATTAATGCCGGGTACAATAAAGGATTATATATAGCTAACCCTACCCGTTCAAAAAGTTGGAATAACCTTGGCGATGGACTCAAGAGAGCATCAGGCCTAGGATCATTTGCCTGGGTTTTATTTGGCACAATAAATGAACCATTTTACTACGAGGGATTTAATGAAGGTAAAGGACTTGAGGTGATGAATTTTTGGTTATATTACCAAGGGTATACCCAACCCAAGGCAAGTATCATTGAAAGTAGTAAAAACAAAACTTATCCTTATTTTAAAAAGGGATTAGGTTTTAAACGGACCTACCAATCGTTGAATTATGGTTTGGCTAACTGGGATACGCCTGCCGGCGATCCTAATGAGAGTTATAATTGGAAAGAATCAAAACGCACTTATTTAGCTTGGCAATCGGATACCATAGACTGCCATTTCACCATAAGCCAAGAAAATCCACGTAGACCAAGTGAACCAACAATTCCTAATTGCTTTGGATGTGGCGACAATCCTTATCAACGGGTAATGCAATATAAGGGTACAGCAATTGGTATATGGAATGTGCCTTTAGATTACACTTTTTATAAGTTATACAATGCTTTTCCGAAAAACGCTTTTAAAGGTATATTGCAAAAAAATGGTTGGATTGTTTGCCATACCGGTAGCATGATGTTTGCCATAAAAACTATTGAACCATACACATGGGACACTACTTCACATGCAATACACAATCTTCAATGGGTAGACAATCGGAAGGGTGGCTGGATATTAGAAACTACTGAACTTTCATCAGCTTGGAGTGGTGATTTTGCCTCACAAATGAACCAATATGTTAATGCCTTACAAGCAAATACAAATATTATTACCATAAATTATTCCTCAAGTAACCCCAGGTTAAAATACAAATCACTACAAGGGGATATTTTAGATATCACTTATTTTGATCCAAATGTTACCTACACCAATCAATTTATAATAAATGGAGTTACGGATTCAATTACAAGCCAAATAACAGATGATATTTGTGCTTACCAAGATTATAACAGTAACCAACTTCAGATAAAATCTAATGGAGTAGTGGTAGAAACATTAATAAAAGACCAACCTTCTCAAAATTCAATTGTGTTGCAACCTGCAGGTAATGCTTTAAACCTTTCAACTGCAATTGCTTCTCCTACCTATCACTGGATTGTACCTGAGGGTAGTATTTTTTTGAATAATACAAATCCTTTTGTTGCAAAACCTAAAATTCAATTGCCATTTAATATTGATGTTAACTATTATGAAATAAAAGTTTATGTTGATGATGGAAGAGTAAGCAAACGCCTTTATAGCAACAACAGTGTGATGGCTGAAAATGGATTTATTCGATTTAATTCAACCAATTATGAGTTTGAAGGATATAGTAATAATCAGTGGGTGAGTTTAGAAAAAAATACGTTTGTATTAGACAAATTAACAACTGAACCTATCGCATCATTTTCATTAAGAAAACTTCGTTCAAATTACATTGGACCAGCTATAAAAGTTAGGCGTAGTACAGATAATGCAATAATGGATATTAATTTCACAGCAAATGGTTTTCTTGATGAAGTTGCATTATTAAACTTTGTAGGATCAAGTAATGGTTATATACAAACCTGGTACAATCAAAGCTCAAGTAATAATTTAGTAATGAACACTTTAACAATGCAACCAGCTATTGTAATAAATGGTGTTATTATAAAGAAAAATGGTAAACCAGGAATTTTTGTAAATGGGACATCAAGATTAGACGGTACTGCATTATCCCCACCAGTACTTATAGATGATTGTTATTTGAATGTGGTGAAGGAACACACAGGAGCTACAGTAGGTGGTGTATTAGATCTTGGTAGTGCTCCAGGATTTAGGTTCTCAGTAAATGTAAGATCTGAATTAGTTTGGCTTAATTCAGAAAACTTTAAAATTCACAATCCTACTATTGCAAATTCAGGGTTTGCTATAAATGGATTTCGATCATCTAGTTCTGAAAATAAGTTACAAATTTATGTGAACGGATATTTAGCGGCTAGTAAAACCAAAGCAATAGATACAAGAACATCGAATCGATTTAGCGTATTTGCAGATGCTAATGGGATATTAGATTATGGAACAACTTCTGAAATAATGGTATTTAAAACTGCTTTAACAAATGTAGAGAGACTTATTTTAGAGCGAAATCAAGCTAAATACTATAACGTTGAATAGCTCAATATCAACATTTTTATTTGCTGTTTAAAGGAAAATAATACGAAACTAATTTCTTCATAATTCGCAATATAGTGTAAGCAATAAAATATAGATATAATGATACATTAGTAATAGCTTTCCAACTATTAACAATCAAAAAAATGATTTTAATTTATAACGATAGGTAATACATGTAAATAAGTACAAGTAAACATTTAAAAATACTGATTCCAATAAGCAGTTAAGTATAAATGCAGTTAAATGAATTAATATTTAAGATTCAATTGTGCAACATGTTTACATACATTGGCGAATCAAATTTATCTTATAATAGCCAGCTACATTGCTATATCATAATAAAGTTTGGTTTTTATAAATCACTATTACAAAAACAATCGAAGTACAAATATGCGTTTATCTATTATAAAAGCATATATTCATAAAGGCATGCCTTTCACTATAAAATTATTCAGAAAAAAAAGCTTTTTAATTAAAAATTTTTAACCTTAACGGACAAAAAAAGAATACCAATGTAATATGTAAAAATAGATTCGTTCAATTTTATTTATAAAGAAAAAGTATTTCATGTGTTGTAACTATTTATTCATTCAGGTTAATTATACTTTTTGCATTTACTACAATAAACTTTAACTCATTTTAGTAAAGAAAACTTTATTATGAAAACTTTTCGAAAAATAATTAGTTGTAAAACATTTTGTTTAGATAAACATTATAAGTTTATTTTTTATTTTTTTTGTTTTTTGTTTTTCCCTTTTTTGGGAACAGCTCAAGTTGGTGATAGGTTCCGCAATTTTTATGATTATAAAGAGTTTCAAATTCCTGGATGTAAAGATATAATTGAAACACCCGATGGGTTAACATTAATTTGGGGTAATTCAGGAATTTACGAATTTAATGGTAAAACTTTTAGAAGATTACGCTTGTTGAATGATAATCTTACTTTTCCAATTAATAGTGCTTTACTTACTACCACAAAAAAATTGTTGGTTGTAAGTACTGAAAATCAGCTTTACAAATTAACAGGAGATACGTTGAGTTATCTCTCTAAAATAAAGAATCAGCCTAAAAATTTTAGAGTCCATGAATTATATGAAATGGATAGCGCTTCTTATTTACTTGGAACATCTAAAGGGTTATATTTTTATAAAACTGGTGAGCAATTAAAAATTTTACCTCACGATTCAGTTTTAAATCATCTTTTTGAATTAAACATTTATGATATTATTTCATGTAAAGAGCATTATTTTCTGTGTACAAATGAAGGCATATTTGAAACAGATTTAAAAAAGTTTTTGAAAAAATGGCCTATAACAATTAAGACCAGTAATTTAATAAACAGGTTTAGTAAAGGCACTAATGGAAAAAGCGGATTTTGGTTAAGCCTAGATAAAATTTATTTTTTTAATGGAATAAATTTTGAGATTGTCGATAAATTATCAACAGCAACATCCATTTTTTCAAGAGTATTTTATAATAGTAAAAATGAAGCTTACGTAGCTAGTGGTAATCATATTTATGCTTTACAAAACAATAAAATAATTGACTCCATAAATGTTAATTATAACAACCTTAGTATAAAAGAATTTTATTTAGATTCTTATGATCATTTTTGGGTGCAATATGCTGATGAAACGACATTCAGGCGATATACTATGCAACCTTTTCGGTTAAAAAAATTCGAAAGACTTAATAATTTATATATAGGCACCTATACAGATAAAACAGGCCACATATACTATGTAGAAGCAGTTACAGGAAATATTATTTCAATTGATCCTGTAACGAGAGTAAAAAAAATTTTTTTTAAAAATAACAAATTTCCAAAGGAACAATTGTTTGGATTAACTGGAAGGGAAGATGGTCGTTTTATAGTTTTTATAAGGAGGGAGGGTAAAACCATTGGGGCTGGCTGGATTAGTAATAATAAAATCACACCCATTCCGACGAGTGATACTAGTATTCGTTTAGTAAATGTATCTGAGCCACCGGGTAAACAGACGTATTTTACAACCATGAGTCATGGTACTTGTTATTTAAATAATAAAGGTATTATTACACCATTGTCTAATAAATCTTTTTCTCCTCACAATTGTATTTCTATAGATAAGTGGGGAGGAGTGTGGTCTTCTGGGTTGAAAGGAGTTACTTATGAATTTCAGAACAAAGTGATTCAACTTGAAACATTGATACCACAATTAGACTTAACAATAACACAATTAATAATTTGGGATAAATACATCTATTTAGCAACTGATCAAGGGGAACTATTTATTTTATATACCCCAAAACTCGGTGTAGCAGAAATGGTACATCACTATAAACATGAAGATGGCTTACCTGAAGGAGAAGTTTATTTAATGAAAATTGATAATGAAGGTAATCTACTGATGTGGTGTGGGTTAAATTCTTTTGTTTATATATATCACCCATGGTTACCAGCTGAGTCTAATATTTTTCCCATTTCAAACGATGTAATACAGAGTTTAAAGCTAACAGATTCAGAAGTGATGGAATTATATTCAGACGGTAGAGGCATGATTATTTTTGACAGTTTAAAGCTTGAATTTGATAAAGATGATTTAAAAAAATGGGCGTTAAAAAAACCTTCAATACTTTTAAGAAAAGTGCAACTCTATAATCAAGATATTGACTGGATGAGCCGAGGTTATGAAAATAAACACTCATTTCTTCCTGATGCAGTTTTGTTAAAATATGATGAGAATTTTATCACTTTTAATTTTGAAGGTATACAACCTGATGGTATGAGTGTACGTTATAGGTATTGGCTTAAAGGAATTGATAAAGACTGGCTACCATCAACAGAACAAAATTCTGTATCCTACAACAACCTAAGCCCTGGAGATTATATTTTTTATTGTGCCGCCTCATCAAATGGATCAGGTTGGTGTACACCTGCTTCATTTAGTTTTACCATTTTACAACCATGGTATAAAACTTGGTGGGCAACACTCATATGGTTATTATTGAGTGGTTTAGTGTTATCATTACTAATAGCTTATATTCTTCAACGACAAAAAATATATATAACTAACCGAGTACGGGAAAGCCGTGAAGAGTTATTACGCATTATTGCACATGATTTAAGGAGCCCTATTAACAGTTATCAAAAAATTGCAGAGTCAATTACTTTTTTGTACAAGCAAGGTGATTACAAAGCAATTGAAGAAATAGGGCTTGAAATTACAGCTACTGGTAAAAGGCTCTCTTTTTTATTGACTAATTTATTGCAATGGGGTATTGTACTACAGGCAAAGGGAATGAAACCTGATTATAAAAAATTTGATGTGCGTTTTCTGTTTAATGAGGTTACAGCGACGTATTCAGATTTTATCACTCAATCTAATTTGAAATTAAATTTAACTAACGATGTAATTAGTGATATAAAATCTGATAAGGATATGCTTGGATTAATAATACGTAACCTTTTAGATAATAGCATAAAAAATGCTGATCAAAACACTACTATTGATATTGTAATAAAAAGCGATAATGATGACCTGATTATAGAATTTAAAAATTTTGCAAAAAAACTTGATCTAATAAAACTAAAATTCTTGTCAGATAAACTATCACAAAAAGAAAAATGGGAGCCTGGAAGAGATGGTATGGGCTTAGGTTTATATATGGTTAATCGTTATCTTAAAATAATAAATGGAGAGCTACAGTTAAGTTATGAAGAAAATTTTGTTGTATTCACAACAAAAATCCGTAACGCTATCACAATTTAAATTAGAAAACTCAATAAAAATAATATTAGTAATTTATATGTTACGAGTTATGATGCTATAAAATTTATTATTATTTATGAATTTGTTTTGATAAAATGCATATTCATTATATAAAATTAATATTTACAAATTTGGCATATTATTTTTTTTTGTAAATAGTAAAATCAAGAAATGAATAACTAACTTGAACACAAATTGCATTTAGTAAATTATATGTGATGATTACGCATAAAATTGGTCTTTTGCAAATTCATAGTGCAAATCGTCTTGGTTTTAAAACTTTAATTGTTGAATATGATCCGTGTAATGTATGTAGAAGATTCAAAGATTGATCAGACTATTTTTAAGGTTGAAACTGCTAAATTTAGTGAAATAGAACTACTAGGTGTTTTTAACAATGCAGAAATTGCTTTAGATTACTGTGCAATGAATTTGCCTGATATTGCTTTTGTGGATGTTGAAATGAAGGGTAAAGATGGTATTTGGTTTGCACAGCAAATTAAAAATATGGGTATTACAATTGTTTTTTTAAGTAGCCATTCAGAATTTGCTATTAATGCCTTTGATGTTGAAGCGTTGCATTTTATTACAAAGCCACTTGATACTTTGGCCATCAGAGAAGTAGTAAATAGATTTAAAAAAAGGAAAGAAGAGGCTCCGTTATTACATGAAATTCCTAAGCGAATTTTTGTAAATACACAAAAGCAAGTTAACGTAATTCAAATGGAAGATATTGTTTATGTTGAGGCAGACGGGTCATACACAAAATTTTTTCTTCTTAATAAAAAAGTCATTATTAGTGGTAAAAATTTAAAAACTTATACAGGTACTCTTCTTGCTAATCCTGATTTTGTAAAAATACACCGTACATATATTATCAATCAAGCCAATTTGGTTAGTATCAATAAAAAATATTTAGATGCAAGTTTTGTATTTAAAAATGATATGACCATCAATATGGCAACATTTAAGAAAGACGACTGGATGGATAAATACATTTAACATAAATGTTGTTTAGTATTTTTAAATACTGTTTATAAAAGGCTGGATAGCTGGTAGTAATAATGTTTTACCTTCTAAAATGTATGAATGAAACTGATTTGTAAAATACATGCAGTTTCATAGTAATTGTTGGTATTTATAATACTTAATGTTCATTTAAGTAGGCTAATTTTTTTCAATTATACTTCCATTATAATCTACCTATTTTAAAGATTTACAAGTTCAAGAACTACCTTAATAATTATAAAGTTTTCAAAAAGCAACACTGCCTTTATCTCCATTAAAGCATTTCAGAAAATAATAGAGCTCTTTATTTTTGTATTAAGTGCTGATGTTCTAATTATCAATCATTTCAATTTCTAATAAACGAATGATGCTGTACACCATATTTCTCCTTTTAATAAAAAATCATTTTTTTAACATTGAATTGTAGTATACTTCATCGCATTTTTAAAAATGTGATACTAAAAAGTTGATCAAGCATTTTAGTAAGTAGTAAATATTTATTTGTCTAACAACCTTTTCATATCTATTTAAAAACCTTAAATAAAAAGTTTACAAATTAAAATGGCTTTTTAAAAATTGAGCGTTTTACTTTATTCCTTATAAAACTATATTACATAAAACAAAAAGGTAATATTTAGGAGTTAAGAAAACTGGTTAGTTCTTTTCGTCTACTTAATTATTAAAATGCCTTATTCATTTTAATTAAATAATTCATTTCTTTTTACACTTTATAATTTTTAAAATGGGCGGTTACCGAAAAGCCATAAAAGAGTAGGTAATAAAACTTAAAAATTTTAAATATGCCAAGTCTTAATCAATTTGCTTATGTACCGGGATCAACCAATTATCAATGGGGTTATGGTGGGGCTATTCCAAATATTCCCATCACAGGCGCCCCAGCTGACACTAATTGGACCCGATGGGCCATGCTAAATGATGGTACCACATACCGTTTATATTTCTTTAAAGGTAGTACAAATAATACCCTTTATCAGTTTGGTTTTGATGGAACGTCTTATGCTTATGGGCATAATTCAATACCAGTTTTAACATTAATAAATATACCAGCTGATGCAGATATGGATAGTTTTGCTATGCTATGGGATGGTGCCAACTACCGTTTATATGTAAAACGGTTGGGTTTTCCAACTACATTATATCAGGCAGCTTATGTACCGGGCAGTACCAACTATCAATTCGGTTATCAGTCAATTCCATCTATTGCTATTACTGGTTTTCCTGCAAATACTGATTGGTCGAGGTGGAGTATGCTTCATGATGGCACAGCTTATAGAATTTATGCGATGCAATTAGGCAGTAATACACAATTGTTGCAGGGATCCTTTAATGCAGCTACTTCAACATACCAATATGCATACAATTCTATTCCTGTATTAAATCTTGTAAATACGCCCGCAAACAGTAATCTTGCAGCTTTTGCCATGTTGTTTGGTCAAAATGCATATAGATTGTATTTCCAAACATTATAATGTTATAAGTTTAAAAATTAGATTTAATACAAGCCCTCATTGTAAATTATAAAGCAATGAGGGCTTGTTTTTATAATTACCATTTTGACTATTAGATAATAAATGCTTCATGTTAATAACTAAAATAGGCGCTAAATTTTCACTGTTCAATAATATGGTGCATTTAAAATTGTAAACTTAATTTTTCTAAAAATTAAAGTATACGCATTGCTGAATAAACGCTACTGTTTGATCGCAATAATAAAATTAAAGAACATAATAATTATATAATGGGATTAAAATTCTGATAGGCTTGTTTAATATTTTGAGTAATAAATTGAAAATGTTTATTAATAAAGAATACCACAGTTGTTTTGTAAACATTGAAGAGTTATTGTTTTTTTTTATTACCATATTATTTTTATCACTTGCACTACTGTGCTCGTTATTTTAGGTTTTTAAATTTATTTTTTATTACAATACATGAATGAAAATAAGCACAAAAAGTACAAATTAGTTCGCACATTAATTTTATATACTGAGAGAGAAGCGGCATTTCACAATTTTTTGTTGTACTTAAAAAATGGTTTTTTAAATGATGTAGAAAGTCATCAAACATTTTCTTTTTATGAAGGTGTAACTTGTATTTCAAGAATAAAATTTTTCGGAATAACAAAATGTACAATACACAAGTTTCAACCGAATGAGTTACTAACAATTAAACTAGAGATTAAACTTTTTAATTTGTTGTACATAGGTGACATATACCAACAGTACGTGTTTAAAGATATTTATCAAAAAACCTCACTAACTCAATTCTTTTATTTTACACCCTACGTAAACAGAAACCTAGTTATAATTTTATTTCTCAATAATTATAAAAGATATTTTGAAGTGATTTATAATGATTTTAAAATTTTTTGTAATAATAAATAAACAGTTTAAGAATCATTTTAATAACTCTACAAAAAAAATAAAGGACTTGTAGATATTGCTACTTGATAAAAAAAATGCTGTAGCTCATTTGTATAATTTTATACATGTTTTCAAGGTTTTGTTTGAACCTTATAGGAAAATTGGCAAGCTGGGAATGTTTCTACATTCCCAGTATAATTGCAGTAATAATTTTTTATGAAGCTGTATTTATAATGTTTATAATAATACTAGTTTAGAGTATTCATATAGTCATGCTGATTATCAAAATAAGCACTAAGATTTTTATTACTACTTAGGCTATAACTGATTATGAAAACTAACAAAAAAAATTATCAAATGTTCATGGCCTACGATAAAAAACTTTTAAATAAGTTGGCGCTTTTTGAAAAGAAAATTGGCAAAAAAGTAGGGTGGTGTAAAACTATATTATAAGTCAAAATTAATTTTGATCCAGGAATTACTAATAATTATGTAAATTTTGAAAAGTGCGATTTATTTAAAAAATATTTTTTTGATTTAATTTATTTTGATATGTCTTCATTTGTATCTACTTTCTTTTAGATAAATAAGTTTAATTACCATCAATTGTACTATATTATTGAATATAATATTTAAGTTTTAGTGGTTTTTAGTACGTTACTACAAATATGCTTTGAGATTTTTTGAAAACCAAAAATGAAAAAAATGTGTTTTCACAAATCAAATGTAATCTCTACAAAGAATACTTTTATTCTTACTAAACAAAGTAGAAATAGCAATAATTTTGAATTGTCAAACTAAAACATCTCAATAGTATATTTGTTCTTAATATAATTATGATATGAATAAGTATCACTAATCCATAACTTGCAAGTTGAAGAAGTCCAAGTGAAATAAGTTGTATAATTTCAGTATTCGAATATCATCAAACAGAAAAACTTTAAAATGATTTGCTGATATCTTTTATTCAAATGTTCTTATTGGTTTTATTATAATAAAAGTTAAAAGATCACAATTAATCGACAGAACTATCAGATATAGTTAAGATATAGTTTTTGATTTCAACGGAGTATAAAGAAATTGTTTGTAAATAACATGTGCTGTAGTATAACAAAGCCTGTGAGTGGATGAGCAAAAATGTTTATAATATTCCAAAAGCATAATTACCTATGGCTTTGTGAAAAGTCTATTACTATGAAACTAATAAAAACATCATATTATTTTTTAAAAGTTGTTCGCTTTAATAAATAGCAATCCATCACATAAAATAGTTATGAGAATAAAAATATTGAGTCCCTTTATTAAAATTGTTTTGTTTGTTTTATTTATATCAAATTACATCACACCCTGTGTAGCACAAGGCATTACTAATTTTGGAAACCTGTATATTTTTTCAGGTGGCAATGTAGGTACAGCAATACCTTTTACAAACAGCGCAATAAGTGGTACAGATTATTTAAATAATGGTAATTTTTTTACCACAAGTAACTTCATTAATAATAAGTCAGCTATGCCTGCAGGTGCCGGTACTACTAGTTTTAATGGCAGTACAACTCAATTCATAAGTGGTACCAATACTCCACAGTTTAATAGCATTATTATAAATAACAATATTGGTGGTTTGCAACCACTTGATCAAAATTATACAATTAATATAGCTGGTAATTGGGTAAATAATGGCGTATTTAATCACCAGAAAGGAACATTATTATTCAATGGTTCAGCACCAACAATTATAAGTGGTACTGCCCCAAAAAATGTTTTTTATAATTTTATCATGGCCAAGCCTTCCTCACTAACACTAGCTCAAAATGTTGACTTAATCAATTTTTTCGCTTTTAAAAATGTAAGTAATGCTATTTTATCTAGTGGTGGCTATTTAACAATAAAATCTTCTGATAGTGTTACGGCGCAAATCGCAGATATAACTGATAATAATACACTTTCTGGAAACAGTATCTCAGGAAATGTAACCATAGAAAGGTATCTTTTCCCTAGATTGGCTTGGCGCTTTTTGGCTACCCCTATAACAATTTTAAGTTCTCCTACAATAACACAATCGTGGAGAGAAAATTATTCGTCTATAACAACATCTACGGGTTATGGTACTCGTATAACCGGCCCTGGGCTTATTGGAGTAAATGGGGTAGATGCATATACTCAAAGAGGATCTCTTAAATATTACGATGACATAAATAATAATTGGATTGAAATAAGTGCTACCAATATACCTGTTGCTAACAATAAAGGATATTTTGTATTTGTACGTGGTGATAGGAGTGTAGGAGTAGGGGCTGCTACTGGTCCAACAACTTTAAGAATGACGGGTAATGTTCGTATGAATAACCAAAGCTTTTCAACTTTGGCAAATAGGTTCCAGTCAGTAGGTAACCCTTTTGCATCAAGAATTGATTTTAGAAATATTACAAAAACTGCTGTGGTTGATGCGTTTACTATTTGGGAGCCTAAAAATGTAGGATTGTATAATGTTGGTGGTTATGAAAACTATGTGCAGGTTGCAGGTGAATATTGGCTTAATGGTATAACAACAGGCGGTTCAGCAAAAAAAAAGAATTTTATTGAGAGCGGTGAAGCTTTTTTTATACAATCAGTAACTGGTGGTAGTATTACAATAAAAGAGCAAGATAAAATTAATGGAAGTGCTTTGGTTAGTAGGGCAATGGCAGTTGAAAGCAGGCAAAATGCTTTAACACCAACTATGGATATTAGTTTATTTATAAAAAATAGTAATGATAGCCTGGTAATTACTGATGGTGTTTCTTTGAAATTTGATGATACTTTTAATAATAACATCGATAATTACGATGTGAAGAAAATTTCAAATACCTACGATAACCTTTGTATTAATAGTAATAGTATTAATCTAGTTGTTGAATCTAGAACTATGCCCGTTGAAACAGACATAATTAAGCTCAACCTGAACGGAACCAGATTAGGCCGTTATGTATTCACAATTAACCCTATTTTATTACAGCATTTAAATGTTGATGCTTTTTTTGTAGATAAATTTTTAAATACACGAATACCTTTGAGTTTAATAAATGAAAATAATGTTGATTTTGTAGTTACAGCTGACGCTGCAAGTAAAGCAGCAGACAGGTTTATGATTGTATTTAAAGCAATCACTATAGTGCCTTTTAGTTTTGTAAAAATAGATGCACAAGTTAATTTAGATAATACTCATTACATTCCTTTTACTATTGCTAATGAACGTTCAATAATAAATTATCAATTAGAACGAAGTGATCATTCAACTGGTTTTTTACCTATAAACAGTCAATTACCTTTATACTATAGTAACGGAAGCTACAATTATTTATTTATCGATAGTTTCCCCCTTAGTTCAAATAACTATTATAGAATAAAGGCTACTGATATTAATGGACAAATACAATTTAGCGACATTGTAAAAATAGTGCAACAAAAAAATAAACCTTTAATTAGTGTTCATCCAACTATTATAAATGATAAAATACTCAGTATAAATTTTTTAAATAGCGTTGGCAATTACACTTTCAAACTTATAAGTTTGGATGGTAAAGTAGTAATGCAAAAGCAAGTGTTCATAAATAGTTTAAACGAGATAAAAACTTTTACGATGAACACTTCATTGGTTGCAGGTATATATTTTGTGCAGATAAACGGGGAACATACCAAAGCACTGACCAAAGTATACATTAAATAAATATGATTAAAACAAATTAAATACTGTTCATAAAACTATTTCAATCTAAAACGATTATTTGCTTTTAAGCTTAATAATTTAAGAGTAGTTTTAATGTTTTCTAAGAAGAGTTGCTTTTATTTTATTTTTTAAAAATACTGACCTAGTTCAAAATTAACTGTTTTGAAAGAATGGATTGTTACCAATTAATGATTCTATTGAAATGTAACTTAATATTGTTCGTACCAATTAAATTTTTGATGTACAATATTTGATTTTTCTTTTTTTAGATATTGTAGAAAAGATTGTGCCACCGGACTGTGTTTTTTGCCTTTTAACCATATTAAACTCCAGGTAGTAATAATGGGCAACCCCTTCACAGGAGTAATGTGTAGCTCTTTATTATGTAACTCATTTCTGATGCCTATTAATGGCATAATGGAATAACCTAAACCGGCTAACAGGGCTTGTTTTACAGCTTCATTTGAAGTAAGTTCTAATTTATTGATGATGGAAAGTTGGTTTCTGTTTATAAAATTTTCCATCGTTTGCCTAGTGCCCGACCCTTGTTCTCTAAAAATTAATGGTAGTGTTTTAAATAATTCTTTTTTATTGTTTTTATATTTTGCAGTAATAGGGGTGTTACCCACTAAGTACAATTTATTTTGTAGCAGGTTAAGTTTTTCTACTTGTAGCTTACTTGGTAATATGGATACCAGTGCAAAATCAATTTCGTTGTTTTCAATACTTTGAATCACTTTGTTTTTATTGGTAACATCCATATTTAATTCAATACCAGGGTGCATTTTTATAAAGTCTGCCAAAAAATAAGGCATTACATATTTACCCGTAGATACTACTGATATTTTGAGTTTTCCTGTTAATTGTCCTTTATAAGCTAAGGTTTTGTTAGTGATTTCGTGCACTTGTGCAATGATGTTTTCTGCTGCTTCTGCAATTTCTTTCCCAAAATCTGTGATATAAATTTTTCTCCCAACTACTTCTGTTAAAGGAATTTCAAATTGATCTTGAAAGTTTTTTAGTTGTATTGAAACGGCTGGCTGAGTTAAGTGTAATGCTTCTGCAGCCTTTGTTACGCTTTGTGTTGTAACAATTTTTAAAAATATTTGAAGTTGGTTTAATGTATAGTTCATAAATATATTTTATGGATTGTATAATAAAGATAAATAAAAACTTATGATGTAATCTCCACAATTTTGCGTCATCAAAAAAAATTATACATGACAACAATCACAATAGCTAAAGGCGATGGCATCGGTCCTGAAATAATGGACGCTACATTAACCATTTTAAAAGCAGCTGGCGCATCGTTACAATATGATGAAATTACGATTGGTGAAAAAGTATACTTAGCCGGTAATAAAGCAGGTATTGCTGATGATGCCTGGCAAACTATCATAAAAAATAAAGTGTTTTTAAAAGCACCCATTACAACCCCACAAGGTGGCGGATATAAAAGCTTAAACGTATCCACCAGAAAGTTTTTAGGGTTGTATGCAAATATTCGTCCTTGCAAAAGTTTACATCCATTTGTATTTACAAAACACCCCACTATGGATGTAGTGATTATTAGAGAAAATGAAGAAGATTTGTATGCAGGTATTGAACACCAACAAACTGATGAAGTAGTACAGTGTTTAAAATTGATAAGTAGGCCAGGTTGCGAAAAAATTATACGCTATGCTTTTGAGTATGCACAACAGCAAGGGCGTAAAAAAGTAAGTTGTTTTACAAAAGATAATATTATGAAACAAACTGATGGTTTGTTTCACCAAGTATTTAATGAAGTTGCAGTTGAATACCCTCATATAATTAAAGAGCATTTAATTGTTGATATTGGCGCTGCAAAATTAGCAGCAACACCTGAGGAATTTGATGTAGTGGTTATGCCCAATTTGTATGGTGATATTTTGAGTGATGTTGCAGCACAAATATCTGGATCTGTTGGTATGGCAGGTTCCGCTAATATTGGTAATACCTGTGCTATGTTTGAAGCCATACATGGTTCAGCACCCGATATTGCAATGCAAAATAAAGCAAATCCATCTGGCCTACTACAAGCTGCAGTAATGATGCTCCATCATGTTGGTCAGTATGAGGTGGCTACCACCATACAACATGCTTGGCTTACCACTATTGAAAAAGGTATACACACTGTTGATATTTATAAAGAAGGTGTTAGTAAACAATGTGTAACAACAGCAGCCTTTGCAGAAGCAGTTATAGCACATCTCCATCAAACCCCTACCGTTTTACCTGCTGTATCTGTACATCAACCCTTACCCATTCAATTACCTATATATGAGCGTAAGCAAGCAATGAAAAAGCAGTTAGAAGGGGTTGATTTATTTGTGCATTGGTCGGGTAATGATGCATCTATGTTAGCATCGAAAATTGCAGCAATCATTAGTCAAACACAACAGTTGGTGATGATTACCAACCGTGGTATTAAGGTATGGCCCAATGGTTTTTCTGAAACTTTTTGTACTGATCACTGGCGCTGCCGCATACAGCCTGTTGCAGGGGCTAACATGTTAATGGTCGATATTATCAGTCTTTTACAAAAAGCCTTGGTGGCAGGTATCGATATTATCAAAACTGAAAACTTGTATTCGTTTGATGGCAAACAAGCTTTTTCATTAGGACAAGGACAATAAATATTTTGTTATGAAAAAAATAGCACCAAAACAGTATCAATATTTTAGTATTACAACTACACATACGAAAGAACAAAAAGCACCTGAATTGTTTTTGAAGCGGTTTTTTATGATAATTAAGGTTATAGTAGCAGGTGCTTTTTTTATTGCTTCATTTATGTTTACAGATGTAGTTATTGCCCATTTATGTGAAGCATTGAGTTTTATAACAGTCATTTCATTTTTACATCATCATAAAAAAACAAGCAACAAATATGAAAAAGCAAGCGGTATACACCTTAATTAACAACCAATTTACAGCAGCTGAAGCAAAAGCAATTTTAACAAGCATGTACACTGCAAAAATTGATTTTCATGCAATGAAACAATTTAGTGCACAAGAGCGCTATGGTACTGATGATGCAATGGCAGTTACTAAGTTGCCTGCGTTAAAAGAAACATTAGCAACTATTAAGCAGCTGATGGATGAGGCTGAGGCTGCTCAAAGTACGGTGAACATTCAAGCTACCATTGATATTTCATTTGAACCAACATCAATATCATAGTAGTGCATTAATCTATTCATTTATGAAGCGCATGATAAAGCGAAATATAACTTCATCATCTTAAAAAATTACATGAGTGATTACAACTGATATTAATAAAGCTATACAGGTACTTCAGCATAAAGGTGTTGTAGCCATACCTACTGAAACGGTGTATGGTTTAGCTGCTAATGCTTTTGATGATGAGGCAGTACAAAAAATATTTACATTAAAAAATAGACCAACTTTTAACCCTTTAATTGTACACTTAGCATCAGCTACACAACTTACAACTGTTGCCACTAATATACCAGCTACTGCATATGCTTTGGCAAATGCGTTTTGGCCTGGTCCCTTAACATTGGTATTACAAAAGCAAACAAATATTTCATCGTTCGTAACTGCATCCAAACAAACCATTGCTGTGAGGGTACCGCAGCATGGTTTAACACAGCAGCTTTTACAACAACTTGATTTTCCTTTAGCAGCACCTAGTGCAAATCCATTTGGAAGTATTAGTCCAACCACCGCACAGCATGTATATCATTATTTTGAAGAACGTGTTCCAATTATATTAGATGGCGGTGAATGTACGGCGGGTGTTGAGTCAACCATAATTGGGTTTCAACATGAACAACCTGTTTTATACCGGCATGGTGCCATTTCAATGGAGGCCTTAGCTGCAGTTGTAGGTGATATTACAATGCTTCCTAAACATACTACGAGTATTGAAGCGCCAGGGATGTTAGCATCGCATTATGCACCTAAAACACCTTTAGTATTAATGGAAGATGTGGCCTATGGACTTTCATTATATACACATTTAAAAGTAGGCTTATTGGTATTTCGGCAATTGCCTAACCTTGCTCATGTTTGTGGTGAAGTACTTTCTAAAAACGGTTCGTTAGAAGAAGCTGCCCATCATTTATATGCTGCCATGCACCGATTAGATGCAGCAAACTATGATGTAATTATTGCAGAGCGTTTACCTAACTATGGTGTAGGTATTACTGTAAATGATCGCTTAGAACGAGCTTCTTATCGCTCCTAAAATAATATCATTTAAAAGTCATTTTCAAATACAATCACTTCTATTATACATTGATTTAAATTTTATTTATGGATTTTCATTTGTTAACAGAAAACTTAACGAACCCTGCCTTACTTTTTTTTGTATTAGGTATAATAGCAGTTTATGTAAAAAGTGATTTAGAAATTCCAGCACATTCTTCAAAATTTATTTCATTGTATTTACTGTTTGCTATTGGTTTTAAAGGCGGACAAGCACTATCGCATGAAACTTTTAATACTACCATTTTGTATACGATGCTATTTGGTTTATTTGCAGCGATCGTAATACCACTGTATACTTTTTTTATCGTTAAAAAATCAGTTGGTATTTATAATGCAGGTGCCATTGCAGCTGCTTATGGTTCTGTGAGTGCCGTAACATTTGTAACAGCTGCTGCCTATATTGAAACTCAACAAATGGTTTTGCATGGCCACATGGTAGCTGTAATGGCATTGATGGAATCACCAGCCATTATAATGGGTTTGTTATTAATTTCTTTATATAGTATTGATTCTTCCACAACAAATAAAAAGCAAGTACTGCATCATTCATTTACCAACGGTAGCGTATTGCTGATTTTAGGTAGTTTGGTAATAGGCTTTTTTGCAAATGCAAAACAAGCAGAAGGTATAAAACCCTTTACCAATGATTTATTCAAAGGGTTCTTAGCCATTTTTTTATTAGATATGGGTATTACAAGTGGCAAACATTTAAAAGCATTTTTTTCATTTGGTTGGTTTCCATTTTTATTTGCATTTTTTATGCCCTTATTAAACGGCTGTGTATTTGCTTTCTTAAGTTCTTTTGTAACTGATGATGTTTCAAATAGATTCATATTTGCTATACTTGCAGCAAGTGCTTCATATATTGCAGTACCGGCAGCCATGAAAATATCTGTACCCAAAGCAAACCCTGGTTTGTTTTTACCAATGGCTTTGGCTGTTAGCTTTCCTGTAAACATCACTATTGGTATGCCTTTGTATATGTATGTAGTACAGCATATTTAGTTTTGGTACATAACAAACTTGTATCAGCATTATTATCTTTCATAATTAACACTTACATTAGTGTTTACATTTTACCAAAGCAATTATGAAACAACAAAACTTTAGCAACCACAGTCAAATAGTGCCTATTTTTCATTATGGTGTACTCATACCGGTATTGGCAATGATAACTTGTTCAACTATTAGTTTGTATAGGCATTATAGTGCAGGCTTAGGACTTATGTTACCAAGCATTGCATTGTTAGGAAGTGTGGTGTTGTTTTTAGTTGCTTTTTTATCAAGGTCATTTGCACTAAAAGCACAAGATAGGGCCATACGTGCAGAAGAAAACCTTCGCTATTTTGTACTTACAGGAAAGTTATACGACCATCGTTTATCGCTTCGCCAAGTTATAGCATTGCGGTTTGCACCTAATGAAGAGTTGGTAGCATTGGCACAACGTGCCGTTACCGAAAATTTATCGCCTAAAGAAATTAAAGCTGCTATTCAGCAATGGAAGGGTGATTACTACCGAGTGTAATTAAAAGTATCCACTCAGTTTTTCTGATAATGCTGTAGGCATACTTGTTCTACGCATGGTAGCTGCCTCCATAAAATATAAAGTAACTACACCTGTATTCAGCAATTGGTCAGCGTTGTTATAAATTTCAAAATTAAAGGTTATGCTATGATCGGTTGGTAGTGCATTCAATATCGTTTTTACGGTAATTAAATCATCGTACTTAGCCGGACGTAAAAATTTACTACTCATGCTTACCACTGGCATAATAATGCCCATGGCTTCAATATCTTTATAGGTATAGCCTAATTGTCTTATGGCTTCGGCTCTGCCAATTTCATAAAACTGGGCATAATGTCCATGGTACACTACCCCCATTTGATCGGTTAATGCGTAGTGAATTCTAATGTGTGTTTCAGTTACAAACAAAATATATTTTTTTATTTTTTGGTGCTGTGGTTGTAGGAGCGTTCATCAACATTTGTTCGGGCTATTCGCTGTACCTGCACCGCAGGGGCGGATGCGGTGCCGCTGCTATCCCGGAGCCCATCAACTTTTTAATTGCTATCATCTGTTAATATAAACTGTCGTAACATATTTAAAGCATAGAGTGCTGTTAGTTTAATATTACGATCTCTATCAAACCTAAATTCAAATTTACGTTGTATTAATTTTTGTTGGCTGCCAACACAAACCCATACGGTACCAACAGGCTTATCGGGCATGCCGCCACCTGGCCCCATAATGCCTGATACAGCAATGGTGTAATGGGTACCCAAATTTTTCAAAGTGCCTTTGGCCATTTCAATTACTACGGCTTCGCTTACAGCACCATGGGTTAATAAAGTATCGTTGTTTACTTGTAACAAAGCTTCTTTAGCATGGTAACTATAACTTACTACGCTGCCTTCAAAATAGGCTGATGCGCCTGCTTTGGTAGTAAGTAAGTGAGCAATATAGCCACCAGTACAGCTTTCGGCGGTGCTTACCGTTTTGTTATTGGCTATTAATAATTTGGCAACGGTTTGTTCCATGGTTTCATCAACATTCGTCACTAAATATACATGCACCAAGTTTTGTAAAGTGTTAAACAGCGTATCTACTTCGGTAGTATCGTTAGGGGTTTCGTTATAAGTTGCTGATAGGCGTAAACGCACCATACCATAGTTAGGTAAGTAGGCCAATTTAATATGTGTGGGTAAGGCAGTTTCAAAATCTTCAATCATATCTGCCAACATGCTTTCACCAATACCTGCAGTTAGTAACGTACGGTGTTCAATTTTTGAAGGGTTAAAGGTTTCCTTTAAAAGAGGGATCACATCATCTGTCATCATCGCCATCATTTCAAAAGGCACACCCGGCATGCTGATGAATATTTTTTTACGACCATTCACTTCTTCAAAAAAAGCCATGCCTGGGGCCGTACCTTTTTTATTCTGAATAACGGTACACACATCGGGTACTTCAGCTTGTTTTTTATTACGTTCAGTAAAAGGGCGTTTAAAAACATTTGCAAATAAGTGTTCAATAAAAGTCAATGCCTCTTGGTTTACAACCATTTTACCACCAAAATAATCGCAAAGTAAAGGTTTGGTAATATCATCAGCAGTAGGGCCGAGGCCACCTGTAATTAAAATGATATCGGCTTCTTGCTTTGTTTGATCAAGGGCATTTTTAATATCATTGTACACATCGCCAACTGCTACTCTTTTAGCTACGCTAAAGCCTGCAAGGTTGAGTTGTTGGGCAATAAAGGCGCTGTTGGTATCAATTACTTGTCCTATTAATAACTCATCGCCAATGGTGATGATAGCTGCTTTGATCATGCTTTGAAAGTTGAGGTACAAAGCTACGGTAACGAGGTATAAAACGAAATTAATATTCTAGTTTACTTGAAATGCTCCACAAAATATTATCTTCAAATAAAAAATAGATGGTAATTTTTTGAATGACTTTTTTTGATTTGAGTGAGCGGAGCTAAATTTTATAAATATATTTTAAAAACGATCTGATTTTTTAAACTATGAATTTTAATCAATTGGTACATATATTTTTTGTTAGTGTCTTCATTAGCACAACAAGTGGATGTCTTTTTGAAAATAATAAAATTAAATTCTTTTTGAAGTATAAAAATGTTAACCAAGATGATTATTTTCAATCTTCCAATTTATATATTAATGGCGAAGTCGCTGGCAGGGTTACCAATGAACAAGTGGGGACTATATTACTGCTAGATAAAAAAAATACACTATTTAAAACGGATAGTGTTTTTATTAAAAAAAATCCCTTGGGTACTGTTTACTTTGATGTAGTTAAAACAAACTATGTAAAAAATACAACTTTAGAATATAGAAGTGGCGATACCATCATTATTTACAATAAGGTAAATAAATTTACGATAGATGGTAATAAAGCAAAAAAAATAATTGAAAAGTTAGATAATACTTTAAAACAAATCGATACTATATTAAAAGAATAATTTTTTGTATTACTGTTACATTGGCTAACATTTTACAAAAAACAAATAAGTATTTGTGTTGTTTCGTAAAGTAACGAAATATAACTAGGCAGTAAGTTAGCTTGGTATAATTTGAAAATTACTAATTGCCCTCCTCTGGAAACTATCTGAAAATTCCATTATGTATGCACCATCTGTGCTGATTGCTTCCCAGCCCATACCAGTTTCGTAGTTTAAATCATCCAACATAAAGGCTATGTTCAAAGCACTAATTTCAACAAGCTTTTCATTTGCGGAAAGACGTACTATAAAGTTTGTATTTTCACTACAGGGTCAGTATTTTTAAAATATGATGTTAATTGATTTTCATTATATAATTCATATTCAAATGACCAATGTTTTATTACTGACCAATCAAAAAAAAGATGTAAAAATCCATTTTTTTCTTGTTTGTAACCAGCATTTTCAATGATGCTATTAAATTCAGTGTAAGAATAATGTAATTCCCTTGTTTTATTTTTATCGATATAATTATAAACGTTCATTTTGGGTATATCATATTTAGTGTATGAAGTAGTTATTCAATCAATGCATTCATTTCTGTTCTTTCGACAAATCTAAATAAATATTCACCAGTAGTTTTATTATATATCCTTATAGGAAAGGCATTTTGTGTTTTTGTATTATAAATGGTAGTTGATTCGTACCGCATAAAATCAGGGAAATCTTTTTTACGGTATTTTATATTTTTATCAATCAGTACTTGTTCATATTTTTTTTGATAATGTTGTGCTGTGGTAGCCGGGTCACCTGTAAATTCATTTTGTAAAACAATTGTACCATCTTTTTTTGTGTTTTTCCAGATTGTAGTAAGTTTTCCTGTATACAATTTTTTGTTGAAAATGTTATTATTTGAAACAAAACTATAGATCGGGAACTCCTTATATTCAAAATTAGAAAAGTATTGTTGTATCAATATAAGCGGTCCTAAAAAAAATTGAATTCCATCATTTCTTTTTATTTCAAATTGTATTTCTTTTATAAAAGCTTTATTAGTTTCTCCAAAAAATGGCGATTTATTTAAAGAGTCGCATATTGATTTTATACTTTCATTATTTCTATAATAACTAGTAGAATCTACAATAAAATCACCATTTTTAAAATACATAATAAAATTTACTTTATTCATAAGTAAACTCATGATGTAAGCGGTTGAATCATTTTGAATATCTTTTTGCTTCATTAATGTATGATATTGCATGAAATACCCTCCTCGAAATGTATCAACTACTTGGATAAAAACTGTTGATTTTACATTTTCTTTTCTACCAAAGAATATATTATCAACTTTGTAAAATTCATTTACATCATATACTTGTACAGCACCTACTTTAAAGTTTTTATTTACTGTATATTTATTTGTCCAGCTTTTTTGTGCTTTCAGTTTAGTAGCTAATAAAAACAATATAAAAGTTAGCACAACTGTAACTATTTTATATGATATGTTTATGTATGTAAGAAAGAGGTACGATTTTAATTTCATTAATTAAATTTATATGATAATATGCTAACTACCCTTTACATATGGTAACATTTTAAAAAATATTTTTAGTGTTTACTTTCGAAGGAATTATTTTTTAAAATTTATAAAACAGTGTATTACACAATTCTCTACACCCACAACATCCCCCTAAAACCTCTGCCAGCGTAATATGATTGTACGCCATTGTGGTAAATAAATACTTGTTGGTACCTATTATCGCCAAAAATAGCACCACCTAATTTTCTGATGGCTGGTGGTGATAACAACCAACTCGATGTTTTAGTATCAACAGGTTGGCATTGCTGTAGTTTTTTATAAGTGGTTTCATCTATTAATGTAATACCTAATGCCGTTGCAGCATCAACAGCATTGCCTTTGGGCTTATTTTCTTTACGTGCATCCCACGCAGCTTTATCGTAGCATAGGCTACACCTGCTTTTGGGCGTTTCCGTTGCAGCATCTACCCATAAATAACGATCGTTCTTTTTATCGTAATCAATAACATCGGGTTCGCCATCGGTTAATTCCATTTGATAAATAGACCATAATGCTGTAGGATTGGTTATTAGCTTTGCTTCAACATTTGTCCAGTTGATATTTTTATGTCGATGCATATTTTTTTGAAATCGTTGTTGTAGCGTTTGTAGTAAAGCCTCTTTTTGTTGCTTTGTAATGGTTTGTTGTTGCGGCATGTTGTTTTATTGAAATTATATAACAAATGTAAACCTATAAGGTTTTAAAAACCTTATAGGTTTAGTTCAACTGTCAAAAGGCTGCCGGATAGAAGCGGCACCAAAGCCGCTCAAGCGGCGGAGGTACAGCGAATAGCCGGAACAACTGCTGCCATAGGTTATGTTGTTGACAGCCCCACATTCAACTTACCATTATTTATTATTTGAAAAAAAGGCTTTACAAACGACCTAAAAATAAAATTTGGAAAACTAAATAAATTAGTATATTTGTGCTAATCAAATTAGTTGTTATGTCACAAGCAGGATTAAATCTGAAGTATTTACGCAAATTGCGTGGGTGGACACAAGAGGAATTTGCAAATAAAGTGGGCATTAAGCGTTCGTTGGTGGGCGCCTATGAAGAAGAAAGGGCTGACCCTCGTTTAGACGTATTAGAAATTATTGCTGATATGTTTAAATTGAGTTTAGATGAACTTTTTTTGAAAGATCTGAGCAATGAATCGGGCAGTTATTTGATGAAGCGTCGTCGCCAAAAAATGATGGCGGCAGAAGAACGTAATGTGATTCACTTTGTACCAGTAAAAGCAGCAGCAGGTTATTTAGCTGGCTATGCTGATGCAGAGTTTATTGATGAGCTTAATACGTTTACCTTACCAATGCTAGCTGGCGGTAATTACAGGGCATTTGAAATTATTGGTGATAGTATGTTGCCTACACCAAGTGGTAGCATAATTGTTGGCGAAAAAGTAAATGGGTTAGATGATATAAAAAACAACAACGCTTACATAGTGGTAAGCAAACATGAGGGTATTGTTTATAAACGTATAGTGCGTAACCCTAAACAAAAAGGTAAGTTGAATTTGGTGAGTGATAACCCATCGTACCAACCATATTTGGTAAATGCTGAAGATGTGGTAGAGTTGTGGGCTGCACAAGTAGTAATAGGTAAAGTGGCTTCGCAACAACGTTGGGATGTAAACTCGTTAGCTAATTTGGTGAGCAACCTACAAGATCAAGTAAGTACCCTTAAAAAGAAAATGAATTGATGTTAATGATATAATTATATTTGTCGCAAGTTCAACTGGCGTTAAACGCTTAAAGCATTTCAATACAACAATTAAACAGATACAACACTTTAAAAAAACACAGTTATGGTAAAATTACAAATTGTAGGAAACCTTGGTAAAGATTGCATTGTTAACAATGTTAACGGTAAAAACGTTATCAATTTTAGTGTAGCGCATACAGAGCGTTATAAAGATGCCCAAGGCAACCAAAAAGAAAAAACAACTTGGGTTGAATGTGCTTATTGGACAGAAAGAACCGCTATTGCACCTTATTTAATGAAAGGACAAATGGTATACGCTGAAGGTGCTCCAGAGGCTGAAGGTTATACCAATAGAGAAGGAAACGTGGCGGCTACTTTACGCATGAGGGTTCAAAATATACAATTATTAGGAGGTAGAAATGAAAACCAAGGTGGTGGCGGTACGCAAAGCCAAAATAGTTACGCTAATTCAAATGCTGGTAATGTAAATAATGCTGGTGGTACAGCTTCGCCAACGTATAAAGCACCATCGCCTGCGGCAAATATGCCTTTAGATGATGATTTACCTTTTTAATCAATAAGTCAGTTTATAAATTATCTTTAGCTCCTCAATTTGAGGAGCTTTTTTATTTTTATGATTATGATAATATCAACTTTTTGTAGAAAATGTTTAGTAACGGTAAGTTGTTTGGTGGCTATTACTTGCACAGCAATTGCCCAAGTAAATTATGCAAAACTAGTAAACCCTTTTGTGGGTACAGGTGGGCACGGGCATACCTACCCCGGTGCAACTTTACCACATGGTATGGTACAGTTAAGCCCTGATACTCGTTTAGAAGGTTGGGATGGTTGCGGTGGTTACCATTACGATGATCAATATATTTATGGGTTTACACATACCCATTTAAGCGGTACGGGCATACCAGACTATTGTGATATTTTATTAATGCCTATGGCTGGCAAACCAAGTGCTGACAATAAAGTGTATGGTTCTAGTTTTTCTCACCAAAACGAACAAGCTTGGGCTGGTTACTACAGCGTATTGCTGAACAAAGGCAATATTAAAACAGAATTTACAGCTACTGAAAGGGTAGGTATGCACCATTATACTTTTAGTAGTGATGATGATAACACCATTATTATTGATTTAAAACATAGAGATGAAGTTTTAGCCTCAACCCTCAAACTTGAAGATGCCTATACGGTAAGTGGTATGCGTCGCAGTAAATCGTGGGCACAAAATCAGTACGTTTATTTTGTTATTAAGTTTTCGAAACCTATTATCAATAAAGGATTATGGAATAATGAGCAATTAACAACGCTTGCTGTAAACAACGAAATTGATTCAAAAAATATCAAAGCATTTTTTCAATTTGATCTAAAAAAAGATAAAAACATTTATGTAAAAGTAGCTTTATCGCCAGTGAGTGTTGAAGGTGCTAAACGAAATTTAAATGCGGAATTACCGGGCTGGGATTTTCAAAAAACAACACTAGCCGCCATGGCAAAATGGAATAAAGCCCTTGGTAAAATTGAAGTGAAAGGTGATAAGGAGAAATTGAAAATATTTTATACTGCTTTATACCATACCGAAGTAGTACCCAATATTAATATGGATGTTGATGGGCAATATAAGGGCATGGATAATAATATTCATAAAGCTGTTGGGTTTACATATTATTCTGTTTTTTCATTGTGGGATACTTACCGTGGGGCACATCCATTGTATACCATTGTTGATCAACAACGAACGACAGATTATATCAAAACATTTTTAACGCAATATAAAGAGGGTGGAAGGTTACCAGTTTGGGAACTAGCATCAAACGAAACGGAATGTATGATTGGTTATCATAGTGTACCCGTTATTGCTGATGCATATGCAAAGGGTATTAACATTGGTAACCCAGCCATGGCATTACAAGCCATGCAACATAGTGCTAATTTGGACCATTTTGGTTTATCTTTTTTGAAGCAGCAAGCTGTTATTCAAAGCGATGATGAGCAAGAGAGTGTGAGCAAAACTTTAGAGTATGCGTATGATGATTGGTGCATTGCACAAACAGCAAAGTTATTGGGCAATACCAGTATTTACAACACTTTTATAAAAAGAGCACAAAACTATAAAAATGTATTTGATAGTAAATTGGGTTATATGCGCCCACGTAAAAATGGCGATTGGTTAAGTCCGTTTGACCCTAAAGAAGTCAACAATAATTATACAGAAGCCAACAGCTGGCAATACTCATTTTATATGCCTCAAGATGTTGGTACGTACATAAAAATGTTGGGTGGTGTTGATAAAATGGCGCAACAACTCAATACATTATTTACCACTACCACTGCTACTACAGGTAGGGAGCAAAGTGATATTACGGGGTTAATTGGTCAGTACGCACACGGAAATGAACCGAGTCATCATATCGCTTATTTGTATAATTATTGTAATGCGCCCAATAAAACGCAACAATTGGTACATCAAATTTGTTCGGAGTTTTATAAAAACACACCAGATGGTTTAATAGGTAATGAAGATTGTGGACAAATGAGTGCTTGGTATGTATTGAGTGCTATGGGTTTTTACCAAGTAACACCCGGTACAACATTATATAACATCGGAACACCTGCATTTGAGCAAGTATTGGTGCATTTAGAAAATGGTAAAACGTTTACTATTAAAGCCAATAATTTGAGTGGTAATAATTATTATGTTGGGCAAATAAAATTAAACAACGCCAACCAAACCATTGCTACTAATAACTTGCAAATAGATTATAAAGACATGATGAAGGGTGCAACTTTAGTTTTTGGTATGACGGATAAGCCTGCGTCAGCAAATATTTTTACCAATACCATGGTACCAACCATTAAAGAGGATGGTTTTGTTATAAACCCAATTATTGAGGGGGCAGGAACAAGTTTTAGAGGTAATAAAAATGTTGCTATTACTACTGTACAACCTAATTGTACAATTTATTATACAGAAGATGGAACTGTACCTACTACAAAAAGTGATGTTTATAAAAATGAGTTGATTATTAATAAGAGCTTGGCGTTAAAAGCTATTGCTGTTGATGATAAAGGCAATTCGAGTGCAATAACCACAGCCATTTATAAGAAGATAGATAATAATTGGACGGTTACTTTGAATAGTAAATATGAACAAATGTATGATGCCGGTGGTGCTGAAGGTTTGGTTGATGGTATAAGAGGTAGTACCAATTGGCGTAAAGGTAATTGGCAGGGTTATCAAAAAACTGATTTTAGTGCAATGGTAGATTTAAAAACGGCTACTAACATTAGTGAAGTAACCATTGGTTTTATGCAAGATACTAGGGCTTGGATTGTAATGCCAAAAGCAATAAAGGTTGAGGTTTCGTTAGATGGACAACAATTTACCACCATAGGTTCATTACAAAATATATTACCCATTGAAGATTTGGAGGCACAATTAAAATCAGCAGTAATAAAATGTAACCCTACTTCGGCAAGGTATGTACGGGTAACTGCTTTGCAATATGGTAAGTTACCAAGTTGGCACGAAGGTGCAGGAGGTGATACCCATATTTTTGTTGATGAAATAGAAATAAAATAAGCCGTTCATCGTGTTGAAAATTGAAAGAGCATTGTGTTGATTGATTTTAGGTAGTATGGATTGTAAATTTATTGTTACAATGAACCTTCGTTAAATAGTACTGTAAATTACGCCAATAAAAAAGCCCCATCATTTTTGATGGGGCTTTTCATATTTAATTATTTATTTATGATTGAGTTTACTGTGTTTCTTACTGTATAAGAAGTAAACTATGATACCTAAAATCATCCATGCGAAAGCAACGGTAAGGGTTTGAACATCAAGCCCAACAATCATTGCTAAACAAATTAATGCACCTAATATTGATACAACAGGTGCAAACGGTACCCTGAACGGACGTTCAATATGCGGCGCTTTAACCCTTAAAATCCAAACACCTAAGCTTACTAATACGAAGGCGAACAGTGTTCCAAAGCTGGTTAAATCACCTGCCACATGGCCTGGTACAAAACCTGCGAACAAACCAACAAAAATGAATAATATCCAATTGGCTTTGTAAGGCGTTTTAAATTTAGGGTGTAAGTCGCCAAATACTTTTGGTATTAAACCATCATTACTCATGGTGTAAAAAATACGGCTTTGTCCCATTAACATTACCAATATAACAGAACTAAATCCTGCTAAAATTGCAACTGTAACGGCTTGAGCCAACCAACCATAACCGGTCATAAAGTTACTAATAGCATAAGCTACTGATGCTTCTCTACCTTTTTCTGGATCAACAAAATCTTTCCAATTGGCTACACCTGTAAGTACGTGACCAAACAAAATGTATAAAATGGTACACACTACTAATGAACCTAAAATACCAATTGGCATATCTCTTTTAGGGTTTTTTGCTTCTTGCGCTGCTGTACTTACGGCATCAAAACCAATAAATGCAAAAAACACAATTGCAGCACCGCCTAATACACCACCCCAACCATGCTTGTTCCATCCACTATAATCTGCAATTACTTTACCAGCATTATCAGTTACCGATGCAGTATCAGCAGGTATAAAATATGGTGTATGGTTTTCTGGCTTTATAAACTGCCATCCAATAGCTATGAATATTAATACGATTGCCACTTTTACAAATACAATGATTGCATTAAAAATAGCACTCTCTTGTGTACCCTTAATAAGTAACAACGTAATTAAGAGCAATATTAATAACGCAGGCGCATTTACAATGCCTGAATGTAAAATACCAGCACTGTCGGTAAAACTTTCAAACGGGCTGTGGCACCATTCGTACGGTATTCGATTATCAAAAAGTTTATTTAAATATTCGCTCCATGCAATAGAAACGGTAGCAGCACCCAATGCATATTCCATTATAAGTGCCCAACCAATAATCCAAGCTACAATTTCACCCATGGTTACATAGCTGTAAGCATAAGCACTACCGGCAATCGGAATCATTGCTGCAAACTCAGCATAACAAAGGCCAGCAAATGCACAACCAATAGCTGCAATAATAAATGAAATGGTAACGGCTGGTCCAGCGGCTTGTCCGGCAGCTGCAGCGGTTCTTACAAACAAACCGGCACCAATGATAGCGCCAATACCTAGTGCTATTAAGTTGCCAGCTCCAAGGGTTCTTTTCAAACCCTTTTCATCATCTGCTGCTTGCAACAGCATTTGATCAAGCGATTTTTTAGCAAATAAACTCATAAAGTTTTTTAGTTTTTGTGAAATGAAACGGTAAATTAAGTAATAAATCTTTATAAAATCATACCACATATAAAATTGTAATTCACTTTCGTACAACAAGCATTAAATACTATATTGCAAAATATAACTATAGCGCATGCAGGTAAAAGAAACGAAACGTAATCATTTAACGCTTTACATTGGTATTGCATTGGTACTCGGTATTGTGGTGGGCTTTATTTTAAATACTTATTATGTAGGTAATGAAAATACGCAACTAGCAAATGCCGAAGCACAACAAAAGTTTTTGCACGACCAATTAAAAAAATACGAAACACCAACAGATACCATTGCTTACAATAAATTACAAGCTTTAAAAACAGCCGCTATCGTACAAAAAGTAGCAGCTGAAAAAAGCATTACACAATCTGATAATGGAACTGCCAATTTTGCTACAGTAAATAAATGGGCTGATTCAATCAAAAAAATTGAATCGAGTATAGCGATGTTGGTAGATACAACCAACCCTACCTACAAATCATTGGTAAAGCAACAAACATTATTGAGTGCACAAAAAGCCATTGTTTTAAAAGAAAGAGATAAAAAGCTTGATTGGTTCACCATTTTAGCAGATATATTTTTACGACTCATAAAAATGATTGTAGCTCCATTGGTATTTACCACATTGGTAGTGGGTGTTGCAAAGTTAGGCGATATAAGTGCTGTGGGTAGAATTGGTGGTAAAACGCTGTTATGGTTTATCACCGCATCATTAGTGAGTTTATTATTAGGTTTAATATTGGTAAACATATTTCAACCCGGTATTGCCATGCATTTGCCGTTGCCAGATGTTGGCGCAAGCTCAGGTGTAGATAAAGCCGCATTAAGCATTAAAGAATTTTTCTATCATGTATTTCCGGCAAGTGCGGTTGATGCTATGGCCAAAAATGAAATTTTGCAAATTGTAGTGTTCGCTTTATTTTTTGGTGTAGCTGCAGCAGCATTGGGCGATGTAGCAGCACCTGTTGTAAGAGCTTTAGATGCTATTGCACATATTATTTTAAAAGTAACAGGCTATGTTATGAAATTTGCACCACTTGCGGTGTTTGGTGCTATGGCTGCTATTATTGCTAAACAAGGCATAGGAATTTTAAAAACCTACTCTATTTTTATTGGTGAATTTTATTTTGGTTTGGCATTGCTTTGGGTAGTGTTAATTGTAGCAGGCGGTTTATTTATAGGTAAACGTGTGTTGAATTTAGTGAAACGCATAAAAGAGCCTGCATTAATTGCTTTTAGTACGGCTAGCAGCGAAGCAGCTTTTCCTAAAACGATGTTAGAATTGGAACGCTTTGGTTGCAAAAACAATATTGTAAGTTTTGTATTGCCACTGGGTTATTCTTTTAATTTAGATGGTAGTATGATGTACATGACTTTTGCATCGCTATTTATTGCACAGAGTTATGGAATTCATTTAGATATTGCTACACAAATAAGTATGTTATTGGTGCTCATGCTTACCAGTAAAGGTATTGCAGGTGTACCGAGGGCATCGTTGGTAGTTATTGCAGGTACGTTGGCTACTTTTAATATTCCAGAAGCTGGTTTGGCGTTGTTATTGGGTATTGATCCGTTGTTAGATATGGGTCGTAGCGCTACCAATGTAGTTGGTAACAGTATCGCTACCGCAGTAGTAAGTAAAATGGAAGGTGCTTTAACAGAAGCTCAACCACCATCCGATATTTAATTTTAATTTTTTTTACATGATAGATGTTGCTTTATTAGATTTTCATTGGACACAATTATTACAACCTCAATGGTATATTGAAAATGGGGGTTTGTGGTTTATTGTTTTTGTAGTATTTGCTGAAACGGGTTTATTTGCTGGCTTTTTTTTACCAGGCGATTCTTTATTATTTGTAACAGGTATTTATAGCGAAGATTTAGTGGCAAAAGGTTTACACATTAACAACACAGGTTCATTTTTAAGCTTGGTTATTTTAGGTGTACTTATATCAGCGGCAGGTATTATCGGTAACTATGTTGGGTATTGGTTCGGTCGCAAAAGTGGTCCATTTTTATTTGAAAGAAAAGATACCTTTTTCTTTAGAAAAAAATATTTACACCAAGCGAAAGATTTTTATGAAAAGCATGGTGGTGGTGCAATTGTAATGGCTCGTTTTTTACCAATTGTACGCACATTTGCCCCAATTGTAGCAGGCATAGTAGGTATGAATAAAACGAAGTTTGGCTTTTATAATGTAGTAGGGTGTTTTGCTTGGGTATTCACAATGTTATTTGCAGGGCATTATTTGCAACAGTTTTTTTTAAGTACCTATCAATTCGATTTAAAAGAACATTTAGAAGTTATTGTAATTGGTATTGTATTAGTCACCACTGCACCCGTTATTTTAAAATTGGTATTTGGTAAATCAAAACAAGCCACTCCTCCACAAGATTAATTTATGAACCAACAAAACACTACTACTAATAGTATTTTTAGTATGGCTGTTTTAGTGGCAGCCTTGGGTTATTTTGTAGATATATACGATCTACTACTTTTCAATATTGTACGGGTAGATAGTTTAAAGAGTATTGGTTTAGATGCCAATGCTATAAAAACGGAAGGTGAATTTATCATCAGTATTCAAATGTTGGGTTTGTTGGTGGGAGGTATAATTTGGGGTATTATGGGCGATAAAAAGGGGCGGTTGAGTGTACTTTTTGGTTCCATTATTTTATACAGTGTAGCCAATATTATCAATGGCTTTGTACAAACATCTCATCAATATGCGTTGGTTCGTTTTGTAGCAGGTTTAGGTTTGGCTGGTGAGCTTGGTGCAGGTATTACTTTGGTAAGCGAAATAACATCAAAAGAAAAAAGGGGCTTGAGTACTTCTTTAGTGGCAGGCGTTGGCTTAACAGGTGCTGTAGTGGCTTATTTTATTTCGCAGTGTTTTGATTGGCGTACTTGTTATTTTATTGGGGGTGGTTTGGGCTTTTGTTTGTTACTCTTACGCATTGCTGTATTTGAAAGTGGTATGTACGAAAAAGTAAAAACAATGCACATTGCTAAAGGTGATTTTAGTATGTTTTTTACTAATAAAGCTCGTTTTAAAAAATATATATTGGCTATTTTAATAGGCTTACCAACTTGGTATGTTATTGGTATTTTAGTAGCGTTTTCAAATAATTTTGGTGAACAAATGGGTATTGATGAACCTATTTTACCCAAAAAATCAACCATGTATGCCTATGTGGCTATTGCAGTGGCTGATGTGCTTATTGGCTTGGTAAGTCATTGGTTACAAAGTAGAAAAAAAGCATTGTACATTTTCTATATTTTCACCATCATCGCTATAGGTTTTTACTTTACACAAGAGGGTGGTTCTGCCGCACAAATGTATGCGATATGTGCTGCGTTAGGCTTTGGTACTGGCTTTTGGGCCATATTTGTTACTATGGCAGCAGAGCAATTTGGCACTAACTTACGAGCAACTGCTGCTACAACTATCCCAAATATGGTGAGGGGTGCACTACCATTATTGCTTTTAATTTTTAACGGGTTACAACATTTTACTACCTATGTAAAAGCTGGTTTGTACACTGGCATTTTGGTGATGGTGGTGAGTTGTATAGCAGCATATTTTACGAAAGAAACTTTTGGTAAAGATTTAAATTTTACGGAATCATAATTTACAAAGTGAAAAAGAAAATTTTAATTATACGAATGTCATCTATTGGTGATATTGTATTGGCTAGTCCGGTATTACGTTGTGTAAAAAAACAATTACCTGATGCCGAAGTACATTTTCTTACCAAGCAATCTTTTAAAATTGTAACAGCTGCTAATCCATACGTTGATAAATTTTTTTATTACGATGATAATATGGCTGAGTTACTACGAGTATTGAAACTAGAAAAATATGATTACGTTATTGATTTGCATAATAACATCCGTAGTAATAAAATAAAGCGTTCTTTAAAAACAACCACTTACACGATTAATAAATTAACCTTACAAAAATTTTTATTAACCCAACTCAATATTGATGTTATGCCTAACAGGCATATTACACAACGTAGTATTGATACCGTATTGCCTTTAGGTGTGCATGATGATGGGGGTGGACTCGATTACTTTATTGACCCTAAAGATGAAGTGAGTGATGATGATTTGCCCACAGGGCATTTAGCAGGCTATATGGTCATTGTAATTGGGGCTACTTATTTTACCAAACGTTTTCCGCAACATAAAATAATTGAGGTATGCCAACAAATTGATCATCCTATCATTTTATTAGGAGGTAAAGAAGATGCGGAAAGTGGTGCAACTATTGCCGCAACTGACCCCATTAAAATTTACAATGCTTGTGGCAAATTTAATATTAGTGAGTCGGCTGATATTATTAAAAAAGCCAAGTTGGTAGTGAGTAACGATACAGGTATGCAGTACATAGCATGTGCATTAAAGCGCCCTGTTATTGCTTTGTGGGGTGGTACTACACCTGATTTAGATGTGGAGCCTTACTATGGCAGTAATTTTATGAGCCATCAAACCAAACCCTTTTATGAAAATATAGTGCTTAATTTATCGTGCCAACCTTGTAGTAAATATGGTTTAAAAAAATGTCCTAAAGAGCATTTTAATTGTATGGAAAAAATTGAAGTAAGTAAACTGGTACAAAAAATAAAAGAGCGTTTGTAAAAATATTACAAAAATGATTATAGAAGTTTCTCCAACTAACATACAAGTTGTTAAAGGTGATATTACTAAAATAAAAGTAGACTGCATTGTTAATGCTGCTAATACTTCTTTATTAGGAGGAGGAGGTGTTGATGGCGCTATTCATAGAGCAGGAGGATCTGTTATATTAGAAGAATGTAGAAAAATTATTGCAAAGCAAGGTGGTTGTAAAGTAGGAGAAGCAGTTATTACCACAGCAGGAAACCTTCCATCAAATTTTGTTATACACACAGTTGGTCCAGTTTGGAACAAAGGCAATAATAATGAAAGGGAAAAACTTTCAAATTGTTATATGAACTCACTACAACTAGCTGTTGCTCATAACTGTAATACCATTGCTTTCCCTAGTATTAGCACAGGTGTTTACCGTTTCCCAAAAGATGAAGCTGCAAAAATTGCTGTAGATGCTGTATATAAATTTATTTCAAATACTTCACTAATTAATGAAGTAATATTTGTTTGCTTTGATGATGAAAACTATGCATTTATAAAAAGTCAACTTGCAACAAAAGGAATTTAAGCAACTGATTTTTCATGTAGTTGCTACAACTGTTAATTGAATACTAATTATAAAAGCTTTATCAGTAGCTCATGCATAAATACTGTTTTTTTGTGTATTAAATTTAAAGAGTAATGTATAGGTGTTGTACTATTTTTTTGTTGATGCTGTCAAATATGGTAATGGCACAATTTACCACCAATGTTTATTGGACGGAGCAAACCGATATGAATAGTAAAGATGTTATTTATTACAGTAAAAATAAGCCGCTGCAATGGCCCGATTTTAAAGGTACGCCACCACCACCTAGCCAAGTGGCTGCTATTACCGCCTCTGGCTTTGGTTACAAGGCTGATATGAAATCAGTTAATGGTAAGGGGCAAATTAACGTAGCTGTATATTGTTATTTCAGTAAAGGTAAATCGTGGGTGCGCCCTAATAAAATGACGACTTATATTTTAACCCATGAGCAACATCATTTTGATGCTACTTATTTAGCTGCTAAAATGTTTATCGATAAAGTAAAATCACTGAACTTAGATGGTGATAATTTCAACGAAGCCTTAAAGCGTTTGTACAAACAATGTTGTGATACTATGAACAAATTGCAACAAGATTATGATGGACAAACCATGAACGGTCAAAATGAAACGCAACAACAAAAGTGGAATCGTTTTTTTGATGAACGTATTGCCCTTGTTACAAAGTAACTACCAATACAGGTATTTTTAGTTCGTGTCGCACTGCATTTACTGTTTCGCCATATAAAATATCTTTTACACCAGAATGACCGTGGGCACCAATCACCAATAAATCAGCATCATTTAATTCAACCAAACGTACAATTTCTTTCACCCTATTTTTAAAACCTAAGTCAGTTGTAACATTGTAACCTTGGGCTTGTAATTGTTGTTGGTAATGGGCCAATTGTGCTGCATCTTTTTTCGTTTCATGGTCATCACTATCTGTGCCATGTAAATTTGCCGAAGCACTTTCTACAACGTGAATTAAAATAATGGTAGTGCTTTTATTCGCTTGTCCTAATGCAAACGAAATAATTTTATGGTCATCTTTTTTAAAATCAAGCGCCACTACTATTTTGTTATACACAGGTATTTGTAAAGGGGGTAATTCTACAGCAGCATCGTGTATTTCAATAGAGGTATGTTGTGTTTGTTTTATTTTTAAAAATGGGAAGATGATGATGTACAACAATATCGATCCAAAAAATAGCGCCCCCGCAATTATCAAAATTTTAGGTAGCAAAGCTGGCTCATTAAAAAATGGTAAAAACTCATCTGCCAGTAACTTAATATTTAATGAAACCAATACGGTAGCTATTAAACATGCGGCTACCTTGGTGGTATTGTTAATGGCGAACTTGCCCATTTTTTCTTTATTGCTTACAAAGTATATAAGTGGTATAATGGCGAACCCTAGTTGTAAACTCAATATAACTTGGCTCAATAGCAATAGCCATTCTACTTTACTTTCACCATACAATAATATCACAATGAGTGCAGGGGCAATAGCTACAAGTCTGGTTATTAGTCTACGTAACCATGGGTTAATGCGTAAACTTAAATATCCTTCCATAATAATTTGACCGGCCAATGTACCTGTAACAGTACTGCTTTGTCCGGCCGCAATTAATGCAATTGCAAATAGTATAGGGGCGGTGTTTCCTAAAAAAGAAGGTAATAATTGGTGGGCTTCTTTAATGCCAGCCACATCAGCATTTCCAGAATTATAAAAAACGGTGCCAGCCAGCACTAAAATACCAGCATTTACAAAAAATGCTAAGTTTAAAGCAATGGTTGTATCAACCCTATTAAATTTCAATGCTTGTTTAATACCAGCATCGGTTCTACTAATTTTTCGTGATTGTACTAAAGCGGAGTGTAAGTAAAGGTTGTGTGGCATTACTGTTGCACCAATAATGCTAATGGCAATATATAAAGCGTATTTATCTGGTAGCGATGGTACAAAGCCTTTCACCACTTCAGTTACATCAGGTTTGGCTAATATAATTTGTGCTAAAAATGCTAAACTGATGATGGCTACTAAAGCTATAATAAAGGCTTCCATTTTTTTAATGCCAGCTTTTTGTAAGTATAACAGTAAAAAAGTATCAAGCACTGTAATGCTTACACCCCAAATTAATGGTAGGCCAGTAAGTAGTTGAATGCCTATTGCCATACCCAATACTTCTGCTAAATCGCAGGCTGCTATGGCTATTTCAGCTAATAAGTATAAAATAAAATTGATGTACTTTGGGTAAGTTTCTCTATTGGCTTGTGCTAAATCTCTACCTCGTACAATACCTAACCTTGCAGAAAGGCCTTGCAGCAGCAATGCCATCAGGTTGCTCATGAGCAACACCCAAATTAAGGCATAGCCATATTTGCTACCACCAGCAATATCTGTTGCCCAATTACCAGGGTCCATATAACCCACACTCACTAAATAAGCTGGCCCTAAAAAAGAAAATAGTTTACGCCATTTTTTTTTGGGTGTAGTTGTATCAACACTATGGTGTACTTCACTTAACGATGTATCATCTAGGTGTTCTTTTTTCATATCAAACGCATCAAACTTCATTAAAATGAATAATAAACTTAGCCAAACCTAATATTTTATTTTCGTTAAAACAAATATTAATTCAGGTGTAAATACTTAACCGCAATCGTTTACAGGTTTTTTGAACCCTATTTTTCAATTATATTGCAGCAAACAAAAAAATTAAAGGATGAATTTTTCTAGATTTCAAGTCCCGTTTCCTATTGATGAACCTTATGCTAAAAAAGTGGCTTACTTTTCAATGGAGTTTGCAGTACATCAACCATTAAAAATTTATAGTGGTGGTTTGGGGTATTTAAGTGGTTCACATTTACGCAGCGCATATGAATTGCGTCAAAATTTAATTGGGATTGGTATTCTGTGGAAATACGGCTATTACGATCAAGCCCGTAATCCTGATCAAACATTAAATGTGCAATGGAACGAAAAAATATATAATTTTTTAGAAGATACAGGTATTAAGTTTCAAATTGAAATTCATGGGCACCCGGTATGGGTTAAAGCATTGTACTTAAACCCTGAAACGTTTAAAAGTGCACCATTGTTTTTATTGAGTACTGATTTACCTGAAAACGATTATGTATCGCAAACCATAACCCATCGTTTGTATGATGCTAATGTAGCTACCAAAGTGGCACAATTTATTTTGTTAGGGGTAGGTGGTGCAAAGTTGATTGATGAGTTAAATTTTAACCCTGATGTTTATCATTTAAACGAAGCACATGGTTTTAGTGCAGCATTTTATCTTTATAGAAAATTTGGTTTTAATAAAGAAGAAGTAAAGCGTAGGTTGGTATTTACTACACATACACCTGAAGAGGCTGGTAACGAAAAGCATAATTTAGATTTATGTTACAAAATGGGCTATTTCTGTGGTTTGCCATTAGAAGAAGTACGCCAGTTAACAGGTACTACTGGTGATCAGTTTGACCATTCATTATCTGCCTTACGTTTTGCAAGGTTGGCCAATGGGGTAAGTCAATTACATGGTGAAGTAAGTAGAAAAATGTGGAATAAATACGAAGGTATTTGTGAAATAAAAGCCATTACCAACGCACAAAACTGGCATTATTGGGCTGATAAGCAATTGTACAATTTTGCTGATACCCATAACGAAGCAGGTTTTATTGATAGAAAAAATTATTTAAAGAAAAGGGCTTTTGAAATTGTAAGCGACCAAGCAGGTAAAATATTTGATCCTAATGTATTAACCATTGTGTGGGCTCGTAGGTTTGCAGGTTATAAAAGAGCTGATTTAATTACAAGAGATAAAGAACGTTTCCGTGCATTAATGGCCAATACCAAATACCCTGTTCAAATTATTTGGGCTGGTAAACCTTACCCGGTTGATTACCCTGCTATTAATGATTTCAACTTTTTAGTAAACTTAAGTAAAGAGTTTCCGAATGTTGCTGTTTGTACAGGCTATGAGTTGGGCTTAAGCAAGCGTTTAAAGCAAGCAAGCGATATTTGGTTGAACAACCCTCGGGTGCCACGTGAAGCAAGTGGTACAAGTGGTATGACGGCCGCCATGAACGGCTCTGTAAACTTTAGTACACATGATGGTTGGATCTGCGAATTCATTAACCATGGTAACAATGGTTTTTTAGTGCCACCTGTTGATTACGAAAATATGAGTACGCCAGAGCAAGATGCTTACGATTTAGAAAAGTTATACGACATATTAGAAAATCAAATTTTACCTTTATACTACGAAAATCCAAATGTATGGCGTCAAATCGTTATCAATGGAATGAGAGATGTACGTTGGCAGTTTGATAGCAACCGTATGGCGAAAGAGTATTATGAAATAATGTATAAGTAAATAACAAATACGCATTTTTTACAAATCCTTTTTGCTTCGGTAAAAAGGATTTTTTTTATTATATAAAAAACGAAACCATGAACATATTCGAAAAAAGTGTAGAAATACGTTGGGCTGATTTAGATCCTAACTTTCATGTATTACATTCAAAATATTACGATTTTGGGGCTTATTGTCGTACTGCTTTTTTAATTGAAAATGGTTTAACCCCGATGATGATGGCGCAACTACAAATTGGCCCAGTGCTGTTTAGGGAAGAATGTATTTTTAAAAGAGAATTGGTTTTTGGTGATAAAGTAACCATTAATATGAAAGTTGAAAAACTTACTGCTGATTTTGGACGATGGTCGATGGTGCATGAAATATTTAAAAATGACAGCACTTTATCAGCCATTATAAATATAGATGGTGCATGGTTGAATACAGCTATTCGAAAATTAGCTGCACCACCAACAATTGTTCAAGCAATGTTTGACAAAGCGCCTAAAACCGATACGTTTACTATTATTTAAAGTAATTTCTTATGCTGGCTCGTACCATCAACTTATATAAAAATGCTTATAGTGGGCTCACCCAAAAAATTTGGTTGCTCAGTATTGTGATGCTCATCAATAGGTGTGGTACGATGGTATTGGCTTTTATGACCTTGTATTGTAGCCATTTAGGATTTACAGTTCAGCAAGGCGGCTTAGTGGTAGCAATATACGGCGTTGGTTCTATTACAGGCGGCTTTGTGGGTGGTAAATTAAGTGATAAAATTGGATTTTACTACATGCAAGTAGGTGCATTATTGTTGGGTGGTATAATGTTTATAGTGCTTGGACAAATGAAAACCTATACCTCCATTTGTATAGTAACTTTTTTGTTGAGTATGGTGAACGAAAGTTTTAGGCCAGCCAATGCAACAGCCATTGCTTATTATAGCAATGCCCAAAATAGAACACAATCTTTTTCATTAATACGACTGGCTATTAATTTAGGGTGGGGTATTGGTAGTGCTTTAGGAGGTTTACTAGCATCTATTAATTATCATTTATTATTTTGGGTAGATGGATGTACCAATATAGTAGCAGCTGTAATTTTATTATTCATTTTACCTTTTGTGTCAAAAGCTCAACAACAGCAAACCGTAGGCGTTCATGATGAACACACAAAAGAGCAAACATCACCTTTTAAGGATACAAAATTTTTATATTTTTTATTGTTTAAATTATTTTTCGCATCCTGCTTTTTTCAAATATTTACAACGGTACCTATTTTTTTTAAGAGTGATTTACATCTCTCCGAATTTGATATTGGTTTAATTATGTCTGCCAATGGGGTATTAATAGCGCTTTTTGAAATGGTAATTGTGTTTAAATTAAATGGTAAACGCCCTTATTTATTATTAATGAGTTATGGAGCTGTATTAATGAGCGTATCATTTTTAATGCTTAATATTCCGTTTTTAAATAGTTTTTTAGTGGCTACCATGGCAGTACTTACCATTACAGTTGCTGAAATGATTGCTATGCCCTTTATGAATAGCTTTTACATTGAAAGAAGTTCACAAAAAACAAGAGGGCAATATGCAGGCATGTACACCATGGCTTGGAGTGCAGCGCAAGTAATAGGCAGCAGCACAGGGGCTTTATTTGCCAACCATTTTGGTTTCGTTAATTTATGGTTTGTGGTGGCGTTGTTTTGCATGTTTGCTGCGGCAGGTTATTATTGGTTATTAGGTTACAAATCTGCATAAAAAAAGCCTTCAATTATTTGAAGGCTTTTTTTTAATATGATAATATTTTTATTCAGTAATAGTGGTATTATTAATTTTCATTGTAATAGGCACTGATTGCCCCATTACATCAATAGAACCATTTACTTCACCTTTGCTTGTATTCTTTTTAACTATACTGTTTGTAGTATTCACTTCAATAGCTGCATCAGTAGTACCATTAATAGTAATTTCCATTTGCATGCCTTGTGTTTCTTTGCTCATAGTACCTTTTACAACTGTAGTTACATTTAACGTAGCTACATCAGCATTCAAGCTTTTATATTGAATGGTTTTAATTCTTTTCATTCCTGCTTCGCTAGAAGAATCAACCCATGAATCACCTACTTTTTTACCAGCAGGTATTACAAAAAATGTGTTGCTTACAATTGATTCAGCAGAGTTACCACCTGCAGAAGCCATTACTTCTTTCATAGGGTTACCATCTTCTTCATCATTTTTATTTTTACTAACAACCACACCATTATTTTTATTTAGTATCAGTTCAATGGCTTTGTTTACGTTTTTACCTAGTTCTTTTCCAATTTCAGAATCAAGATCTTCTTTTTTATCAGAGTCAAAATTCATGCTTTGCCCCATAGCATCTTGACTACTTTTAAGTTTAGTATTGGTGCAAGTGATATTGTATTTATCACCATCTACACTCACTACATTAATTACACTTGTTGCGCTAGCTTCTGATTTCATAGAACCTGCCATACTCATATCCATATCCATGTTGTTGGTAGTAACAACCGTGATTTTTTTTCCAGCTTCTAACTTAATGTTTTGTGCTTGTGTTGTATACACAGCAACTAAAGAAGCTATCAATAAAATTTTTTTCATTGCAGTTTTTTTGTTTATTCAAAAGTAATGGCTTTTACGATATAAAAAAAGCCACCTTGATGGGTGGCTTTTAAAACTGATAAAAATGATATTATCCTATAACTGTTACATTAACAGCATTCATTCCTTTTTTACCATTCTGTAATTCGAACTCTACTTTATCACCTTCCTTAATTTCGTTGTTCAAACCACTTACGTGTACGAAAGTTTCTTTGTCAGAATCGTCGTGCTTAATAAATCCGAATCCTTTTTCTGAGTTGAAAAACTTTACGGTTCCTTGATTTTTGTCCATTTTGTTTATTTGTATTGTATTATTAAAGCGCAAATATAGGGTATTTAAAACGAAAGGCTGTTAAAGCTTTTAATACAGCAAATTCAAATGTTGTAACGTGTTGGTTGATAGTATATTAAACCAATATAGTTTTTTATTATTAGTTGTAGTAAGTATCAATAAATAAAAACGACCTTTTTTTTAAGGTCGTTTTTTTATACGTTATAAATTGTGAAAACTAGGCTGTTGCTGTTTCAGCATAAGCACTTACAGGTTCACATGTACAAATTAAATTTCTATCGCCGTAGGTATTGTTTACCCTGCTGATGCTTGGCCAAAATTTATTTTCTTTTACATATGGTAAAGGAAAAGCAGCTTGCTCTCTGCTGTAAGGTCTTGACCAATCATTAGCCATTACAACAAATTGAGTGTGTGGTGCATGTTTCAACACATTATCAGCTTTATCGGCTGCACCATTTTCAATGGCAGCAATTTCTTTACGAATACTTAATAAGGCATCGCAAAAACGATCAAGCTCCGCCTTGTCTTCACTTTCTGTTGGTTCAATCATAATAGTGCCAGCAACAGGGAATGATAAAGTTGGTGCATGGAAGTTGTAATCCATCAAACGTTTTGCAACATCTTCAGCCTCAATACCTGCGCTTGTTTTAAACGGACGTAAATCAACAATAAACTCATGGGCACAAGTACCATTTTTACCGGTGTACAAAATTTTATAATCGTTTTGCAAACGGGCTTTCATGTAGTTAGCGTTTAAAATAGCATATTCTGTGCTCTTTTTTAAACCATCTGCACCCAACATTTTTATATAGGCATAACTAATTAATAAAATGCTGGCGCTACCATAAGGAGCAGCACTCACCGCATGTGTGGCAGTTGCAGCTGTGTTAGCAACACCTTTAATTACATGGCCTGGCAAAAACGGTTTTAATTTGTCGTTTACACCAATAGGGCCCATGCCAGGACCGCCGCCGCCATGCGGTATTGCAAAAGTTTTATGTAAGTTTAAGTGACAAACATCTGCACCAATTAATCCGGGGCTAGTTAACCCAACCTGCGCATTCATATTAGCACCATCCATATAAACTAAACCGCCATTATCGTGAATAAGTGCACAAATATCTTTAATGGTTTCTTCAAATACGCCATGTGTACTTGGGTAGGTGATCATTAAGCCTGCTAAGTTATCCTTGTGTTTTTCAACTTGTGCTTGCATATCAGCCATATCTATATTACCAGCATCATCACACTTGGTTACTACCACTTTAAAACCAGCCATTACAGCACTTGCAGGGTTGGTGCCGTGTGCAGAAATAGGAATTAAAATAATGTTTCTATGTTTTTCATTTCTATGTTCGTGATAAGCCCTAATGGTTAACAAGCCTGTGTATTCACCTTGAGCTCCGCTGTTCGGTTGTAGGGATGTTGCTGTGAAGCCAGTAACATTGCTCAACCAATTTTCGAGCTCAGTTAAAATTTGTTGGTAACCTTTCCATTGGTCAGCCGGTGCAAACGGGTGTATATTGCTGAACTCAGGCCAGCTTACTGGAATAAGCTCTGTTGCTGCATTTAACTTCATGGTACAACTACCTAATGAAATCATTGAGGTGTTTAAACTCAAATCTTTATTTTCAAGCGATTTAATGTAACGCAGCATTTGGCTTTCGCTTCTATGCGAATTAAATACAGGGTGTGTTAAAAAGCTTGATGTACGGGTAAGGGCTGTAGGGATGTTGGTTAACAATGTATCGTTACTAAAACTAGCTTCAGCAGTATCTTTATGAATGGCTTTTGCAAATATGTGCAAAATATCAAGCACATCGTTTTGCGAAGTAGTTTCATCTAAACTAATTAAGATGTTGGTTGGCGTATAAAAGAAATTTACCTCTGCTGCCAATGCTTGTGTTCGTACCGCTTCTATAGCTTCTGTTTTAATTGAAATGGTATCGAAGTAAAATTGGTTTTCGTTGTGGAAACCCATAGCAGCAAGCTCATCACTCAATGTTTTGGTAAGTAAGCTTACTCTTTTTGCAATATTTTTTAAACCATCTGCACCATGGTATACGGCATACATGGCCGACATGTTTGATAACAACGCTTGCGCTGTACAAATATTACTCGTAGCTTTTTCACGACGAATATGTTGCTCACGTGTTTGCAATGCCATACGCAAACAACGGTTGCCTTGTGCATCAATAGAAACACCGATAATACGACCTGGAATATTACGTTTAAATTCATCTTTTGTGGCAAAAAAAGCAGCATGTGGTCCACCAAAGCCCATTGGCACACCAAGGCGTTGAGCACTTCCAATAGCAACATCAGCCCCTAATTCACCAGGAGCAGTTAATAGGGTAAGGGCTAATAAATCGGTTGCCATTATCACCATAGCATTCACTGCATGTGCTGCATTTACAAAGTTTCTATAATCTTCAATAGAGCCATTGCGGTTTGGGTATTGAACGATGGCACCAAAATAAGTATCATCTAACACTGCAGTTTTATAATCACCAAATACCAGTTCAACACCAATAGGGATGGCTCTTGTAATTAAGATGTCTTTTGTTTGAGCAAAAATATTTTCGTCAACAAAAAACTTTGGCGACGTAATATGATCTGTATTTTTATTTTTATGGTTGAGCAACATGGCCATGGCTTCTGCTGCTGCAGTACCCTCATCTAACAAACTAGCATTGGCAATAGGCAAGCCCGTTAAATCAGCCACCATGGTTTGAAAGTTTAATAAACTTTCTAAACGGCCTTGTGCAATTTCAGCTTGGTAAGGGGTGTATTGTGTATACCAACCTGGGTTTTCAAAAACGGTACGCAAAATAACTGATGGTACAATTGTGCCATAATAGCCTTGTCCCATGTAAGTTTTGTATACTTTATTAAGGGCTGCTACTTTTTTAAGTTCAGTAAGGTATTGGTATTCGCTTACTGGGTTACCTGTTTGTAGCGGCTCTTGAGCTCTAATAGCTGCTGGTACTGTTTGTTCAATGAGCGTATCTAAGCTAGCAACACCAATGGTTTCAAGCATTTCTCTCGTTTCTTGCGCATCTGGGCCAATATGCCTGCGTACAAATTCTTGCTGTTGTTGTTCAAAAAGATTCATGGTGCTTATTATGATTTTTTAAAAGATGAGGATCACAAAAGCAAATGGTTGTAAGTTGTACCATGTAAGTGGTAATTTTAAAATAAAACCTGTCACTTTTAATGATTTGCGTTGCAAATTTACAGCAATGAGGCTAAATTAATTGTCGATACATGGAACAAGTTTATTTAATTTAGATTTGTGGAAAAGAAAGCCTAAAATGGTGAAAACATCATTTAAACGCCCTATAAAAAAGTATGCTTATGAAACAAATAACACTGTGGTTGGTAATTTTAATGGTTGGTTTAAAAGCGATTGCTCAGGTTGAAAAGGTAAAGTTTGGTGATGTTATGCCGGCTTTTAGCTACACTGATGAAAATGGCGTTTTGGTAAAAAGTAGTGCTTTAAAAAATAAAGTGGTGTTGATTAATTTTTTTGCAACATGGTGTGGTCCTTGTTTACAGGAGTTGCCTTTAATAACAGAAAAAATTTGGCAACCTTATAAAAATAATGAACGCTTTGTATTATTAGTTGTGGGGAGAGACCATACCCTGCAAGAAGTGAGCAGTTTTAAGGCAAAGAAACAATTGCCTTTTCCTTTATATGCCGATAAGGGTAAGCCGATTTACAATTTGTTTGCCACCCAATACATACCACGTAACTATTTAATAGATACTAACGGAATAATTATTTACACTTCAATAGGTTTTGAAGCAACTGAGTTTGAAACAATGCTAGCCTTATTAAAAAAACGCCTTCAATAAAACATTTACCTATTTACTTAATGGACAATCAAAAATTACTGACCAACTGGCAAAAAAAATCGCTTGAAAGGGCTAAGTTGTATAAAAAACATTTACACCGTGCAGATAAAAAAACAACCCTGAGGGCTTTGCCAGCCTTACACGAAGAAGCATTTGAACATATTAATTGTTTAACCTGTGCCAATTGTTGTAAAAATTATTCGCCCCGTTTTAAAACCACTGACATAAAACGTATTGCTAAATTATTGCAAATGAAAGAGGGTGTGTTTATTGAAACGTATTTGTTGTTAGATGCTGATGGTGATTATGTTGCAAATGCACAACCTTGTCCGTTTTTAGGTGATGATAATTTTTGTAGTATTTATGAAGATAGGCCAAGTGATTGTGCTCGTTTTCCTTACACTGATGAAGATGTTATTATTAAGCGACAAGAAATTACTTTGAAGAATGCTACTTTTTGCCCAGCTGTATATTTTGTGTTGGAGAAATTGATGGAGAAGAAATGAGTAGGGAATGAGGAATTATGAGTTGGAGAGAAGAGTAATATTTTATAAATTTAAGTATAACATTACAAACATTTATGCATTTTATTTAATATCAAATATTTTATAATAGTGATTTAAATCACAACATAATACATAATGTAGTTTTAAATTCATACATTATTTTGAATTTAAAAATGTACTACATGAAAAAATATTATTTTGTAATAATTTTTATCGGTTCGTCATTCATTTTTTTTAGTTGCAAAAAAAGTAAAATAATTGAAGATCAACTACCCCCCATTACACAGGTAGGCGCTAATACCTTTGGTTGCCTTATTAACGGTAAATTATACACACCTAAAGGATTTGAACAAAACAAGCCCAATTTTGATATGATTGTAGATCCAAATAATAACGGTAATGTAGATATCAGAACTTTTAGAAAAGATGGTTTAAAAACTTCAAGTTTATCCTTTAGTTGTTTTAATATTTTTAGCTCTGATATATTTATTTTACCATTTTCAGATATTTTCCCAAATTATATTGACGATATTAATAGTAATGTATGCTACTTCGTTAGTTCTCAAAATAATTTTCGAAAAGGTAGCTTAAAAATAACAAGATATGATTTAACAAATAAAATAATTTCAGGAACTTTTGAATTTACACTTTTTGATTCCACTATTTCTTGTGATACAATTCATATAACTCAAGGTAGATTTGATAAAAAATTTTAAATAAAAAATTTGTATACTATGAAACATTTTTTGATAATATGTTGCCTTTTTACTGCTACACAAGTAAAAGCACAAACTGACACAACCAGCCGTAGCGAATTAGCTTTTTTATTTGAAAACCTTGTACCAAGTAGCAGCCTTACAGGTTATTTAATAGAATGGGGTACTAATATGACAGATAAAGATGATTTAAATGGTTTAATAACAGATAGTAATTTTGTAAATAACCTTGATTTGGTTCGTACACGAAGAAGCATTTGAACATATTAATTGTTTAACCTGTGCTAATTGTTGTAAAAATTATTCGCCCCGTTTTAAAACCACTGATATTAAACGTATTGCTAAATTATTGCAAATGAAAGAGGGTGTGTTTATTGAAACGTATTTGTTGTTAGATGCTGATGGAGATTATGTTGCAAATGCACAACCTTGTCCGTTTTTAGGTGATGATAATTTTTGTAGTATTTATGAAGATAGGCCAAGTGATTGTGCTCGTTTCCCTTATACTGATGAAGATGTTATTATTAAGCAACAAGAAATTACTTTAAAGAATGCTACTTTTTGCCCAGCTGTATATTTTGTGTTGGAGAAATTGATGGAGAAGAAATGAATGGTGAATGCAGAATGATGAATGCAGAATGATGAATGCAGAATGATGAATGCAGAATGATGAATACAGAATTAAGAGTGATGAATGCAGAATGATGAATTTGTTTAGTTAATATGTCAAAAAAAGCCAACGATTTTCGTTGGCTTTTTTTAGTTTAAGGTGTTGTTATTAGTTGGTTGTAGTAGTTTGTTGTATCGGTGGGTTGAGCTCCGTCCAAGCGGCTTCTAATGGGCGGTTAATGCCATCGCCGGTCCATTCTGGTGAGCCTTCAATAGTGGTGGTGTTTTTTAAAAAATCAGCTTTTGAAACGCCATCTTTAATGGCTTTTTTGGTTACTGTAAGTACGTTTTGTAAGTAGGTTTTAAACGCTACAATATCTGTTTTGTTGATGATGATATCGTAACCTTTACCTGCATGTCCGCACACATACACGGTTTGTTCATTAAAATGTTTGGTGGCTTTATCGAGTGTTTGAATCCATTCGGTAATATTGGCACCACCTGCTACATCAACAAATGGGTGGCGGCGGTTAAACACTAAATCGCCTACATGTACAATATTGGCTTTTGTAAAATGAACAAAACTATCGCCATTGGTATGGCCACGACCAAAGTAATGTAATGCTAATGTTTCATCATCAAACTTTTTATTCCACGTTTTTGTATAGGTTTCATCGGGAAAAAGTTGTTTGTCTTCATTTTTATTTTTTTGCGCTACTGCTATTTGGTTCGCCTTTGAGTTTTCGTGTGCTACTACATGCGCTACCAAATTTTTAAAAGCAATATTACCAGCGGTATGGTCGCCATGGTGGTGTGTATTTACGAGCAATTGAAAAGGTTGATCGTTTTTTGTTTTTAAGGCTTCAATACAATGTTGTGCCGTATCAGGAAACTGAGCATCTACCACAATATTGCCCGTTTTACCAATCATAAACAAAATGGTGCCGCCTTTCTCTGTAAAAACACCGATGGTATCTGTCAACATTTTTATGTTGTAAGTAGGGTCGTTTAAAAAAGAGGCTAATGTACTTTTGCTTAACAATGCTAATGCACTTAAGGTAAGGCCGTTTTTTATGAAGGATCTGCGTTGCATAAAATATTATTTAAAGTTTAAGGTACAACTTTTAGTTAAAAAGATGTTGCAACATCAAAAGATGATAGATAATAAAATGATGAAAGGCTGGCGGATAGCAGCGGCACCGAATGCGCTGCGGCGCAGAAGGTACAGCGTATAGCCGCTTATTAGTTGATACTAGCACAACTGTACATAGCCCCAACCAAATTAATATTCAATTTTTTTAAGATGCGGAAAGCCAAGCCAAGTGCCTATTACCACTACAACAGACATGGCACCGCCAAATACAACTGCAGGTAAAGTACCCATTACTTTTGAGGTAATACCGCTTTCAAATTGTCCTAACTCGTTAGAGGAGTTAATAAAAATCATGTTGATAGATGAAACCCTACCCCGTAACGCATCTGGCGTATACAACTGTGCAATGGTACCTCTAATTACTACGCTAATACCATCGCAAATGCCAGCTAATGCTAAAGCGGCAAAACTGAGCCAGTATACTTTAGAAAGGCCAAATACAATGATGAAGATGCCGAAGCCAGCAACGGCCAATAGCATTTTTAAGCCTTGCTTTTTTTGCATAGGTACTACGAGTAAAATCAACACACTTATGAGGGCGCCTATATCCATAGCTGCATTTAAAAATCCGTAACCAATGGCATTTGTATGGAGCACATGCTCAGCAATTTCAGGAATAAAGGCAACGGCGCCGCCAAAAAGTACTGCAAACAAATCAAGCGATATTACGCCTAACATCGTTTTATTATTGTATACAAATTGAAAACCTTGTTTGATAGATGTTAATACAGGCTCACGTTTTTCAACAAATACAGGTGGCTTGGCTTTAATGTTTATAGCACAAATACTTGCAATAATTAGTAGGGCTGCACTAATAAAATATGCATTTGAAATACCGGCTAATGCAATAAATAAACCGCCAGTAGCATGGCCTGTTATGGAAGCTACTAAATAGCTTGATGAATTGAATGAAATGGCTTTTTGTAAAGCATCTCTTGGTACAATAGCCGCAATCATACTATTGGAGGCTGGTGAGGCAAACGATCGTATAATGCCCGTGCTAAATACCACCAATAAAATGCAACTTATTTGTGCTGTATTACTGAGTTGAAAATAGGGTAAGCTGGTTAAGGCTAAACCAACTGCACAACATAGGTAAAATATGTACGATGTGGAGAGTACCTTTTTTTTATCATGCGTATCAATATAATGACCGGCATACATAGCTGTAAGTACAGCAGGTAAAAACTCGGTTAAGCCTGCAACCCCTACCATATAAGTGTTGGCTAAATGAAATACTTGGTAAATAACAATAGTTGAAATCATACGTACGCCAAGTGTATACGATAATTTTGCACCGATGAAATACCAAAACTCTGTAGGTAAAGCTGCTTGTTTTTTGTTGGCCATGTACTAAGGTAAAGTGATAAAATGTTGCCCTTCTTCATACTCTTTATCGAGTGCATCAATAATGGTTTGAAGGTGTAAGGGGTTGTCTAAAAAATCAGCATTACTTGCATCAACAAACAATGTTTTTATATGATGTTGTTTGATGTATTGGGTATAAGTTTCTTGTAAATTAAAAAGATAATCGTTTGGAATACTTTGTTCGTATTTTCTGTTACGTTTTTTAATGTTTTCTTGTAACTTAATTACGGGTGTATGTAAGTAAATAAGAATATCGGGTTGAATGATTTGTGGGTTAATGATATCGAACAGTTTTTGGTACAACCTAAACTCCTCATCGGGTAAATTTACTTTTGCGAATAACAAGCATTTGGTAAACAAGTAATCAGATATGGTAACGTTTTGAAACATATCTTTTGTTTGCAATAAATCTTTCAACTGTTTGTACCGCTCTGCCATAAAAAATAACTCTAAGGGAAATGCAAACTGCTCAGGGTTTTCGTAAAACTTAGGTAAAAAGGGATTTTCAGCAAATTCCTCTAAAATGAGCCTGGCATTGTAGTGTTTACTCAATAAATGAGATAGGGTTGTTTTACCAGCACCAATATTACCTTCTATGGTTATAAAGTTATAATTCATGAAAGTGCAAAATAAAAGGAATCGCCTTAAAGGTTATTAAATTTTTTGCACATCTAACGTATCGGAACAGGTTTGTAAAAGTGTTTTGATATTTTTTTGTAAGGAAGGATGTATTAAGTTTTCATTTAATTCAGCAAGCGGAATCAGTACAAAACGCCTATTTTGAATTTGTGGATGCGGCACTTTTAGTTGTGGTACATCAATGATTTGATTGTTGAAAAATAAAATATCAATATCAATTACCCTTGCAGCATATTTTACCGAACGGGTACGCCCCAAATCATTTTCAATAGCTAAAATGGTATGCAGGGTAGTAAGTGCATCTAATTTTGTTGTAACCACTAATACTTGGTTTATAAAGTTGGGTTGTGCGGTTAAGCCCCAAGCGGCCGTACTGTAAAAAGAGGATGCTGAAGCGATGTTACCCACACGTTGTACAATAGCTTTTGTGGCTGCAAGCAACTGCTGTTGTGGATTGCCTAAATTACTACCTAATAAAAGATAAACCGTATTCATACAATAATTCAATTGGTTGCAAACTTACATGATTATGTACGTTGTAACTTAGTTATGTTGTAGGTTGTTTGAAAGTAAAAAAACTATAATCTGTTAATTTTTAATAGCTTTACGCCACAAACAGTTTATATGAAGTACAGCCAAATTACGGCAATGTTGGCCATTACCAAAGCAAGCTTACGATCAATATTTAGGAGTCCATCTGCCATTGTGTTTAGCTTTGCATTTCCTTTTATATTTATTATTGTATTTGGGTTTATTGGTGGTGGTAATGGTATGCAAAGCATCAAAATAGTAATGGATCCCTCGGCTGATACCACTAATGTGTTGTACACTGCTTTAAAAAATACCAACACGGTTCGAATTATAAAATTTGAAAACGATGCCGCTTTAAAAGAGGCTCAATCAAAAGGAAATTTTGCCGGTATTGTAAATATTAAGAAAAACACGGAAGGTCCTTATCCTTATAAAATTGAATTAAAAAGTACTACTGCTAGTAATGATCGTTGGCCTCAGTTACGTTCTATGCTCATAAGCACCATCAATGCGGTAAGTGATAGTACTTTTAAAAATAGGCCCGCCATTGCACAGCTTGATTTTGATTATAAGAGAGATATTGCTGTGATTAGAGAATATAAAACCATTGATTTTATATTGCCCGGACAGTTAGGCTTTTCATTATTGAGTGCCGGTGTATTTGGTGTAGCGTTTACTTTTTTTAACCTTCGTAATCAATTAATATTAAAGCGTTTTTTTGCAACACCCGTTACCAGAACTTTTATTGTATTAGGAGAAGGTTTGAGTAGAGTGATTTTTCAAATGATAACAGCCATTGTAATTATTGGTGCAGGTTATTTGTTTTTTGATTTCACCTTAATAAATGGTGTAACTACCTTTTTAGCAATGTTGTTTTTAAGTTTTATTGGGCTGAATATATTTATGGGTTTTGGTTTTATTGTAAGTGGTTTGGCTAAAAGTGAGAGCACCATACCGCCTTTTGCCAATATGATAACATTGCCTCAATTTTTACTTGGGGGTACTTTTTTTTCTGCTGATGCATTCCCTAAATGGTTGCAGCCAATTTCAAAAGCAATGCCACTTACTCATTTAAATACGGCCATGCGTAGTGTAGCTTTTGAAGGACAAAGTTTATGGCAAGTAAAAGCTGAAATTGGTATATTGGTATTATGGGCAATAGCCGTTTATATTATTGCCACCAAAGTTTTTAAGTGGGAGTAAGGTTTGTTTTTAAAAATAATTATTGATTGTATGAAGCTATTAAAAGGGGTATTATTGGTTTTTGCTGGTTTATTTGTGTTTATTACTTTGATTTCATTACTGATTCCAAGTAAAATTGCCATTACAAGGGCTGTATCTATAAAAGGCGATTCTGCACAAATATTTAAACAAATAGCTGATGTAATCCAGTGGAAAAATTGGCACCCAGTATTTGCAGATGCTACCATTAATGCCACTTACAGCAATACGCCGGGTACAGTAGGTAGTACTATCAGTTGGGTAACTAATGGTAAACAAAATACATTGGTGGTTGAAAAAATTGCCTACCCAATAGTCTCACTTTCATTACAACGATCAGGCGAAAAATCTATTGATAATATTTTAAGTGTTACACCTGTACAAGAGCAAGGCGATTATCAAGTACAATGGCAAAGTACTACTCATTTAAAATGGTACCCTTGGGATAAATTCAGTGGTATTTTTGTAGAAAAACTTACAGGGGCAGGTTATGAAGATGCACTGAATGCGCTCAAAAAATACATTGAAACACCTAATAAGGTAAACTAATTTTACCCATACTTATAGCTGGTAAATTGGTGTGTATATTTTCAAAAATGTTGGGGTTACCTGCTAAGGTTTCATTGGCTAATAATGCAAAGAGCATAGCTTCTTTAGCAGCTGCATGAATGCCTATTTCATCGCTAGGTAAAATGGTATGTTGTGGCATTATTGTTTGTAGATGTTGCATTAATAAACGGTTATGAACACCGCCACCACTCACATATATTTTAGCAGCTTTTTGGTTTGCTATATTGTTTACAGCAATTGCTATACTTTTAGCGGTCAAGTAATTTAATGTTGCCATTACATCATCATTACTGATGTAAAGTTGTAGTGCATTTACAGCATCTTCAATAAAAGAGCAATTAAAAGTTTCTGGTCCGGTTGTTTTAGGAAAATCTGCTGCAAAAAATGAATGTTGTAGCCAATAGTTAAGTAGTTTTTTATTCACAATACCCTTTGCAGCAACTGCTCCATCGGCATCATAATTTTGATGATAATGTTGTTGCATCCATTGGTTCATGAGCGTATTGCCAGGGCCGGCATCAGAAAAAGTAATATTTTTTTTATTGGCTGATATGTATGTAAAATTAGCAATGCCTCCAATGTTCAACAATATAACATCTTCCAATATATGGCCAGTTAATAAAATATCGCCATAGGTAACCAATGGTGCACCAGCACCGCCTGCGGCAATATGTTTTTGCCTGAAATCGCTGATGGTGATCATACCTGTTTTAACGGCAATAATATCACCATCGCCAAGTTGTAAGGTAGCATTACCAACTTTATTTTCATGTTGAATTGCAGGCGCATGGTAAATAGTTTGTCCATGACTTGCAATAGCATCAACCCTCGTTTTATTGATATGATATTTTGCTAAAAACTGTTGTACCATCGCAGCATGCTCTAATGCAATTTGTTTATTTAAAAGTGTTAATTGTTCTAACGAAATGTTCGGTACAAAACAGCTTTTTTGTAATTGCTGTAAAAAACTATTTTCATACGGCATTGTTTCAAATTGCAGTAATGCAATGTCGGTTTCATAACCATTACCAGTGCATTTACACAAAGCAATATCTAGCCCATCCAAAGAAGTGCCGCTCATTAAACCTATAAGGATCCGTTCTTTTTTTTGAGCAATAGCATATAATGTAGCAATGCCTTTATTCATGCGTTTTTATAAATTGGAGGTTGCGTTTAATGCCTCCAAATTTAGTACGTTTGAGGGGCGAATCTTTAAAAATAATTTTGAAATTTTCTTCGGTCAATGCCTCCCAATCTGCAGCGGAATAATTGAGAATTGCTGGAATTGGTTCAAAATTTTTATTGTGGTGTGGTTGTGCAAATCGGTTCCAAGGGCACACATCTTGACAAACATCGCAGCCAAATATCCAATTATCAAATTGGTTTTTCATGTGTTGCGGTAGCAAAGCATCTTTCAGTTCAATGGTATAATAAGAAATGCATTTACTGCCATCAACCACTTTGTTGGGTAAAATAGCTTCTGTTGGGCAAGCATCAATACATCGGGTGCAGGTACCACAATAATCTTTCGCAACAGCATCGTCTGCTACTAAGTCAACATCAACAATAAGCGTAGCTAAAAAAAAGAAAGAACCTTTTTTTTTGTTGATGAGGTTGCCGTTTTTGCCAATCCATCCTAAACCACTTTTTTGTGCCCAAGCTCTTTCAAGTACAGGTGCACTATCAACAAAACCTCTACCTGTAATAGCGCCAATTTGTTGTTGTAATAAAAATAAAAAATGGTGTAGTTGTTGGCGAATGCTCAAATGGTAATCTTTACCGTAAGCATATTTAGCAATTTTTGGGTTGCCTTCTTGTTGGGTTTGTTGAGGAAAATAATTAATCAATAAAGTAATAACACTTTTTGCGCCTGGTACAAGTTTCGTAGGATCGGTACGCATGTCAAAATGGTTTTCCATGTATTGCATGTTACCATGTAAACCCTTATTGAGCCATGCTTCTAGCCTTCGTGCATCATCTTCCAAAAAAACAGCTTTGGCAATACCACAAAAATCAAAACCTAATTGTGCAGCGGTTTGTTTTACAATATTGGTATAATGTTGTGCAAGCAATTGCTGAAGGTTTACCTTTTAAAATTTAAAATCGTAGCCAATTAAACCTACTAATTCAAAATAGCCAAAGCCATGGCGTACCCTGTTACCCTTACTGGTATTGGTATTTGCTAATGCATTGAGGTAGCGAACATAACCTGTTTTGCCGGTACCTTCCAAAAATAAACGTTTGGTAAAATAAAAACGAGCACCGGCTTCGCCACTAAAATTATAGCCAGCCACATGAAAATCGTTATTGAACCGATCGCCCCTGTAGGTAAAATCTGTACGTGGAATATTTATACCTGCACCTGCTTTCCATAAGAAGGTTATTAAAGGTCGGGTGTTGGCTTTGTTCATCAATAATGTATTTTGTTGTACATAATTGATGTGTAATAAATTACCACCATCTGTATGTTCTAAATGTAAAAAGGTTGAAGGGTTTAAAACGCTATCACCATCAACCTTTACGCCATTGATGGTACCTTTAACTCTTGCTGTTTGCCCGTCGGTTACAACATATTTAATATGGTCAAAATTTAATTCAATCGCTTTTGTTTTGCTTTCATTTAAATAAAAACCAATGCGGTAGTTATACTGTGGTATTGAAATCTCAGCAGGTTTTTTATACACGGCATCTAAATCGGGTTTATCATGTGCGGTAGCTTTTAAAATTTTAAAATTATCACCGTTACTTAATTTAAACCGAATATTACTTTTAGTATACCACTCCTTATTGTAGCCCCATTGCAAATACATGCCTTTAAATAATTTGCCTTTTTGTGCTGTTGCTAAAAGTGTAAGGGTAACAAAAATGATGGAAGAAATGAGCTTTTTCATGTAAATATTTCATTTTACGCATCAATATTTCGGCTTGTAAAGCTTATCAATATTGATGGTGTATTGCAAAATTACTACAATTTAGCGGCATCATTTATTTTCTTTTAAAGCATCGTTTACAATTTGTTTAAGGGTACTGTATTTTTCGTGTCTGTTTGTGTTATTTAAATTAAAGGTTACCATAATAGCCGCATAACCTAACTTATTATTTACCCACGGGAAAGTACCAAATAAGCCCGGGCTGCTTACTTCATTTGAGCGGTTATTGCCTGTAGTGCCATCCATAATCCACTCACCAAAGCCGTAGCCCCAATTGCCTGCTTCTGCTGGACTTCCTTTAATAATTTTACCAGCACTGTAGTTTCGTTGCATTAAGGCTACTGCGTTTTTTGATAATACTTGTTTGCCATTATAGCTACCGTTGTTTAAAATCATCGCTAAAAAATGTATGTAGTCAATAGCAGTACTGTTGACGCCACCAGCAGCTAAGGGCACAGGTGTTTCGCCATAATCAGTTTGAACCATATCGCAAGGCTTGGCAATACGTTGGTAAAAAAGGGTTTTAAAATCAGTACCGCTCATTTTTTCAATTACAGCTGCTGCTATTTGTAAACCAGCATTACTATAATGAAAACTCTCTCCTGGTGCGGTTTCCATAGGTAGGGTAGCAATGGCAGCGATGACTTCATTCATAGTTGATGTGGCCCTTATTTCTTTAATGCTTTCTTTTAATGTACCGGGGTTAATACCGGTGGTATGGCTTAAGCATTGCTCAATGGTAATATTGCCTTTTTGGGCAGCAGTTAATTGGGGTAAAAATGTACCCACTGTATCACTTAATTTTAGTGAACCATCATCAATAAATGTCATTATGAGTGCTGCACTGAGCCACTTGCTGCAACTTGCAAACGGTATTTTGGTATCAACCTCAATGTTTTGTGTAAGTTCATCTACATCTTTACCCGTTTTTTTGGCGACTACTTTACTTACAAATTTTTGTTTACGACTCAACTTATTAACTGCATACTCATAAATTATTTTACCATCTTTAAAAATGACCATAGCACCACGGCCACCCATAGTAGGCGCATTTGATTGTAGCCATTGTGTTGTTTTTTTGAAATTATATTGGGCATATCCTAAATGAAAAAATAGCATAAAAACCAATACTGTACTGCAATAGCGGCATATTTTTATAGTTTTAACTGACATAATAACTATTTTTTTATTTGGATGAGTATTTGATTGATAAGTTTAAAATCATTGACACCTTACATAAAAGTAAGTTGATTTTTTAGCAATGATATTGAGTCGTGCAAAAACAAAAAAAATTACAGTAATGAATCAAAATAATTTCACCATAAAAGCAACCGAAGCCATACAACAAGCACAGCAATTGGCTTTCGATCAAAAAAATGTTAGTATTGAAAATGAACATTTACTCAAAGCATTGATCAATACTGAAGATTCAACCGTTGATTATTTGTTACGTAAAAATAATGTAACCATTAACTTGGTGCAGCATAAGTTAGACGAACTTATAAAAAAATTACCTACAACTACAGGTGAACCTGCTCAAACCATTGGCAGGGAAATGAATACCGTAATGTTAAGAGCAAATACGGTTTTAAAGCTATTTGCTGATCAATTTATTACGCCAGAGCATTTATTATTATCAATATTACAAGGGAAAGATGAACCGGCCGTATTGTTAAAAGATGCTGGCTTAACTGAAAAAGGCTTAATAACTTCTATAAAAGAACTTCGTAAAGGCGACACCGTTAATACAGCCACTCAAGAAACTACTTTTAATGCCTTAAATAAGTACGCTAAAAACCTGAATGAAATGGCTCGTTTGGGCAAGCTTGACCCAGTAATTGGGAGAGATGAAGAAATACGCAGAACCCTGCATATTTTAAGCAGACGTACAAAAAATAACCCCATTTTAGTAGGTGAGCCAGGTGTTGGTAAAACTGCTATTGCAGAAGGTTTGGCAATACGAATTGTTAACGGTGATGTACCAGAAAATATCAAATCAAAAATCATTTTTGCCTTAGATATGGGCCAACTTATAGCTGGTGCCAAGTACAAAGGAGAATTTGAAGAAAGATTAAAATCTGTTGTAAAAGAAGTAACAGCTGCTGAGGGGGAAATTATATTGTTTATTGATGAAATACACACACTCGTAGGTGCTGGTGGCGGCGATGGTGCTATGGATGCGGCAAACATTTTAAAACCTGCTTTGGCAAGGGGCGAATTGAGGGCAGTGGGTGCTACCACTTTATCTGAATATCAAAAATATTTTGAAAAAGATAAAGCCTTGGAACGTAGGTTTCAAAAAGTATTGATTGATGAGCCAACGGTGGAAGATGCTATATCGATTTTACGTGGCTTAAAAGATCGCTACGAAACTTACCACCATGTACGTATAAAAGATGAAGCCATTATAGCGGCGGTAGAATTATCAAACCGATACATGACAGATCGTTTTCTGCCAGATAAAGCCATTGATTTAATTGATGAAAGTGCAGCAAAGTTGCGTATTGAAATGAATTCAATGCCAGAAGAATTGGATAAACTTGAACGCCAAATTCGTCAACTCGAAATTGAAAGAGAAGCCATTAAAAGAGAAAAAGATGAGGAAAAGTTAAAAGCCCTCAATACCGAAATTGCTAACCTTTCCGTAGAAAGAGATACGTATCGTTCAAAATGGAAAGAAGAAAAAGAATTGGTAGATCAAATACAATCAGGTAAATCAGCTATTGAAGATTTAAAAGTGCAGGCCGAACAAGCTGAAAGAGATGGTGATTATGGTAAGGTAGCCGAAATTAGGTATGGTAAAATGAAAGATCAGGAAGCCCTCATTGTAACCTTAACGGAACAATTGTTGGCCATTTCTGAACGTAGGTTGTTGAAAGAAGAAGTTGATGCAGAAGATATTGCAGAAAGCGTAGCGAAAGCCACTGGTATACCTGTACAAAAAATGTTGCAAAGTGAACGTGATAAGTTGCTGCATTTAGAAGAAGAATTACACAAAAGAGTAGTGGGGCAAAATGAAGCAATTGAAGCAGTTTCAGATGCAATACGCAGAAGCAGGGCTGGCTTACAAGATGCTAAAAAGCCAATAGGTTCATTTATATTTTTAGGTACAACCGGTGTGGGTAAAACTGAGTTAGCGAAAGCCTTGGCTGATTATTTGTTTGATGATGATAGTATGATGACCAGGATAGATATGAGTGAGTACCAAGAAAAACATAGTGTGAGCCGTTTGGTTGGTGCACCTCCGGGCTATGTTGGTTACGATGAAGGTGGGCAATTAACAGAAGCAGTTAGAAGAAAACCATATTCAGTAGTATTGTTAGATGAAATTGAAAAAGCACACCCAGATGTATACAATGTGTTGTTACAAGTGTTAGATGATGGTAGGTTAACAGATAATAAGGGCAGGGTAGTTAATTTTAAAAATACCATCATTATTATGACGAGTAATTTGGGCAGCCACATTATTCAAGAAAACTTTGAGGAAGTAACTGAACATAATTTAGATGAAGTGGTTGATAAAACAAAAGATGAAGTGATGGCGTTGTTAAAACAAACCATTCGTCCGGAGTTTTTAAACAGAATTGATGAAGTGATTATGTTTCAACCATTACTCAAAAAACAAATACGTGGTATCATTAACATTCAATTAAACGATCTTAAAAAATTAGTAGCACAAAACAATATCGAATTGAAATTTACTGATTATGCTATTGATTATTTGGTAGATAATGGGTACGATCCTCAATTTGGTGCCAGACCGTTAAAAAGATTGATACAAAAGCAAATTGTAAATCAATTAAGTAAGAAAATTTTGGCTGGTGAAGTAAGCAAAGCATCACCAGTAATGGTTGATGTGTTTGATGGTATGGTTGTTTTTAGAAACGAGTTGGCGAACGAAAAAGAATAGTATATTTTAACCGATTTTATATTTAACTTAATGATAATAAGTGAGTTATGTTTACATTAAGCACTATAATATAAAAAAGGAACAATATATGAAAAAAATGCGTTACCTTTATCAGCATAAAAAAATAATTTTTCGTTGGTTTATTTGTTTTAATCCCTTATAAATCAATACATAACGTTGTTTATTTTTTTAAACAACATCAAAAACAAAGGAATAACCAATGGCATTTAAAAAAGAAGTGGTTGAAATAATTGAACCAAAAGATGTTTTCGTAGGAAATGCAAAAGCAGCAATTACATTAGAAGAGTTTGGGGAGTATGAAAGTGAAGTTTGTGCCAAAGCAAATGAAATAGTAAAGAGATTATTAGTTGAATATGATGGTGTTATTCGTTTTAATTTTAGACATTTTCCGTTAACCAATGTACACCAACGCAGTTTAAAAGCAGGTGAAGCGGCGGTTGCTACAGCGCAAGATGGTAAGTTTTGGGAAATGCACAACATCTTATTTGCAAATAGAAAAAATTTGGGCACCACTAGTTTGAAACTTTATAGTAAAGAGGCTGGTGTAAACAATAAACGTTTTTTAGATGATTTAGTAAATGCAACTTATGGTTGGCAAGTACAAGGCGATTTAAGAGAAGGAATTGATAGAGGCGTAAAAGAAGTACCTACTTTTTTTGTAAATGGCGAGCGCATTGCAAAAGCTACTTATGAAGATATTAAGAAAGGTATTGAAGATGCTATAAAAAAATTAGGTAAAAAGCCAGCTGCTAAAGCTGCCCCAAAAGCTGCTGCAATTGTTGAAGAAAAAGTAGTTGCAAAAGTTGTAGCGAAAGCTGCTAAAGCGCCTGAAAAAGTTAGTGCCACAAAAGAAAAAGCACCTACTGCTAAAGCTAAAGCACCTGCAAAAGCTACTGCAAAGCAAAGAGCATAATACTAACTTATATACATTTAAAAAAGCCACCTATTTATGGGTGGCTTTTTTAGTAGTTGTACATCAAAAATTTACTCAGCAACTTCTACCATATATTGTAGTGCTTCCCTACCATCAATCATAATTTTTACAGGGAAGGTTTCTTCTTTTTTAAACTTGTAACTAAACGTTACTGTTCCTCCTGTATTTTCAAAATTCATGGCTTCGGGTTTTGGTAACTTTTTATCATCACCCATAATTAAAGCAATGGTTTCAATTTTTTTGTTGGGGTTAATAGAAAAGTTGAATGTTACAGGTACACCAATTTTAGTTTTAATAAACCCAGTAATGGGTGTGTTTTTGTTTAACGCCATATCTAATTCAAAAGCTTTGCTGTTAATAACCGGCATGCTATAATATTCTTTTAAACTTTTTACACCGCCACCTAATTGCCAAGCATCATTATCAGGGTAATAAGCTTGGTTAAATAATTTTCTATCAGCAAAAAAATATTCGCTGGTAAATTGTTTAGTAAAAAGGGTTAATTTTTTATCTAAATAACCGCTAGCACTGCAAGCATCAACTAAAAACCATGTATCAGGGCTTTGTCCTAGCTGCACTACATTCCATGAAAAATTTATTTCATCAGGTACTTCATTTATATCTGTTGCAAAATGTTTAACATAGCCATCAACACTTAAACACCTAATTTTTGCAGTACTACACATTTCTTGAAACAACAATGAAAAACCTAAGGGAGTAGCCCTTCTTAAAGCTATTACATTTTCAGGTAAATTATTTTTAGTATCATTTTGTTTGGTGGCTTTAGGGTCTATAGCTATATGATGGCTTATCCAATAAAAAATGGCCCTGGCTTTTTGCTCATTGTCGTTAAAGGGTTCGGTAATAGTATCAGCAATTACGGCTACGTTAATGTTATTGAGTGCGCCAATTTTTTCAATAGTTTCATCTACTTTTTTATATTTTTCATGTTGGGCAAAGGCGCTGCTACATCCTAACAAAATGGCGATTGTGCAAAAAAGTTTGCTCATATATTGATGCTATTTAAAATAATGATTTGCTCTTACTATTGATGAATGTACTTAAAATTAAAAGATATTTAAGCGTTTATAAAATTAAGTGTTGATTAGGTACATTTATGAACGGATATGTTAAATTTAAAAACAATGTATTTTGAATAACTAAATGAATCAACAACTGCTTTTTCAACAATTTACTGCATATTGTAAACCAATTTTTGATGATTCATTAAACTATGGTACATTGAAAACTGCTACTGAAAAATTGCACCAACTGTTTATTGAAATTGGTGCTATTAATGCATATGAACAACCAATAAATCGTAAACTGCTTACAAATGGCGAAGCGTTGAGTCCGCAAGAAGGTGCTTTGTGTTTATTTGATATTGCTCGAACAAGAACATTCGCTAGGGGCTTATTACAAGCCATTCAACAACAAAAAGCATTACAGGTAAACCAACCAATTGAAGTGTTGTATGCAGGTTGCGGTCCTTACGGTTTATTGTCATTATTGGTAATACCTTATTTAACTGAAGCCGATGTTCAGTTTACATTAATTGATATTTTTGATTCATCAATTCAATCAGTAAAAAAAATTGTTGAAGCTTTGGGCGTTGGGAGTTTTTTCAAAAATTTTATAGTGGCAGATGCAACCCAATATATTCCTACACAAACATTTGACATACTACTTACAGAAACTATGCAACAGGCGCTAAAAAAAGAGCCACAAGTTGCAATTACACATCACTTAGTACATTTTATAAAACCAACAGGTTTTTTATTACCCACTCAAATAGATGTATATCCTGTTTTTGAAAATACAAGTAAACGTATAGCCGCATTAATGGGAAATGATGATTATGATAGCAATGTAGATTCGTATGCACATGCCCCTATAATTACGCTTAATAAGGAAAATGCATTGAGGGCACAGCATAGTAAAAACATTTATGAAACATCTATTCATTTACATGATGTAGCTTATTTGAAAGCACCTTATCAACTTCAACTTCAGACCCATATTCATGTATTTGCTAATGAAATTTTAACGCTCAATAATGCAGCCATAACACTTGGTTTTCAATTAATGCCAGCTGCAGATTTATTAGGAAAGCAAGCCATACATTTTAAATACGTTATCAACGAAATGCCTGGTGTGCAATATTGTATTGCATAAAAAAGCCCCGTTATAAAACGAGGCTTTTGGTTTGTTATCTTAAAAATAAAATTTCTCTGTATTTAGGTAATAACCAATGGCTATCATCTACCATTAATTCTAATTTATCAACATGATAACGAATTTCATCAAAGTATTTACCTTTTACTTCATCGCAGTAAGCTATGGCTTTATCTCTACTGCTGCTTAATTCATTGGCTTTTTTTCTTGCTTCAATCATTTCAGCTGTTTTTTTGCTGATGATGTTGATATGATTGCTAATTTGTTCTACAATACTTAATTGACTTTCATAAGCATCTTTTGATAAGCCAGCAGCTTTCAATTGTGTAATATTTTGTAACAATACATTTTGATATTTAATGGCAGCAGGTAAAATGTAGGTACTTGCTAAATCGCCCATAACCCTTGCTTCAATTTGTACTTTTTTAACGTACTCTTCTAACATAATTTCGTGGCGTGCCTCTAACTCTAAATGCGTATAAATATTATTATTAGCAAAAAGTTTTTGAGCTTTATCTGTTGTATAAGCATCTAAAGCTAATGGGGTTGTTTTTACGTTTTCTAAACCTCTGTTAGCTGCTTCGTTAGCCCACTCTTCACTATAGCCATCACCTTCAAATAATACTTTTTTGCTTTCAACAATGTATTTTCTAATGGTGTGTAATAAAGCCACTTCTTTCTTTTCACCTTTTTCAATTAAAGCATCAACATCTACTTTAAAAGTTTTTAAGGTTTCAGCCATAACGGTGTTTAAAGTGGTCATTGGTACAGCACAGTTTGCTGATGAACCTACCGCTCTAAACTCAAATTTGTTACCTGTAAATGCAAATGGAGAAGTACGATTTCTATCCGTATTATCCAACATTAATTCAGGTATACTTTTATGTATATCTAACTTCAAAATAGCTTCGTCTGTTTCATCGAAATTACCACTAACCCTTTCTTCAATTTGCTTTAATACATCAGTTAAAAACTTACCAATAAATATTGAAATGATAGCTGGCGGTGCTTCGTTAGCGCCTAAACGGTGATCATTACCTGCGCTAGCAATAGAGGCTCTAATTAACCCTGCATAATCATGAACGGCTTTAATAGTGTTCACAAAAAAGGTTAAAAACATCAAATTTGTTTTGGGTGTTTTGCCTGGTGCTAATAAATTAATGCCTGTATCAGTACTCATACTCCAGTTGTTATGCTTACCGCTACCATTAATGCCTGCAAATGGTTTTTCGTGTAACAATACTAATAAGTTATGGCGTTTAGCTACACGTAGCATAATATCCATCAACAAAGTATTGTGATCAACCGCTAAGTTAGTTTCTTCAAAAATAGGTGCACATTCAAACTGACAAGGTGCTACTTCATTATGACGAGTTCTGATAGGAATGCCTAATTTGTAAGATTCTTTTTCAAAATCTAACATAAAAGCATAAATACGCTCAGGTATAGCACCAAAATAATGATCATCTAATTGTTGGCCTTTTGCAGGGGCATGACCAAAAACGGTTCTACCAGTTAATAACAAATCGGGTCTTGCATTGGCTAAGCCAGCATCAACCACAAAATACTCTTGCTCCCAACCTAAAGTAGCCGTTACTTTTGAAATATTTTTGTCGAAATATTGGCAAACATCTACCGCTGCTTTATCTAAAGCAACCAACGCTTTTAATAAAGGGGTTTTTGTATCTAATGATTCGCCTGTGTATGATACGAAAATGGTTGGTATACATAATGTTTTACCTTGACCAATTTCCATAATAAAAGCAGGAGATGATGGGTCCCATGCGGTATAACCTCTTGCTTCAAAAGTAGCTCTTAAGCCACCGTTAGGGAATGATGATGCGTCTGGTTCTTGTTGAATTAAAGCACCGCCATCAAATTCTTCAATTGGAGTACCATCGCCTTTTAATGTAAAAAATGAGTCGTGCTTTTCAGCAGATAAACCCGTTAATGGTTGAAACCAATGGGTAAAATGCGTAACGCCTTTACTTTCTGCCCAAGCCCTAACGCCATTCGCAATTTGGTTGCCCATGGCACGGTCAATTTTTTTACCGCCACGGGTAGATGCTAGTAAACTTTTATAAGCATCATCACTCAAATATTGTCGTGCTGCCGCTAAAGTAAATACGTTTTCATTGAAAATTCCGGTAATTCTAGCTGCACCCTCAACTTTTAAAGGGTTATTTTGTGTGCCAATTTGGTTAATGGCATTAAATCTTATTGAGCTCATTTTTTTTAATTTGAGCACAAAAAAACGCTTTTATATTTTTAAAAACAAATATTTTCGATGATTTTATGGTTAAAAATCGAATTTTATCTAAAAATAAAATATATATTTTAAAATATAATATGTAAGTTATTCAAAAGCTATCTTGAAAAATTGGTATGATCATTCAAAAAATTTGGCCATTGAATATTACATAAAATGGGCGTTATAAAAAATGGCAAATAAATACTCCGGTACCTCACCAAAGCACCTGCTGCTGTACTAATATAACCAGTAAATAAAAACACAAAAACTGCAAACCATACCATAAAAAACACAAATGTATTTGGGTTGTTGTATTTTTTACCTTGCCATACTAACAAAAGCATAAGTAGCCAATAAATAATCATTTCAATGGTAAACCCATTTAACATTTTTACGGGAAACTCATTGGGTAAAGGTGAAAAAAAAGCATGCCTTACAGCTGTTGGTGTTGCTTTAATAAAACTCATTAAGCTGCCATTAAGCAAAGCAACGTTATATTGAGAATTGGCCCTTTCTAAATCTAAAAATGCTGCTTGTTTTGATGTTACTACTGCTAAAGGATTTGCCGATGGCACGAATTGTTGTGTAAATATAATCAGCAAAAAAGCCATTATTATTAATGTACCTAAAACATACCAAGGCTGCCATTTTTTTTTAATTGAAATAATGTAGGCGATTGATATTGGTAAAATTAACACAGCAATAAAATTTCTTATAAATAATATGCCAAGGAAGCATATTATACAATAAATCAGCTTCTTGTTTGAAATACCGTATTGCACCATAAAATACAAGCAATAGCAAAAAATACCAAGTGCAGTAAATACCATTAAATCTTTATGTATACCTGATGAAAAGTACAAAGTTGAGGGTAATAAAAAGCAACCAAACAAGCACGACCATCTTTTTGTTGGGTACACATGTATGAAAACCCTGTATAAAGCTACATGTCCTAAAAAAGCAATGGTATTAAAAAATAAACTGTTGATGTAATAATTACCACCACTTAAAATATTACAAAACCCTAAAAATTTGAATAAAATATTGGTGCGTAAATCATTCCAATACGAACCTTTTGAACCAAAAAACGCTCCGTATTCAGTATAGTTTGATTTAAAAATATCAGTAAAAAAAATGTTGGGGTGGTGTAGTAAATTATCGTACTCAATAATACCAAAATTGTTATATGAATCGTAATCGGTTTGGTGGTTAAAAAAATAGCCATTAATGAAACCAATTAAAAGTCCTACCAATATTTTAACGGCAAATAACCCAGCAATTAAGCGTATGGGTAGGAAACTATTTTTTACAAAACGCATTTTTGTAACCCAAAAAAGCAATAGTATAAAGTAAACTATAAATAAAAGTATTGCCAACGTACCAATTTTTAATATGTGGGAAGATAGTTAAAATATTGATTTTAAATTATGTGGCATAAACAGTTTGTATTGGTAAATTTGCAACCATTACAACAAATACTACACACATTTTTATGGAAATTACAGCACACACGGCCGCTCAACTTCGTATAACTGCAGAGGAGTTTGAATTAATAAAATCAAAATTAGGCCGCACCCCCAACTTTACTGAACTGTGTGCTTTTAGCGGTATGTGGAGTGAACATTGTAGTTATAAAAACTCCATTAAATTATTAAAAACCTTACCAAGAGAAGGAAAAAAAATGTTGGTGAAAGCCGGTGAAGAAAATGCCGGTTTAATGGATATTGGCGATGGGTATGGTGTGGTATTTAAAATTGAATCGCACAACCACCCAAGTGCTATTGAGCCTTTTCAAGGGGCTGCAACTGGAGTAGGAGGTATTAATAGAGATATTTTTACCATGGGTGCTCGTCCAATTGCATCGCTTAATTCATTGCGTTTTGGTAATTTAAAAGATGCTAAAACACAACATTTATTAGCAGGTGTTGTAAAAGGTATTGGTCATTATGGAAATTGTTTTGGTGTACCTACAGTGGGCGGCGAAATTTATTTTGAAGATTGTTACCACACCAACCCGTTAGTAAATGCTATGAGTGTTGGTATTTTAAAAAATGGTGAAACTGTTTCTGCTACTGCTGAAGGTAAGGGTAACCCTGTATTTTTTGTAGGAAGTGCAACAGGTAAAGATGGTATTGGCGGTGCATCATTTGCCAGTGCTGAAATAACTGAAGATAGTGCTGCTGATTTACCAGCGGTGCAAGTAGGTGATCCGTTTCAAGAGAAAAAATTATTAGAAGCTTGTTTAGAAGTTATACAAACAGGTGCTGTAGTTGGTATGCAAGATATGGGCGCTGCAGGTATCATTTGCTCTACCGCCGAAATGAGTGCTAAAGGCAAAGCCGGTATGCGTATTGATTTAGAGAAAGTACCTACCCGTCAACAAAACATGAAGGCTTGGGAATTGTTATTAAGCGAAAGCCAAGAGCGCATGTTATTGGTGGTAAAAAAAGGTGAAGAGGCAGCCGTACTTTCAATATTTGAAAAATGGGATTTACCATGTAGCGAAATTGGCGAAGTAACGGATGATGGTATGTTACAATTTTTTATGCATGGGCAATTAGAAGCAGTTTTACCTGCAGATGAATTGGTATTAGGTGGTGGTGCACCACAATACACCCGTGAGATAAAAGAGCCTGCCTATATACAAAAAATTCAATCCTTTAATGCAGCTACCGTAGCAGTACCTACAGATTTAAAAGCGATAGCGCAACAATTAATTACCATACCAAACATTGCAAGCAAACGTTGGGTGTATGAGCAATATGACAGCATGGTAGGAGCAGGTAATACCAGTACCAATGGCGTTTCAGATGCAGCAGTGGTTATTGCAAAGCCTACCAACAAAGCATTGGCTTTAACTACAGATTGTAATAGCAGGTATGTATTTGCTGACCCGTATAAAGGTGCAATGATCGCAGTTGCAGAAGCTGCTAGAAATATAGTATGTAGCGGTGGTTCGCCATTGGGCGTTACCAACTGTTTAAATTTTGGTAACCCTTACGACCCAGAAGTGTACTGGCAGTTCAGCAATGCCATTAAGGGTATGGGAGCAGCTTGTGTAAAATTTGATACGCCTGTAACTGGTGGCAATGTAAGTTTTTACAATCAATCCCCTGAGGGGCCAGTGTACCCTACACCAACTATTGGTATGGTAGGTTTGTTAGATAGTGTGGCTGATAAAATGACCATGAATTTTAAACAAACTGGTGATGTTATTTATTTGATTGGTGAAAGTCGTAATTGTATCAACTCATCTGAATATTTACATAAAATTGTGGGTGAAGCGTTTAGTCCATGTCCACACTTTGAGTTAGAAGAAGAATTTCATTTACAACAAACCATTGCTACACTCATCAAGCAATCACTCATACAATCGGCACATGATGTAAGTGAAGGTGGGTTATTTGTTACGTTGTTAGAAAGTAGTTTCCAAAATAATGTAGGTTTTACGGTGGTGCAACAAAAAGAAGGCATTAGGGCAGATGCTTATTGGTTTGGCGAAGCACAAAGTAGGGTAGTGGTTTCTGTTACTGTGGCACAACAAGCCACCGTTGAAAATGCCTTACAACATGCAGGTGTAGCATTTGAAAAATTAGGAACGGTTGTTGACCAAGCCGTTAAAATAGGAAATGAAGATTGGGGTAATATTTCTGATTGGAAAACACAATACAACAATGCTATCGGAGCATTAATGTCAAAATAACCAATCAATTAAATTAGTAAAAGAACGTCTCATTAAAAGAGGCGTTTTTACTTTAGTAACGTTTTGTTGATGTAGTGTTCACCTGCATGTTATTTACCTTGCAAAATTATTATTGATACCAATTTTTAAAAATATTGAATGAAATACATCATCTTACTTTATATAACTTTTTTTTGTTGCAAAGCGCAGGCACAAACAGCAGCAGATTTAAAAGCAAGTAGAATTACACTACCAAACGGCTGGTCATTAACACCCGTTGGTACATCATTACCCTTGGGCGATTTGCCATTGAATATGGCAGTGAGTAAGTCTGGTAAATTAATGGCAGTAACTAATAACGGGCAAAGCACCCAAACCATTCAATTAATTGCTGTACAGCAACAAAAAGTTATTGATGAAATAGTGATTCCTAAAAGTTGGTATGGTTTACAGTTTGCACAAAATGAGCAATCGTTGTATGTAAGTGCTGGTAATGATAATCGTATTTTAAAATATGCGATTGTTCAAAACAAGTTACAATTGGCTGACAGCTTTTTGTTGTCTAATAATAAAAAAGAACTAGTATCGCCTGCTGGTTTGGTGGTTGATGAAAAGTCGGAGACCATGTATGTGGTTACCAAAGAAGATAATAGTTTATACATCATCAACATTGCCACTAAGCAAATTATTAAAAAGGTAAGTTTACCTGCTGAAGCTTATGCTTGTGTGCTTAATAAACAACGTACTATTTTATACATTAGTTGTTGGGGCTGCGATAAAGTGTTACCATTTGATGTGCAACAACAAACATTATTATCACCCATACCCGTTGGTGATAACCCTAATGAAATGTTGCTATCAAAAAACGGAAAATGGTTGTATGTGGCAAATGCCAATGATAACAGCGTATCCATCATCAATACACAACAACAAAAAGTTGTAGAGGTATTAAACGCAGCTTTATACCCTAATGCACCGAGTGGCAGTACTACTAATGGTGTAGCATTAAGTGCCGATGAAAAAACATTGTACATTGCCAATGCTGATAATAATTGTTTAGCAGTGTTTGATGTTACTACAATTGGTAAATCATTTTCGAAAGGGTTTATACCGGTGGGTTGGTACCCAACCAACGTAAAAGTAATAGGTAAAAAAATATGGGTTACCAATGGTAAAGGGTTGTCATCAAGTGCTAACCCTTATGGTCCTAGTCCTATACGAAGTAGAGAAGCAGTTATTTACCAGCAAGGCGATACAGCAAAACCAATTGGGGTGCAGTATATAGCTGGTTTGTTTAAAGGCACCATGAGTATTATTAATACACCCAATGCAGCTCAATTAGCTACGTACTCCAAAGCCGTGTATGAAAATACGCCGTACAGTAAAGCGAAAGAAACCAATGCTGATGGTATGTTCGGTAACCCTATACCAACGAAAGTAGGTGCAGCATCACCCATCAAATATGTGTTTTATGTTATCAAAGAAAATAGAACCTACGACCAAATATTGGGCGATTTAAAACAAGGTAATGGCGATAGTAGTTTGGTATTATTTGGTGAAAAATATACGCCTAACCAACACCAACTAGCTACCAGTTTTGTTTTACTTGATAATTTTTATGTTGATGCTGAAGTAAGTGCTGATGGGCATAATTGGAGTATGGGTGCTTACGCTACCGATTATTTAGAAAAAACATGGCCTACCAACTATGGTGGCAGGGGCGGCCGTTACGATGCTGAAGGTAACCGATCAGTCGCAAACAATAAGGCAGGTTTTATATGGGATCATTGTAAACGTAATAATGTTACGTACCGTACTTATGGTGAGTTTGCTGATAATGGCAAAGCTAACATACCAGCGTTGCAGTTTAATATGTGTGCCCAATATGAAGGTTATAATATGAATGTAAAAGATACAACTCGTTTTGCTCAATGGAAACATGATTTTGATTCATTATTAGCCATAAATAAAGTACCACAGCTCAGTACCGTTCGATTTGGTAACGACCATACAGAAGGGTTGCGAAAAGGTAAACCATCGCCATTTGCACATATTGCTGATAATGATTATGCTGTGGGGTTGTTTATTGAATACCTTAGTAAATCGCCTATTTGGAACGAAACAGCCGTTTTTATTGTAGAAGATGATGCACAAAATGGAGCCGACCATGTGGATGCTCATAGAAGCACTGCCTACGTTGCCGGTGGGTTGGTGAAAAGAAATTTTGTGGATCATACTATGTATTCAACATCATCTGTATTACGTACTATTGAGTTGATTACAGGCATGCCACCTATGACGCAGTATGATGCTGCTGCCATGCCTATGTGGCGTTGTTTTCAAGCAACAACAACGCCTGCAAATTTTACTGCTATTACACCTAACATTGATTTGAACCAAAAAAATACAGTGCTAAACCAATGGCAACGCTTATCTGACAGTTACAATTTTGCAAAGGAAGATGCTGTACCTGATTTAGAGTTTAATCAATTACTTTGGTATGCTATTAAAGGTGATGCGGTGCCTTTTCCGGGCCCCAAAAGAGCAGCGTTTATTAAAATGAATCCAAAGCAAGATGATGATGATGATGACGATTAATACGAAGGCATTAAATATTTTTGCAGCTTAATTTTACCCTCCCAATCATTTGCTTTATCTTTGCACGACCTCTAAATTGTAGTTACGCTACATTGGTTGCTGGTCGTAACTGTATTACCGTAAAACATGTACAAAGTTCAGTAAAGTACTTACTGTTGAAGTGAGTGACACAACGATGTTGCTCAATGCTGTGTTTTAGTTCGGACAATACACTTTTTTATTTTTATCATAAACATACATGTTGAAAACAGTGTTTAAATTAAGACGTTGTTTTTTACTGTTATAATATACATACAATGGCCAAATTTATTTTCGTAACCGGTGGTGTTACATCAAGCTTAGGAAAGGGTATTATTGCAGCATCGCTGGCAAAATTGCTGCAAAGTAGAGGTTTAAAAGTAACCATTCAAAAGTTTGACCCATATATTAATGTTGACCCTGGCACCCTTAACCCTTATGAACATGGCGAATGTTATGTTACTGATGATGGTGCAGAAACTGATTTGGATTTAGGCCATTACGAACGTTTTTTAAATATACCAACATCGCAAGCCAATAACGTAACTACGGGCCGTATATACCAAACCGTTATTAATAAAGAAAGAGAAGGCGAATACCTTGGTAAAACGGTACAGGTAGTACCTCATATTACTGATGAAATTAAACGCCGTATGTTGTTATTGGGCGAAAGCGATAATTATGATATTGTAATAACTGAGTTAGGTGGTACTGTGGGTGATATTGAAAGTTTACCTTTTGTAGAAGCGGTACGTCAATTACAATGGGAAATGCCAGAAGAAGATTGTATGGTAGTGCATTTAACATTGATACCTTATTTAAAAGCAGCCAAAGAATTAAAAACAAAACCTACGCAACACAGTGTACGTTTGTTGAGTCAAGAAGGAGTGCAGCCCGATGTAATTGTATGCCGAACAGAACATCCATTGTCTGATGAAATTAGAAGAAAAATTGGTTTGTTTTGTAACGTAAAGCCCAATGCAGTAATTGAGGCTATGGATGCCTCTACCATATACGAAGTGCCATTAAAAATGTTGCAAGAAGGGTTAGATGTAATTGTGTTGAAACAGTTACAAATTAATGGCTATGCTGCACCTGAGTTGAATAAATGGAGGGGCTTTTTAGATAAATTAAATTACCCCAAAAGTCGCATTAAAATTGGCTTAATTGGTAAGTATATTGAGTTGCAAGATGCTTATAAATCAATACTAGAATCGTTTATACATGCTGGTGCTGTAAACCAATGTAAAGTACAAATTGTAAATGTGCACAGTGAGTTTTTGCAAGAAGATAATATTGCAGAAAAGTTAAAAGATTTAGATGGATTGTTGGTAGCGCCTGGTTTTGGTGCCCGTGGTGTAGAAGGAAAAATTGCTGCGGTGAAATATGCAAGGGAAAATAAAATGCCATTTTTCGGTATTTGCTTGGGTATGCAAATGGCAGTTATTGAGTATGCCCGTAATGTAATTGGTTGGAAAAATGCACACTCTACTGAAATGGATGCAGCTACCTCACACCCCGTAATTGCATTGATGGAAGAGCAGAAAAAAGTAAAGAAAAAAGGCGGCACCATGCGTTTAGGTGCTTACCCTTGTGAAATAGTGCCCGGCTCATTGGCACATAAAATTTATGAAGCTACTAGTATTAGCGAACGCCACCGCCATCGTTGGGAGTTTAATAATAATTACTTAGCTGATTTTGAAAAAGCAGGTTTAATACCAAGTGGTAAAAACCCTGCAACAGGTTTGGTTGAAATTGTTGAGCTTAATAACCATCCACATTTTATAGGTGTGCAATACCACCCTGAATTGAAGAGTACAGTTGAAAATCCGCATCCGTTATTTGTACGCTTTGTACAAGCAGCACGAACATTTGCGGAAGAAAAAGCAACGTTTCAAAAACACAAAGCAGAAACTGCAAATAATTAATATGGCTACGCAGAAGTTAACGATGGATGCGTTGCAACGCAAAACCAAAGAAGAGTTTAAGCGTTCACAAAAAACGCCTGTAATTGTAGTGTTAGAAAATATTCGCAGCGCTTACAATGTAGGTAGTGCGTTTAGAACAGCCGATGCTTTTTTGTTAGAAGCCATATACATTACAGGTTACACGGCTACACCGCCACACAAAGAAATTAAGAAAACTGCATTGGGTGCTGAAGAAACAGTGCGTTGGCAACATTTTGCACAAGCTGGTGAGGCTATTGCTGCTTTAAAAGCTGAGGGTTATAAAGTTTATGCAGTGGAGCAAGTGGTGGATAGTTTGATGTTACAAGAAGTACGTTTTGCAAAAGATGAAAAAGTAGCGGTGGTATTGGGTAATGAAGTGAGTGGGGTAGAAGTGAATACCATTGAGCTATGCGATGGCTGCATTGAAATACCACAGTTTGGCACCAAACATTCATTAAATGTGGCTACAGCAGCTGGTGTGGTGTTATGGGAAATTGTACGAACAAGGGTAAACGATTAAATATTAGCTATGTCTACCGTTAAAAATTACTTATCGCTTATAAAGTTTTCGCATACCATTTTTGCAATGCCTTTTGCAATAATTGGCTTTTTTTTAGGAGTGCAGCAATACGGATACGTTCAATCACCAAATGAAACTTATACTACTAACACAGCATCATATTTTAAAGAGCATTGGTGGATATTTTTATTAGTATTGGTTTGCATGATAACAGCCCGATCGGCGGCTATGGCTTTTAACCGCTACCTCGATAGGCATTTTGATGCTAAAAATCCACGTACGGCCATTCGTGAAATACCTGCTGGTATCATCACTGAAAAAAGTGCTTTATATTTCACAATAGCTATGTGTGTGTTGTTTGTGTTGAGTACTTATTTTATCAACCGTATTTGTTTTTATTTATCGCCAGTAGCTTTGTTTGTTATTTTATTTTATAGTTATACTAAGCGGTTTACATATTTGTGCCATTTGGTTTTAGGTATTGGCTTAAGCCTGGCACCAATTGGTGCGTACCTAGCCGTTATAGGTGTATTTGCTTGGCTACCCATTTTATTTTCAATTGCAGTGGTATGTTGGGTAAGTGGTTTCGATATTATTTTTGCTTTGCAAGATGAAGCTTTTGATAAGAGCCAAGCATTGTACTCTATACCAGCTGTGGTGGGTAAAGCAAAGGCTCTGCAAGTATCTACTTTTTTACATGTGGTGAGTGCAGCTGCTGTAGTGTATGCTGGCGTATATGGTGCATTTGGTTGGTGGTATTGGTTGGGCGTTGCAGTATTTATAGGCATGCTTATTTATCAACATGCCATTGTAAAACCCAATGATTTAAGCAGGGTAAATATTGCATTTATGACAGCAAATGGCATCGCCTCAGTTGTGTTTGCTGTTTTTGTGTTGTTAGATTTGTTTTTGTAATGTTGGTTTGTGATGATAGTATTTTGAAAAGTTATCGGATAAATTTTTACAACAGATTAGCTAAAAAATAAGATACATCTTGATATTAAATTTCCTTTTTTATAATATTAATTTTTTCTGTACGTAAATTCAATAAGAACTACTTAAAAGATTTTCTTCTATTTAAAAAAAATAAAGAAAAAATACCGATAAATGTTATGGTTTTTAAATTTTTTAGATTGTGATTATATCTTGATTTTCCTTATCTGATATGAAAACGCTTTACATTTTACTATTATTAGTCATTGAAAATAATAGACAATTTTGTTAAAAAATATTAGAAATTAATTAAATAAGAACTGATAATATTTTAATATTTATTTTATTGTAGGTTAAGATTTTTAGTGCAGTTTATAAAGGGAGCAATATTTTGTGAATTAAGTTTGAAAAATAACAATTGTGTTTGTGAAAGCTTTCACAGAAAATGATGTTGATGGTGACAAATTACAATAAATGTAGCACTAAAATTAAGTTTAAAAACATTCTTTAACAATAATAAGATGGAGCATACAATATCTATTGTAGTTTCATTATGAATGTATGGAATTTTAATTTTTATTATCAATATTGTATTTACAATAGTAACTATAACAATACTTGAAAATGTATTGTTATATAATTAAAAAATTTTCTTTGTTTTTACTGCTCTGTAGTTATGTTTGTAGTTATTATTTTTTGAAACTTTATTGTTCCTATTTTTATTTTGTTTCAATTTCAACAATTTGTTTGCCGTAATTACCTAAGTAATGCAACAATAATTTTTCGTAAACTTTATAGCCATCGTCTACATTGGTGAAAATTAAAAGCCCTTGTTTTGTTTTTGGAATAATGAAAACAATTGTTTGAACTCCTTTGTCTGCACCACCGTGACTCAATGCAAAATTACCATCTGCGAAACGGTAAATTTCAAATCCAAGTCCAAAATATTTTCCATTTTTAGTTGCTACTTGGTTGGATGTCATATCTTCAAAAACATCTTTAGCAAGCCCCTCACCATTGATTACGCTCACTAAAAATTTACCATAATCTTCAATAGTTGTTAGTAAATCATCAGCTGCGTTTGGTATTCTATTTTTTACAGTTTGATAAATTTCCCCGTTAGAATTGTAACCTAATGCAAGCCTAGTTGTATCTACATTGTTGTTCCAAATGTATTTTGAGTCATTCATTTTTAATGGTACAAAAATTAGTTCGCTAGCTAATTGTTGCAACGATTTTTTATATTTTCGTTCCAAAGCCTTTCGTAAGTATTCAAACCCTTCACCTGAATATTGATAACCTTTCCCGGGGTCAAATAAGAAACTGAGTTTTTTATTGTCATTCATCCACCGCCAATTAGGAAAACCTGTTTGGTGGCTTAAAATTAGCCTTGTAGTTATTTTTTTACTTCTTGGATCATTGGCAATGTCTGTGTCTGTAAAATATTTGTAAAGTGGCTCATCAATATTCCATTTCCCTAAACTTACTAAGCGTAATGCTACCATTGCGGTAATGGGCTTGGTTAAAGATGCTACATTAAAAATTGTATTGTATGGTGCTGAAATGCCATTTACAATTTCACCAAATACTTTTATTTGCTTTAATTTTCCCTGTTCTATTATGCCAAGTCCAAGTGTTGGTACTTTGTTTTCTTTTAACCAATTTTCAATTGCTGCATCATTGTCAAATATTGAAGATTTATTATTGCGTTCAGTTTGGTGGTCAAAACTCAAACTTTTGGTTAATTTCCATTGTCCATTTTCTAACTGCCAAACGTCTGTAAACTTTGCTGTACCAGCAAATTGTTCAGCCTTACCTGCAATAGTTTCATAAAAATTATGAACGCCAATTTGAATAGCACCATATAAATTTTTGCCTTTGTATAAAGGATAAATTTCTGTGTTTTCCTTCACAAGTTCTCTTCTTGATTGATACGTTGTGGGAGCAGCACATAATCCATTTTTTATATTATAAAGAAAAGTAGCTTTGTTCGAAATACTATCCTTGTCGTGGAAAAACTCAAATTTTTCGCTTAATAAATTTTCGAATTGTTTAATGTCGCAAGTATTGAAACCTTTATTAAAAAGTAAGCTGTCTTTTAAAAGTATAGTTTCATAAAGTTCTGTATCATGATTTATTTGTCCGAAACTTGAAAAAGTTATCGGCAAAATATATATTAATATAAAAAGTCTTTTCATGTTTATTTATTTAATAAGCCGTATACTCTGACGTTATTTAATTACAATCAAAAGACAGCTAATTGCTTATTATTCGGTTTGCCGAAGTTATCATTAAAGCAGTAAATTAATTTATTAAATTAAATTTAGGATTTGAGTAGTTGCACTATGGAAATTTGTCTATCAAAACTGTTGCTTGCTAATGAACAAACTTAAATTCTTATGTACCCAAATGCTAGTAATCGATTTGTTGTGCAATGTTAGTTTGGTGGTTCAAGGTTATATAACTCAGGAGAGGCCCTGTATCTTCCTACTAAATTCATTGTTCCTTCGTTTCGATATGATTTTATTGCGTACGAAATACTTATTACTAAGCTTATCAAAATAATAATTATACCTATAATAAAAGTTAAAGTAGACGGAATAAAAAGATATAAAACAAGCGATATAATTGCAACTGATACAAGGCAACCAAAAACAATTTGAATCCAGCCAATTACCTCAGTAAAGTAATCCATAAATTTCTTTTTTTGAAAATTGATGTTTGGTTTATTTGAATTCTTCAAATTAGTTGAATTGTTTTTAATGACTTTCATTTAGGATGGTGTTGAAAAAAATATCGCATAAAGGCTAGGTATTGATGGTCGTTAGGGTTTGCCGACGTCCTACTTGGTGCTTAAGTTAAATTTATAGAATAAAGTTGAATAATAGAGCAGCAGCTCATTAGAAATCCGTATTCTGAACTGCTACTTAGATTTGTAAAATTGATCAAAGTAATTTTAACTGCACCAATGTCTGCAATAGCTTTATTAGCGATAGTGCTTTTAAACATATCATAAAAAACTAAAAATAATTAAAGGTAGTGCTACAATAATGATTAATATTGAGTATAAAAGTAGTATTCTCGAAGTAATTGATAAGTATTTTAATGAATTTATCTGTTTTTCTTGTATCCATTTGCCTTTTAAGCTTCCAAAAATAAGTACTAATAAAAGGCAAAGTATCCAAATGTAAAAGTTATTATAATTTAATACCAAATTAGAAAGAAGCGAATAGAATAATGAATGTCGAATGTTTGAAATTAGATTATTTAAAAAGAAAATATTGCTTATAAATATGATAATCTGATATATCCTATTGCTTCCTTTTATTAAATATAATTTATTTTTTAGTAAATAGTATTGAAATACAACAAGTAAAGAACCTATAAAAATAATTCGTATTGGTTCAAAATCAGGTAAAACACTTTCTCCTTGGTCAAAGAAAATGAACTCAATAAAATTTGAAAATTTAACGCTAAGAGGAATGGTTTGTCCAAATGCAAAGCAAAATAACAAGATGGCTTGAAGGCCTATAGGGATGAATAAAATGATTTCCTTAATACTTTTAAAGAAGTTAGTTCTATCAACCGTTTTTTTTAGTGAATATTTATACAAGTACCTAATCCAGAAAAAAATCGCTGTACTATAAATAAAAGCTATCAGATTAAAGAATGGCACTTTCTTAAATTGTTATTTTAAACTTTTGAATTATTTAATCATCGTCGCTAACGGCCGGGTATTGCTGGTCGTTGGGGTTTGCCGACGTCCAGCCTGGTGCTAAAGTTAAATTTATAAAATATTGTTGATGATTAAAAATGCAGCTCATTAGAAATCCGTCCGCCCGAGCTGCTGCTAGGATTTGTACAGCTGCTGATTGTTATTCCGTCCAGCCCCAATGCCAGCAATAGCTTTGTTAGCGGTTGTTATTTTCGGTATAATAGTTTGTCAAAGGTTTGAACAATATTTAAATAATCTTTTAATTCTGTCATACTCTCACAAAGCTTTGAGTAGCTCTCTGGATTGTCAAACTGATAAACTCTGAACTTATCTCCGATTTTAATTTCTATCGTATAGATTTCTCCGTCCATAATATGAATTTTTCTTCCCTTTGTGTCACTTTCAGAAGTCAACTGAACGTCTTTACGAACTTTGCATTTCAATTCTGATTGATTTGGAAGTGTCAGAATTTTATAGGAAAGAAGTCGCAGGAATATACTGTCAATGCTGGGTTTAGCACTCAATTTATATTTTTTAATTTTTATTGGCTTGTTCCTTTCTTCATATTCAACTGCATTCCAGGTTGTGTCAAGCATAAAAAGTCTGTGTAGTGTTTTTGTGTTGCTCAAAGAGTGATGTCGATAAAGTCTTATGTCAATCGTTGCAGGAGATTTGTCAATTTGATCAAGCCTTATTCTGTCATTAAAAACAAGGTTTGGAGATTTATTCAAGCTGTCACCTGAGAAGCCGTCTGTCGAGATTGTAGTGATGCCTCTTATTGTGGTCTGTCCAAAGGAAACGTGTCCCATTAAAAGCAGTAAGAATAATATTTTTATCATGTCTGATGAATGCTGATTACGGAGACTTTGTATAATAACCGCTAACGGTGGGTATTGCTGGTCGTTGGGTTTGCCGACGTCCTGCCCGGTGCTGAAGTTAAATTTATAAAATAAAGTTGATGATTAGTGATGATGCTCAAGAGAAATCCGTCCGCCCGAACTGCTGCTTTGATTTGCACAGCTGCTGATTGTTATTCCGTCCCGCTCCAATGGCAGCAATAGCTTTGTTAGCAGAAGTTATTGTTGTGAGGGTGAAACACTTTGATTTTCCTCGCCAGTTAAAATCATCATAATAATTTCTCGTCCACTTTTATTTAAATAGATTTTTAGTCCTTCTTTTTCAATCGGGTCATTGCTGCTTTTAATTATCTGATTTAAAATCTCCTGCCCCTCCTGATAACGATTTAAGAACAACAAATTAAGAGCTTTAGCCGATTTAATTTGCAAAATTGTATTTTGATCAGATAAAGTGTCAAGAAGCTTAGAATAAATATCAAGAGATTTCTGGAAATACTGTTTAGAAGAAATTGTGTCCGCATTGAGTTCATACATAATGCCCAGGCTGGAACTAAATTCAGGATTTTGAGGTCTTAATTCATACATTCTTTTTGCTGTTTCTAAAGCCCCTTTATAGTCTTTCATTACCTGTTGATAAGATAACAAGTTTCGGAACCCTAGAATATAGTTGCTGTCAATTTCAGTGGCTTGCTTCAATAAATTGATGGCAGATTGAAAATTTACAGTGTCTCCCTGTTTTGGTACAACAAATTTATAAGCACTGTCTGCTAAAATCTTGGCTTCCGGCTTCATTACATATTTCTTTGGTTGTTGTCCACACGCAGCAAAAGAAAATGATAATAATATTATTAGAATACGCATTGTCTATATAATTTCTGCTAACGACCGGGTATTTGCGAAGACTGGGAATTTGGAGTTCCGTCCGCCCGACCGATGCTGATTTTTTGTTGATGATGAAATTAAGAAATAATGTTGATTAGATAACGTCCTGCCCGAACCGCAGCTGATTAGCACTTTTCCTGCCGATGACCTATTCGTCCAGCCCAGATTTAGCAAATACCGATGTTGTACGGCGTTATTCATCTTGTAAGTATTTAATATGACTCAAAATATCTTGAATAATTCTTGTATGATTAGTATTAAATTCTTGAGCAATTGATATATAGATTTGTTTTTGATTAATTCTTAATAATACATCGTCATATTTCATAATTGTATTTATGAAGACTTTATCAAAGAATTTTACTACTTCATTTTCTTTGTTTGATTTTAAGTAATACTTTTCATTGAATTTTTCTTGTTCATTTAAAACAATATAATTTTTTAGAAGTTTATTAATTAATCTATCTATTTTAGTTTTAGGTCTAAGATGAGTTATTCCTAAGTCAATTTTAATATTTGCGATACCAATAATCTGGTAAGAATATTTTCTTTGAAAAGTTTGGGCTCCTTTTGTTCCTGGTGGATATCCAAAATCTGCTAGGCATTGAGCAATATAAAAATATCCACTTTCAGATTTTAGTTTGAATAGATTTTGAAATTTGAAGATTGCGTTATTTGGTATTTTTATATTTTCTATGGTTTGACTATATATTGTATCAAATTCTATTCCTTCATTAATTATTAAGATTTCGTTTTTTTTATTAAGTGCGTTGTAAGAGTTTTCCAATCGCTTACTATCGGATTTATCAAAAGAAACTAGATTTAGCATGATGTTCTATTATGCCGTACAACGGTGGGTATTGCTGGCCGTTGGGTTTGCCGACGTCCTGCCCGGTGCTGAAGTTAAATTTATAGAATAATGTTGATGACTAGAACTGATGCTCAAGAGAAATCCTTCCGCCTGAACTGCTGCTTGGATTTGTACAGCCGATTATTGTTATTCCGTCCGACCCCAATGGCAGCAATAGCTTTGTTGCCTGCTGTTTTGTCAAACCGCTGATTTATACTTGTTAAAATATTCTGTCACTAATTTGAATAAGTCTTTGTGGTTTGTCTTTAGGCCATTTGTTGAAATATGAATAGGCGATCCATAACTCTTTGAGTTTACCATTAATAATCTTCTCTTTAAAATGTTTGTCACTCTTGTGATATATTTTTCTGGGTCTACAAGTCCAATAGTCACGAAATGTTGCTTTGATGCAATAGAGGCTTGTATTGATTTCTCGTAAATTTCAGAAATGTCAGTCCAAGGAATAAGTCCAAAATTGAAAGCACTTGTGTTATCATAAATCCCTTCTTCACTTAAAATAAGTCCTGGTTTTTTGTCAAACAATTTTTTGGTAAAGAAATAAATTCCAAGAAGTCCCATTATTGTCGAGCCATAAGAAGCTATTGTTTTTATAATTAAGTTATTAAATACAGAATTATTTGTTTGAGGATTTGTAATAATCATCCAAAGTCCACCAAGTAAAAACAACACACTAAAAATTAAGAGTTTTATCAGCTTGGTTTTGCTTAGTGAAATTTCGATTTTATTCTCTGTCATATTAATACTGGTCATTTAAAATAGCAGGCAACGGACGGGTATTGCTGGTCGTTGGGTTTGCCGACGTCCTGCCTGGTGATGAAGTTAAATTTATAAAATTAAGTTGATGATTAGAACTGATGCTCAAGAGAAATCCGTCCGCCCGAACTGCTGCTTGGATTTGTACAGCCGATGATTGTTATTCCGTCCCGCCCCAATGGCAGCAATAGCTATGTTG
>NZ_JBHSCZ010000004.1:0-157953 GCF_042651465.1 Ferruginibacter yonginensis
AAGATCTTTATTTTTAGCCTCTCAGCTACCCTCTTTTTCAATCGGGTTGCAAAAGTAAAAACTTTATTTTATTTAACCAAAAATTTCTTATTTATTTTTTTAAACTTCTCTAAGCTTAAAACCCTTTTTTGAACCGGGTTGCAAAAGTAATCCCTCTTTTCCTAATCACCAAATTTATTTTAATCTTTTTTAAAACTAATCGGCTCATTATCACTCCCTTACAACAACTTAAGATCTATACCCTTTTTCTCAATCGGGTTGCAAATATACAACCTCTATCCTTACCAACAAACTTATTTTTATAACTTCTACAACCTCTCCCCCAAAACACAAGCCCATACTCACTCTTACAACTAAAAAAAAATTTATACAAAAGGCGGTTTACAGGAGAATCAACGTAGAAAATGAAACATTGTAGTTATACTTTACAAGAATATATCATCATTGTAACCTACTTCTTTTAAAAATAAACCATGTGATGGCGTAGAGAAGTCTGTTTTTGTAGGGGACTTACTTTCAATAATGTTTTTAAATTCATTCAATGAATATTTACCACGACCAACTTTTAACATGGTGCCTACTAAACCACGTACCATCCCTCGTAAGAAACGATTACCTTGAACATTATAGACTAAATCATGAAGCTGTGTAGCCCACACACTTTTTGTTAGGGTACAATTGTAGGTAAAGACTTGTGTATTTTTTTTTGAAAAACTTTGAAAGTCTGAATAATCTTTTAAAACTTCAGCAGCTTGATTTAGTAAAGCAATATCTAACTTAAATGGATAGTAAAAGGAAGTTTGATCTTTAAATGGATTTTTTGTTAGATGTATATTGTATTGATATGAACGGTACAAAGCATCGAACCTTGCATGGGCATTTGAGTTGGTTTGCTTTATGGACTTTACAACAATATCGTTAGGTAGGATTGCATTGAGATGGTATATAGCTTTTGGAATAAGATTGATATCTATTTGAAATGATGCATCGAAATGAAAAAAGTTTTGAAGTGCATGAACGCCAGCATCAGTTCGGGAAGAGCCTGTTAAAGGAACGCTTGTTCGAAAATAAATAAGTAAAGCTTTTTCTACCTCTGCCTGAATGGTATTAGCGTTTTGTTGTATTTGAAAACCTGCATATGCAGCCCCATTATAAGCTACCTCTATAAAATACCTTTTCATTACAATTTATTTACCCAGCATATCGCTGAAGCGTTTGATGAAATAAGAATCTGTTAATTCTGCTTTTAGAGATTCAAAATTTTGGGTATCGTATACGTGGCTGTATGATGCAACAAAAAATTTATACTTTCCATTGTCTGTCAAGAAGAGTGTGCTTAAATTTTTAATTTGTGCTACGGAAAAGCATTTAGATTTAAAATATTTATTGGCTGCGTTGATTAAGTCATCGTCATTGGAAGATGCCGCCATTTTTTTGCGTAGTTTAAAAAAATCATCGTCATTAGCATTTGCTTTACAATCTGAATTGATGTTTACAACTGGTGTACTTTTTACATCTACGTTAATTATTGGCTCTTGCGTTGGTTGCGTTGATGTTGCCTTATTTAACGAGGCACTAGGTGTTTGAACTGATTCATTTGCTTTTGCATTTGGATTTTGTAAATCAATATCAAGAAATCGCTTATCTGCTTTTGGGGTTTCGGCAACTGTTGATGTAATTATTGGTTCAGTATATTGTGGTTTTGTTGTGTTTGTTGTTGACTGTAAAACATCTACCGGAAAAAAGATTTTGATTGTATCGGTATTTTCGTCTGTATAAATGAAAGTTTTACCATCAACATCATTCACAGTTTCTAATTTTTTAATGGTATTGATAAAAGATTTTTGAGTTGGTTTATTTGTTACTTGTGTGGTAGTTGTAACTTGGGTAACATCTTTTTTAATAGAGAGGTTACTATTGGTTGCACCTGATAATGAATTAGCAAACATATCATCATTATCAAGTGTAGTTTTAACAGGAGTTAGCGAAGGTTGCCCACTCATGGTAATTTGCATAGTTTGAATATTGTATAAACCCCAACCCTTTTCAGCAAAATTTTTTAATAAATATCCTGCATCAGCACCATTAATTGTTAATGCGATGTTTTGTTGTGGCCACTGATCTTTCGGGAAACCAATATTTAATGAATAATTACCATTAGACAATTTTGGTATCACGATATAGCCAGACGATGATGAACTCAATAGTTTATCATTCATTTTTATATAAAAAGGTTGTTTATTATCTGTTTGTATGTAAACAAAATAATGTTGTTGTGCTTTAGCAATTGTAGGTATTAGGATAAGTAAAGCGATATATAAATATGATTTCATGTAAATGAGCATTTAATATGCAAAACTAAAGATTATGAATGGTTTACCATTTATAAAAAATTGTGATAATTTTTATGCTTATCAATATACATTTACAAAAAAACAAAAAGATGAAAAGAATTTTAATGCTTTTTAGTATTGCAGCATTACCATTTTGTGTGATTGCTCAAAAGGCTGAAAACAATGATTGGAAGCGAATTTTTCGTGAAAGCTATCCAAGAACCAACGATTTAGTACATACCAAGTTAGATGTACGATTTGATTATGACAAATCATATTTATATGGTAAGGAGTGGCTTACATTACAACCACATTTTTATGCTACAGACAGTGTATTGTTAGATGCAAAAGGAATGGAGATAAAAGAAGTTGCTATAATGAAAGGGGCAACAAAAACTCCTTTGAAATACAGTTATGATGGTATGCAAATTAACATTAAGCTTGATAAAACTTACAAAGCAAACGAAAAGTACACTTTATACTTTGATTATGTAAGCAAACCAAATGAAATAGAGGTTGCCGGGAGTGCCGCTATTACTGATGCCAAAGGTTTATACTTCATTAATCCAAAAGGGGAAGAAAAGAATAAACCTACACAAATTTGGACCCAAGGCGAAACGGAAGCTAACAGTGTTTGGATGGTAACTATTGATAAGCCCAACCAAAAATCAACAGAAGAAATTACCATGACGGTACCTGCAAAATATGTAACCTTGAGCAATGGTTTACTCATAAGCAAAAAGGTAAATACTGATGGCACTAGAAGTGATTATTGGAAAATGGACTTGCCACATGCACCTTATTTATTTTTTATGGGAGTAGGTGATTTTGCTATAACTAAAGATACTTATAAAGGAAAAGAAGTAAGCTATTACACAGAAAAATCGCAAGAACCATTTGCAAGAAAAGTATTTGGTAATACACCAGAAATGATGAAGTTTTTTTCTGAGAAATTAGGAGTAGAATTTCCTTGGCAAAAATATGCTCAAATAGTTGGTAGGGATTATGTAAGTGGTGCAATGGAAAATACCACTGCAACTTTACACCAAGAGAGTGCGTACCAGAATAACAGACAATTAGCAGATGGTAATGCTTGGGAAGAAACTATTGCTCATGAATTATTTCACCAATGGTTTGGCGATTATGTAACTGCTGAAAGTTGGAGTAACTTAACAGTTAATGAAAGTTTTGCTAATTACAGTGAATATTTGTGGGATGAATATAAATATGGGAAAGACTTTGCTGATGACCATAATTTTGATGATATGCAAGGTTACATTTCAAGTGGTAGTGAAAGCAAAGATTTAGTAAGATACCGCTATGCAGACAAAGAAGATATGTTTGATGCTGTTAGTTACAACAAGGGCGGTCGTATTTTACATATGTTGAGAAATTATGTAGGTGATGATGCCTTTTTTAAATCGCTTAATAATTACTTAACTACCAATAAATTTAAAGCTGGAGAAGCTGCACAACTAAGATTAGCTTTTGAAGAAGTAACTGGGAAAGACATGAATTGGTTTTGGAACCAATGGTATTATGGTAGTGGTCACCCAAAATTAAAAATTGATTATAGTTATGATGATGCAGCAGGTAAAGCAATGGTTACCGTAGCACAAACGCAAAAAGGTGATAAAATATTTAAATTACCTATTGCTGTTGATGTTTATAGTGGTACTGATAAAAAACGCTACAATGTTGTATTAGAGAATAAAATAGATACACTTTACTTTAATTATAGTAAAAGACCTGATTTGATTAACGTTGATGGCGATAAGATATTATTAGCTGAAAAAACAGATAATAAAACAGAAGAAAATTTTATTTACCAAATTAAAAATGCAAAAAACTATTTAGATAGAAAAGAAGCTATTGATTTCTTTGCCAAAAAATCGATGCCAGAATTGGCCAAAGGTTTATATGACAAATACAGTGGAATCAAAATTTTAACTATACAAAAATTGGGCGCATCATCTTATAAAAATGATGCTGTAGTGTTAGAAGAAATTGCATCATTGGCTACAAAAAGTATTGATAAAAAAGTAAAAGCTGCAGCTATTAATTATTTAGTTAAAAATGGTGATGCAAAATATTTAAGTATTTATCAAAGTGGAGTAAACGATTCATCATATTCGGTTGCAGGAGCAGCTTTAAAAGGATTGGTAGCACTTGATGCCAACAACGCATACACATTAGCAAAGAAGTTTAGTAGTGATGCTAAAGGCGCTTTAGGTGCAGCAGTAAATGATGTTTTAATTAACAATGGTACAGAGGCAGATTTTGATTATTTAAATACAAAATTTGAAGATGCCCCATTATCATTTGAAAAAATACAGTTAACTAACAAGTATGCAGATTATTTAGCCAAATTAAATGACCTTACTAAAGTTAAAAAAGGTATTGATGCAATTATTAATTTTAGAAACGGTATTCCTGAACAATTTAGGGGAAATGTTGATGGTAGTTTTAAAGCTGCACTAGCTAAAATTTCAAAAGCTAAAGGCGCTGAAATAGAAGCTTATATTAATGCTGCTTTTAAATAATAAAAAATGAAAGATATAAAAAAGCCGCTTCATTTTATGAAGCGGCTTTTTTAAAGTTAGTATGTATAGAAATAGGTTATACTTAAAATATGAAGATTTATATTAAAATACCTGAAAATACTATTTATACTGTTTATTAGTGATGGAAACTGAACAACAAACCATCATATTTATCATCTCTAAAAAATATTGAATAATTATACTTTAAGTTAGTTGAGATTATTAGTATTTCAATGTATATTTTAAATTAATTGATGCTGCACTATTCATTCAAAATAGTAAGAGTATCGGTATTTTCATAAAGTACCTTAAATGAATAATTCAAAAAAAATATGCTAAAAATTGTATACCAATTTTACATCTCTTTACTTTTTTCAAAATACTTTTTATTGAAAATGACATTGAATTTACCAATTTAAAGTAAGTTATTACTACTATAAGAATTAAATATCCTATAAAGAAATATTTCATTTTAAAATTTGTATTATCAACTCAATGACTTTTATAGAATTCATATAAATATTCAACATAAAAAATGAAAACTTCGAATTAGCCTCCGTTTAATGTTGTTCTTTAATTTTTGTTCATTTTAAAAATAAAAATCATTTCTTTTTACTCTGAATTAGGTCACATTAAAAAGCTTTATCATAAATCGATTTTCTTAAAATGATTTGCAAAAAATAGTTATTAATAATCAATTATATTTTTCAAACATTCATTTTACATACTATCTAAAACAACGAATCCGATTGCTATAGCAATCGGATTCGTTTATACATATTAAATTGAAGTATTAGGTATTCATTACAATCCTTTTACTACTTTACCGCTAGCCAGTTGTTTACCGCTTGCGTCACGTAATTCAACTAGGTAGGTACCTTGTTGCATTCTTGACATATCAACGTCCATTCTACCATAAGTACCAGTAACCGTAAAGCCTTTACTGAATACTCTTGCACCTTTAGCATCATACACATTTAAAGTTGCATTTCTTGAAGTGGTAGTTGCACTATAGAAACGCACTTGCATTGTAGTACTAACAGGATTTGGATAGATGAATAGTTGGCTGCTCACTAAAGAATCAATTCTTACAATATTTGATAAACTCACACAGTTTGAAACTGGATCAGTTATAGAAACTTGGTAAGAACCAAAACCATCAACATTGATAGGTAAACTAGGGTTAGTATTTGAAATTACCGATCCATTTTTTAACCAAACATAATTATAGTTGCCTACAGGACTAACTGTGGTAAATAAACCTGAGTTAATTGATGGGTTTAATGAAGTTGCATTTGCAGCAGTTAATACAACAGTTGGTCTGTTTGTCAAAATTAAAGCTGCTGCTGGTGTTGTAACTACACCACATGGTATACCAGAAACAATTACTCTATATAAATTACCATTTAAAGTTAATGGAGCATTATTAATTGTATATGTTGCTGCAGTACCACTTGTTGCAGGATTTGCAGGAATACCAGGTACAACGTTTGTAAAAGTAGTGCCTCCATTAGTACTCACTTGCCATTGGTACGATAAAGTACCACCTGTTGCTGCCACACTAAAAGTGTAAGTATCGCCGGCGCAACCTCTTTGAACCGTTGGGTTTGCTGTAACTGTAACAGGGTTATTAACTGTTAATACAACAGCGTTTGATGTAACTGGAACTGTAGGTGAACAAGTACTTAGAATATTCACTCTGTATTGGTTGTTATTAAACGCCAAAGTGGTAGCAGGGGTTGTATAAGTTGCATTTACTGCACCAGCAATGTCAGTAAATGTAGTACCACCATTGGTACTTACTTGCCATTGGTAAGTTAACCCTGTACCAGATGCAGCCACACTAAATGTAGCAGTATTTGGAACACAAGCTGATTGAGCTGTTGGTTGTGTAGTAATTGTTGCTACTGTATTTACTGTTAAACGTACTACGTTTGAAGTAACTGCACCACCACAAGCAGTAGTTAATTGCACCCTGTAGAAAGTATTATTATTTGCAGGTGTTGTAATGGCTGTAGTATATGTGTTTGATGTACCACCAGTACCTGTAGAAACATTCACAAATGGGCCACCAACAGCTGCCGATTGTTGCCATTGATAACTTACACCCGTACCAGCACCTTGAACTGTGAAGGTTGCTGCAGCATTATTACATACCGTTACATCAGTTGGTTGAGTAGTAATTGAAGCCACACTATTTTCAGTTAACACGGCAATGTTTGAGGTTACAGTACTACATTGAGTTGAAACAATAACTCTATAAGCTCTACCATTTAAACCTGTAGATGGACCTGTGGTATAACTAGCTGCTGTAGCACCAGCAATATTAGTGAAAGTGCCTGTAGCTGTTGGAGCTGTTTGCCATTGATAGGTTACACCTGATGTACTAGTAGTTACACTAAAATTAGCTGTAGCTGGAGCACAAACTGTTACATTTTGAGGTTGTGCTGTAATGACAGGAGGAGCACTTTGGTTAATTACAAAACTAATTGTGGTTGTATTTGTAATAGCACCTGCAGTACCTGTAACGGTAATGTTATAAGTACCAGCTGGTAATGTATTAGCATTATTTAAGGTTGCTACTGTACTGATTCCAGGTGTAACTGGGTTTGGTGCAAAAGTAACCGTAGTTCCAGTTGGAACGCCACTAGCTGTTAAGTTAATAGGTGTAGTAAAAGTTCCTGTAACTGTAGTAGGTATGGTAACATTTAACGTTGCAGCTGCAGGGCAAGCAGATGTAGTTGGTGTAGTTGTACCAAAGCTAAAACCATTTGGTGGTACTGTAATGGTAAAGTTGGCATTTGACACATCAAAGAAAACATTGTTGATTGCTTCAACTTTAACCCTTGCAGTTGTTGAGGCTGTATTTGGTATAACTACAGCCTCTGTACCATCGTTTGCTGTGCTTGCCAATAATACTGTTGGATAGGTTAATCCACCATCAGTAGATAAAGAAATTTTTACATTCGCAGTACTAATAGGAGCTACGTTCGTTGATGCTACATCCCAAGTGATAGTTTGTGTAGAACCGCCAACATAACTTTCTCCACCATTAGGTGCTGTAACCACAAATGGGGTTGTACCTGAAACAGATAAGGTAAATGGAGTTGATGATTGACAACCACCACTACCAACTGAAGTAACACCACCACCACCAGCTCTATTATCTCTAACAGTTAATCTGAAATTCATTGTTCTTGCTGCTGTTGGCAATGTTTCACCTTTTAATCCTCCAAGTGTAGCTGCCGGATTTGTAGGATAATTTGCCAATATTACAGCGTTATCTGGGAAAGTTCTTGAACCTGTAATTTTTGGTACTCGTGATTTGAATAATGGGCTAGTTGTGTTTGCGTTTCCACCATTCCATGTTGTTGTAGGACCTAAATCCCACTGTTCCCAACAATAAGTTAAAGCATCTCCATTAGCATCAGTTGCAGTCCCTACAAGTGTAAAAGGCGTTGAAGGTGGAATGCTTAAACCTGCAGGAGTGGTGATAGTTGCAACTGGTAAAGTATTTCCTGTTGCTATAATAGTTCTACAGCTGGCTCCACCTGCTTCTAAAAAATCACTTATTTGATCAAAACTTCTGGGGTGAAAGAAAGGATCACTATTATTTTGGATATTATCTGAACCACATATACCTGCATAAGCTTGAATAGTGGTACCACTACCTACTTCATAGGCACTTGATGCTGTTCTATTAGGAGCAGCGCAATTAAGAGCTGTACTGTTAAAAGTATGAGAACCACCAAATTGGTGGCCAACTTCGTGTGCTACATAATCAATATCATAAGCATCTCCTGTTGGTGATGGACTTCCTGTGATACCTCTTGCTTTAGTTGTACCACATACACAACCTAATTGAGCTAAACCGCCACCACCTGTGCTAAATGTGTGTCCAATATCATAATTTGATGGGCCAATATTGCCATCAATTACTGTTTGACTTTCATTTATAAGGGTGTTAGCATTATTATTACCATTGAAAGGATCTGTTGCTGCATCTAAAAATTCTACAGTTGCGTTGTTTGCGATCAAAATTAATCTGATTGATAAATCACTTTCGTACACTCCATTTACCCTATTAACCGTTGTAACAATTGCAGCATGTAATAGGGCTGGGTTTGTACCAGCCGCAACACCAGGCGCTTGAGCATATTCACCAGTACATGCAACTGCTAACCTGTAAGCATATAATTGTGTACCACGGCATAATGCATTAACATTGTTACCGTCAAAAGGACGTGCAATATCTAACACTTCATTATCTGAAACACCACATTGCATGTTTCTTGGTTTAATTAGATCCGTTCTGAAGTAACTAATGTAATTATTGATATTACCGATAGCGTACGGATCAACGTAATACGTTCCTTTTCCATTCACAGTTAAAACTTGTGCATGAAACCCTCTAGGAGTATAATCAAACCTAATTGTAGCATACGGATCGCTAATACCTTGTCCTGCGTATGTTCTAATGTCACTGAACTTAGCTTGTAATGCTGGCTCTTGAATACTACTTTCCCAAACATGGAACGTAGCTGTAGTACCATCTGGCATTGGTATTGCCAAAACAGGCGTTTGATTTCTTGTGTAGATTATATCTTTTTCTTGTGGTAAACTTGATAAGAAAGATTTTATTCCTTCATTATCTAAATTAAGCACTCTGTACTGTGAAGGTTTTATTACTCTTGATTTACTATTTACCATTGTATTGGTTTCTTTAGCGTCTACAAAAAATGATTTTTGAGCGCTAACAGTAAATTGCAAAAGTGTCAAAAACAAAACAGTTAGAAACAACTGGTAAATTTTTCTCATTTTGTATTATTTTTTAGCTAAATTATTACATTTTGATTAATTAAACTCAAAAGTGGCGAAATCTATAAAAAGCAACATATTAACAGTTATAATGTTGTTACTAATGAATTTAGTTTATATCTTAGCTTTAAGTGGAAATTAAGATTGATGATATAAATTCTAAAGGTTTTGATGTAATAAAAAAATGGTTTCACGATAAAGAAATCCAACCTTTTGATTTTCAAACAAAAACTTGGCAACAAATACAGCGCAACCAATCAGGGTTGGTGAATGCGCCAACCGGCTGTGGTAAAACATTTGCTGTTTTTTTAGGTGCTATCATACAATTTATTGATGCACACCCTACCAATTACACCTCCAAAAAAAATAATGGTTTACAGCTTTTGTGGGTAACCCCATTAAGAGCATTGGCTACAGATATTGAAAAAGCCATGAATGCGGTTGTAAATGAATTGCAAATTCCATGGCAAATTGCCGTACGTAATGGCGATACTACCACAAGTGAACGTGCAAAACAGAAAAAATCATTACCAGAGGTATTGATTATTACACCTGAAAGTTTACACTTGTTTTTAGCTCAAAAAAATACCTCTTCTATTTTTGAACATTTAAAAATTATTGCTGTTGATGAGTGGCATGAATTACTGGGAAGTAAACGAGGCATTTTGGTTGAATTAGCTGTGGCTCATATAATTCATTTACAACGCAACAATAATATTACCGTTTGGGGAATATCAGCCACCATAGGCAATTTAGAAGAAGCCAAACAAGTATTGTTACAACCAACACAACAAGAAGGGTGTATTATAAAAGCAAACATTCGCAAGCAGTTTGATATTGTGTCAATAATACCAGATGAAATTGAAAAATACCCATGGGCTGGGCATTTAGGCATAAAACTGGCTGATAAAATTTTACCCGTTTTAAATGAACACCTTACTACACTATTGTTCATTAATACTAGAGGTATGAGTGAGATGTGGTACCAAACCTTACTCAACATTGCACCTGAACTTGCTGGCATTATAGCACTTCACCACGGCAGTATTGAAAAAGAATTAAGAAATTGGGTGGAAGATGCTTTGCATAAAGGCATATTAAAAGCAGTGGTATCAACATCAAGCTTAGATTTAGGTGTTGATTTTAGGCCTGTTGAAGCGGTTGTACAAGTAGGATCGCCAAAAGGCGTAGCTAGGTTTTTGCAAAGAGCAGGGCGTAGCGGCCACCAACCCAATGCTACTAGTATTATATATTTTTTACCAACGCACTCGTTGGAATTAGTAGAGGCAGCCGCTTTAAAAGAAGCCATTGATGATAACATTATTGAAAGTAAACTACCCCTTACCCTTTGTTTTGATGTACTAATTCAATTTTTATGTACCATAGCTATTGGTGATGGTTTTGATGCTGAAAAAATGTATGAAATTGTAAAAAGTACTTTTTGCTACCATGAATTAAGCGTTGAAGAATGGCAACAAATTTTACAATTCATAACAGTAGGTGGTATTGCCTTACAGCAGTATGATGATTTTAAAAAAGTAAATATTATTGATGGTAAGTATGTTATTACTAGCCGAAAAATAGCCATGCGCCATCGCATGCACATTGGCACTATTGTGAGTGATGCTATGCTGAAAGTAAAACTTTTACACGGGGGCTATTTAGGGGTAATTGAAGAGTACTTTATTTCAAAACTACAACCTGGTGATGTGTTCACGTTGGCTGGCAGTAACCTCGAATTGGTGATGATTAAAGATATGACCGTTCAAGTAAGAAGAAGCAACGCCAAAAAATCAATTGTACCTAGTTGGAATGGCGGCCGATTACCTTTGAGCTCATCACTTGGTTTTATGCTACGTAAAAAGTTAGATGATGCAACTGCTCAAAATGCTAAAGCACAACAATCAATTGAACTTACCGCACTAAAACCATTGTTTGATTTACAACAACAACTTTCAGCCATACCCCATCAAAATCAATTACTCATTGAACATATTGAAACCAAAGATGGATTTCATTTATTTGTTTACCCTTTTGAAGGCCGCTTGGTACATGAAGCAATGGCTGCTTTATTAGCTTACCGGTTAAGTAAAATAACGCCCATTACATTTTCTTTCGCCATGAATGATTATGGCTTTGAACTACTCAGCGACCAACCTATACCTATTGACGATAGTAATGTATACGAATTGTTTAGTGATGTAAATCTTTACGCTGATATTCAAAAAAGTGTAAACGCTAGTGAAATGGCTCGGCGAAAATTTAGAGATATTGCCGTAATTGGTGGACTTATTTTTCAAGGCATGCCTGGCGAATTTGTAAAACAAAAACACTTACAATCATCTGCCAGCTTAATTTTTAATGTACTAAGTGAATATGAACCTAACAGCTTATTGTTAAGACAAGCCTATAACGAAGTAATGAGCCAACAAATGGATGAACCTCGTTTACGCAATATGCTGCAACGTATTCAGCAAGGCGATATCGTTATTACTTATCCCACAGCTTTAACACCTTTTTGTTTTCCTTTAAAAGTAGATAGCATTAGAGAAACCATGACATCAGAAAAATTAGAAGACAGGGTAAAGCGTATGCAAGCACAACTCAATAAATTATAAAAAAGCCATCGGCATCATTATTACCGATGGCTTCTCCATAAAAATAAAAAAACTATACAGCTACGTTAAAATCTCTCAACGCATCGTTTAAACTTGTTTTTAAATCTGTACTAGGTTTACGTTTACCAATAATTAATGCACAAGGCACTTGGTAATCGCCGGCGGCAAAACTTTTGGTATAACTACCCGGTATTACAACACTACGTTCTGGCACCAAACCTTTGGTTTCAATTGGCTCAACACCCGTTACATCAATTATTTTGGTTGATTGTGTAAGCACAACATTAGCACCCAATACGGCTTCTTTTTGTACCCTCACTCCTTCTACAACTATACAACGGCTGCCTATAAAACAACCATCTTCAATAATTACTGGGCTAGCTTGCAAAGGCTCCAATACACCGCCAATACCAACACCGCCACTCAAGTGTACATTTTTACCAATTTGTGCACAACTACCAACTGTTGCCCAAGTATCAACCATAGTACCTTCATCAACATAAGCACCAATATTTACGTACGATGGCATCAATACAACATTTTTAGCCAAGTAAGCTCCATAACGTGCCACTGCATGTGGTACAGCACGTACCCCTAAACTTTTATAATCACTTTTTAATTTCATTTTATCATAAAACTCAAAAGGAGGTAACGTATACGTTTCCATTTGTTGAATACCGAAGTACATTAAAATAGCTTGCTTTACCCACTCATTAACTTGCCAACCATCGGCCACAGGTTCGGCCGTACGCAATTGCCCTTTATCAACTTGTTCAATTACGGCTCTTACGGCATCTTTATAAGTTTCATCAGCTAACAACGCTCTATCAGCCCAAGCGGCTGCAATTAAATTTTGCATGAAATGTTTTATTTTTTTGTAAAATTACTAAATAAAAAGGTGGACTTTTGCCATAATTTTTTGGAACCCAGCATAACCGCTTCGAGCAACTTCAGTGGCGTCGCACATTGCATCGGCATTACATAAATCAACTTTTATTGAAGCGGCGCAAAAAGAAAATGAATGAGTGAAATAAAGAAAATATTAATACGCTTACCCAACTGGCTCGGCGATATGGTAATGGCCACTGCATTTGTAAATGCTGTGCAACAACAATATCCACAAGCACAAATTGATTGTATTGCCAAAAAAGGTATTGATTTTTTGTTAGATTATTTTCCTACAAATGGACAACGTTATATTTTTAGTAAAGAGGATTACAAAGGCACATTAGGCGTTATCCGTTTTGCAAGGCAAATAACAAAACAACAACAGTATGATTTGTTGTTTTGTTTACCTGATTCACTTTCAGCAGCTATTATGGCTTATTTCATTGGGGCAAAAAAAAGTATTGGTTTTAAAAAAAGTTTACATAGCATTTTCTTTAACCACACCTATCTCAAAAAAAAACAAGTACACAGGGTATTAGAATATGTTCATTTGCTAGAACAATTTACACAAACCAGTTTCGATGCAGTAAAAGTATCATTAAAGGCTGATGTTGCAACATCAAATAACACCCTCATCATCAATATTAATAGTGAAGCCAGCTCTCGGAGGTTGCCCGTTTCAAAAGCAGTGAGCATTATTAATTATATCAGTAAAAATATTAGCAACCCTATTGTTTTAATTGGTAGCCCAAAAGAAAAGCCGTTTGTTGATACTGTATTTCAACAATTACACAATACTACCAACGTTAAAAATGTAGCAGGCGCAACATCTTTACCTGAATTGATTCAATTATTTGCTCAAAGTAAAGCAGTATTAAGTACCGATAGTGGACCAGCACACATCAGCAATGCCTTGGGTAAAAACACTGTGGTATTATTTGGTGCAGGTAACGAACAAAATACTGCTCCATTTAACAACGAACATACTTTTGTAATTAGGTTGAACCAATTACTATGTGAGCCATGCACTAAAAACATTTGTAAATTTTATACCGAACCAAAGTGCCTTACTATGCTAAATGAAGTTACCATAGGCACTGCTGTTCAAAACGCATTAATATGAATTTTACCAACGATATACCATTATGTGTAGCAGCCTTACAACAAGGCCAAACCATACTTTACCCAACTGATACCATTTGGGGCATTGGGTGCGATGCAAAAAATAGTGAGGCTGTTGCTAATATTTATGCACTTAAAAAAAGAGATGAAAAAAAGAGTATGATTATTTTGCTAGCACATCATACTGAAATTGCTTCATATGCCCAAAAGCCCAACGATGCTGTGTTACAATTAATGGCACAAACAAATAACCCACTTACCATCATCTACCCTAATGCAAAAAACCTAGCGCCTAACTTAATAAATGAAGATGGTACCATAGCAATAAGAATTGTAAAAGATCCCTTTTGTATTGCCATGATTAATGCTTTTGGTGGCCCAATAGTTTCAACATCTGCCAATATTTCTGGTGAAGCAACAGCACCCTTTTTTAATATGATAAGTAATGAAATTAAATTAGGTGTTGATTATATTGTGCAACACAGGCAACACGATAATACGCCTGCAACACCCAGTAGTATTGTGAAATGGAATACAGATAATAGTTTCACAAAAATTAGATAATTACATTTTAGAAGATAGTTTACTCCATACAGTATACCTCATTTTATAAATAATTGCGTTGGTGTAAAATAAAACCCTTACATTTGCGGCGATTTTATAATTTCTGAGAATTACATGACATGCTCAGATGCTGTTGAAAGCAGGTAACATTTAATGAATACCTATAAGGACAAACATTTTCTCCACACACAACGGCCAGAAGCATAATATGTGATCATCAAAATTTTTTTTGACCATATAGGTATTGCTGGCTATTACAAGTATTAAATACTGAATAAGTACGTATAAGAAGCACTAAGTATAGGGTCTTCATTTAAACAAATAATAAACATGAATGCATTTGAAGCATTAGGCTTAAACGAAAACATCGTAAAGGCTGTAACTGATTTGGGTTTTACAGCACCCACTCCTATTCAAGAACAAGCAATACCTGTGCTTATTTCAGGTACACAAGATTTTGTTGGCCTTGCACAAACAGGTACAGGTAAAACTGCCGCCTTCGGTTTGCCGTTGTTACACTTAATTGACCCAGCAGAAAAATATCCGCAAGCATTAATTGTATGCCCTACTAGAGAATTGTGTTTGCAAATAACCAATGATTTAACTGATTTTAGAAAGCATACAAAAGGCATGGCTGTTGAAGCGGTATATGGTGGCGCCTCTATTGTAATGCAAATTCGCAACCTAAAAAAAGGTGTGCAGGTGGTTGTTGCAACACCAGGCCGTTTAATTGATTTAATTGAAAGAAAAGCCATTGATTTACAAAAAGTAAAATACGTAGTGTTAGATGAGGCCGATGAAATGTTAAACATGGGCTTTAGAGAAGACATTGACTTTGTGCTAAAAAACACCGTTAATAGAGAAAGTATTTGGTTGTTCTCAGCCACAATGCCAGCTGAAGTAAGGGCTATTTCTAAAAACTTTATGACGAGCCCTAAAGAAATTACAGTTGGTAAAAAGAACAGCGGTAACGTTAATATTGATCACCAATTTTTTGTAGCACCAGCACACTCTCGTTACGAAACTTTAAAGCGTTTAATTGATTTTAATCCTGGCATGTACGGTATTATTTTCACACGTACTAAAGCAGATGCACAAGATGTATGTGAACGCTTAGCAAAATCAGGTTACGAAATTGAAGCCTTACATGGCGATTTATCGCAACAACAAAGAGATAGAGTTATGGCACGTTTTCGTACCAAAGCTTTACAGTTGTTAATTGCTACTGATGTTGCTGCAAGAGGTATTGATGTAGATGGTATTACCCACGTAATTAATTACGAGTTACCAGATGATATGGAAGTGTACACCCATAGAAGTGGTAGAACAGGTAGGGCTGGTAAAACAGGTATTTGCTTATCAATTTGCCATAGCCGTGAAACTTTTAAAATTAGAAGTTTAGAAAAAATGACCAACGCTCAATTCCACAAGTTGGATATACCGAGTGGTAAAGATGTTTGTAGAAAACAATTTTTCCATTTTATGGATAAATTAATTCAAACAGATATTTCTCATGGCGATTACGAAACATACTTACCAGATTTAATGGAAAAATTTGCAGATGTTTCAAAAGAAGAAGTATTGCAAAGGGTTGCAGCGCTTGAGTTTGATCATTTCTTAAAATATTATGAAAATGCTGAGGACTTAAATGCAAAAGATAGTGGTAGAAACAGAGAACGTTTTGATGGTGGTATTAGAAAAGATGATAGCAGCCGTAAAGAACGTAGCAGTTTTAACCGAAGAGACAATGGCTACACACGTTTATTTGTAAACCTTGGTACTAAAGATGGTTTTTATAAAGCCAGCTTTTTACAATTTATTTTAGACGAAAGCAATCTTAAAAAAGAAGTGCTTGGTAAAATAGATATGAGAGATATGAATACTTGGGTTGAAATTGATAATGCCAATGCTTCAACAATGATAAAATCATTGGATGGTAAGCGTTATAACAACCGTACTATTCGTATGAATGAGGCTGATGGTGGTTTTAAACGCCCTACAGATGAAGGCAGAGGTAACAACCCCGTAGGTGGTAATAGAGATCGTAAAAGAACATACGGTCCGCCAAGAGAAAGAAGATAATTAAAGTTGAAATAAAAAGCCCTGTTTTAAAACGGGGCTTTTTTGTTTGTTTTTCAAGGAAAATAAATATTAACGAATTAAGGTTACCGTACCTTTTATTGGCTTTGTAGTGTTATCACCAGGATCAATAAAATAAACATAAGCACCCATTGGTTGTTGTAATCCTTTAAAAGTGCCATCCCATGGCTTTGCATACCCTTTTGTGGCTTGGAAAATTTTTTGTCCGTAGCGGTTAAAAATTATTACTGAACAATTAGGATAACCTTCTAGCGCTGGAATTTTCCATGTATCATTTTTACCATCTGCATTGGGTGTAAATGCATTAGGTACATAAATATTGGTAATAGGTTTAACCCTTACAGAATCAATACCAATACAATTATTAGACACATCAATTGCTTTAACAGTATACAAAATTTCGTTGGTTGCATTGGTGGTTGGTTGCAAAATATTAGGCGCATTTAAAAATGTATTTGGCGACCAACTATAAATGTAATTATTGGCATTATTAATAGTAGCATTAATTACTTTACTTGCTCCTAATGGCAAATAAATATCCGGACCAGCATCTATTCTCGGAACTACAGCAATACGAAGCTGTTGTGCAGGTAAAGTTATACTGCAACCAGCGGCATTTTTCACAGTTAATGTAACAGCATAATCATTTGCAGTATTATAAACCCTCGTAAATGGCGGAATATTGTTTCCTATTCCATTACCAAAATTCCATTGCCATGAATTAACATCAGCACTTGCAGTACCTATAAATAAAACAGGTTTATTTTCACAAAGGGTATCGCTATTAATACTAAAATTAGCTGTAGGATTCGCATTTATAATTGAAATTGTATTAGAGACCGTATCACTTACACACCCACCGGTGGTTACCACATGTTTAACCAAAATATTGTTACTTGGTGCATAACTATGGGTAGCAAGGTTAGTAGTTGTAATATTGGCGATTTGGTTATCGCCAAAGTTCCAATACCAATTGGTAGGTGTGTTACTGTTAAATGGTGGGTTTGATGTAAAGGTGATTGTACTATCTGCACACTTAATACCTGTAAATGTAAATGCAGCCGATGGTTTACTGGTAACCACAACTGGCAATTTAAAAGTATCGCTTTTACAACCATTAGCTGCCACAGTTACAAGCGAAACATTATAACTACCAACATTTGTATAATTATATGTAAAAGGTAAAAAATTTGTTTTCACTTCAGCGACTGTATTACCATAATTCCACTCCCATTGTGTAATATTATTTGATAATGTATAGGAGCTATCACTAAAAACAATCCCTTGTCCAACACATACATTTCCACTAAATCCAAATTTTGATTTAGGAGATGATAATACATTAATTGTTTTTCGAGCTGTATCACTTTTACAACCTAAAGTACTTGTTACCACTAATTTAATTTCGTATGTGCCTGGCGCATTAAATTGGTGATAAAAAGGTGTAGCATTATTTCTGTTTAAGGTTGTACCATCACTAAAGTCGTAGTACCAATTGGTGATATTACCCATTGCCACAATACTTGTATCAGAAATATATGCAGAATCACTACTACAAAATGACAAAGCTTGTACGCCTAATTTTGCAATAGGTTGTGGTAAAATAGTAACCGTTTTTATTGTATCAGCAAAACATCCATTATCAGCTATAACCCTGTAACGAACAGGGTGGTTACCATCTGTTGTAAATTGCTTTACAGCATTTACGGTGTTAGTGGTAGTATTATCATCAAACAACCAATTATACCCTGTAATATTAAAAATACCTGCATTGGTGGTTCCTGTAAATGTAATAGCATCTTGCAAACATGGCGTAGCCGGATAAGTAAAATTAGCTACTGGGCCTTGCCTAACATCAATTTTTACTGATGCAAATTCTGTTTGGCTACAATTTTGAATTACAGTTGCAGTATAAGTTACAGGTACATTAAATATACCAATATTTGCCAGGGAAACATCTTGTGCTAAAGCGTATACATAGTAAGTTCTACCATTAATAAGTTCTGTACCAATGGCAACAGGGTTAGTAATAGTAACATCTGTATTAGGCGTAATACCTGTTACTTGACTCAATTTCCAAGTTATAGTTGTTGCAGGAAAAGCCAATTTTACGATTGGTTTTAAGGGCGTATTTCTGCAAGTGAATGTATCAACCAATCCGTTGGTATTATTAGTATTAGCAATGGCGCTGTAATTATTTAGATTATTGATGAGCGTACCCACATTGTAGCCGTAACTTTCATAATTACCTAAGCCATACACGGTAGCATTAAATGTTGAATCGCAAGTAATACGGTGTTGTGCAGCAGGCCCTATAAACCTCACCAATGCCACTGAATAGCTGGGTAAATTAGGATGAGGAATTATTTGTGATGCAGGTACAGCAGCACCATCAACCAATAAAGAACTTTGTGCGTTGGTAGGAAAATGGATGTTAGCATACACATAATCAATCGTTGATTTTCTACTCACATAAAATAATACAGATTTTTGTCCTTGCTCAATTGGGCTCAAGTAAAACATTTCAGGATCGCCATAAGAAGGCGGCGATGGGTTGGTTGTAGGGAAGTTCCAACATTGGTTTTTGTTAGGCATGTACTGTGCTACCATAATGGGTTTATCGGCAGTTATATAATCACCGCCAGTTGAATCTAAATACTCGTAATAAAAATTACGAATGAGCCCTGTCATGGTAACTCCATTTTTTTTAACCACAGTAGTAGGGTCTAGCACACAAACTCTGTAATAATTTCTATTGGTTTCCAATATATCGGTATTGGTATTGTTGATGGTGTGATAGGTTAAATAACGAGTACCCCAAGCTTGTGAAGGAAATACTTGTTGGTGCATATACTCACCACCATCGCCCCTGCAAAGTCTTATGCCACTTGAGCCAGAGAATACAGCCATAGGGTGGCAATTACCATCTGCCCCTATAACAGAAACAAATTTTGAACCAGTCATATCTTTACTTGCATTTGCTGCATTACCATCAAAAATAGCTTTACCAAAAATATGGTACATCTCACCCTTGTTTAAATTAACGGTATAAGTTTGGCCGGGTAGCCAGCCATTTTTTGTAGTATCTGATGGGGTTATTTCCACTCTTGTATTATCTTCTGATGCAATAACATAAGCCCACGAATACCAGCCATCGGGACTACTCTGAGAAGTTGTTTGGTAATAGTTAATAGAATAATATGTGTAGCCATAAGTATCAACCGGCATTAACATTGTTGCTCCAGAAACCAATGGGCCGTACACATGTGCATATACTGCCACTGGCACATCACTTACAATATGAATGCCTTTATTAGAGAAACCATCGGTTAATACCCTAGCGTCGTTTGGGCCTGTTTTGGGAATCAAAATAGTTGCATTAACAGTATTAGCAGGAATAGTTAATGTTTGAGCATATGCAGTGCCATTAATAGTTACAGTTACGGTAGCTGCTAATTCAGTACTAATATACAGTGCTAACTCTTGGTCATTAATGGGCGTTTCATACATAAACTTATAATTGTTACCATACCCCAACCAAAACTCTTTGCCCCTGTTTGATTTGTTTTGGGCTGTACTAACAACACCAACAAATAACAAAAAAATACTAAATAAAATACTACGCATATATGTGAATTAATTGAGTCGAAAATTGTAAGCGTCATCCACTACAAAACCATTACAATATTTACACAAAATAGCACATATTATTATCCTAAAACCCAATACCACACTGTATTTTAAGCACAAATTTAAAATTGAGTATAAACACCCATTTTTAAAAATGAGCGTTTATACTGACATTAAAAATCAAGCAAAAATTTACCTTCATTGTGTATATTTTAAGCCGATTAAGTCGATTTAAAATTGGTTTCACCCCAAAGCATATTTTACTTTAAACAATTTTAAAAATGAAAAAAAGTTTTACAAAACAACATTTTACAAAGCTTGTATTTGGTTTGTTGTTCATTGTATTGGGCTGTTTTAATAAAGCAACTGCACAAGGCCAATACAACAATACTACTTGGAAATTTAGTAACCCGAAACAGTTTGGGTTTACTGTTTTTGACATTGACTATTTAGACAACAACAATGTATTAGCAGTAGGTGCTGATGGTGGCATTGCTAAAAGTACCGATGGTGGAAGAAACTGGACCTACGGTGTATTTACATATACTACACCTGCTGGGTTAGTAACAAAAGCAACTTTATTTGATGTTCACTATGTAAGTGCTAATATTGCTTATGTTGTAGGTACCGGTGGTTGTATGGCTAAAACAGTAGATGGTGGTGCAACATGGAACTTAGTAAAAACGCCTTTGTATGATAGAGGTAGAAACATTAATACTACATGGTTTTTAAACGAAAACAAAGGTTATATTGGCGGCCAGCATAACACACCTGACTCGTTACCAAAATTATATTTTACTTTAAATGGTGGTGCCACATGGGATTCAATCAATGCACCAACAGGTGGTAAAACTGCAATTGGCTATATAAATAATCCGAACTTACCACGTATAAATGAAACGGTAACTGCAAAAGACAAAGAAATTTTACGTATTGAATTTGCAAATGATAGTACTGGTTATATTGTTGGTACTGGCACAAGTTTATTTCCTCGTTTAACTTCTGCAAATGCTACTACTTGTTTACCCAACACAACAACCACTTCTACAGGGTCGCAAAATGCATCACTTGTATGGAAATTCAGTAGTGGCCAGCTTACTGATTACTCTTTAAGTAAAGAGCGCCTTGGTTATACAGGTATAAATACCAATACGGTTACTTGTACAACCTTGTATGGAAATATTACGCCGCAAACGCAATCTTACAGAGCAATGAATATTATTAATGATAGCACCATTGTTATTATGTCAGCCAATAATAATATTGTTGTAAAAATAAGAGCAGGCAAAAACGATAGTACAGCTATTGCAAATTATCCTGGTACATTTGAAAGAGGTAAATATGAACTTTTAAATTTTCCTTTTCCACCAACCGCTGGGCCAAATGCAGGTACTCCAATACCTGCCACACAAGTTTTGTTAGCATCTAACCCTTACATGATAAAAAGAGCTGCTAACGGAAAATTATTTGCTACTTCAGGTTCAAGTGCTTTTGCACCAACAAATCGTATGTGGACTTCAATAGATACTGGAAGAAATTGGATAGAAGAAAGAAATTTACCTACAGGTTTTAGTTTTAGCCAAGGCACTGTTTACGCTATTGATTTTGCTCCAAATGGTAGGTTTTTAGGTGCAGGCATTAATGGTGTAATTGCTGACTCATTACCCGGCGGCAGTTACAGTACATTATATAAAGCTATTCCACTTGTGGCAACACATACTGATGCAGAATTTGCTGATTGTAACAATGGTATGTTAACAGGTGGTGCAAGTATAAGTGTTACAGAAGATGGCGGTAAAAACTGGCTTGATAAATCACGACCTGATTTTGCAGCATCCAATTATTCAATTGGTGGTGTTGCATATCCTAACATCAACAAATCATACTTTGCAGTGAGCAACGGTGTAGTATATGTTTCTACAGATAAAGGCACCACACTTGATCCTGCATATAGTAATTTCAATTTTCAAATGTTTGATGTTGATGCCGTAGGTAATGATAGTGTTTGGGTTGTAGCCAATACGCAGTTTACCGTACCAACTACATCAACTACATCAAATGTATTTAGATCTATTAATGGCGGCGCTACTTGGCAAGTATATGCTGGTTTTCCTGTTGGCAGTACAGCACCTCGTTTGTCAAAAATTTCATTTGGAAGCAGACTAGTAGGCTTTGCTGTAGGTAGCCGTAATGCAGTATACAGAACTTTAGATGGCGGCGTAACCTGGACAAGCGTAAACCCTTTCCCTGCTTTAAATGAAGGCCCAACAGGTTTTCCTAATGCTTTTATTAACTATACAGAAGTAGAGGCTTTAGATGCGAATACTGTTTTTGTAGTAGGTAATATGTTTACAAATGTTGGAATTAAAAGAATATATAAATCAACAGACGCAGGTACTACTTGGACAGATATTAGTGGGAACATATCAACCATTTTCCCTGTGGGTAATGTTATAGGTTTACGCATGCATGATGCTAACAATGGTTATGTAACTTGTGGTAGTTCGTTATTCAAAACTACCAATGGTGGTGCAACCTGGGAAATGGATATTGCACCAACCAATAGTTTATTTGAAACAATGGCCTTTGCACCAAAACGAGTACCTGCTGCTATACCATTTGCAAATAGAAAATTATTTGTAAGTGGCTTTGCTGCCCCTACTGCTAATGGCTCTATAATGGAATATGGTAACCCTGCCAACATTAATGTGAATGCAACAGAAACTGTTACCAATGCTACTTGTACTAACCCTAATGGTGGTAGTATTACATTAAATACAACAGGTGGCTTAGCTCCATACACTTATAGCATTGATGGTGTAAACTTTCAAACATCGAACACATTTAATGGTTTAACACAAGGTGTAAAAACAATTACCATAAAGGATGCTTTCTGTGGAATTCAAACCAAACAAATTACCGTTGGTTTTACTGACAATTTAACATTAAGTGTGGCACCAACCAGTACTGCTGTTTGTGCTAATATTCCTGTACAATTAACTGCAACAAGTGCCGCTACAACTTACAGCTGGAGCCCAGCTATTGGATTATCTAATGCCAATATTAGCAACCCAACGGCAACCATAAGTAATAGCCAAAACTATGCTGTTACTGCTACTTTAAATGGATGTGTAAAAACACAAACCGTTGCTATTAGCATCAAACCAAAACCAATTGCCTTAGCAGGTAACGATCAAACAATTGTTGAAGGAGGTAGTGTACAATTATTGGGTAATGTTATTCCAAGTAACTTATCACCTATTGCAAATTATGTATGGTCACCTTCAAATGGACTGTCAGATGTTAATACATTATCACCTATTGCTTCGCCAAAAACTACAACAGTTTACACACTTACCGTAAATGGTGTTGATGGTTGTGTTGGCGCTGATGATGTAACTGTTACCGTATTGCCGAACTGTATAAAGGTAATGAAAGCTTTTACACCAAATGGTGATGGTATTAATGATAAGTGGATTGTTACAACGGGTAATACATGTACTAAACAAGTGATCGTTAATGTATTTAACCGTTATGGTAGCAGCGTTTACAGTAACCAAAATTATCAAAACGATTGGAACGGTACTTACCAAAGTAAACCGGTGGCCGATGGTACTTACTATTATGTAATTGAATATAAACTCATTGATGGTAGAACACAATTTGCAAAAGGTGATGTTACCATTTTAAGATAAACTTTTAACCATAAACAAATGAAAAAATACATTTATATCACAGCAGCATTACTCATGAGTAATGCTGCTGTAAAAGCACAACAATTACAATCTTCTTCACTATACGAAGTTCAAAGTATTATACACAATCCTGCAGCAGCGGGCATTTTTGAAAATGCTTCAACTAAAGCAACAATTGGTGCAACCTATCGTTCGCAATGGAGTGGTATAAGTGGCAGCCCCCAAACCATCACCGCTTTTGGAAGTTTTAAATTAGATAAACAAAAAATTGGTATTACGGGGTATGTGTATAATGATAAAACCGGACCAACATCAAGAACAGGTTTAGATATATCATTAGCAAAACATATTCAATTTAATGATGGTGGCATATTTTCATTAGGTATTGAAACTCGTTTGTTACAATACAGTTTAGATAGAGCAAGTTTAACGGATGCAATTGGTACTGACCCTGCCATTGGCACATCAGATAATCGTTTTAAATATGATGCTGGTTTTGGTATGGCTTATAGCCGTAATAATTTTCAAATAGGTGCTGCTGTAACACAATTGGTACAATCAAAACTTGATTATTATAAAGGTAATATTACACGTAGTGAAGAAGCCCGTTTATACCGTCATTATTATTTACATAGCCGATATACTTGGGCTGTTGATGGTAACACCACCATCACCCCCAATATTTTACTTACCTATTTACCCAATGCACCTATTGAACTTCAAGGTGGCGCAAGGGTAACGTTTAATAATTTATTATGGTGGGGTGTTGGCTATAAGCTTCGCCAAAGTTTTATGTTATCTGCAGGGCTTAACATAAAAAAGAAATTATCTGTTGGTTATTCATATGACATATACAGAACACCCATTAGCAATTTTGATGGTGGCAGTGGTGCCCATGAAGTATTGCTGAGTTATAATATTTTCTAGTTTTAGTTTTAGTTTCACTTTGAAAATCCCCAAAAAAAAGCAGCCTATGTTTTAATAGTGCTGCTTTTTTAAAAGCTTGTAAAAGTAATAGCAAAGTTCTTTGAATCCCAAATTCGCAGCATGTTGTACATTTATATTACACTATTTAATTTGTTTAACAATGCTAAAGCAATCTATTAAAATTATCATCTATTTTAAATACCAGTTATTATGTTGTGTGTTGTTATTAAACTTTCAAATTGTAGTAAAGGCACAAAACAATTTTTCAAATGATACCAATAACATTAAAACCACTTTAAACAAGGGTATACAATTAGCTGAGCAACTACCAGAGAAAGCATTACCCTATTTACAAAGTGCTTACAACCAAAGTAAAACAGCCCAATATAAAAATGGCATTGCATTAGCATCGTTAAGCTTAGGTAGATGGTATTTTGGAAACAATATTGGTAAATCAATTGCATACGCTTACGAAGCTTTGCAAAATTTTGATAATAGTAATAACAATGTTGAAGCCATTGCTGATACGCATTTATTATTAGCCGAAGCATATGATGAACAAGGTATAAAAGATTCATCAGCATACTACTATTATTTGCTTGATGCCGAAATGGATGCTGGTACTTTTCCGAACGCTGAATTTGCTGTAAGAATGTTTACCAAACTCACTATTTTTTGGGTAAACCTTGATTATGGAAATGTTATAAATGAAGAGTACAAAAAAACAGTCAACCGCTTTTTAGATAAAGCAAAAATGTATGCCAATAAATTAAAAGATACTGCTGATGCTAAAAGTAGCTTTTTGTTTTTACAAGGTGCTTACCATCATGGACTAAAGCAATACGACAGTGCCCGTTTATTTTATAATGAATATTTAATAAGAAGAACAGCCCTCAAAAAATTAAGTATTACAAGAAAAGTATCAACCCTTTTTAACATTGCCGATACTTATTTACAAGAAACAAAACCAAACGAGGCACTCAAATTTATCAACCAAATTAAAGCCATTGGAAGCAACCCACAAAATACACAATACCTAGCTTTTTATATTAGCTTAATTGATTTGCTCACTGCCAAAGCATACTATCAAAAAAAGGAATATCCTGCAACCATTGCTTTACTTGACAAAGCCCTTATTGACCTCAAATCAACAGGGTTACATTTTAGAAACGAAGTGGTTGAATCGTACGATATTTATGCATCAAGCTACCAAGCCATGGGTAACTTCAGCAAAGCCTTAGAGTATAAAAATATTTATTCAAAATTATACGACAGTATTACTAAAAAAGATAAAGTAGATATTATCAGTCGTTTAGAAATAAAAAACAGAATGGCTGAAAAAGATAAAGAATTGGTATTACAAAAATTAGCTTTATCAGAAATCAACAGTAAAGTACGCTATAAAAATTCGCTAATAATTGGTATATCGGTATTTGCATTAAGCGGTTTTATCATTTTTGCCCTTTGGCGTAAAAAAAATATTAGTAAACAGAAGTTACAAGATGAAAGAATTGAAAACTTACAACAAAAAATAAAAATAGAACGCTTAAAAGCAAGTATAACAGGCGAAGAAAAAGAAAGAACCAGAATTGGAAGAGAACTGCATGATGGCATTGGTGGATTACTATCTGTTGCAAGAATGAATTTTGAATTAGCAAAAAAACAAAGTGTAGTTGATGAAAATGCAGACTTTAATGATGGTGTAAAATTATTAGAAGAGGCCACTGTTGAATTACGAAAAGCTGCTTACAACCTAATGCCAGAAGTATTGTTAACACAAGGTTTGGCTAGTGCTGTTCAAGCGTTTTGCGAAAAAATGATGAGCAAAAGTGCCACCAATATTACCTTTCAATCAATTGGTGATCGTAGTAATATTTCAAGTGCTTTTGATTTACCTATTTATAGAATTATTCAAGAGTTGGTACATAATATTATAAAACATGCGCAAGCAAAAAATGCATTGGTGCAACTAAATTTTGAAAACGATGGAACAATTAACATAACCGTTGAAGATGATGGCATTGGCTTACCACCAGATGCTTTTGAAAAAACCCTAAGTATGGGTTTAAAAAATACCAAAGAAAGGGTATCTGATTTGGGAGGAAAAATTGACATACAAAGCTCTAACGAAACTGGTACTAGTATTTACCTAGAGTTTGAAGCTTTACAAGAAAAAATTGATAGATAATGATTAAAGTAACAATTATTGACGACCAAGTAATCATTTTAAACGGATTACAAAAAATATTGGCTGATGCGCCACATATTGACATAGTTGATGTGTTTACCAATGGTGATGTATTGTTAGAATCACTTGAAAAGTCGCAGCCACATGTGCTGTTGCTTGATATACATATGCCCAACAAATCAGGCATTGAACTTGCCGGTATCATCTCTAAAAAATACCCACAGGTAAAAATGATTGCATTAACCAATGTTGATGTACTAGCGCAAATGAAACAAATGCTGCAAAAAGGCTGCTTGGGTTATTTATTAAAAGATGTGAGTCCGGAAGTATTAATAAAAGCTATTGAAACTGTAAGCAAAGGTGAACAATACTTACAAGAAGAATTTAAAATTCAACTGCTTAACAGCCTATCTGGTATGAATAGCAAACAACTTATTACCCGTAGAGAAAAAGAAATTTTAAAATTAATTACTGAAGAACATACCAATAGTGAAATTGCAGGTAAATTATTTTTAAGCCTGCGTACGGTAGAAAACCATCGAAATAATTTACTACAAAAGTTAAACGTAAAAAATACAGCTGGCTTGGTAAAAATAGCCATTAAAGAAGGTTTTATATAAATTATTATGTACAAAAAAGCGCCCCAAATGGAGCGCTTTTTTATACTAATTCTATTACCGTAATTTCTGGTAATTCACCTACCCTGCCCGGGTAACCAATAAAACCAAAACCACGGTTTACATATAATTTTTGTTTACCAGCTTCATACAAACCTGCCCACTGTGGGTACATATATTGTACAGGGCTCCATTTAAAAAACGGTAACTCTACGCCAAACTGCATACCATGTGTATGGCCGCTCAACATCAAATCAACATCAGGGTATTCGGGCTTTACTTGAGCATCCCAATGGCTTGGGTCGTGGCTCATTAATATTTTAAATGGATATTTTTCTGTACCACCATGAGCTAAATCCATGCGACCATGTTTAGGAAACCTAGCTTTGGCGCTCCAGTTTTCAATACCCAACAACGCTATTTTTTCACCTTCTTTTTCAAAAACTACATGTTCGTTCATGAGCAATGTCCAACCAAGTTGAGCATGTACTTTTTTAAGGTTATCCAAATTTTGTTCTTTACTTATACCTTCAATAGGCCAAGCTACATAGTCTCCATAATCGTGGTTGCCTAAAGTGGAGTATACGCCCATGGGTGCTTTTAGTTGATTAAAAACATCGATGTAGTTAGCCATTTCAGTAGCCTTATCGTTCACCAAATCACCTGTAAACAAAATCAAATCTGCCCCTTGTTCATTAATCAAATCAACCCCATGCATTACGGCTTTTTTGTCCATAAAGCTGCCACTATGAATATCACTAATGTGTACAATTTTGAGCCCCTTAAACGCTTTGGGCAGGTTATCAAATGCCAATTGCACTTTTTTAATTTGATAACGGTATTGGTTGCTAAAACCATATAACAAGCTACCAAATAAAGTACCACCTACAGCAATGCCTAGCCAACTCAAAAAGGCTGAACGGGTAATACCATCGCCGCTCATGCCATCAATATCTGTTTTATTAAAAAACAATTTACCTACCACAAATTGTATCCCTCGGCGCAAATCATCTACTAAAAAAAATACCAACCCTGTAAGTTTAGCAATAAACAAACCCAATATTGTAGCAAATAAATAAGTACGTACTTTTTTGCCTAAAAACTGTTGGTCAGTATACATAAATAATAAGTACCCAATTACAGCTAACGCTGTAATACCCCAGTAAATACTGTAAATAATTAATTTAGTTTTGGGCGATGCTTGTTGTGATACTGTTTTTACTGCCTGAAAAACATACGTATCTAACAACAACATCAAACCCAAAAAAATAAAAATACCTAGTGGTGAACGCATAAAATTGTACCTTTTAATAAGCTAAAAACTCATTTATTTGAGCTTTAATAGTGTTTAATGTGGGCTCGTGTGTAAGTGCACCATTTTCATCAAGCATAGTATGCACTACACTTAATGGTAAACGGTTGTAATGTACATTCATTTTTAAATGCAACAAAGCACCCGTAAAATGCTCTAACCCACGTAAATTACCTGCCCTGCCTGTGCTCACACCTGTAAGCAAAGCTTTTTTGCTGCTCCAAACATTGTATACATCACTATTATCAATCATTAATTTTAAAATACCTGGGTACGAGCCATTGTACTCTGGCACTATAAAAATAAACCGTTCTGCTGGTTTTAAAAAAGTGGCTTCCATAGAGGTAAAAGCGTCATTTTTTTCATAAACCAAGTGCTCATCAAGCGATAATACCTTGCTTTCAACTCCAACCTCGGTTAGTAATTGATGGTAAATCAATGCAATTTTTTTGGAATTACTTCCCTTCCTATTCGTACCTACAATAATCGTAATCATATATTTATTCAATTTTTTATTGTTTGGGGCTTTCAGCAATTAATCGTTCTTCAGCATTAGTTCCGGCTATTCGCTACAAGTTCGGCACAGGGCTAAACACATGGCTTCACCGGGCTTTTCGCTGCTATCCGGCAGCCATTGAGCAATATTTCATTGTTCAGCTGCCAAATATGCATAACATCCAAACAGTTATCGCTATAATTAACTATTAAAATCAACCCTTGTATCAACTTGTTAACTAGGTACCGTTTTTAATAATAATTCAACATCTTTTAGCAACAAATAGCCAATAATTAACGAAGTTTGCAAAATTATCCTCATAAGTTTACATTTGACGATAATTTTCTGCAAATCATAAATAAACAGCGTACAACGCAATGGCAAGAATCATAGGAATAGCAAATCAAAAAGGCGGCGTAGGTAAAACCACTACTGCTATTAATTTAGCGGCAAGTTTTGCCATATTAGAGTACAAAACTTTATTGGTTGATGCCGATCCTCAAGCCAATAGTACCACTGGTGTTGGTTTTGATTTACAGAATATCACCAAAAGCCTATACGATTGTATGGTGAACGAAGCTACTGCTACTGATGTTATTTTAAAAACAGAGCTAGCAACGCTTGATGTAATACCATCACACATTGATTTGGTAGGAGCCGAAATTGAAATGATTAATTACCCCAACAGAGAGGGTATTTTAAAAAATATTTTAGATGCGGTGAGAGATCAGTACGATTTTATAATTATTGACTGCTCACCATCACTAGGTTTAATAACGGTGAATGCATTGGTAGCATCTGACAGTGTTGTGGTACCCGTACAAACAGAATTTTTTGCATTAGAAGGTTTAGGCAAGTTATTAAATACGGTAAAAATTGTTCAAAACCGTTTAAATACCGAATTACAAATTGAAGGTATTTTAATGACCATGTACGATGGACGTTTACGCCTCTGCAACCAAGTAGTTAGCGAAGTAAGGCGCCATTTTGATGAAATGGTTTTTGAAAGCATTATTCACCGTAACACCAAATTAAGTGAGGCGCCAAGCTTTGGTAAACCAGCTATTTTGTACGATGCTGATAGCAAAGGTTCAGTAAACTACCTAAACCTAGCTAAAGAAATTTTGCAAAAAAACAACCTCACTAAAATTAAACAAGAAGAAAAGCAACTTAGCTAATTACATACACCATGAGTTTATCAAAAAAGAACGATGCATTGGGCAAAGGTATCAGAAGCCTATTGCAAAATATTGATACTGATTTAAAAAATACAGCCGGTAATTTAAAACAAGAGGTAGCTGAAAAAACAGTGGCTAGCCAACGTGTATCACTTGATTTAATTGAAGTTAACCCTGATCAACCTCGTAAAGATTTTGATGAAACTGCTTTAAATGAATTAGCCGCTTCTATTAAAATTCATAACATAATACAACCGCTTACAGTATCACCCATTGCTGGTGGTAAATTTCGTTTGGTAGCAGGTGAACGTCGTTACAGAGCCTCAAAAATAGCTGGCTTAAAAGATGTTCCTGTATATGTGAGAGAAGTAACGAGCAGCCAATTATTAGAGTTAGCATTGCTCGAAAACTTACAAAGAGAAAACTTAAATGCTATTGAAGTTGCACTTTCATATAAGCGATTGATGGATGATTTAGATTATACGCAAGAAAAAGTGGCAGAGCGTATGGGTAAAGAGCGTAGTACCGTTACCAACTATATTCGTTTATTAAAACTACCACCAGATATTCAAGTGGCCGTTCGTAATGGCGTAATTAGCATGGGCCATGCAAGGGCACTTATTAATGTTGATGTTGTTGATAAACAATTATTCATTTTCAATGAAATTAAAAGTAAACAATTATCCGTTAGACAAACAGAAGATTTAGTACGTAAAATATACAGCAACAGTACTGCAGCTGTTAAAAATACTGTAAAAACGGGTTTACCACCAGCATTTAAAAAAATTGAAGATAATTTAGCATCAACCTATGCTACCAAAGTATCGTTGGTACATAACAAAAAAGGGTATGGCAGTATTTCGTTTGAATATTATTCATTAGAAGAACTCAATGGCCTACTGGATAAGTTGAATATTAAAGTGAGTTAATGCATTGTACAAAATGGTTTTTGATGGTATTACTTTTTATAGTGTTTGGCCAAGGGCTCAACGCTCAAACAATTAATGCGGTAGCTGATGATTCACTGGCGTTTAAAACCTATAAACTCGTTACAAAAAAAGATAGTACACAAAAAAAATACAACCCTGCTATAGCCATACGTCGTTCGGCTATATTACCAGGCTGGGGCCAATTCACCAATAAAAAATATTGGAAAATACCTTTAGTATACGGTGCCTTAGGTACAACTGGTTATTTATTTACCCGTAACCTCAAACAATATAGAGAAGCCAAGCAGGCTTTTATTTTAGCGACTGATGGTGACCCTACAAACGATAATCAAATTAAAGAACCTTATTATACTGTTCTTAACCAGCCTGATAGAATAAGGGTTTTCCGTAACCAAGTTCGCCAAAATGTTGATTACTCCGTATTATTTTTTATTATTTTTTGGGGGCTCAATGTTGCTGATGCCGCAGTAGATGCCAACCTAAAAACTTTTGACGTGAGTGACGATATTAGCTTACAAATTAAGCCCGGCTACAGCCCCTTAGCCCAAACAAATGGCTTAAGTTTAGTAATGCACATTGGTAAAAGAAAATAAAATTAGCAAATAACCCGTACTACCCCTCTCAACATTCATTTGCATTAATGCGTTAGTATTATCTTTGAAAAAAAGAGCTACATGTCGCAACAAAAATTAAAAATCGCTTTAATAGGTTATGGTAAAATGGGGCAAGCCATTGAAACATTAGCCATTGCCAAAGGTCATGAAATTGTGTTAAAAATTACAATTGATAATGCTGCTGACCTTACAGCCACTAACTTACAGCAATGCGACGTAGCCATAGAATTTACCAACCCCGAGAGTGCTGTTGCAAACATCAAAACCTGCATTGATGCTGGTTTGCCGGTAGTATGTGGTAGTACAGGTTGGGTAGCTAGTGAAGAGGCTGTAAAAGCATATTGTACCAATAAACAAGGCTCACTTTTATATGCCAGCAACTTTAGTATTGGGGTGAATATATTTTTTGAAATCAATAAAAAATTAGCTGCACTTATGGCGAAGCAACATCAATACCAAGTAAGTATTGAAGAAGTGCATCATACCCATAAAAAAGATGCACCAAGCGGTACAGCCATAAGTTTAGCCCAGCAAATTATAGCCAACAGAACTGACAAACACAGTTGGACACTGAATGAAACGCCTCAACCAAATGAAATTGCCATGGTAGCAAAACGTATTGACCCTGCCCCAGGTACGCACTTTGTAAAATACCAATCAAGTATTGATGATATTGAAATTATTCATACAGCCCATAGCAGACAAGGGTTTGCAACAGGTGCACTTACAGCGGCAGAATTTGTATATAATAAAAAAGGTATATTTACGATGGCTGATGTGTTGAAAGACCTGATTTAATTTTATTTATACAGACGGTGCTATGATCCCAAAAAATATATGCTTATGGGTGATATTAATATACAGTGGTACAGCCATTGCTCAGCCTAATAAATTAGATGCGCTAAAAATAGCACTAAGTAAAACATCGCAACCTAAAGCAACTGTTAGCATAACAAATAAAATTGTTTACGAACTCAGAATATCAAACCCTGATAGCGCTATTAAATTAGGAGAACCTAATGTATTAAAAGCCCACCAAATAAATTATTTATACGGCGAATCATTGGCTAACTTATGCTTGGCATTAGCCCATAATAAAAAAGCAAACTATAAATTATCAGAAGATTACTGTAAAAAAGCAATGGCCATTGCACAACAATTACAAAACGATTCATTGATGGCTGCATCGCTTTTAAATTTTGCCACTATTGATGAAAATTATGGCGCATTTGATAGCGCCTTTAATAAATTATACGCTGCCATAAAAAAGTATGAAACAATAAAAAATCAAGATGGTATTAATAAAGCTAAACTGGTAATGGCGCAAATTTATCAGCAAAAAAATGATTTAAAAAATGCTGAAAAAATTTTGAATGAAATTCTATCTACCCCAAAAATTGATAAAAATATTGAGGTATCTAGTTTGCATACACTTGCCAATATGTATGGTATGCAAGGCAACTATGCAAAAGCTTTGGCTATTGATGATAAAGCCCTTGCTATATGCGACAGCTTTAATATCATATTTTTTAAAAGTAGTGTTTACGATAATATGGCGAACTGCTACATGTACAGTGGCGATGCCGCTAAAGCGAAAATATACTTTCAAAAATGTATTACCATCGATTCAAGCTTTGGTAACAAAAAACAAATGTCTGATACCTACTTAAACCTCGGTAGTTTGTATGAAATGAACAAACAGCCAACCATTGCCATTCAGTACCTCAAAACATCCATCGCATATGCAAATGAATCGGGCTACAAACAAGGTGAATACGCTGCTTATCTCTCCTTAAGTAACATCTACAAACAACTCAATAAAACAGATAGTGCTTTAGATGCGATGCAAAAAGGGTACAGCATCAAAGACAAAATCATCAACGAAAGTTCAGAAAATAAAATTATTGAGTTAGATAAATTATACCAATTCGAAAAAAAAGAACAACAACTTAAATTACAAAAAAGTGAACTGAGTAAAAAGAATTACCTCATTACAACCCTTTCCATTGCTTGTTTATTGATTATTTCAACAGGTATTTTTTGGTACAGGCGTAGGCGATTACAAAATAAACTTGCCTTGCAACAACAAATAGTAGCACAACAAGCCATCGCTACAAAAGCTATTATTGAGGCCGAAGAAAATGAACGCAAACGTATTGCTGCAGAGTTGCACGATGGTATCGGACAAATGATGAGTGCAGCAAAAATGAACTTATCAGTTCTTGAAAACGAAATCAACTTTAAAAATACAACCACACAACATACTTTTAATAATATCATCAGTTTGGTTGATGATAGCTGTGCAGAAATTAGAAAAGTAAGCCATCAAATGATGCCAAATGCCTTACTAAAATTTGGTTTAACAAAAGCTATTAAAGAGTTTATTAATCGGCTTGATGATAGCATCATAAAAGTGAGTATACATGCCGAAGGACTTAATGAACGGCTACCTACCAATATTGAAACTGTTTTATACCGAGTTATTCAAGAAAGTGTAAACAATACCCTCAAACATGCAGCAGCTAACAGGTTAGATATTAGTATTATTAAAACAAGCGACGAAATTTCTGTATTAATTGAAGATGATGGCAAAGGTTTTAACGTACAACAAATCAGTAATGCTGAAGGCATCGGTATTAAAAACATGCTGAGTAGGGTAAATTATTTAAAGGGAACCATCGATTTTGCTAGTGAACCTAACAAGGGCACTTTAGTAGCTATACATATACCACTATAAATAATGTAATATTTAATCATCTTTAATTTGATGTCACCCCTTTCACCACAAATTAAGTTAGCCATTGTTGATGATCATCAAATAGTAATTGATGGTTTAAAAGCTTTATTACGTGGGCATCCACAATTTGAAGTTGTGGTGGAGTGTAACCATCCTGAGCAAATGGAGCTTATATTAGCAACGCAACCTGTTGATATTTTATTAACAGATATTATGATGCCTATTATGGATGGTGCTCAATTAGCTAAATTGGTGAAAGAACAATTTCCGCATATTAAAATATTGGCTTTATCAATGAGCGGACAAGGCGAACTTGTTAGCAAAATGATTGATGAAAGTGATATTGCAGGCTATGTATTAAAAAACATTGGCAAGCAAGAACTTATTGGTGCAATTGAAAAAATTGCTACCGGAGGCGTTTATTTTAGTGATGTGGTGCTCGATGAAATGTTGCAATACAGTGAACGAAAAATTCGTAACGCTGAAACGCACCTCACCACCAGAGAAATTGAAATTATTCGCCTAATAGAAGAAGAAAAAAATAACAAACAAATTGCCGATAGCTTATTTATTAGTGAACGTACAGTGGAAACCCACCGCAAAAATATATTTCGTAAAACCAAAACCAGTAGTCTTATTGGATTAATAAAATACGCTTACGAAAATAAAATCATTGTAAAAAAATAGTTGTTTCAATATTATTCCATCAAAAACGCATGGCAGGTTTTAACCTTGTCCAAAATTCATTATCAAAACTACTGGGGCCTAAAGTTGTAGTACCAGCACTATCACCCAACCTTACTACCACCACATCTAAACTCGGTACAACGTATATCTTTTTATCATCTTTACCTAAAGCCATAATCATATCAGTTGGGGCACTAGGTGTAAGCGAAGTTTGAAAAACAAATTGCGACCCAGGTACCATACTACTAGCTTTACCATTTAACCACCATAAATAGCCATAACTTAAATTATATGGTTGCGATGTATTGACCATGCTGTTAAAATATGCATCATCATTCAGCAAGGCTGTACCGTTCCATTTTCCTTTGGTTAGTATTAATGAGCCAAACCTACTGGCTTCTCTAGTGGTACAATACATTACATAATTAAACCAAAATGCATTGTTCATTCCTATTTTGGTAAACAACTTTGCTTTACTGTATTGTTGAAAAGTTTGTCCGCTGGCATTAGCAATCACATTTTGCAATAAATGGTAAGGTGCATTGTGGTAGGCCCAACGGGTACCAGCATCAGCCTTGTATATTAAGCAACTGGGTGTGGTGCAATCTTGGTCGGGCACACCATCATCCAAACCAGTCGTCATTGTTAATTGGTTTTTTACGGTAATCAAGTTTTCTTTTGCTAGTGGCAGGCTCGTCCACCCTGTACCTAAATATTGCGATACTTTATTGTTGATGTTAATGGTACCTTCTTGCTGTGCAATACCTGCAATAAATGCTGCCACACTTTTACCGGCCGATGCTATGAAGTAGGGCGTATTCATAGTCCAGTTATTCCAATAACGCTCTTTCACAATTTTTCCGTGGTGTAAAATCACAATGCCATATGAGTTTTTAGTACCAGCATAATCCAACGCTTGGTTTAACAGTGCATCATCCCACCCTATGGATGCGGATGTTTTGGTTTCCCAAACATCACCCGTTAAAGGTGGATAATAGTAGGGTTCCGCAGGTGTTGGGTTTTGTGGTGGCGTTGTACTAGTGGCTGTATCATTCGATTTTTTACAACCCCATAATAAAACCATTCCCAAAAAAGCAAGCAGTAATTTTTTCATAATAAAATATTAAAATAAGTATTGGCAGGCAATTATGACCTACCAAAACTACCATCGTTTAACGCCCTATTTTTTATTTTATTTTGGGGCGCTGTGCTACATACCACTTTTCAACATTGGTTCCTGCTGCTACGGGCTACGGTAGCGGCTTGGGCCGCCACTGCGCCTTCGCATCAGGCAGCCCATCGGCAGTTGATCATTATGCAGCTGTTGTGGGTACGATAATGAGCATCGCTACCTTTCAATTTTATATTTTTTCAATACAATTTCACCTTAATAATACAGTGGTATAAGTACCATTATAGTTCAATTTAGCCTGCTTTTCTAGTTCGGTAAATACTGTAAAATACGCTCTTAAATATGCCTTTAATTAGTAGTTTCCACTATATCTTTGCAGCGCATTTGTGTTAAAAACAATGTACTTATTACCACTACTTAAACAACTAAACTTACATGGTAGTCCTATAATGGCTGCCATCAATTATAAAAACCAATACAATGGCCGTTAAAACAGATAACTTTCAATCTCCAGATTATTTTAATGTAGATGAATTGTTAACCGAAGAACATTTACTTATTCGTGAATCGGTTCGCAACTATGTGAAAAAAGATATCAGTCCGATTATTGAGGAATATGCACAAAAAGCTGAATTTCCACAACAAATCATAAAGCAGTTGGGCGATTTAGGTTGCTTCGGTCCTACCGTTCCTACGCAATACGGCGGTGGCGGTTTAGATTATATTTCGTACGGTTTAATGATGCAAGAGCTTGAAAGAGGCGATAGTGGCGTTCGCTCTACCGCAAGTGTACAAGGCAGTTTGGTAATGTTTCCTATTTACCAATATGGTAGTGAGGAGCAACGCAACAAATACTTACCAAAATTAGCAAGCGGCGAATGGTTAGGTTGCTTTGGCTTAACTGAGCCTAACCATGGTAGCGACCCAGCTGGTATGCTTACTAATTTTAAAGATAATGGCGATGATACTGTTACCCTTAATGGTGCAAAAATGTGGATCAGTAATGCTCCTTTTAGCCAAGTGGCCGTAGTATGGGCAAAAGATGATGCTGGCGAAATAAGAGGTATTATTGTTGAACGTGGTATGCAAGGTTTTACTACGCCAACCACTCATGGCAAATGGAGCTTAAGGGCTAGTGCTACTGGCGAATTGGTATTTGATAATGTAAAAGTGCCTAAAGAAAATATTTTACCAAATATAAAAGGCTTAAAAGGCCCATTAAGTTGCCTTACCAAAGCCCGTTACGGTATTGCTTGGGGTGCTATTGGTGCTGCTATGGATTGTTACCATACTGCTTTAGAATACAGCAAAGAACGTGTACAATTTGGTAAGCCAATTGGCGGCTTTCAGTTACAACAAAAAAAGTTAGCCGAAATGGTTACAGAAATTACCAAAGCCCAATTATTGAATTGGCGCTTGGGTACCTTAATGAACGCAGGTAAAGTAACCCCTGCACAAGTAAGTATGGCTAAACGCAACGCTTGTGAAGTTGCTACCAATATTTGTAGAGATGCTCGTCAAATGCTGGGTGGCATGGGCATTACAGGCGAATACCCTGTAATGCGACACATGATGAATTTAGAAAGTGTAATTACCTATGAAGGTACACACGACATTCATTTATTAATAACAGGTATGGATGTTACCGGCTTCAACGCTTTTAAATAAACCCAAAATAGTATTACCACATAATATGAACCCTCAAATATTACAAGCACTCACAGAAGGTAAAGGTATAGTAGCCGTAATTGGTGCCGGACAAATGGGTAACGGTATTGCCCACGTTTTTGCACAAACAGGTTACACCGTTCACTTAATTGATGTTAGTGCTGCACAACTAGAAAAAGCAGTAAGTACCATTGCTAAAAATTTTGATAGACAAATTGCCAAAGGCAGTTTAACCGAAACAGATAAGAGCAATGCCCTCAATAACATTACCACATTTACTGATTTAAAAGAAGGTGTACAGCAAGCCGCACTCGTTATTGAAGCTGCTACCGAAAATGTTGCATTAAAACTTTCTATTTTTAAACAGATAGATGAAGCAGCACCAGCTGATTGTATTTTAGCAACCAATACATCTTCTATCTCCATCACTAAAATTGCTGCGGCTACAACTAGGCCATCATTGGTTATTGGAATGCATTTTATGAACCCGGTACCCGTAATGAAACTGGTTGAAATTATAAATGGCTATGCTACAGATGCAACCGTGAGTGAAGCTATTGTAAACATCAGTAAAAAATTAGGTAAAGTACCTTCTACCGTTAACGATTACCCAGGCTTTATAGCCAACCGTATTTTAATGCCCATGATCAACGAAGCTATTACAAGCTTGTTTGAAGGTGTAGCAGGTGTTCATGAAATTGATACGGTAATGAAGTTAGGTATGGCTCACCCAATGGGCCCTTTACAATTGGCCGATTTTATTGGATTAGATACTTGCTTATCTATTTTAAAAGTATTACACGATGGGTTTGGTAACCCTAAATATGCACCTTGTCCGCTATTAGTAAACATGGTAACGGCAGGTAAATTAGGCGTTAAAACAAGTGAAGGTTTTTACACTTACACAGCAGGTAGTAAAGAGTTGGTCGTAAGCCCCAATTTTAAATAAAAAATGTATAAAAGTTGAACCTCAAAAGTTCAACTTTTTAATTTGAGTTATATGAGCAAAAAAAAGTTATTTATGTTATTGTTGGGTTGCAGACCAAAAGGCCGTTTAACAGAACAACACGACATCTTTTTTGGCATTGCAGAACACTTGCATGAGCTAGCGCCTGCTATAAAAAGTAGTTGGAAAAATGCCAGCCCTATTCATGTAGATGCATGGCGTATGGTTACCAAGGTGAATGATTTTCACATCGAAATTGTAGAACGAACTGAAAATACAACTACGCAACAGCATCAATTATTTTTCATCAATTTAGGAGGCTATAAACCTGGTGTGTTTGATGAAGCGCATTATAAAATGTTGGTGGCGGCTGCCAACAAAAATGAAGCTATAGCGCAAGCCAAACAATCTGCCTTTTACTTACACACTGGTTTTGGGAAAGATGCTAAAGCCCATGTTGATGATAAATACGGGGTTGATGTGGATGATATTCACGACATAAAAGAAATACTTGATGAGCAATTTAAAACAGCTTACACTATTAAAATTACCCATCAACCTCAAAGTGCATTGCCAGAAGATGACATTACACTGGGCTATTTCCCCATCAATAATTGGTAATAATTTCTTGCACTAAAAATGTGTTACAAAATCAAAAAACGCCTTGCTAACACAAGGCGTTTTTAATAACAACAAAAATTGTTGTGTAATTGACTACTGCTTAATCTTTCACTATTTTAATCACTTGGTTATTACCTTGTAACAAATACAAACCTTTACTGTAACTACTCATATCAACCGTAAAAGTTGGGTTGGTTACTTTTATGTTCTGTAATAACTTACCACTAACATCTACCAATTGTAATGTAGCGCCAACAGTAGCGCCGCTTATGGTTGCAGTGCTGCTAACAGGGTTAGGGAACACACTCACAACAGAAGCATTTACAGCTATTTTTACAATCGGTGAAAAGCTAAACCTGCCATCAACATCCATTTGTTTTACCCTGTAATAGTTAATTTCACTAACTGTTTGTACGTCAGTAAAACGGTAGGTATTTTCACCATTACCTACACTGCTTAAAGTACCTATTGCTGTAAAAGATCTACCATCATTACTTTTTTCAATAACATACTGAGCCACATTGTTTTCATTTACTTTAAAGTTGATGATGGCTTGCTTTTGAGCATTCATGTTACAATTAACATTCAACCACTTTACAGGCAACACAGCAAGACTGAATGCATTTACACCCGTAAAAAAAGATGATGTTGTTGAAATATCATAAGCATTGGTTTCATCGCCTATCCAATTGCTTGGTGTACAGATACCAGCTAAAATTTGTGCTTTAGTACCTGTTCTAATAGCTCCTACATTATATACATTGTTATCAAAAGAAGGATTAAAAGCTGTACCACTACCAACTTGGGCAAATGATATGGCACTAACTCCATTTGTAAGTGATGATGGCAACATAGAATAAACACCAGAAATGGGTGAATTGTTACTTTGCCAAGCATTATTAGCACTTACAGTAGTTGACAATCCATTACACCAACCAAACACCCAATTGCTAGGAGTAATTCCATCATTACTGCTTTGATAAATAAAAATATTGTCGCCGTTTGTCCCCAGTGGCCCGGCTGTAGTACCTCCTGATTGTCCAAATAGTGTAACTGTACCAGGGAGCCCACTAACAGTTGGTATACCTGTACCCATTGTCCATGAAATTCTAAAAACCGTACCTGCTGCAATTGCAGTGCCTGTTGTCCATTTAATAATTCCTTCCGTTAGATTGGAGGTAGTACCATTTAAACCATCATTACCCCAACGCATATTGGTATTATCCCAATAATAATCAGAAAAATAAATGGTTGTACCAGATGAAATTGGCGCCAAAGTAACAATTGAAAATTCATCTGTACTTGCATTTGGGCCATCCGTATTTACACCAATAATAGCAATATCACCGGCAGATAAAGTTTGTGCAGCGCAAATATTATTTGCAAAAACAAATACCAAAGCAAATAGCATATGCTTTGCCTTTAATGTTGTTAGTTTCATGTAAAATTTTTCCATTGTTAAAAAGAGCATTTGAATTTTTAGCAAGTACTAAAATTTTACTTATTAGAACAAATTTTTACAACACTTTGAGTGCGAATGGCCATTTTTTGAGGTCGAAATGCTTCATATATAAATTTGTATTTATACCATTTAAAAAACATATAATTTATTTATAGCATTTATAAATACTTTCTGCCACAAAAAAACGCCCTGTAAAAACAAGGCGTTTTTGTTATAATCAACATAAGTTGAATGATTGACTAACTGCTTACTCTTTCATTACTTTAATCACTTGGTTATTGCCTTGTAACAAATACAAACCTTTACTATAACCACTCATATCAACCCTAAAAGTTGGGTTGGTTACTTTTATGTTCTGTAACAACTTACCAGTAACATCTACTAATTGCAATGTAGCGCCAATTGTTGCACCACTTACTGTTGCCATAGTACTAACAGGGTTAGGGAATACACTCATGTTGTTGTTATTAGTTGCTGATAGTTTTACAATAGCTGAATAAGTAAACGCTCCATTAAAATCAGTTTGCTTTACCCTATAAAAACAAACACCTTTACTTGCTGTAATATCTGTTACGCTGTAACTATTTTCTCCGTTGCCTTTACTATTAATGGTAGTGAGTGGGATAAAAATATGACCGTTAGTACTTTTTTCAATAGTATAGTAGGCAACATTGTTTTCATTTACTTTAAATATTATTACTGCTTGTTTGTTATAATTGAAAGCTCCTTGTATCTCTAGCCATCGTAAGGGTAATACAGAAAAATTATTTTCATCAGCGCCAATATCAGGCAACGTTGTTCCTCTTGTATCGCCATCAAAATCATTAGCTACACTTAAATTTACACCAGCATCTATCATTGTTGAGGTAGCTGTTAAATGCAAATCTGTGGTTGATACAAATAGTGGATCTACACTCAAACTATTGGCATCTTGACCAACAGCAGCTTGCCATGCGGCTAAATTTGCTACATCAGCACCATTAAAGAAACCAAAAATACCACCAGTTTCATTGGCAAAATAGTTATTATTATTTAGTGTTAATCCTGCTGGGTTTGCTGTAGTTCCATTTATTTTGATTGCATAATTTTTACCTGTAGCGCCATTGTTTGACCTTGCATTAAAAAATACATTATTTCTAAAAGTTCTAGTATTTGTAGTTTGCGTTCCATTAAATGCAAATGATGAACCAACCCCCGCAGTTGGACTACCACCTATATAAACGCTATTATGTATAAATTGATCAGTACCTAATGCACCATTAAAGCCATTGATACCAGCAGTTGATGAATTAGTTGCTGCGCCGCCTATTGCGTTAATTACACCTTGCCCTAACCTTATCATGTTATTTCTATAAACTGTGGTACCACCTGCAACCCTAATACCATTAATTTCAGCAGTAGTACTGTTTGTTGCAGATGTTAAATCGTAAATTGAATTTCTCTCCACTATATTGGCTGTACCTCCTGTGAATTGAATACCTGTTACTACCGTAGCAGCGGTTGCATTGGTGTTAGTGAGATTAAAAATGACATTTTGAGAAAGTGTATGATTTGGTGTTGTACTATTTACCAATATACCAATAACAGAGGCTGCTGTAGTAGTACCAGTGCCAATGTTACTAGTTAGGTTACGTATAGTGTTAGATGTAAATATTGCAGGTGCGTTAGGAGTAACTATACCAATAATTTGTGAAGATGCCCCCGTTGCGTTTAATTGGATTGAATTTGGCAAAGAACCACCAATTGTATTTGAAGTTAAGGTTGCTGTTACGCTAGTACTTGTATTTATCCTTATACCATATATAATAAAAGTACCACTTGCTGCTGCGTTAGTAACAGAAATAGCACCAATATTGTTACTTACCATATTTGCAATATCTACACTAAAATTATAAATGCCAATAACATCAGTAGCTGCAGTTGTGTTAGTACTAAAAACAAGAGATGAATTAGTTGATTGACTACCAATAGTATTATTATTCGTATTTGCAACACCATTACTTACCAATATTCCTAAAAATGGACTACTACTGCCTGTTCCACTTGAAGTTACCCCAGTTAAACTAATAGAGGCAATAGTATTATTATTGATGTTTGTAGCAGATCCTCCATTTATACCATTAAAGTTAATAGCTTGAAATTTACCGGTTGAACCTGTTAATGTATAAGTACCTGTTTGTGTATTACTAGCATAACCAATGGTATTACCGGTAATTGTGAAACCAGTAGCACCACTTGTTGCTGTTGTATTATTTATGTCAATAGCTCTGTGGGTTGAACCTGTTGTCCACGTTCTTGTACCCGTTTGATAAAAACGATTATTTGTAATGCTCCAAGTATTACAACCTCCATTTGTAGCTATACCAGAACTAGTTACTGTTACTCCAAAATAATCAAAAATGTTATTATTATCAATTAAAATACCACTATTACCAATTGCTGTAGTTGTAGTAGAACCGTTACCTAGTATAGCTTTAGTTGGCAATGATGTACCTACAGGACCAATATTATTATTTGATATAGTGTTGTTATCATTCCCATTTGTGGTTACACCATCAGTTGAAAAAAATATGGTTCCTCCATTTGTTACAACACTACCAGTAAAGGCACCATTAATAGTACAATTTGTAATTACATTATTTGTGGCACCACCAATAAACCTTATTGTACAAGTACCTGATGTAGCACTTACAGTTTCATTTTGTATGGTTAATGAATTTCCGCCTGCATTTAAGCCATTAATTGTTACATTATCTGCTCCGTTCAAATCAATTAATGGACTTCCGGCTGTTGTGGTTCCTGTAATTAATCTTGCACCACCACTTGGGCTAATAACAATTGATGTATATGATGCAGCTCCCGAACCGCTTGCATTTAAAACAGCCGTAGTTGCGCCTTCAACAGTATTTCCAACAATATCAACAGTAACTGCCCCTGTATGGGTACCTGCATTAATAGCTGCAAAAGCTGCTGTTAGTGTAGGGTAACTTCCTGCACCCGGGTTTACACTTACTTGTGCATTGCAAATAAATGTTGATGATATTAATGTACTTAAAAGAAAAAAAAATTGCTTACAAAAAAAATGTGACATAGTTAGTTTATTATTGGTAAACATATTATTGTAATTGTTTTTTTATTGTTTTGAATTCGTTCATTTTTTTAAAACCACTTATTAAGATATTATAAAAATGTAATTTAAACAGTATTTATAATAGTTTTTTTAAAAGTTGTATTTTACTGTTGCATACAAATACCCTTTTTTGATATCGTAACGGCCAATATCATATATATGTTGGTGCTAACTGCCAATTAAACAAAAACGCCTTGCTTACACAAGGCGTTTTTTACAACAATTGCTTGTTATATAATTGACTAACTGCTTACTCTTTCATTATTTTAATAACTTGGTTATTACTTTGTAACAAATACAAACCTTTACTATAACCACTCATATCGACCGTAAAAGTTGGGTTGGTTACCTTTATGTTCTGTAACAACTTACCAGTAACATCTACCAATTGTAATGTAGCGCCAACTGTTGCACCACTTACTGTTGCCATAGTACTAACAGGGTTAGGGAATACACTCATATTGTTGTTATTAGTTGCTGATAGTTTTACAATAGCTGAGTAGCTAATGCTACCATTTACACTCGTTTGTTTTACTCTATAAAAGCTAGTATTTTGTAAAGCATTATTTTCAGTAAACTGATAACTATGTACACCATTACCCCTACTGCTCAACGTACCAATAGCCGTAAAGTTTTGAGCATCGTTACTTTTTTCAATGCTGTATTGTATCACATTGTTTTCATTTACACTAAAGCCAACCACCGCTTGTTTAGTGGCGTTTAAACTAGCCGTTACGTTTAACCAACGTACGGGCAATACGGCAACTGTGCTACCCAATGCAAAAGGACTCCAAGTACTAATGCTATTACTTGTAACACTACCTGCTGTTGCAGTACCAGTACCAACCGTACCTTCATTTAACCAATTAGTGCCTACCTTATGTGCTACCTTGCGTTGCGCTACTGCATTAGGGAAAACATCGTTTACACCATCCCAAAATACGGTAACCGTACCAGTTGCTGTACTCAATGGCGTAATATCCCAAAACTCATTGGTATTATAACTTACCAATGGAGTGGTTTCAGTGCCTGTATTTGTAAATGTACCCGTACCAGCATCCGCTGCATTATACCTTGCTTGCATACCAGTATTATTGGCAGTAAGGTTTACATCTACCTTTTGGTAATTCAGTGCATTACCTATAGGAAAACTAAATACACCTGTACCTTCTTTTACAACAAAACCATTTACATAACTATTGTTGCTTGCACCTGTGTGGCTTGCGTTGCTTGTAAATATTACTGGGGTAGTTGCCGTTGCTGCTGCAATTTTACCATTAGTAAAATTCAACATACCATCAACCCTTAATGCGGTATTTAAGGTTACACCTACTGCATTATTAATGGTTACATTTTCGGCAAAGTAAGTAGCAGCACCGTTTAATGCTTGTGCCATAGTACCATTAAATTGCAATGTACCTGCGTTAGGCGTTGCCATTACTTGGTTATTGGTAATATTACCTGTTACAGTAAGCGTACCATCATTTACCAAACTACTGGTAGCATTATTGATAAAACTACCATTTACTTGTACTACTGCACCATTACTAATTTGTAGCACACTACCATTATTCACCAACTCATTTTGAGCCGCTGCCGTTAAAGCGATTACGAAGCTTACAATGGTGCAAAATATTTTTCTCATATTATTTGTTTTGTGCTTTTAAACTATGTTATAAAAAAGCTGTTTTGTGTTGAGCCAAATTTGAAAGCGTTTTTGTACAAAAGCCTAATTTTATCGCCTCACCAAAATTTTCTATTTATTGATTAGTGTGAATAAAAAACATCAACATTGCTAATTCAACATTGCTAATTCATCATTCATAATTCCTAATTCATCATCCCTAATTTATAATTCATAATTCCTACAGCTTCACAATCATTAGCTGCGTTCCTCCATCATTACTCAAAGCCTGTGGAGTGCTGCTGTTTGTACCAGTTGCTCTAATTCTAATTACATCACCTGCATTCAAAAATACCAAAAACATATATTGTGTACCACTGCGAATTGCACTATTGGTAGCACTTCTAATGCTCACGTTACTTACGAAGGAAGGATATATATTATTGAAAGAACCATATGCCGAACCATTAACTTCTAAATAGTTATAAGCTCCTAATGTATTATTAGGTGTAGCATTATCAACCATAGAATTTCTTGTCTGTATCAAGTACAATCCAGCACCGTTCGTTCCAACGGTATATGCATTGTTGGCATAAGTTCCTAAAGTAGGTGTTGTAACAACGCTTTCATAGGTTACAAGATCTGGCGATGCAGATGTTGAAAGAACCAAAGTTTGAGTAGTATTTTTGGTAGCCCTAAGTTCTAACCTTGCACCGCCACTCAGAGGCGTAGCCCATTGTGTATTAAAGTCAGTTGCATCTACCTTTGTGAGTACCTGCCCTGTTGTACCACCAGCTGGCACCGTTTGCGATGGTACCCAAGCAGCACCATTATAAAAATAAAAACCAGCAGGTGCATCAGTTTGGTATACCATTAAACCGGTGGCTGGTGAAGCAATGGCGGTTCGTTGCGCTGCCGTCATACGTGGTACCAACATACCTTGGGTAGTACTACTTACATCAAGCTTAGCACTTGCATTGGGGGTAGGTGTACCAATACCCACATTTGATAATGGTGCTGGTGGTGTTACATAAGTTCTAAAAGCAATATCTGATGATGCACTAATACTTAAAGGCGTAAATCCACTAACATTAAAAACATACGTACCATTAGCATAACTACCCGTAGTCTCATATTCATATATGAGCGTATTACTAGTGCTTGCGTTATTAATAACAACAGCATAATAGTTACCAGCAATAAGTGGCGTAGCTGTAGTAATAGGCATGCTATACCAACCCGGCGAAGTACTAATTGCAGTGCTACTAAATGTTGTGGTTGATACTATTGATGCAGTATTTACACTAGTTGCAGTAGCATTGTAAATTACTACATTAAAATTATTAGTTGCGGCTGATGAAGTGCTAAATAAGCGAAAATCAACCTGTGTTAAGTTACCAGTAATACCGGCCCTAAAAATTTGGCCTGCAGCACTGTTAGGACTAAGCCCTGTGTTGGTGCTAAATGTGGTGTTTGATTGGTCAAGCGTTTGCTGTGCATTAGCTTGTACCACCATCACTACACTAATAGCAAATAATAATTTTTTAAAAAAAGAGCGCATAATATTTTTTTTCTTGTTTATAATATTGTTCAAAATTCTTTGTTTTTAACATACCACCCAACCACTTTGAGTGCGAATGCCCGTTTTTTGAGGTCGAAACCCTTTATATATAATTTTAGTTTCATGTCAAATACATAAAACACCTTTTTTTGGTTTGATGAACAGCACACTTCCCCAAACCCTTTGCCTAATTACTTATCCAAAATTCATAATTAATCATTCTACATTCATCATTCATCATTCCTAACTCCTCCCCTATAATCCGTAATTTCTAATTCGTAATTAAACATTCAAAATTCATCATTCATAATTCATCATTCTACATTCCTCATTCATCATTCCTCATTCCTCATTCAAAATTCCTCATTCCTTCTTATTTTTGCCCCTCAAGCATTAAACTCCTTAAAACATGCCTACACCTTTACTAAAAAAAACAACCCTCTTCATTGCATTTATTGTAACCACATTTTGCCTTAACACCTTACAAGCACAACCACCCGGCACCAATTGGGTAGTGCGTAACATACCAGTTTCTACTAGGTTAACAAGTGTAACTTTTGGCAACGGCGTTTTTGTAGCTATTTCTAGCAATACTGCCGCAGCCAACCAAGTATTTACCAGCCCCGATGGTATTACATGGACGGCCCGTAACGCTGCCGAAAATAATGGTTGGCTATCTGTAACTTTCGGTAACGGTATTTTTGTAGCCGTTGCAACAAACGGCACCAACCAAGTAATGACAAGCCCCGATGGTATTACATGGACAGCCCGTACCGCTGCAAGCAACGCTCTTTGGTGCAATGTTACTTTTGGCAACAGTCTATTTGTAGCAGTATCGCAAGACGGACAAGTAATGACAAGCCCCAATGGTATTAACTGGACAGCCCGTACTCCTGCTGCTGCCAATATTTGGTTTGGTATAACTTTTGGCAACAACACATTTGTTGCCGTTTCAGTTAATGGTACCAATAGGGTAATGACGAGCCCTGATGGTATTACATGGACAGCTCGTACAGCAGCCGAAAATAATGTATGGAGTGATGTAACTTTTGGTAACGGTCTATTTGTAGCAGTTTCAGGTGATGGTACCAACCAAGTAATGACAAGCCCCGATGGTATTACTTGGACAGCCCGTACCGCAGCTGAAAGTAATAATTGGCGGAGTGTAACTTTTGGCAATGGCTTATTTGTAGCTGTGGCAAACTCACTAACCACCAACAATATTATGACAAGCCCTGACGGTATTAATTGGACGTTAAGGGTTCCCGTAAACGGGGTTTGGTTTGATGTTACTTATAATAATTTTTTATTTGTAGCGGTTGCAAATTCAACAACTGGTGCTATTGTTATGACCTCAGGCACCTTCGGTGTACTACCTTTAAAGTTTACCAACTTTACCGTACAAAACAACCAAAACAACGCCTTACTTACTTGGAGCACCACCAACGAAATAAATACCCAACGTTTTGAGGTACAACGCAGCACCAATGGTAGCAATTTTACCAGTATAGGTACACTACCTACACAAAACACCAGCGGTAACCACCAATACCAATTTACTGATGCTGCTTTTAGTACACTCACCGGCACCAAAGTATTTTACCGTATTCAATTGGTTGATGTTGATGGTGCCGTACAATACAGCAGCACACAAGCATTACCCCTCAGCAATAAAAAAATAAATGTAGTGGTAAGCCCTAACCCTGTTACCACCCAAGCACAAGTACAAATCAGTAGCAGCGTTGCTGAAAATGTAAACATTACCATTATTAATACCGCCGGCAAAGTTTGCTACCAACAAAACAAACGCATCACCATAGGTAATAATAATATAGCCATACCAGTACAACCATTCAGCACAGGTATATACACCCTCAGCATTAAAGGCAATACCATTAATGAAACTACACAGTTTATAAAATAACAACATTGTTACAAAGCAAAAGGGCTGTTTGCAAGTTGCAAACAGCCCTTTTGCTTTGCTGGAGTTTCAATAAAAAAATTACAGTCACACAACTTAAAAATACATTCTTAATTCATTATTCATAATTAACATACTTCAAACGTAATCCGTAATTTTTCATTCGTAATTAAATCATTCAACATTCAACATTCATCATTCATCATTCTGCATTCATAATTCTGCATTCCTAATTCAGTTAAACAAAATAAAAAAGGCTATTAAAACCCTCGCCATCAGATTTGCAATCTAACGCAGTATTTTTAATAGCCTAAAAGCAAATATAAACGCTATTTTAAAAAGTTACCTATTAAAGTAAAATAATTACAACATTTATAATCTAACCAAAAATTGTAAACTAATATTGTGCTGTACTAACCACACTTAAAATAGCATATTTGGTTTTTAGCATTCCAAATGGTGGTTTTTCTTTTTTGAGTCCAAATAGTTTTTTAATTCTATTATTTGTTGCAATTTATTTTTTTATAAAGCAGGCAGTTTACCATTAGAAATTGAAAATTTCAAATTATTAAATACCTAGGTTATTTGGGAGGTAACCCAATATCAAATTAGTAAGTTGCGTTAACCTGTGTTTTAAAACATACATTACAATAAAAAGTTATTATAAATTTGATTACCTAAATACAAAACTATTATATTGCATACTAAAATGTTTAGCACGGAAATATTTAAAAATGGCGAATAAAAATAAATTAGTTACTCCTTTTTTAAAGTGGGTTGGTGGCAAAAGACAAATTATGCCTTCAATAATTAAATTAATGCCTAAAAATATTGGCACCTATAATTACGTAGAGCCATTCATTGGTGGTGGTGCAGTCCTTTTCCACTTGCAGCCAAAAAATGCTATAATCAATGATTACAATGCAGAACTAATTAATGTTTATAATGTTATAAAAAATAACTTAAACGAACTCATTACTGATTTAAAACAGCACCATAATACCCCTGAATATTTTTATAAAATTCGTGGTTTAGACAGAACAATAGATTTTAACCAATTAACACCCATTCAAAAAGCTTCACGAATAATTTATCTTAACAAAACTTGTTTTAACGGGCTTTATAGAGTAAATAATGCAGGTGAATTTAACGCACCTTTTGGAAGATATAAAAAACCTAATATTATTAATGAACCAACATTAAAAGCGGTAAATAAATTTTTAAATTCCAATAACATTATAATAAATAGTGGCGATTATTCAGATGTACTAAAACAAACAGATGAAAAATCTTTTGTTTATTTAGACCCCCCCTATCATCCAATTTCAGAAAGTTCAAACTTTACAGGCTATGTACAAGGTGGTTGGAATATGTACGATCAAATTGAACTTAGAAAAGCTTGTGATGATTTAACTGCTCGTGGTGTAAAATTTCTACTTTCTAATTCATCAGCTGACTTCATAAAAGACCAATATAAAGACTATAGAATTAGTATTGTAAAAGCTAGCCGTGCTATAAATTCAGACGCAGCAAATCGTGGTGAAATCAAATATAAATTAGCTTCTTAAAATATGAAACAATACGAAGCAGTTATTAATACAATTGAAAGCCTTGGTGGGATTGCTACACTGGGACAAATAAATCAAGAAATTTTTAAAGTAAAGGAATGCGAATGGAAAACAAAAACACCATATGCAAGTATAAGAAGGATAGTACAGCTAGATAAAAATATTTACAAGATTAAGCCCGGGTTATATGCTCTCGTAAAATACAAAGGCAAATTCGAAAAGCAGGGTATTATAGCAGAAGAAACAAATTCAAATTTACCGGAAAAGTTCGTAGAATTCAATCATTCATATTATCAAGGACTTCTTTTAGAAATTGGAAACATGAAAGGTATGTCTACTTACGTTCCTGCTCAAGATAAAAATAAGTTGTTTCTTACAAAGACTTTAGGTGAAATTTCATCATTAGATAAAATGTTAGCTTTCTCATATGATGAATTGGTTAATAGAGCGAAAACAATTGATGTTATTTGGTTTAATGAAAGAAAATTACTTTCATCCGTTTTTGAAGTAGAGCATTCTACTGATATACAGAACTCACTTTTAAAATTTAACGACTTACAGGATTTTTACTCTCAATTTTACATAGTAGGTTCTAAACTCAGAAATGAGGAGTTTATAAAAAAAATCAACTACTCATCATTCAAAGAAATAAAAAATAGAATTAAATTTATTGACTATCAATTTGTTTCAGACTTACACACTAAGATGTATGAATTAAATACTATAGGTAATCTTTAATTAAAAACAAATGGAAAATATATTTACACTAGAAGAAGTGGAAAAATTGGTAAAAAATGCATACGAAGTTGGCTTTTGTGATGGCATTGATAGTATTGAGATTGAAAAAACCAATTATTCCAACTCAAATGATTTTTGGAAAAAAAATATTAAGGATTGGATTGCAAAAGAAATTTCATACATAGTCTAAAGTTTGTATAGTGCAACCAAATATCCATAATTCCACAAGCTGATAGTTTTGAAAGAGTAATTAATCTTTGTGAACTTATAAAACAAAAAGGAACAATAACAAAAGAAGAAATTACTCAAAACTATGACTTTGATTCAAGGCAAACTGACTATTATTCTAACGCAGGTAAGTATTTAGGTATTTTAGAAATTGGAAGAGAAAACGGACAAATTGTTTGCTTTTTGACTGATAGAGGCAAACGAGTTTTTAATTTATCTATAATTGACAGACAGAGTGAATTTGTTAAACTGATAGTATCACATTCAGCATTCAAGCAAACTTTAAAAATTTGTCTTGATAATGGTGAAATGCCAACTAAAGATGAGATTGTAGAAATTATGAAACATTCGAAATTACATAAAGTTGGATCAGACTCTACCTTTTACAGAAGAGCTTCTACAATAACAGGTTGGATAAATTGGATATTAAACCAAATAGAAGAATAATTCCATCACTCAGCTTTGGTTCATCTACTCACAAACCTACCTATGTATAAGCATATGGTTAAATAAAATTTTCCACCTATGCACAACAGCCATTACAACAATAGCAGCCAAAAAAAAATATATAGCTGTAAAGCAGTAGTACTATTCCATAGAGGGTATCGGGTCATTGGTATACACCGCTTTTTTCAAAAAGAAATGCGGCTAACATTATTTACAACTCCAATTTTTTTGCCGCAGGTAGCTTTATAATACCCACTAAACTTCACCATCAGTTCCCCATAAATGAAACCATAATATTCATCATTCAACATTCATCATTCAACATTCATCATTCATCATTCATCATTCAACATTCATCATTCCTCATTTATCATTCAACATTCCTCATTCATCATTCCTCATTCATCATTCAACATTCATCATTCATAATTCTGCATTCATCATTCTGCATTCATCATTCTGCATTCATCATTCTGCATTCATCATTCTGCATTCATCATTCCTCATTCAACATTTAACATGCATAAATCAACATTCATAAATCAAAATTCATCATTGTGCATTCCTCAATGATAATTCATAACTCATAATTTATATTTATACCACATTCAATCACCCAAAAAAACTGTTTAAAGCGTACCACACACACTCATTCGTAATTATTTAATCACCCATAAAAACATGTAAACTATGGCAAGTACATCAGAGACAGGGCATGCAAAAAACGTAGCAGCCTTTAGTACACTCATCACTTATGTAAATGGTTTTGGCACCAATTACAACCCCTCAAAAACAGTTATGAAGCTGCCGCAGCTTCAGCAAAAATTGTTAGAGGGCACCAACAGCATTAATGCCGTAAGCACCACGGTAAGTACTTTAAACAAAAGCATAAACGAAAGGGTAGCTTTATTTAATGAAATGAAAGCGTATGCTTTACGAGTGCTTAACAACCTCAAAGCATCAGAAGCATCAAAAGAAACCCTGGCCGATGCTGCTAGCATTATGCGAAAACTAAGAGGCAAAAGGGCAAGTAGTAAACCCACAGCACCTACCGACCCTAATTTACCAACACCCAAGGTTAACAGCACCAGCCGATTATCGTTCGATAATATGATTGAGCATTACAATAACCTTTTACAAATTGTAAATAAAGAAACCAGCTACAGCCCAAATGAAGCCATACTCAGCAGCACCACTTTTGAAAGTAAAATTGCTGAGTTAGTAGCAAAAAACAATGAAGTGGTACAAATGCAAGCCAACAGCAGTAATGCTAGGGTTACTCGTAACGAGGTATTGTACCACCCTACTACCGGTATAGTAGCTGTTGCTAATGATATTAAGTTGTACATAAAAGCATTATTTGGTAACACTAGCCAACAGTATAACCAAGTAAAAGGTATAACTTTTAGGGCCGCACCCATGTAATGAGCAAAGTTTTAAAATTAAAAAAGCGGTAGTTACACTAACTACCGCTTTAATATATAAACCACACAATAAAAACGAATAACTACCTCCTGCAAAAAGTGAACTACCCCCTGCAAACAGTGAACTACCTCCTGCAAACAATGAACTACCCCCTGCAAACAGTGAACTACCCCCTGCAAACAGTGAATTACCTCCTTCAAAAAGTAAACTACCCCCTGCAAGCAGTGAACTACCCACTGCAAAAAGTGAACTAGCCCCTGCAAAAAGTGAACTACCCCCTGCAAACAGTGAACTACCCCCTGCAAAAAGTGAACTACCCCCTGCAAACAGTGAACTACCCCCTGCAAAAAGTGAACTACCTTCTGCAAAAAGTGAACTACCCCCTGCAAACCTTCATTCATCATTCATCATTCATCATTCATCATTATAAAAAAAAAGGGTGCATAGAAATGCTCCCTCGTTTTAAAATTCAATATCCCTATGAAAAACCAAAGCGAAAATAATAGCTACAAAAACCTATTGCAAATAAATGAGTGCGAATGCCCGTTTTTTGAGGTCGAACAAGTTTTTGTATGCCTATAGAGGTGGTATCTTTGTATAAATTTTAAGTTTTTGACCCCCATAAAATATTACATACCATTGTTGTTAGTAGTGCTATTGAGTAACTGCAAACAAAAACCGCTCAAACTGAGCAATCCTACCGCCTACACAAAAGATTGTACCCAAGTAGTAAATTATATTGTAAAAGGCAACAAAGTATATGCTGAAAAATCAGGCTACGAAGCTTTTGCAAAAAGCATGTTGTTTTACGATTCGGCCTACCAAATAGCCCAAAAAAGTAATGATACTTTACTTATTGGCGCCAGTTATTTTGCCTTAGGCAGAGCATACGATGCATGGAATAAAGATCCTCAAAAAACCATTGCCTATTACAGCTTAGCTGCAAAGTATTACGAAAAATTACCCGATAGGTTGTACAGGGCTTTATATTTAAAACATTTGGTAGCACATGCGTATGATAAAGTGCATGATAGTGCTAACACGGTAAATACCATTAATCAGTTGTATAATCAAATTAAAGTACTGCCAGATAGTATTTTAAAAACACTCGATTTTACTACTGAAATGGCCCTCATTTGTACCGAAGTAAAAAACTATGATTTAGCAACACACATTTTAACAGATATTAGTAGCAAAATCGATATCAAAAACGACCCCGAAACCTACGATTACCTAAACCATTATTACCTTACAAAAGCTAGGTTAGCCGTATACAATGATAAATTAACCCACTCCCCTTATATTGATTCGCTTGAAAAAGTATTACAAAATACCAAAAATATAAGCGACAGTAATTACTACATCGAAAACTTAAGAGAATTATTTAGAGCCACCAACAATACCAATAAATGGCAATTATACAGCGATCTTAATCGCCAAACATTTTACAAACTCAATGCCCCAACAGGTATTTTGAGCATGCAAAAAACCATCAACCAAATTGAAAATAGCGCCATACAACGTGAAATTGAATTACGCAAAGAGCAAGTAAAAACCAGAAATACCTATGGTGCTGTATTATTATTATTTCTGCTCATCATTTCTGCCCTTACCATTTTTTTATACCAACGTGGTAAAGAAATTAAAAAAAGCCGAAACCAACTTTATAACTCAAATAAAGATTTAGCCTCAAAAAATTTACAAAACGAATTACTCAATAAAGAAATTCACCACCGTATTAAAAATAACCTTCAAATTATTTTAAGTTTGGTGTACATGCAAGAGCGTAATACCGATACTGATGAGGTAAAAAATAATATGCAAAGTATTCGCCTTCGTATCGAAAGCATATCTAACCTGCACCAACAGTTAATGGAGCAAACAGATAACATCGATTTAAATAAGTATGTGCAACTATTAGTCACCAATGTATCTAACCTTTTGGGCGATGAAAAAAAAATCATCAATCACTTACAAATACAATCCATTCAAGTATCGCAAAAAATTAGTTTCCCTTTAGGGCTTATCATTAATGAATGGATCACCAACTCAGTAAAATACGCTAAGCCAACTAACGATTACCTTGAGCTTTTTATCAACATTTACAACGGTAACAATCAAATTACAGTGCAGTATCATGATAACGGTATAGCACAAACACAAAAACCTATTACAAAATCACTCGGGTTAGATATTGTGCAACTCCTTTGCAGCCAACTCAATGCACAACTCACTACCAATCCACAAAATATTTTCGATTACACTTTACAAATTCCTTTAAGTGATGGAGAATAATATACATATACTAATTGTGGAAGATGAAGCCCTCATTGCCCAAAACATAAAAATGCAGTTAGAAGACCTTGGTTATAACATAGCCAATGTTTGCTATACTTACAACACCGCTATTCAAAGTATTAATAACACCACTTTCGATGTATTGATTACTGATATTAACTTAGGCAACGGTATCGATACAAAAAGCGGTATACAAGTAGCACAAGCATTAAGAGCAAATGGCGATAAACCAATCATTTTTTTAACCGCTTTTAGCGATGTTGATACTATTAAAAAAGCTGCAGCAGTAAAACCATCAGCTTACTTAGTAAAACCAATTAATGAAGCTAGTTTATTTGCAGCCATTCAAATTGCGGTTGATAATTTTAATAACAACAAAGTACCACAAGCTAACGAACCTGCAACACCAGCCTACTTTTTTGTAAAACAAGGCGGTAAAATGTTTAAAATTTGGTGGGATGATGTGTACCACTTAGAAGCAGTAAAAAACTACGTAAAAATTAGTGCTAAATCACAAACTGGCAGCATATTAATGAGGGGTTCATTACAACATTTTTTATCACAAATGGTACCGCCATCACATAAAAATCAATTTGTACGCATCAATAGGTCTGAAGCAATTGATAAAAAAATCATCAAAAGCATTGACAAAGATTCTATTGAAACCATTTATGGCGAATTTAAAATTAGTGCAGAGTTTGGTATAAACGCCTTATAAAAAATATGGGGGCTGTTGCCATTTAAGCCGCCATCAACATTTGTTCCGGCTATTCGCTTTACCTCCACCGCCGCAGCGGTTACGGTGCCGCTACTATCCGGCAGCCCATCAACAATCAACCTAATTTCAGCTATTTTTTATTGCTTTTACCAGTCTTTTTATTAACCAATGCATAGCTATCATCAATCATTTTTTTAACCAACGTACTATTAAGTTGTTGCGGTAACACGGTATTCCAATGTTGCTTATTCATATGATAACCAGGTATTACAACATCAGGGTATTGCTCTCGTAATGCAATAGCTTCATCAGGGTCGCACTTTACATTCATCGTTAAGGGTATAGCATCCAAAGCCAACAATAAAAACATTTTATTGTGTAATTTAAATACCAAAGTTTGTGGTCCAAATGGGCATTCTTCTATAACCCCTTCTTTCCCCAATGCATATAAACGAAGTGCTTCTACATTCATAACATTATTACAATTTACAATCTAAATTATAAGAAAACAGCCCCTTCATTACAAAGAGGCTGTCATTTTGGTCAGTTATAAGATTTATCTTAAAACGGTAACATCAGTTTTTACAAAACGTTTAGTACCATCAAATAAAGTGAACTCAATTACTGCATAATAAGTACCATCTGGTACAGGTTTACCTTTATAGGTACCATCCCAAGTATTTGTATAATTTTTTGATTCAAATACCTTGCTACCATACCTGTTAAATACATTCACCAATACACTATTTGGTTTTAAACAAACTGCTTGGTCGTAAACTTTCCAAGTATCGTTAATACCATCACCATTTGGTGTAAATGCATTACGAACATTTATACAGTTTATAATTACAGTAACCGTCATGTTATCAGATTTTGAAGGACATAAGTTCGTCGGATCTGACACTGTTAATGTGTAAATAGTAGTTTGTAAAGGATTAGCAATTGGGTTAAGTATCGTAGCACTTGTTAATGCTAATGGTCCATTAGCCGTCCATAAATAGTTAGCACCAGTAGTTGCAGTACCAGCTAAAGTGGTACTTAAACCATAACCAATGTTTACATCCGGACCAGCATCTACCGTTAAAGCAGGCGTAATATTTACAGCAATTGCTGCACGTGGTCCTTCACAGGTACCTGTACTTTGGCTCACATAATAAGTAGTACTACCCACTGTACTTGTTGATGGTATTGGTGCAGTTGCACTACCTGTACTACCAGTTGCAGTGGTATACCATAACAAATTAGTACCTGTTGCTGTTAAAGCAGTGGCAGTTGTACCTTGGCAAATGTTTACTGGTGTAACTACTGTTGGTGCACCCGGTGTAGGGTTAACAGTAACAACAACAGCTGCTCTTGGTCCTTCGCATGAGCCATTAAATTGGCTTGCATAATATGTAATAGTACCTGGTGTAGCTGTTGATGGTGTTGGTGCTGTTGTGCTACCAGTACCACCAGTAGCGGTTGTGTACCATAACACACCATTACCAGTTGCAGTTACTGGCACTGCAGTAGCACCTTGGCAATACACCACTGGTGTGGTTACGCTTGGTGCAGTTGGTAATGCAGTAACATTAACAACAATTGCAGCTCTTGGTCCTTCACAAGTACCTATTGTTGAGCTCACATAAAAAGTAGTACTTCCACCCGCTGTCGTTGATGGCGTAGGTGCTGTTGCACTACCAGTTCCGCCAGTCGCAGTTGTATACCATAACAAGTTTGTACCTGTTGCTGTTAAAGGAACTGCAGTTGCATTTTGGCAATATGCAATTGGAGAAGTAACCGTAGGTGCATTAGGTGTAGCATTTACTGTTACCACTATTAATGCCCTAGTACTTTGACAGTTACTTGCATTGGTTTGTGTTACATAATAATTAGTGCTTCCTACAGTTGTTGTACTTGGTGTTGGCGCTGTTGCACTACCTGTACCACCTGTTGGTGTTGTATACCACAACAAGTTTGTACCTGTTGCAGTTAATGGAACTGCGGTAGCACCTTGACAATATACCACAGGTGTCGTTACGGTTGGAGCCGCAGGTGTTGCATTAACAGTTACTGTTATTAACGCTCTTGGTCCTTCACAAGTACCATTTGTAGCGCTTACATAAAAATTAGTGTTACCAACAGTAGTAGTTGAAGGGGTTGGCGCTGTTGCGCTACCTGTACCACCTGTTGCTACTGTATACCATAACAAGTTGGTGCCTGTTGCAGTTAATGGAACAGCCGTAGCACCTTGACAATATACTACAGGACTCGTAACTGTTGGAGCTACAGGGGTTGCTGTAACATTAACAGTAATTGGTACTCTTGCACTTGGGCAAGCACCCGTTTGTTGTGTTACATAAAATACAAACGTACCAGCAGTAGCCGTTGAAGGTGTAGGTGCAGTTGTACTACCTGTACCACCAGTTGCAGTAGTATACCACAATAAGTTAGTACCTGTGGCACTAAGTGGAACTGCTGTTGCACCAGTACAGTAAGCTACAGGCGAAACAACTGTTGGGTTTGGTGATGCAGCATTAATTGTAACAATAATAGAAGCTCTAGGACTTTCACATGTTCCTATCGTTTGACTTACATAGTAAGTAGTTGAGCCTACGTTAGCAGTTGATGGTGTCGGTGCAGTAGTGCTTCCTACTCCACCAGTTGCTCCAGTGTACCACAACAAATTAGTACCCGTTGCAGTTAAAGCTGTAGCAGTAGCACCTTGACAATATGAAATAGGTGAAACTACAGTAGGAGCTGGAGTTGTAGATGGTGTAACATTTACAACAATTGCCGATCGTGGACTTTCACATTGCCCTGCAACTTGACTAACATAATAAGTAGTAGTACCAATAGTCGCTGTTGTTGGTGTCGGTGCAGTTGTACTTCCAGTACCACCTGTTGCAGCTGTATACCATAACAATGTATTTGTACCAGTTGCGGTAGCTGTTAGTGGAGTAGCTGTTGAATTTTGACAATAATTAACAGGGCTTGTTACTGTTGGAGCAGCAGGCGGGTTGGTTACAATTAAAGTTGTTGCACCAGAACATACCACACTTCCAGCTGTACTAGTAACAGTATAAGTATAGTTACCTGGTGCAGTAGGAGCTACTATACCAGTAGGATTTTGTTGTGTTGAAGTAAATCCGTTTGGCCCTGTCCAACTAAAAGTTGAACCAGGCAATGCGGTAGCAGACAAATTAAATGTACCACCACCTGCACAAATAGGACCATTGTTAAATGCATTGGTATTACAAACAATATTACAGTTAGTTGCGCCTACATTACCTGTAGTGGTATTAAAACTTATAGTACCAGCACCGCCATTAAAGTTAGTTATTAATACAACGTACCACTGTCCAACAATTGAATTTGGTATTGTAATGGTTTCAACTGCTGCTGTTGAGTAGCTACAACTAATTGGAGTAATACCTGCTGCTGCAATTTGTGTACAACCATCAGCTTGGCTGGTAAATGGCCCCCATGCTGCATAATCCACATCAATACCAGCACCAGCAGTATTTGTTTGGCTTACTTGAAATACTAGGTTACCAGGTGAAGATACTTGGAAAGCGAACCAAGTTGGGTTTGGTGTACTACCTAAACAACCATACACACCTCCGCCACCTAAACTTGGTTGATTTGTAACGCTTGGATAAACCACACCTGATGTACTACAGAATGGATTACCAGAGCTACAAACAGCACCTGGGCCAGGGGTACCAATACAAATATTAAATGTAGCTTCTGTACCATCAGTTGTTTCTGTAAATACCCTCACATAATAAGTATTACCTGGTGTTAAAGTACTTAAATTTATTACGTTAGGATCTGCCGCAGTACAAGCAATTTGAATTAAATTTCCACAAGTACCAGAATATACAGCTGTAGCCATGTTAGTAGTTGTACCAGTAACATTTAATAAACTTACTGTATGATTATTGCTTGTAGCAACAAACGAGTACCACACATCATCATCCCATGAATTGGTGACACCACATGTTGGAAAAGGAGTTGTATTTGATAAAGTTGCTCCAGCTGTTGAACCTAACACCGTATTACCACACAATTGATTAGCATTTACAGGTAACGATATTGCACCTGTACAATTATCATTTGCTGGTGGTGGTGGTGGTGTACCAATGCAAATATTAAATACGGTTTCTGTGCCAACTGTTGTAGAAGTTGAAAAAACCCTTACATAGTAGGTGTTACCTGGTATTAAGCCTGTTACATTATATAAATTAGTACCGTTACATATAAGTTCTGTTAAAGCCCCACAAGTACCACTGTAAACTAAACTTGTAATAGCAGTTGTAGTACCAGTAACGTTTAAGAAACTAATTCTATGAGAAGTGTTTGTTGCTACAAAAGAGAACCAAACATCATCGTTAGCACCAGTTGCGTTACATGATGGAACAGGAACACCTGTTGTTAAAGTAGCACTTGTTAATGTGGCTAATGTGGTTGTACCACATAAATAATTAGGATTAACTGTTAAACTAATTGCACCAGTGCAGTTATCGTTAGATGGTGGCGGTGGCGGTGTACCAATACATAAATTAAAAGTAGTTTCCGTGCCAATAGTCGGATCAGTCGAAAATACCCTTACATAGTAAGTATCACCTACAGTTAAACCTGTTACATTATATTGATTTGTACCATTACATGCTAATTGAACCAAGCTACCACAAGTACCACTGTAAACTAAGCTTGTAATAGTGGTTGCAGAGCCTGCAATGTTTAGAAAGCTAATACGGTGTTCCGTATTAGTTGCTATAAATTTAAACCATACATCATCATTTGCACCACCTGCATTACAGCCTGGGGCTGGTACAGTTGCAGGTGAAGGCGTTGCACTAGTTAATATACCAGGTGTTACACTACCACATAAATAATTTGGATTAACAGGTGCTGAAATAGCGTTTATACAATCATCATTAGCAGGTGGTGGAGGTGGAGTTCCTATACACAAAGTAAAATCTGTTGTAGTACCCACAGTAGCAACAGTTGAATACACTCTTACATAATAAGTAGTACCCGGTGTTAAACCTGTTACATTATATTGATTTGTACCATTACATGCTAATTGAACTAGAGCATTACAAGTTCCGCTATATACTAAACTAGTGATACCAGTTGTAGTGCCAGTAACATTTAAAAAACTTATTCTATGTTCAACATTGGTAGCTACAAATGAATACCAAACATCATCATTTGCACCTGTAGCGTTACAGCCAGGCGCAGGTACACCTGTTGAACCAGTAGCACTTGTTAATGTACCGGAAATTGTATTTGTACAGCTGTAGCCAGCATTCACTGGGGCATTTATTGCTCCAGTACAGTTATCATTGGCTGGCGGCGGCGGTGGAGTACCAACGCATATATTAAAGTTTGCTGTAGCGTTTGATGTAACATTTGTATACACTCGTATGTAGTAAACAGTACCGGCAGTTAAGCCTCCTAAATCTAATGTATTACCAGCAACACAACCTATTTGTGTTAAGCTAGTACAATTACCGCTATAAGCTGCTATCACCATGGCAGTTGAGCCACCAGTAATATTCAATAAAGAAACTCTATGGGTAGCTCCTGTTGCTGTAAAGGTGTACCAAACATCATCATTTTGGGCGCCTGCTACCGCACATGTAGGAATCGGAGTATTGGCAGATTGTGTAGCGTTTAATGTTGTACCCCCAGTTACTGTAGTACATGTAAGATTACTATTTACGGTTAAATTAGTTGCAGCAGTACATTCATCGTTAGATGGAGGAATATTCGCAGTAACACATATACCAAAAGTACCAGTTTCACCACCAAAACCCCACATTCGTATATATATTACAGTACCTGCAGGTTGGTTAACTGTTAACCTTGGCATACCTGGATTAGTACTACCATCGTCAGAACAACCAATTTCTGTCATAGTTAAGTTAGGGCAGTTACCTGTTGCAGTATATAAGGACATACCACCATCTGACATACCAATATTTCTAGTATCTACAGTAATTGCAGTTGCGCTTGTTGGTACAGTAACAGTAAACCAAACATCAGCATCTGTAAAATTGGCACAAGTAGGGTTAGGTATACCAGTTGTGGTAGAATTACTAGCATCTACGTTTGTGAAAGTTTGGTAAGTACAAGCAGCATTGGGTGTAAGTGCAATTGCACTTATTGTGGTTGCATTACATGGTTCATCATTAGTGGGCACTTGCGCAAAAGCTTGCGAAATACCCAATAAAATGAAAGCAAGTAACATAACCTGTTTTGCTCCCACTTCTAAGTTAACCAACTGTTTTTTTAGTTTGGTATAAATGTACATAAGTAAGTATTTATTCTTTTTTATTCTATTTCTAAAAACGCTTTTCTTTTAATTTATTTGAATTTTGTAGCTGTTCGTCAATTTTGCCTGTTAGCATATGCCAAAACATTACAAAATCACCTGCTAAACTATATAATGGGTAAGTGAATGTTGCAGGCTTATTTTTTTCTATAAAAAAATGACCAATCCAAGCAAATCCATAACCTACCAAAGGTATAAATAATAAGGCCCACCATTTTTGTAACAAAATTGAAATCAATAGTATCAAAATCAATAAAGTTGTTCCACAAAAATGCAATAACCTATTCTTCTTATTAGCATGTTCCGTAAGATAGTACGGATAAAACTGGCTAAAACTTTTATATGCTTTGTTAGATGCCATATTTATTTTTTCAAATCGAACCTCAAACCAATTTCATGTGCACCTGATCCGCCATCATAAATGCTAATTGGTGTATTGTATGCATCATAACTATAAGACAAACTTAATTTATCAGCAATTTTAACCCCTGTTTGCAAACTGTACAATTGATTCACTTTGTAAATTACAGCCACCCAAAGCTTATCTTGATAATCTAACTTAACACCAGCTTCAAACTCTGTTGGTGAATTTTGGATAAACCTCACCAATGCATTAGGAATTAAATATATATCATCGCCAGTTTGTATTTTATAATTTGCTTGCAAGTTATAGTGACGGTACAATCTACCATTCAATTTTGAATTTGGCACATCTGCTAATTGCAATTTAGATTGTATTAACTGGCTAACTGCTGCCCCAGCGCTCAATTTACCATTAGTATAATAAACACCAGCACCAGCATCAAAACCAAATTTTGAAGAAGCACCCCCTAATGCAGGATCGTTACCTAATGCACTTAAAATTTTACCCTTATCAATAGCATACTGTAAGCCACGTAACTCAATACCTAAACCTAATTTATGTTTTTCATCTCTTGAGATAATGTGCTTTGAATAAGCTAATTGTACACCGGTTCTACTGGTTGGCCCCGTTTCATCTCTGTAAACATATCCACCAATACCAGCTTTTAACTTTTCCAAATTAGCATCGCCATACACCATATAAGTACGAGGATTACCAGGAAAAGAAGCCCATTGACTTCTATATGATACTCCCACCATGTTAGCATTAGAAATACCAGCTGCACCAGGGTTTAAAAAGGAGTTGTGTTGTAGATATTGACTCATGAAATGTAGCTGTTGGGCACGAACATTTAATGAAAAAACCGCCAATAATAACAAAGGGAGTAAAATTTTTTTCATGTTTTTTAAATTAGAATTTCGCTTTAAAGTTATAAAAAAATGTTAAACGGCTTTCTTTTTTGGAAAAAATCTTTTACACATTAAAATAAACTGGAAGATTATACGTTGTCCACAAAAAATAGGAGATTTTTAACCCCCAAAAAGCGAAATTTGCGAATATATTATGGGTTTATGAATAACTTTGATACACTCAAACTTCATACTAGCATAGTAAATAGCTATTCATATACCCTTTTTGGTAGATGACTTAAAATGCACTGTTGGAAAATTGATAAAAAATAAAGTTGTTTCAATGAAAATATGTAGCGTTTTATTTCAAAATAACAGCCTTTAGACCATCACTTCCACATTTCTTAAATTTTTTAAACGATACAACACTTCTTCCTTACGTTCTTCGGGTACACCTACTTTTATGGTTGAAAACAGTTGATTTTCTTGCGATACAATTACGCAACTGTTTGCTTTTAAAATTATTAAAATATCATTTTGCTGAGTATAATCAAACTGAATATGGCAATAATACAACACTGGTTTACGTACAATGGGTACTACTTGCAAAGCCATAGCTGCGGTTGATTTATAGGCATTTATAAGCCCCGATACACCTAATAATGTACCACCAAAATAACGTACCACTACAACCAATACATCTGTTACTTCTTTACTATCAATTTGTCCCAAAATTGGCTTACCAGCACTACCACTAGGCTCTCCATCATCACTGCTCCTAAAAGTATTACCATCGTTACCAATACGATAAGCAAAACAAAAGTGCACTGCTTTTGGATGTTCCTTTTTGAGTTGACTTAAAATACTTTTTAATAAACCTACATCGGCAAATGGAAAAGCATATGCTATAAACTTACTCCCTTTATCTTTAAACTCAGCCACAGCTTCTTGCTCAATAGTATTATAATAGCTCATTATTTAAATTTGAATAATAACAAATGTTATCTGTTTGTATAGTTTGGATATTGACTAATTGGTGATTTTTTAAAATAGGACTAGTAATACCCCTATGTATTTGTAAATGTGTATTGGTGATTACAATGGCTTCATCCCACATACCTGCATCAATAAAACTTTGTAATGTTTTGGAACCACCTTCAATAATGATACTGTTAAGTTGTTGCTGGTAACAAAATGTAAAAACACTATCCATATAATTTTGATCAGCATCTACTTTTACCCACTGCACATTTAGTTGATAATCATTTTTTATTTTATTAAAAATGATTGTCGGTGTAGTGCCATCGTAAATATGTGCATCGTTACCAATCTTCAGTTGTGGATCAATGATGAGCCGTGTAGGATGCTTCCCTATCCATTTACGGGTATTAAGTTGAGGGTTATCATTTATTACGGTAGTACTTCCTACCAAAATAGCAGCCTCTGTTGCCCGTAATTGATGTACCAATCGGTTACTATATTCATTTGAAATATGTATAGGTATACCACCATCTCCTGCAATAAATCCATCGTTGGATTGTGCCCATTTGAGTAAAACGAAGGGTCGTTTTTTTTGATGAAATGTAAAGAAACGTTTATTAAGTGTAACACATGCGCTTTCTAAAACACCTACAACAACAGCTACCCCAGCCGCTTGTAACTTTTGTATGCCTGCACCATTTACTTTTTCAAAAGAATCCGTACAACCTACGACCACTTTTTTAATTTGACGTTGCAAAATCAAATCAACACATGGTGGTGTTTTTCCATAGTGTGCACAAGGCTCTAAGGAAACGTACAATATAGATGATGAAATTAAATGTTGCAGCTGCTCCGGTACCGCATTAATACAATTCACTTCTGCATGGGCTTGTCCAAATTGCTGATGGTAACCTTCGCCAATAATAGTATCATTATACACCAACACCGCACCTACCATTGGGTTGGGTGCTACATAACCAGCACCCTTTAATGCCAATTGTATACAGCGTTGCATATATTTTTGATGCCCTATCATCTATCAAAAATACGCATCAAAAAATAAAGTAAGTTTGCTGCAATGACAATTAAAGCATTTCAGCAATATTTTAGGGAGCAGTTACATACCATTTACTCCAGCAATGAAGCACATATTATAACGCAGGCAGTATTCAAAAAAATAGGAAAACTTAGTAGTACTGATATTGTTTTAAAAGCCGAAGAAATGATTGGCGGTGAATTAAAAAACCTTTTAAACTATGCATTACAAGCACTTTTACAACACAAGCCTTTACAATATGTGTTGGGCGAAGCCCATTTTTATCACTTACTTTTTGAAGTAAATGAAGCTGTTTTAATACCACGACCAGAAACCGAAGAATTGGTAGCATTGGCGATTGACATTATCAAAAAAAATAATTTTAAATCAATGATTGATGTAGGTACTGGTAGTGGCTGCATACCCATCAGCATCAAAAAAAACTGTACCGAAATTACCGTTTCAGCCATTGATGTAAGTGAAGCTGCCTTAACATTAGCCAAAAAAAATGCTGTAACAAATGAAGTAATTATCAATTTTAAACAAATTGACTTTCTGCAAACAGAACAACTTCAGCAACTCCCAAAAGTTGATATTATAATTAGTAACCCACCTTATATACCCATCAACGAAAAAGCAACGATGACTACCAATGTAACAGCGTATGAACCAAATATTGCTTTATTTGTTCCACAAGAAAGACCGCTCATTTTTTATGAGCAACTTGCATTATTTTCGCAAACGCATTTGAACACTGGTGGACAAATTATCGTTGAAATTCATGAAGATTTAGCGACGGAAACAGCTGCTGTATTTGCACCACAATACAACGTTCAAATTGTGAAAGATATGCAAGAAAAAAATAGAATGTTAGTGATTACTCAGTACCCGTAACGGTTGCTGAGGTACTTGCCCCTAACTTACGAGCCACTTTCATTACCCTCACAATTTCGCCCCATTGCGATACCGAATCAGCATTTATTACCACGGCTGGTTTAATGCTATCACCTTCATTAATATATTTTCGTAAAACCGATTCTAAAGAATCAGGCATAATTTTTTTTGAGCCTACAAAAATATTTTTATCCTTATCAACACTCACCACTACACTTTGTTTTTGCTTGGTATCACTTTTGGCTTTGGGCACACTCATTTTTATAACATTAGGGTTAGCCAATGTTGATATCATTAAAAAGAACATCAATAATATAAATAAAATGTCGTTCAGCGGACCAGTATCTACTTCTGAATGTTCATCTCTTAATTTATTTTTACGTAAACCCATTTGGTGTTATTGGAATGATGAATGGAGATTTTTTTTGATTGATGCTTTATGTAATTACCTAGTTGGCTCCTGCAAAATATCAATAAACTCACTACTTGCAGCTTCCATTTTATTGGCTACCCTATTAATTTGGGTATCTAAAAAACTATAGCCTAAATAAGCTAACATCCCAATAATTAATCCACTTGCAGAGGTAATCAATTTTATGTACATCGCATCTGCAATTTGACTAATAGAAGGGTTGCTAATGGTTGCAAAATCTTTTAATAATATTACTAAACCAACAATGGTACCCACAAAGCCAAACAATGGAGCAATACGAGCAATAACTGCAAGTATATTGATGTTTTTTTCCATTTTATACAACTCCAATTTTCCAACATTCTCCATACTCTTTTCAATGGCATCAATTGGTTTGCCAATACGCTGTATACCCTTATCAATCATTCTACTAACGGGTATGTCCTTATTTTTTGCAAGACTTCTAGCACCTGCAATATTACCTGTAGTAATTTGATCTCTTATAATGCTCATAAAATTATCATCAGCTGTACTTGCCTTTTTTATAACCAGCCAACGTTCAATAAATACATATACAGCTAGCGCAAATAAAATACCCAATGGTATCATAATGGGACCACCCTTGCTTAACATACCAAATACCGTTTCAGTTTTTGCTGTGGTGGCTGCTACAGCTGCTGCACTATCTACCTGTAAAAAAATATCAAACATATGAGGTTAAAATTTCAATGGAAGTAAGTAATAATAATTTAATTCAACTGCAATAAAACGAAAGTTTTATATACTAGCACCAAACATTTTGTTAATTGTAAAAATAACAAAAAATGCCCCGATTTAATCGAGGCATTTTTACACATAATTTTTATTATTTTTTGGGTTGCTCCATTTGTTGCATCGCCATAATTTGTCGCATGGTTTTTTCCATACCTTCACTACTACCATCTAAGAAAATAACGTTGCCTTTTCCATATTCTGCAAAGTTTTTAATGGCTTCTGTCCACATACTAAATAAAATAACATTGGTATCTAAATTAGCCTGTTTCATTTCAGCAGCAGCTGAGCTCATACCCTTTGCAACTTCTTCTCTAAACAATGCAACACCTTGGCCACGTAGCTGTGCTGCCTGACGCTCGGCTTCTGCAGCAATTTTTATAGAGTTACCTTCAGCCTCAGCAGCTTTTGTTTTTGTAATTAATAAAGCCTGACCCTCATTTTCAGCAGCTGCTTTTAAGTTATTACTTGCTACTACTTTGCTCATGCTTTGTATAATAGCTTCATCAAACGTAATATCGTTAATTTGTAAATCTTGCAAATGATAGCCCCAACTTTCTAAAGTAATATCAACTTGTTCTTTTACATTTTCAACAATATCTCTACGAACGTTGAGTACTTCAGCTTGTTTTTTTTGTGATACAAAGGCACGAATACTTCCTTCTACTGTACGTATCATTGCCTGCATTAAATCTTTATCGCTAATGAATTTGAATGCTACATTTTTAATAGTTTCTTCATCAACATTTATAACTGAATATAACAACATTGATTTAAAGTACACATTTGCCTGATCGATTGTTACGGCTTGAAATTCTAATTCAACCGAACGGTTTTGAATACTTACCCTTTTATAAATTTGTTCTAAAAAAGGTATTTTAAAGTTTAAACCCGGGCGCATAATTCGTTGGTATTTACCAAACATAGTAATAACACCAATGGTACCTTGGTTAATGGTTACAAAACACCCAAATAAGGCTAGTGCCAATAAAATGAGCCACCAATAAGAAATTAAAAAATCCATAGCAGTATAGTTTATTTAAAGCAATTTAGTGAATAAAAACATATTAGTATTGGTAATATTACAAATGGTAATTTAAAATTGATGTTAGGCATTCTCTTCCCAAATCATACATAAGTGCACAATGGTTTCTGCTGCTTTCAACATATCATTAACACCTATCCACTCTTGTTTACCATGTATGTTTTGCATACCAGTAAAAATATTGGGACAAGGCAGCCCCATGTAACTTAACCTACTACCATCTGTACCGCCTCTTATGTTTTCTTGTATTACTTGTAAACCACTGCGTTCAATAGCTTTTGCGGCATTGGCCACAACAGCTGGGTATTGGTCCAATACTTCTTTCATATTACGGTACTGCTCTGTTTGCACATACTCCATTGTTGCACCTTTATATTTGCCTACCACCACTTCGGCAATGGCTTTAAGTCGGTTATGGTGTGCTACTAAACCTTCTCTTGTATAGTCTCTTACAATAAAGCCAATAGTCGTTTTTTCAGCAATACCATTTAATGAAACGGGGTGCACAAAACCTTGTCGTTTTTCAGTTGTTTCTGGGCTCCATTCATCGGTAGGCAAAGCCGCCAAAATTTCTCCAGCAATTTTTAAAGCATTTACCAATTTACCTTTTGCATAACCTGGGTGAGCAATAACGCCATTGATAATGATGCTTGCCCCATCAGCACTAAACGATTCATCTTCCAAGCTGCCAGCTTCGCCACCATCAAGCGTATAACCAAACTGTGCCCCTACTTTTTCCATATCAATTTTGGCTACTCCTTTACCCACTTCTTCATCTGGAGTAAACACAATTTTTATATCTCCATGTAAAATTGTTGGGTTACTAATTAAATATTGGGCTGCTTGCATAATAATTGCAACACCACTTTTATCATCAGCACCTAACAATGTATCGCCACTGGCTGTAATAATATCGCCACCAATATGTTGCTGTAAATAAGGTGATTTTTTTATAGATAATACCTGAGTAGTATCTTTCGGCAATACGATATCGTTGCCATCATAATTTTTATGCAATATTGGTTGTACGTTGGTACCGCTACAATCTGGTGCGGTATCAACATGGCTACAAAAACATATTGCTGGCACATTACTTTTTGTGGTGTTTGCAGGTATGGTAGCGTATACATAACCAAATGCATCAAGCTCCACTTGCTGGGCGCCCATAGCTTTTAGCTCTTCAGCCAATATTTTACTTAAATCTTTTTGCTTTTCAGTTGTGGGAAAGGTGCTGCTTTCAGGGTCGCTTTGCGTATCAACTTGTACATACCGCATAAAACGTGCTACCAAAGCCTCTTTATCAATTACAATCATGTATTCAAAATTTTGAAAAGTGAAATTACGTATATCTATCGCAAAAAAATAATTGTTATGCCGTGCCCGCCACCAAGCATTTATCAATTATTAATAGTTGTAACTGGCGGGCCGGGCTATTCGCTATTACTCCGGCACAATGCCCTGCCACATAGCTTCACCGGGGTAGCCGCTGCTATCCCTCACGGATGGTGCAAAGTGCAATAAAAAAGCCTACCGTATGTTACGATAGGCTTTTTTTCTATTATATTATATGATTAAGCTCCAATAGAAACCAACTCAATATCAAACACTAACTCTTTACCGGCTAAAAAATGATTCGCATCTAAAATAACTACATCTTCTCTCAACTCTTTTACCACAACCGGGAAAGGTTGACCTTGTTCGTTACTTAACGTTAATTGTTGACCTACTTCTAATTTCATTTCAGCAGGTACATGTTCTTTCGGAAATTCAATGATGGCTGTTTCATCTGTTTCGCCATAAGCATCTTTTGCTGCAATGTTGATCGTTTTTTTATCACCAACATTCATACCCGGCAATGCGGCATCAAAGCCAGCAATCATTTGCCCAGCACCTACTGTAAACTCCAATGGTTCACGACCAATTGATGAATCAAATTGCTCACCATTTGTAAGCTTACCTGTGTAATGTACTTTAACCACATCACCGCTTTTTACCTCTGCCATAATTGTAATTTTTATTTTTAAATTTTTATTGGCTTGCAATATAATTAATATGAACTTGCCACCTTTAAAAATATAGCTCAAATTTGAGGTTTAATATTGCCTTAACACATAAATACCGCTATTTTGTAATGAAATCAAATTTTTAATGTGTTTTAATGCACCACAAATTATCATATGAAAAAAATACTTCTATTTACTTGCATAGCAGTCATATTTCATTGTAGGGCCAATGCTCAACAACAAATAGCCACAGGTGCTGATAGAATTGACATATGGCTACCCTACTTAAAAGGCAAAGCAGTAGCCGTTTTTGCTAACCAAACCAGTGTAATTGGTAAAACGCATTTGGTTGATTCACTCATTAAAAGAGGTGTAAAAATTGTAAAAATATTTGGTCCAGAACATGGTTTTAGGGGCAAGGCTGATGCTGGTGAACATGTACAAGATGGTATTGATACTAAAACGGGGCTACCTGTTATTAGTTTGTATGGCGATCATAAAAAACCAACACCCAGTGATTTGAAAGATGTTGACATTGTAATTTTTGATATTCAGGATGTAGGTGTGCGTTTTTATACCTTTATTTCATCGCTTGAGTATGTTGTAGAAGCTTGTATTGAAAATCACAAACCACTCCTTATTTTAGATAGACCTAACCCCAATGGCTTTTATGTAGATGGCCCCGTTTTAAAACCTGCATTTAAAAGTTTTGTAGGGATGCAGCAAGTACCAATTGTATATGGTATGACGATAGGTGAATATGCCTTAATGCTTACTGGCGAAAAATGGTTATCAGCAAAAGCCAATGAAATCAACAGTTACAACATCAAAACAAGACCCACCAACGATACACCCTTTCATATGCAAGTTATAAAATGTGTAAACTACACACACAAAACATTGTATACGCTACCAATAAATCCATCACCTAATTTAAAAGAGATGCAGGCTATATATTGGTACCCTAGCACTTGCTTTTTTGAAGGCACTGTGTTGAGCGAAGGTAGGGGAACTGATCACCCATTTCAATATATTGGTCACCCAAGTTTACCTAAAAATTTATTTGCATTTACACCTATGCCAAATGAAGGTGCAAAAAATAGTAAATGCTTCAACCAAGTGTGTTATGGTGTAAATATAACAGGAACAACCAATGAGGTATTACAACAGGTTAATCATCAAATTCAATTAAAATATTTAATAAGTTTATACAAACAATTTCCTGCAAAAGACAGTTTCTTTTTACCCAATAACTTCTTCAATAAATTAGCAGGTAATGATGTACTTATGCAACAAATAAAAAAAGGAATGCCTGAAGCCGCCATCAGAAAAACATGGCAAAAAGATTTAGCGAAATTTAAAGCCATTAGAAAGAAATATTTACTATACCAAGATTTTGAATAACGATAAAACAAAACATGTTGAAAGATTTTAAAGACCTACGCATTGTATTTATGGGTACACCTGATTTTGCTGTAGCATCATTAGATGCTTTGGTACAAGCTGGTGGTAACATTGTAGGCGTTGTAACAGCCCCAGATAAACCTGCAGGCAGGGGAATGCAATTGCAACAAAGTGCAGTAAAAAAATATGCCGTTGCTCATAATTTGTTGGTGTTACAACCAGAGAAATTAAAAAATGAAGCATTTATTGAAAGCTTAAAAAATTTAAATGCAGATGTGCAAGCTGTAGTGGCATTTAGAATGTTACCAGAAGTTGTTTGGAACATGCCACCAATGGGCACCATTAATGTACACGGCTCTCTATTACCACAATATAGGGGTGCAGCCCCTATTAATTGGGCTGTTATTAATGGTGAAGCATTTACAGGCGTAACCACTTTTAAGTTGCAACACGAAATTGATACTGGCGATATTTTATTATCAGAAAAAATTAGCATCAAAGAAAACGATACAGCCGGTAACATTCATGATCAATTAATGCATATAGGAGCTCAATTATTAGTAAAAACATTGCAAGGTTTAGCTAGCAATTCTATTGTGGAAGTACCGCAAAGTAGTATTGAAGGGCCATTACAACATGCACCCAAAATATTTACCAGCACCTGCCAAATTGATTGGAACAAAACCAATGATGAAGTTTATAATTTAATAAGAGGATTAGCGCCCTACCCCACTGCGTTTACCCATTTAAATGGTAAAACATTAAAAATAAATGAAGCTATTAAAGTAGATGAAAAGCCAACAATTGCAATTGGCGATTATAAAACCGACGAAAAAAATTATTTATATTTTGCTACAGCCACAGGCTATATTAGTGTAACACAATTACAATTGGAAGGTAAAAAACGGATGGACGTAAAAGAGTTTTTAAGAGGCTATCGATTTAATAAATAAAAAAAAGTCCACTGTAAATACAGTGGACTTTTTTTTATTATAAATAATATTTTTTAATAATTAACTACACACTCAAAACTACTATTATTAGCACCCAAAGCTTCTGCGGCAGCATTGCTTAAACGAATGATATAATCTTTATTTTGTTTTAAATCTGGCATTACATCTAACACTTTTGCATACACTACTTTATTTGTAGCTTTATTAGTAATTTTTACAATAGTACCTTGTGGTGCATTATTATGTAAACAATAATACTTGCCATCATCCCAACCACTGGTGCTTTTAAACACACCCACTAAACCAGTTTCTTCATTACCATTGGGTGCATAATTTGCTTTAAATATACCACCTTTAAAATCGCCCCCAGATATTGCTTGTGCATTATTTTGTACTGGTGCTTTTACTTCAACTGGTTTTTCAATTGGTTTTGTAACAACTACTGGCGTTGATGGTTTTGGTACTTCTTCATCTGGCACTTCTGCTTTCGGCTTTTTTACAGGCTTTTCAATTGCATTTGGCTTTTCAACAACAGCTACATCATTATCCAGTTTTGTATCAAAAACCAAATTAGCTTGTTTTACTTTTAAAAAACCAACCACTATATTTTTGCCTGGTGTTATTTTATCATCTTTCAAACCATTCCATGCTCTTAAATTAGCTAATGCTACTTTATTAAAGGTTGTACTTATTTGATACAGTGATTCTTTGGCTGAAACTGTATGGTATAATGGCACCATAGCTTCATCAGCAGCAACAGCGGTTGCTTGGGTAAAATTCACTTCTTTTAAAGGCACTTTTATTGTTTGGTTAAGGCTCAAACCTTTTTCTAAAACCAAACCATTGTAGGGTGCAATTTCTTTTGGACTAATGTTATACATACGCCCTATACTATAATAATTTTCTTTTGGTGCAGCTGTATGTACCACATAAAAATCACCCGTTTTACCAGCAATCATCAACATACTTTTTTGTGCTTTTGTAACAATAGGCAATACACATAAAAGCCATAATAATTTTTTCATCACTATTATTTTGAAAAGCATTATTTACCTAAAACAATTTTACTAAAGTTTTATTGTAATAATACTTATTGGTTATTTATTTAAAAATGCTACCAATTTAGTAAAAATTAGTGCCGCAAAGATGCATCATTACAGCCATTAAAATACTATTTAACTTGTTAAGAATATTATTTTTTTAGCATCCAATATAGCAAATCAATAAGATCATTTTATCAATTATAAGGCAATAGGTAACTTATTATAATTTGTACCCGTCTGTTTTTTGCTTTTCCAATAGTAGAAGTATTATCTGCCACAGGCACAGTATCAGCAAAGCCTTGCGCCGATATTTTATTTACAAATGAAGGTAATTTTGCAACCAAATATTGTTGTACACTCGTTGCTCGTTGTTGCGATAAAATTGTATTTCGTTGTAAACTACCCGTAGCATCAGTGTGGCCTTCTACTTCAATAAACTGAATATTTCTACCTTCTAATTGCTTTGCTAAACTATCTAATTTTAATTTAAAAGAAGGTTTTAAAATAGCTTTATCTATTTCAAAAAAAACAGCTGATATAGTAATGGTATCTTTTAAAATAGTGGGTAAAGGTTCTACTAACACCTTTTCAGTATGTCGTAAATTTTGAGCAAATAATAGTTGTACGTTTTGTTGAAAGTTTTTACAAAGTGGCTCTTTTATAAATGCTGTAAAAGCAATATCATCTATAAAATAAAAAACATCGCCGCCTTTATTCATTCGCTGGAAACTTGAAAATTCAAATGCAGTTGGTTGTAAATTTCCTACTAAACAAAATTTTTCTGTGCCTGTTGCTTTGTAAACTGTTTCAACATAATTCCAACCATTAAATTCATTGATTATATCATCTTTATCAATATGAATACTAGGTTTTATGGTATCAACACTAAAGTTATCAGAAGTAAATTCTTTGCTACGCATATAAAAGTCAATTCCATAAAATGATTTACCGCCTGTATTTATATAAAACGATAACTTATAGTTTTTACCTTTTTGCAATGGACAGCAAAACATGGTATACACATAGCTTCTTGCTTTTACAGGTTTAAAAACATTTTCAACAGGTACAATCAGTAAATCTTTTCCGCTAAATGGTTTGGGTACAGCCCTTGCATCAATCAATGGCGTAAGCGAAGGCTTTAAATAAAACCAAGCTTCTGATGAACAATCTTGATGATATTCAGTACAATTATTTATTGCTTCAAAATCAGCATTGGCAAATAAGTTTTGCGATTGCACATTGTTGCTCAAAAAGCTACAACAATAGAGCAACCATAAATAAATGAATTTACTTTTTATATTAAAGTAGTTGTTGTTCATACAATTTGAAACACTCAATGTACGAATGGGTAGCGTTAGTAAAATCTTAAAATAGGTTTTATGAAGCTTTTATTTCTGCACACAAATCTTGCAATACTTTTTTAGCATCGCCAAAAAGCATTGATGTTTTTGGTTGAAAAAACAATGCATTTTCAATACCTGCATAGCCTGGCTTCATACTACGTTTGTTTACAATAACTGTTTTTGCTTGCTCTACTTCTAAAATAGGCATACCATAAATAGGTGAGCTAGGGTCATTTTTTGCAGCCGGATTTACCACATCATTAGCACCCAAAATAAGTACAACATCGGTATTTTTAAAATTATTATTGGCCTCTTCCATTTCTTCTAATTTTTCATAAGCAACATCCGCCTCAGCTAATAAAACGTTCATATGACCTGGCATACGCCCAGCAACAGGGTGAATAGCATATGTAACTTCAACGCCTTTGTCGGTGAGTATTTTTTCTAACTCATGACAAGTATGTTGCGCCTGTGCCACTGCTAAACCATAGCCAGGCACAATTACCACTTTATTTGCATAACTCATCACCATAGCGGCATCGCTTAAAGTAACTTCTTTAAAATCGCCACCAGCTGATGTATTACTGCTTGCAGCTACACTACCTCCCCAATTACCAATAATTACATTGAGCAAACTTCTGTTCATAGCTTTGCACATTAACACTGTCAGTAATGTACCAGCTGCACCTACTAAAATACCACCCGTTAGCATTGCCTTGTTGTTGTATAAAAAACCACCACAGGCTGCAGCAACCCCTGTAAGTGAATTTAGTAAAGATATCACCACAGGCATATCTGCACCACCTATAGGCAATACAAAAAATACTCCATATATAACAGCCAATGCAAATGTGATATAAAAATAAGTAGGCGCCATTGTAACATCAGCATTATAAGTAATTACAGCACCTACAAGAATAATTAAAAACAACAATGCATTAAAAATATGTTGCCCTTTAAAGCTGATATCTTTTTGTTTGCCGCTTAATTTTAAATAAGCAATAATGCTACCAGCAAAAGAAATACTACCGATTATTAAGCCCAACACTATCGCTAAAAAATGTCCTAATTCAATAGTAGTATTTTTTGCATGATTAAATTCAATCAAAGAAATTAACATAGCACAAGCACCACCCATACCATTAAACAAACTCACCATTTCTGGCATGGCAGTCATTTTCACTTTTTTAGAACTAATAGTACCGAGCACTGCCCCAATAATTAATGCAGCAAACATCCAAACCAAATTACCCAAGTGCTCACCTGTGCTTGTTTTGTATAAAAAAATAGTACCAAAAATAGCGATCCCCATACCACCTGCAGCAATTAAATTACCACGACGAGCAGTTTCAGGGTGCGATAACATTTTAAGCCCTACAATAAATGTTACAGATGCAATAAGGTAGATGATGGTTAGTAATGATGCGAACATATAATCAGTTAAAAAATTAAAAATGAAGGGGTATTGTTTACGAACGTTTTTTCTTAAACATTTCGAGCATTCTATCGGTTACTACAAAACCGCCTACTACATTTAAAGTGCCCAACAATACGGCTAAAAAACCAAGTATTAATGCTACGTAGTTAGTAGGATCAGCCTCTCCCATAACAATTAAAGCACCAATAATTACAACCCCATGTATGGCATTAGCACCACTCATTAAAGGCGTGTGTAGTACGCTTGGTACACGACCAATTACTTCTATACCTAAAAAAATCATCAAAATAACCATGTAAATGATTTCTTGATTGGCTTCAAAAAAATTAAATATTGTTTCCATTTTATTTAAAAATTAAGTTTGATTTTATGCTGTTAATAATGCAGCAATACGCTCATTGGTAATATGCCCATCATGTGCAATGCAAGTACCTTTTACCAGGTCATCTTCAAAATTGAGGTGTAACTGTCCTTCTTTATTAATGATGAGTTGCAAAAAGTTTAAAATATTTTTTCCGTATAATTTACTAGCATCACTTGGCATTGAAGCAGGTAAGTTGCTTTGTCCGATAATGGTTACGCCATTTACTATTACCGTTTCATTATTTTTTGTGAAAGCAGTATTACCTCCGGTAGATGCAGCTAAATCGATGATTACAGAGCCACTACGCATACTATGTACCATTTGTTCTGTAACCAATACTGGTGCTTTTTTACCAGGTATGGCTGCGGTGGTAATAATGATATCACTTTTAGCTACACTTTCGGCAATTCGTGCCTGTTGCTTTGCCATAAATTCAGCAGATTGTTCTACTGCATAACCGCCAGCATTAGCTGCACTTGCTGCACCTTCTACCTCTACAAATTTTGCACCGAGGCTCATTACTTCTTCTTTTACTGCTGGTCTTGTATCAAAAACTTCTACCACAGCACCTAAACGTTTGGCAGTAGCAATTGCTTGTAAACCTGCCACACCTGCCCCTAAAATGAGCATTTTTGCTGGAGGTATGCTACCAGCTGCCGTCATAAACATGGGGAAGTATTTTGGGTAGGTAGTAGCGGCTAATAATACCGCTTTGTACCCAGCAATGTTGGCCTGACTACTCAACACATCCATACTCTGTGCCCTTGTTGTACGAGGCAACATATCAATACTAAAAATGGTAAAACCTTTTTGAGCGTAAGATTGTATTTGTTGTGGTTGAAACAATGGTTGGTAAAAGCCAAACAAAACTTTGGCTTTGCATTGGGCTATTTCAGCCTCTTGCAAAGCTGTAATTGAAAGTACTACATCGCTAGTAGCTAGTATACTGGAACGATTCACCACTTTTGCACCAGCAGCCTCATAATGAGCATCAGATGCAAAGGCTTTATCGCCTGCTCCACTTTCAACTTGAATATGTACTTGCCACTTTGTAAAAGTTGCAATATGCTCGGGTAACAATGAAACCCTTGTTTCTCCATTGGGTTCTTTTAAAACACCTATCGTCATAATATAATTATATACTACGTAAGATAAGAAAAATTAAAATCGAATGGTGAAATGTTGCTTTACTTTAAAATCCTTTTTAAAAAATACAATACCAATAAAAAATAAATCAATACTCAATGTTACACTTTCATGTGCTTTAATATACGCCCATGCAGCTTCCATTTCTGCACTCCAATGTATATCATCAAAAACCATACAACCTTCCTCATTCATTGCAGCTAATAACTGATGAAAATAGTTGATGGTGGGTTGTTTACGGTGGTTACCATCAATAAAAACTAAATCTATTTTAGGGTTTAATTGTAAGTATTGTGAAAGGGTAATATCAAAATTACCTTCAATTAATTTAATGTTGGTATATTGATGTTGTTTAAAATAATGCTGTGCTATTTTTGCTACTTGTGGCGCTCCTTCCATTGTAACCACACTTGGTTTGTTTTGTGCAGCCGCTATATAACAAGTTGTAACACCTAATGAAGTACCTAACTCAACCACTTGCTGGTATTGATAATATTGTATCATACGCATGAGCAAGGCGCTATATTTTTTGGGTTTTAGTGATGATGCTGCTATATCTTTTATACGACGTTGCTTTGTTTTGATGACGGTTGAACCTGCCCCAAAATCAGCCACTTCAATAGTTTGTGTATTTTGTAATAACTCCTTACGGCTATTTTCAATAGTGTTATAAGCGGCATATTTTTTACGATCGTTTAATACAAACTTGATAAAATTAAAAACAAAGGGAGAGTGCACACCATGCCCCTTACCGTTTGCCGAAGTAAGGTAATATTGAATATATTTTTTAGCTAATTGAAAACGAGTATACACAAAACTTATTTGGTTGGAGTAATTTTTTGCCAAGTTTCAAATGTCATATCAAAGGCATTTTTTTCATCTTTAGTAACAGTATAACTTTTTGTAAGTTCCCATAAATTGGTATCTATTTCAGGGAAAAAAGTATCGCCATCAATTTGCGTATGTACCCTAGTTAAATAAATAATATCAGCAATAGCCATTGATTGTCGATAAATTTCGCCGCCACCTGTTATAAAAATTTCGTTACAATTACTTGTTGCAGCTTTATCAATAGCACTTTGTAATGTAGTAGCAGTAAGGGTATTAGGCGATTGCCACTCAGCATTACTTGTAACTACAATATTAAGCCTACCTGGCAAAGGCTTACCTACTGATTCAAATGTTTTTCTACCCATAATAACGGGCATACCCCAAGTGGTGTTTTTAAAAAACTTTAAATCAACTGGCAAATGCCACAACAATTTATTTTGATGGCCAATAGCATTGTTTGATGATGCTGCTACAATGATGGATATTTTCAATGAAATATTTTTAGTAATGTTTTTAAAAAATTATACAGCTACAGGTGCTTTAATGGCTTCATGTGATTGATAATTTACCAACTCAAAATCAGCATAAGTAAAACTAAAAATATCTTTTACATTTTTATTGATATGCATTTGTGGTAAAGGGAAAGGGCTTCTCGTTAACTGCAATTTAGCTTGTTCAAAATGATTACTATACAAATGTACATCGCCAAAGCTATGCACAAAATCGCCTAACTCCATATCAACCACTTGTGCAATCATCATGGTTAGTAATGCATACGAAGCAATATTGAAAGGTACTCCCAAAAACACATCAGCACTTCGTTGGTAGAGCTGACAACTCAATTTTCGTTTTCCTGTAACTGCATCTGGCGCACTGGTGTAAAATTGAAACAAACAATGGCAAGGCATTAATTTCATTTTTGGCAAATCAGCTACGTTCCAAGCACTGATGATGATTCTACGACTATCGGGGTTGTGTTGTAGTTGATGAATAACATCTTTTACTTGATCGTACAACTGACCATCAGCCCCTTCCCAACTACGCCATTGTTTACCGTACACCGGACCTAAATCGCCGTTTTCATCAGCCCACTCATCCCATATTTTTACTTGATGCTCTTTTAAATAACCAATATTGGTATCGCCTTTTAAAAACCATAATAGCTCATGTATAATACTTTTTAAATGCACTTTTTTGGTTGTTACCAATGGAAAGCCTTCGGCCAAATTAAAGCGCATTTGATAACCAAAAATACTACGTGTACCCGTGCCTGTTCGGTCACTTTTATCAGTACCGTTATCTAAAATATGTTGTAATAAATGATGGTATTGTTGCATGCTTGCAAATTAATCAATTATCAATTTAACCTCAACTAAACTGTTACTTACTTATAAAGGTGTTTTAAACACTGTACAAAAACCAACCCTTATCAACATTCGTGTTAACTTTGCCATATGGAACAACGCTTTACATACCAACAACTTTTTAATTTTACAGAACGTATTTTTTTAGCCATTGGTTGCACGGCACATGATGCTACAATTGCAGCAGAAAGCTTGCTCAGTGCCGATTTAAGAGGGGTTGATAGCCATGGTGTTGCTCGTTTGAGTGGTTATGTTCGTTTATGGGAAGCCAAACGAGTAAACGCTAACCCAACTTTAAAAATTATACATGAAACACCTTCTACCGCAGTGGTTGATGGTGATGCTGGTTTAGGTTTGGTAGTAGCGCCTTTTGCCATGCAAGTGGCAATTGACAAAGCCAAAAATGTAGGTACCGGTTGGGTAAGTGTGCAACATAGTAACCATTTTGGTATTGCAGGTAAACATGCCATGATGGCCCTACCCCATGATATGATTGGGATTGCTATGACCAACGCTTCCGCATTGGTAGCACCTACTTTTGCCAAACAAAAAATGCTGGGCACTAACCCAATTGCTGTTGCAATACCAGCTGGCAAACAAGCCCCTTTTGTGGCTGATTTTGCTACTACCACTGCTGCTAATGGTAAATTAGAAATTTTGCAACGTAAAAATAAGCCTGTACCACAAGGTTGGGTGCAAAATAAAGACGGTGCAGCTAGTAATAATGCACATGCATTAAAAGAAGGAGGTGCTTTATTACCATTAGGTGGTAATAGAGAGGGCAGCAGCCATAAAGGTTATATGCTGGGCAGTATTGTTGATATTTTTTCAGGGGTTTTAAGTGGTGCTAATTTTGGGCCATGGGTACCGCCTTTTCCGGCTTATATACCAATGCCTGAAAATATGCCCGGACAAGGCATTGGACATTTTTTTGGGGCCATGCGTATAGATGCTTTTAGAACTGCTGATGCATTTAAAAAAGATATGGACCAATGGATAGCGGCTTTTAAAAATGCTACGCCGATTGATGTTAATGAACCTGTAATTATACCTGGTGAACCAGAAGTTATTTTTGAAAATGATAGAATGATTAACGGTATACCTTTATTACCAGCCGTAGTAACCGATTTACAACAATTGGGTGAAAATTTAGGGGTGATTTTTTAAAGTGTAGCTACTTGCGTTTGTACGTGAGGGATTGTAATGGAAAGCCCACAGGCAATGGCGGAGGTACGACGGTATTGCCGAGGACTTGCAATGAAAAGCCCGACCCCGACGCTTGAACCTATTTGAAAAAATTATACTGCATATTAGCGGCGGGGGCACGCCAAAAACCGTTATAATTGTATGCCTATTTTTTTGTAAATAAAACTCATGAGCCAAGCTGGACCAATCATTAAAAATTGAATATCTTTTAAAAATGAAGGCTTTTTGCCTTCAATTTTATGGCCATAAAACTGACCTACCCATGCTGTTACAAAAATAATAACACCTACCAACCATAAAGGCATAAAAGCAGCCTGCTCCAAGGTATAACATAAAAATAAACAGGCACTACTAAATAACAACATACCTATTGCTAAGGTTAAAGAAAGGGTAGCATAATAGGCTATTACCAATGCAATGGTTATAAATGCTACGTTTACTGGCACACCTCCCACACCTCCAATTGCAAACGGCAATTTAATACTATATAACAGTGCTGTTACAGAAAAAAAGATGGCTGGTACACATACCCAATGAATTAATTTATTAGTTTGGTTAGTATGGCTTTCACCATACTCAGTTAGCCAATCAGTGATTGTACGCATAAATCAAATTTTGTACAACAAATTAATAAAAATTAAAACATTTTTAAAATCTATACAATAAAATGACATAAGTGGTCGTTTTACATATGGTTTTTCATAGGATATTGGATTAATACGGGCTGAGATTTCTATCACGGCCCCTTTTTTTATCCCTAAATGAAAAAACGCCCCAAAATGGAGCGTTTTTAAAACTTATAAATGGTAGATGTTAGATGATTAACATAGCATCACCATAACTAAAGAAACGGTATTTATCTTTTATTGCTTTTTTATACGCTTCCATAATTAAATCGTACCCAGCAAAGGCACAGCCCATAATTAACAAACTTGTTTTAGGAAGGTGGAAGTTGGTTACCAAAGCATCAGCAATATTAAAAGTGTATGGTGGGTGAATAAAATTGTTCGTCCAACCTTCAGATGGTTTTAATAATTGTTGTGCAGTGTATGATGTTTCCATAGCCCTCATGGTAGTGGTGCCGATAGAGCAAATTCTATGTCCGCCTGCTTTTGCTTTGTTTACAATACTACAAGCGGTTTCATCAATTTTATAATATTCGGCATCCATTTTATGTTTGCTCAAATCTTCTACCTCAATAGGGCGGAAAGTACCTAAACCGGTGTGTAAAGTAACTTCTGCAAAACGAACACCTTTAATTTCGAGTTTTTTAATCAACTCTCTACTAAAGTGTAAACCTGCAGTTGGGGCAGCTACTGCACCTTCATGCTTTGCATATACAGTTTGGTATCTTTCTTTATCTTCTTCTTCTGGCTTGCGTTTAATGTATTTTGGCAATGGCGTTTCACCCATAAATTCGAGCATGGCTCTAAATTCATCTTCAGTACCATCCCATAGAAAACGAATGGTTCTACCACGGCTGGTTGTGTTATCAATAACTTCAGCAACCAATTCATCGTTTTCACCAAAATATAGTTTATTACCTACCCTAATTTTACGTGCTGGGTCAACAATAACATCCCACAATTTGTTGGCTTTATTTAATTCCCTTAACAAGAACACTTCAATTTTTGCGCCTGTTTTTTCTTTACGACCGTACATACGAGCAGGAAACACTTTGGTGTTATTCACTACAAATACGTCTTTGTCATCAAAATACTCTTGAATATCGTTGAAAAGCCTGTTTTCAATGTTACCGGTTTTACGGTTTACGACCATCAGGCGGCTATCTTCCCTTTTTTTGGTAGGATTTTGTGCAATGAGGTTTAGGGGTAAGTCGAATGTAAATTGAGATAATTTCATGCAATAAACTTGTTTTATGATTTATTACATACCGTGTAGTACATTACTACTGAAAAAAGCCTTTTTTATTGTGTAGGCACTTATCATGTTACGGCATGATTTTAAAAGTGTGCAAAGATAGTGATTTTTTGGATATTATCACCATTTTTCATGGTTAGGTAAGGCAGCTAGCAGTTCTTTTGTGTAAGCATGTTGGGGGTTAAAAAATACATCATTCACCTTTCCGGTTTCAACAATAACGCCCTGTTGCATTACCATAACTCGGTTACAGAGGTATTGCACCACTGCCAAATCATGCGATATAAAAATAGCGGTAAATGAGTGGGAAGCTTTTAGTTCATTAATTAAGTTGAGTACTTGAGCTTGTACACTAACATCTAAAGCTGCCACACTTTCATCAAACACCAAAAACGAAGGCTCCACCGCTAAGGCACGAGCAATACAAATTCGTTGGCGTTGGCCACCACTTAATTGGTGTGGAAATTTATGGATGGTACTAGCAGGCATATTTACCTGTGCTAATAATTGTAAAGTAGCTTGTTGTTGTTGCTTTTTACTGCCAAATTTTTGATGTACCACCATGGGCTCCATAATGGCATCGCCAATGCTAATACGAGGGTTTAATGATCCATAGGGATCTTGAAAAACCATTTGCATTTGGCTACGAACTTGCTTCATTTGTGCAGCCGTAGCGTTTGATATTACTTGTTGGTTTAATGTAATGCTACCTTCAGTTAGAGGCTGTAAACCTAATATAGCATTGCCCAAGGTTGTTTTACCGCAGCCACTTTCCCCTACTATCCCTATAATTTCATTTTTGTATACATCAAAGCTTACCTTATTTACCGCTGTAAACAACTGTGTGGGCTTGCCGAATATATTTTTTTTAACAGGGTACTGTATGGTTACATTTTTAATTGATAATATGGGGTTACTTTCTATAACTGGGGCTGTTGCAATAGGTATTGGTACTAATGTTTGGTGCATTAAATGAGCTACAGTTGGTAAAGTAAAGCCTTTTTGAGCTGGGCTTGGTTTACACAACAATAATGCTTTGGTATAGGCATGTTGTGGTTGTTGCAGTACATTTTTGGTAGCACCTTGCTCAACCACATTGCCTTTATATAGCACCACTACATTTTCAGCAATAGCCGCTACTAACGTTAAATCGTGGGTAATAAATAACACAGAAAGCTGGTGAGTATGCTGCAACTTTTTTATGAGCAGCAAAATATTTTTTTGTACCCTCACATCTAAAGCCGTAGTAGGTTCATCAGCAATTAATAATGCAGGGCCACAACTCATGGCCATCGCTATCATTACCCGTTGTTTTTGTCCACCACTTATTTGGTATGGGTATTTTTTAAATAATTGCTCCGGTTCGGGTAATTCAACCAATGTAAATAAATCAATCACTGCTTTTTTAGCGGCAGCTTTACTCAGTTTTTTATGCTGTATAATCGCTTCCATCACTTGGATACCGCAGGTATAAACGGGGTTAAGGGCCGTCATGGGTTCTTGAAAAATCATCGCTACCTTATTACCCCTTAATTGTTGCATAGCCTTTGCTGGCAACGTTAATAAGTTGGTAGTAGTTACATCATCTTCACTTAATAAAATTTCACCATTAATGGTTGCTTGCTTAGGTAGCAGTTGTAAAAACGACAAAGCGGTTACAGATTTACCTGAACCGCTTTCGCCTATAAGTGCCGTAATTTGCCCACGAGGCACATTAAATGATATATTGTTGACCACGGTTGTTGCTAAGCCTTCATTATCACAAAATTGAATGTGTAAATTGTTTACTTGAACCAATGGTACACTCATCTTTTACGAATTAAAACTTCAAATGCCTTACCGTTAAGCCATCGTTAATTAATTGCTTTAATGAGTCAATACCAATTTTTAAATGTCGCTCCACAAAATTGGCCGTTACATTTTTATCACTTGCTTCGGTTTTAACTCCTTCTGGCACCATCGGGCTATCGCTCACTAACAACAAAGCGCCTGTTGGTATTTTATTATAAAAACCTACCGTAAAAATGGTAGCAGTTTCCATATCAATAGCGTAGGCCCTTACTTTTTGAAGGTACTCTTTAAATACTTCATCATGCTCCCAAACCCTGCGGTTAGTGGTGTAGCAAACACCCGTCCAGTAATCTTCTTCGTAATCTCTAATAGTAGTTGAAATGGCTTTTTGCAACGCAAACGCAGGTAGTGCAGGCACTTCTGGCGGAAAATAATCGTTACTAGTACCTTCACCCCTTATAGCGGCAATAGGCAAAATTAAATCTCCTAGTTTATTGCGTTTTTTTAAGCCCCCACATTTACCTAAAAACAATACCGCTTTTGGTTCAATTGCGGTTAGTAAATCCATAATGGTGGCGGCACCTGGGCTACCCATACCAAAATTAATAATGGTAATATCATTGGCCGTAGCACACTGCATGGGCCTATCTTTTCCTATAATTTCAACTTCATTCCACTCAGCAAACATGGTAACATAATTGCTAAAGTTGGTTAATAAAATATATTTCCCAAATTGATCCAATGCCTGTCCGGTGTAACGTGGGAGCCAGTTGTCTACGATTTCTTCTCTTGATTTCATGTATTATTTTTTATTTTTTGTTGCATCAACCGCTATCAAAAAAACAACGATTGTTTTAAGTAGCCATCAATATTCATCTTTTTTATGATGCGGTTAAAATTACGAAATTTATTTTTGATGTATTTTTCAACAAATAGCTTAACCTTTTTATCATTTATACTTTGGGGCGCTGTACCTACAAACCATAGCAGCAATGGTTCAGGCTATTTCGGGCTACGGTAGTACGCTACGCTACTACTGCCCCTACATATCCTGCAGCCCTTCAGCAGTGAATCTTTTTTCAACTTTTAGGTATTGTTTGTTCATCATGATTTTATTTACTTTCGTGTGGCATGATACAAATTAATTACCCCACTCAAAAACCAGCTATAAAAAGCCTACAAGGTAAAGAACTTATTTTTTGTGCTATTCGTAAACGCTGGTATGTTATTACGCCTGAGGAGTGGGTTCGGCAAAATTTTATTTTGTACCTCATTCATGTTTTACAATACCCGGCATCGCTTATAGCTGTTGAAAAACAAATTACTATTGGTGCCATCAAAAGGCGATTTGATATTGTGGTATACAAAAATGATGTACCCTACTTAGTTATAGAATGTAAAGAAATGAATGTGCCTTTAACCGAACAAACCCTTACACAAGTGTTGCATTACAATGCCACTGTTAATGCGCCTTATTTGGCTATTACCAATGGTAATTACTGTAAAGCATTTTTAAAAACAGATAATGGTATGTACGAAATTTTTGAATTACCCACTGCTGCTACTCGTTAGCATTTGCCTGCGCTGCTTCCCAACCAATAATAGCTTTTTTACGTAAAGTGCCCCACCTGTATTCGCCAATTATACCACTAGCTTGTATAACCCTATGGCAAGGAATAATAAATGCGACTGGGTTAGCACCAACAGCCGTACCCACTGCCCGTGATGCTTTAGGGTGAGCAATATTTTTTGCAAGTGTACCATAGGTAGTTGCGGCAGCCGTAGGTATTTTCAACAACGCCTCCCATACTTTTAATTGAAAGCTGGTACCTTTTACATGCAAAGTAATTTTATCAGTAGTTGTAAAAATATTGTTTAAAATGCTTACCACAATTGTATGCATTGGTTGTACTAAATATTGCAATAATGCGCCAATATACAATTGTTGTAAATGAGCAATGGCGGCAGTTTGCTTACCTTCTTCAAAAAATGCAACATGACAAATTCCTTTGTGGGTAGAAGCTATAATTACATCACCAAATGGCGAAGTTGCAAAGCTGTAGAATATTGATAAAGGTGCAGCTGTATTTTTAAATTCGCCTGGCGTCATCCCCTCAATGGTAACAAATAAATCGTGTAACCTACCTGTGCCCGATAAACCAGTGGCGGCGGCTACTTCAAATAAACTTGGTGCTTTGGAAGTATAATTGCCAAGTATTTTTTTTGCATGCGCTACAGTGAGGTATTGTATAAATTTTTTAGGGGTAACACCGGCCCACTCCACAAACATTTTTTGGAAATGCTGTGGGCTTACATGCAACTGTACAGCAATGTCATTTAGTGAAGGCTGCTGAAGGTATTGTTGTTGCAATAGTGCAATAGCTTTTTCAATAAGTTGGTATTGGTAGGGCTGTTTCAATATGTTTTGTTTGTGAACAAATGTAAACGAAGTAAACACTTTTAGCAACCCGAAAATGGTGTTTTTGTGGCGTAATAAAAAACAAGTTTTCGTTTGTACAAATGTAAAATATACCAAACATTCATTACCTCACTAATAACACTGACCCTGTTGTTTTTTGTAAAATGCCATTGCCTAAGGCATACTGTAATTGGTACACATAGCTACCATTGTTACATGGTAAACCTTTGTAAGTACCATTCCATTTTTGAAGTGGGTTATTGCTATTGAAAATAGTTTGCCCATACCGGTTAAAAATAACGAGTTGGTATTGTGTAGTTGCACACCTTATAGTGGGTGCAAACCCATCGTTATTACCATCGCCATTAGGGGTGAACGCAGTAGGTATAAGTGGTGTACAAACACAATTTATAGCAGCAATGCTAATAGAATCTCTAAAAGCACAATTACCCTTAGTGGCTTGCAGCCAATACAAACCAGGTTGTGTTACGGTGTATTGTGGGTTGGTACTACCATCTTGCCAAAGGTATTGGGTATAATTTGCAGGGCCATTTAAAACCAATGGTTCGTTATTACAAATAGTAGTGTTGTTACCCAAACTAAAAGGAGTGGCTGTTTGAGGGCTTACACGTATCGTATCTGTACGGGTGCAGCCAGGTGCAGTAGTGGTTACGGTATATGTGCCAGGTTGGGTAATATTATATTGAGCAACGGTACTACCATCTTGCCACATATAGCTGGCCATTGGGTTGTTGAGTTGTATGCGTAAAGTATCGGCTGTACACAAACTCGTATCTTTTACTGGGTTTACAAAGCAATTGTAGGGCGTTACAGAAACATCATCGATGTAAATTCCAGCATAATCTTTTGAGCCGCCTATAGTTTGTGTTTCAGTATTAACATCATTATCAAAATTACCCATGGTGAGGTATTGCTCAGTACCATTGGCTTTGTATAAAAAACTAAGGGTAACCCAACCGTTGGTATTATTTAAAAAGCCTGTATTATTACGGATTTGTGGGGCAAATGGCAATACAGAATAGGGCTGGTAAGTAAGTGTAGGTGTATCTGAAAAATAAATGCCAAAGTTTTTCGTTGCTTTTTTAGCACTATCAGCACATGAATATTTTAAACTTACCAGGTAAAATTGGCTAATATTAAGTGAACTATTCAATTTTACAGAGTAATACTGTCTTAAAGTAGGCTGTGAATATAATATCATTTCAATATATCCTTTACCGGTAGCAGCATACTCATATCCATCTGCATTTAATGGTATTGAATTGCCAAAATTGATTGCACATTCATTGTAATAATTCCCGGGTTCAATTAGACCGTTGTTTGGATTAAACCAATTCAGCAATACATTATTTGATAAACCGCCAAAAGGGCACGTTGTATACAGCTCAAAACTTGAATTGGGAACCAAATTTTGGGCAATTGATTTGTAATAGAAACAAGTAGATAATAGTATGGTTATTAAGTATTTCATACAAAAGTACCAATAGCTAATACAAGCCATTGGTACTGCAAATTTTAATTATAAAGGTTTACTTCTTCGTACTTGTGTAATGGTATAATTGTAAAAACCAGGTGTTGTAAAGTAAGCTGTGATAATAAATGAATTTGGTTGATATGTAATTATTAAAGCCAAAGTAGGTACTATATTTTGATAATTTTTTATTGATATGTAAACATAGAAACATATCATTTAATGAATTACTAAATTATAACAATACGCTTACCTCACCAACAAAATAGACCCTGTTGTTTTTTGTAAAATGCCATTGCCTAAGGCATACTGTAATTGGTACACATAGCTACCATTGTTACATGGTAAACCTTTGTAAGTACCATTCCATTTTTGAAGTGGGTTATTGCTGCTGAAAAGGGTTTGCCCATACCGATTAAATATAACGAGTTGGTATTGTGTAGTTGCACACCTTATAGTGGGTGCAAACCCATCGTTATTACCATCGCCATTGGGGGTAAAAGCAGTAGGTATAAGTGGTGTACAAACACAATTTATAGCAGCAATGCTAATAGAATCTCTAAAAGCACAATTACCCTTAGTGGCTTGCAGCCAATACAAACCAGGTTGTGTTACGGTGTATTGTGGGTTGGTACTACCATCTTGCCAAAGGTATTGGGTATAATTTGCAGGGCCATTTAAAACCAATGGTTCGTTATTACAAATAGTAGTGTTGTTACCCAAACTAAAAGGAGTGGCTGTTTGAGGGCTTACACGTATCGTATCTGTACGGGTGCAGCCGGGTGCAGTAGTGGTTACGGTATATGTGCCAGGTTGGGTAATATTATATTGAGCAGCGGCACTACCATCTTGCCACATATAGCTGGCCATTGGGTTGTTGAGTTGTATGCGTAAAGTATCGGCTGTACACAAACTCGTATCTTTTACTGGGTTTACAAAGCAATTGTAGGGCGTTACAGAAACATCGTCGATATAAATGCCTGCAGATCCATCACCTATTCCATTTAAATTTTGTGTTTCAGTATTGGTATCACTATCAAAATTACCCATGGTGAGGTATTGCTCGGTTCCACTGGCTTTGTACAAAAAACTTAGGGTTACCCACCCATTGGTATTATTTAAAAAGCCTGTATTATTACGAAGTTGAGGAGTAAAAAGTAAGGGCGAAAAAAAAGTAAAAGACCTAATTGCAGTGTCAGAAAATAAGATACCGAAATTTTTGGTTGCTTTTTTAGCGCTATCAGCACATGAATATTTTAATGAAATTAAATAATACTGATTTTGGTTTAAAATTGATGTCAATTTTACTGATAAATAAGTTCTAATATTAGGTTCAAGATATAAACTAAGCAAAATATAACCTTTACCAGTAGCAGCATATTCATAACCAGCAAGATTTTGTGGAACTGAATTTGTTGAACTATATGAGCATTCATTCAGATAACCAAATGATGTATTTACATCATTTGATGGTATGAACCAATCTACTAAAACATTATTATTTAAACTACAACAAGTACTATTTGGACAAATTGTGTAGAACTCAAAACTTGGATTGGGAACCAAATTTTGGGCAATTGATTTGTAACAGAAACAAGTAAATATTAGTATGGTTATTAAGTATTTCATACAAAAGTACCAATAGCTAATACAAGCCATTGGTACTGCAAATTTTAATTATAAAGGTTTACTTCTTCGTACTTGTGTAACAATATAATTATGAAACCCACTTGTGTTTGCAAAAGGTGAAGCGGAAGCACCTTCCAATTTTCCGTTTGCTGTAATGAATAATTTGTTTAAACTACTCGTTCCTAAAAATCTGTTATAGGTAGAGCAATCATAATATTGAAAATAATTTTTTAAATTAGTTACATCGTATCCCATACCAACAATTACAATAAAATGATCTGTACTAACATCATTACTTGGTACACTAGCACCTGGCCTACAATCAACACCTACTACAACAGGTATACCTGCTTGTAATGCACCACTTATATAACCAATAGCGGCATTGGTAGCAGTTGTGTTAACACCTGTATTTTCATTATAAATTTGATATGTTTGGCCATAAGGAGCATTACCAGTTGCGTCGTTATAATTTGAAATTTTGTAATTATTTACAGCTATTTGTGCTTTAGCATAATCAATACTATATGTCGAAATTCCATCTGCAGACCAACCAATAAAGTCATTACTACTAATAACGTTATTTACATTCGGTAGTATACTTCCTGTTAAATATGGACTATAATTTGTATTGTCATATGGGGCTAATCCATTATTATTTTCATCATTTTCATCTAAAGCATTGGGATTTTTATTAAACTTTTTATTAACACCCCAACCAGGTGTGTGCCCTGGAGGCATTGGGGTAGGTTGAGGATTTGGTATTTGTGTTAAATTAGGCAAATTAAATGGTACAATTGTGGGGAAACAAACATTAGTAGAATTTGAGTAAAAAAAAGTTACTGTATTTAATAATAAATACTCGTCTAAATCAGGGAAATACAACTCATAATCATACTGTATAATGGCATTTGTTTGTATTGTCCAACAATGTGCATCACCATTTAAAGACTGCCTTAAATTAATTTCTACAGGTTCTGAGTCTACAATGCTTTGGTTAGATTGTAAGTTATGTCTTATACCATCTTTAAAAAGCGAAGTATCTTTAATATTGAAACTACTTTCACCATAGACCAAATTTGTAAAATAAAAATAGTAATAGGCATAATCTTCTTTCGATAATTGCCCAGGTTGTGCTGTAGCTTTTGTTGGCAATGTTCTGTATTGATAGTCTTCAAGAAACTTTATAAACACATCTTCGCCAGTTACCCTTGCACTTATTAAGCTTCGTACAATATTTGAATCACTTAAAAAAATAGGTGCTAATACATAAGTAGTATCACCACCACTTGTGGCACTTTGAAAAGCGCTATTACTACTTAATGATGATACCAATGCTTTTTGCCAATTGGCCATGCCTTTTTTATTGATGTAATCTTGTAAAAAAGGTTGAGTTGCTTCCATGTCGGCCAATTTTTTTATAACTTTTTTTACCGCATCAGGTGCATTAGGAGGTGCCTCTAAAAACGCTGATACTGATTGATTTTTTAAAACATTGGGTTCAACATCCATTGTTTTTTTACAGCTCCATAGTGTAACAGACAATAGCAATAATACGAGTGCCGTTTTTAATGGCGGTTTGAGGTATTGGTTATTGCTACATTTTTGACTGCCGCAATTTTTTGCGGGGGGGGGGTAGGATTGATAACATAATAAACGGTTTAGATTAAAAAATTAAATTATGAAATAAATCACAACAAAAAAAATTAAAACCTTTAATATTTATTAAGTAATTATTAATTCTTAATAAACAATAACTATTATATTAAAATAAAATTTAATATAAAATAATTTTAAAAAAAAGGCCGTTCCAAAAAATGAAACAGCCTTTTTTAATAATAATATTCTTTGCTTATGGGAAAATACCTAATTCACCATAGCTTGTAGCAACTTTATTAATAGCATTTACATAAGCTGCAGTACGCATATCAGGTATTTCAGGGTTGTTTAACCAAATTTCCATAATTTCTCTTGTTGCAGAAATCATTGATTCTTCTAAACCACTGTGTACTAAATCAACTTCTTCAGGGCCGTGTAAAATAAAGGCTCTTTCAGCATCATCTACTTTTTTACCACTTAATGTTTCCATTTGGGTAAGTATATGTGTGTTTAAGTTTTCTGTAAAACGTTTTTCCATACGACCGTAGCGAACGTGGCTCAAGTTTTTCAACCATTCAAAGTAACTTACTGTTACACCACCTGCGTTCAAATACATATCTGGTACACATAAAATACCTTTTTGTTGAAACACTTCATCAGCCTCAGGTGTACAAGGGCCATTGGCTGCTTCACCAATAATTTTAGCTTTCACTCTTGGTGCATTTTCACCATTAATTACATTTTCAAGTGCAGCTGGTATTAAAATATCGCATTCCAATTCTAACGCATCAGTATTTTTGGCTAAGTTGGTAGCACCTGGGAAGTTTAAAATTGAACCTGTTTTTTTGCGGTGTTGAAAAACTTCTTCTTCATTTAAACCTGCTTCGTTGTAAATAGCACCTTCGTACTCAGCCAATGCTACTACTTTTGCACCACCTTCTCTAAAGAATTTTGCAGAGTGGTAGCCTACGTTACCTAAACCTTGTACAACTACTTTTTTATCTTTAATACCAACGGTTAAGCCTAACTTTTCCATCACTTTTGGCATGTTACATACTTCACGTATACCAAAGTATACGCCTAAGCCAGTAGCTTCTGTACGGCCACGTACACCACCTTGTGTTACGGGCTTGCCTGTTACACAACCAGCAGCATCAATTTCGCCTGGTTTTAATGATTGGTAGGTATCAACAATCCAACTCATTTCTCTAGCGCCGGTTCCGTAATCAGGTGCTGGTACATCAATACCAGGACCAATAAAATTCTTCTTCACTAACTCAGCAGTGTAACGACGGGTAATTTTTTCTAATTCGTATTCTGAGTAATTACGTGGGTTAATTTTAATACCACCTTTACCGCCACCAAAAGGCACATTTACAATGGCACATTTGTAGGTCATTAAAGAGGCTAATGCCATTACTTCATCTTGATTTACTTCATCACTAAAACGAATACCACCTTTACATGGTGTTTTGTGATGGCTATGTTGCACACGGTATGCTTCAATTACTTCAATGGTTCCATCATCTCTCTTAATAGGAAAACGCATTTGTAATACACTGTTACAAGCTTTAATTTGCTCTAAAATACCTGAATCTACTTTGGTAAATTTTGCAGCTTTGTCAAAACTTCTTTCAACACTTTGGAAGAAGCTGTACGTGGTGTTTGAACTCATAAAATTGGTTTAATTGTCAATTTTTGTTTTTGTAAAAGTAGGTTTAATTAGCTTAGTGGTAATAATGAATAGGCTTTTTTACAAATGTTTTTAATTTATAAAAAGCCAATTAGCTAATGTTGTTCCTTTTCTATTTTTGAAATTTTTCTATCAATTAAAAATACGTAAAGAAAAAGCCCTAATAATATTGTAACACAAACGGTTACTACTACATAAATTTTTCCGTTACTACGCATGGTATCAGCCATTTCAACATTATTGGCTTGTGCAAAACTGCTCACACATAACAAAAGCATCAACAATACTGCTGTTATTTTTTGTAAAAATTTGTTGAAGGTGTTATTCATTTAATAAGCTTTTATCTTTTATAAGTTGTAATCTTATTTTGAGGGTAGCAATCCATACGGCTAATAACGTCCAACCAATAACGGCTGGGTAAAATACCAAACGAATGCGACTATCAATATCCTTAAAATTCAATGCTGGGTTACCGCCAGCACCACCTTGTCCGCCAGGGTGCAAGCTACCTACCAAACGAGGTATAATCCAAATAGAAGGAAATAACATAGCAAACGCAAAAATATTATACACTGCACTTACCCTTGCTTTTTTATCAATATCAGTAAATGAGCCACGCAAAACAAAATAGGCTCCATAAATTAAAAGTGCAATAGCGGCCCCAATTAATTTAGGTTCTTTTAAAATGCCAGCTATGCTTTGGTTTTGATCAGATATCCAAGTATAATTGGCCCAAATAAAACCAGTACTATAGCCTAAAATACCCAAGAAAGATGCGATTGCTGCGTAGTTGTGAGCATAAATATCATGCTTGTATTGAAAGCCCCTTAAGTATTTTATGCTGTATATAAAACTGATGGTGAACAAAATCATCATTGCAAACCACATGCACACATGAAAATACATGTTTCGTATACTTTCATTTAAAATAGGCAAAGTGGGCACATCCATTAAAAAACCACCCACTACTGTATAAATAAGCAACAGTAACGCTAATATTTTCCACCAGTTTTGCTTCATAATGACAAATCATTATTAATTGAGAGTGCAAAGATAAGGGTAATGCCTGCTTTGGATTTTTAATAATCGGGTAATTTTACATAAATGGTACAATAAAATGAGCTGCTTGTAAAGCAAAAAAGTATAGGCATAAAAAAAGGGGCTTGAATAGAAATTCGGCCCCGCTTTAAAATCCAATATCCCTATGAAAAACCGAAGCGAATATAGTGTTACAATAGCACTGCTTACTAAACTAGTTGATGAAATGGGTAAATAAATAGACGAAAGTGCCTTTTTAGTAGATAAAATTTAAAACCAGTTGAAATATAGGCTGAATAAGGAATATTATGTAATTTCAACGAGCTTAACCTAAAAAATGACTTACCTAATTGCAGATGATGATCCTATATATTTAGCTGTAACCATGCAGCAATTAGCTTTAATACCCAACCTAACTTGTGTTGCTCAATGCGGCAATGCGGTTGATGCAAGGGCGTTATTGCAAACAGCTTTACCTGATATTTTAATTTTAGATATTGAAATGCCTGATTTAACGGGCATACAATTGGCTAAAAGCTTACCAAAATTGCCAATGGTAATATTTATATCATCGCACCCCAACTATGCTGCTGATGCTTTTGATATTGATGCCATTGATTATTTAGTAAAACCTGTACCCATTGAACGTTTGTTGAGGGCTATTGATAAAGCCCGTAATCTTTACGAAATGAAACAGCAAATTGCTCAAGTTGAAGCATTTAAAAATGAAGGAGCTGATTCGTTTTTTATTAAAGATAAAAATGCTTACGTAAGAATTAATTATAGTGAAGTATGCTACATTGAATCGTTAGGCGATTTTATTAGTATTTATTTATTGAATGGCGATAAAAAAATTGCATTGGTAAATTTAAAAAATGTTGAGCAGCAATTACCTGCCAATATTTTTATAAGAATATCAAGATCACATATTGTACATAAAGATAAAATTTCTGCACTCGACCATACACATGTTCAACTGAATAAAATCAAATTAGGCATTGGTAAAACTTACCAAGAAACTGTTTTGCAAACCATTATGGGTAATCAAACAATTAAAAGACATTTATAGAAACTAACACTAATGATTAAACTTGTAGTAAGTATTGCTTTGTTGATGCTTCAATTAATGGCAACTGCACAAAATAAAGAAATTGATAGTTTGTTAAAAGTGCTCAGTAAAGAAACGGTTGACAGTAACCTCCTTAAACTCAACTTTACTATTGGTGGTTTATATATGTTTGATAATAGCAAAAAAGCCATAACCTATTTTGAAAATACAATACCCTTAGCTGAAAAATTGAACAGGCCTATTGATAAAGCGAATAGTTATTTACGCATAGGCTATTGTTACAGAACCCAAGCGAACTTTGAAAAATCGCTTGACAATTATTTGAAGGCTGCCACCATTTATGAAACAGAAAAAAATGCACCTAAACTAGGAGAGATATTCATATCAATTGGTGATGTGTATTGCGATAATAAAAATTTAAAAAAATCATCGCTTTACCTTGATAAGGCAGAAGCCATTATTTTACAATTAAAAGATAGTTTTCAACTCAGCCATTTATATTATAGTAAAGGTATTTTGTACGATTTAAAAAATAACCTCGACTCATCAACCATATTTTTTAAAAATGCTTATGATATAGGTGTTGGCTTAAAAAGTAATATGGTCATTATTAATAGCCTATCCTCTATTGCAATCAATTACAAAAAACAAGGTAAGTTAAAGGAGTCGTTAGCCACATTAGATAGTGTATTAAATATATACAATCGTATTGGTGCTACACCCGATTTTTTAGCATCATTGTATAATACATATGGAGGTACGTATGCAGCAGCAAAAGACTATACCAAAGCAAAAATAGCATTTGAAAAAAGTTTGTCGTACTCAAAAATAGCAAACACACCAGATATTGAAATGACCAACTATGAAAACATGGCTGAATTGTTTGCTGCAATGAATGATTATAAACAACAAGCCATTTACCTTAAAAAATATTATAGTTTAAAAGACAGTATTTACTCAACTGATAGTAAAAATAAACTTGTTGAATTAGAAGCAGATTATCAAATAGAAAAGAAAAATATTGAACTCATAAAAAAAGAAGGTGATATAACAAAACAAAAAAACCAACGAAATATTTTCATCATCATAGCTTTGAGTGCAGTATTATTTTTAGGTGGTTTATCAATTTTTTATGGCAGAATAAAAAAGAAAAATAAAACATTGCATGAGAGTAATATCATCATCAACCAACAAAAAGAAGAACTCACCACACTCAATAATGTAAAAGATAGGTTATTCAGTATTATTAGTCATGATTTACGTAACCCACTCATTACTTTACGCTCTTACTTAATGCTAGCAGATAATAATCAAATAACTGCCGATCAAAAACAGCAATTTAAAAAACAAACCATGCAAGCAGTGGTACAAACTAGTGATATGCTTGATAATTTATTAGCATGGGCCAACATGCAAATAAAAAACACACAAGTGAATGTTGTTCCTATTCATTTAAAAAATTGTATTGATGATGTAACAAGTTTAGTACAAGCCCAAGCCATGCAAAAAAATATTACTATTCAACAAAATTTACAGGTTAATACTGCATTAGGCGATGAAAACATTATCAATATTGCATTCAGAAATTTATTAACCAACGCCATAAAATATAGCCATAACAATGGTATCATCATCATTAACGCACAACAACATCATAACAAAATATGGTTACAAATTATTGATGAAGGCATAGGCATGACCGCACAACAAATTGCTGATTTTAATAACCATCAAATTGATACTACCAAAGGCACTAGTGGCGAAAAAGGCACTGGCTTGGGGCTATTTTTAACGAAAGAATTATTGGCAAAAATTGATGCACAATTGCTTATTGAGAGCAACACACAAAAAGGTAGCACATTTACCATCCAACTTAATACTGTATAATTTTATTGAGCATCAAACCAAATAGGTGTATCATCATCGGCAGCGCCATTGTAGTTGATGGTTAATTCATCATCTTGCTGTACTGGAAGTATAGTTTGTATAATGATGGTGTTATTTTCATAATCCATTACATATTCGCAATTGCTACTGTAAGCATGGTTGTAAATTGGTACCATACCTAAAGCCATGCAACATTGTTCTTCATTGGGGCCCCACATAAAAATATAGTCGTGCAACAACGTTTTATCCAACGCTTTTTTTTGCGATAACGGCATCACAATCACTGGTGCAATTTCTATTACGGTAAACGCAGGTATAGCTTCACTTGCAAACATGCCTCTGCCCTTTTGAGCAATCGTTTTCATGTATAATGATGGTAAAATCATAACGTTCGTTTGACCAGTAAATAACTTAATTTGCAGCGAATTTAAAAGATTTAAAATTATTGGAAGGAGATGCTTGCTGAACAAGAAAACATATCATTACAACAACAGTTTAACGAAGTAATTGCTTCGGAAGATAAGCTACGCATCAAAGAATTTTTGAATGATCAAAATATTAGTGATGTTGCTGAGTTAATATATGATAATGATGATGTTGAAACGCAAATTATTTCACACCTCTCCATTCACCGTGCCGCCAGCGTTTTTAAAATACTTGATAGTATTGTTCAAAAACGCATAATAAAAGATTTACCAGCATTTAAAAGCGCTGAGCTATTAAATGAATTACCAGCAGATGATAGGGTTGATTTTTTTGAAGAACTACCCAACAGTACCGTAAGAGAACTCATAAAAACATTAGAACCAGCCGAAAGAAAAATTACCCTTGAGTTATTAGGCTATCCAGAAAATAGTGTGGGCCGTTTAATGACGCCTGATTATGTGTACGTTTATGAATACAACACCGTAAAAGAAGTTTTAGAAACCATACGTCGCTGGGGCACCAATAGCGAAACCATTGATGTAATATATGTAATCAATGGCAGGGGCGAATTGTTGGATGATATTAGGATTCGTGATTTTATTTTGGCATCGCCAGATGTTAAGGTAAGCGATTTAATGGATGAACGTTTTATATCGTTAAAAATTAACGATGATCAGGAAATTGCCAGCGAAGTATTCAAAATGAATAACCGTACAGCTTTACCTGTAACTGACGAAAAAAATATTTTATTAGGTATAGTTACCATTGATGATGTACTATGGGTTGCACAGGAAGAATATTCAGAAGATATTCAAAAAATTGGTGGTACCGAAGCCCTTGATGAACCTTACTTAGACATTAGCATACCCAAACTAATTAAAAAAAGAGCTGGCTGGCTGGTCATTTTATTTTTAAGTGAAATGCTCACTGCTACTGCTATGCAATATTTTCAAAAAGAAATTGAAGCGGCTACTGTATTGGCTTTATTTATTCCCTTGATAATGAGTAGTGGTGGTAACAGTGGTTCGCAAGCAAGTACGCTCATTATACAAGCAATGGCGTTGGGTGAAGTAACCCTAGCCGATTGGTGGAGGGTAATGCGACGTGAACTTATTTCTGGTTTTATACTCGGTGTCATTTTAGGAAGTATTGGTTTTTTAAGAATCATTTTATGGCAAAACCTACACATATTTGATTATGGTATTTATTGGAAATTAGTGGCGGCCACCATCTTTTTCTCATTAATTGGTATTGTGTTGTGGGGCAGTCTTATGGGCTCTATGTTACCCATCATCTTAAAAAAATTAAAACTCGATCCGGCTGCATCATCTGCACCTTTTGTAGCAACATTGGTAGATGTAACGGGTATTGTTATATATTTTTCAGTAGCTTATTTCTTTTTAAAAGGTATATTATTATAATTTTAAATTCAATTAACCAATTTACCTGCTTTAATACATTATTTTGCAACCCAATTAAACGTTCACCGTTTAATAATTACCGAACATTACATTTAATTTCGATAATTTTACAAGTCAACATTAAAGCTTAAATCAACTACAAAAATTATGTGCGGAATAGTAGGATACACAGGACCAAAACAAGCATATCCCATCATATTAAAAGGATTAAAAAGATTAGAATATAGAGGTTACGATAGTAGTGGCGTTGCACTTTTACATAATAATAAATTAAATGTTTATAAAAAGAAAGGTAAAGTAGCTGAGTTAGAAGAATCATTGGTAGGTGCCAACCTAAATGCAAACATAGGTATTGGTCATACTCGTTGGGCAACTCATGGCGAACCTAATGATCGTAATGCCCATCCACACTCATCCGCTAGTGGTCGTTTGGCAATGATACACAATGGTATTATTGAAAACTACGCTCAATTAAAAGCAGAGTTAGTAAAAAAAGGTTACCAATTTACCAGCGATACTGATACAGAAGTATTGCTCAATTTTATAGAAGATATTCAAAAAAACAATGGTGATGGTACGCTTGAAGAAGCAGTACGTATTGCCCTTAAACGTGTAACTGGTGCGTATTGTATTTTGTTGATAGATGAGCAAGACCCTGAAACCATTATTGCGGCACGTAAAGGAAGTCCGCTAGTAATTGGTATTGGCAAAGGCGAACATTTTTTAGCTAGTGATGCCTCTCCTATTATTGAATACACCAAAGAGGTGGTTTATGTAAACGATTATGAGTTAGCCATTGTTCGTCCTAATGAGTTGATATTAAAAAACTTGGGTAACGAAAAAATTACGCCATACATTACCAAGCTTGATATGGAATTAGCTGCTATTGAAAAAGGCGGTTACGACCATTTTATGTTGAAAGAAATTTATGAACAACCCAGTACTATACAAGATTGTTTAAGAGGTCGTTTAAATGCAAGTGCTGGTACCATTACAATGAGTGGTATTGATGATCATATTGATCAAATCATTAACGCCAACAGAATAATGATTGTTGCATGTGGCACAAGCTGGCATGCTGGTTTGGTTGCCGAGTATATTATTGAAGAACTTTGCCGTATTCCAGTTGAAGTAGAGTATGCCTCAGAGTTTAGGTACCGTAACCCTATTGTTAATAAAGGCGATATCATCATTGCCATTTCACAAAGTGGCGAAACAGCTGATACATTGGTAGCCCTTGAAAAAGCTAAAGAAAATGGTGCTTTTATTTTTGGCGTTGTAAATGCTGTTGGTTCTTCTATTGCACGTATTGCACATGCTGGCGCCTACACACATGCTGGTCATGAAATTGGTGTAGCTTCTACAAAAGCCTTTACCGGACAGCTAGCTGTATTAATGATGGCAGCACTCAAAATTGCGTTGAAAAAAGGTACTATTAATAATGAACGTTTTCAAGAGTTGTTAAACGAATTGGCTGATGTGCCTGAAAAAGTAGCCGCCATATTAAAAAATGCTGATGCTATAAAAGCTATTGCATTAAAGTATAAAGATGCTAAAGATTTTCTTTTCCTTGGTAGAGGTTATAACTTCCCCATTGCTTTAGAAGGCGCTTTAAAATTAAAAGAAATTTCATACATACATGCTGAAGGTTACCCTGCAGCTGAAATGAAACATGGCCCAATTGCGCTGGTTGATGATCAATTACCAGTGGTATTTATTGCTACGAAAGATTCGTACCACGAAAAAATTGTAAGTAACATGCAAGAAATTAAAGCCCGTAAAGGTAAAATTATTGCAGTGATTACTGAAGGTGATACAATATCGCCAACAATGAGCGATGATGTAATTGCGATACCAACAGCCGATGAATTAATAGCCCCCATTATTAGTGTAATTCCATTACAGTTATTATCATACTACACAGGTATTGCAAAAGGAGTTGATGTTGACAAACCCCGTAACCTAGCTAAGAGTGTAACGGTTGAATAAATCATCATATTTTTCATAACTTTATTACATGCATTAGTTAATCTAATGCATTTTTTTTAGCTTCAAATTTTTGAGGTATTGTTTTTGAGATATAACAATTTCAAAAACCCAAACTATTGCTTACATGAACGAAATAAAAACACACCCAATACAAACGTTAGGTTATAATTTTATTGATCCTCAATTTTTACCTGAAGGTGTAAACGAATACCACATACGTGATATACAAAATAATGGCAGGTTATATAAAGCACTTACCCAACCCCAAATTGAAGCACTTATTGCAAATCGCAATAGCTCCGACAATTGGGAACAAGTTTTAGTAAGTGAAAACTTTAACCCATCACTCATTAAAAACTGTAGCTTTTATGGCTTGGTACGCATAGGTGAATTGTTACCTAACTATCGTGAGTTTCATAACCTTCGCTTACCTGTAGGGTTGTATAATAGTACCATCATTAGCTGCGATATTGGCGATAATGTTTGTATAGATAATGTTCGTTACTTGAGCCATTATATCATTGAAAAAGATGTAATGATTGCCAACGTAAACGAATTTGAAACCACTGATTATTCTAAGTTTGGCAATGGCATCATCAAAGAAGGTGAAGATGAAAGAAGTAGAACTTGGGTAGAAGTTTGTAACGAAAATGGAGGCCGCAGTATTTTACCTTTTAACGGTATGTTACCAGGTGATGCTTATATGTGGAGCAAATACAGGGCAGATGATGCGCTGATGGAACAATTTAAAATTTTTACACAAAAAGAGTTAGACAACAAGAGAGGCTATTACGGTAAAGTGGGTGAACGTACCGTTATAAAAAACTGTGGTATTATTAAAGATGTATGGATTGGTAGTGATGCCTATTTAAAAGGTGCAAACAAAATCAAAAATGTTACCATCAATAGCGATGCAAAACGAAAATCACAAATTGGCGAAGGCTGCGAATTAGTAAATGGTATAGTGGGCTTTGGTTGCAGAATTTTTTATGGTGTAAAAGCAGTTCGTTTTGTACTTGCATCTCACTCACAGCTAAAATATGGTGCACGTTTAATAAACTCCTACCTTGGTAACAACTCAACTATTTCATGTTGTGAAGTATTAAACTCACTCATTTTTCCATCGCATGAGCAACATCACAACAACTCTTTTTTATGCGCTGCTTTAATAATGGGGCAAAGTAATATTGCAGCAGGTGCCACAATTGGTAGTAACCACAATAGCAGGGGTGCCGATGGTGAAATTCAGGCTGGCCGAGGCTTTTGGCCTGGCTTATGTGTAAGCTTAAAACATAATTCAAAATTTGCTTCATTTACTATTATTGCAAAAGGTGATTTTCCGGCAGAATTAAACATACCCATTCCGTTTAGCTTAATCAGTAATGATATTACCAACGATCAATTGGTTGTTATGCCTGCTTATTGGTTTATGTACAACATGTATGCACTAGAACGTAATGCTTGGAAGTATAAAGACAGGGATCGTAGAACCGAAAAAATTCAATTAATTGAATATGATTATTTAGCACCTGATACTATCAACGAAATTTTTGATGCGCTACATCAACTGCAACAATTAGAGGTGAATAATGATGGAGTTGCTCACACAACCGGTTGGGAAAATACCAATAGAAAAACTACCATCATAAAAGTACCGCAATCAATAAAAATGTTTACCGAATTAATACAATTTTATGCTGTATGTACTTTGGCTAAACATTTTGAACATAATGAATTTGAAGATTTTGAATCGTTCAAAGCTACTTTATCAGCCACTATCAAAAGAGCCGAATGGCTTAATATTGGAGGCCAATTAATGACTGTTGATGAAGTTTACCAACTTAAAAAAGATGTTGTAAATGGTACGTTTCATAACTGGACGGATGTTCACCAACGTTATCGTGATGTTGGTGCTGCATACCAAAGTAATGAACTCACTCATGCCTATTGTTCATTACTGGAAATATTAGATATTACGGGTAGTCAATTTACAGCAGTATTATTCAATAATTTATTAGCACAAGCCATTGCTACTAAAACATGGATGGTAAAAGGCATACAACAATCAAGAGCAAAAGATTATACCAACCCATACAGAAAAATGGTGTACGAAACCAATGCTGAAATGTACAAGGTTTTAGGTAATCCTGATGATAATAGTTTTATACAAGCACAATTTAAAAACTTAGAAATATTTACAACCAACTTACAAAAAATACAATCTTATTGTTAAGCAGGTACTGCTTGCGATTTAATATAATGTATAGCAAGTTCGTACCCTTTAAGACCTAGGCCACTTATTACGCCTGCACATTTTGCTGATACATGAGAGATTTGTCTAAACGATTCTCTTGCAAAAATATTTGAAATATGTACTTCCACTACCGTTGCTGTTACTGCAGCAACGGCATCACCAATTGCTACTGATGTGTGTGTATAAGCCGCAGGGTTTAACACAATGGCATCTGCATTAAAACCAAATTGTTGAATAGCTGTTACCAAGTTACCCTCCACATTATCTTGAAAATAAATTAATTCATCATCCTTAAAAATGGCTTGCAAGGTTTCAAAATAGGTTTCAAAACTTTGTGTACCATAAATATTGGTTTCACGGTTGCCTAATAAATTTAAATTAGGTCCATTTATAATGGCAATTTTCATTGTAAAAATTTGAATATAAAAATAGCCATAATAAGTATGGCTATTTCATTTTATCATTCAATATGTTTTTAATTTTTCATTGATGCTATAAAATCATCAAACAAATACCTGCTATCATGCGGACCTGGCGTTGCTTCAGGATGGTATTGCACTGAAAATGCCTTGGTACCTTTAATACGTATGCCTTCAATACTATTATCATTCAAATTAACATGGGTAACCTCAATATTTGGGTTTTTCTTTGCAGCATCAGCATCTATTCCAAAGCCATGATTTTGTGTAGTGATTTCACTTTTACCTGTTATAATATTCTTTACAGGATGATTTAAACCTCGGTGACCATGGTGCATTTTGAAAGTTGAAATACCATTTGCTAATGCCAATAATTGATGGCCTAAGCAAATACCAAACAAAGGTTTGTTGGTAGCCATTATTTGTTGTACGGTCGCAATTGCATAATCCATTGGAGCAGGGTCACCCGGGCCATTGCTAATAAAATAACCTGTTGGGTTAAATGCATGCAAGGTTTCAAAACCTGTTTTGGCGTTGAACACTTTTACAAAAGCACCTCTATCAACCAAGCATTGCAAAATATTTTTTTTGATACCAAAATCAAGTACAGCTACCCTTATAGCACTGTTTTCGTCACCTAATGTATACGTTTCTTGCGTACTAACGGTAGATGCTAATTCCAACCCATCCATAGAAGGTACTGCGGCTAATTGTTGCTGTAATATGGTAACATCGGCTGTTTCTGATGATATAATGCAATTCATTGCACCCTTAGTGCGTACATGTGCCACCAAAGCTCTTGTATCAACATCTGTAATAGCAACAATTTGCTGTTGCTCAAAGTATTGTTGAAGTGAGTCTGTAGCCATAAACCTACTAAACTTTTCTTCTAAATTTCTACCAATAATTGCTTTTACTTTTACACTATTGCTTTCAACATCTAATTCGTTCACTCCATAATTACCAGTATGTACACTGTTCATTATTAATACTTGTCCGTAATAACTTGGGTCTGTAAACACTTCTTGGTAACCCGTCATACCAGTATTAAAACAAATTTCACCTGTAGCTGTACCTATTTTGCCAAAGGCTTTTCCAATAACTAAGGTACCATCTGCCAATAAAAGGGTAGCTTTTTTTGTTTGCGCTTGCATTATTGAATATTATGGGTTAATAAAAATAAAAGTCATAAAAAAGCTCCGATAATAATACCGGAGCTTTTATATAATTCATTGAACTGCATCTTATGCATCTTGTTTTTCGTCAGTAGATGTTTCAGTTGCTGTTTCAGTAGCTTCAACTGCATCAGTAGTAGCTGCTTTCTTTTTAGCACCACCTGCACGACGAGTTTTCTTAGCTGGTTCTTCAGCTGTTGCAACTGTTTTACCGTACACATCGTTAAAATCTACTAATTCAATCATCGCCATTTCAGCATTATCACCTACCCTTGCACCTAATTTTATAATACGAGTATAACCACCTGGGCGGCCAACTACTTTAGGAGCAACAACAGTAAATAATTCTTTAACAGCTGCTTTATCGTTTAAGTAACTAAACACAATACGGTGATTGTGCATAATCGCTTCTTTACTTTCAGTAGCTTTTGTTTTAGTAATCAATGGCTCAATGTAAGTACGTAAAGCCTTTGCTTTTGCTACAGTAGTAGTAATTCTTTTGTAAGTAATTAACTGGCAACCTAAGTTCATTAACAATGCTTTTCTGTGAGAAGCTGTTCTACTTAAATTGTTGTTTTTGTTTCCGTGACGCATGACGTTTGTTGTTTTTATACCTGTACCGGGTCAGGAATTACAGGCTATCCTTTCGGATGTTAATGTATATTTTATTTTGAAATAATAAACTTTAAAAGTTTATTCGTCGTCTAATTTTAACTTACTCAAATCCATTCCGAAACTCAAACCTCTATCTTGCAAAACTGAATCAATTTCGCTTAATGATTTTTGACCAAAGTTTCTAAACTTCATTAAATCTTCTTGTTCGTACTGAACTAATTCGCTTAATGAATTGATTTTTGCAGCTTTTAAACAGTTGAATGCACGTACAGAAAGATCTAAATCTTCTAACGGTGTTTTAAGCATTTTACGTAATTGTAAAGTTTGCTCATCAACCATATCTTCTTTCTTATCTTCTTTGGTATCAAAAGTGATGTTTTCATCAGTAATGATCATCAAATGTTGAATTAAAATACGGCTAGCTTGTTTAACTGCTTCTTCTGGGTGAATAGTACCATCAGTTACAACATCCATTACTAATTTTTCAAAATCAGTACGTTGTTCAACCCTTGTATTTTCTATTAAATACTTTACGTTTTTAATAGGCGTATAAATTGAGTCAACTGGTATGTAACCAAATTGTGTACTTTTTTCTTTATGCTCTTCAGCAGGTACATAACCTCTACCTCTACCAATCGTAATTTCGATATCAAACTTTGCGCTGTTATCTAAAGTACAAATTAATAATTCTGGGTTCATTACTTCGAACAATGGTGTTACTTCACCAATCATTCCGGCAGTAAACTCAGTTTTATTTTTGATAGACAAGGTTACTTTATCTGAAGTAATATCTTGATCGCCAATTAATTTAAAACGAACTTGCTTTAAGTTTAAAATAATTTCTGTAACATCTTCTGTAACACCTTTCAATGTTGCAAATTCGTGATCTGCGCCAGCGATGTTGATACCTGTAATTGCATAACCTTCTAATGAATTAAGCAATACACGGCGAAGTGCGTTACCAATTGTTACGCCATAACCTGGCTCAAGCGGACGAAACTCGAATTGTGCTTCGAAATCTGTTGCTTTTTGTAAAACAATTTTATCTGGTTTAACAAAATTAAAAATGGCCATTTTTATTTGTTGAGTTTAATTTAAAAATTTGTGCACCGGCTTCTAACGCTGTACCGGAATGTGTGAAAGTAGTAATACAAGTACCAAACTAGTACTTGTATTACACAATCAATATTATTTAGAGTACAATTCCACAATAAGTTGTTCCTTAATATTTTCAGGAACACTTTCTCTTTCAGGATAAGTGATAAAAGTACCTTTCATTTCAGCTTCGTTCCACTCAACCCAGTTAAACTTAGGATTTTTACCTCTTAAGTTATCAGTAATTGATTTGTTAGCTGCAGTTTTATTTTTCAAACCAATTACATCACCAGGTTGGCAACTGTAAGATGGTATGTTTACAACTTCACCATTAACAGTAATGTGCTTGTGGCTTACCAATTGGCGAGCACCTTGACGGCTAACACTAATACCCATTCTGTAAACAGTATTATCTAAACGAGCTTCTAATAATTTAATTAAGTTTTCACCAGTTACACCTTTTTTACGAGCTGCTTCTTCGAAAGTTTTACGGAATTGTTTTTCTAACAAACCGTAAGTGTACTTAGCTTTTTGCTTTTCAGATAACTGTAAAGCATATTCACTCGGCGTTTTACGCTTTTTGTTTCCGCCGTGCATACCCGGAGGGTTGCTGTTTTTAGTTAACCATTTACCGTTTCCAGTAATCAATTCACCGAATCTACGTGAAATCTTTGTTTTGGGGCCAGTGTAACGTGCCATAATTGTTGTAGCGGTCTTTTAGTGACGATGCATCATTATAAAGACCTTTTAAAATGAATGATGCACCCTTTTAATAAAATATGTGAAAAGTAAGCTGCATGAGCAACATACTATTATTATACTCTTCTCTTTTTTGGAGGACGACAACCGTTGTGAGGAATTGGCGTAATATCCTTAATTGAAGCTACTTCAATACCATTTTGTGATAATGAACGGATAGCACCTTCACGACCACTACCTGGTCCTTTCACAAAAACATCTACTTTTTTCAAACCTGCATCAGATGCTGTTTTTGCAGCATCAGCGGCAGCCATCTGTGCAGCGTATGGAGTGTTCTTTTTTGAACCTCTAAAACCCATTTTACCTGCAGATGACCAAGAAATTACTTGACCTTGCTTGTTAGTTAAACTGATAATGATGTTGTTGAAACTAGCTACGATGTGTGCATCGCCATGACTTTCAACTTTTACTACTCTCTTTTTTGCAGCTGCTTTTCCGCCTTGCTTGCCGCCTTGTGCTTTTGCCATTTTTTAAATGTAGGTATTCGTTAAATAAATTTCCTCAATTGTTGAGGTTGCTGTAACCCTCCTGTCGGTCGCTTACTATCTGGCGTTACATCAATAAAAACAAGACCATATATAAACAACGAATTACGAACGCATTTTTAGTTACAGCCATTAGCTATTACCAAACAATACTTCGTAATTCGAAATTATCATTGATTATTTCTTAGCAACTTTCTTTTTGCCGGCAACTGTCTTACGCTTACCTTTTCTTGTACGGCTGTTAGTACGAGTACGTTGACCACGAACTGGCAAACCTTTACGGTGACGTAAACCACGGTAACAAGCGATATCTAACAAACGCTTAATATTCATTTGTGTTTCGCTACGTAAAGCACCTTCAGTTTTAAATTCATTGTTGATGATATTACGGATAGCCGTTTGTTCATCATCATTCCATTGATTTACTTTCTTGTTTACGTCGATACCTGCTTTTTCAAGTATGTATGTAGCTGTGCTAGGACCAATACCATAAATGTATGTTAACCCTATTTCACCTCTTTTGTTTTTTGGCAGATCAATACCGGCAATACGAGCCATATGCTATTTTAAATTTTAATTTTCAAATAAAGATTGATTATCCTTGCTTTTGCTTAAAACGAGGATTCTTTTTGTTGATAACGTACAAACGCCCTTTTCTTCTCACAATTTTGCAATCAGCGCTGCGTTTTTTAATTGAAGCTCTTACCTTCATTTTGATTAGTTTTTACTTTTAACTTATAATAATTCAAACTGTATAACCTTACTATTTATAGCGGAAAATGATTCTACCCCTTGTTAAATCATAAGGGCTCATTTCAACCCCCACTTTATCGCCTGGTAAAATACGGATGTAGTGCATCCTCATTTTTCCAGAAATGGTAGCCAATATTTCGTGGCCGTTTTCCAGCTTTACTTTGAACATAGCATTGCTTAGCGCTTCTACTATTGATCCGTCTTGTTTAATGAGTGCCTGTTTAGCCATAAATTTCGGAGCGCAAAGATAAGAGTATTATTTTAATTAAATACTAAAAAAATACATTGTAGCTAAAAATCAGTAATAATTTTCGCTAAAATGATGATTTTCAATTAAAAAACAATCGAATTTTGAGCTATTTTTTAATAAATTGAGCAATTTTGAGTGGCAAAAGTACAGTTTTTTTCGGCAGTTATTCTAAAATTTTAACCTCTGTACGCCTGTTTTGAGCTTTACCTGCTGCTGTTGCATTTGAAGCTACTGGCACGGTACTACCATAACCTTTTGCAGTTAAGCGATTTGCACTTATGCCTTTTGTTATTAAATAAGCCATAACTGTTTTGGCCCTTTCCATTGATAATAAAATATTAGCTGCTGGTTTACCAACGTTATCAGTATGCCCACCAATTTCTATACGCTCATCATCTTTTCTATTTAAATAAGCCACCAACTCATCTAAAACAGCAAACGACTCGGGCTTTAAATCAGCTTTACCAGTTTCAAAATTTACATCTTCTAAAACAAAAGTTTTTGAAGGCTGAAATTGTATATCAACCACAAATGGATTTTTGTAAGATGCATTGGCAGGTAACGCAGGTATTTCTAACACATTATAGCTGGTAGAATCTTTAAAACCTAGAATAAAAATTTCATATTTATCACCTGCAGGTAATCGCAAAGAAAATTGCCCGTTATCTTGGCTCATTCCCTGATATTCTTTTTGCGTAAGCTGGCTTCTAAACACTACAATTTCATGTACCAACACATTTTTTTTAAAATCTGTAATTGTTACGTTTATAGGCGCATCTTTAGGTTGTGATGCGTTTTGTTGTTGGCTATTGGTTTGGCCAAAAACAACCGTTTGAAGTAAAATTGCCCAAGTAAAAATGAATAAAAAAAGTTTCATGTTGTAGAGTAATTTTTATTTTAAAGATACACTAATAAACAAAAAAGATGCCCAAGGCTTTTACAACACATTAATCTTTCCATAAATATGGAAACAAAATCACTGCAAGTACAAAAACCAATACATCTAACCCCAATATTAGGCCAGACAGCTGCAAAAATGCACCAGATCTAAATACTTCACCTAAACCAGCTTTACTTAAACGCATTAACAACAATAACTGAGGTAAAATAACTGGGAAACCTAAAATGGCTATTAATGCTGCATTTTGTTGCGCCTTCGCTGCAATAGCACTCATTAATGTAAACGTTAAGCTAATGCTTGTGCCACCCAACAAAACAATGGCATAAAATGCACCTACATGTTCAACTGGGTTATTTAAGAAGATGAAAAACAGTAGTAAACTAAGGCTACTCATCAGTAACATTAATACTACATTAAATAATAATTTTGCAATGATAAACTCAGTAGGTGAAGCTATGGAATAGTAGTATAACATTAAACCGCTACTCTCCTGCAAAAAACTTTTAGCAACCGTATTTACACAAACAAATAGTTGTATTACCCAAAATAAACTATTCCAAATTACTGCATCCGGACTATCAGGCAGCGATAAATACAATACAAAAATGGTAGCAGCTATATATAATAGTATACCATAAAAAGTATGTTGCTTTCGTAACTCAAGCAGCAAATCTTTTTTCAATAAAGCAAATATGCGTTTAACCACATTGCAAAATAAACACTTTTATGTTGCATTCAAATTGCAATATAATAATGCTATACATAATCAATAAAGGTTGCTGAAAAGTCACAAGTAAATGTATTGTTTATGAAAACCCAAAAGCTGATATCATTCATTTAAAATCGTAAGCATACTACAAGTAATATTTAAAATACTAAAGTAAAGAAAGCGTATTTGTACTTGATTTTTTAACAAAATTTTATTATTAAATTTAATGGAGGATTTTAACTATCACCAAAACAACTATTTATGAAAAGAAATTTAAAATTCAATTTTCTAGCTGGTAGCCTACTATTATCAATGGCAACAATGGCTCAAGATGTTCAAAAAGGGTTACCAGGTATGTATCCTTCGTATGTAGATTTTAAAAATGCACCCGTTAGTTTTACTAAAGGAGCGATCATTATTGCAGACGAAAATGGAAAAACCAACACTACATCAAATGTGCAACTCATAAGGTCTGATAAAGATGAATTGGGCATTTTTCATTACAGGTACCAACAAACCTATTTAAATATACCTGTTGAAAATGCTACCTATGTTGCACATGTAAAAAATGATCAAATTTTATCAGAAAATGGTAAATGGATAAAAGATTTTCCTTCGTTATTAAAAGCAGTCCCTATGTTAAATCAACAAATTGCATTAGCGGCTGCTAAAGGCGAAATTGGCGCTCAACAGTATAAATGGGAAGTACCTACAGATGAAGCCTTCATAAAACAAGAAAAAAATGATGTAAACGCTACTTACTTACCAAAAGGCGAATTGGTTTTTTATAGTGGTGAAGAAGAAGTAATTCCTTCACAACTACGCCTAGCTTATAAATTTGATATTTATGCTGCTTACCCTGCCAGCAGAAATATTGTATTTGTTGATGCGAACGATGGTTCAATACTTGGAAGAAGAGAAATAATACATACTACGAATGCACCCGGTACAGCTGTAACAGCATATAGTGGCTCACAAGCTATTACCAGCGATTATACCGGAACTACCTATCGCTTAAGAGAAGTTGGCAGAGGTAATGGTATTCAAACTTTTAATATGAAAACAGCTGGCGCAAACTATGCCGCAGCCGTTGATTTTACTGATGCTGATAATAATTGGAATAACGTTAACACTAATTTAGACCAATATGCAACCGATGCTCATTGGGGTGCTGAAAAAACATATGATTATTATTTTAGCCGCTACAACCGTAACAGTGTTGACAATGCAGGGTTAATATTAAAAAGTTATGTACACACCAGCTTAACAGCACAAGGTTACCCTGATAATGTTAATGCATTTTGGGATGGTAGCAAAATGAGCTACGGTGATGGAAACGCAACTTACAAACCTTTAACAGCTTTGGATATTGCAGGCCATGAAATTACCCATGCCGTTACACAATATTCATCAAACTTGGCCTATTCAACTGAGTCAGGTGCTATGAACGAAGGTTTCAGCGATATTTTTGGAACTGCTATTGAATTTTATGCTCGTTCAACAAGAGCCAATTGGTTAATTGGTGAAGATATTGGCGCAGCATTTAGAAGCATGAGTAACCCTAATCAATTTAGCCAACCAGATACCTACCAAGGTACCTATTGGTATACGGGCACTGCTGATAATGGTGGTGTACATACCAATAGTGGTGTTTTAAATTATTGGTTTTATTTATTATCAGTAGGCGGTAGCGGCACTAATGATAAAGGCACTGCTTTTAATGTAACAGCAATTGGTATTGATAAAGCAGGTGCTATTGCTTACAGACTCAACAGCTTCTATTTAATATCTACCTCAAAATTTGCTGATGCAAGAACTTTTGGAATAAAAGCCGCTGAAGATTTATATGGAGTGGGTAGCGTAGAGGCTGTACAAACTGCTAATGCATGGACTGCCGTAGGTGTAGGCGGTACCGTAACGCCTCCTACTTGTACTGATGCATATGAAACAAATGAAACCAGAACAGCTGCAAAAGCCATCACTAAAAATGTGGATATTACTGCAAAAATTAGCAGTACAACCGATAAAGACTGGTTTACATTTACAACTACAGCAGCTGCACCTAAAGTACAAGTAACAGTAAGTAATTTACCTGCTGATTATGATGTACGTTTATATAATAGCGCAGGCACACAGTTGGGTATTTCTCAAAATGGTGGTACTACGGCTGAAACTGTTAAGTACAATACATCTACAGCTGCAGCTACTTACTATGTTCAAGTATATGGTTACAATGGAGCAAATAGTACAAGTTGTTATACTTTAAGGGCTTCAACTAGTGGTGTTAACTTTATTGATGATCCAACAAATAACGGCTTCATTTCTATAAAAGATAATAAAACACCCAATACTTTCAATGTATACCCGAGCCCAGTTGCAAGAGGCGGCAATATTACACTACAATTTACAGAGGCAACCAACAGTCCAAAGCAAATTATAGTTACAGACTTAAGTGGTAGAAATATTTACAGTCAAAAAATAACTAGTTTTGAAGGTAACAACAGCATCAACTTTAAGTTGCCTAATATGGCGCCAGGTACTTATTTTATTAAATTAGATGAAAACAATATCAAAAAAATAACCGTATTGTAAAACAATATTTTCATTAAAAACGAAGCCCACATGTATAATTGTGGGCTTCGTTTTTTAATTATGCAGGCAGTTGAGCACATTCTCTGCAACGTGGCTCATAAATATCTTTTTCACCAAGTAGCACTTGGCCGCCAGTTGCAATTTTACGGTATGATATACTTGCCATGCCACCGCAACGCATACAAACGGCATGCAGCTTGGTGATATAATCCGCCACGGCAAGTAGGTTAGGCATTTGGCCAAATGGTTTTCCTAAATAATCCATATCTAAACCAGCCACTATAACCCTTATGCCTTTTAAAGCTAACTGTTCACATACATAAGCAATTTCTTCATCAAAAAACTGGGCTTCATCTATACCCACAACATCAACATCTTGTGCCATTAATAAAATACTATGTGCATTTTCAACGGGTGTGCTGTGTATACTATTGGTATCATGACTAACAATATTTACTTCATCATAGCGTACATCAATAGCAGGTTTAAAAATTTCAGCTTTTAAATTGGCTATCTTAACTCTTTTTAATCTACGAATAAGCTCTTCTGTTTTACCACTAAACATACTACCACAAATCACTTCAATCCAACCTTTTCTTTCTCCCTTTAAATTAGGTTCTATAAACATTCTTACTTTTTTTTGATAGTGTTGCGTAACTTTAACGCAGTATTGCAAAGATTAGGAATATAATCGAAGCAAATAAAAAATTATTTTATTGTTTAAGCTTCAAAAATAAAAAAATTGCAAATGGATAGAGTGGAAACATTGAGCAACCTTTTAGCTTCAAAACTGCAGCACAATGCCTCTATAAATGAGTTGTTGAATATTGTAAAAATGTTAGAGTCAGAGTTATTGCATTTAAAAACAATAACGCCGCCAACAATGACAAACGCAAGGAGTACAGCCATTCATATTGCAAAACACAATAACCCCACTCCTTTAAAAGCAACACCCAACGAAGCTACAGCCGTTGAAGAAAAAACAGTAGTAATGCTACAGGTTGATGAAGCTGAAGTTGAGGCTGAATTAGAAGAAATAAAAAAAATAGCGGAAGAGCGTAACCATTTAATTTATCAAAATAAACCTGTACAAACATTTGATGTGTTAGATGAAATTCCGACCATGGTAAACAGACAATCAGCTACACCAGTTGCTACTGCTATTGAAACAACAATGCCTTTACCTACGGCAAAGCCAGTTGCTTTAAATACTGATGATGTACCTAAAAAAGAAATTAACGAGGTAATACCTACCAACAATACTTCCTTAAACGATGTTTTAAAATCAACCCAACATGAGCTCAGTGATAGTTTAAAAGATGCACCAGTAAAAGATTTAAAAAAAGCCATCGGCATCAACGACAGGTTTAGGTTTTTAAATGAATTATTTAGGGGTGATGAGGCTATGTACGAACGCAGTATTAAAACCATCAATAATTTCGCCATTTACCCAGAAGCAGAATATTGGATAAGAAGAGAATTAAAACTGAAACTCGGTTGGAGCGATCAAAACGATACCGTACAACAATTTGATCAATTGGTTAAAAGGCGTTTTGCATAAATATGCGACATAATTTTTTCTGTAGCACCTTTATTTTGTAACACATAAGCTTTATTAACATTACAAGCCTTATCGTATGTGTTAGTATTAATGAGTAAATCATTTAAAGTATTTTCAAGCTCAAGGGCTGTTTCAACACTAAAAGCGCCTTTTTGTTGCACCAATGCCAATGCCTCAGAAAATTTGTGATACTCCGGTCCAAATACTACAGGCATACCATACACAGCCGCTTCTAAAATATTATGAATGCCACTATCATTAAAGCCCCCACCAATGTAAGCAATAGTGGCTATTTTATATAGTGATGCTAACATGCCAATATTATCAATCACCAACACTTGAGCGGTAACATCATGTTGTTTGAGCGTTGTGTAAAAAACTGCCTGTGGCAATATTTTTTTTATTGAAAATAAATGCTCCTCGTCAATTTCATGTGGTGCAATAATAAATTTTATGTGGGGGTGTTGTACTATAAAATGTTTTAAAACTTCTTCATCATCTTCCCAAGTACTGCCTGCCACTATCACTGTACTATTTGCACAAAATTGTATCACCAACTCAGGCAGCGAATGAGTGGTAGCCGCAACAGCCACTACCCTATCAAACCTTGTATCGCCTGCTAATACTACATTTTGAGCCAATTTAATTTCAGTTAAAAGCTCAATTGATGAAGCATTTTGTACAAAAATGGTTTCAAAACTTTGCAGTACTTTTTTCCATAAACCACCGTACCATTTAAAAAATGGCTGACTAGCCCTAAAAACTGCTGATACCAACAATACAGGAACCCCTGTTGTTTTTAAAGTAGTGAGGTAATAATACCAATACTCATACTTTACCCAAATTACCAATGCAGGTTGTACAATTTCAAGAAAACGTTGGGCATTTCGTTTACCATCCATTGGCAAGTAAAAAACCCCATCTGCCTGCGGATAATGCTTTCTAATTTCATACCCACTTGGCGAAAAAAAAGTAAGTAAAATTTTATGTAAAGGATAATCTTTTTTTAAGGCCTCAATAACGGGGCGCCCTTGCTCAAATTCGCCCAAACTTGCACAGTGTACCCATATAATATTACTATCAGCTGGTAGTTCGTTACGCCATACTTGAAGTTTATTGAAAATATTTTTTCTTCCTTCAAGCCATAAAGTAGCCTTTGTACTTTTAAAACTTGCAATACGTACACCTAATTGGTACAACGCAATAAATAAATTATAAAAAAACAGCATCAATAACAAATTGGTTACAGCAAAAGTAAAGGCAAATATTGGCTTAAACCAATTGTTGAGGGGTGGTACATTCAGTGAGCAATAATTGTATCTTTGCAGCCGCAAAAAAGCATGTATGAAGCAATTACAAATGGTAGATACAAAATCACAGTATCTTAAAATAAAAACAGAAGTAGATGCAGCAGTAATTGCTGTAATGGAAAGTTCTCGATTTATTGGGGGCGATGTAGTGAACGGTTTTGCCAATAATTTGGGTACATACCATCAATCAAAACATGTAATTCCTTGTGCAAATGGTACTGATGCTTTACAAATTGCCATGATGGCCCTAGGTTTACAACCTGGCGATGAAGTAATAACACCCTCTTTTACTTACATAGCTACTGTTGAAGTAGCTGCTTTACTTCGCATTAAACCTGTGTTTGTTGAAGTGGATCAAAAAACTTTTTGTATTGACCCTATTGCGGTTGAAAAAGCAATAACACCTAAAACCAAAGCAATTGTTCCTGTTCATTTATACGGCCATGCGGCTGATATGGAAGCCATCATGAAAATTGCAGCTAAACATAACTTATTTGTAATTGAAGATAATGCCCAAGGGATAGGGAATGATTACACTTTTTCTGATGGAACCGTTAAAAAAACAGGCAGTATTGGTCATATTGGTTGTACTTCTTTTTACCCTTCAAAAAACTTAGGTGCTTTTGGTGATGGTGGTGCTATTTTTACAAATGATGATGCACTAGCTGTACAATTGAAAATGATTGCATCTCACGGACAAAGCCGTCAATATTATCATGATGTTGTTGGTTGTAACTCACGTTTAGATGCAATGCAAGCAGCAATTTTAGACATTAAGCTCAAACATTTAGATGAATATATTGCAGCAAGAAGAAAAGCTGCAGACTTTTATGATAAGGCATTTGCCAACAACCCAAAAATTGAAGTACCATTTAGAGCTACCAATAATAACCATGTGTTTCATCAATATACTTTAATATTACATGATACTGATAGAGATGCACTGAATAAATATTTAGCTGAACATGATATACCGTCAATGATTTATTACCCAGTGCCAGCTCATAAACAAAAAATGTTCGACATTTTTGAAGATAACCACTACGAACTACCTATTACCGATTGGCTCACAAAAAGGGTAATTTCATTACCGATGCATACGGAGCTTGATGAAGAACAACAAACATTCATTGCACAGCATGTAATTGAATTCATAAATAAACAAGCATAATTTTATATGAAAATTGCAGTTATAGGTACGGGTTATGTTGGTTTGGTTACAGGCACCTGCTTTGCTGAAACAGGTAATGTAGTTACTTGCGTAGATGTTGATCAACAAAAAATAAATAAACTCAACGCTGGTGAAATAACGATTTATGAACCAGGGTTAGAAAAACTATTTTTAAGAAACCAAAAAGAAGGTCGTTTAAAATTTACCCAATCATTGGCGGATGCTATTGTAGATGCTCAAATTATTTTTTTAGCACTACCAACTCCGCCAGGTGCTGATGGTGCAGCAGATTTAAAATATATTTTAGGAGTAGCTAATGATTTAGGCAAACTATTAAACCCAAACAACTATGTAGTAATAGTTGATAAAAGCACCGTACCAGTGGGCACAGCTGATAAAGTTCATAATGCAATTGTAGCAAGTGCAACAATACACCAAGCAGGTAAAAATATTGAGCACTGCTTTGATGTTGTGAGCAATCCAGAATTTTTACGTGAAGGTGTTGCTGTAGATGATTTTATGAAGCCTGATAGGGTTGTTATTGGCACTACAGCACCTAAAGCTATAAAAGTGATGAACGATTTGTACACTCCTTTTGTACGCCAAGGAAACCCTTTAATTTTTATGGATGAAAAATCAGCAGAATTAACCAAATACGCAGCCAATGCTTTTTTAGCCGTTAAAATTAGTTTCATGAACGAAATAGCTCAAATGTGTGAGCGTTTAGGGGCCGATGTTGATATGGTACGTAAAGGTATTGGTAGTGATGATAGAATTGGAAAACGATTTCTTTTCCCTGGTATTGGTTATGGTGGTAGCTGCTTCCCTAAAGATGTACAAGCTTTGGCTAAAACAGCCGATGATATCAACTACGATTTTAAAATATTAGATGCTGTAATGGATGTAAATGCAATGCAAAAATTACATCTCATTCCTAAAATAAAAAAATACTTTAATAACAATTTAAAAGGAAAGCATTTTGCTTTGTGGGGTTTAGCTTTTAAGCCAAATACTGATGATGTGAGAGAAGCACCAGCTTATTATATGATAGATGCACTACTTGCGGAAGGTGCAACAATTGCTGTGTTTGATCCCGAAGCTATCAATAACACCATTAGTGTTTATGGCAATAAAATTGTGTACGCAAATAACCAATATGAAGCACTTTTTAATGCTGATGCTCTATTAATAGCAACAGAGTGGAACGAATTTAGAACTCCTGATTTTGAAAAAATTAGTAGTGCCTTAAAAAATAAATTAATATTTGATGGTCGCAATGTGTTTGATCCAGCGCAAATGCAAGAGTTGGGCTACCATTATGAAAGTATTGGTCGTAAAATAATTTCAAATAAATAAAACATTATTTAGTTGCAAAAAAGAATACTCATAACAGGTGCTGCTGGTTTTTTAGGATCACATTTAAGTGATCGCTTTATTAACGAAGGTTATCATGTAATAGGCATGGATAATCTTATAACTGGCGATTTAAAAAACATTGAACATTTATTCAAATTACCTCAATTTGAATTTTATCATCACGATGTTTCTAAGTTTATTCATGTAACTGGGCATCTTGATTATATTTTGCATTTTGCTTCACCAGCAAGTCCAATCGATTATTTAAAAATACCTATTCAAACATTAAAAGTAGGTTCATTAGGTACGCATAACTGTTTGGGATTAGCCAAAGCAAAAAATGCCAGAATTTTAGTAGCAAGTACCAGTGAAGTATATGGCGACCCATTAGTGCATCCACAAACTGAAAATTATTGGGGTAATGTAAACCCCGTAGGGCCAAGGGGGGTGTACGATGAAGCCAAACGCTTTCAAGAAGCTATTACCATGGCCTACCATACTTTTCACCAAGTACAAACAAGAATTGTACGCATTTTCAATACCTACGGCCCTCGTATGAGGCTTAATGATGGAAGGGCATTACCTGCATTTATTGGTCAAGCATTACGTGGTGAAGATTTAACAGTATTTGGTGATGGTAGCCAAACCAGAAGTTTTTGTTACGTAGATGATTTGGTAGAAGGCATTTATAGGTTACTGATGAGCGACTGTGCCGAACCAGTAAATATTGGTAACCCAGATGAAATTTCTTTAAAAGATTTTGCGGAAGAAATAATTCAACTTACGGGTACACAACAAAAAATAGTATATAAACCTTTACCAGCTGATGATCCTAAACAACGCCAGCCAGATATCAGCAAGGCGAAAGCGTTACTTAATTGGGGACCAAAAGTAAATAGAGCCGAGGGCTTAAAAATAACCTATAACTATTTTAAACAGTTACCTGCTTCTGAGTTACATAAACTCCCAAAAGATTTTATTAACAAATAATCATTCATTCAACATTTAATGTACCAGCAATTAATTAATAAAGAACAAAAATTAGCCGTTATTGGCTTAGGCTATGTAGGTTTACCTATTGCACTTGAGTTTGCTAAAAAAATAAAAGTAATTGGTTTCGATATTAACGCAGATAGAGTTGCGTTGATGCAACAAAAAATTGATCCCAGCAAAGAATTAGAAAGTAGTGCATTTGATGGTTGCGATATTGAATTTACGAATGATTTAGAAGTATTAAAACAAGCAACCTTTTTTATAGTTGCTGTACCAACCCCTGTTGACGAACATAATGTGCCCGATTTAAAACCTGTTATTAGAGCAAGCGAAACAATCGGTAAAGTTATCAAAAAAGGTGATTACGTAGTGTATGAAAGTACTGTATACCCAGGCTGTACTGAAGAAGATTGCGTACCAGTAATTGAAAAACTATCTGGCTTAAAAATGGTGACTGATTATAAAATTGGTTACTCACCAGAGCGTATTAACCCAGGCGATAAAGAACATACCATTACTACCATTACAAAAGTGGTAAGTGGTTGTTGCGATGAAAGTTTAGATGTTATTGCAAAAGTTTATGAATTGGTAGTTAAAGCAGGTGTACACAGAGCATCATCCATAAAAGTTGCTGAAGCAGCTAAAATTATTGAAAACACCCAACGTGATTTAAACATTGCGTTAATGAACGAACTATCTATCATTTTTGATAGAATGAATATTAACACATTTGAAGTACTAGAAGCTGCTGGTACCAAATGGAATTTCTTACGTTTTCAACCAGGCTTAGTAGGTGGCCACTGCATTGGTGTTGACCCATACTATCTAACTTATAAATCAAAAGAATTAGGTTATGATAGCCAAGTTATTTTAGCCGGAAGAAATATTAATGATGGTATGGCTGGTTATGTTGCAAAAAAAGTATTACAACACATTATTCAGCATACCGCAAACGTTAAAGATGCTAGAGTGCTAATAATGGGTGCTACATTTAAAGAAAATGTAAGCGATATACGTAACAGTAAAGTAGCAGATGTTGTGAAAGAACTACAATCTTTCTCATTAAATGTTGATATTACTGATCCACATGCTAATAGTGATGAGTTAAAACATGAATATGGTTTTTCGCTTACACCCACTTTACAAAATCAATACGATGCCGTAATTGTAACCGTACCGCATGCTGATTATAAAAATTTAGATGATACATACTTTGCATCAATAACTAAAGACAATGCTTTAATTTTTGATTTAAAAGGTACTTATCGCAACAGTATAAAAAATAGAACATACAGAAGTTTATAAAAGTTTTAAACCTAACAGCATGAACACATTTCACGAAGGTGATTTAAGCAATACTTCATTTTTGGTTACCGGTGGTGGCGGTTTTATTGGTAGCCATATTGCAGCATATCTTTTACAACATGGCGCTAAAAAAGTAAGGGTTCTTGATAATATGGTAAATGGTTTTGAAACCAACTTAGCTATTTTAAAACAATACCCTGCTTTTGAATTTATACAAGGCGATATAAGAGATGCAGCTGTTTGTAACCAAGCATGTGAAGGCATTGATTATGTAAGTCATCAAGCTGCTTTAGGTTCAGTACCACGATCAATTATAGAACCAATTTATTTCAATGAAGTAAATGTTGGCGGTTTTGTAAATATGCTGAAAGCAGCAGTTGATAATGGGGTAAAACAATTTGTTTATGCTTCATCATCATCAGTGTATGGCGATGAGCCTACGCTCCCTAAAGTTGAATCAAAAATTGGTAACTGTTTATCACCCTACGCAGCTACAAAAAAAACAAATGAATTGTACGCTCAAATTTTTGCTGATGTATATGGTTTAAAAATAATGGGCTTTAGGTATTTTAATATTTTTGGACCTCGGCAAGACCCAGACGGGGCTTATGCAGCCGTAATTCCACTTTTTGTAAAAGGTATGATGAAACAATTACCCGTTTACATTAATGGCGATGGTGAACAAACCAGGGATTTTACTTACGTTGATAATGCTGTGCAAATTAATGTAAAAGGCATGCTCACTAAAAATGAAGCAGCGTTAAACAAAGTATATAATGTAGCGGTAGGTGAAAATTTTTCAGTTAACTATTTATATCAAATTTGTAAAGATAGCCTACAAAGCAATTGGGAAGCAACTTATCGTGAACCAAGAGTTGGTGATATTAGAAACTCATTAGCGGATATTTCAGCAGCTCAACAATTACTTGGTTACCAACCTACCAAAAGATTTGAAGATGGCCTAAAAGAAACCATTACATTTTTTAAAAACAAATACAGCGAAGCTGAGTAAAATAAAAAAGTATATGCCTTTTGCAAAAACAGACTTTGAAGGACTATTGATTTTTGAACCGAAAGTATTTGAAGATAATAGAGGTTATTTTTTTGAAAGTTATAATTACAATACTTGTAAAGCTGATGGGGTTGACATAAATTTTGTACAAGATAATCAAGCTAGCTCTGAGTATGGTGTAATTAGAGGGTTGCATTACCAACTTGAACCTCATGCTCAAACTAAGTTTGTAAGGGTACTCAGTGGTACTATTTTAGATGTAGTGGTCGATCTAAGAAAAGCTTCAGCCACCTATGGTAAGTCTTTTTCAATTGAATTATCTGCTGAAAATAAAAAACAATTTTTAGTTCCAAAAGGTTTTGCACATGGTTACGCTGTTTTAAGTAAAACGGCAGAAGTATTGTACAAATGTGATGCATACTACAATAAAGAAACTGAAGCTGGTATCATATATAATGACCCACATTTAAATATTGATTGGAAAATACCAACTGATAAAGCCATTATTTCTGATAAAGATTTAAACCAACCATTTTTCAAAGATTGTAAAAACAATTTTTAAATTATTTTTATGGCAATTACTATTTTAGTTACAGGTGCTAATGGACAATTAGGTAATGCAATACAACAAGTGGCGGCAACCCTACCAGCCAGTCAATATCAATTTGTATTTACCAATAGCAGTTCATTAAACATAACAAATGAAATAGCCATACAACAAATATTTTCTAACCAACATTTTGATTACTGCATCAACTGTGCAGCTTATACTGCTGTTGATAAAGCTGAAACGGAAAAAGCCAATGCCTTGGCCACAAATGCAACAGCCGTTAAATTTTTAGCACAAGCATGCCATCAACATCAAACCAAATTAATTCATATTTCAACGGATTATGTTTTTGATGGTACCGCTACAACACCTTATAAAACTGATGCAAACACTAACCCGATTAATTATTATGGACAAACAAAATTGTTGGGTGAACAATTAGCTTTTCAAGAAAACGAAGCTACCATCATTATTAGAACAGCATGGGTATATAGTTTACATGGCAACAACTTTGTAAAAACAATGCTACGCTTAATGAATGAAAAAGAAAGTATTGGTGTAGTACATGATCAACAAGGTACGCCTACCTATGCTCCAGATTTAGCAGCTGCCATAGTACACATTATTACAACACAATTATTTAAGCCGGGTATTTACCACTTTACTAATAATGGTAATACCACATGGTTTGGTTTTGCACAAGCAATTGCTAACCATATTCAAACAACTTGTATTGTAAATGCTATTAATACCAGCCAATTTCCTACTCCTGCAAAAAGACCAGCCTATTCTATTTTAGATGTAGCAAGTTTTGAAAAAACATTTCAATATAATATACCGCAATGGCAACATAGCTTAACAACTTGTTTAAGCCATTTATAAATCACCTACATTTTACTAATTAAGTTTGGTATTTTTGCTTTGTGCAAATATTCAACATTACCAGTCGTATAATAGTTACTTGTAGCAACAGACTATCCATTTATTTAGAAAAAGAAATTACAGCTTTAGGCTATACTCCAGTACGTGTATTTAAAACAGGTGTGGAATTACAGGGCAATATGCAAGATTGTATTCGGTTAAATGCACACCTTCGCTGTGCCAGCCAAGTGTTATTTTCTATAAATGAATTTAAAGCTTTTAATGCTGATGACTTATACAAAACTTTGGTAACAATGGAATGGGAAACCATTATTCCTGCCGATGGTTACTTCTCAATAAGTAGCAATGTAAGCAACGAAACCATTACCAATAATTTATTTGCAAACGTAAAAGTAAAAGATGCAATAGCTGATAGGTTTAGAGAAAAAACTGGCAGTCGCCCAGATTCTGGTGCTTTATTAAATGGCGCTGTCATTCATCTTTACTGGAAAGAAAGTATTGCAGAAATTTTTATTGATACTTCAGGTGAAACTTTATCGAAACATGGATATCGAAAAATACCTGGCAAAGCACCTATGCTTGAATCGTTGGCCGCAGCAGTAATTTATGCCAGCAATTGGAACCGTGAAACACCTTTTGTAAACCCTATGTGTGGCTCGGGCACACTTGCAATTGAAGCTGCCCTTATAGCTACCAATAGAGTACCAGGCTTGTACAGAAATAACTATGCATTTATGCACCTAGTTGGGTATAATGAGCAGCAATACGATGCCGTTGTAAAAGAAATTGAAGCACAGGTAATAGAAAATCCCTCATTAAAAATTTATGCGTCTGATATTAGTGAAGATGCTATAAACGTTACTACCATAAATGCAGGTATCGCTGGTGTGGAAGATATGATTGTTACCGCATGTTGCGACTTTCAAGATGCTACTATACCTGCTGTTGAAAACAGTGTTATATTTTTTAACCCTGAGTATGGTGATCGTTTGGGAGTGGAAGAAGCCTTACAAACTACTTATGCTTTAATGGGCGACTTTTTAAAGAAAAAATGTAAAGGATACACAGGCTATATTTTTACAGGAAATTTAGAACTAGCCAAAAAAATAGGTTTAAAACCAAAACGCAGAATTGAATTCTACACCAGTAAAATTGATTGTCGCTTATTTGAGTACGAATTATATGCTGGTACAAGAGATGCTAAAAAATTAGCTGTATAATTTCTACAAAATGTGCAAAGCATTTCCCCATTTTTAAAATTATATGTTTAAAATCGTTGATTTAAGACAAATAATTATAAAGGCATCATGTTTGGTTATAGGTACTTACTTAAACTAAAACATTTTTTATGGAACACATTACTTTTCCAACAAAACTCTTCAGTGGTATTGCTATTGTTGCAGCTATAACTGTGAGTGCATGTACATCAAACGACTACAAAACAAATGAAACACCTGTGGCCACTGCTGATACTAGTATGCCTACCAATAAGGTTGATGAAATGGCGCAGCCAATGCCCAACAATGCTGATACTTCAAAAGTAGCAACATCAGACGGAACTGTTGCTATTGCAAAACCCAACCCAGCTAAAAAGGGTTTAAAAGGAAAAGCTAGCATTAATGAAGCTGATATTGACATGAAAGGTGGTACTACCACTGATAACATGCCTGATGCAAATGGTATATACAAAAAAGTAGATTACATACCTTCGTTCCCAGGTGGTTATAAAGGCATGCAAGCCTTTTTCGATAAAAATTTAGAGTATCCTACTGATGCTGCTGACCAAGGTGTTGAAGCAACAGTAAGAATAGGTTTTACCATTGATGAAAATGGTAAGTTGATAAACCCTAAAATTGTAGGCGAAAACAATGGCTATGGTTTAGAGCAAGAAGCTTTAAGAGTAGTAAATAAAATGCCTACTTGGGTACCAGGTAAAATAAAAGGCAAACCTGTTAAAACCTACTTTACATTACCAGTACGTTTTGAATTATATTAATAACACAAAAGTATTTGCATAAAAAAAGAGGAAGACATTTGCTTCCTCTTTTTTTTATAACTTCATAATAGCCTTTACGCCATTTTCTTTTTTAAATTTTCGTCAATAGCATCTAAAAACTCCTCTGTATATAAGTAGTGGGTACCATGTTCTACTTTATTACCATGTATACATACTGCTAAGTCTTTGGTCATTTTACCACTTTCAACAGTTTCAATACATACAGCTTCTAAATGGTTACAAAAATCAATTAAAGGTTGGTTATTATCTAACTTACCTCTAAATGCCAACCCTCTTGTCCATGCAAAAATCGATGCAATTGGGTTGGTAGATGTTGGTTTACCTTTTTGGTGATCTCTATAGTGACGAGTAACGGTACCATGTGCAGCTTCTGATTCCATTGTTTTTCCATCTGGCGTAACCAATACTGATGTCATTAAACCTAAGCTACCAAAGCCTTGTGCAACGGTATCGCTTTGTACATCACCATCATAATTTTTACAAGCCCAAACAAAATTGCCATTCCATTTTAAAGCACTAGCTACCATGTCATCAATTAAACGATGCTCATAAGTAATACCAGCCGCTTCAAATGCAGCTTTAAATTCGTTGCTGTATACTTCTTCAAAAATATCTTTAAAACGACCATCGTATTTTTTTAAGATGGTATTTTTAGTTGATAAATACAAAGGCCATTTTTTGGCTAATGCCATATTCATACAACTTCTTGCAAAGCCATAAATACTTTCATCTGTATTGTACATGCTCATTGCAACACCATCACCTTTAAAGTTGAACACTTCAAACACTTGTGGTTCACCACCATCTTCTGGTATAAAGGTCATGGTTAATTTTCCTTTGCCTTTTATTACCGTATCAGTTGCACGGTATTGATCACCAAAAGCATGGCGGCCAACAATAATGGGAGCCGTCCAATTGGTTACCAAACGAGGTACATTTTGCATTACAATAGGTTCACGAAAAACAGTACCATCTAAAATATTACGAATAGTGCCATTAGGGCTTTTCCACATTTGCTTTAAACCAAACTCTTGTACACGTTGTTCATCTGGGGTAATTGTAGCACATTTAATACCCACACCACAAGCTTTAATAGCATTTGCTGCATCAATAGTTACTTGGTCGTTGGTTGCATCTCTATACTCCATACCTAAATCATAGTATTGAATAGGCACTTCTAAATATGGAAGTATCAATTTATCCTTAATAAACTTCCATATAATTCTGGTCATTTCATCACCGTCTAATTCAACAACGGGGTTATCTACTTTAATTTTTGCCATGTTTGTTTTATTTATGATTCGTATAAATTTTTATATGCAGTATTATAAACTACTGCTTTGTTTTAATTGTACCTCTTCGGTAACAATGCCCATATTATCTATAATTTCTTTACCAAATTCACTTGTTTTAAGTAAGGTAGCGCCACTCATTAAGCTGTAAAAATCTATCGTTACACGTTTACGCATAATGGTAGCTTGCAATGCAGAGGTAATTAAATCAGCCGCTTCTTTCCAACCCATATATTCTAACATCATACAACCACTTAATATTACTGATGATGGGTTCATACTATCTGTACCAGCAAATTTTGGGGCAGTACCATGGGTGGCTTCAAACACCGCATAACCTGTTTTATAATTAATATTGGCACCTGGTGCAATACCAATACCACCTACTTCTGCAGCCAATGCATCACTAATATAGTCGCCATTTAAATTTAATGTTGCTACTACTGAATAATCTTTTGGTGCAATTAAAATTTGTTGTAAAAAGTTATCGGCAATAACATCTTTCACCAGTAATTTACCCTCGTGCAATGCCTTGCGTTGTACTTCGTTGGCATGTGCTTCACCATGCTGTTTCTTTAATTGATCCCACTCATCCCAAGTGAATGTTTTATCACCAAACTCTTCTCTAGCCACTTCGTAACCCCAGGTTTTAAAACCACCTTCAGTATACTTCATAATATTACCTTTGTGCACCAAAGTAACAGAAGGCAAATTATTTTCTAACGCAAATTTAATAGCAGCTCGTACCAATCTTTTTGAACCTTGACTACTTACGGGTTTTACTCCATAGCTACTATCGCCTACAAAACGAATATTTTTTACGCCCATCTCTTCCACCAAAAACTTTTCAAATTTTTGAGCTTCGGGGCTGCCGGCTTTCCACTCAATACCAGCATAAATATCTTCTGTGTTTTCTCTAAAAATAGTCATATCAACCTGCTCAGGGTGCACCACTGGCGATGGTACACCTTTGAACCATTTAACAGGACGAACACATGCATACAAATCTAAATCTTGCCTCATGGCTACATTTAAACTACGTATACCACCACCAATTGGAGTAGTTAATGGGCCTTTTATGGATACGATATATTCTTTAGCAATCTGTAATGTTTCTGCCGGCAACCACTCCCCTGTTTGCTTGAAAGCTTTTTCACCAGCCAACATTTCTTTCCACTCAATGGCACGTTTACCATTATAAGCTTTTGCTATAGCTGCATCAAATACTTGTTGTGCTACTTTCCAAATATCCGGACCAATACCATCTCCTTCAATAAATGGAACAATTACATGATCAGGAACGAGTAATTTGCCATCGGCACCCATTGTTATTTTTTCTGCCATTGTATTCTTTTTTTACAAGCTATTGCAGCCTTGGGGAGCAGCGTTGTGTCACTCACTTCAACAGTATAGCTTTATTGAGCTTTTTTTGTGTTGCAAAAGTAACAACATTTACCCTTTTATATGCTTTGAAATAAAAGTAAAATTCAACAATTTACTCCCTATAAATTGATGGCTGCGTTGAGCCAACCAGCATCAAATTGAACCCCATCGTACTTCTTATAAAAATTAATTGCAGGGGTATTCCAATCGAGTACTTGCCATACTACACCGCTGTATTGTCTTTTACGAGCTTCTGCTAACAAGGCATCAAACAGTTGCTTACCAATTTGTTGCCCCCTCATTTGTTCTGTTACAATAAAATCTTCCAAATACATACGTTGCCCTTTCCAAGTGCTATAACGTACGTACCACAATGCAAAACCAATAACTGCACCATCAACCTCTGCTACAAATGCTTCCCATACGGGCTTTTCACCAAAACCACTTTCTTCAAAATGTGCTAAAGTAACGGTTACTGCATGTGGCTCCTTCTCATAAATTGCTAATTCTTTTATAAGCCCCATCATTGCAGCACAATCATGTTGCAATGCTTTACGTATCAAAACCTCCATATTCTTTTTTTATTGAAAGTAAAACAAAATCAATAACCAAGCATTAAGTTTACCTTTACTATATATTAAAATTGTAGGCAATGAAAAAACTATTTGTACAGTACGCAGCGTATAATTTATGGGCCAACCAACGTATTACTGAAGCCATCAATAACCTTACTGATGATCAAATAAATACACCTGCTAAAAGTAGTTTTGCTGATATACATAAAACCGTATTGCATTTATGGGCAGTTGAAAATGTTTGGTGGCAGCGCCTTAAACTAATTGAAAGAGAAGTATGGGTAGGCGAAGATTTTGAAGGCAGCATTATGGAACTTACCAACAATTTATTGCAACAAAGCAAACAATGGAAAGAATGGGTAGATGTGGCTACTGAAGCAGCTTTACAACATGAATTTATTTATAAAAACAGCAAAAAAGACCAGTTTAAGCAACCCGTTTACGAAATGCTGGTACATTTATTTAACCACCAAACGTACCACAGAGGGCAATTGGTAACACTCATGCGACAAACAGGCGAAACCATAATACCTAATACCGATTTGATTGCTTTTTTGAGAAAGAAATAAAATCAATTTTTAATTATAATCAACCACAGTGAGGGTTACACCGTAACCAATAAAACCACCAAAAGCAAGTTGGTACTCAAAATGTTGAAACTTTTTGTATACCAAGCCAATACCTTTTGCATAAATTTCTTGTGAGTAATCTTTAGAGGCAATACTGGTTGGGTTGCTTACACCTGGGCCAGGAAAAACAATCGGCAAGTTTAATGAATCATCTCTTTGATTTACCGTAAGGGTATTATTAAAGTTAAAATTACCTATACGTTTGGCTTCGCCAACATTGGTGTAGGTATAATTCCAATCAAATAAATATTGTAACTCAGTACCCAAAGAGGTTACATCAATAGCTGAATTTCCTTTCCATGCAAAATCGTTACGAATGGGTTGTACTAGTTTTAAAAAGCGTAAGTTATTTTCAGTAAACTCAAATGTATTACCTGTATTTACTGATACAAAAGTATTATCGGGTGTAAAAGTACCGTTTGGTAAATTACGTATAGAACGTACAATTCTAAATGCTTTTCTTCCTAAAATATCAGTAAACGAATCAGCAGTTGCATACCTTACTTCATAAAAACGGTGTGCTTCTGTTGCACCAAAATTTACATATACCAATGAATCAATAAAGTACGTAATATATTTCCCTGCCTTTAGTGGCGCATAATCACTAATAGGTGTAATCTGTACTTGTGCCGTTTCTTTTTTACAAGCTGCAAACATCATCACACAAAAAAGTGCTGCTAATACTGTTTTCATACATTAAATATACTAAATTATTTTACAGTAAAATATGGCTTACTATTTTGAAAAAGTGATTGTTTCAGTATCTCTTTGAATAACGCCACCGCCAATAACATCATTACCTTCATAAAATACGGCACTTTGGCCAGGTGCTACACCTTTTACGTTTTCAAAAAAACGAACTGATATACCCTTATCGCTTGCAAAAAGTTGGCTCAAAGCACCTTTATCTTTATACCTTATTTTTGTTACAGCTTCCATACCATCGGTAACGCCATCGTATTTCATCCAGTTAATGCCCGTAACATTCATGGTGGTTTGGTTTAAATCGGCCTCATCACCCAAAACAACGGTATTGCTTTCTGGTAAAATTTTGGTTACGAATGCAGGTTTTCCCAAAGCAATATCTAAGCCCTTACGTTGCCCTACTGTATAAAAAGGATAGCCTTTATGTTGCCCTAAAATATTGCCTTTTGTATCAACAAAATTACCACCGGCTACTTTTTCTTCTAGCCCATCAACACGGCGTTTTAAAAAACCTCGGTAATCATTATCAGGCACAAAACAAATTTCATAGCTTTCGTTTTTCTTAGCAAGCTCTGGGTAACCGAAATCATGTGCCATTTGCCTAATTTCAGTTTTGTGGTAGGTACCTAAAGGCAATAATGTACGCTTTAGTAAATCTTGCTGAAGCCCCCATAATGCATAGCTTTGGTCTTTGGTATCATCTAAACCTTTGCTAATAAAATACCTTCCATTGGTATGTTGGTGCACTTGAGCATAATGGCCAGTTGCAATAAAATCGCAGTTCATAGCATCCGCTCTTTTTAAGAGGGCACGCCATTTAATATGCGTATTACACATTACACATGGGTTGGGTGTACGACCAGCAATATATTCGTCAACAAAATTTTCGATTACAAAATCGCCAAATTCTTCTCTAATATCTAAAATAAAATGCGGAAAACCGTGTTGTACAGCAGCTTGTCTGGCATCATTAAAACTATCTAAATTACAACAACCTGTTTCTTTTTTTCCTTTACCAGTATCGCCACCACTAGTGGCATAATCCCATGTTTTCATAGTGATGCCTACTACTTCGTAACCTTGCTTGTGCAGCATTAAAGCAGCTACGGTACTATCAATACCACCACTCATAGCCATCAAAACTTTTCCTTTACTCATATTGCAAAATTACAATAACAGTAGGAGTAATATGTAATAGGTTTGTTAGAATTTATTGCCAACCACCGCCCAAAGCTTTATAAAGGTTTGTTACCGCCTTTAATTGTTCTTTTTTTACAGCAATTAGTTCCATTTTAGCGGCCATTGCATCTCGTTGTACCGTTAAAACTTCCAAATAATTGGCTTTAGCGTATTTAAATAGTTCACTAGCAATGGTTATCGATTGGGTTAATGTATTGACTTCCTTTGTTTTAAATTCAAATTGTTGTTGCAAATTATTAATATTTGATAGTTCATTTTTTACTTCAACAAAACCATTTAAAATTTGTTTTTGGTACTCGTACATCGCTTGAATTTGTACAGCATTAGCAGTACTAAATGCAGCTTTCAAAGCATTTCTATTAATAATAGGTGCAGCTACATCTGTACCAAAATTATATAACACTGAAGCTGGCAGTTTCGTTAAATACCTAGGTTTAAATGCTTGTAAACCTAATGCGGCTGTGATGTTTACTGAAGGATAAAATTCTAATTTGGCTACTTGTAATTCAAATTGAGTAGCCTTTAACTCCAAAGCAGCTTGCCGAATATCAGGCCTGTTGTTAAGCAATTGGGCAGGTACTCCTTCATTAACCAAAGTTGGTATTTGATTCATAAAGTTTGCTGTTGCTCTAGTTATTGATTGCGGATAACGACCTAATAAAAAATTCAACTTATTTTCAGCTACAGTAATATTTTGTTGAACTTCAAAAGCTTGACTTTCAGCATTATAAACCTGCGCCTCAAATTGCTTTACTGCCAACTCTGTTACTACAGCAGCTTCCTTTTGAACTTTTAATACTTCAAGCTCATTTTTTTGTAATTGAATAGCTTCTTTGATTATAGCCAATTGGTTATCGAGGCCTAATAATTCGTAATAAGTATTTGCTACTTCTGCTACCAAATTTGTTACTACAAAATTTTTACCTTCAACTGTTGCTAAATATTGAGCCAAGGCCGCTTTTTTGGCTGTGTGTAATTTACCCCATACATCTAACTCCCAACTTGTTTGTAGGCTAAAATTAAAATCAGTTAAATTATCAGGTACTTCTTTGCCAGGTGTAATTTCAGTTGAAGCATCGCCTGCACCTTGTGATGTATAACGCCCTACTTTTTCCACACCAGCACCACCGCCAATATTAATGTTGGGCAACAAAGCACTTTTACGAATGAGTACATTACTTTTTGCGATTTCAATATTTTGCAAAGCAATACCAATATCTACATTATTTTTTAATGCAGTATCTATTAATGCAACCAAGCATGTATCATTAAAAAATTGATGCCATTGAATAAGAGCACTGTTGGTACTATCTGTTTGATTTGCAAATGTTGCTGGGGCTGGTTTTATTGAGGTTGACTGTACCGCTTTGGGTACAGTACAACTTAAATAAAAAATGGTTATTGGTATAAACAAACAACCTATTCTAAAAATTTTCATTTGTATTAATTTGAAAAATGATTTAAGTATTTTTTAAAAAAATTAAACACAGTGGTGGTTGCAATAACCCTCTTGTTTACATTGACTCAGTTAATGGATTTTCGGTTTCGTTATCAACTAACTTTTTTTTGGCTGCCATACTACCAAATATGTAGTATAACCCTGGAACCATTAACACACCTAAAACGGTACCTAAAAGCATACCGCCTGCCGCAGCTGAACCTATGGTACGGTTACCCAAAGCACCCGGACCAGTTGCTAACATTAATGGTATTAAACCTGCTATAAAAGCGAATGAGGTCATTAAAATAGGACGTAAACGTATGGCAGCTCCCTCAATAGTGGCATTTAAAATACTAGCACCTTCTGCATGTTTTTGCACCGCAAACTCAACAATTAAAACAGCATTTTTTGCCAACAAACCAATGAGCATTACCATTGATATTTGAGCGAATATGTTATTTTCTAAACCAAAAAGTTTCAAGAACAAAAAGGCCCCCAAAATACCTGTTGGTAGTGATAATAAAATAGGTAAAGGCAAAATAAAACTTTCGTATTGTGCAGCAAGTAACAAGTAAACAAATGCCAAACAAATTAAAAAGATGTACAACGCTTGGTTGCCTTGGCCTACTTCATCTTTTGAAATACCAGCCCAATCAATTCCAAAACCTCTTGGCAATTTTTGTTGTGCTACCTCAGTAACAGCTGCAATTGCAGCACCACTACTATACCCAGGCGCAGCACCACCGCTTACTTCTGATGAGTTGTACATATTATGACGTGTTATTTCTGACAAACCATAAACCTTATCCATAGTCATAAATGCAGAAAACGGAATCATTTCATCTTTATCATTTTTTACATATAGTTTTAAAACATCATCTGGCAAAGCTCTATACTGTGGTAGGGCTTGCACCATCACTTTATATTGGCGATCATATTTAATAAAATTGGTTTCGTAATTACTCCCAATTAAAGTTGATAAGGTATTCATCGCATTATCGATAGTAATACCTTTTTGTTGTGCTTTATCATTATCTATATTGAGCATGTATTGCGGAAAGCTGGCACTATAAAATGTAAATACCGAACTTAATTCAGGTCGCTTGTTGAGCTCAGCTACAAAGTCTTTACTTACGGTTTCCATTCTTTTATAATCGCCACTACCTGCCTTATCAAGTAACCTAAGCTCAAACCCACCAGCAGCACCGTAACCAGGCACTGCAGGTGGCGGAAAAAATTCAATAGTAGCTCCTTTAATATTCTTAGTTTTTTCTTCTAACTCATCCATAATTTGTTGCATGGAGTGTTTGCGTTCGTTCCAACTTTTTAAATTGATTAAACATGTACCTGTATTAGCACCTGTACCTTCTGATAAAATTTCGTACCCTGCTAATGATGATACAGATTGTACCCCATCAATACCGCTTGCAATTTTTTGTACCTGCGATGCCACATCATCAGTACGCTCTAATGTAGAGCCAGGAGGTGTTAAAATAATTGCATAAAAAACGCCTTGATCTTCATTTGGAATAAAACCAGCTGGTACATTTTTATTGAGTATCCATGTAAAAAAACAAAATGCAATTAATGCTACAAACGTTACAATGCGCCTGGTAACTACTTTTGTTAAAAGGTTTTTATAACGCCCCATCAACTTATTAAAAGCGTTATTGAATGCAGCAATAAATGAGTTGATTATGGATGATTTTTTATTTGTACCATGTGTATTTTTTAGCATACTAGCACATAAAGCAGGTGTGAGGGTTAAGGCAACAATACCCGATAATATAATAGACGTAGCCATGGTTACAGAAAATTGCCTATAAAATATACCTACGGGACCACTCATAAACGCTACCGGAATAAACACAGCTGCCATTACCAAAGTGATGGCTATAATAGCCCCACTTATTTCCTTCATAGCAATTTCAGTAGCTGTAGTAGCATTCACGTGTAATAATTCCATTTTTGCATGCACTGCTTCAACCACTACAATAGCATTATCTACCACAATACCAATAGCTAATACCAAAGCAAAAAGTGTAATTAAATTGAGCGTTATACCAAAAAATTGCATGAATAAAAAAGTACCTACTAATGATACTGGTACTGCAATAGCAGGTATTAGTGTAGAGCGCCAATCACCTAAAAAAACAAATACAACTAAGCCTACTAACAAAAACGCTTCTATGAGTGTATGTAAAACTTTTTCAATAGAGGCATCTAAAAACTTTGATACATCATAACTAATTTCATAATCCATCCCTTTAGGAAAAGTAGTTCCTTTTATTTCTGCCAAACGTTTTTTAATATTTTCAATTACAACACTGGCATTGCTACCATATGATTGTTTTATTACAATAGCGGCAGATGGTTTACCATTTAGTTTTGAATATAAATCGTAGTACGAACTTCCAAACTCTACATCAGCAACATCTTTCACTCTAAGTAATTGCCCATCGGCCGTTGATTTTAAGATGATGTTTTCATACCCTTCTTTTGTAGTAAAACGGCCAGGATATTTTAATACATATTCAAATGCTTGCGATTGCTTGCCGGAGCTTTCGCCGGTTCTACCAGGTGAGGCTTCTAAACTTTGTTCATCCAGCGCTTTTAGCACCTCATCGGCAGATACTTTGTAGGCCATCATTCTATCGGGCTTCAGCCAAATACGCATGGCATACTCTCTATTACCTAAAATATCAGCAAAGCCAACACCATCAACTCTTTTAAGTTCTGATAACAAATTAATATCAGCAAAGTTGTATAAAAATTTTTCGTCGAGGGTACTATCTTTACTAAAGAGGTTAACATACATAAGCATGTTTGACTCTTCTCTTGTTATTTTAACGCCCTCCCTTACAACAATAGGTGGTAGTTTATTAATTACTGCCGCTACCCTATTTTGAATGTTAACGGAAGCAATATTAGGATCTGTACCTAAATTAAACACTACTTGAATTGTGGCCGTACCATCATTACCTGCATCAGACGTAATGTATTTAACCCCCGGAACACCATTAATAGCCCTTTCAAGAGGAATAACAACAGCTTTAATTAATAGTTCACCATTTGCTCCTGGGTACTCAGCATTAATATTTACTTTGGGTGGAGATACTGATGGGAACTGCGTTATAGGCAACTGCGTTAATGCCAAACCGCCAAGTAATGTAATAATCAATGATATTACTATTGATAATACAGGACGGTGTATAAATTTATTAAACATACATTCTTTTTTTTGAGTGGCTTATTATTTTATTAATTGTAGGTTATTAATAACTGTTCGAGGATTCATTAAACTGGTAGTTACCTTATCATCTTCCTTAACAGTTTGTACACCTTCTATAATAATTTTATCGTTGGGCAATAAACCATCATCAATCACATATAAATTAGGGAGCCTTTGCTGTATGTGAATGTTTTTTGCATGTACAATTTGGTTATCATCTACCACAAATACATAAGTTTTATCTTGTACTTCGTAAGTAGCTTTTTGTGGTATTAGCATTACGTTTTTTAAATCAATGGTGAGTTGTACTTTACCAGTTTCACCATGCTTTAATAAAAAATCAGGATTAGGAAAAATGGCTCTAAAGGGTATGTTACCTGTATTTTTATCAAACTCACCTTCAATAGTTTGTATAACGCCTTGGTATTTATGAAGTTGATTATTTGCTAATAACAACCCCACTTTACTTTCTTGATTATTTTTTTTGTTGGTAACAAAATTTAAATACTCTAACTCAGATACATTAAAATATGCATATACATTTTTATTATTTGATAATGATGTGAGCAGCGTACCTTCATCAATCAAACTACCTATTTTAAATTTTAGCCTATCTATAATTCCATCAAAAGGCGCTACAATTTTTGTAAATGATAAATTAGTTTCGGCTATACCTAAAGCAGCTTTTGCTTCATTTAATTTGGCAACTGCCAAAGCAAGTTCAGCTTTTGAAACAATTTTTTTTTGCTCAAGTAGCTGCACATTCTGCATTTCTAATGTTGCGGTTTTTACTTCTGCTGCGGCCTTTGCTAATTCGGCATCATACTCACGAGAACGAATAATAAATAGTAATTGACCTGCTTTTACATTTTGGCCTTCATCTACATTTATTTTTTCCAAATATCCTTTTACTTTGGCACGTATTTCAATGTTCTGCATTGATTCTATCTCTGCCACATATTCTTTTTTTATAGTAGTATCAGTTACCAACGGCGTTGATATTGGTATTACATTTTTTTCGGGTTCAACCTCTTTTTTGTTTTTACAAGCTTGAAGCAAACAAAGCCCAATGGCTATTGTACAATAGAAATACTGTTTCATTAAATGTTATATTTTATTTAGCAATAGCCATACATAGTAATGCACTATATGCCATACTTTAAAAGATGATATAATAAAAAGAAGGGAAATGATGCCGCCACCAAAAAGACAACAACACCAAAAATATGATTGATGAAGGTTACAGTTAACCAAGGCGTTTCAAAGGCTTACTCAATCATAAAAAAGAAAATATTCTATAGTAGATATTGCTGAAATACTAAGAAAAGTATACCCGTTTGCCAAAATTCATGGCCATAAAAAGTGAGATTAAATAATTGAGGAGTGCTTCTAATATAATCTTGAGGACAAATAAAAATTTTGCTGTTGGAATGAGTTGCAATAATTAGTTGATTGTCGTTATCTTCCTCTACATCATCAGATGCCTCATCTATATAAACATCAATTAAATCGGCTGATGGAGCTGCATGTGCATGATGTTGTTTAACAAAATTTGAACCTTTAGGTTGTACCAATACGGCCTTAGGTAAAATGCCTGCATTTGAAGGAACCATGAAAAACACCATCAAAAATGCTAGTACTAAATTGAACCTATTCATTCGAAATTAACTTTTTGCTTGGGGGTAATTTTAAAACAATGTTGCCATGTTTAACCACCCAATTAAATTGCAATAATAAAATTTAAGCAACGAAGTAATAAAAAAATGGCCAACAGTTTGCTTAAACAAATGTAAAAAGTGAGTTACCTTTTTTGTACGCTTAAATAAAAAAACAGCAAAGCGAATTAATAGTAGTGTATTATATTTAAGCAATGATGATGGATGCGCTATAAAACAATCACTTTAAAATCTGCTTAACAATTACACAATACTTATTAAATTTGCAATCCTAAATAAAAATTTACAAATGGGAAGGATATTTGAAGTACGTAAAGGTGCCATGTTTGCTCGTTGGGATAAAATGGCCAAAGATTTTACTCGTATTGGTAAAGAAATTGCCATAGCCGTAAAGGCTGGAGGGCCCGACCCAGATAATAACCCTGCTTTACGCCGCTGTTACCTGAATGCAAAAGCATGTAACATGCCAAAAGATAGGGTTGAAGCTGCTATTAAAAGAGCAATGGGTAAAGATACCAGCAACTATGATGAAATGGTGTACGAAGGCTATGCACCACACGGTGTTGCCGTACTAGTTGAAACTGCTACTGATAATGCCACCAGAACTGTAGCCAACGTACGTATGCATTTTACAAAAGGAAAAGGCGCTTTAGGTACCAGCGGTAGTGTTGCGTTTACTTTTACTCGAATGGGTGAATTTAAAATAAAAAATACCGGACAAAATTTAGAAGAACTTGAACTTGAATTAATTGATTATGGGTTAGAAGAAATTGGTGAAGATGCTGAAGGAAATATTATTGTACGTGCCGCTTTCAATGAATTTGGTACCATGAACAAGGCCATTGAAGATCGAAAACTAGAACTTATAAGCGCTGAATTAACAAGAATACCCAATACAACTGTTGAGCTAAATGAAGAGCAAGCTAATGAGGTTTTGAAAATGGTAGATAATTTAGAGCAAGATGATGATGTACAAAAAGTATATCATAATTTAAAATAGCATTTTATATGTATTAAAAAAGGCAACATCAAAATGTTGCCTTTTTTAATTTTAATAAGTTGATTGCTTTTCGTCAATTACAGTGGTATCCGTCCATCTATCATGCCATGGGTTACAAGGTGAACCTAAGGCACTAAAAGCATTAAAAGGTACCATTCTGCTTAAACCCCTTGTCATAGCTTTTGAAAACGTAAGTGGTGAGCCATCATTTTGCACAGCTCTAGTACCGGTAATTAATTTCCCTAAAGTTTTCCCCTTAAAAATTCCTTCAATAATACCCATAAGTAGGCCATATATTACCAGCGAAAGTATTCTATCAAAAAATGAACCTGCTGCAGAGTCATCATTTAGTTCATCTAATGCATTGGGGTTAGCTATTACTAAAAGCACAGCAATTAGAAAAAACAGTAAATAAAATGCTATCATATCTATTAGATAATTAGCAAATCGTTTACCTTGGCTTGCTGGCACATAGTTAAAAGCTTCTTGCTCTAAAATGTCGTAATTGTTGTTTGTTTCCATAAAGTTTAAAGTGTTTGTTTAAAAATTATTCTTGCATCATTGCTTTTATAGTAGCAACAATATTTTCAGCATTTGGTTTTGCAAAATAATCACCATCACTTCCGTAGCCTGGGCGGTGTTCTTTTGCTGTTAAAGTTCGTGGTGCAACATCTAAATAACGGTAACCCTTTTGCTCTTCCATTACTTTATTAAACATGTAAGCAGCTGCTCCACCAGGTACATCTTCATCAATAAAAATAATTCTATTGGTCTTTTTTAAAGAAGCTACTATTTGATGATGAATATCAAACGGTAATAATGTTTGAACATCAATTAACTCACAACTAATATTCATTTTGTTTAGTGTTTCTATAGCATCTTGAATAATTCTTAATGTTGAGCCATAACTAACTATTGTAACATCTGTACCTTCTTTTAAAATTTCTGGCACACCAAATGGCACCGTAAAAGTTGATAAATTGGTTGGTAATTTTTCTTTTAAACGATAACCATTTAAACACTCCACCACCAAACCAGGGTCGTTACTTTGTAATAACGTATTGTACATACCGGCAGCTTGTGTCATGTTACGGGGTACACACACGTGCATGCCTCTTAACGCATTAACAATCATACCCATTGGTGATCCACTATGCCAAATACCTTCTAAACGATGGCCTCGAGTACGAACAATAAGCGGTACACTTTGCTGACCAGCTGTTCTAAAATGTGTTGTTGCTACATCATCACTCAATGGTTGCAAACCGTATAATAAATAATCTAAATATTGAATTTCTGCAATGGGGCGTAAACCCCTCAAAGCCATACCAATACCCTGCCCCATAATGGTGAGTTCCCTAATACCTGTATCAAAAATACGCTCACTACCATATTTTTCTTGTAAGCCACTAAAGCCTTGGTTTACATCGCCAATAAAGCCTAAATCTTCTCCAAATGCCGCCACCTTTTTATTGTTGGCAAACAATTGATCAAAGTATTTGTTTAGCACTTCGTAGCCATTAATTGTGGCATTACTGTCATCAAAACTAGCTGGTACCACAGGTACTTTTAATGCTGATTTTGGTCCTTCATTAAACAAGTATTGATCGTACATGGTTGTATTTGCAGCCAACTGTTCATCATAATATTGTTGAACATTTTTTGCTTGCTCAACAGGTAACGTATACAAAACAGTAGCCAAAGCTTTAAAAATATCCCTACGCAAAGGCTCTCTTAGGGCTTTTAAATCAGCAGCAATTTTACTTGCAGTAGCATCACCAGTGGCTTCTAATAAGTTAGCTGCGTCAGCAACCATTACTTTAATAGGTTGCAAATAAGCTTCCCAAGCTTGTTGTTTACTTTGTTTTACGTGTTGTACAGCTTCTTCTTCTATGCTACTGAGTTCAGTTTCATTAGCTAAGGCATTTTCAATAATCCAGCTACGCATTTGTTTAATACAATCCCATTCTTTTTCCCATAATAAACGATCCATACTTTTATATCGTTCATGACTGCCAGAAGTAGAGTGGCCTTGCGGTTGCGTTATTTCTTCAATATGAAAAATAGCAGGGATATGGGTTTTTCGAATTTTTTCGATTGCTGGTTCTAATACTTCACACATACCAGCATAATCCCACCCTTTTAATTTGTATATTTCAAAACCATTGGTACCATCTTGCTTTTGAAAACCAGCCAAAGCTTCTGAAATAGAGCCTTTGGTAGTTTGGTATTCTTTAGGTACAGAAATGCCATATCCATTATCCCAAACAAACACTGCCAACGGTACTTGTAAAACACCTGCGGCATTTATTGTTTCCCAAAAATGACCTTCACTTGTTGATGCATCGCCAATGGTACAAAAGCATACTTCATTACCATTATTACTTAAAGTAGTTTCGTTTGCTAACACATCTACGTTTCTAAAAAACTTTGATGCAAATGCCAAACCTAAAGCACGGGGCATTTGCCCACCCGTTGGCGCAATATCACTTGATATATTTTTTAATTGTGCCAAAGGCAACCAGTCACCATTTTCATCAACCATTTTTGTAGCAAAGTGTGCATTCATTTGTCTACCAGCACTAAATGGGTCGTTGTTAACATCAGCATCAGCATACAATTGTGCAAAAAATTGCTGTACAGTAGCCAAACCACTTGCAAACATAAAAGTTTGGTCTCTATAATAGCCCGATCTAAAATCACCTGGTTTAAAAAACTTGGCCATTGCAATTTGTGGTACTTCTTTACCATCGCCAAAAATGCCAAATTTTGCTTTACCTGTTAATACTTCTTTACGACCTAACAAACTCGTTTCACGACTTATACATGCATATTTGTAATCATTTAATACGGCTGCTTTAAACGTATCAAAACTTAACTTTTCTTGTGAGGTAATATCTGATTGATTCATGGTTTCGTTTCTCTTTGAAGTTGCAAATTTATTGTTTTTAAGGCGGTTTGTTAAAAAACACCTAAGGAGAATAGAATTTATTTCAAAACAAATGAATTTTGTATCTTTGAAATGAAAATTTATAATATGAAAAAAATACTTTTTGCATTCAGTTTACTTGCAATTAGCTACGTTTCAAATGCACAAACAAGCGTAAGTACTGTTAAAACAGCTAGTGATGTTCCTGTTGCAGTTGCACCTGTTGAAACTTTAGGCGTAAAGGAAACCGAATATAATTTTGGTAAAATACCACAAGGAAAACCTGTAACGCATACATTCACTGTATTTAACGAAGGTAAAACAGCTTTTAAATTAGATAATGTACAAGCTAGTTGCGGATGTACTACTCCTGAATGGAATAAAGAAAATGTAATTGAACCAGGCAAATCAGCTGAAATTAAAGTAGGATACAATGCAGCTGCTGAAGGGCCATTTTCAAAAGCCATTACCATTACATACAACGGAACACAATCTAAAGTAATCTTAATTAAAGGTGAGGTATGGAAAACACCTACCACTAGTGCACCAGCTAATGGCGCCGTAAACGATTTAAAAAATTAATTAAAACAACACAAAAGCAATAGTTATTATGAAAAAATTATTTTTTGCATTATCAGCAGTAGTATTGTCATCAGCAGCATTTGCACAAGTAAAGTCTGACGATGTAGCTAAAATCACAAACGAAGTAATTGATTTTGGTAAAATTCCACAAGGTGTACCAGCCGTAGCAACTTTTATTGTTACCAATATTGGTACAAAAGATTTAATTATTGAACAAGCTACGCCAACATGCGGTTGTACTATTGGCGATTTTACGAAAGAGCCTATTAAGCCAGGAAAAACAGGTAAAATTACCGCTACATTTAATGCAGCAGGTTTAGGCCCAATTGACAAGCACATGAACGTAAAATTTGCAGGTACTGATGATACCAAAAGCATCGGTTTTAAAGGTGAAGTTTTAACGGCAGAAGAATATGCAAAATTAAAAGGTACCACTACTGCTCCAGCTGCAGCTGCACCTGTAGCAACGCCTATTAAAGCTGCCAATAAAACAACCAAAACAACCAAAAAAGTAAAAGCTACAAAACCAGCTAAAGTTGCTGCCTAGTACTTAACATACACTTAATTAAAAAACCTCTGCCAATGCAGGGGTTTTTTATTAGCTTTAATATTCAATTAGCCTTTAAAAATATGCAGAAATCATTATACCAATATGGCATGATAGGCCTTGGCACCATGGGTTGCAATTTAGTACTTAACATGAGCGACCACGGCTTTAGTGTTGCCGGGTACGATAAAAATACCGAACAAGTCAATCGTTTAAAATCATTAACAAACAACAGTAATATTGGAGCATTCGATAACATTAACCAATTTGTAGCTTCACTAAACACACCAAGGGTAATTATGCTTTTGGTACCTGCTGGTAAAATTGTAGATGCCGTTATTGAAACTTTAAAACCAATTATTAGTAAAGATGATGTGATTGTAGATTGTGGCAACTCCTACTTTGCAGATACCCAAAACAGAATTGATTATTTATTAAAAGACGGTATCCATTTTGTAGGTTTAGGTGTTTCTGGTGGCGAAACAGGTGCTCGTTTTGGCCCTAGTATTATGCCCGGTGGCGATGTAAAAGCTTATGAACTATTAGCACCTATGCTCAATGCCATCGCCGCAAAAGTAAACGGCACACCATGCACAGCCTATATGGGTAAAGGTGCTGCTGGGCATTATGTAAAAATGGTACATAATGGTATTGAATATGCATTAATGCAAATGATTGCTGAAACCTACCATGTTTTAAAAAATATTTGCGGCTTAAATAACAAAGCCATACACGAAGTTTTTAGTGAATGGAATAAAGGCAAACTACAATCTTTTTTAATTGAAATTACTGCTGCGATTTTTTTACAAGAAGATGATTTAAGTGAAGCAATGTTAATTGATAAAATTGCTGATACTGCACACCAAAAAGGTACAGGTGCATGGACGAGTAAAGATGCAATGACCATAGGATCACCCACACCTAGTATTGATGCCGCAGTAGCAGCTCGTACATTATCATCAATGAAAAACGAAAGAGTGAAAGCTGCTTCAATTTTAGCAACTACAACAAATGGATCAACAGCAAATATTAACATACAACAAATTGAAGATGCCCTCTATGCTGGCTTTTTAATTACCTATGCACAAGGGTTAGCATTATTGCAAAATGCATCATCAACCCATGCATACGATTTAAACTTGAAAACAATTGCATCTATTTGGAGAGGTGGCTGTATTATAAGAGCAGCAATGCTTGAAACTATTATGCAAGCATACGAACAAGAGCCTACACTTCAAAATATTTTAGTAAGCAATCATATAAGTACTGAAATAAATAAAGTATTACCATCATTACGTGATACCATTGTAAATGCAATAAACTTCAGTATACCCACACCGTCGCTTACAGCAAGTTTACATTATATTGATGCTTATAAAAGTGCTTGGCTACCAGCGAACCTTATACAAGCCCAACGTGATTTTTTTGGTGCACATACCTATGAACGTACCGATAAAGAAGGTACATTCCATACAAAATGGCATACCAATATTCAATAATTTTATAATACTTTTTAATACCTATATATGAGTTCAGCAACAAAAACTAAACCTACCATTATTACCATATTTGGAGGTTCAGGTGATTTAACTTGGCGTAAACTAATACCTGCTTTATTTAATTTAAATATTGATGAATGGCTTAATGAACAATTTAAAATTATTTGTATTGGACGAACAGAAATGGAAACATCCAAATTTGTTGAAAAACTTCATGATGGTGTAAATCAATTTAGCAGAAGAGGCAAAGCACAAAAAAAAGAATGGGATGCCTTTGCACCATTTATTGAATATCGTTCAGGTGATTTCAATAATAAAACGATTTACAACGATTTAAAAAAAGATATACAAGTATTTGAGAAAGAAGCTGGCGAATCAATTAATAAAATTTACTATTTAGCTGTAAATCCTCAATTTTTTGAAGACATTGCAGAAAAATTGCACGAAACAGGTTTAGCAGCTGATAAAGAATTTGCAAGACTCGTTATTGAAAAACCATTTGGTACTGATTTAGCCACTGCAAAACAATTAAACGAAAAATTATTATCCATATTTGATGAAAAACAATTGTACAGAATAGATCATTACCTAGGTAAAGAAACTGTTCAAAACATATTGGCATTTCGCTTTGCCAATGCATTATTTGAGCCTATATGGAATCGCAATTTTATTGATCATGTTCAAATATCAGTAAGCGAAAAAATTGGTGTAGAAGATAGAGGTGCATACTATGACCATAGCGGAGCCCTGAGAGATATGATTCAAAACCACGTAATGCAGCTACTTTGTTTAATTGCTATGGAACCACCCGTAAGTTTTGATGCGGATGAAATTCGCAATAAAAAAGCAGATGTTTTACATGCCATCAGAAAAATTAATAGAGAGGCGGTACATGAATATGCTGCTAGAGGGCAATACGGTGCAGGTTGGCAAGAAGGTGACCAAGTACCTGGTTACAGAACAGAAAAAAATGTAGACCCAAACTCTAATACTGAAACCTTTGCAGCCATCAAATTTTTTGTTGATAATTGGCGTTGGAGTAACGTACCATTTTATGTTCGTAGCGGTAAACGCATGCAACAAACCAATTCTGTAATTACGGTACAATTTAAGCCTGTACCACACCAATCATTTCCCGATGAAGCCATTGAAAACTGGCAACCCAATAGAATGATTATTAACATACAACCCGAAATGGGCATTCGCATTCGTTTTCAAGCCAAAAAACCAGGTTTAAAAATGCAACTATCGCCTGTTGATATGGTATTCAATTATAAAGACACTTATGCAGCTGGCATACCTGAAGGTTACGAAACCTTATTGCTAGATGTTATTGAAGGTGATGCCACATTGTTTATGAGGGCTGACCAAGTAGAAGCAGCTTGGGAAATTATCAATCCTATTTTACAAACATGGACAGACAACCCTTCTGTAAATTTCCCAAATTATGTTGCAGGCACTAATGGCCCAGAAACCGCAGAAGCTTTAATTGCTAGAGATGGTAATAACTGGACAACCGTACCCATTTCAAACTAACATTATGGCACATAAAATTAAAAACTTCAGCAATACAAATACGTTAGCCATAGCAGCAGCAGATTATATTATTGCTGCAGGATTAGCAGCCATAAAAAAAAACGGACGATTTTGTGTTGCCCTCTCAGGCGGAAGTACGCCAAACATACTTTACCAAGTATTGGTACAACCAGCATATCAAAGCAAAATTGACTGGAAAAAAACTTTTATATTTTGGAGTGATGAGCGTTGTGTTCCTGCAAATGATCCTCAAAATAATAGTTACCAAGCTTATCAAGTACTGTTAAATGAAGTGCCCATACCAAAAGAAAACATTTTTACTATACCCGTTCACTTAACACCTGCAGCAGCTGCTGCTGCATATCAACTAACCATTCAACAATTTTTTAAAAACAATTTTCCTGTATTTGATATTGTACTACTAGGCATGGGCGATAACGGACATACCGCTTCATTATTTCCACACACAAGTATATTACATGAAACCACAGCATTGGTTAAAAATATTTATGTAAATGAAGTAAATATGGATAGAATAACTTTTACGGCTCCATTTATAAATAATGCCCAACACAGGTTATTCTTAGTAACAGGTGCTAACAAAAAAACAATGTTGCAAAAAGTATTACATGGTAACTATGAACCAGATAATTACCCTGCACAATTAATTAAAAATGCTGATTGGTATACTTGTGTTTAACGAACATTTAAAGCACTAAAAACAATGTGCTCTAAATATGCTTCAATCTCTTTTGGATTTTTCTTTTTAGAAAAGTCGCACAATCGAGGCAAATGATGCATGAAAAAATATTGTTGGTGCGATGTTTCAATAATGGTGCTTGCTAAAGATGCTGCATACTTATAATTTTTATTATACTCTTTAAATAAACCAGCAACCCTTGCACATAAATCTTTGTAAGGCTTAAATAAAAAGTCTTTGTTATTTACATCAACATCTTTACTTAAATAAGTTTTACTGCCCTCTGCTATTGCAATGTAGTAAAGCGATGTAACATCTAACTCACTAAAAACAGTTGCAGCATTATCTTCCCAAACTAAAATATCTATTACCTTTTTTATTTTATCTTCAGCAGTAGTGAGGTTATTTATTTGATACATTACTTGAAACTCTATAAATGCCCAATACCAATCAACTAGGTATATCAATAGCCTGTGTTTATTTTCAAAGTAACGATATACAGTAGCTTCCGTACTATTAATTTCTATGGCTAGTTTCTTAAAAGTAAATAACTCATAACCCATATCAGCAATCATTTTAATTGATTGTCTAATAATAAGTTTCCCTATTTCAGTCCCTTCTGGGTTGCGCAGAAATAGCTTGTCGTTCATTTTTACATTAAACTGTAACTGCATACACTTACTTTTTGCAAATATAGTAAAACATTTACTTATTGTTAATAAAATATTATTTGTAATAGTATTACTATTATTAAAAATAGTTTTATAACTTTGCTTAAAATAAAATATTATGGCTCAAAAACCTTCATTGAGAAACGCTATAAAAAAACTTAATAAAACCATTTTGGTCGATAAAAAAGATGTTGGCAGCGTTTACTTTTATGCCATTATTGCTGGTTTAATTGCACTCACTTTACCATTAGGTATACAATCCATTATTGGTTTTGTAATGGCAGCTAGTCTCTCTACATCAATTATTGTTTTAATAACAGTTGTGATACTGGGTGTTATCGTAAATGGTATTGTACAAGTAAGGCAAATGCAAGTGATTGAACGTATAAGACAAAAAATATTTGCAAGATATTCTTTTGAAATTAGTGATAAGCTGCCCAATATTGATTTACAAAAAATGGATCAGTTTTATTTACCAGAAGTGGTGAACAGGTATTTTGATATCACCAATCTTATAAAAGGTATCGAAAAAATTTTATTAGATGTACCAACTGCTATTACACAAATAGCTTTAGGGTTATTACTACTTTCATTTTATCACCCCATATTTATAGCATTTGGTGCAATTTTATTGATACTATTGGCTATCATTTTAAAAGCAACATCGTCAGAAGGTTTTGAAACAAGTATTCAAGCTAGTAATTACAAATATGCTATTGCAGATTGGTTGCAAGAAGTTGCTAGAACTATCAATACATTTAAATTCAGCAAAGAAAATCAATTGCATAATATAAAAACGGATGAATTACTATCGAGGTATTTGAACCAACGCACCAATCATTTTAAAATATTAGCTACACAGTTTAAAAGCTTAGTTGGTTTTAAAATACTCATCATTTCAGCCATGCTTATTGTTGGTACTTGGTTATTGCTAAACCAACAAATAAATATTGGTCAATTTATTGCTGCAGATATTGTGATTATTTTAATTATAAATTCAATTGAAAAACTAATTGTAAGTATGGATCATGTTTATACAAGTTTAACATCCATTGAAAAACTAGGTAAAATTGTCGATAGTGATGTAGAAGAAAATGGCAGCGTACAGTTTAACACTACACAGCCAATTGATATACATTTAAAAGATGTTTCATATACATACCCTGATGGTAGTGAAGCGCTAAAAAATATTACACTTCATTTTAATGCCAATCAAATAAATATAATTAAAGGCTCATCTGGAGCAGGCAAATCTACACTCATAAAAATATTAACTGGGGCTTTAAGTAATTACAGTGGTAGTATTTCATTTAACGACGTGCCGTTACACAATTACAACATACAATCAATAAGGAAAGTAACAGGCATTATGCTTAATAAGCAAGATATTTTTAGAGGCAGCATTATTGATAACCTCACAATGGGTAACAAACTAATTACGATGGAAGAAATTTTACCTATTGCAAAAATAATTGGCTTTAATGAATTTATTAATGGCACAAAAGATGGTTACAATACTAAAATAGAACCAACAGGTAAAAGAATAAACCAACACAATAAACAAAACTTATTATTATTAAGAGCACTGTTAGGTAACCCTTCAATATTGTTGTTAGAAGATCCGCTAAGTCATTTAAAACCTGCTCAACAACAAGCATTGTTACAATACATACACTCAAAAAAAATTACTTGTATCATTATTTCAAATAACGATATACCTGTCAACAATATTACTTATCATGAATTAACCGATGGTACCATCTTGAAATAAATTTATAAGCTATGCAACAACACAAATATTTATTTAAAAATTTAGATACACCCGAACCTATTGCCGAACAAAATGCATTTAAAAACATTTATAAAATTGGGGCACCCAGTAAAAGAAGATGGTGGCGTTGGGCAATTTTTATAACACTTATTGTAGTGTTAGCTTTACCGTGGACACAAAACATACGTGCAAAAGGTAATGTAACAACCATTATGCAAGAGCAACGTCCGCAAGAAATTAATACCATCATTCCAGGAAAAATTGTAAAGTGGTATGTTAAAGAAGGCGACTTTGTAAAAGCAGGTGACACCATTTTGCAAATGGGCGAAATAAAAGTAGAATATTTTGACCCTGCACTCATTCAACGTACACAACAACAAATAGAAGCAAAAAAAATGAGTGCGGCTGCTTATGAAAACAAAGCCACCACCGCTACTGTTCAAACCAGTGTACTATCGCAGGGCAATAGTTTAAAGCAAGCATCTATCAATAATAAATTTCAACAACAACAACTTAAAGTTAAAAACGATAGCATTGATGTTATAGCCGTAACAAACGAATTAATGGTATACAAGCGCCAATTAGATGCTGGTAAAAATATGCTTGACAGTGGTGCTATTTCATTAGTTGATTTTGAAAAACGAAGAATCAATTATCAAAACGGTTTTGCAAAAAAAGTTGGTGCGGAAAATAAATTATTGCAAAGCAAACAAGAACTACTCAATTTACAAATTGAAAAAGGAGTTATTGAAATGGAGTATGCTGATAAAATATCAAAAGCGAATGGTGAAAAGTTTGGATCACTTTCAAATGCAGCATCTACACAAGCAGATATCAGTAAACTTGAAAATATTTTATCTAACTACGATGCTCGTAATAAACTATACTACATAACAGCACCTCAAAGCGGACAAATTACCAAAGCCAAAAAAGCCGGTATTGGAGAGCTTTTGAAAGAAGGTGAAATGATTACTGAAATTGTTCCTGACCATTTTGACTACGCTGTGGAAATGTATGTTGAGCCAATGGATTTACCGCTCATTAATAAAGGTCAAAAAGTAAGATTTGTTTTTGATGGTATACCAGCTATTGTTTTTAGTGGTTGGCCGCAAAACAGCTTCGGCACCTTTGGGGGTGTTATCACTGCAATTGAAAGTAATGTGAGTACCAATGGTAAATTTAGAGTATTGGTTACAGAGGATAAAAAAGATAAACCTTGGCCAAAAAGTTTAAAAATGGGTAGTGGTGCACAAGGTATTGCACTGTTAAAAGATGTACCAATTATTTACGAATTATGGCGTAACATTAATGGCTTTCCTCCTGAGTTTTACACAGTTCAAAAAGAAAAACCAAAAAAATAATGAAAATATTATTTTTAAATATTGTATTATCACTTGTATGTATTGCTGAAGTTAAGGCGCAACAAGCAACAAATATTTTAACATTGGCTGATTTTATTCAACAAACAAAAAACAATCATCCACTTGCTAAAATTGCAAATATTCAGGTTGATAAAGCCAATGCCAATATTTTAATGGCTAAAGGTGCTTTTGACCCAACCATTCAATATGAGGCAGATCGTAAAACGTTTAATGATAAAAATTATTTTTACTACAATGATGCATCATTAAAAATACCATTACCTATTGGTGATATTAAAACTGGTATTGAAAACAATGGTGGTCAATTTATTACAACAGAAGTAACCAAAGGCCAATCGAGTTATGCTGGTATTGAAATACCACTAGCAAAAGGGCTTTTCATTGATAGTAGAAGGGCTACACTTCAACAAGCCAAAATAGCATTGGGTTATGATAATGCACAAAAACAAATTTTAATCAACAACTTATTGTTAGATGCTTATGAAGCCTACTATCAATGGGCCGCTGCCTATGAGTTGTTCACGATTTTTAATAACTACGCTATCAATAGTAATAACCGTTTGCAGTTGGTTAAATCACAATTCATCAATGGCGATAAACCTTTAATGGATACTATTGAGGCTTATGCTCAGTACCAATCATTCATCATTCAAAAAAATGATGCTTTTATAAAATTGAAATCTGCTCAATATCAAATTAATAATTTTTTATGGTCGCCACAGCAAACACCCATCAACTTACTCGAAAATGTGGTACCTGATTCATTGCAACTCAATTTAAACATAAACCCTAATAGTACTAATAACAACCCGGTAATTCAGCAGTACTTTTTTAAGCTAGATGGCTTAAATGTTGAAAAAAAATTAAAATTTCAAAGCCTGTTACCAACCGTCAATTTAAAATCAAACCTTTTAAATAATCAGTACAATGTACTTAAAAATGTAAATAATAATTTTATTCAAAACAATTACAAATGGGCTATCGATATTAAAATTCCCTTACGCTTTAGAGAAGGTAGAGGCGCCTACAAAATGGCTAAATTAAAAATTACTGAAACGCAATTAGCCTTACAGCAAAAGCAACAAGAAATCAATAATAAAATTGCCGATTATACTAATCAAATTATTACATACCAAACACAATGGACAGCAACCAATAGTATCATCAACAATTATTCACAACTATTGCGTAATGAGTTACTCAAATTTAATAACGGTGAAAGCAGTTTATTTTTGGTGAACACTCGAGAAAATAAGTTACTCGAATCAATACAAAAATCAATCGAATTAAAATTTAAAGCACAAAAAGCAAACATAACATTACAATGGGTTGCAGGCACCATAAATTAAACAGCTTTTTAACTTTAAAATTGCAGTAAATAGTATCTTTACATTATGCTACAAATAAGTAAACGTGGGCTTACAATGCCTGCATCACCTATAAGAAAATTAGTTCCCTTTGCAGAAGCTGCAAAAAAAAGAGGTACTAAAGTATATCATTTAAATATAGGCCAACCTGATATTGTAACACCACAAGCATGTATTGATGCTGTAAAAAATTGTGATGTACATGTGCTGGAATACAGCCATAGTGCTGGAAACGAAAGCTACCGTAAAAAGTTAACCGAATACTACGCTAAAAATAATATTGATATCACAGCCAACGATATTATTGTTACTACTGGAGGCAGTGAGGCAATACTTTTTGGTTTTATGGCTTGTTTAGATGCTGGCGATGAAGTCATTATTCCTGAACCATTTTATGCAAATTATAATGGCTTTGCTGTACAAGCGGATGTAAAAGTTGTACCAATCAGTAGCACTATTGAAACAGGTTTTGCCTTACCCCCTATTGAAGAATTTGAGAAAGCCATTACACCAAAAACAAAAGCCATAGTACTGTGTAACCCTAACAACCCAACAGGGTATTTATACAGTGCTGCTGAAATGGAAACACTCAAAAATATCATCATCAAACACCAACTATTTTTATTTGCTGATGAAGCTTATAGGGAGTTTTGTTACGAAGGTCAACATATCAGTGCCATGCATCTTAAAGGTGCAGAGCAACATGTTGTATTAATGGATACCATTAGCAAACGTTACAGTGCATGTGGTGGACGAATTGGTGCTTTCATCTCAAAAAATAAATCAGTAATGGATGCTGCCATGAAATTTGCACAAGCAAGGTTAAGTCCGCCATACTATGCACAAGTTTTAGGTGAAGCCGCTGTTGATTTACCAGATGATTATTTTGATACTACCAAAGCGGAGTACAAATTAAGGAGAGACACACTTGTTGCTGCTTTAAACAAAATTGATGGTGTATTTTGCCCCAACCCAGGTGGTGCATTTTATGTAATGGCAAAATTACCTATCGATGATTGTGATAAATTTTGCCAGTGGTTATTAGAGGAGTTTTCGTACGAAGGTGCTACTTTAATGATGGCCCCTGCAACAGGCTTTTACAGTACCAAAGGTTTAGGTAAAAATGAAGTAAGGCTGGCCTATGTTTTAAATACTGATGCTATTTTAGCCGCTGCAGAGTGTTTAGAAGAAGCACTTAAAATTTATCCTGGCAGAATATAAATCAAAATAATAGTCAATAAAAAAAATGCACTTTAAAAGTGCATTTTTTTATTGACTAACTAACTATTATTTTACATAATGTACCAATGTATCAATTGGTTTTCTCACTTTAATATATTGCGATGTTGCATCTTCTTCTGATCGGTAACCAAGCGGTAAAATCACTGCTGATGTTAAACCTTTTGCTTTTAAACCTAAAATTTCATCAAATTGCTCTTTACTAAAGCCTTCCATTGGGCAAGCATCTACTTTTAATTCTGCAGCTGCAGTTAGTGCTGTACCTAAGGCAATATAAGCTTGCTTAGCAGCCCATGTTTGTTGTTGTTCGGCTGTTAAACTTTCAACAGTACCAACAATCATTTGCTTATACCCATCTAATGCTTCAACAGGTATACTTCTTACAGCAGCTACATGTTCAATAAATGTGGTTACATCAGCAGCAGTTAGTTTTTCTGGTATAGCAAAAACCAATACATGCGAACTCTCTACTAACTGAGGTTGGCCATAAGCCGCTGCTTGCAATTTGGTTTTGATGTCGCTATTAGTTACAACCAATACTGAAAACGGTTGTAAACCATACGAAGTTGCGGTCAGGTTTATAGCCTCTAATATAGTAGCTAGATCTGCATCACTAACTACACTACCATTCATACGCTTAGTAGCGTAGCGCCATTTTAAATTATCAATAATACTCATAAATTAATTTTTTAGAGTACAAATATAGTATAAATTTCAATGTTTAAACATTAAATAATAATTAAAATAAAGTTTTGGAGCTACCAACAAATAACCATTAATCAACTATTGATCCTGCTATTCGCTACTACGCTTCGCCACAAAGCCCACCCACATGGGCTTCAGCTGCAGGGTAGCCGCTACTATCAGGGCTATGTCAACAGTGTAGCATTAATCAGCAGTAGTGCATATAAAACAGCTATACGATTTTATTCAAAATTCAAACTTGCTTGTACACTTCCAATTACTTTTAATCCCTTTAAACTATCAAGTGGACTACAACTTTTACTATGGTTAATCTGGGCAACATGTAAATAAATCATAGTAGTTTTCACATTCGCATGCCCCAAAAGTTCTTTTATTGTCAAAATATTTACACCATCTTCAAGTAAATGAGTTGCATAAGTATGCCGTAAACTATGCACATTAATATGCTTTTTTACGCCTGCAAGTTGTGCAGCCCTTGCAACAGCCCATTGAACACTACGCTGTCCATATTGATGTTCATACACAGAAAAAAATCTACTAGTATTATTGGCCCATCTACTGCCAGTAAAAAGCCAATCTGTTGGTTTAAATAGCCGAATATACTTTTCTAATATGGTTGTCAAATTTGTACCCAAAGGAACATATCTATCTTTACGCCCTTTTGCTTGTCTAATATGTACAACAGCTCTTTCGAGGTCTATATCATATACCTTTATATTTCTAACCTCTGAACAACGCAAACCACATCCATATAATAGCGCAATTAATACCCTATGTTTCATTAAACAAGCACAGTTCATCATTGCAGTTATTTCTTGCTTACTTAATACAATAGGCAACTTCCTCCCTTTCTTTAATACAGGAAGTTGAATGCGTAATTCATCTAATCCTTCCATTCTATATACATAACGCAACGCACAAACTGTAAATTTAAAATTGCTATAAGAAGCACCGTCTACTTTAGGTTTAATTAAATACAAATAATCTTGTATCTCATCTAAACTTAAATGAATAGGAATAATCAAATAATGTAATGCTAAATGAGCTAAACTTCTCCCATAATTTTTACTTGTACTATCCGCTCTGTCATCTATACACATCCTTCTTAAAAATTTATTATAAAAATTTTCAAAACCAGGTACTTTCTGACAGGCTTGTTGTGTTATAGTCATATTTTCTAATGAAAATACTAAGTCCTCTGAATATTGTATTATTTATAAAATAAATAATGCTGTTTAATATTTTAAAAAGTAAGCGCATTACACTAAAAAATGCATTACACATGTTACTAGAAAAGCATAACATACTAAACCACATGCGAAATAAATTTCTCAATACTAACAAACAAATTCAAAAACAACAACATTTATAATTTATTAATTTCTTCATTACAGAATAAATAAAAGCGTTACGTTGAAAAAAGTTGTGATAGCTGTATAAAGCTGTTATTCAGGAGTAAATAAGCTGGTATTTTGTTAGATTAAAACGATAAAGTGTCATTTTCCTTATAAATTTTAATCCTCTTCGAGAAGCACATCTTACCAATACTTAAAAATAAATTATCAACTATTTCAAGTGTATGCAAAAAGGCATCTGTATACAAGAAGGCATTTCTAGCATCAATATTACTACAACCTTCACTCTTACATTGTTGTGCAGTACCACCATAACATGAGGGGCTTATCCGCCGGGGCGGATCGGTATGGGCTACATAATAAAATGTGTATGATTTCAGGGGGGTAGAGTGGATTGGAGTTAGATGGATGATCAAGTATTTCAAGTGGATGCAAAAAAGCATCTGCATACAAGAAGGCATTTCGAGCATCAATTTAACTTCAACATTCATTTTTACATTATTGTGCAGTAACAACATATCAAGATTAGCTTATCCGCCGCGGCGGATCGGTATGGTCTGCATAATAAAATGTTTATGATGTCAAGGGGGTAGAGAGGATTGGAGTTAGATGGATGATCAACTATTTGAAGTAGATGCATAAAAAAAGCCTCTCATTACTGAAAGGCTTTTCTTAAATAAATATGGCGGCTACCTACTCTCCCACATTGTTGTGCAGTACCACCATAACATGAGGGGCTTATCCGCCGCGGCGGATCGGTATGG
>NZ_JBHSCZ010000005.1:0-124143 GCF_042651465.1 Ferruginibacter yonginensis
TGCTACAAATGCGATTGCAACTGAAATCAATATCAAACTTATTATTATCGTATTCATTGTCTAATTTGTTTATCCTGCTTGAATATTAGCAGCTGTCAGATGGGGTTGCAGGCAACGGCCGGGTATTGCTGGTCGTTGGGGTTTGCCGACGTCCTGCCCGGTGCTGATGTTAAATTTATAAAATAATGATGATGAATAGAACTGATGTTCAAGAGAAATCCGTCCGCCTGAACTGCTGCTGGGATTTGTAGAGTTGCTGATTGTTATTCCGTCCAGCCCCAATGGCAGCAATAGCATGTTGGTAGCAGTGCACCTATTTCCAACCAAGTTGTGCTTCTCTAGTTAAGTGCTCTCTTTCTAAAAAATGTTCAGCAATGAAAACGTCTTGAATAGTTTTTACAATTTCACTTCTGTTAACTGTCTTACTATGTCGTCTTGCTTGTGAATAATATTCTTGTGTAATTTTTTCTGCTAAATGACCGACTGTCTCCACCTTGATTTCTTTTGAGAATTTGCTCAAAATAGAATTTAGAATATAGAAAAAAAGTAGTCCGCAAACAGCAACTTTCCAACTAAAGAAAAAAGCAATTATTGATGAAGTAAATCCAATGACAATTGTCAATACTAGCCAAGTTTTCATCGAAAGTAAGTCTATTGAAATTCCTAATTCTTGTTTAAATTCTTTTACTTTTTGTCTTCGATTTTGTCTTGGAAAAACTGTTTCTAATTGTGTTTGAGTCTCAATATTTTTTTTGTCAATGTTCTGTGTCAAACTAATTGCATTACGAACTTTATAAAATGCTTGTTGTGTCGTGCAATCTTCTTTGTTCGTAAAATTTATTTGACTTTCTATGCAATCGCAAATGTCACCAAATGTTTTTGCATCCTTAAATGTATTATACTCAAACTTTATCCCAAACGATTTTTCAAGTTTAAGTAAAGTGTCCCCAAAATCTTCTGGGTCAATGTTGTCAAGTTTATAGTCTTCGAGTGTTATCATTCTGCATTGCTACCAACGACCGGGTATTGCTGGTCGTTGGGGTTTGCCGACGTCCAGCCCAGTGCTGAAGTTAAATTTATAGAATAAAGTTGATGATTAGAACTGATGCTCAAGAGAATTCCGTCCGCCTGAACTGCTGCTTGGAATTGTACAGCTGTTGATTGTTATTCCGTCCCGCCCCAATGGCAGCAATAGCTTTGTTAGCTGTTGTTTTATTTATTATTCGAGTAAAAAAATGGATACATAGGTTCTTGTGGCTTGATAATTAACCATTCTGTTGTAATGTCTTTAAAACCGTTATTATTTTTTGAAAGTAATAAAGTAAACCGAACTCTATTTATTTCATTCATTTGTGTAAAATAATTGAATTCTCCTTTCTCAATAATATTATCACCCCAGTAAAGTACTCTATATTTCATTTCTCTATACGCAGGAAGAACAAGGTCTTTTTTAATTGGTTGAAATTGTTTTAAACTATCATTCCATCTTTCCGCTGCAAAAAGGATATCATTCCAAAAGTCAGTTCCAATTAAAAATTCTACTGGAACTAGTAATTTTCTTTTTGATTTATTTTCTAAATGAAAAGTAAATGATACCATTCTTCTATAAAAAAACGCTCCAACAGTATCATTCATAGTATCATAAGCTTTTATTGGTCCATAATTTACTATTGAATCAATATTAGCGTTAAATGAAATCAGTTTTGGATTTTGTCCAAAAGAGAACATGTCAAGTTTCAAAAATGTAATTAAGAAAATTAAATTCCTCATACAATTCCTAATTAGAATTTGGGAGCTTACAAAAATAACAGCTAACGACCGGGTATTGCTGGGCGTTGGGGTTTGCCGACGTCCTGCCCGGTGCTGAAATTAAATTTATAAAATAAAGTTGATGATTAGAAGTGATGCTCAAGAGAAATCCGTCCGACCGAACCACTGCTGAGATTTGCACAGCTGCTGATTGTTATTCCGTCCAGCCCCAATGACAGCAATACCATGTTGTAGGCAGCCAAAGTGTAAATATTATCTATTCTCCATTCTTTTTTAGAGTATTTATGCTCCACTTTATTCCATAAAAACTGTAACGAAATAAGAATAAAAGAATAAAAGAATAAAGAAATGACATGATGACTAAATGCTTATGAGTTCCTAGCGAAACAACTTTCACTTGAGCATTCTCTTTTTCTAATTCTAATGCTTTAATTTCATTTGAAACAGTATTTGATTGTTTGAGTTTTACTAAATCGCTAGAAGTAATTGTGTTTTCAGTTACGAAGTTTTTGAGATCTAAAGGAGTTTTAAAATTAAAGTGTTTCCCAAATTCTTCGAAAATATTATTGCGTGTGAAAATTAGTAATAAACTATCTTTTTTATTAAGCTCAATCAATCTATCAAACATTTTAAGGTTTTGATTTTTCCCAAAGATTGGCAAACCGCTTTCGGTATAGAAATCAAGTTTCCTTGTGGATGTACTAAAATCGTAGTTTGTATAATATTCATTCGCAAACCATAATTGCTTTTCCTTTTTTGCATTGGTTAAGTTTGCTAAAGTATCTTGTAAGATCTTTTTTGCAGATATTTTATTTGTTAAGTTGTCAATTTTATTTTGATAATAATGGTTGTAAGCATAAACCGATAAAAATGTAATAAGGCTTATAGCCACAACCACAAATAGTATTAAGAACTCTCTTGCAATTATTTTTTTTACTCTTAATTTCATTAAAGTTAATTTCTATTGTTTTCGAATTGTGTCTTGCTTTTGGGCTTTCCCTTCTTTTAAACCATTTTCATATCCTTGTTGGTATCCTATCTTTCCACCTATTACTGCAAACAAAAAGCCTATTGTTGCCGCAACAAGAGTTTTAAAAAACCATTCTTTTTCTCTGTCTAACCAATACCTGTTGTGAATAATATTTGCTTTTATTTTGTTCCATAATGAAATGTCTAAGTGATATAGACAATTGTCTAATGCGTTTAGTTTTTGTTTTAATATAATTGAAAACATCTTCTTATCGTCTTTATTCAACTTTTTATCGAAACTGTATTCCATTTTATCAGCTACAACTTGAACTAACAGTGGATCAAAATAAATTCTATTAATCTGTTCGTCCTTTAATTTTATTTTGTATTTGGTGAATGTTATTGTCTGGTCAATAGGAGATTGCTCTCCCTGTCTAATACTTACCGTTCCATGAATTTTTGCTTTAAAGGTTTTAAGCATTGAAATTAAAATATTATGTCAAATTAAATACCTGTGTACAAAAAGTAAAAAAAAACTATGTCTTGGCCAAATGCTAAATACAGAACGTACTGTTTTTATTGGTTGCCTACAACGGACGGGTATTTGCGAAGACTGGGAATTTCGATTTCCGTCTGCCCGACCGATGATGAATTGTTCTTGATGTTGAAATTAAGAAATAATGTTGATTAGTAATGTACTGCCCGAACCTCAGCTGATTAGAACTTTTCCTGCCGATGACCTATTCGTCCAGCCCAGATTTTGCAAATACTTTTGTTGGGTGTTGTATATTTTAGAACTAGAGTTTGAAATGTCTGTCCAACCGCTACAATAAAATTAAAAAACGGTGATGTTTAATTATTCGAAGTCCAATTTTGTTACTTCACAAATTAATTGTTCAAATATTTTTTCCAATACCAATCTTCGCTTCGTTCTTCTCATTCTAACCTTAGGATTATGAATTTAAAAACTGCTGTTAAGTGTCGTGCAGAGATTAACAAGCATAACGTTTCGCATAACTCTTCGCAATTTAATTGTAGCGATTTGAAATGAAAGCCTGTTGGTGAGTGTCGTGCAGAGATTAACAAGCAGAAAATTATGAAAATATCTTCGCTCCAATTTTCCTGCCGTTGTTAAAAATACTATTTCAAAAAAAGTGAAATAGTTGCGTCTTACGTCCTTCTAAAATTAGTTTGCTGATAGATTTAAAAAAAGATGCATTTACAATTTTGATGTCCGTCCGAAGCCGACCATAAAAAATCACCAAAAAACTATAACACCCAACGTTCGAGTATTGCTGCAGTTAGGGAATTGACCAACTGTCTGCCCGGAACTGAAGCTAAATTTATAAATAAAAGTTGATGTTAAGAACTAATGCCCAGCAGAATTCCGTCCGCCGAAACCAAAGCTTGGATTTGCACTGCTGTTGATTGTACTTCCGTCCAGCCCCAATTGCAGCAATACTTTTGTTAGCGGTTCGGGCTTTTGTCTGTAGTACTTTTGCTATACTATTCTTTCTCCAGTTTCAATGTCATAGTATAAAATAGGTGTCCTATTAGGCATATCAAAATTCATTTTGTCTTTATCGCAAAACTTGTCGCCTAATATTTTTTCAGCTTTGTCCTGTTCTCTTTTGGTATAGAAACAGGTGTAGACTTTTTGTAATTTCTCTGCATTGGATAAAGACGTCAAAAAGTCTACGTTTTTATTTGGACCAGTTAGAATAAATTCCTCAACATTAGAGTTTACCAAAGCTGAAACATCTTGTAATGAACCGAAATTCATTAGTCGTATGTTTTTCAGTTTAGTCATTTTTGATAAGTCTGGCAAGCTCGTTATTTGCTTTTCATCTTCCATTCTAAGCTTTACAAGATTTGTTAGCTTTGAAACTGCTTGTATGTCGGATAGTTGTTTGACCCAAAGCACATCAAGCTCTTCTAATTTTGATAAGTTTTGGATGTTGTCAAAATTTTTTGAAGTTCCAAAGCCAATGTAAAGTTTTTTTAATTCTGTTAGCTCATTTAGAAATGGTAGCTTTTCAATTGAATGACCTGTCAAGGCTAACTCTGATAATTTTGGTAGTTGAGTAATACTTTCAAGACCGTTTTGATTTCTTACTACAGATAGGTATGTCAAGTTTTTTAACTGACCTAGTGGCTCCAAGGAAATTTTCTTTAAATCAAATTCTCCAAGTTGTAGATTTTCTAAGCCGTCTGCAAGAACTAAAATTGGAGTAAGGTCTGTAACGCCTGTAAGATAAAACCTCAGAGCCTTTATTCCCTTATAGAATTTCAAAAAGTCTAAGCTGTAATTTTTGCTTGTCTCCCAAGTGTCGCCCCAACGTCCGCCAAAATGTGAAACTTCAATGCCGTCTATCTTACGAGCAAATATTTTTTCAGCAATTTCTTTATGTCGGTTGTCGGATAAGCTGTCTGATATTTTTATTAATGATGTTGGAGTCATAATGTGTCCATGCTTAGGGTGTTGCTGTAGCCTGACCGCTAACGAACAGGGCTTGGCGAAGGTGGGGAAATAGAATTCCGTCCGCCTGGAACCGCTGCTGATTGAAAAACTGATGATGAAGATAACAACAAAAAGTCAAAAAGAATTCCGTCAAGCTGGAACAAAAGCCACATAGAATTACAAAAAGTTCATTGTTATTCCGTCCGCCCCACTTTTGCCAAACCCCTTGTTGGTGGCAGGCTTTTTCTCGGACTGTTCGTTTTACGGATGTTGTTTAAGTAAATCGTGTAAGGTTTCAAGTCTGCTTTGGTGTCAACTTCTATTTTCGATTTTTGAATAATTTTTTCTGGTGCGTCAATTTTATTTAGAAATACATCCACGCCTGTAATTGTCTGCTTTCCTTTGTATTGTGTCTTTCTGTAGCTAAGTTTAAAATTGCCCGATGTAACTATGTCAAGAATGGGATTAAGTAAATGTTTAAAGTCCTGTTGCGAAGAAAATGTCAAGTCGTCAACATACCTTGTATATGTAATGTTGTTAGCGTTGCAAAGTTCTATTAACTTAATATCTGTGTCCAAAAAAACAAGGTTTGCGATATGTGTACTTGTTGGTGTTCCTTGTGGCAATTCATACTTCCACGTTGTCAAGTTTGTTAGCCAATGTGAAAAGTGTGGCGAAAACTTTAGCTTGCAAAAAGTATCATAAACTCTTTGTGAGGTTATGTTTGGATAAAATTCTTGTAAGTCAGTTGTAAAAATATATTTGTTTCCTTGGTGAGGTTTGGCATTTGTAATGTTACTGCATCCTTTTACTCCACCGTGAATTTCAGCAGGTAGTTTAATGGGAACTAATATTTTGTTTTTAATTCGTGACTGAATTAATTTTAGTTCCTTCTGCGAAGGTCTGATAGTCCTTTGTTTTTCTGTGCCGTCTAAATATTTTTTTGGTAAGCCTGTTTTTTTATCAAGTTTTTTCTCAATCCATTCTTTATAGTATTTGTCCAAATTACTAGCAATGTTTTCTACTTCGCTTGGTTTAAAGCAAACGATGGAACAAATCTTTTTGAACTCATTTATTTTAAACTGCGAAGAATTCATTTACCAAAGATTTTACAGAAGGGCTTACAATCTGGAATGCTTTCCTTTTGTTTGGCTGCACATCATCTTCTGTCATTGATAAAAAGAAAAGTATGGGTAATGGAACATTCAAATTATCGCTAATTGATTTTAGCGTTGAAAGATTAGGTTCTTTGAGATTACCCTCAATTTGCGAAAGATAAGTTTGTGTAATTCCACAAGAAAGTGCAAACTCTCCTTGAGTTTGTCCTTTTTGCTTTCTGATATTTTTAATTATGTTACCTAAATCCATTTTGTTGTTGTTGAAAAAATTAAGTGAGTGTTCGGATTTTCAATTCTACATCTTTGGGCTTCAATTTTAGTCTTTAAAGAATTTTACAAGAAGTGCAACTACTTGAACAATTTCATTACGAATTTGCTCATTCGTCTTACCCTTTTTTCTTTTCAAGAATTGAAGTCTTTCTAATGCTTCATTTAAGACAATTAAGTCTGTTTCCGAAAGAGAACACTGGCTCTGTGTGATAGATGCAACACTTTGTATTGCAGTATCAATGATTTGAATTTGTTTTAATCTACTCATTTTACTTGTTTTTGAAGACAACGACATTGTTGCCCTGCTTTTTTCAACAATGTCTAAGTAAAACTTGTAGTTAGGTGTCTAAGTCCTAAACGTGTAAACAATGTTCTCGTACACTCGCTTAAAATTCCTGCTTATTAAAATCTAATAGCATAATAACAATTCAACTCAATCTAATCAATAGTATGATGGTCATATACAGAGAATGAATGTGTGCTGTTAATTTACCCGTTAAGGTTGTCTTTTCAGACAGTCAAAGGAACTCCGCTTAGGAAATAAACTTCAAATCACTTTTCAAAGAACTAATCTGATGCAAATATAGGGAATATTACTGTGAGTTAATAAAAAGTTTGATATTTTTTTCAACAGGCGTTAAATAAAATGTGGAAAAGTCTACTTTTTTGTCCAAACCGTTGAGTTAGCAGAGTGTGTCGGTAAGCTTGCCACCAACGGCCGGGTATTTGCGAAGACTGGGAATTTCGAGTTCCGTCTGCCCGACCGATGCTGATTTATTGTTGATGTTGAAATTAGGAAATAATGTTGATTATTAACGTCCAGCCTGAACCACAGCTGATTAGAACTTTTCCTGCCGATGACCTATTCGTCCAGCCCAGATTTTGCAAATACCGATGTTAGCTGGTGTTAAAATATCTAAGTAGTTCTTTTTTTATAAAGTCCTTTAGCTAAGTTTATAAAATAAATAATCTGTCCAAGCATTAATGCAAATAAAGTGTATACAACATATTTAGTAATTGTCTTCGTATAAACAATTGCGTTCGAATTTTTTACGAAACTATTCTCATTTACGTTTGGTTTAATTATACTGTCAGCTAATGAAAATGCAATTAAGAAAAATAAGATTGTTAGAGTCGTAAGAATTATATCAATCCAAGTCAGTTTTATTGAGTGTAAAAATTTCTCAGTTAAAAAGTACAAAACATATTTAATCAAAACAAAGATCGAAAGCGACCAAATTATTTGGGAAAGCGTAAATACATAAAATGTGTCGTAAAGATGTATATCTATTATTTTTTCCTCAGTCAATAAAAAAGATTTTACTATGACTAAAATAAGTCCTGTCATTAACAGTAATATAAAAGGTCTTTGTTTCATTATTAGGGTTTGACCGAAAATTAATATCAGCTAACGACCGGGTATTTGCGAAGACTGGGAATTTCGAGTTCCGTCCGCCCGACCGATGTTGATTTATTGTTGATGATGAAATTAAGAAATAATGTTGATTAGTAACGTCTAGCCCGAACCGCAGCTGATTAGAACTTTTCTAGCCGATGACCTATTCTTCCAGCCCAGATTTTGCAAATACCGATGTTAGCTTATGTGCCAACAAAGTATCATTAACATGCTGCGTCCCACAATAATAAACTTGAAAGAATTGTATACCGTCCTTGCTCGGCTATGTACAAAAGCAAAAAAATATTCCCAAGTAAATTGCTTACTGCTTTCTTTCTAACTACCGATGTTTGGCTTTGCGCCGCAGCGGCATTGGAGCTAACGGCCGGGTATTGCTGGTCGTTGGGTTTGCCGACGTCCTGCCCGGTACTGAAGTTAAATTTATAAAATAAAGTTGATGATTAGGAGAGAAGCTCAAGAGAAATCCGTCCGCCTGAACCGCTGCTTGGAGTTGTACCGCCGATGATTGTTATTCCGTCCAGCCCCAATGGCAGCAATAGCTTTGTTAGCTGTAGTTGTTTTTCTTTTTTATGTTTTTTATGTTTTCAAGAAGTATTTCATTATGTTCTTTAAAAGTATCAATGTCAAATTCGCCTTTTGAATATTTTTTAATCTTTGGAATTATTTTATTTAGTTCTTGAATGTTATCTAATCCTAAATAGGCTTGTGCAATAGTTTGATATATCCAATGTTGGTCTCCTCTTTCTTTAAAAGCTTTATCTGCAATAAGTTCTTTGCATAGCTCAATTATTTCTTCCCTTATTCGTTGGCTTTGTAAAAAATAAGATATCGCTTCAAACTTATTTTTTTCAATTGTTGCTTTTGTAGTTAAAAGAAAAGCATAGTTAATTCCATTGTAGTAATCTTGTGCAATATGATAACCTTTTGAATAAAATCTAATTGCTTTATCAAGATATTTTAATGATTTTGTTATTTCAAAAAGTCGTTTATTAATTGAACCTGATAAACCTAAAGTTTCTGGGTCTGTAGTTTCTTCGGGATTAAGTTTACTTAATATTTCTTCCGCATCTAACAGTGCTTTTTTGGGGCTAGGCTTTTCTAACTTATATGTTACTAATGCTAGTCTCTGTCTTAAAAATATATTTTGAGGTTCAAATTTTAAGCAAACTCTATAAAGTTGACCCGCAACCCAAAACTCTTTGTTATCTTTTGCTTTTTCAGCATCATAAATTAGTTCTGATAAAGTTGGTTGTATATCACTATATTCTTTAATACTTTTAACATCAACATTTTCAAACTTTGGTGGTTGTAGTTTTGGTAAATATGTATAGACAGGACTGTCGTTTTTTTTAGTGTTTAGAACTTCTAAAACAGTAGCTTTTAGCTCGTTTTTAAATCGTTTAGCTTCACTTACACCAATATCTTTTCCTAAATGTTCATATTTTGAAATTAAAGTATGATTGAGGTCAAATGGATATTTTGTTTTGTCTTCAGAAATTACAATTGTTGCATTAGGTCTTAAAGCATGTCTTACACCTAGTTCATATAGAGCATTAGGGTTGAGAGTAGAAATATCTGCAATTACAATATCAGCATTTAGTATCCATTCGTACATAGGTACATCTATATTTCCTGAATGTCGAATGTCTTTAGCTCTGAAACATTCAATGTCTAATTCGTCAAAAGCAGGTTTGATTAGGTTATCAAATGTCTTGTCTAAATCAAAAATATTTCCTGTTTCAAAATCTGTCTTTGGTCCAAAACCAATGATTACAAAGCAAGTTTTTTTCTTACTCATATTATGCGTTTGCTATTGCGTCAACAATGGATTGATATGTAAATGACATTGCCCAACTTGCGCCAACTCCATAAAGTTCTGAAGGTGAAGTATTTTCTCTGTCTGTTTTGACTGCAACAATTCTTTTTCCAAGTTCAACAGCTTTTTCTATTTCCCATTTTACCCATTGACTTTTATGTGTTTTTGGACCAATTATAACTAAAAAATATGTTGCTTCATTTATATATCTTGACAACACTGATTTAATTGCTCCTGCATTACTACTATTAATTCCAACGTCAGCAGAATGATCGTGAATTGAAAAATCAAATAATCTATTAGCATCCCAAGCTAAAAGTAAATTCTTGTAATGTTTGTCATTCGTATAGTCGTAGCTAACGAATATTTTCTTCTTGTATCCCATTTTTTTGTTTTTGTTAATTAAATATTTAGTGACTGTCTCGGTACAATTACAGCTAACGACCAAGTATTTGCGAAGACTGGGAATTTTGAGTTCCGTCCGCCCGACCGATGTTGATTTGTTGTTGATGTTGAAATTAAGAAATAATGTTGATTAGTAACGTCCTGCCCGAACCGCAGCTGATTAGAACTGTTCCAGCCGATAACCTATTCGTCCAGCCCAGATTTTGCAAATAGCTTTGTTAGCAGCAGTTTTTTATTCTGCGGTTGGATTGTCAAAGTTTTTAAGTAATTTATTTAATATAATTTGAATTTCTGACTCAAATGGCATTTTGAAAGGGTATGAAATATGAAATCCATCACTTTCTTTTTCAAAATCATCCTTATATAAATTTATGCCCCTTAAAGTATAAATATGCTCTTTGAATCTACCATCTTCTGTTAGCGAATAGTCAGCGATTCCATATACTTTAAAATTTTTCTCTACTATTTCTCCATATTGTATTCCTCCTCCCACAGAGTTAACTTTGCCTTCTCTTATGACTTGTCTTATAATATGCGAAGGAGTTAGTGTGGTATTTTGAGTATGAATTTGTTCAGCCTCTTTCTCACCACTACCAAAAAATCTTATTCCATTTTCTTTTAGAATTTCTTCATAAAATGGTCTAATTGGATAATCTGTGGTATCGCATGAAAAATAAAAGGTTCTAATTTTTTTTTGAACTGCACAATACCCAGTAAGTATTAGACCACAGAGCCCATTTTCTTGAATAATTTTTCCTAAGTCTAAAGTTGTCTTTTCAAATATTTTAAAAACTAATTTGGAAATTCCATACATTGATAAATCTGTATAACCAGGGATATATTGCAAGTTTTGTAAAATTTCATAAACAGATTCTTTTACAGTGTAGGCATTTATTGCGCTCCCAACGACTGCAACCCCAAGTATGTGGTCATAATCAAGATTATTAGTGTTTGTCTCCGAATTTGTTGGTGAGAAAATTTTGACGGGTACTGAAAACACTTTTATTCCATAATCAATGTGTCCAGATGTACCAAAACTAATCCTTGAGTCTGAGGATAAAGTAACAGTATTATTATGTTTTTGTGCTATTACAAGTGTCATTATGAATGCTATTTCAAATTGCTGCTAACGACCGGGTATTGCTGGTCGTTGGGTTTGCCGACGTCCTGCCCGGTACCGAAGTTAAATTTATAAAATTAAGTTGATGATTAGAACTGATGCTCAAGAGAAATCCGTCCGCCTGAACTGCTGCTGGGATTTGTAGAGTTGCTGATTGTTATTCCGTCCAACCCCAATGGCAGCAATACCATGTTGGTGGCAGGTGTTCTAAAATATGGGTTCTCCTGCAAATATATTTTTTATTACGATGCCAGGTAAAATTCTATAAACAGGAATTTGAATTTTATATTTCTTACATAATTCTGTAATGCTAGTATCAATTTGTTCATTAGAGTATCTGGAAGAAAAATGCCCAAGAATTAAACGCTCAATATTAATTTCTGATACAGATTTAATTACATCTTCGAGCATACTGTGTTTATTGCCGTGTGTTTGTATGTTTTTGTCTTCTTCATTACCTAAGAAGGTAGCTTCATGAATTAATATTTTTGAGTTATTCCAATGCTGAAAGTTTTCACAAGGAGTATCACCACTATACGATAATAATATTGTTTCAATTGTTGTGTGAGTTGCTTCTCTACCCAATTTTTCAATTTGAATTTTTATGTCATTTGCAGGTAAGTTGAGATATTCATTTTTTAATTTTGATTTTACACTAACGACCTTATATCCTAGACTTTTGTTAGTATCTTCATTGCACGAAACATGATTATTTCTTAATGCTTCTACATAAATATCTTTTCTTATCCAAATTTTTGCTTTATTGATAATTGGTTTCCATGTTGTTCCTTTAACGTGAGGGTCAAATTTTACTGAGAAATCTTTAATAGCTGGGAAAGAGCCACAATCTTTGGGATAGTAAATTACGGGAAATCCTTCCCTTGCGTTTAACTGATTAAATTGTAAGAGTCCAGTGAGATGATCTCTGTCAGCATGTGAAATAAAAACATTTTCTATTTTTCTGCTTTTTTGTAACAAGGCAGAAATTAACCCATCTCCACAATCAAATAAAAGTCCTAATTCTTCAATAAAATACCAAGTTGAAAATAATGCTGTTGAATATCCTGAAATTGTTAAGTTCATCTCAAAGGTTGTGTTTAATATTTGCTGCTGCTTTACACTTGCCACCCAACGACCGGGTATTGCTGGTCGTTGGGTTTGCCGACGTCCAGCCCGGTGCTGAAGTTAAATTTATAGAATAAAGTTGATGATTAGAAATGCAGATCATTAGAAATCCGTCCGCCCGAACTGCTGCTGGGATTTGTACAGCCGATGATTGTTATTCCGTCCCGCCCCAATGGCAGCAATAGCTTTGTTAGGCGTTGTACTACGCTGTTGCATAATACTTCGCACTTTATAAATTCAAAAGTTGCAATAAGTGCGGTGGCTAAAAATAAACCTCTTTTGCATGGCGAACTAAATTATCAGCCTTTAAGCAATGCAAATGTGGTTTATTCTGTGCGTTGGCTAATAATAAACTATCATTCAGAGATTTAAAAAGCTACTTAACTTGTTCAATTCTAGATTGTATACTTTTTTTTCTGCTGTGTGTAAGTTTTTTTCTGAATTGCGTACTTTTTATTCTGCAGTGTGTAAGTTTGTTTCTGAATTGTGTACTTTTTTTTCTGCTGTGTGTAAGTTCAATTCTAAATTGCGTACTTTTTTTCTGCTGTGAGTAAGTTTATTTCTCAATTGTGTACTTTCATTTCTGAATTGCGTACTTTCTATTCTGCTTTGAGTAAGTTTTATTCTGAATTGTGTATTTTTTATCAGCGAATAAATTAGAAAATCTATTTCAAAAGCTGATTAAATATTCATTCGTCTTGCTTAATTGAAATAGAACTGTTGATAATATTTAAAAAAGTCTAATTAGGAAACAAAAGTTGGCAGAAGGGTGGGGCGATTACAAATGTGGTGCAATGATAATTGTTAAATTAAAAGAGATGCACCTCTTTTGTAATTGCAGAGCGTAGGTCTTCTTGCTGTTTAAATTATAATACTGCTAGTTTTTCTAAAAGTATAACGCCTAACGAACAGGGCTTTGGGCAGGTGTGGTATTAGTATTCCGTCCGCCGGTACCGCTGCTGATAAAAATTAATTAGTTGAAGTTAAGAACTTAAGCTTAAAGTTGTTTGTCCAGCCCGAACTGAAGATTGGCTTTTTACTGCTGTCGATTGTACTTCCGTCCAGCCACACTTGCGCAAAACCCCATGTTGTGCGTTCGCTTTTCTATTAATTCTTTTCAAGCTGAGTTATACAATCTATTAAATCTTTAATCCAATCAGGTTTAATTCCTTTATCTTTTTTAGCTTTTTTTAAATTGTCTTTTAATAGAGGTAAAAAGTCTTTGTCATTCAATTCTTCTATTGATTCAAATATTAATTTACCAAACTCGCCATCTAAAAGTTCTCTTTTGATTACTTCTTTAATACGAAGGTCTTTTCTTTTTGCAAGTCCAACTATGGCTTCAAGCTTTGTGTCTTGATGTTTGTCGTCGACTCTCGACCATAAGGCTTCCCTAATAATTTTATTGTCTCTTTCTATTTGAGTGCCAATTCCAAAAGTAGCCCAATCTCTAATATGTGAAGCTTTGTCGTTTGTCAAATGTATTAAAGTATCTATTGCTAATTTGTTGTCAACCGAAAGCAAAGCAGAAACCAAGCCATCTCTAACACCTTCGTTAGCATTGTCTTTAAATGAAACCAAAAGTGCTATCTCATCAGATTTTAGTTTTTCATTATTGTGTCCGATTGCATACAAAACAGAAAGCAATACTTTTGGGTCTTTCTCTTTTTTTAAGATGTCAAAAAATAGTTTTCGAGATTCTTTGAAGAAAGGTCGAGGCGTCAAACCCAATTGGGCTAATATGTCAATACCAATAATTCGTTCTTTGGGTTTTGATGATTTTATTTGTTTAACACAAGTATTGAAATTGTTGGCATTTGCTCTTGAACGTAGTGTTCGGATATTATCCCAATAAGTCTTGTCCGACTTATTATTTACAAGCCGAAAAAATAGTTTTTCATCAGTCCAATTCTTTCTACTCATTTCAAAGTTTGTCGTTTAACGAGGGTTGTCTAAAGTGACGCACAACGGACGGGTATTGCTGGTCGTTGGGTTTGCCGACGTCCAGCCCGGTGATGAAGTTAAATTTATAAAATAAAGTTGATGATTAGAGATGAAGCTCAACAGAAATCCGTCCGCCCGAACTGCTGCTTGGTATTGCACAGCCGATGATTGATATTCCGTCCAGCCCCAATGCCAGCAATACCATGTTAGCGGTAGTTTTTCTTTGTCAATATTTGATTTTTAAATTTATTTTTTCAAACTCTTTAGTCTGCCCATTTTTATTTTCGTCAAATGTTAATGTTAGATTGTTTGTTGAGGACAAAGAGAATGTAATATTTTTCTGTCCTGAAAATTGTTGAATAAATTCGTCTGCTTTGTCAAAATTTGAAACTCCGAACTCTATGCTTGTCAATTTTTTTAACCCATATTTGTGTTCTATTGGTTCAGTTTCATTTTTCTTTTGTCCTTTAAATGGAAGTCTGAAAGTCCAGGGTAAATTAAGATTTTGCTCGTTTTTTATAATGTCTATGTTCAGTCCAATGGGAAAATATTCAGGTTGATATTTAAAAGAATTTTTAAAAAGATTTTCTATTTCGTCTGTGTTCACGATACAAAGCCCAAATGGCGAATTATTTGAATTAAAGTCTGCTCGTTGCCACAATCCTGTCGGTTTTGTTTTGTCACTTTTCAATTCTTCTTCATTGTGAACCCAAAGAATTTCCAAAAAAAAATTCTCAAAGTAGAATTTTCTGTTAGTCGTACCTTGTCCAATGTGAACTCTGCTACTTCCTTCTGTCAAACCGAATTGTACAAGTTCGTCAGCAACTTTACCATTGTCGTTTGTGAATATGAAAATATGGTCTACTTGCATTGTGAATTTTTTTGTTAATTGTACGATGTCGTTCTAAAATTACCGCTAACGGCCGGGTATTGCTGGTCGTTGGGTTTGCCGACGTCCAGCCCGGTGCTAAATTTAAATTTATAAAATAAAGTTTAAGATTAGGAGAGTAGCTCAGTAGAAATCCGTCCGCCCGAACTGCTGCTAGGATTTGTACGATTGATGATTGTTATTCCATCCAGCCCCAATGCCAGCAATAGCTTTGTTGTGCGGCGTTTTAAAGTAACATTGCAATTGAGACTCCGAATGAGTTTAAATTTTTAATTCTTTGTTTGTCATTAATTAATTGATTGGAATTAGATTTAAATTTACTGAAATCTGATTGCTGATTGAAAATAATACCTAAACTTATATTTTTGCCTAACAAATAATATGGAGCAATTTGAATCTGCGTTCCGAAATTCCAGCCATCGTATAATTTATTTTTTATTAGATTAATATACTGAAACTTGTCTTTTATTATAGTTTGTGTATAAACACCAAAAGAAGAATACAGTTTAAATTTTTCATTAATTCCATAATTACACGTGACTAATAAAGGTATCTTTATAACTGATCTTTCTTGATAAAAATTCCCGATTTGATTAAATCCTGTTCCAGTAAATGTGGTTAATCCAAATCCAGTGGCAATTCCAATATTCTTTTTTCTTGAATAATAATTAATTAAAATTTCTCCTGAATTACAATTAAGATTATAATTTGGTTCTTTTTCGTTAATGATATTTGCAAATCCAATACCTCCAGAAGCAATAAGATTAAATTCGGAGTTTTTATTTGTCTGTGCTTTTGAAAAATTAGAAAATGCGATAGTCGCAAAAACTAACATGTAAATTGTCTTTTTCATTTAAATAGAGTTTTGATTAATGTTGCACAACACTTAAATATACGCCACTATCTCAATTTGTTTGTAAAATAGTTGCGTTGAAAACCAATGTTTTGGTATTCGCAATTTTACATTGTAGTTGCGGCAATACATTTTTGGTGATTGTTACTTTTTGTTAAAAAAAATTGTTGATTTTGCGAAGAGCATTGCTATGTTATCCTATTTTGAGTATGTATTTAAGCAATGCTTTTTTGGTAAATCTATTAATTGCCTTTTGTTTTTTTAAAGTTTAAGCAAACCATGTAAGTGTGGTTTTTTTATGACTTCGTCTTCCTCACTCACATAATGGCAAGTTTTCATTGAAGGCAATGACAGATTAAACTATGTTTTGTACGGGGGCAATTCCGTAGTTTGAAAATACATATTATTTTTATTGCTTGTACTTTTATACACAATAATTTTTATTAATTTATGTGTAAGTTTTTATTGAACTGATATTACTTTTTGTTGAAACCCGAAATTTTATTGATTTAGTTTAGTATCAACTTTTTTGTAACAAAAACATTTTTATTGACTAAGGCTACATTTTTATTGAAATGCTGAAAGGCTGCCGGATAGCAGCGGCACTGCAACCGCCTTAGCGGATGCAGTACAGCGAATAGCCGGAACAACTGCTGCTACTGTACTACTGCTGAAAGCCCCCCCCAATATATTATGCTGAAGTTCGTGTTTGTACATAAAAAAAGTCTATAAACTTAAAAAGTTATAGACTTTGTATTATCTTAAAAGAAATTGTAGGTATTGTTGAGTTTACTTGCTGATCATACTATCAACACTTACTTTACCTGCACCTGTTAATAACAATGCAATAAAGCAAACTAAGTACATGGCGGCTGGTTGTCCTTCGCCTAAAAAATCGTTGTGGTGTGCTTTTATAAGTGCTACGCCCATGCAAATAATTAAAGGAATACAAGCCAAACGGGTAAATAAACCTAAAATTAATAAGAGGCTACAGAAAAATTCGGCAAATATTACAAGCGCCGTGGTAGCGGTGGAGCCAATACCCATAAAGTTCATCATGTGTTGTGCCGTAGCATTAAAATGCACCATTTTGTCGTAGCCATGCATCATCATCATACCGCCTATACAAACCCTTAATAATAAGGTAGCTGTATTGAATGCACCTGCTGAGTAATGTGTAGATAAAAACTTTTTCATTGTTGTATTTTTGGTTTTTAAATGGTTTAAAAAGATGATGTTTATGATTACGTTTTATCATCTCTTTAACAGCAACATAGCAATCTTTTAATTTGTTTACATTGCAACTGCAATATCGTTTTTATTATACAATTTTAGCGGTACAATATTTGCAAGTTAAAAACAACTTAAATAACCACATCATTTACATATAAACTACTATGGTTAAAAAAATAGTATCATCTTTTTTCGCTGTAATACTTGTTAGTACAACGTTTGCACAAGGTACACATGTAATTACCGATGAAGAAAAAGATTATAAAACAGCGAAGGAATTTATTGCAAAGGAACAATATGCTTTTGCTTACCCTTTAATAAAACAATTAAAAGCTGACTATCCTGCTAATAGAAAAAGTGACCATGCTTACATAAATGATGATATTGATTACTATTATGCTTTGTGTGAATTAAAACTATTACAAGATATTGGTAGGGTTGATGCCGAAGAATACATCAATGCCGTAAACAATGAACCTCGTAGGCAACTGATGAGTTTTAATTTGGCTCATTATTATTTTTTGAAAAATGAATACCAAAAAGCTATTGATAATTTTGATGCAGCTGGCTATAATAATTTGAGTAATGAGCAAATTGCAGATGCTAAATTTGAAAAAGCATACGCTTATTTTAATTTAAAACAATTTGCAGCTGCTAAACCTTTGTTTGATGAAATACATCAATTACCTGCTAACAAATATTATATACCGGCAAACTATTATTATGGGTTTATAAGTTATTACGATCGACAATATAACGAAGCTTTAAAGTCGTTTAAATTGGTTGAAACCTTTGATGAATACAAGGGTGTAGTACCTTATTACATTGCTGAGATTTATTATTTTCAAGGTAAAAAAGATGATGCCCTGCGCTACGGTGAAAGTGTACTACAACGCAAAGCGCCATTGTATTATGATGCACAATTGCGTTTGTTGATTGGGCAAATTTATTTTGAAAAAAAGGAGTATGATAAAGCTTTGCCGTTGTTAGAAAATTACGTAAACAACAATAGCAAAGTATCAAAAGAAGTACTGTATGAGCTGAGTTTTTGTTACTATGTTGCTGGTAATACCCGAAAAGCTATTGACGGTTTTAAACAGTTGAGCAACGAAAGAGATTCAATGGGCCAAAATAGTATGTATTTGTTGGGCGATTTATATTTAAAAACAGGTGAAAAAGCCAATGCTAGAACGGCTTTTCAGTACAGTGCTTTTAATAGCAGTAATGATTTGCAACAGAGGGTTTCAGCATTTAATTATGCAAAATTATCGTACGAATTGGGGTATCAAGATGTGGCGCTGAATGAAATAAAAAATTATCTCAAAAATTATCCTAACTCTAATTACGATATTGAAGCGAAAGAAATTTTAGTTGCGTTACTGGCTCGTACTAATAATTTTACCGATGCTTTAGCGGTGTATCAATCATTGGGTAAGCCAACATTGGCTATGCAAAAAAATTATCCTACACTTTTGTATGGTAAAGCCATTGAGTTGGTAAACGATCAACAAATTATAAGGGCCGATGAATTATTTGCAAAAGTTATTGCTGATGCAAATGCTGGCAAAACTGCTTTATATGCCAATTTTTGGAGGGGTGAAATTGCATACAGGCAACAACAATACGATGCTGCTATTCGCTTTTTAACCATTTTTATACAAGGTAACGTACCGGCCCAAGGCGAAGCAAATACTACCACTGCAAGGTACAATGTAGCGTATAGTTATTTTCAAAAAGAAAATTATAAACAAGCTGCTACTGCTTTTGAACAAGTGGCGCAAAACATCACAATCAATTCAACTGCATTGGAGCAAGATGCCTATTTGCGTTGTGCGGATGCTTATTATATGCAGAAAGAATATAGTAAAGCCAACGCTATGTATGAGGCGGCTATTAAGGCATCATCAACCCAAAGTGATTATGCCCTTTACCAACGAGCTATGATTGCTGGCATAAAAAATAGCAACGATAAAATTGCACTTTTAAATACTGTGAACAAACAGTATCCGAAGAGTACTTTGAAGCAAGATATTAATATGGAAATTGCATTGACTTACATTGCTGATGAAAAATTTGCAGATGCAATTCCTTATTTGAATACTATCATTAATAGTGCTGATGGTGGTTTAAAACCCAAAGCCTATTTAAAACTTGGTTTAGCTAATTACAATAATAAAAACAACAGTGAAGCTTTAAAGGCTTATACACAATTGATTAAACTATACCCAGCATCTGCCGAGGCTGATGAAGCATTGGATATAGTAAAAAGCATTTATGTTGACGAGGGTAAACCTGAAGAGTACATTGCTATTATGAAGGCTAATGGTAAATCGGTAGCCATGAGTGAAGCTGATTCATTAAGTTATGCTGCGGCTTTTAATAAATATGAATTGGGTGATTGCAATGTTGCTACTACCTCATTCACTAACTATTTAAATAAATATCCTGCTGGTGCTTTTGTGTTAGATGCTTTGTATTTGAGGGCTGATTGTTACCAACGTAATAAAGATATTACCAATGCATTTGCTGGCTATGCAGCAGTAAGTGATAAAGGTAATAGCAAATATTTTGAAAAAGCAACTTTAGAAGCTGCTCGTTTGGCATACTTTGAAATAAAAAATTATGCTGATGCTAAAAAGTATTTTGAGGTATTAAGAACCAATTCCGTAAATCAAGATAATCAGTTAGAAGCCTTACGTGGCTTGGTACGTAGCTATTATCAGTTAAAAGATTATGCACAAGCAAATACCGCATCAAAAGAGTTGTTAACTCGTAAAGGCATTAGTACTGATGATAAATCTATTGCTAATTTAGTGTTGGGTAAATCGTTGCAAATTAATAATGATGCAGCTGGTGCTATAACAGCATTTAAAGCGGTGATTGCTATTAATCGTTCAGCATGGGGTGCAGAGGCTCGTTACGAGTTAGCTAGTGTTTACTTTAAACAAAATAACTTGGCGGCTGCTGAAAAAGCAGCGTTGGCAACTATTAAAGAAACTGGTTCGTACGATGAATGGGTTACCTCATCATACATTTTATTGGGCGATATTTTTATGCAACAAAAAGATTATTTCAATGCAAAAGCTACGTATGAAAGTGTAGCTAAAAATGCAGCTATTCCTGCTTTAAAAGCACAGGCGGCACAAAAGCTTGAAGCTGCCATTGCAGCAGAAAAAGCCCAATCAAAAATTAGTAACTAATTCACTACATCATTTACACTTTTAATAAAAAAGTATGTATAAAATAATTTTGTTTTTTGTTGCATTTTTTTCAGCAAAAACCTTGTTGGCACAAGAGCCTACTAAAAGTCAATCTATCGATATCAACTCAAGCTATAAGCCTGTTTTACGTAATGCCGTAAAAATAAATTTTGCAGGTACGCAACTGCCGGCTGATACTTCAAAGCCTAATTTAAATTATAATATACCAAGTCAAAATTTATTTTATGCGTATGCACCTATATCGTTGCGTCCGTTGGCTTTGGAGCAAGATAGTAACCTGTATTTAGGTAATAGAAAATATATAAAATTGGGCTATGGTAATTTTTCAACCCCTTATGTAAATGCTGGTATTAGTTTGGGTGATGGTAAAAAATCGTTGCTCAATTTTACGGGTAATTACATTGAATCGAACGGTAATATTGAAAACCAACGTTACGCACAATTAAATGTAAAAGCAGCTGGTAGTTATTTTACGCCTAGGAGTGAAGTATATGGTGCGGTAGGAGTGAGCAGCAATACCTATTATTTATATGGGTACGACCATGCTTTGTATAATTTTAAAAAGAATGATGTACAACAGCAATTTCAAAACCTAAACATTAAACTTGGTTTTAAGAACACAGTGAATACTGAAACGGGTATTAGTTACGACCCTAATATTGATGTAAATTTATTTACCAGTAAGGATAAGTTAAATGAAACCAATGCCATTATTAATTTACCAGTTGAAAAAATTATTAACGAATCGTTTGTTGCAAAAGTGGCGTTGAAGGCTGATTTAACGAGGTATACCACACAAAATATTATACCGAACAATATCAAATTTTCTAACAATATCATCCAAATTACGCCATCAGTTTTGTACCATGATGAGCAATTGAAATTAAACATTGGTGCCACACCTGTTTGGGATAATAATAAATATGCGTTATTGCCAGATATATATGCTGAGGCACAAGTGAAAGACCGCACCTTTTCTGTACAAGCCGGATGGATTGGAAGAATGGTGAAAAATAATTACCGTAACCTATCTACCATCAACCCATATTTATCACCGCTGTTTTCGCAAATTAATACCAAAGAAACAGAGTACTATGGAGGCATAAAAACCAGCATTGCCAAACATTTTAATTTTAGTGCCAAAGCAGGTTTAGTGAAATATAAAAACTTGCCATTGTTTATAAACGATACTACCACGGCCGATGCCAAATCGTTTGTAGTAGTAAATGAAGCATCTATCAATAATTTTAGGGTACATGGCGATTTTAGTTATATTAATCAAGATAAATTTTCGTTAACTGCAGGTATTACTTTTAACGGTTATACATCTTTAAAAACCAATGCTAGGGCTTGGCACACTTTACCGGTTGAGTTAAGAAGTTCGTTACGTTGGTATGCATTTAAATCAGTTTTATTAAAATCAGATTTATACATTTTTGATGGTAGTAATTATTTAGCCAAGGGAAATGTAGCGAAACCATTATCTGGCGGTACTGATTTGAGTGTGGGGGTTGAAGTAAAGATAACGCCTAAATTTTCAGTTTGGGCAGATGCTAATAACGTATTAAATAGTAAATATCAACGTTGGAACCAATACCAAGTTTTGGGGGCTAACTTCCTAGGCGGAATTTTATTGAATTTTTAAAAAAGGATGTTTATTATTGCAACATGCAACACCTCATAGCTCAATATTTATTCAATAATAAACAATGTGTTTTACCAAACGTAGGTATTTTATCAATCATCAATGATTCGGCCACAACTATTATTGGCGAACAGTCAATAGCCGCCCCTATTGCCCAAATTAACTTTACGAGCAATATCAATCATCCATATACAGATGTTGTCAACTTTATAGCTTATCATAAAAATATGGCTGTTGACTGTGCTGAAGCGGCTTTACATCAATTTTGCGGTAATATCATTGGCTTGGCAAATAACGAATCATTTACGATTGATATGGTAGGAACTTTCACGGCTATTTATAAAGAAATTAATTTTGCGCCAGCAACAACACCAGCTTTTTTTAATAAGGCGGTATTTGCAGAAAGGGTAATACACCCAAATGATACGCATGAAATGCTAGTAGGCGATACCAACACTGATACAGCTGCCATGACTGCTTATTTAGAGGATGCCCCTGTAAAAGCCTATAAATGGTGGGTTGCAGCTATCATCATAACTGTGTTAAGTGCAGCAGTGGTGATTTGGTATTACACCAATACCTTACAACATAACTTAGGTGGCAATAGAAATACCATTGAGGTTACACCCACTACCCAAACGTATGTTCAACCTTAATTTATCATTATTTTTGTGGCCTAATTTTATAGCATGATTGTTTATTCGGAATGTTTGGTTTGCAAAAGCAACCAATTGCAAACGCTTTTAACTGCAACAGATTATACCGTATCGCAACAGCCATTTGATATTGTACAGTGTAAACAATGTGCTCATACATTTACCCAACGTGTTCCTGATCAAGATGCTATTGGTCCTTATTACGCCGCCGCATCATACGTGTCGCATAGCGATACACAAGAAGGGTTGATTAACAAATTATACCATCGCATTCGCAACATCACTCTAGCTAATAAAAAAAGGCTCGTTCAAAAAACAACGAATAAAAAGCAAGGTATTTTGTTAGATGTTGGTTGTGGTACAGGTGCTTTTATTAACACCATGAAAATGGCTCAATGGCATGTGACTGGTTTAGAGCCAGATGCCACAGCAAGAGCAAAAGCAGCATCTTTATATGGTATTGAACCTTTGCCATCACATGAAATATTTAATTTACCAGCGCAACAATATGATGCTATTTCTATGTGGCATGTGTTAGAACATGTTCACCAATTGCATGAATATATTGAGCAATTAAAATTGTTGTTGAAAGATGATGGGGTGTTGTTTGTTGCCGTACCTAATAGCACAAGTTATGATGCTGCACATTATGGTAAACATTGGGCTGCTTATGATGTGCCTCGACATTTATACCATTTTACGCCAAATAGTATGCAATATTTAATGGCCCAACATGGTTTAAAAATAAAAGCTACCCAACCCATGTGGTTCGATAGCTTTTATGTGAGTATGCTCAGTGAGCAATATCAAACAGGAAAATCTAATTTGATGAAAGCATTTTTTGTAGGCTTACTTTCTAATATCAAAACGTTATTTAATCCAAAGCGTTGTAGTTCGCTTATTTACATTATTACAAAGGCTTAGTTAATTCGTAGTTCAAAGGTTTTTGGCCAACGCTTACCTGTAATAAAAAATGTTTTTGAGGTACTATCGTAAGCAATTCCATTTAGTACATCTGTTCGTTGTGGAATAATTTCACTTGGGTTTAATAAATTGTTGAGCGTCATTTTGCCTACAATAGCACCTGTTGCAGGGTCAATTTTTACGATGTCGTTGGTAGTATACACATTTGCCCATACAAACCCATCTACATATTCTAATTCATTTACACTATCAACGGGTCCGTTATCATCATGTATATGAACGGTATTTTTTACTTTAAAAGTAGCAGGGTCAACAAAATATAAATCTGTACCACCTGTGGTTATTAATAAATCAGTGCCATTGTTCGTTAAACCCCAACCTTCGTATGGCCAAGTAAACGTTTGTATTACTTTGGTAATATCATTTACATCATATACAAAAACGTTATTTGTTTGGTAGGTAAGTTGGTAAATTTTTCCGTTTAAAATGGTTAAGCCTTCTGCAAAAATTTTATCTGTACCCATTTTATGGCGTTTATCAATTTTGCCGGTTTTTACATCGCCGTATTGTATAAGTGAGTTGGTATAATCGCCTCCACTTTCATATAATTTGCCTTTGTAAAATTCAAAACCTTCGGTATAACTACTTGTATCATGAGGGTATTGTGCAATAATACTATACGAAATGGTTTTAGTGGTGCTTTCTTTAGGGGTTTCAGTAGCGGCTGTTTGAGCAGTATTATTATCAGTATCACCACAAGCAGTAAATAAACAAACGGAGGCTACGGCAAATAAAATTTGTTTCATGTATGTTTTAAATTTTGATGTTGCTATATCAATTCAATAGCGTAACAAAAATAGGTATTGATTTTAAATGCTGTTATATATAAGTTGTAATAAAATCTTAATTACTGTTAAGATGCTGCACTGTTTTTTTGTAATATACTTTGCGTTCAGCAAGGTATTCCATCACAAAATCAAAGCAATGTTTATGGTGACCTATAAGCTCTGGTGGAAAAACACCTTTCTCTGTAAATATTTGTTTGGTTATTAAATGCACCATAGCATTACAAGCATAACCTGTTGTTCTGCTCATAGAAGGTGTTTGGGTGGTTGCATCATACTCATCATACAACAAATAGGAAAGGTGCGTTGGTTCATTATTTTCAATACCCTTTACATCAATTTGCATAATGGTAAATTCAGCATCACCAGGTTGTGGTTGCCATTGTTCAAATAAAATAGCAGCCGTAACATCTAAAGGGGTAATGGTTTGTCCTTTTACGTTGATGCATTTTTCACTAAAAAAACCAGCTTGTTGTAAAGCTTGTATCAATGCAATATGGCCTGGGTACCGCAATGTTTTTTCTTTCATATTGGGAATGTGGCTCATGGTATATAAAATACTTCTTAAACCATCTGTATTAAATGATTCAAGTGTACCTACTTGCTCAAAATGCAGTAATTCAGCATCGCTTAAAGCAGGTTTGGTAACAATATGATGGTTCTCCACATAACGAGCAGGTCGGGTATATTCTTCAATAACATCAATGGGTGAAAAGGGTGCTTTGTATTCAAATGGTTTGGTACGTTTTTTAGGTAAACCACCTACCACACAATCAAATTGTTGTATTTGCATTAAACTATTATGGTAGCCTAAAATTAAATTACTCATGCCGGGTGCTACGCCACAATCCATAATTACGGTTACATTTTTTTGCTTTGCCAACGCATCTAACAGCAAAGCATCTTCCGGAAAAAATGAAATATCGGCTACATTTTTACCGCATTCAATCAAGGTTTCCAGCGTTTTAAATCCCATAAAACCAGGTACAGCATTTACCACTAAGTTGAAAGGAGCAAGCATGGTTGGGTAAGCTGCATAATCTTTCAAATCAGCAACAATGGTGTTTACATTGGCTTGTTGTTGTAAAGTAGCAAGGTTGGTTGTATTGATATCAAATGAGGTTACTTCAAAATGGGTCGATAAATCTGTAGCAATTGTTCTGCCCACCATACCAGCACCTAAAACAGCTATTTTCATTGGTGTAATTTTTGTGCAGTAAATTAACGTGGTTTGGGTTCACAATAAAATATTTATACTGATTTTGTTTTTTTATTTAACGTGATGTTTGCATGTTTTTTAACTAATTTGGAGTCTAATCAAATTGAAAAGTGTTTTATTTATTACTCAATATTTCATCTTTATGAAAAAAATAATTGTATGTGCATTGGTGGCATTTGTAAGTTATACCGCAACTGCACAAGGTATTTTTAATAAAATTAATAAGGCCATCAAAAAAGATTCTACTACAACTTCAGGTGGTGGATTGTTAGGCGCCATCAAAAATGGTGGGTCGTCAGGTACATCAGGAGCAGGTTTAAGTAATGCTGATATTGTGAGTGGTTTAAAAGATGCTTTGAGGGTGGCAACTGATAGTACCACTAAATCATTATCAGCAGTAGGAGGGTATTTAAAAAATGAAGCGATCAAAATTGTGATGCCTGCCGAAGCTGTTAAGGTTGAAAAAACATTACGTGGTATTGGTGCAGGTGCCTTGGTTGATAAGGCCATTCTCTCTATGAATACCGCTGCTGAAAACGCTGCTGGCGATGTAGGTGGTATTTTTTTAACTGCCATTAAACAAATGACAGTAACTGATGGTATTAATATTTTAAGAGGAGGCGACCATGCCGCTACTGATTTTTTAAAAAGAACTACAACCGCAACATTAACTGAAAAAATGCGACCAGTAATTGAAAGCTCTTTAAAAAAAGTAAATGCTGATAAATATTGGAATGATGCTTTTTCGAAATATAATTTGTTTGCACAACAAAAAGTAAATACTGATTTAACCGCTTATGTTACAGGTAAAGCCTTGGAAGGTATGTTTTACAAAATTAGTTTAGAAGAAACTAAAATACGTAAAGACCCAGCCGCTCAAGTAACTGATATTTTAAAGAAAGTATTTGGCGGTAAATAATAAAAAATATGTTTTAATAAAAAAGCCTTCAACATTGTTGAAGGCTTTTTTATATTTTAATTTACTTATTCATTAAATATCAGTTGCTTCGCCGTAAGCCACTGCTACAGCCTCTTTCAACGCTTCACTCATGGTTGGGTGAGGGTGAACCGCATTTAATAATTCGTGGGCAGTGGTTTCTAATTTACGAGCTACAACAGCTTCGGCCACCATTTCAGTTACGTTAGCACCAATCATATGGCAACCTAAAAATTCGCCATATTTAGCATCAAAAATAACTTTTACAAAACCTTCAGTTGCGCCACCTGCAGTAGCTTTACCGCTGGCAACAAATGGAAATTTACCTACTTTAATTTCGTAACCTGCTTCTTTCGCTGCTTTTTCAGTATAACCTACTGATGCAATTTCTGGCGTACAATACGTACAACCCGGAATGTTATTGTAATCTAACGGCGTTACTTTATGGCCAGCAATATGTTCTGCTGCATTAATACCTTCTTTACCTGCAACGTGTGCAAGGGCTTGGCCCGGTGTACAATCACCAATAGCGTATAAACCAGGTACATTGGTTTGTCCGTATGCATCAACAATAATTTTACCCTTATCAGTTTTAACGCCTAATGCTTCTAAACCAATATTTTCAATATTTGCAACCACACCTACGGCGCTCAATAAAATATCTGCTTCTAAGGTTACTTCACCGGTAGCGGTTTTTACAGTTGCTTTTACACCAGCACCTGAAGTATCAACTTTCAACACTTCACTATTGGTCATGATGTCGATACCTTGTTTTTTGAATTGCTTTTCTAATTCTTTAGAAATATCTTCATCTTCAACCGGTACAATTCTTGGCATAAATTCAACAATGGTTACTTTAGTACCCATGCTGTTGTAAAAATAAGCGAACTCACTACCAATAGCACCGCTACCGCAAACAATCATACTTTTTGGTTGCTTTGGTAATACCATTGCTTTACGGTATTCAACAATTTTTTCACCATCAATAGGTAAAGTAGGTAATTGACGAGCCCTACCACCAGTGGCAATTATGATGTTGGTAGCTTCGTGAACTTGTTTACTACCATCTGCAGCCGTTACTTCTAACTTATTTGCAGCTACTAGTTTACCAGTACCCATTATAACATCAATCTTATTTTTCTTCATTAAAAAGGCAATACCCTTGCTCATTTTATCAGCAACACCTCTACTGCGTTTAATAACGGCTTCAAACTCCGCCATTGGGTTATCTATCTTTATACCATAATCAGCGGCATGCTTTGCATATTCATACACTTGTGCACTTTTTAAAAGTGCTTTGGTAGGTATACATCCCCAGTTTAGACAAATACCTCCTAAACTTTCTCTTTCAACTATAGCTACTTTTTTACCTAATTGGCTAGCACGAATAGCTGCAGGGTATCCACCTGGTCCACTACCTAATACTATAACGTCATATCCCATAAAAATGTGTTTAATCTATTTAAATAATTGCGGCAAATATAAACCATTCAGCTAATATTGAATCTATCAACATAATATAAAAATGGTTAAGGAAATAGGGCTTTCATTTTCTTTCTAAAATTATCAGAAGATAGTACCGCTAATTCGAAACTATTGATCCAACCTTCTATTTTTTCGTTTTCTTCGAGTGTAAGGTTATTAAAAAAATAAGCTAGCTCAATTTTAACTCCTTTTTTTGTAGTGGCATAAAATGCTTTGGTTAATACCCATGTGGTACTGCCACCTTTTGCCCCCGCATGCTGCAACCATGATTGGTTACGAGGGTTTTCCATAATGGTTTCAAGTACTTTAGCTAAAACTGCATATGATGCTGTATCGAGAAATTTACGGTTGTTTAAAATGCGACAAATATTTACATATTCTTTAGTTGTAGATGCTGGTAAACGATCACTCCACATTTTTTGAAACTTCATACTTAAATCATTAGCATTGAATTTGCTTTTTAAAACCGTATCGTAGGTAAGTGCTTTGTGTATATCATAACTGAACCTGCAATATTGTTCTTCATTCAATGCATTGATACCATCAATAATATAACGCTCTTTTTTTCTTTTAGGATTTTGATAAATTAGCAAAGCGCTTGAAATTGGGTAAATAGCCGTGTGGTTTTTTATACCAAATAATTGTAAGTTATTTTTGATATTATCTAACCCTAGCAATTCCATTAAATACTCTGTGTTGGCGTTACTACTGTAAATAATCATACCACGAGCTACATCTAACAAAGAAACACTATCGTTTTTTATGCGGCCATTTTTTTGGTAAGCCACTATCCAGTCGGTATGAGCACCACCATCTGTTAGGGGTAAAAAATATTTATCTGTTTCTGATAAAGCAATAAGACTATCCTTGTTAAAAACATTATTACCAGCTTGTTTGGCAAACTCAATGGCCACTAAAATTTTTACTGTACTGGCTAAAGGCATCATGGTGTTTTCATTAAAACGGCCCATTACTGTATCATTCACTGTTACATATAAAGATGCTTTTTTGGGATTGGCCTTCATAAACAACAACAATGAATCAGCTTTATTTACTTGTGCATTAATGCTTGTACAACATGCTACACAAATGAATAACCATACACATACTTTTTTCATAAACTTGGTATTAAAATTGGTTTTTCCACATCATACTTTCAACCGGCACATTTGGTTGTCCGCTGTATTTAGCATTTTTCTTTTGGTTGTATTTTACTTCAATTTCACCTTCTACAGGGAAATAAATCAATTGACCAATAGGCATGCCTTTATATACTCTTACGGGTTGTTTTACTGAAATTTCGAGGGTCCAGTTGCCACAAAAGCCCACATCACCTTTACCTGCGGTTGCATGTATATCAATGCCTAAGCGGCCTGTAGATGATTTGCCTTCTAAAAAAGGAACATGTGCATGCGTTTCGGTATACTCTTCTGTTACACCCAAATAAAACATATGAGGTAATAGTAAAATACCTTCATCAGGTATTTCAAAATGTTTGATGGTGTTGTGCTTTTTGGCATCTAACTCTGCATGTTCATATGTTGCTAAGTTTTTGCCCAAGTGTACATCATAGCTATTGCTACCCAAACAATTTCTATTATACGGTACAATCTTTATGGTACCTTTTTCCATTTCTTCTAAAATGCGTAAATCACTTAAAATCATATAATCTTTTTTGAGCGTTGTTTTTACAGCGCTTTAAGGATGCTGTTGTGGCTACATTGGTAAATTATGTTGCAATAATACGATGGTTGTATATTTGATACAAACAATGGTAAAAATGCCTTTAATTTCAGCGCAGCAGTTAAATTTAGTCACAAAAATAGGCGTTTGGCATATTCAAGAGCCTGATAATTTTTTTTTAGCCAAAGTTACTTTACAAAGAGCCATTACGCACCCACACAAACGCTTACAGCATTTGGCTGGTAGGTACTTGTTACAACATTTGTTTGCTGATTTTCCAACAAGCCTTATTCAAATTGCTGATACCCGAAAACCTTTTTTGGTTGATGAACAATTTCATTTTTCTATATCGCATTGTGGTGATTATGCTGCGGCAATAGTAAGCCGCCAAAATAGGGTAGGTGTTGATATTGAAGTACCACATGCTAAAGTAGAACGTATAGTACATAAATTTTTAAGTGAAGCAGAACAAGCTTTGTTTTTAAATACCACTATTGCACACCCTCACCCTTTAACTATGGCTTGGAGTATTAAAGAAGCCTTGTTTAAGTGGTATGGAGCCGGACAGGTTGATTTTATTCGCCACATGCATATAAATGCAATTACAACAGATGGAGTGTTGCATAAAGCGCATTGTAGTTTTACCAAACATGCACCTATAATAGTTGATGTACATAATATGGAAATAAATGGCAATAACCTAAGTTGGGTAATCACTTAATGGATATTGGTTGAGCACTAAACACATAGTAGCGTATAATTGTGGGTAGTAATTTTTTAAATCATCTGGTCGTTCAAAAAAAAGCTCTACACTTTCTGCCCAAAATTCATGTAAGTTTTGAAGTGCGTAATTTGAATAAAGTTTTTGTTCATTGTTTTTTTCAGCATCAAAAGCTGCCGTTCCATCATCAACAAATTGTTTAAAGCCAAATACAAAATCATCATCAGTTTTATAATCAACTGTAATATTTTGACAATAATAGGCATGGGCCATTTCATGCAATCCTACGTTTTGTCCGTTATGTGGATGATCATATCCTTCTATGAAATGCTTCCATGAAACATGTATCGTATGGCCTGATACGTTGCCTTCTAAAAAGCGGATATGTGGTTCTATTTTTAAAAATTCTTTAGGAAAAATAGCAATGACTTTGTAATGCGGCAACAAGTAATCGTTTAAACCAAAACTTAACTGTATGGCTGCTGCAGATGTGAGCACCGGCATTTCTATAAAGCCCCTTTCTTGATGTATTTCAAAATACTTTGACTTTATAAACTTTTGAAGTCGTTGAATGAATCTTTTTCTTTCAGGCGTATTTAATTGTCTATAATAAGGAAATCTTTTTTGTAAAATTTCATGCAATTGAGTACTTGTAAATTTAAAATCAAGCCCATCATATACATAAAAACTCGGTTTTGTTGGTGGCGGCGGTGGCGGCTTTTTTCTGAAGAAAATAGGGTCTTCATCATCGTTACTATAATTATTATTACTATGTGAACCAAGTTCTATCCAATCATTATCATTTTCATCAAATGGGTTACGGGCTTTTTTATTTTTTCGATAAAAAGCATAACAAACCAAAGCAACAAAGCCAATTAAAAGTATCACTACAAAATCTTCATACAAGCCATCATAATAACTTTTCTCTTTATTATATTGTTGTTGTTGCTGTAATGCCACTAATGATCTTGCTTGTGTAATAATACTATCATTATGCGTTGTATTTTTTATGCAATATTTAATAGCTTTACTAGGGTTAGATGTGGCAAAATTCACCACTTTGCTTACCAACTCACTATCACTTTCTATGCGATAGCTGCTGTTATAAAAATAATCTTCATCGTTTAACCAAAGGGTATCTTGTAGTGGCATTATTCAATTTCGTTAACGTCTGTATCATCCATTAATTGCATGTTGATCATGTCTTGTCCGGCTATACCTTCCACAGAGCCTGAAATATGTAAAGAGTTTTGAATAATCAGTTCAATTTGTTTTTCTTTCTTTTTCCAATTTTTTTCAAAATCTTCTTTTTCTTTTTGCATCATAGCTCTTAAGGTTCTAAAACCTTCTCTCATGGCATTCATATTACCAATAAACTCGTGGCTAGTGAGGTAGTTATACATGGCCACCATTTTTTCGCCTTTATTTTCTTGGCTTTTACGGGTTTCACTAATTTTTAAAATAGCATTGCGTAATACTTGAGCCAAACTTTTAGCTTCGGCAAAAGTACATATGTAAACTCCATTTTTTTCGCCAAACTGTTGTAAGTCTTTAGGCATTGTTTTGGTTACAATTACTGCAATATCAGCACTTGTTGCTAACATATCTTTTTTTAGTTTGTCAATCCACTCGGCAGTAAAAGCCTCTGTTCGTTTGCTTTCATAAATTATTTTACCACACTCTTGCCCCACATTGTTTCGTACGGTTTGTATACAATCAGCGCCTTTTATACCTTTTCCTACTTCACTGATAATATCGAAAGGAAAAGTGGTTCGTAATAAATCTTCCAAAGCTTGTTCTTGCACTTCGCCTTGTAATTGCATAGAACCTTGCTCTGCTTTACGCTTCATTTCATCGGCTAATTTTTTTTGATCTTCTAATTGTTTTTCCAATTCTCTCATGCGCATATTTTGTTCATTTTCTTTCAGCGCATTTTTTTCGTTTTCTTGTTTGCGAATGAGTTCGGTAATTTGTAAACGTTCTTCTTGCAATTTTTTTTGAATGGTTAATTCAAATTCAGCCTCTTTATTTTTGAGTTCGTTTTGTAGTTCTAAAAAGGCCAATTCTTTTTTACGAGCTTCTTTAAGTTTTTCTTCGTTATCATTTTTTTCTTTTTGCAATAAAATCAAACGGTTTTCAAAATCGGCTGCAATGGTTTTGGTAAGTTGCTCTTGCAGCGTCGTTTCCATTTTTATTTTTTCTTGCTGTAATTTTTGAATAAAGATTTCGTTTTCGTTTTTCTTTTTTTCTTCAAACAATAATTTTTCAGCTTCTAATTTCTTTTTGCTTTCATCAATTTGAGTGAGTGATTGTTGTAACTCATGTTGATATTGTAATTGGTATTTTTTTTCAATATCCGCTGCCAATACGTTTTCTACATCTATCAGGTGCCCACAGTTAGGGCATTTCAATTCGTTGGTCATGGGTAATTTTTTTACAAGTTATTAAAAATAAGTATTGCTTAAAAACTATGTTTTTAAAAATTGGTGTCAATAAAAAGGTATAAAAAAACCTTTCCAGTAAAGGAAAGGTTGGTAAAGTGCGGCGTATCAGATTCGAACTGACACACCCGTTGTATGGGCGCTACCACCTCAAGGTAGTGCGTCTACCAATTTCGCCAACGCCGCAAAAAACATTTTCTGTATAAAACAAAAAAAACGTTCTTAAAAAAGAACGTTTAGTGTGCCCCGGAACGGAGTTGAACCGTTACTTGCATTGCTGCAAACAGGATTTTAAGTCCTGCGTGTCTACCAATTTCACCACCGGGGCCCAAAAGGTTTGTTTTCAACTGCATGAAGCTTTGAAAAAAAAACTCCCGTTATTTTCGGGAGTTTCTGTGAGCGGAAGACCGGGCTCGAACCGGCCACCCCGACCTTGGCAAGGTCGTGCTCTACCAAATGAGCTACTTCCGCATTTATTATAAGAACTAAAATCCTTGAACTTTTTTCGAAATATTAATTTCGTTTTTTGTTTTTCGGATTGCAAAAATAAAGAATCAAAATTTAACTACAAAATATTTTTATTTATATTTTGGATTGTAGAGGGTATTTTCTGGAACCTCTACTTTTGGTTTGCCTTTGTAACGGTGTGTGTACAATGCTACGCATGCAGATAAAATTACTGAAACAAGCAAAGCTACTTGGCAATAAAAAAGAAAACGAGATGAAGATACCCAGCTGTAGCTAAAATCTTTTTCTTTGTTGTCGATGATTTCTTGTTGCATTTCAATTAATTTTCGATTGCAAAAATAAGGGTTAATTATTAAAAAAATTATTTGCTTTTAAATATTTTAGAAAAGGTTTGTTGCTTTTTTATATAATACTGCCACAACATGCTACCATTGTACATTCCCACTAGTTTTATAGCAGTATTTTTTTTGTACGATGGTTGTTTTTTTACAAATAATACCCATTTAAAAAACTGAAAATGTGCTTTTGCTACCGCAAAATAAAACCCAGTATCGCCACTAAAAAGTGCTTTGTAAGCTGCAACAGCATCTAACCCAAACCTAATAGGTAACACAAAACATAATTTTTTGAAGCTGTAATTTTTATACAGCATTATTAAGTTATTGCGAAAGTTTAAAAAAGTTTTTTTGCTATTACCTTTTGGCAATGTACCACCACCTACATGGTATACTATTGATTGTGGTTGTACATAAATTTGATAGCCTGCGTTTTGCAAACGCCAACAAAAATCTATTTCTTCTTGGTGTGCAAAAAAATATTCATCTAACCCACCTAGTTGATGATAAAGGCTTGCTTTTACAAACAAAGCAGCGCCAGTGGCCCAAAAACAAGCAGTGGCGTCATCGTATTGCTGTACATCTTTTTCAATGTGTTCCATTATCCTGCCTCTTGCAAAGGGATAGCCGAATTTATCTATAAAACCACCTGCTGCACCTGCATATTCAAATAATTGTTTGTTGTTGTAGTCGAGTATTTTGGGTTGACAAGCAGCAATGCTCTTATCATTTTCCATTAATGAAATTACAGGTTCCATCCAACTAGGTGTAACTTCAACATCGCTATTTAAAAGCACATAATAATCTGCAGTTACTTGTTGTAACGCTGTGTTGTACCCTTTTGCAAAACCTTCATTGGTAGGGTTGATGATGATTTCAATTTGCGGATAATGCGTTTTTAAAAACGATATAGAATCATCAGTCGAAGCATTATCAGCCACTATAACTTTTTTATTTGCGTATGTGCTATTTACAACAGAAGGCAACATCTTTTCAAGAAAATGTTGACCATTCCAATTTAAAATTACAACAGCAACAAGTGGTGATGTTTGTGTAGTAAAAGCTATGGCTTCGTTTGGTAATGCACTCATGCTACAAAACTAATTTATTTAAAATTTTACAACGTTACATTTTATAATTAGTAATTTTAAGTATGCTGCAACGTTTGTTTAATTTAAGAAACATTTTAGGTGTAATTGCTATTGCATTTGTATTGGCTAGTATTTTTTTTAGTAACCATTTGGCTACAAAAATTGCGGCTGATGAAAAAAGAAAAGTAGAGCAATACATTGAAGCTGTTAATGATTTGAACAACACCAATAATCAAGATACTAGGCTTGCCACGAAAATAATTGTTGAAAATGGTATGGATATTCCCCTTATTCAAACCAATGAAAAAGATAGCATCGTAAGTTCAAATTATGATACGGCTGTGGTTAATAACAACCCAACCTATTTAAGAGCGCAACTCAATAAAATTAAAAAAATTAACCAACCCATTATTTGGAATAATCCTTTAAATACTGCTGAAAAAAATTATACTTATTACGGAGAATCTGATTTGCTTGTACAAATAAAATATTTTCCTATTGTACAATTAGTAGTAGCAATTTTATTTTTGATTATTATAGTAATTGCTATTTTGAATAAAAGCAAAAGTACCCAAAACCAAGTGTGGGCAGGTATGGCAAAAGAAACAGCCCATCAATTAGGCACGCCAATAACTTCGTTAGACGGATGGATGGAAATATTGAAGGATAATGAAGCTACTCAAAAAATTGCCCTTGAAATGAGTAAGGATGTGGATCGTTTAAAATTGGTGAGTGATCGTTTCGGAAAAATTGGTAGTACACCCAAACTTGAAGAAACTGATTTGATTTTGCAGGTTGAAAGTATGGTGCAATACATAAAACGTAGGGCAACTGAAAAAGTACAATTTACCATTACGCATCACGAAACTGAACCTATTATTGCCATGATAAACCCACCTTTATTTGATTGGGTTATTGAGAATTTATTGAAGAATGCACTGGATGCTATGGATGGGAAAGGTGCAATCGATATTTTTATTAAAAACGAAATTGCTCAAATTGTTATTGATGTAAAAGATACAGGCAAGGGCATCAGTAAAAAAAATATGGTGAATGTATTTAAACCTGGGTTTACTACCAAGCAGAGAGGTTGGGGGCTTGGTTTATCGCTCAGTAAGCGCATTATTGATATGTACCACAAGGGTTCACTAACTGTTAAGCAAAGCGAATTAGGTAAAGGAACTACTTTCAGAATCATTTTAAAGAAATAAAAAAAGCCTCCAATTTTGTTGGAGGCTTTTAAGTATTTTGTAGGTTTATAATTTACCCATCACATAAATTGAACCTTCAGGCTGTTCGTGACCACCTTCTGTTTCTAATGATATAGCGAATGCTTCTACTTTACCGAATGATTTCATTTTTATAATAGATAACTTCTTACCGTTATCTAAAGTAATTAAACCACCACTTACAGGCTTACCATCAACAATTCCCCAAAACTGGTATTGTTTACCAGCAGGTACAGCAGGTAAATTGGTTACATCAACATAAACTTCTCCGGTATTTTTCATCCAGAAAACTTTTGCGGCGGCATCGGGTGCAACTTCTAAACCATTTAAAGCTACTGGTTCACTGTATTTACTGTGAACAATGCTCATGTCTTTTGATGCAGCAGTAAGTTGTTCGTTGAGTGATGCTAATTGTTGTTCACCTTCAGCTAATTTTTTATTAGCATCATTTAATTTGTTGTAATAATTATAATTGAGTATAGAACTACCTATCAATAATATTACGGCTGCTGCAGCAGCATATTTTTTAAACGGACTATTATTTATGCTCACCACTTTAGCAGTTTCGTTTGCGTAAGTAGCATCTGTATTATTAGTGTTTGCAGCTATGTTGTTTATTGATGCAAATATTGAATCTTTCACCGAAACTGAAGGTGTTACTGCATTTGCAAAAGCATATGCTTCTAACGATTGTTCAATTTGATGTAATTCTGCTTGCACCTCAGGGTATTCAACACACCAACGTTGAACCTGAGCTGTTTCTTCGGGAGTTGTAGCACCTGCAGCATACAATTCCAAAAGACCTGATGTTATGATTTCTTGTTTTTCCACTTTGTTAAAATTGCAATAATTTTCTTAATTCAATGATGCCTGTTCTCATTCTAGTTTTTACGGTTCCCAGGGGAATACCCATTTCCTTGGATATTTCCTCTTGAGTGTAGCCATTAAAATAAGCTAGGTCAATGATTACTTTTTGATCAGGTTTTAGGTTTTGTAGGTGTTTTCGCAAGCCAATAGTATCGTACTTGTCAGTGCTATAATTCTTGTCTTGATATATAGTTACGGAATTTTCATCTTGTGAGATTTTTTGGGCTTTTTTATAGCCTTTGCTTCTCAATGTATCGATGGTTAAATTACGAGTAATATTTATCATCCAAGTGAATAGCCTTCCTTTGCTGGTATCGTATTGGCTGAAATTGTTCCAAATTTTCACGAATGCTTCTTGCAATATATCTTCAGCTAGTTGCACATCGTCAACCATTCGCACAATGATACCATTGAGTGCGGCAGCATAATTGTCATACAGATAGGAAAAAGCAGATTGATTTTGTTGCTTGAGCAACGATATCAATTCTTCTTCGCTATATTTTAAAGTTGTTTGCAAACCAGAAATTTTGTTAAGTGTATTTTTTGTAGATATTGCAAGTTAGTACATTTACCATTCAATCGTTTAAATGTAAGTATATATCTATAAAAATCAATAAAATATAATAATTATTTTAAATATTTAACCTCGTATAATGGGCTAAATAGGTACCATTTATTGGTAGCAATTTCTTTGCACTTGATGCGCTTTCTTATTTTTTCACCTTTCTCAAAAATGCGATGGTCTTTAATTAAAAAATGAGCTCCCACTGGCAAATCGTCTACCAACATATAGCCCTCTTTTACGGGGTCATAATTTTTTAAAACCCTTAAGAGTTTATCATCGCTACAACTACTGGCTGCTGGGTTTTTGATAGATGTTGCTAAGGCTTTTTGAACATCAGTAGGAAAAATTTGAAGTGTAATAAACTTTGCCAACAGTTGGCTAAAATGTGCTTTCCACTCTTTACCGTGTGGGGGTACTTTATTGTTATGTTGTATAAAAGTTATAAGGTGGGCAATTTCATGTAACAGGGTAATTAAAAAAGCATATTTATTTAAATCGCCATTTACACTAATTCTGTGGCCTTTGCCATTGTGTGCATGCCTATAATCGCCCAATACACTGCTCCTGGTTTTGGTGATGGTAAGTTGAATACGGTAATCGTAAATATATTGTAATACTGGCTCAAAACTACCATTGGGTAAATAGGCAGCCAATGCACTAAAGTCAACTTTTGTTTTCGACATTTTTACTGCGATTCTCTTTTAAAATGGCACCAACTTCTGCTGCTAAATAAAGTAAATAAATAAACAATGAAATGAAAACAGCTTTTTTGTTATACGTTGGTCCTACCAATACTACATAAGCTAATACCGCTAATACGGTCGTGAACATTTTTATCATCATGCCACTCATCACACTTCTTATAAATACGTTGGGGTTAGGGTTGTTTAAGGCAGCATATTGTATTATAAAAACGACAATACTAATGGCTAAAAAAAGTATGTTAGCGCCCATTAAAACAGTACCGTCAACATTGTATTTTGTCCAAACGCTGCCTGCTGTAAATACAACAATACTTACTAATACGAATATGATGATTACGGGCAACAACATTTTAAAAAACAGTTTCATAATTACTTTTTATTTTTAGTAGCAGTATCTTTTATTGCTTTGTAAATGAATATTATAATAACCAACAAAGGTAATACCCAAGTTGCAATAGGTGTTGTAAGTTGAAGCCATTTGTCTAATTTCATTCCACCATAAATAGCCAAACCCAATGTTAATATTAGTTGTGTAGCAAAGCCTGCATATTGCCACAGTAGCTGGTTGTTGTTTTTAATTGGCATTTTGTAAAATAAGTAAGCGAATTGGCGTTGGTATAACCTTATTCTGGTAGCTTTTCAAGTTTAGGTATATCAATAGTATTCGTATCTAATTTTGTAATTTTTCCGGCTAAAACTTTTTGTATGTTTTTTAGGTAGTTATCTTGAAACTTTAGTGCTTGCTCCATTGAATCAGTCCTAATTTTTAAGGCCCTATACTCCCTTACTTGTTTAACATTACTGCCACCTGTGCCTGGCAAATAATATTTTAGTGGCGTAAATACAATTAAGGCAGATGTTAAGCCAATCATTAAAATAAATATGCTGCTGAAAAATACGTACACACTCATACGAGTAAGTTTAAACTTTACAACTTCTTCAAAAGTATCTTCATTCATAATAACAAGCTTATAATGGCTCCTTAACCGCTTAAGCGTACTATTAACATCTGGCATTAACATATAAGTGTGCATTTATTTTAACCGAATGCGAATTGCTAAATTAACTATTATACATGGTTGGGCATATTTTTAACAGAAATAAATACATTTTTTATTATAATAATAGCATTGTACCCGTTATTTTTGATAGATATTCATGAAATTGCACGAACTTTAAAAGTATTCTATAATAATTTTTTTGATGTTAAAACTACAGCACCGCTTTATTTTTTCAATCTGTTTATTACTTGGTTGTACTACCATTGCTGTGGCACAACCAACATGGACTTTTGACCCATTTGGGAAAGAAAAAAAGCCAGAGAAATACGAAGAAAAAAAATTGGCATCAGAAAAAACTGGCGAAAAAAACTTTGGTACTGTTAGGCGTATTATTCAAAATGGTACATCACGATTTAATTTTTATTTCAACGCAAATAATAAATTGAATGCTGTAATTGAAAGAGCTAAAATTGCCAATAAAGATGACTATGCAAAGTTGTTACCTTTTTATCCATACAATTTAGATAATACAGCCTCACAAAAAACGGAGTTAGATTCTATTATATACAAATCAACAGCAGGTATTTTATTACACGATTTAAGAAGCGATTGGGTTGATAATTTTTATTTACTCATCGGTAAATCTTATTTCTACAAAAAAGATTTTGATTCAGCTGCATTAACGTTTCAGTTTATAAACTACAATTTATTTCCACGTAAACGTAAAAACGATGATGATAATAAAATTGTAGGCACCAATGAAGAGGGTAGTGGTGTGGGTTCAGTATCCATTGCTAACAAAGAAAAACGCTCTGTAATAAAAAAAGTACTTACCCTTGCACCGAGTAGAAACGAAGCGTTGATTTGGCAAATACGCACTTTTATTGAGCAAAACCAATTAGGCGATGCAGCCGGCCTCATTAGCATTTTACAAAACGATAAAAATTTACCAGCTCGTTTACAAAACGATTTGGCAGAAGTAACAGCCTATTGGTTTTACAATCAAAATATTTATGATAGTGCAGCCGTGCATCTCAAAAAAGCTTTGACCAATGCCGATACCAAACAAGATAAAAGCAGGTGGGAATATTTATTAGCTCAATTATATGAAAATACTGGTCAATTTAATGAGGCTTCAACTTACTATTTTAAAGCAGCACAACATACCACCGACCCTGTAATGGATATTTATGCTAGGTTGAGTGAAGCAAAAATGATGCGTAACAGCGGCAATAATAAAGAGTTAGATAATAGCATTGCTAACCTTTTAAAAATGGCCCGTAAAGATCGTTTTGAAGAATATAGAGATATTATTTATTACTCCATTGGGCAACTGAGTTTGCAAAAACCCGATACTACCAATGGTATTGGTTATTATCTTAAAAGTATTGCTTACAACAGCAATACATCAAACTATAAAGATCGTTCTTATTTGCAATTGGGTGATATAGCTTTTGTACAACGTCGCTACATTGATGCTGGTAACTTTTACGATAGCTTAACGGTAGCCACACTCGAAAAAGATTTTGATACAAAACCTGTTGAAGATCGTAAAGATATTTTGAGCAGGTTGGTCCCATTTTTAAAAGCCATACAAAAAGAAGATAGCTTACAAAAATTAGCATCTTTACCAGAAGCAGAAAGAAACGCCATTTTGAAAAAGATGGTAAAAAAGTACCGTAAAGAAAATGGATTAAAAGAAGAAGATTTTGGTGGTGATAACCCTATTACATTTGCCAATAATAAAGCACCTGAAGATTTATTTAAAACCAATGGCAGTAGCAGCGGTGAATGGTATTTTTACAATGCAAGCCTGCGTTCAAAAGGGTTTACTAGTTTTAAAAGTAAATGGGGCAAACGACCAAATGTTGATAATTGGCGTAGAAAAGTTGCGGCAGAAGCTAGTATAGTAAATAGCCGAAACAATGGGAATATTAGCAATAACCTCGATCCTGATGCAAAGGTTGTTGATGGTGCTACCAAGCCAGATGCAGAGAAAAAAGAGAATGCTTTTTCTTTTGAAAGTTTGTTAGATGAGTTACCACTTACCACTGAAAAATTAGCGGCTAGTAACAAAGTAATTGCTAATAATTTATATGATGCTGCTCAAATTTTTCAAAACGAAATTAAAGATTACACTGAAGCAATTAATAGCTACGAAAGGTTTGCAACACAGTTTGAAAAAAACGAAAAAATTGCAGATGTATATGTAGGCTTATCGTACTGCTATTCAAAAATTGGTGATAAGGTAAAGGCAGATTATTATGCCAGCTTGGTAAAAAACAATTATCCTGGTACTATGGCATCAGCTATTATTAATAACCCTGCTTCTTTAAAATCAGCTGAAAAAAATCCTACTATATCAGCAAAATATGCAGCTATTTACGATTTATTTTTAGAAGGTAATTTTGAAAAAGCAATTGCGGCTAAAAAAACAGCCGATAGCTTATATGGTAAAAATTACTGGACTCCCCAATTACTGTACATTGAAGCAGTGTATTACATCAAAGAAAAAAAAGATAGTAATGCTATTGCTGTTTTGCAAAATATTGAAAAATTATATGCCGTATCACCCTTAAAAGAAAAAGCTACTACATTAATAAGTGTATTGCAACGTAGGGCCGAAATTGAACAATACCTCACCAACCTTCAAGTAACAAGAGAAGAAGAGGAGAAAGTAATTGTAGGCGACGATAAAGTGATACCAGCTACACAAGTGAAAACTGTAGCACCTAAAGCTGTAGAACCAAAAACAATTGCGCCATCAATTGTAACAAGGGCTGTAAGCGATACTATTAAAGTACCTGAAATTTATAAAAATAAATCATTTACGCTACAGCCAGAAAAAGCGCATTACGTAGTAATGATTTTAGATAAAATAGACGGTGTATATGTAAATGAAGCCAAAAATGCATTTACAAGGTTTAATAAAGAAAGCATGGCCACCATCAACATAGCAATAAGTAAAGATGCTGTTGATGCTCAAACAGCACTTTTGTTGTTTACACCTTTTGAAAATGCTACTGAAGCTTTAAAGTATTTCGATCGTATTAAAAAAGCGGCAAGTACCGAGGTGTCATGGTTGCAACCATCTAAATATTCATTCATTATTATTACTGAGAGTAACCTCAAATTATTAAAAGAAAATAAAGATTTTGTTGGGTACAAGCAATTGTTGAATAACAATTACGGTAATAAATTTTAATAGCAATATCTAACTAAAAATAATAACGCTTTGTAGTTTTTTCAACTTGTGTAAATAAGTTCGTAAACTCGTAGTCGTTAAAATACATACACATGAAACGTTCAGTAAAAATAGTTTGGCAAATTTTTCTCTTTGGCTTTGGGGCACTTATATTAATGTTGTTATTAGCCAATTTTGGTGTATTTGGTAAAATGCCATCGTTGCAAGAGTTAGAAAATCCTGAGGCTGATTTGGCTAGTGAAGTCATTAGTGCTGATGGGCAATTGATGGGTAAATATTATTCTGAAAATAGGAGTGAAGTAAAGTTTAACGAAATATCGCCGAACGTTATCAATGCTTTAGTAGCTACAGAAGATGAACGTTTTTATGACCACTCAGGTATTGATGCACAAGCGTTGGCTAGGGTAGTATTTACTTTAGGTACGCAAGGCGGTGGAAGTACCATTACGCAGCAGTTGGCCAAAATGATTTTAAAACAAGGCAGGGGCAATATTTTAGTAAGGGGTACTCAAAAACTTAAAGAGTGGATTATTGCCGTAAAGTTAGAACGCAATTTTACTAAGGAAGAAATTATTACGTTATACCTCAACAGAGCACCTTGGGGTAATGTATATGGTATACGAAATGCCAGTAGAACGTATTTTCAAAAAGAGCCTAAAGATTTAAAAATTGAAGAAGCCGCTGTATTAGTGGGTATGTTGAAAGGCTTTATTTACGAACCTATCCGTCACCCTAAAGCAGCCATTGATAGGCGCAACACAGTTATTGGGCAAATGGTAGTTGCAAAAGGGCATTATCTTACAGAAGCAGAAGCCGCTAAGTTAAAAGCGAAACCCATCATTACAAACTACAAACAAATTGATGAAAATATTGGTATTGCCCCTTATTACCGCAGGGCATTAATTGAAGTGTTGAAAGATTGGTGTAAAAACAACATCAACCCTAAAACCGGTGAGCCCTATGATTTAAATACTGATGGTTTAAAAATTTACACTACAATAGATTCCCGTATGCAAAAGTATGCTGAGGAAGCCATGCAAACACACGTACCAACACAACAACGTAAACTAGATTGGACTTTAAAGCAACGTGGTAGCAAATTATGGAAGGGGCATGAAAATATTATTGAAAACGCCATCAAATATACAGAGCGTTGGAAAAATATGAAGGAAGATGATATTGATCCTGAAACCATCAGAAAATCATTTGACATACCTGTACGTATGAAAATATTTTCATGGACTGGTAATGATAAGCATGAGAAAGATACAGTGATGACGCCTATTGATTCCATTAAATACCATAAACAATTAATTCAAAACTCGTTTGTAGCAATGGATCCACGAAGCGGCGAAGTAAAAGCTTGGGTAGGCGGTATTGATTTTAAGTGGTTTAAGTTTGACCACGTTACTGCAAAACGTCAAGTTGGGTCAACCTTTAAACCATTGTTGTACACATTGGCAATTACCGAAGCTGGTTACACACCCGAAACACAAATACCAGGTGGCTCCTTAACATTAGGGGGCAAAACCATTACTGGCGGCGGCGGTACTTGTGCATATTGTTTGGCACAATCAAAAAATGCTTGCGCATGGCGCTTAATATCAGTTATAGGTGTAAAAAAATTAATTGAGTTTGCTCAATTATGTGGTATTAAAGCAACAATACCTCCTTACTACTCTATAGCATTGGGTTCGGCAGAAATACCCATGTTACAAATGTTACAATCATACACCATGTTTCCTAACAGAGGCTTCAATACTGAGCCTGTTTTTGTAAGTAGAATAGAAGATAAAAACGGCAACCTTTTACATGAATTTCCTATTGCACAAAGTAAGCAGGTTATTGGCGAAGCTGATAATTATACCATGGTAAAAATGATGGAAGGTGTTATTAAAGCAGGTACAGCAAGGCGTTTAAATAGCTATAACATTCCTACTCAAAAAGCCGGTAAAACAGGTACTACCAATGATAATACTGATGGTTGGTTTATTGGTTATACACCTACATTAATTGCAGGTACTTGGGTTGGTTGTGATGATCCTTTTATTCCAATTTATAGCAGTGCCGGTGGTGGTGAAGTGGCAGCGCCAGAGTGGGGTATTTTTATGCAAAAAGTGTATGGCGATAGAAAGTTTGAAAATTACACTGCTCAAAAAGAATTTAATGCGCCAGCCGAATTAAAAAATGATCCCATTTTTGCAGATGCGAACTTTGAAAATATTTTAAATAGTGGTGATAGTTTAACGGAAGAAATTGGTAATGGTGATGCCAGCGATTTTTTAGATATGGATGCACCTCCAGAGCCCACAAAACCTGTTGATACCAACAAAAATAAAGTACCTAAAAAAGATGATAAAGCACCAGCTGCCATTATTGATGATAAATCGAAAATAAAAAAACCAGTGCCTAAAACACCCTCTAATACAGATTATTAAATAAAAAAATGCAGTTGAAAAACTGCATTTTTTTATGACCTTATTTTTATTTTCATTTTTATTGAATGTGAAATTTTTGTGAACAGCAAACCAATATTATCTACTTGCCGTACATAAAGAAAATCAAATTTTTAAAACTCAAATAAATTTTATGAAAAGAATGAAAGGTTTGTTCATGATGGCAACAATTGCTGTATTAGCAACTACAACTGCAACAGCGCAAGATGGTGCTATGATGGATAAGAAAGAGAAAACAGTAATGGTGGGTGGTGCTGCAATGTACCCTTCAAAAAACATAGTTGAAAATGCGGTGAATAGTAAAGATCACACCACTTTGGTTGCTGCAGTAAAAGCGGCAGGTTTGGTTGAAACATTACAAAGTGCAGGTCCGTTTACAGTGTTTGCTCCAGTTAACAGTGCGTTTGAAAAATTACCTGCAGGTACCGTTGAAACTTTATTAAAACCAGAAAATATTAAGTTGTTACAAACGGTATTAACTTACCATGTAGTTGCTGGTAAATTAAGTGCTACAGATTTGTTAGCTAAAATTAAAGAAGGTAATGGTACTGCTACATTAAAAACAGTTGCAGGTGCTGATATTACTTTAAGAAAGAAAGGTAAAACGATTGAAATTACTGACACTTCAGGTGGTAAATCAGTAGTAACTATTGCTGATGTAAACCAAAGCAATGGTGTAATTCATGTGGTAGATGCGGTATTGGTTCCTAAATCATAATCATTACAACATTCCCTTAATACAAAATAAAACTGCCTTCAATTGAAGGCAGTTTTATTTTGCTTGCTATTTTACTGTGTATTGAAATTTTTATCAATCAAATACAAATAAGCTTTGTAGGTATGGTTCACAAAAAAACCAGTAGGCGTTTGTTTAAATTTATGGGTGTAGTCAACATCTGGCTGTAATACAATTGGTATACCTGCCGTCATATAATTGGTTGATGGTGCGTAAGTAGGCTCTTTCATTTGTGGTAAATATTGTTTCACTTGTTTAAATACATATTTACCTAAATATTTTTGATAGCGTTTATCTGTTTTTTTAGAAGCATTCGTCATCTTTTTAAAAGCATAGTTTACTGCTAAGCGTTGAAAAAATGACTGCTTTCCTGTTAAAGCACTTCTATTGGCTAAAGGATTAATTGGGTACATATCAGTAACCTTTTGTACCGTAAACGGACTTTCAGGTACCCAATCTAATGGGTTTACCACCCTGAAGGCCCAACCATTGAGGTTGATGTGATCAAAGTCATATGCATAATTTAAATTACCTGGTTTTGGTGCAGCACTGCAATAAGTTTTTATAAATATATCTTTAGGTAGTTGGTTGCAATACTGCAAATAGGAACGCATTAAAAAGCTTAAAGCACCACCTTGGCTATGACCAAACAAAATAAAATTTTTAATGCCTTTGGTACGATACAATTCATTTATTTTATTAACGGCTATAGGTGCTAAATGCGCCAAACCAATCGTCCACCCTGCATGTACATAAGCCAACGAATCTTTTGCTAACTTGTAATTAAAATTGGTGCTATCGTTAATTTGTAAATTACCCGTTGCAGGTATCATAGCACTGTAAAAATTCTCAATCCATGAGCCTGCTGATGCAGTAGTGCCTCTTATACTAATTAAAGCCACATTATTAGGCAATACCCAAAAAGTTATTTTATTATACAAACCTACTTCTGGCGACTCATAAAATTTATAAGTACCGTTTGGTAACGGATAGTTTTGTTTTACACTATCAGCTGCATACAGGTGTTCATCGCATGCAACGGCTGCTTTGTATTCACTAACACTAAAGCCTGGTTGCAATAGTTGCTGGCTTTTACCATATTGCATGTAGGCGATGCTGAGCAATAAACAACCCAACGATTTAATAAAAGCTGACTTCATATTTTTAGGATTTAAATTATTTTTTTGCCCAATATTGATAAACTATAAAACTGGTCATCCATTAGTGCAATATTGGGTAATAATGCCCATTGTTCAAAACCGGCTTTTTTAAACAATTGTAAACTAGGTTCATTATGAGCAAAAATGTAGCCGAGTAAAGTGTGTATTTGTAGGGTAGGTGCTTGCTGTATACAATAACCTAAAATGTGTTTGCCATACCCTTTACCCCTACAGTTTTCTGCCAAATAAATACTGATTTCAGCAGTGCCTTCATAAGCTTTACGACCATAAAAATCTTGAAAACTGGCCCAGCCAACACAAGTTGCACCATCATAAATCATCCAAAGCGGACGTTTTTCATGATGTTCATCAAACCATACTTTTCTATCTTCAATGGATATTGGCTCCGTATCTGCCGTAACCAACCGGCTAGCAATGGTACTGTTATAAATAGCTACAATGGTGGGTAAATCATCCATAGTAGCATCTTTAAATTGTAAAGATGATGTTGTTGTTTGCAAGTTGGTGCGTACCTCGGTCATCAAAGTTTTAGATAATTTAAAATGTATTACAAAATTAGTTTTTTATAATATCCTTAATAATTTTAAGATGGTGGTTGGTATGGATGTTTAAAAATTTAATGGTTTCTTTTATGTTCAAATACCCAAAAAAAGGATGTTTAAAATATTGGTCAGAACCGATAGTTTGAAGCGTTTGTATGTTTTGTGTAGTAAGTTGAACATGTTGTTGTAAACTAGCAGCATCAAAGTGTAATGGCTTTACAACATCGGGTACTTTAGCCCTGCCTCTGGGTATTTTGTTGAGGGTAAACACCATTAATTTAGCAAAATTAAAACGCTTTTTAAAGTTAGTTGGTTCAGCATTTTTTATGGCATTGGTAATAACATTAATAGTAAGTAAACTATGCTCAATATGCCAGCCTACATTAGTCATTGAAATACTGTTATTAATAGTAGCTTGTTGAGCAATAAGGTTATTGAGTTGATGAATAAGTGCTTGCAGTTTTTTCATGTGTTATAGCTACTAAATTTTAATGCTTCATTTTTATTAAACCAAAAGTACAAGCATACTGCGTTTAAATAAAATATGATTATTTCAATATTTTTTTATTATTTTCATTTTAAATTTTAACCCTATGAGCAAATATGTAACTGTATTTATTGTAGTACGTGCCTTTATTTCATGTTAAAAAATTGATGATAAACCCTCAAAAATTAAAAGTGCATCATTTTTTTCGCCTATTACAAACAACAATGTTTTATTAGCAAAAACATACAATGAATTATTACGTTTAGATGATAAAACTCATTTTAGTACAAAGTTTAGCAATTTACATGGCATACCACAATGGAACTATGCAAGCTTTGGTATAGGTAAAACAAATACAAATAGTTTTACTAACAGCAATACAAGTGTTGATAGTATTGTTTTTATACCAACAGTATTGGCTAATAGTAATTATGTTAATGGGTTTTTAGCCTGTCAAATACATGATACTTTAATGAGTGTAAAATTTTACGACAAACAAAACTATAAATACTATGGTTACGATAGTACCCAACTATTAAATGCAACCAATATTGCCATTAAAATAATGGGTATGGAAAAAGATATATTTAACCATAGTAATTTATTACGACATAATAATAGGAGTGTACGGTATTTAAAATTGGGTGCTGCAAGTAATCAATTACAAGAATTTTACTGGACTACATGTAGAACAATTTTTATACCTGCGAACCAAGGTCAAGTAAGTGGTGGCTGCCCACCTGATGTACCTTGTCCACAATATACAGAACAACAACAATGTACCTATCACTATGCATATGTAGATGAGGATGGAAATTTAGACCCCAATTTTATACCACCACCTCCATTTCCTGGAGAAGGTACACCTAATGATGGTAGTGGCTATGCTAATACAAGTTGGGAGTATGTCGTATCAGAAGTTTTCGAAGAAGAATTGTTAGATATAATATGGGTAAATAACAATATTAAAGATAGTACTAATAACTCTTGTACAGCAAGCGTTTTAAATACATTTAAAGTTGTAAATGATAAAATCCCAAAATTAATACGAGGTTTTTTTAACGAACAACCCAATTTTAGTATTACAATTAAACAATATTATAATAATGCTTGGCCAGCATTAAATGTACCGCCTGGTTCTGGATATGTATATACACCAACTCCAATACCTACAAGAGATACTTTTTCAATTTGGATTAATAACTTCTATCCAAACGCAACAGATTTAGCAAGGGCAATAATTATTATGCATGAAGCATTACATTGCCAATTATTAAAATGGTATGAATTGGCAATATTAAATAACGATACAACAACTCAAAATAACTTAGCGCAAGAATATGGTTATATTTTCCCTAAGACTTTCGAGTCTAACCCAACTTTATTTAATATTGTAGTTGGATTAAATCCTACACAACACGAAGAAATGATGAATACTTACCACTCTTTTTTAACTCAAGCTTTATATGAGTTTGCAATAGAACGTGGATTAAATAGAAGTAACTTATTACAATATTGTAGTGATTTGGCTTGGAGTGGTTGCTTGCAGACTGCATCATTCACGTCAAAATCATCTACTGAAAAAAATAGGATAATCGATAGAATAAATGTTGAACTTGATCCAAATTCAATAATTGAAGACCCTAACGGTGGTGGAAATAATCCGCCATTAGGTAAAAATAATTCTCCAAAAGGCAAAAAATGTAATTAATATGAAATCAACCATATTTATCTTAATTATGTGCTCAATACATCTTTTTGCAAAAAGTCAAAAAGTTGAAATCAAAAACACATTTTATTATGGAGGTGAAGTTTGCCCAATTGTGAGTGATGGTTCTGCTGTTATAGAAACTCCCATTACAGGGTATTGGTATTTTAATGGTAATGGTCATTTTGTATTTTTATCATTTAAAGAAAACACAGCAATTATTTCAAAAGCTTTTACTGGTTTATGGAAACAAAAAAACAATAATCAAATTAATATTACAATTGACAGCAACTTCTTACCAAATCATAATATAATATTCTATGAATCTTATAATACAAAAAATCAAGATTCCTTTCAAATAGATGTTGAATTGATTTATAAAAATATTGATAGTGGCACTGTAAAATATCAAAATAGTGGTGTTTTATATTTCAACAATAAAAATATGTTATTTGAAAAAAATAATTTGAAACTTTCTAATAATATCAAATATCAACCCCAAAAAATACAATCAATAAATTTCTATAATTTATATAATAATGAATTAGTTGGTAATAAAATTGATATTGATTTCGATTTCATAAAGAATAATAATTATCATAAAATAAAAATTATTTGTAATAATGATAATATCATTCAATACCCTACAAATTATATAAACTTTAAGCAACTTTTACTTATTGATAATTTAAATAAAAAGCAGCACATTAATAACTGTTATTCAATTTCAAAATCAAATATTTCTAAAGATTCAATTTTACAAAAACTTAATGATGCTATTTTAATTCAACCAATCTATACTTCGTTTATAAAAAATCTGATTACATTCATTTCTAATTAAACTGATAAAATATATTTCATAAAAATCAATAAATAAGTCAAATTATAATGTTTTTATAAATAGATTAAAATTTGGAATTTAAATTTTTTGTTTAATTGATTACAGCGCTGGTTTTATTGCTCCTTATAGAATTATAAGATTTGCTATTTTGATACCATAAATTAAAAATTATGCAAATTAAATTTTGGTATTGTAATGATGAATTCCGTAAAATATGGAATAAATATGATGTTTATTTTAGTGAACAATTTTGTAATTACTTCAGTGATAATGTTGAAAGAATTTTTCTTTTACAAGCTAATATAAAACCGAGTAATAAAATTGGTTTATCAGTTTTTAAACCATACGAAATTGAAAAGATGTACGAAATAGGTGAAGTTTCAAAAATACATACAGCAATTTCAATATTACCTGAGTATATTGGTAATATTACCTTTTGTTGGAAATCAAAATCTGGACGAATAATAAAAACAACCGATGAAGATTTTGATGAAGCTGATTTGGAGTGTTGGATAGAAGGTTTAAACGCTAGTGAATATTGGGCATATATTGGAGGTGAAAAAAATAGCCATCCATTCACAAAAATGAAACTACCTTATGTTTTAAAAGTGTATAATTTATACATACAAATGTGTATTAAAATTTGTTGCAACACTACCAATTACCATGAAAGAATAACAAATGCTTTATCAACAGCAATTGAAAAGTTTAATTTAAAATCAGATGCTTTAAATGGTGAAATTGGTTATCCACATAATGCCAATGCTAGTATTAACGGTACAACAGTAAACTATAATATAGATCTTGGCTCAGCAGGTTTACCTTTACTAAAAAAACTATTAAAAGTATTAGCGAAGTTTGATGATGTTACAGAAGTTAGTTTAGATTTCTAATATAATATGAATGAAAAAAATCTTACTAATAACAAGCTTTATAACTATAAATTATAGTGTTACTGCACAAACTGCAATTGATTATACTGAATATGATACATGCAACTTACTGCAGCAATACGCAGGCGATTGGTTGTACACCAATGGCGCTGATACTATAAAAATTTATTTAAAAGCCCACAGAGGTAAGTATATGCAACCTACTTATATTTTTGATGCTTTGTGGGGTTTTATAGAGTATAAACATGGTAATACTATTGTAGTAAGTGACTATGCTAATCGATTTATAACCATCCCTTTTCTTTTAAAAGATTGGCCTTTGGTTTATAGGACATTATCTATTAGATTTAGAAATTGTAATACAGCCGAAACTAATTTATTTGGTAGATTAAGGTATCGATTGGCGGGGGATCAATTATACAATGTGAAAGTAACATTGAGTAATAATGGTACGGTTATGCAATGGCACCAAGAGTTTCAGCAAACTGATAACCAAGATCTTACTATACCATGGAACCGCCCAACAGGTGCTAATGCCATGCCTATGGATTTTATATTGATAAAGCAGTAATATATATGAATGAAAAAAATCTTACTAATAACAAGCTTTATAACTATAAATTATAGTGTTACTGCACAAACTGCAATTGATTATACTGAATACGATACATGCAACTTACTGCAACAATACGCAGGCGATTGGTTGTACACCAATGGCGCTGATACTATAAAAATTTATTTAAAAGCCCACAGAGGAAAGTATACGCAACCTACTTATATTTTTGATGCTTTGTGGGGTTTTATAGAGTATAAACATGGTAATACTATTGTAGTAAGTGACTATGCTAATCGTTTTATTACCATACCTTATATTATGAAAGGATGGCCAGTTATGTATCAAACTATTTGGTTGCGTTTTCGAAATTGTAATATAAATGAGTCCAATTTATTTGGTAGATTGAGATATCAATTTGCCGGCATTCAATTATACAATGTTAAAGTTACGTTGAGTAACAATGGTACGGTTATGCAATGGCACCAAGAGTTTCAGCAAACTGATCATAATGACCTAAGTATACCTTGGAACCGCCCAACAGGCGCTAATGCCATGCCTATGGATTTTGTATTGATAAAGCAGTAAAGTACAATGCTATCATTCATTAAATAGATTACATTAAAATCCCTCAAACGATAGGTTTGAGGGATTTTAATGTAATCTTAATAAAAATATATTTTAAGCTACTGCTTTACCAACCAAATCAGCTGCTTCGCTTAATAAAATAGCACTTTGTACTTTTAAGCCGCTTTCATCAATTAATTTTTTAGCTACATCAGCATTGGTACCTTGTAAACGTACAATAATAGGGATGTTGATATTACCAATACTTTGGTAAGCATCAATTACACCTTGTGCAACACGGTCGCAACGCACAATACCACCAAAAATATTAATTAAAATAGCTTTTACTTTAGGGTCTTTCATAATAATGCGGAAACCAGCTTCAACTGTTTGAGCATTTGCTGTACCACCTACATCTAAAAAGTTTGCAGGCTCACCACCACTTAATTTAATCATATCCATGGTAGCCATTGCTAAACCAGCACCATTTACCATACAACCCACATTACCATCTAACTTCACAAAGTTGAGGTTAAACTTACCTGCTTCAACTTCTGTTGGGTCTTCTTCTGATAAATCACGTAATGCAGCAACATCCGCATGGCGCATTAAGGCGTTATCATCAATATTCATTTTACAATCAACCGCAATAATTTTATCGTCGCTTGTTTTAAACAATGGGTTAATTTCTAACATACCACAATCTAACCCAACATATGCATTGTACAAATTGGTTACAAACTTGGTACAGTTTTTAAAAGCCTCACCACTTAAACCTAAGTTGAATGCAATTTTACGAGCTTGAAAACCTTGTAAGCCACCACCTGGGTGTACCCACTCTTTAAATATTTTTTCAGGTGTATCATGTGCTACATCTTCAATGTTCATACCACCTTCGGTACTGTACATAATTACATTTTGCCCTTTGGTTCTATCTAACAAAATTGATAAATAAAATTCTTTAACAGGGTTTGGTCCTTCATAATACACATCTTGCGCTACTAATACTTTGTTTACTACTTTACCAGCTTCACCCGTTTGAATGGTTACCAAAGTACCCCCAATTAAATTCGTTGCAATTTTCAACACATCTTCAGCACTTTTTGCAACGGCTACACCACGTTGGTCTTTACCAACAATACTGCCTTTACCACGGCCACCAGCATGAATTTGGGCTTTTACCACCGCAAACTTGCTACCATATTGTGTGTTAATAAAACGATACGCTTCTTCAGCTTCTGCAGGTGTGTTACATGCAATGCCTTCTTGTACTGGAACGTTGTACTTTTTTAGTAATTCTTTCGCTTGGTATTCGTGAAGATTCATGGTTTGTAAAATTTGCTGCGAAGATATAGAAGATTCGTTAAAAAGTAAGTACATATCTAACAATCAATTATAACTAAAATACCCTCCTTCATCTTGAAATTTATCTGTTGCTTAAACCGTAGAAATGAATGTTAAAAAGATGATGTCACATTTTATAAAGCCATGTAAAGACCGTATTTTTGCCCATTAAAAATTACACTCATTGTTGAGTGTTTACAAAACTATACATACAAATGGCTGAAGTACTACAAAAAATAAACGAAGCAGTTGCTTTTATTCAAAATATTTATAGCCAAACGCCTGCAGTTGGTATTGTGTTGGGGAGCGGTTTAGGAAGTTTTACTGGTGAAATATCAGTGGAAAAAGAAATTGCCTACAGCGACATACCTCATTTTCCGGTAAGTACAGTAGAAGGGCATAGTGGTAAGCTAATTTTTGGCACGTTGGGTGGCAAAAAAGTAGTGGCAATGGCCGGTAGGTTTCATTATTACGAAGGCTATTCAACAGAAGAAGTGGTTTTCCCAATAAGGGTGATGAAATATTTAGGCATCAGTACTTTATTAATTAGCAATGCTGCTGGTGGTATGAACCTCGGTTTTAAAGTAGGCGATTTAATGATTATTAACGATCATATTAGTATGCTTACCATTAACCCTTTGTTAGGCAAAAATGAGCCAGCGTTTGGTACTCGTTTTCCTGATATGAGTGAGCCGTACAGAAAAGATTTAATTGATAAAGCTTTGGCTATTGCAAAAGCGGCTGCATACGATGTAAAAGTGGGGGTTTATGTGGGTGTAACCGGACCAACTTTTGAAACCCGAGCCGAATATAAAATGTTGCATATTTTAGGAGGCGATGCAGTAGGTATGAGTACGGTGCAAGAAGTTATTGCAGCGGTACACATGGGCTTACCGGTATTTGCTATGAGTGTGATAACAGATATTGGCATACGTGAAGAAGAAAATACCATTACCCACGAAGAAGTGTTACAAGCTGCTAAAGATGCTGAACCAAAATTGACGCATATTTTTAAAACATTGATTGAGCAGTTATAGCCCTACATGAAAAAAATACTGCTATCATACTTGTTGATTGTTTGCACCGTAATGGCTTTTGGGCAATTGCCTGGTAGCCGTGTTGGCGATATTTTACGCAGCAGTGGCGCTACTCGTAGTCAAAATAACAGTAGAGGTTCAGATACTACGAAACGGAAAAACAACAACAAACTCGATACATTAGGTTTTGAGCGGAGAGATGATTTAAAAGACTCCATCAATATTACTTATCGTTTTTTAGATTCTGTTCGTAATGTGCGTATTGACTCAAGCGTAAATAATTTTGATACATATTTTCCTATACCTACCCATTATCAATACTTAGGTAATAACGGTGCAGCGGCTTTTCCGTTGGTATTTAAGCCTTTTGCAAAAGAAGGTTGGGATGCTGGTTTTCATGCATATGATATTTATAAATTTAAATTAAAAGAAACCAAGTTTTATAAAACTACGGGTCCGTTTTCCATGCTAGGCTATCAATTGGCTAGCGGTAAAGAGCAAATGATACAAGCGTTGCATACACAAAGCCCAAGGCCAAATATGAATTTTGGTTTTGAGTATCGCTTAATAAGTGCACCGGGTTTTTTTGTAACCCAAAATACCAATCATAATAACGTTCGTTTATTTGGTAATTATCAAGGTAAACGTAAACGTTATAATGGTGCTATCGTTGTAATTTCTAACGTTTTAAAAGGGGCTGAAAATGGTGGTATTGTAGATGACGCATCGTTAAAAGACCCCAATAAAAAAGAACGGTTTAGTATTCCTGTAAATTTAGGTGGGGCGTTGCCTTATCAACCAAATCCGTTTCAGGCTTCGGTAAAAACGGGTAACATATATAAAGACAAAACTTTTTTTCTACGACAGAGTTATGACATTGGTAAACGAGATTCTATTGCCGTAAATGATTCCACTACGGAGTATCTTTTTTATCCAAAATTAAGGTTACAGCATAGCCTTACCATCAACAGCCAATCGTATCAGTTTGTTGATGCCTTGGGTGATTCAACTTTGTATAAAAATTGGTACAATATTACTTTTCCTACACCGGTTGATACGTTTGAGTTGATAGAAAAATGGCAATCTATCACCAACGATTTTTCATTATTACAATTTCCTGATACCAAAAATGCTGCTCAGTTTTTTTTAGCAGGGGTAAGTTTACAAAACTTAAAAGCAACATTGCGTACCGGTAATTATTCTTTTTACAATATTATGTTGCACGGCGAATACCGCAACCGTACCCGTAATAAATTGTGGGATGTGTTGTTGAAAGGTGCCTATTATGTAAATGGGTTAAATAGCGGCGATTATAATGTACAAGCCTATTTGGGCAGGTACCTTAATAAAAAATTGGGTGATGTTAAATTGTATTTTAATAATGTAAACCGTACACCATCTTTTATTTTTGATAACCGTTCATCTTTCAATTTAGGTAATAACAATAATTATAAAAAAGAAAATATTACATCGTTCGGCGCCACAGCCACCAATCCTTATTTTACGGTTGGGTTTAATAACTATCTGATTGCGAACTATGCCTATTTTAAAAATTATTATCAGAGTGAACAGTACAATAAGCCCATCAATATTTTACAAATAAATGCATCCAAAAAAATAAAGTTAAAAAAGAACTTTTATTATTATGCTGATGTAACCTTGCAACAAACCGATAATGCAGCACCTATAAAAGTACCTTTTGTTTTTACCAGAAGTAGAATAGCTTATGAAGGTAGCTTGTTTAAAAATTTAAAGTTGAGTACTGGTCTTGAAGTAAGGTATTACACACCCTATAAAGCCAATAATTATTCACCCGTTATTGGACAGTTTACCCCTCAAGATACCCTTACCATTAAGAATAGACCAGATATTGCAGCTTTTTTACATTTTAGAATAAAAGGTTTTACAGGTTTTTTAAGAGCTGAAAACTTGAACACAGCTAGTTTTGAAAACGGGTTTGGTTTCATTAACAACAATTTTGCAGCACCCCATTATGCAACACAAGGCTTAATTATTCGTTTTGGAATACGTTGGTGGTTTGTAAATTAATACACTACTTTTCTGTTTCGTTTGCTTAAATAATGGTGCCATAATAACACTGTAGCCACACTTCTATAGGGTTGCCATTGTTGTGTAAGCTGTTGCATACCATCAGTATCATGAATATCCCATAGCTCTTTAATAGTATTCACCACCGCAATATCGCCTAACGGCATAATATCAGGATGTTGTAAACAAAATATAAGGTAGATGTCGATCGTCCAGTTACCAATACCTTTTATTTTTATTAATTGTTTCCTAATTTCAACGGGGTCGTATTGATGTAGTTCATCAAGCACAACCTCTTTTTTAATAATTGCGGTGGCCAGTGCTTTTAAATAAGTTCGTTTTTGCCTACTAATACCAACGCTCCTCAGTTCATCATCACTTGTAGCTATTATATTTGATGGTGTTATATTTTTAATAGAAAGTTGTAATTTTTGAAAAGTCGCTTTAGCACTATCAATAGAAACTTGTTGTTCTAAAATAAGTAGCACAAGCGTTTTAAAGCCCGGTGGCCGCAGTGGCATAGTAGGCACACCATACGTTTTAATGATGGTACTAAATTTGGCGTCTTTTTTTTGCAAGTAAGTGATGGCTTTTTTCAATAGATGAAGTTTATTGATAAGTCAACTTACAAAAATGCCCCGAAAAATCAGGGCATTTAGAAGTTTTTATTTTATGCTGTAACAGCTGTTTGTACTTTATTTTTAGCAGTGATGGCTTCATAAATACCATCCCACAATTTAATGCGGTTTTGTAATGATAGTAGGGTAGCGGCTTCAGCTTCTGCCCAATAGGTTTCATTGTCGCCACATAAATTGGCCGTCATTTCTAAAGCTAAATGGCTGTGGTGATCACCATCTACTTCAATATGTCTTTCTAAATAATATTTAAATGTAGCAATACTTTCAGGTATGCGTTGGTAAATATCGTTCACCATTGAAATAAACATACCCGGTATTAAATCTTCTCTACCAAAAGTAAAAATGGCACTTTGTAAATAAGCTTTGTTACTATTAATAATATCAAATGTAAAATTTACAAAACTACGAGCAGCGGCAGGCGTTTGGGCAACCTCAAATGCTGCTGTTAGGTTATGGCCATTGCGTAAAGCATTAATAAATTGGTGCATTTCTGTACTATCGGCACCAGCTTGTTGCATCGCATCTAAATACAATTCAAAATGGCTTTTGCGAACGCCGTTCATATCAACATCACTTTCTTCACCTACTACAATTTCATTGATTAAAAAACGAGTATCTGCACTGCCTACCGGAAACCAAGGTACATTGGTGCAGGTTAAATTATTTTGTAGTGTTTTGAGTAGACTCATAAAATCCCACACGGCATATACATGGTATTGCATAAAAATATTAAGGTCTTCAATATCTTTTATGAGTGAATATACTTTGTGATTAATGATTTGTTCACGTAGCGGCTCTGCAGCTAATTTAATTTTCTCAATATGCTTGTTCATAACACGTTGTTATTTAATAATGCAAAAATAAATACTAACCATTATTAGTTGTTGCTACATACGGAACTTAGGCTTGTATTGTTTTATGACGGGCACAAAAAAAGCAACTATTGAATAGTTGCTTTTTTAAAATGATGCGTATAGCTTATTTAAAATCTGCTGCTACAGTAATTTTAGTATTGTTATCTAACTTACCACCTGCGTTGCTAAGTTTGTAAGCATCTAATTTTATTTCGAATTTTGATGAAGTAGCGATACCATCTTTACCAACAACTATTGTAGCTGTAGTTTTTACAGGGTTGGTAACACCATGTATTGATAAATCGCCTTCAACATTAGCAGTGTAAGTGCCATTTTTATCAAATTTTACATCAGCTAAATTGGTGATTTTACCTGTAAAAGTTGCTGTAGGAAATTGCTCAGAATCTAACCAACGTGGGCTGTTAAAATGCTGTTGCATTGTTGGGTTGCTAAAGTTGAAACCTTTAATTTGGCTTTCAAAAGCTACGGTTCCTTTTTTAGTATCTATCGCAGCTACAGAAGTTTTGTTTTCCGCTTTAGGAAAAGCATCTGCTGGTGTAGTAGCATCAAAAGTAATGGTTGCTGATGAAGTGGTTTTCTTTTGTGCAAATAAACTAGTAGCTGTTAAAGCGATTGCAGCAATTAAGAGTGTTTTTTTCATTTTGTTGTGTTGTTTTATTTTGATTATAGTTTTTATTTGTTGAGTGAACATCTTTTTAAACCTATGTAAACCGTTTCTAGAATGGCACTAAATGTACCGCCATTGCATGAACCTTTAATAGATACTTGATCACCTTCTTTCAACTTTTTTACATCAGCAATATCTTTTTGCTGAAAAGCGAATATAATATAAGCGCCTGTACTATCTTCCATTTTAACATTTAAAGTAGTATCTGCCTGCTCAATGCTGGTTATAGGGCCATTTACTGTAATAATTTGTTCGCTGTATTTTTTATTGGCAGCCGCTGTATTGGCGGTAAATTCTTTAATAAGTTCGCTAGAAGTTACTGTATATGCAGCTTTAATAGTAGCGGTATCATCAAACTTTTTGGTTAAAATATACCAAGCAGCACCACCTCCAATGGCTAATAATATAACCCCTGCTATTAATATTTTTTTGACAATTGATTTTTTATTAGACATATACATTTTTTTATAAATTCAAATATACGATGTTTAAACATTGAATTTTAAGTAAACTCAAAAAAGTTTAACAATTTAATATCCCCTTACATCATCATCGCCTCTTTTATCAGCCACTGCATGAACTGTTTTTTGTTTATTATCTATTACAATTAACTCTGTTCTACCTATGTTGCCTCTTACAGTTACAGTATATCCCATTTTTGTAAGGTTATTAATGGTTGTTTGAGGATAATCATTTTCAACATAAACAACATCTGGCAACCATTGGTGATGAAATTTAGGTTGATTTACCGCATTTTGAGGGCTCAATTTATAATCAATTACATTAACAATTGTTTGAAAAACACTGGTGGGTATGGTTGTACCGCCGGGTGTACCTACTACCATAAAGGGTTGGTTATTTTTTAATACAATTGTTGGGGTCATGCTACTCAACATCCGTTTACCCGGCGCAATGGCATTTTTATCGTTACCAATAGCACCATACATATTGGGTACGCCAGGTTTTACGCTAAAATCATCCATTTCGTTGTTCATGATAAAGCCAGCGCCATCAATAATGGTTTTGCTGCCAAAATGATCATTTAAAGTAGTGGTAACCGCAACGGCATTACCTGCAGCATCAATGATACTTATGTGAGTCGTTTGTTCACTCTCTTTAATAATGCCAGCGGTTGTATTGCTACTTTTACCGGGCTTTCCTTCGGTATAATTGGCTATTCTTTTTTTAAGATAACCATCGCTTACCAATGTGGTTACGGGTACTTTTACAAAATCAGGGTCACCTAAATATTCGGCTCTATCTGCAAATGCCAATCTTTCTGCCTCTGTAATTAGTTGTACACTTGCAGTACTTTGAAAAGGTTTACTAGCAAGGTTTTTAAGGGCAGTCATTTTAAGTAGTTGCTGTAAAATAATACCACCGCTACTTGGTAAAGGCATCGTAACAATGTCATAACCTTTGTAACCAAATTTCATAACAACTCTTTTCTTTACAGTATAATTTTTTAAATCGCTTAGCGAAATAATACCATTGTTTTTTTGCATAGCGTTGACAATCATTGTGGCTGTAGTACCCTCATAAAATCCTTTTAAACCGAAATCGCTGATGCGTTGTAATGTAGCTGCTAATTGTGGTTGTATGAGCGTATCACCAGCTTTCCAAGCAATAGCTTTTACAAATGCTACGGGTTGTTTATTATTTTTTTCAAACACGGCTTTGCTATTATTAAAATCTGCCGCTTGTGCAGCTGTAACTGCAAAGCCCTCTTTTGCCAATTTAATAGCAGGGGCAATTAGTGTGGTAAATGGTAATTTGGCATAGGGTAAGGTGGCAAATAAACCAGCAACTGTACCGGGTACACCACTGGCTAAATGGCCTTGCATACTTAACAATGTTATTGGGTTGCCTTTATCGTCAAGGTACATATCTTTATTTGCGCTGGCAGGGGCTACTTCTCTATAATCCAATGCAATGTTTTCACCTTTTGCGGTGTGTGCTACTAAAAAGCCGCCACCACCAATGTTACCAGCACCCGGGTATACCACTGCAAGTGCAAGTTGCGTTGCAATGGCCGCATCAAATGCATTACCGCCTAATTGAAGCATTTGTACACCAGCATCGCTGGCCAGTGCATGTGCACTTACTACTATATTTTTTTGATCATCACTTAATTTAATGTTGTTGTAATTATAAGGATTTAGCTGCGCTGTTGCTTGGTTTACTGTGATGGCAACAAAAATTATTGTATAAAAAAAACGCATGGTATTTTTTTGATTAAATAGTAGCAATTGAAATACAATGTAGTAATGTTTGATAAAGTTAAATGAATACCTAAGTATTTAAAATTTAAAAGTGTACACTACGGTTGCGTTTTTGTATTTTTGCAAAGTTGTTATGGGGCCGTTTTGGTTTTGACAGCATAGATCTTTGTAGGTGTAAGCATGTAGTGCGTTGCGTAATTAGCACTTTAATATGAATACGAAAACTTTAAATGGCAATACACAGTATGCCATGGCTGCTTAATCGATAGATTAGCACCATTAGGGCCGCCGAGCAGGCTTTGCTACTGCCACGTTCCGCCGCCGACTCAAAAAAGAAATAGCACGCTGCAATAGAATGATATGACTATTGCCTAAGACTATTGATCTAAGGATACCATTGGTTTGTTTTGCCCCGGTGTTATCTCGAAAAGTAATGCAAAAATAAACATGTAGAAAGCTTACGGCGAATATGTTTGGACACCGGTTCGAGTCCGGTCGGCTCCACTCTTAAAATGTACAGCACCGTTATCACTTATTGTGGTAACGGTTTTTTTATTTTTTATGCTGCCGTTTTTACAACTATACTTACCTACTTACGCTGAGATGTTGTTGATAGCTTTTACATAGCTGTATTAAAGCTTTATCAAAGCTGGTATTTTATTTTCGCAGCAACGTCTCGGCCTTTGCCGGACGTTGCGTAAGTATACGCTCAATACTTTTGTAAATACAACCAAAGCTATTTATAAAATTGAATCAAATATTCTTAGTTTTAACAATGCTTCATTCTTACGCAACGTCTCGGCTCATGCCGGACGTTGCGTAAGAATAGGTTGGTGTAGACACCAACCTATAAGAAAAATTTTATTAAATAGGTGATGATGGCTTTTATAAAATAGAAAATGTAGTTGAAATGAAAGACAAGGTTTTCGTTTTTTAAGAAGTTAATGGAGATATTGACGCAACGTCCTGCAAGGGCAGAGACGTTGCAGCGAAGTAGGTTGGTGTGGACACTAATCTAAAAGAAAATATATCCGATAAAGAACTACAATTGCTTATTGATGTACTGGCAGAATAATAAAAACCGCAATTAAGCGGTTTTTATTACTTTTAATAATTCAATATTTTCAGGAATTGGGACATCGTAAACAGACTTTTGTCTTTCTTCCCAAATCTTTTCTACTTCTGAAATTCTTATTTCACCTAAATAATAGGGGTTCCCGATTCCATCGTGTAACTCATAAAAATTTAGCTTTTTGCCTAATTCCAAATCTTTAGTGGCTAAATGTAAATGTATTTCATCTCCATGATAAGGTTCAACTACAAAAATCCCACCTTTATATTTTGCTTTTGTAGTAACAAAAAAAGCGTTTTTTAAATCCTTTATCAGAATGTCTTTTCTATATCTATTTGACACTTCATCTAAAGCAAACCCACTCAATTGCCCGTAATCTTTTGAATATGATAAAACTCTATGATTTTTTTCTAACTCTTGATCTAGCCCATGACCGTAGTATTCATTTATAGCCATTTCTATATTTTCATATAATGTGTATGTTCCAATTCTTATTGTCATGGCACTGGAATAAATTTGTTTTGTGCAGTCGAAATTTTCGCTCTCAATACTTCCGTGCCATCTGAAAATACTTCCCACAATTCAGAACCTTCGGTTGGCGTATTATATGGTGGCTTCCATTCAGGAGTTCCCAATTTACCATTATTACCTCCTGTAAAACCATTTCCTGTATATGGTAAATCTCCAGTAACTTCTGGTAATTTGGGTACTGTTAAATTAGGAGTTGGCGTTTTATATCTTATTACTCCAAAACTGCCATCAGATAAATTGAATTGTGTGCCTGGATAATCTAAACGCATACCTTGATAAACATCTTCAAAAGTATTTAGATGCTTTGCATCTTTAGCTGTTGAAACAAAACCACCAACTTTACGAAAATTGTCGTTGGGTACATCAATAAAACTTTGAATTTGATTTTTAGGAATTACTTTTTGCAATAGAGTATTTCCATCAGGAATTGGTATTGAATTTCTGATTGCATCTATATGTGCCTTCTCTACAATAGTCATTAAATCATATCGCTTTTGTTGTAGTAACTTAAAGTCGTTTAAACTTAATCCACGTTGTGATAAAATAGTAGCAATATTATCTGAAAAACCATTGATTCCATTGATAATATTTCTACCAAAAAGCGAGTTCCCCACCCCTTTTAGATTCTTAGGAGATAAATAAATTTTACCTGACACAGTTTCTACTACATCAAATTCTCCCTTAACAAAACCTTCATTTTTCTTTATGTAAATATAAGCAGAATTAGGTAATGTTTCTTCATTAACAAAAGTTCCGAGTATTTGTTTTACTGGTCCATGTAAATTTTTATCGAACAACGAAGCAGCATCAAGGTATAAAGTATTTTTACCTGTTAAACTTGTATTTATTTGGCCTAAAGAAATTGTTGTTACAGCGTTATTATTGGGCGCCATTGATTTTAACATCTGCTCTTCGAGATGTTAGCGCAGCGCATCTCGAAGTTTAAATACAAAAGATATTTTTATTATCGGTTGGTGTCCTCACCAACTGAAATCAATACGTCCATCTTGCTCTATATAATCAGTAACAATTCCAAATTAGTCTATACCAAGCTCATAAAAAATATAAATTAAAAATTTATTTTTAATGTCATCGATTTATGCAGATAAAAATCTGCTTTATCTTATTTCGAGATGCGCTACGCTAACATCTCAAAAAGCGGACTCATAATATCTCTTGCAAAATTTCAAAACATTTTGAATTATTCTTATATTTTATATCCCTTAAAATAATCTATCATACCAACTTTTAACTCTTCATAAATTTTAAAATAGTTTTCCAATATAAACTCCATTTCTTGAGCTGTTTCACATTTTGGATTAAAATGTTTAATCTGATAATCTGATAGCATATTTGCTATATTAGCCCAGGTGCCGCCAGAAATTAAATTTTTTTTGGGGGGAAATTTGAAGACTGCGCCAAGTTCAAAACGATTATATTTTGTATCGAATGCAGGGATAGAAATTATTTTTTCGGAAACCTCATTGCCATAAAATTTTTTTGCGTTTGAGAATTTAATAGTATGACCCATTTTTTTTGCTAAACTTATTACAGTTTCAATTTCGATTTTAAAATCTTTTAAATCCACACGTGTATCATTTCCTATAACTGCAAATTTTTCTAAAAAATTCATCTTGTAATAAACAACATCACTATTGAACCCAAAAACTTTTTTGTAATGGTCATGGTGTTTTATGTCATCCATAATTATTATAATTTAAAAATTAATTTTTAATAACATTTATAGGTTCTATTGCAAAAATTATAAAATCATCCCCCAAATTTTAATGAATTAATATATGTTTAAATTCTTATTACACCTCTTAAAATTCATCGTCTGTAGTATGCCCAAAACCATTTGCTACGCAATCTTCGAAATCAGCCTCTGCTATTAATGTAATAATAAACCCTTCTTTTGGCGGTACTGGTGCCAACAATTTTAATTTTCGTAGTTCATCCTGCTCTTCGAGATGTTAGCGCAGCGCATCTCGAAGTTTAAATACAAAAGATATTTATCTTTTAAATAGCAATAAACATTTTTCATCCAAGTTGGTTTGTATACTTCAAACTGCTCTTCGAGATGTTTTTTATTATCGGTTGGTGTCCTCACCAACCGAAATCAGTACGTCCATCTCACTCTTTATAATCAGTAACAATTCCAAATTCGTCAATACCAAGTTCATAAAATTTTGCACTACTCCACGGATATTCTTCAGGTAAGGGAAATTGATTACTTTATCATCTTTTATTTTTTGATATTTTCCTTTCATTTATTTCAGCTTTTTCTTTTTCGATAAACTCTTTTGTAATATGCTTTTTACCCCTTACTAATAGCATGGCATCACAATAATTTGCCATTTGCAATAATATTTCTAAGGTTGGGATAGTAACATACGAATTATTAAAATTAATTGAAACGATTCCGTACACAGGATTCCAAACAACATCTAAGGCGTAGTAGCCTTTATCCTTTTTATAAAAGGCATAGGCATGAAATTCATTTAGATCTCTTAATACTAATTCTCTGTTAGGAAAACTTTCAATTTCTTCCAATGTTTTTTTACCTAATGAAGTTTCTTATTCCCACAAAAAAATATCTTTATGTAAGTTGATAAATTCTCTAAATTTTTTTTGCTCAACTTTCATTTTAATCTTCTCAGGAAAAATTATGTTATATTTTTCCTTAGTGATTTCAATGCAACCCGATAACCCTTTTAAACTCATAATAATATTGTTGCCTTAATATAAAATCCTATAATAAAAAACAATCTTTAACCTATATCTTTTTTATTATGGGTTGGTGTCCTCACCAACCGAAATCAGTACGTCCATCTCACTCATTATAATCAGTAACAATTCCAAATTCGTCAATACCAAGATCATAAAAAAATTTTATTATTGGTTGGTGCCCTCACCAACCGAAATCAGTACGCCCATCTCACTCTTTATAATCAGTAACAATTCCAAATTAGTCTATACCAAGCTCATAAAAAATATAAATTAAAAATTTATTTTTAATGTCATCGATTTATGCAGATAAAAATCTGCTTTATCTTATTTCGAGATGCGCTACGCTAACATCTCAAAAAGCGGAGAACTGCACCGCTTAAAATGAGTTTTCTGAGGATTCAGTTTGACTTTTGAAATATAATATCATTCATTAGCTTTCTTTCAAAAAATCATAAGGAATTTCATATTTTTCCAAAGGCTGAATTGGAAGTAATTCTTTTGGAACTAAATGACTTTTTACTTCCACTTCGATTCCTTTGAGCCAAGCCAATTTTGCATAACCCAAAGCAGGAAATGAAACGTATTGTGCATGAATATCATTTATATTTTTTTTTTATGAATTTTTGGACTTACGAGATTATCTAATGCTTCTTCCATTTTTGATTTATCACCTAAATAAAGTGCTTTGAAAAAATCAAAATCAATCAATAATTCTTGCTGATTTTTTGGCAACTTTTTAATAGTTATCGTTTCAATTATATTCAAATTTCTTTCAATTTTTTCTACATCATTCATCATAAAGAACTGAACAGTATTTGCCCAAACATCATTTTTACCTTTCAATACATTTTCATCCATTCCAGGCATTTTACCCCAAGCATGGTAACGAAGTTTTGAAAAACGCTTTACTAATTCTTCATTGTCTGAAAGAATAGGATTACATACAGATTTAACATCGTAGGACAAAACATCACCGTTAAATTGTTCTATCCTCAATTGATCTAAAAGAGAAGCAGTATAGAAATGTTGTTTTGATTGTTGGAAATTTTCATCTGCAATGCACTTAATAGCATGAGAAACCTCTAAAAACCTAAAATTTAATGCCATTTTATTTATATTCTCAGGATTATTTAAAATATGGATAATCCAAATTTTTGAATTTATATTATCCTGTTCTACTAAAAAATCTATATTTCGCATATCTAAAAAGATGAACCTAATTTTAAAAATTTCAATACACCAGTATTTTTATCAACAGCAGCGATATACTTTTTAATAAACCCTGTTGGTGAATTTAATATTGCAGTTTTTGTACTTTGTTGAATTGGGTCATTTAAATTTACAAGTTTTTCCCTAGCTATGTAGTCAATCCAATCATTTCATTATCGGTTGGTGTCCTCACCAACCGAAATCAGTACTTCCATCTTAATCTCTATAATCAGTAACAATTCCAAATTCGTCAATACCAAGTTCATAAAATTTAGTACTACTCCACGGATATTCCTCCTTCGCAGCAACGTCTCGGCCCTTGCCGGACGTTGCGTAAGAAAAATGAGCTGTGAATTTAGCAAAACTTCCTGCTGGGCTTTCCTTTCCATTCAATGCTAACATTTGCCATAGGAGATGGATATGGTTTGGTATTATGACATAATCATAGATTTTTATCTTCACCTGCGCTATTAGATATTTCCAAGAATCAACAACAATCATTTTGAATCCATCATCTTGTAATAAATGTTTATGTCCAATGATAGTATCGGTGTAGAAGTAGGACTGTAAATAATCCATCTGTCCTTGGCGCTTATAGGGGTTGTGATTCATTTGTTGAAAATAGTATTTTTAAAGAACTTGCTAAAAGTGAAACGCAAATAATTTTGAGGTTTTTTTACTTAATGGTTTCGGTTGGTGATGACACCAACCGATAAGAGAAGGTTTTCGTTTTTTAAAGAAGTTAGTGGAGATATTGACGCAACGTCCTGCAAGGGCAGAGACGTTGCTGCGAAGAAACCGATAAGGAAAATATACCCACTGCTGGGTACATAATAATTATTTGCATAATATAGATTTGAATTAAAAATAACATCATGAAAAAATTATTATTTATTTCGATGGTAACATTGGTTATGGCATCTTGTAATAACGAAACACAAAAAACGGTTGTTACCCCAACATTTAGTTTAGATAGTGCTAAAATGGCCATTGCAGAAAGTAACAAAACCTATGGCGAAGGTTTTGCAAAAGCAGATTCGAGTTTATTTATTAGTAAGTACACAAAAGATGGCTGTATTATGCCAGCAAATGCACCTAAACTATGCGGCAGTCAGGCAATTGGTATGTTTTTTAAAGGAGCACAAGGTATGGGAGTACAAAATATTCGTTTAACAACAGAAGAGGTAATGGGTGGGCCTGAAGTAGTAGTTGAAACCGGACAGTATGAATTACTTGGAGCTGAAAATAAAAGTTTAGATAAAGGAAAATTTGTAGTGGTGTGGAAAATGGAAGATGGTAAATGGAAAATGCACAGAGATATTTTTACTACTGATGCTGCACCTGCAACACAATAAAATAAACATATGAGGTTTGTACAAATAAAATGTACGAACCTCATTTACAAAATTTGTGTAACGTAACTTTGAATATCATAACAGCATCTTTTTTGCTGCAAATAACAGTATACTCAAGGTACAGTACATGGCTAAAACTTTTGTAATTGGCGATATACATGGAGGTTTAAAGGCATTGCAACAGGTATTACAATTAGCGCCTATTAACACCCATGATACCCTCATTTTTTTAGGCGATTATGTTGATGGTTGGAGCGAAGCAGCGCCAGTAGTTGATTTTGTGATGCAATTGGCAACACAACAACCATGTATTTTTATTAAAGGTAACCACGATTGGTGGTGTGAGCAGTGGCTGGCAACAGGTATAGCTAATGAAACTTGGGTTCAACACGGTGGTGCTGAAACTATGCAGAGTTATAAAGACTATACATTTGAAACCATGCAAGCGCATCTTCAGTTTTTTAAATCCCTGCCATACTTTTATATAGATGAAGCTAATCGTTTATTTATACATGCCGGTTTTACTGAAGGGCAAAATGTAACGACTGATTTTACTACAGCTCCTGAAAAATGGGATCGTACACTCTGGTACGAAGCCATTAAGTTAAATGGTATAGGGCCTCAAACTAAACCAGTTTTATCAACACGAATGCAATTGTACAGCGAAATATTTATGGGTCATACACCCACTACTTACAACGATTGTACAACGCCTATGCAAGTGGGTAATATTATAAATGTTGATACAGGTGCAGCATTTAAAGGCAAATTGAGTATAATGGATGTTGCCACAAAAGCTTATTGGCAAAGCGATGCATTACCACTTTTGTACCCAAATGAGGTTGGCAGAAACAAAAATGATTGATGTTGCTTTCTAAAAAAATGCATAATTTTATGCATCTGAAAAAAATTACCACCATATTATTTCTTTCAATGTATCTATTCGCTTCTACCGAAGCAATTGAGCTTTGTAAATTACCTGTGGTGGTGCAACATTTTTTTGAACACAAAAAAGAAAATCCAACTATATCATGGACTGCTTTTTTAACCATGCATTATTTAAATGGTTCTCCGAAAGATAAGGACTATGATAGAGACATGCAACTGCCCTTTAAAACACATACCGCTTGTATGGGTTGTACCCTGCAAGATTTTGTACCGTTGGTCAATCATTTTACTATTCAGAAATCTGTAAAAATATTGGAGCAAAAATTTATAGTTCCTGTTGATCAACATTTCACTTCTTCTTATTTAGCTGCTATATGGCAGCCTCCAAAATCGGCTTAATTAATAACTATAATGTTACCGCTTTGTATGTACAAAAGTGAGGTAACGCCGTGTATTAATTAATCATTTAAAGTTTTACGATTGTATGCTTACAAAAATAATTGAGTTTTCCGTGAGGAATAAACTCATCATTGGTTTATTTGTATTGGCCTTAATTGGTGTGGGTATTTACCAAGCCACCAAATTACCTATTGATGCAGTGCCAGATATTACCAATAATCAAGTTCAAATAATTACAACAGCACCTGCATTGGGTGCAACAGATATAGAACGTTTGATAACTTTCCCCATTGAACAAGTAAATAGTAACATAGAAGGTATTCATGAAATAAGAAGTTTTTCTCGTTTTGGTTTATCGCTAGTTACTATTGTTTTTGATGATGCTATTGATGTGTATTGGGCTCGACAACAAGTGGCGGAACGTTTACAACAAGTGCAAAGTCAAATACCAAAAGGCGTGGGTACGCCCACCTTAGGGCCAATTAGTTCGGGCTTGGGTGAAATTTATCAATATGTAGTTAAACCTAAAAAAGGGTACGAGCAACAATATGATGCTACTGCGTTACGTACTATTCAAGATTGGATTATTAGACGCCAATTACTCGGCGTACCAGGTGTTGCCGAAGTAAGTAGTTTTGGCGGTAAATTAAAGCAATATGAAATTGCCATCAACCCCAATAAATTAAATAGCTATCATATTAGTATTGATGATGTATTTAAAGCAATTGCTGCTAATAATCAAAATACAGGTGGGGCGTATATTGAAAAAGGTCCTACCGTTTTATTTATACGAAGTGAAGGTTTAATTACCAATAAAACGGATATAGAAAATATTGCTATCAAGCAAAATTCTGAAGGTACCTCCTTAATGGTGAGGGATGTTGCTGAAGTTAAAATTGGTTATGCTACAAGGTATGGTGCAATGTGCTATAACGATGAAGGTGAAGTAGCCGGCGCCATTGTAATGATGTTGAAAGGCGCTAATAGCAGTGAGGTAATCAAAAAAGTAAAAGAACGGGTTACACAAATACAAAAAACGTTGCCAGAAGGTATTGTGCTTGAGCCATTTTTAGATAGAACTAAAATGGTAAACAATGCTATCAGTACTGTTGAACAAAATTTATTAGAAGGTGCGTTAATTGTAGTGTTTGTATTGGTATTGTTTTTAGGCAATTTTAGGGCAGGTTTATTGGTAGCATCCGTAATTCCATTGGCGATGTTATTTGCTATTAGTATGATGAATTTATTTAGTGTGAGTGGTAATTTAATGAGCTTGGGTGCGTTAGATTTTGGTTTAATTGTAGATGGTGCTGTCATTATTGTAGAAGCGGTGATGCACCAACTCATGCATCAAAAAAAGAACAGCAGCAATACGTTAACGGTTGCCCAAATGGATCATCAAGTAACACAATCTGCCAGTAAAATGATGAACAGCGCTGTGTTTGGACAAATCATCATCTTAATTGTATACCTACCCATTTTTACGTTACAAGGTATTGAAGGCAAAATGTTTAAACCAATGGCTCAAACGGTTGCCTTTGCTTTATTAGGTGCATTTATTTTATCGCTCACTTATATACCGATGATGAGTGCGTTGGTATTAAGTAAAAAAACGACACATAAACAAAATTTTTCAGATAGATTAATGGCAGCCATTGAGCGTACTTATCAAAAAGTTTTGCTGAAAGTATTACGCATACCTACCATTATTTTAGGTGCTGTGGTGGGTTTGTTTGTATTGGCGGTCGTTGTGTTAACCTCTTTAGGGGGCGAATTTATTCCTGCTTTAGAAGAGGGGGATTTTGCTGTTGATACAAGGGTATTAACGGGTAGTAATTTAAATACCACCATCGACTATACCCAAAAGGCTGCTCATATTTTAAAGACTCGTTTTCCTGAGGTTGAAAAAGTAGTGACTAAAATAGGAAGTGGGGAAGTACCCACCGATCCGATGCCGATGGAAGCTAGTGATATGATGGTGGTGTTGAAAGATAAAAAATACTGGACATCCGCTACCAATTTTGATGACCTCTCTGCAAAAATGAGTAAAGCTTTGCAAGATGTACCAGGCATCACCGCTAGTTTTCAATACCCTGTTCAAATGCGTTTTAATGAGTTGATGACAGGGGCAAGGCAAGATGTAGTGTGTAAAATTTTTGGTGAAAATTTAGATAGTTTGGCCGCCACCGCAGAAAAGTTAGGAAAGATTGTTAACACCGTTGCCGGTACAAAAAATTTATATGTTGAAACGGTTACAGGTATGCCACAAATTATTATTGAATACAATCGGCCTGTAATTGCTCAATATAATTTATCTATTGAAGCCATTAACAATGTTGTCAATACCGCCTTTGCTGGCCAATCAACCGGGCTGGTTTTTGAAGATGAAAAACGTTTTGATTTAGTGGTTCGCTTAGATGCTTCTCAAAAACAACAATTAGAAGATGTTCAAAATTTATTGATTCCAACGCCCAATGGTAATCAAATTCCGTTAAGACAATTAGCAACTGTGTCCATAAAAGATGGTCCTAATCAAATTCAACGAGAAGATGCTAAACGTAGAATTGTAGTGGGTTTTAACGTAAGAGGTAGAGATGTACAAAGTATTGTAACGGAATTACAACAAAAAGTAAATGCTCAATTAAAAACACCAATTGGTTATTACATTACCTATGGCGGCAGTTTTGAAAACCTCAATAAAGCCAAAGCAAGGTTAATGATAGCAGTGCCCATTTCATTACTGCTCATTTTCATTTTGTTGTTTTTTGCTTTTAAATCAGTAAAGCAAGGCTTACTTATTTACACAGCCATTCCACTATCAGCCATTGGCGGTATCTTTTTTTTAGCACTAAGGGGCATGCCCTTTAGTATCAGTGCTGGTGTAGGTTTTATTGCACTCTTTGGTGTGGCCGTATTAAATGGTATTGTATTAATTGCAGAATTTAATCGATTAAAATTAAGTGGTATGAAAAATTTATTGGCCGTAGTTGTTAAAGGAACAACGGTACGTTTGCGACCTGTTTTAATGACTGCTTTTGTAGCATCATTGGGCTTTTTACCTATGGCATTGAGCAATGGTGCAGGTGCTGAAGTACAACGTCCTTTAGCAACTGTAGTAATTGGTGGTTTAATGATTGCTACTTTTTTAACCTTGTTTGTACTGCCGATTTTGTACATCATTTTTGAAAATGGTTTGGGTGCAAAACCGAAACAATTATCAAAAATAACAGCGTTATTATGCCTTGTATTGTTTTCAACTTATGTGCAGGCTCAACAGCCAATTGATTTAAAAACGGCTACACAAATTGCTGTAAATAATAACTTGCTTTTAAAAGAAGCACAGCAAAAAATTACCTATGCAGGTATGATGATGAAAACAGCAAACATCATCCCCAATACCAATGTGTTAGCAGATGTTGGACAAATAAACAGTTCTTTTACTGATACTAAATTTGCGATAACACAAACGCTCAATTTTCCCATAGTATATAAAAAGCAACAGCAATTATTGACCGCTGAGTGGGATTTGAGTAAACTTTCAAAAACTGCAAAAGAAGTAGAAATTAAAAAATTAGTAGCTACTACATTTTATGAGTATTTGTATTTGCAACAACAACAACAAACATTGGCAAGTGCAGATAGTATGTACCAAGCACTGTTAAATAAAGCCACTTTACGTTTGCAAAAAGGTGAAAGTAATATCTTAGAAAAGGCAACTTTTCAAAATCAATATGCAGCCATACAAACGCAACGCAATCAAGTAGCGCAAGCTTTACATATTGCACAGTTTCAACTGCAATATTTATTACAAACAGATACATTGTATATGCCAACGGCTCCTTACAAAGCACCTGCTATTGTGTTAATAGATACTGCCATTGGCACCACTCCTTATTTGCAATTGTTAGCACAACAAAAGAAAATTCAAACGGCTGTAACGGCAGTTGAAAAATCAAAGTTGGCGCCTGATTTATTGTTAGGTTACAGCAATGGAAGTATTAGAGGGGTAGGGGCCGATAATAAATTGTACACCGCATCGCAACGCTTTAATTCAGTACAAGTTGGGCTGGGTATTCCCCTATTTAATGCAGCACAAAAAGCAAAAGTAAAAGCCAGTAAGTTTAATGAAACTGTTGTAGATGCTACTATTAATACTGAAAAAGCAGCTTTACAACTTCAATTAAAAACAGCCATGGAGCAATATAAAAAGTCAATGGAGTTGTTAGCTGAGTTTGAAAATGGTATTTTAAAAAATAACCAACTGATATACAGTACTGCTTTAAAGCAATTTAATAGTGGCGATATTAATTACTTAGATTTTGTACAACTCATTAACCAATGTTTTGTAGTTACAAACCAGTATACGAGTGCTGTTAAAGCATACAACGATGCTGTAATAACGTTGCAATACCTCACTGCTTCATTATAATTTTTGAAACAGTTTTATCATTATTTAAAACAATAAAATGAAATCATTATATATTATTTTAGGCTTAGCATTACTAATAAATGCATGTAGCAATAAACAATCAGCTCCCGATACTATGGAGCCAGCAGCACCAGAAAATGTGGTAACACTAACGCCTGCACAACTCAAAAATGCTCAAATTGAAATGGGTACTTTCAGTTCAAAAAATATTGCCACTGTGGTTAATGTAAATGGTAAAATTGATGTGCCTCCACAAAATATGGTTTCCGTTTCAGCTCCGCTAGGTGGCTATTTAAAAACAACCAAACTATTGCCTGGTATGCATGTGAGCAAGGGTGAAGTTATTGCTACCATGCAAGATCCTCAGTATGTACAACTGCAACAAGATTACCTCGTTGCAAAATCAAAATTACATTTTGCACAGCTAGAGTATAACCGACAAAAAGCGTTAAATGAAAACCAAGCTAGTAGCGATAAAGTAACGCAACAAGCACAGGCAGAAGTAAGTATGCAACAAATTGCAATGAATGCTTTGTCAGAAAAATTAAGGTTGATCAATATTAATCCTGCTAATGTAACCGCCACAAGTATTAGCAACAGTATCAATATTTACAGTGCTATTAATGGCTATGTAAGTAAGGTAAATGTTAATATTGGTAAATATGTAAACCCTGCTGATGTTTTATTTGAATTGATTGATCCTACTGATATACACCTCAATTTAAAAATTTACGAAAAAGATATTGCACAGTTGGCTATTGGGCAAAAATTAAAAGCCTATGCTAACAATAACCCCAACGTTTTATACGATTGTGAAATTATTTTAATTAGTAAAGATATCACCAATGAGGGCATTACAGAAGTACATTGTCATTTCGAAAAATACGATAAGACGCTCATGCCAGGCATGTATATGAATGCTGCTATTGAGGTAGCAACGAATGTAAACAATGCTTTGCCAGAAGAAGCAGTTGTAAATTTTGAAGGAAAAAATTATGTGTTTGTAGCCAATAGTGCACAGCAATTTACTTTAACAGCAGTAACCTTGGGTATCAAAGAAAATGGTTTTGTTGCTATATCTAATGCAGCTGATTTTGGCCAATCAAAAATTGTGACCAAAGGGGCGTATACACTATTAATGAAATTGAAAAATAAAGACGAAGAGTAAAGGGTATCATTTTTTAATTGTTAAACATTCGTCTACAACATTTGTTTAACCAAATACCTCATTAATTCTGTTTAATGTTACAATCTAAATTTTGTATAAAGATGTGATGTCTTTACAAGAAATAGCATTCGTATGTTTTTTAATTTTCAATTATAAATATAAAATCCATGAAGCTATTAACAACTGTTTGTGTAGCTGTTTTGCTCTTTTCATTCACTACATGGGAGCCAGATTTTGTAAAGGCAACACAAACTGCACAACAAAAAAAACAACTTATTTTATTGAATTTTTCTGGGTCTGATTGGTGTGTACCCTGCATTAGAATGCATAAAGAAATTTTTGCTGATGCAGGTTTCTTAAGCATGGCAGATACTACATTGGTAATGGTAAATGCAGATTTTCCTCGGAGTAAAAAACATCAATTACCGGCTGCAGTGGTACAGCAAAATGAAATGTTGGCTGAAAAATATAATCCCCAAGGCAAATTTCCTTTCACAGTTTTAATTACTCCTGCTGGTAAAGTCATTAAAACTTGGGATGGTATACCCAATCAAAATGCTACACAATTTGCACATACTGTAAAAACTATTTGCGATGGCTACTAATAACACGTTGGTTGGTTTGCAAGAATTTAAACTTGCTCAAAAACTAATGGGTAATCATTTTGAGATAACCGTTGTGGCTGATGATGAACAATGGGCACATGAAAATATACGAAAAGCCATTGCCGAAATTCAAAGAATAGAAAACCTATTAAGTACATTTAAAGCAACCAGTGAAACCAACCAAATTAACGAAGCTGCAGGCCAACATCCTATAAAAGTAAGTGCCGAAATGTTGGGCTTGGTACAACGTTCATTAAAAATTTCAGCGCTTACAGATGGTGCTTTTGATATCACTTATGGTTCTATTGATAAAAGCTTATGGAATTTTGATAAAACAATGGCTGCCCTGCCAGATGCTAAAACAGCAGCATCCATGGTTCGATTAATCAATTACAAAAACGTAATCGTTGATGCAGAACAACAAACCATTTTTTTAAAAGAAGCCGGTATGCGAATTGGTTTTGGTGGCATTGGTAAAGGCTATGCTGCTGAAATGGCCAAGCAATTATTAATACAAAACGGTGTAACAAGTGGTATCGTAAATGCATCAGGCGATTTAACTACATGGGGTGTTCAAGCTAACGGACAACCTTGGAGGGTCGGTATTGCTAACCCCGATATGCCACATGTGCCTTTGTCGCACTTGCAACTAAGCAATATGGCTATTGCTACATCGGGTAATTATGAAAAGTTTGTAATAATTGATGGTAAAAAATATTCCCATACCATTAACCCACGTACTGGTTTGCCAGTTAACGGAATCAAAAGCGTAACCATTATTAGTCCAAATGCTGAACTGGCCGATGCATTGGCAACCCCTGTTACCATAATGGGCGTTAATGCTGGTTTACATTTAATTAACCAAATTCATCATTTGGAGTGTATCATTATTACTGATGATAACAACATCTATACATCAAAAAATATTCACCTAAACTAACAATTATGCAAATAAAAAAATGGGTTGGCTTTGCTACTATGATGGTTACAGCGATGGTGTCATGTACCACCGTAAAAGAATATCAAAAAAATAAATTGAATGATGGCGAAATGACATTAGGCAATCGAAAAATTGAAAAATCTGAACTGAGTTTTCAAGGCTATCGTGAAGGAGCTTCTGGCGCTAATGCTGGTAAAAGCGGTGGTGGTTGTGGCTGTAACTAAAATAATGACAAGCATAAAAATGTAACATGAAAAAAATTCTTTTTACTGCTGCAGCTGTTTTTGCTTTGTTACATACACAAGCACAAACTATTGCAGATAGTACTGGCTATAAAAGCCGTAAATTAAAATTTGAGGAAGCCAATTTAGTATCCAGTTATTATCAACAAGATGGTAATAATGCTGCCGTAACAGGTGGTATAGGTTCACAAAAATTAACTGATATTGCCAATGTGTTTGATGTTAAGTTTTACCGTTATGATAAAAAGTTTCGTAAGCAAACTTTTACAGGTGAAATTGGTATTGATCACTATACCTCGGCATCATCAGATAGAGTTGATTTAAAAGTAAATTCTTCTGCATCGCATGCTGATACTCGTTTTTACCCTTCTGTAAGTTGGAGTGTTGAAAACGAAAATAAAGGAACCACCTTTACCGTTGGAGCATCATCATCTACAGAATTTGATTACCAATCATTTGGAGCAAATGTATTATTCGCCAAAAAAACTAAGAATAAAAATGGTGAGTTTTCTGCAAAGTTGCAAACCTATCTTGACCAGGTAAAGTTGGTTACACCTATTGAGTTACGACCAGCAGGTGGTGGTCGTGGTGATGATTATAACTATGGTACTGCTGCTCGTAATACTTTTGCTGGTTCATTATCATATGCACAAATCGTAAATCAAAAATTTCACTTTGCTTTATTGGCTGATGCGGTAACTCAAAACGGTTTTTTAAGTTTGCCTTTTTACAGGGTGTATTTTAAAGATGGTTCTGTTCATCAAGAAAAATTGCCGGATGCACGTACCAAATTTCCACTCGGTTTTAGGGCAAATTATTTTTTGAGTGATAAATTTATCATTAGAACGTATTACCGTTATTACACTGATAATTGGGGCATTCAATCTAATACTGCCAATATTGAAGTACCAATAAAAATTACTCCATTTATATCGGTAGCACCTTTTTACAGGTACTATAATCAAACAGCATCAAAATATTTTGCCGCCTACCAAACACACACGGCTGCTAATCAATATTACACTAGCAATTATGATTTATCAAAATTCAGTAGTAATTTTTATGGTGCTGGTATACGTTTAGTACCACCAACAGGTGTTTTTGGTTTGCAGCACTTCAGCATGCTTGAGTTGCGTTACGGGCATTATCAAAAAAGTATAGATATGAATGCCAATATCATTTCGCTAAATTTAAAATTCAAATAAGCAAATATCAAAGGAGGCTCATTACTGCTTTTCATATTAGGATTTTTCTGTTAAATAGCTATTTAAAACTTGGTTCATTAATATTATAATCAGCATTACTGTTTTTAATTTTTAAATTTGCATGTTGTTATTTTCTGTTCTCACCTAAATCAATTGTATGAATTACATAATTGCCATGTTATCAAATAAATGCCCACGTTGTAGAACTGGTAATTTGTTTGTAACAAAATCAGCATACACCAAGGGGTTCATGCGTATGCATGAGCATTGTCCGGCTTGTATGCAACGTTCAGAAATTGAGGTAGGTTTTTATTACGGCTCAAGTTATGTGAGTTATGCATTAACAGTAGCCATATCAGTAGCTTCATTTATTGCATGGTGGGTTATTGTTGGTTTGTCATTATATGATAATCGAATTTTTTATTGGCTTGGCTTCAATGCATTTTTATTAATTGCTTTACAACCTTGGTTAATGCGCTTAGCAAGAAGGGTGTGGTTGTCATTTTTTGTAGGCTATAATAAAAATTGGCAGCATGAACCACCGGCTGATACGGGAAGGGTTATTGAGTCGCAAATGGAGGTAATGGAAAAACTATCGTAGTTTGTTTAATTGTTTCAGTATATGCAAATTAAAAAGCGTTCGTATTTTTTAGTAAAAATTGCTTCGGTACTACTTATTACAGGTTTTATATATTTTTCTACAATGGCTCAAATGGTGAAAAGTAAAATGTACAATGCAGTGTTGCATACTTTATTATCACACAAAGTAAAAGAGGTTGGCGTATTGCAAATAGATACGAGCAATACAAATATTGTTTACCTCGATGCACGAGAAAAAAACGAGTTTGAAGTAAGTCATATAAAAAATGCTACTTGGGTTGGTTACAATGATTTTAGCTTGAGTAGGGTAGCATCTTTTAAAAAAGATACACCTATCATTGTATATTGTTCCGTAGGCTATCGTAGTGAAAAAATTACGCAACAGTTATTGAACAATGGTTTTACCAATGTGAGTAATTTATATGGTGGCATTTTTGAATGGAAAAACACCAATCATACGGTTGTTGATGTTACGGGTGCTGCTACCAACAAAGTACATGCATACAGCAAAACCTGGGGCATATGGCTAAAAAAAGGTGAAAAGGTATACTAGGTTTTTAAATAATTTTTTATTGCCAATAGATAATCTTTCTATTGGCAATTTTATTTAATAAGCTTATAAAAAAAGTAATTTTGGTTAACAATAGGCATATTAAAATGTATAAAATATTTTATTAAATGTTTTGTATTGATGTTGTTGCTTTTGTAAAGAATATAAAAATGTAAAATGAACGTTTTTGAATACATAAAACAACCTTGGCCATGGTATGTTGCTGGCCCTTTGATAGGACTAACAGTGCCTACCTTATTAATAATCGGTAATAAATCATTTGGTATTAGTTCGTCATTACGGCATATATGCGCTGCATGTGTACCAGCTAATATTCCCTTTTTTAAATACGATTGGAAAAAAGAAAGTTGGAATTTATTCTTTGTGTTGGGTATTTTTATAGGAGGCATCATTGCTGTTCAATTATTAGCCAATCCTAATCCAGTGGTTGTAAATGCATCATTAGCCAACGAATTATGGCATTACGGCATTACAGATTATAAAGGGTTGGTACCTACACAAATTTTTAATTGGCCAGCTTTATTAACCATGAGAGGTTTTGTAATGATGGTTGTAGGTGGATTTTTAGTGGGCTTTGGTACTCGTTACGCAGGTGGCTGTACAAGTGGGCACGCCATTATGGGCTTATCTACCTTGCAATGGCCATCGCTTGTGGCTACCTGTTGCTTTATGTTGGGTGGCTTTATTATGACTCATTTACTGTTACCTTTTATATTATCACTTTAAAAAATTTTATGCAAATAAACACAACGTCTCAATCTGATGCAGCAATACGTTCACTCGATAGCATTTGTATCAATGAAAGCACTGTCACACAAAAATGGTATCATCTTCTTAAATATTTATTGGTAGGACTTTTATTCGGAATCGTTTTTGTGAAATCAGAAGTGATTAGCTGGTTTAGAATTCAAGAAATGTTCCGATTACAATCTTTTCACATGTTCGGTGTTATAGGTAGTGCTGTAGTGGTGGGTATGCTTTCGGTTTGGTTGATTAAAAAATTCAATATTAAAACGATTGATGGTGAAGCCATTGTTTTTCATGATAAAAAATTCAATAAAGGACAAGTGTATGGTGGGTTAATATTTGGTTTGGGTTGGGCTATAACGGGAGCTTGTCCGGGACCATTATACGCACAAATTGGTACAGGTGCCACCGTTATTATCGTTACTTTATTAAGTGCTTTATTGGGTACTTGGGTGTATGGTTTGTGGAGAGATTCATTGCCGCATTAAAAAATAACAATACGTTTTTGTGTAAGGTGATAGCGAAACTTTCAAATAATTAAAAACAATAGTTGTAATAACAATTCATATTAACATAGGCTGTTAAGTATTGTATTGGGTAAATATATTCAAATGATAGCCTAAGTGTAGAGCGTAATCATGTAACATATTTTTAATTTTTTGTAAAAATTAAAAACCCGTTAGTAACTTAACTAACGGGTTGTTTTTTTAGTAAATATTTGTTTAAACAGTCGCTTGTTCTACAATTTCATCCATATCTATTGCATTATGGCTTTCATCAAAAATACAAGTACCGTTTTTAATAATTAATATTTGAGGCGATTCATGTTGTACATCAAACGTATCAGCAATGGCTGCAGATACATCACGGTGGGCAATTAAATCTAAATAATGAAAATCAATACCATCAGGTGTTGTGGCTCTTTCTAACCTACTTTTAGCCATACTACTAATGGAGCAACGTGTACTATGTTTAAAAATAACTTGTGCCTTTTCGTTACTTTTTTGTTTAATGGTTTCTATCCCAGCAATATCATGCAAATCAATCCAGTTCATAATTTTTTTTATTAATGTACAATTCCTTGGTTATTAGGGCAGCCTGTTTTTCTACTACTACCACAACTCGTTATAATTGCCCCTAAAGCAAACAACAACATTGATGTTACAACAATCTTTTTCATTTTTTTAAATTTTAAATGTTCAATATGCCTATTTCATTTATTTTACAAAAATGTATTTAAAACACTTTGTGATGGTATAATATCAACAATGATAGGCCTTTAACGTAAAATTGAAACAATTATTACAAATATAAATTAAACATTTAACCCAAACATCATTACAATTAAATATTAGCAGTAACTTAAGTTTTCACCAAATATGTATATTGCAACAATAAACAACACCATTAACCACGAACAAGTATGTTACAACTAACCCGTCCCATTGCTTTTATTGATTTAGAAACCACAGGCGTTAACCTTTCAACCGATCGTATTGTTGAATTAGCCATCGTAAAAATTAATACTGATGGTACTCGTATTACCAAGCGTAGGCTCATCAATCCACAAATGCCCATACCTGCATCATCAAGCGAAATACATGGTATTACGGATGATATGGTAAAAGATGCACCAACATTTAAACAAATATCAAACGAAGTAAAACAGTTTTTAGATAACTGTGATTTTGGAGGCTACAACAGCAACCGTTTTGATATACCTATGTTGATGGAAGAGTTTTTAAGGGCAGACTTAGAGGTAGATTTAACCAATCGCCGTATGGTTGATGTACAGCATATTTTTTATACCATGCAGCCACGTACCTTATCTGCAGCGTATGAATTTTTCTGCAATAAAACTTTGGTGGATGCTCATAGTGCAGAGGCTGATATTAATGCCACAATAGAGGTATTAGAAGCACAACTAAAAAAATATGATAAGCTAGGTAATTCTGTAGATAGCATTTTAGCTTGTATTGGCGAAGAAAAAATTGTAGACTATGCCCGTAGGTTTAGTTTTAACGATAAAGGTGTTGAAGTGTTTAACTTTGGTAAATACAAAGGAATGTCTGTTGAAGATGTGTTGAGGAAAGAGCCACAGTATTATGATTGGATGATGAGGGGCGACTTTGCTATGCACACCAAAAAGAAACTCACCGAAATTTTTAATAGGACTCTTTTAAAAAAGTAAGTTTTTACAATATTTAACGACACACTTTATATTATTTAATTATTTTTGAATATCCCCTTAAAAGTTAATATTCTTTTTTGAAGAAAGTAGTTATTATACCAACATACAACGAACGTGAAAATATAGAAGCTATTATTGCCGCAGTAATGGCATTAAATGCATCGTTCCATATATTAATTATTGATGATGGTTCACCAGATGGTACAGCACAAATTGTAAAATCATTATTCAACCAATACCCCAATCAACTATTTTTAGAAGAGCGTAAAGGCAAGCTTGGTTTAGGTACTGCTTATATACATGGGTTTAAATGGGCGTTGAAAAATGGGTATCAATTCATTTGCGAAATGGATGCTGATTTTTCTCATAACCCTTCAGATTTAATTCGTTTGCAACAAGCTTGTGTTGATGGTGCTGCTGTAGCTGTGGGCTCAAGGTATATTAAAAATGGCGCTGTTGAAAACTGGCCAATGAACAGAATCGCCTTATCAAAAGGAGCATCACTTTATACACGTATCATCACTTTTATGCCCGTTAAAGACCCTACTGCTGGCTTTGTTTGCTATACGGCTGAAGTGTTAAGCACCATTAATTTAGATGCCATTAGTTTTGTGGGCTATGCTTTTCAAATTGAAATGAAATTTGCTGCATGGAAGTTGGGTTTCAATATTGTAGAAGTACCCATTACTTTTAAAGATAGAAAACTCGGTGCCAGTAAAATGAATAAAGGCATAATAAAAGAAGGTATTTTGGGCGTACTGCAATTAAAATGGCAAAGCTTATTTAAAAATTATCGCCATAAAGTAAAAGTAAACGTTGCAGATATTGAAGCAGTTAAACCACATGATGTAGCGGCCAAAACCTTTTAGCATTATTTAAATGCTGGGTGAAATTGTTGCAAGGTTGTTCTCAAAAAAGTTTTATCGAGGTGGGTATAAATTTCAGTAGTGGTAATACTTTCATGCCCTAACATTTCTTGCACGGCTCTTAAATCTGCGCCACCTTCTACTAAATGAGTTGCAAATGAATGCCTGAAAGTATGTGGCGAAATTGTTTTTGCAATGCCTGCTTTTATGGCCAAATCTTTCAACATTAAAAATACCATTACCCTAGTAAGTTGTTTACCTCTTCTGTTTAAAAACAATATATCTTCTTGCCCTAATTTTATAGGTTGTTTATTACGTACATGGTTGTGGTATATGTTAATGTATTTGATAGCATCACTACCAATAGGTATCAATCGTTCTTTATCGCCTTTACCAATTACCCTTATAAAACCTTCGTTTAAATACAAACAACTAATTTTTAAATTGATGAGTTCACTAACACGTAAGCCGCAACTGTAAAGGGTTTCAAGCATGGCTCTGTTACGTTCGCCTTCTGGTTTACTTAAATCAATAGCACCAATAATGCGTTCAATTTCTTCAAATGATAAAGTGTCGGGTAATTTACGGCTGCTCTTTGGTGCTTCTAATAATGCAGAAGGGTCAATTTTAATAATATCTTCAATCAAGCAATATTTAAAAAAACTTTTAATGCCAGATGTTATTCTGGCTTGTGATGTATTGCTGATGCCCAGCCCATGTATCCATTTAGTGAAAGCTTCTAAATGTTGTAAAGTAATTTGTTCGGGGGAGCTGTTGTGGTGCTGTTGTTGTAAAAAAGTTGTAAGTAAATTCACATCATGTAGGTAGGCCATAACAGAATTTTCTTGCAACGATTTCTCTAATTGCAGCCATGCTTTATAACCTTTTTTATAACCTACCCACATTGCTTTGTTTGTTTTTTAAAAACTTGGTTTTTCAATACTATTAAACATTATTTTCGTTGCTGCAACAATTTCAACTTTCAATCAAACATATGCTTGCTGTAAATTTACGTTCGTTTAAAAGAAAATTAGCCATCCATCGCAAAACATACCGTAGCTTTCTAAATAAGATGGAAAAAACACCTGCGCCAAAAATTGATCAATTAACGCCCATTGTGGCGGCAGAAGTATGGCAGCAAGTTGATTGTACCTCATGTGCCAATTGTTGTAAAAAAATGACACCTACTTTTACTGCAAAAGATTTAAAGCGTATTGCAGCACATTTTAACCAAACTGTTGATGCATTTAAAGAACAGTGGTTGTTGAAAGATAAAAATAACGATTGGGTTAATGTAAAACAGCCTTGCCAGTTTTTAAATAAACAAACCAACATGTGCAGTATATACGAAGTTCGTCCGGCGGATTGTGCTGGGTTTCCACATTTATCAAAAAAGAAGTTTGAAGAATATGCTCATGTACACAAACAAAACTTAGATTACTGTCCGGCTACATTTTTAATGGTTCAAAAATTAAAAGATCGAGTAGCTACATTAACGCTTCACAAATAAACATCTTCAATATAAAAATATTGTGGGTTGCTGTTGGGTAAGATGGTGATGGCCAACACATCAAATTGAATGCGCTGCCATTGAGGGTATTGGTACAAATAAGCTTCAGAAGCATCAATAAGGTGTTTTATTTTTTTGGGTGTTACTTTCGTTTCAGGATGCCCAAATTTTAGGGTAGTAGTCGCTTTAATTTCAATAAAATGTAAACAGTTGTTGCGGTGGGCAATAATATCTACTTCTAAATTTTTATAACGCCAGTTTTGGTGAATGATGTTGTAGCCGTTGCTTGTAAACCAAGCAGCAGCAAGGTTTTCGCCTGTTTTTCCGGTTTCATTGTGGGTAGCCATAATTTCTAGTTATACAATCAGCAAATTATTCTTTATTTTCGCATCAAAGTTTACAAAAAAATGAAACAAAATAATAAAGTTATAGCGGTGGCCATTATCATGATTGTTGCGGCAGCGTTATCGAGAGTAGTGTTATACCCTGTGAGTTTTTCTCCACTAATTGCAATGTCTATTTTTGGCGGTGCTGTTATCAGCGATAAGCGTTTTTCATTGTTAATACCCATTGCAGCCATTTTTTTATCAGATGTTTTGTTTGAGGTATGTAATATTGCACCAGGGTTTTATGGCTGGTCGCAATTAGTAAACTATGCTTTATTAATTGGTATTACTTATTGTGGAAGTTACTTACAAAAAATAAATATCACAACTGTGGTGAGCTATGTTTTGGGTTCATGTGTAGGTTTTTATTTATTATCAAACACGGCCAACTTTTTTATTAGCAACCCGGTGTATAAAATGTACCCACAAACAGTTGCTGGTTATGTAGAAAATATGATTGCTGGCTTACCTTTCTTAAAAACGAGTTTGTTTGCAACAGCATGTTATGCAGCTGTATTTTTTGGTGCTTATGTACTTATGGCAAAAACTACTTTGGTTAAAAAAGCTGCTTAAGCCCTCCACTCATATTATTAAAAAAGCCAACAATTATTGTTGGCTTTTTTGTTTGTTATTTAAGCTATTTGGTTTTCTTCTTCGTACACTTTATCAATCAATAATTGTTTACCATCTGCAGCGGTGGTAGCCAATATATCGCAACGATTGTTATATGGGTTATCTGCATGGCCTTTTACCCAATGTATAGTGATGTTAAACTGTTGTGCTAGTACGTAATACTGTTTCCATAAATCAGCATTTTTTTTACCGCCTTTAAAATTGGTTTTTATCCAGGTGTTGAGCCAACCTTTGTTAATAGCGTTCACCACATACTGACTATCAGAAAAAATATGTACTGGTATATCTTTTTTGGTGATGCTTTGTAAACCAGCAATAATGGCCCATAATTCCATTCGGTTGTTGGTGGTATACCTAAAGCCCTGAGATAATTCTTTTTGGTGTGGTCCGTACAACAACAATACCCCATAACCACCTGGCCCTGGGTTGCCCCTAGCAGCACCATCTGTATATAATAATATTTTACTCATGCAACCTTTCTCAATGTTAAAAATGCCATCACTTATACTTGAAAAACACCCGATTTAAATTCAGCAATATCAGGGTTATGGTTGGCTGCAGCAATACCCTCACTAATCACTTGCCTTGTTTGAGCAGGGTCAATAATAGCATCTACCCACAAACGTGCCGCAGCATATTGTGCTTTGGTTTGTTGCACATATTTAGCTGTTATTTTATCTAAAATATTTTTTTCTTCTTCGGGTGTCACTTCTTGTCCTTTTGCCTTCATGGCACCTACTTGTATTTGTAACATGGTTTTAGCTGCTTGTTCGCCACCCATTACCGCAATTTTGGCGCCTGGCCAAGCATAAATAAAACGTGGATCGTAGGCCTTACCACACATGGCATAATTACCAGCTCCATATGAGTTACCAGTAATAATGGTAATTTTTGGCACTACAGAGTTTGCCACTGCGTTCACCAACTTAGCGCCATCTTTAATGATGCCGCTGTGTTCGCTGCGACTGCCTACCATAAAGCCTGTTACATCTTGCAAAAACACCAATGGTATTTTCTTTTGGTTGCAATTCATAATAAAACGAGCTGCTTTATCAGCACTATCGTTGTAAATAACACCACCTAATTGCATTTCGCCTTTTTTGCTTTTTACAATTAAGCGTTGGTTGGCTACAATGCCCACGGCCCAACCATCTACCCGAGCATAACCGCAGGTAATGGTTTTGCCATAATCTTTTTTAAATTCATCGAAACTATCAGCATCCACAATACAATTAATAACATCTAACACATCATAAGGTTTGCTGTTATCTGCAGCAATAACGCCATAAATATCAGTGGTGTTTTTTGCAGGTAACACAGGCGTTATTCTATCAAAACCTGCATTGGCTGGTTTACCTAGTTTGCTGATAATGCGTTTTACTTGGTCTAAACAAGCTTCTTCGGTATCAAATTGGTAATCAGCAATACCACTAATTTCATTATGTGTGCCTGCTCCTCCTAAGGTTTCTGCATCAATATCTTCACCAATAGCAGCTTTAACGAGGTAAGGACCTGCTAAAAAAATAGAGCCTGCACCTTTTACCATCAATGTTTCATCACTCATAATAGGCAAATACGCACCACCTGCCACACATGCACCTGTAACGGCTGCAATTTGGGTAATGCCCATTGCACTCATTTTGGCATTGTTTCTAAATATGCGACCGAAATGTTCTTTATCAGGAAAAATTTCATCTTGCATCGGTAAAAATACACCAGCACTATCTACAATATAAATGATGGGTAAGTGGTTTTCCATAGCAATTTCTTGCATGCGTAAATTCTTTTTACCCGTTATAGGAAACCAAGCACCAGCTTTTACAGTTTGGTCGTTGGCTACAATAATACATTGCCGGCCACTTACATAACCAATACCGCTAACGGTACCACCAGCAGGGCAACCGCCTTGTTCTTCATACATTTCAAAGCCAGCAAAAGCACCAATTTCAATAAACGGCGTATTAGGGTCACATAAATATGCAATGCGTTCCCTTGCTACCAACTTGTTTTTTTCTTTTTGTTTGGCTATGCTTTTTTTACCGCCACCTTCATAAATTTTTTCCAATTGACGTTGCACTTGGCTCCAAGCTAGTTTTTGTTCGTCTTCGTTTTTATTGAATTGAATATCCATTTGTAGTAATATTTAAAGTGGTAATATTTTTATAGTTTATCGTATCCATTGTGTTACTTCGGCAAGTGGTTTGCGTTTGGCATTGGTGCTTGGTGTAGCAATTTTGCCTATGTAAAAAAAGCCGAGTAATTGGTTGGGTGGTTCTATACCCAACAACGACCAAGCTGCTGGTTTGTAGGTAATACCTCCGGTGGTCCAGTAGCCACCTAACCCATAGGCATGTACTGATAAATGAAGGTTTTGCACAGCACAAGCTACGGCTTCAATATCTTCAATTTCAGGAATGTTTTTGGTGGTAGTGCGTACCATTTGTATAGCAATTACATGCGAAGCTTTTAAAGGATTTTGCAGTAGTTTTTGGTACCTGCTTTCTACGTAGTTATCACCGGCATTGTCTTTATAAAATTGGCTTTGGTGTTTTGCCAATACTTCGAGCCCCTTACCTGTAAAAACAGTAAAATGCCAAGGCTCGGTTTTACCATGGTTGGGCGCCCAGGTGGCATTGGTTAAAATTTGCTCAATAACAGCATCGTCAACGGTGGCACCTGCTTCAAATTGATCAGGAAAAATAGACCGCCTCGTAACAATAAGTTCATTAAATGCCTTTATAAAATCATGTTGCATGCGGCAAAGATAGCAGCAGAAGTATATTTATGTATCTATTTTTTGATGAACAAAACAACCCATCCATGCTGCACTATATATTTTCCTTAAAAGTGGTTCGTTAAATTTATAAGCAAGTGTTATCTTCGCCACTATACAACGTTGCTATAAGGCAACTTTATTTTGATTTTATACAGATACAAATTTTATGAGCAAAGAACTTACAAAAAGGGCCGACGATTACTCACAATGGTACAATGAGCTTGTGGTAAAAAGCCAATTGGCCGATCACTCAGCGGTGAGGGGTTGTATGGTTATTAAACCTTACGGCTATGCACTCTGGGAAAACATGAAAGACCAGCTAGACAAAATGTTTAAAGAAACCGGACATGTAAACGCCTATTTTCCTTTGTTTGTGCCCAAAAGTTTGTTTGAAGCAGAAGAAACCAATGCAGAAGGTTTTGCAAAAGAGTGTGCAGTGGTAACCCATTACCGTTTAAAAAGCGACCCTAACAATAAAGGCAAATTAATTGTTGACCCTGAGGCGAAGCTAGAAGAAGAATTAGTGGTACGGCCTACCAGCGAAGCCATTATTTGGAATACATATAAAGGCTGGATTCAATCTTACCGTGATTTGCCCATCCTCATTAACCAATGGGCCAATGTGGTACGTTGGGAAATGCGTACCCGTTTGTTTTTACGTACTGCGGAGTTTTTATGGCAAGAAGGTCATACAGCCCATGCTACTAAAGAAGAAGCTGTAGAAGAAACTGTAAAAATGCTTGATGTTTATGCCGATTTTGTAGAAGAATATATGGCCGTACCTGTAATTAAAGGTGTAAAAACAGCCAACGAACGTTTTGCAGGGGCTGAAGATACTTATTGTATTGAAGCACTTATGCAAGATGGTAAAGCCCTGCAAGCAGGTACTTCCCACTTTTTAGGACAAAATTTTGCCAAAGCTTTTGATGTAAAATTCAGCGATAAAAATAACAAGCAAGCGTATGTATGGGCAACCAGTTGGGGTGTATCTACCCGTTTAATTGGTGCGTTAATAATGGCTCATAGCGATGATCAAGGCTTAATGATGCCACCCAAAATTGCACCTATACAAGTGGTGATTGTACCTATTTATAAAGGCGACGATAGCAAACCAGTTATTGATGGTAAAGTAGCTACTTTGGTTGCTGAATTAAAAGCATTGGGCGTTCGTGTAAAGTACGATGATAGCGATAATGCACGACCAGGTTGGAAGTTTGCTGAGTACGAATTAAAAGGCGTACCTGTAAGAGTAGCCATGGGTTTACGTGACCTTGAAAATAATGTAGTAGAAGTAGCCCGTAGAGATACCAAAGCCAAAGAAACCGTTTCAATGGACGGATTAGCAACCTACTTACACCAATTATTGGCCACTATTCAACAGAATATGTACAACAACGCCTTAGCGTTTCGTAATGAACATATTACCCCTGTAGATAGTTGGGATGCGTTTATGGATGTGTTAGAAAATAAGGGTGGTTTTGTAGCAGCACATTGGGATGGTACGCCTGAAACAGAAGAAAAAATTAAAGAACTATCAAAAGCAACCATTCGTTGTATACCATTAAATAATGTAGCCGAAGCTGGTGTTTGTGTGTTAACGGGTAATCCGAGTACGCAAAGGGTGTTATTTGCTAGGGCTTATTAATGAATGATGAATGATGAATGCGGAATTATGAATGAGGAATGAGGAATGATGAATGAGGGGTAGGGGTTGTAGCGATTTTTTAAAATTATAGCCAGTATGCAAACCATTTTATTAAACATAACGCAATGGCTTACGCAGCACCAATTGCCTTGTTTGGTAAAAAGCACAATTGGGGTGGCATGCCCTAGTTGTGGGTTGCAACGCAGTGCCATTGCTTTGTTGCAAGGGCAGTGGTGGCAAAGTGTACAGTACTATCCAGCACTCATTCCTATTATCGTTTGGTTGTTATTGGTGGTTGTAAACCAGCGTTGGGCGGTGGTGCAACAGCAGTTGCTATTAAAATATGGATTGCTGTTCATTTTTAGCATAATCATATTATCTTACATTTATAAACTAACATTTTAAATTCCTTACTAATGGATCAACGAAATTATTTAACCCCCAACGATCAACCACAACTTAATTTACCCAATGCAACGGCCTCTTTGGTACTTGGTATTATTTCCATACTTGGTGGTTTTTGTTATGGTTTTGTAGGTGTTATTTGCGGTATTATTGGTTTAGTATTAGCCAATAAAGATCGTAGGTTGTACAACGATAACCCTGGCGTATATTCCCCAGCAAGTTTAAGTACTAGTAACTCTGGCAGAATATGCTCTATCATTGGGTTGGTTATTGGTGCTATTATTTTATTGATCATTATTTTTTATATCATATTTTTTGGTGCATTTTTTATGGAAGCCGTTCGCAACGGTGGTAAATATTAATATCGTCAATTCATTTAATAATAAAATAAGCACCTTTAGAGAGGTGCTTATTTGTTTTACCGATATTATTTATGTGGGGGGCTGTCAACAGTAGCGTATCAATCAGCAGCGGTGTCGGGCTATTCGCTACAAGTCCTCACCCTCGTACCTCGGGTTCCGGGCTATCCGCTGCTATCCCGAAGCCATTGGGCGGTTGTACTATTTTCAACTTTTACTATTTGTCTTGTTCGTGTTGAAACAACACAGCACAGCAATAAATTTGGCTCTTAAATTCAAGAAACTTGGCAGTAGTACACCTTGAACTTTGTCCTGTATAAAGTGAACTCACCCCTGCAAATAGTGAACTCAGTCCTGCAAACAGTGAACTGGGGCCTGCAAATAGTGAACGAGCCCCTGCAAACTGTGAACTCACCCCTGCAAATAGTGAACTCAGTCCTGCAAACAGTGAACGAGCTCCTGCAAACAATGAACTCACCCCTGTAAACCGTGAACTCACCCCTGCAAATAGTGAATAACATCCTGCAAAAAGTGAATTCGCCCCTGTAATAAATTATTCCTTAACAGCTTACTTCATTTTGGTCGGCTATTCAACAATGTAGCTCATATCTAACCCTTTGGTTAAATACTTGTAAAAGCAATTGCTTATCATTATTAATGGTATGATTTATGTAAAATTGCTCATAATAATGTAACTAATGTTAGTTAGTTAATTGTAATTTTATTTTTTTAACCCCATAACATACCCCCTAAATATGTTAGTAAACCACTATTTAATTACTATTGACCTCGAAGGTGCTAATGGCATTACCTCCTTTTATAATAAACTAAATGATTTGATGCTTAGTGAAGGATTTTCAAATAAAATAGTAGCAAAATCAGGCGACTCATACATTTTACCGCAAGGAAAATTTTATATTGAATCCGATAAAAATACAGTTGACATTTCTTTACTAGCTAAAAGAGTAGCAAGTAAATTATTGGTAAAAAATGCAGTGGTGGTTTCCCTCACCAATGATTTAATTTTCTATGGTCTTGAAAAATCTAGGCAAATTTTAAGGTCAGATATGTAGAAGCGATATACCAATGGTCGTTTCAACTGGTCATAACCAATTGTTGTAACTGCTCTTCAATTATCAATTACCAGTAATCTATTTGTTCTATTCTTTCGTTGCTAAGTAATTATAATCTTCCATCAACTTTTCTAAAAAGTCAACTGATGAAAGTCTTGATTCTATTTTAAGTACATCTTTTACTTTGTACTCAATTCTAATAGCCACGTTGTGGTTATTGTTTTTTCTAGCTTGGGTAATTACGGTTTTAATGGTATTAATATCGTTATCAGAAAGCTGCATTACCTGCGGAAAGCTCACTTGGTACGTGGCTTCATCTATCTCCATAAAAATAGTATCGTTAATATTCATGCTTGTTTTGGCATTTACAATAACGGTACCTGCCGCTAAATCGCCCAAGCGTTGACTGTTTTTTGTTGCTATAATTAGTATAACCACTGCAATTCCAAAAAAACAAGTGTACAATGCAAAAATGATAATCATAATGTGCGATGCGTAAATGTACCCGAAAAGAAAAGGCCACTCAAAAAACTTGGTGATCCACCGTAACATAAACTGTCCTAAAGTAGGTTCGCCACCATCTAAACTAATTACCCTGATACCCATTAATTTTTTACCAATCGTTTGTCCGTTCATCAACAACTCCGTTAGCAAAGAGTAAAACAACATTGGTACTGATATTAGTAAAATATCTAACCCCATATGCTCTCTAACGCCGAGGTTCATTACATCATACAACATGTACTTCCAAAAGTAGAGGTATGTCAATAACAAAATAAAATCAATAAAGTAGGCTACCAAACGTTTATGAAATGGGGCTATTTCAAAATCAAGGGCTACATTAAATGCGGTATTTATTTGTACAGATGCCATGTTATTTGCAATTTACCTACTTAGTTATTTTAAAGTACAAAAAGCATATTTTTTTATTAAATAAAAATACATGAAATTGTACCTACAAAATCATACCTACAACCTACGTTACTATTTTTATGAGGGAGGCGATGTTTATTAAGAAGAATGCTGAAAAGTGGAAAGCCTACCAACAGGAAGACCCATCAAACCCTGATGAAGCAGCCGAACGTTTCATTACTTTAATGGACGATTTGGCTTATGCTAAAACATTTTATCCTCGTAGTAAAGCTACATTATGGGTAAACGGACTAGCTGCTAGTGTATACCAAAAAATTTATATTAATAAAAAAGAAAAGTACAGTCGCATATTTAGTTTTTTTAAATATGAATTACCGCTAATTATTCGTCGCCATCATCGTACTTTTTTATTTACGTTTATATTGTTTGCTGTTTTTGTTGCCATTGGTGTATTTGCATCCATTCAAGATCCTGATTTTGTAAGAGGTATTTTGGGTGATGATTATGTACGCATGACGGAAGATAACATTGCCAAAGGTGATCCATTTGGTGTGTATAAAGATGATAGTAAGTTTAACATGTTTATCCGCATTGCTTTCAATAATATTAGGGTAGCATTTGTAACTTTTATTGGGGGCTTTACCTTGGGTATTTTAACCTTAAATTTATTGTGGAGCAACGGTTTATTGTTAGGTAGTTTTCAATACATATTTTTTGCCAACGGCCTCGGTATAAAATCTATTTTAGTGATTTGGATACATGGTACCATTGAAATATCATCTATTGTAATTGCAGGTGCAGCTGGTTTTATTTTAGCGAATGGTATTTTGTTCCCCGGTACATACAAACGTATGGAGTCATTTAAACGCAATGCAAAAGATGCTGCAAAAATTTTAATTTGTTTAATACCGTTTTTTATTGCTGCTGCATTTTTAGAAAGTTATATCACCCATTTAATGAGTGAAACTTACGACCGGGCACCCGGCGGTATGCCAGCATGGGTAAGTGTTTTAATATTATCAGCTTCAGCATTTTTAATTATTTGGTACTTTATTATTTGGCCTATTAAATTACATAACAAAGGTTTCTTTATTAAGAAAGAAGGTATAGTAGCCCGTTTAAATGAAGATGAAAAATAGCCTAACATTATTTATAACCTTTGTAGGGTTGTTGCTATTGCAAAATGTGCAAGCACAATCAAGTGAAACCATCACAACGATAGATTCTGTTTATAAAATAGATGAAATTACCAACTACAATGAACCTGATAGCGCCTACAACGATTTTGCTGAAGAAGTTATAGGTGATACCAGCGTTAGTTTTAATGAACGTATGGTTGATAAAGATTCACTCATTGCTTTAAAAAATAAACCGGCGTATAGTTGGCTTAAAAATATTGAAAAGCAGCTACGTAGTCAACAAGAGGAAGAAGCCTCATCTGTAAAACAAATACCTATAAAAGACACTGGCGGCGGTGGTTTTTTTGAAAATGTTTTTAACTCACTTTGGCTTAAAGGTATTTTGTGGAGTGCTGCTATTTTATTGGTATTGTATATCATTTACCAATTGTTTTTAAATAAAGGCATATTTCAACGCAGCTCTAAAAAGCTTGTTGAAGTTGTTGAAAAAGAGGTGGTGGAAGATTCTATGGAAAATGATTTTGATACCCTGTTAAACAAAGCATACCAAGCTGGTAATTTAAAAATGGCCATGCGTTATTTGTTTTTAAAAACCATTCAAACCCTGCATCAAAAAGAATTGATTCATTATACTGCTGATAAAACCAATGCCATTTATATGAGTGAGTTGCCTGCACAACATCGCAATCAATTTGCCAAATTAGCCATGTATTATGAATACGTTTGGTACGGTAATACACCCATTAGTAACGATGTGTTCAATCAAATTCAACAACAATATCAACAATTTTTAAATCAATTATAGGCTTGTATAAGTTTACTATACATATCATTATTTTTTTTGTGGTTGCTTTTTTAACCATCGGTTGTGGTAATAACAAAGCCAATATGCCTGATTTAAAGGAAACCTACGGCTATAAAGACAGTAGGCCTTTTGGTGCTGCAGTGGCATATTCAATTTTTAAAAATGCTTATACAGATAATAGCATCGAGTTAAGTCAAAAAGAGTTTGCTGAAAATTATTCATATACAGCAGATACTAATTCGTTGTACATTAACATCAGTCGTAATTATTATGTAAACAATGCCGATATTGATGCCCTGCTCAATTTTGTTGAAAAAGGTAATACTGCTTTTATTGCTGCTAATAAATTTGATACCTTATTACTGAATAGGCTGTATTGTAAACAAGTGAATTATAATGGTATTTATGGTTTCAGCAAACCTTCGTTCCAAAATAGTGTTACCACTTTTAATGATGCTATTAATTTATATGATGAAACCTATGGCTATTACTTTTATCCATTCGAAAATAATTTTTCGCAATTAAATGGATTATATGCAAGGGTAGTAGGTTACAACGCCTACAACAAAGCCAATTGTTTTGTATTTTTTTGGGGTAAAGGGCGTATATTTTTTCATTGCGAACCTCGTACGTTGAGCAATTATTTTTTGTTGCAAAAAAATAATTATTTGTACTTACAACAGTTTATAAAAATGTTTCCTGAAACGCCTAACTATATTTATTGGGATAATTATTATGTGGGCAAAAACTACGTTTCTAATAACGATAGTGATGGTTCAACCTTATCAACCATACTCAAATATCCAGCTTTAGCAAAAGCATTTTACATATTACTAGCGTTGTTGTTACTGTATTTATTTTTTAACAGTAAACGCAAACAACGTATTGTACCAATAATAAAACCGAACGAAAACAATAGTGTGGCTTTTGCAGAAGCTATTGCTGGTTTATATTTAGCAAAAAAAGACAATGATAATATTGCCGAAAAAATAATCACTTATTTTAAAGAACAAATTCGCAGCAAATATTTTATTCAAGTTCAATTGCAAGATGAACATTTTGCAGCAACATTGAGCAGAAAATCAGGTGTATCCATTGATATAACTACACCACTCATTAAAAAAATTCATCAAATTGAAAATACAATTAAGGTAACAGATGAACAACTGTTACAACTCAATCATCTTATTGAAACATTCCAAAAAAATCAATCATAATGGAAGATATTTTATTTCAAGAAACGAGTCCGGTAGCCGAACTCAATCAAAAGTTACAAATTATTCGTGCCGAAATTGGTAAAGTAATTGTAGGCCAACAACAAGTAGTTGATTTGTTATTAACTGGTTTGTTGTGCGATGGGCATTTGTTATTAGAGGGTGTGCCCGGGGTGGCCAAAACATTGGCGTCAAAATTATTGGCACATATTATTGATGTTAATTTTTCGAGGTTACAGTTTACGCCTGATTTAATGCCTGGTGATGTAATAGGTACTGCCGTTTTTAACCCAAAAGAAGGTAATTTTTATTTTAAAGCTGGTCCTATTTTTAGCAACATCGTTTTAATTGATGAAATTAACCGAGCACCAGCCAAAACCCAATCGGCCTTGTTTGAAGTAATGGAAGAGCGTCAAGTTACCGTAGACGGTTTTACGCATAAAATGGAATATCCGTTTTTGGTATTGGCTACCCAAAACCCTATTGAGCAAGAAGGTACATATCGTTTACCCGAAGCACAGCTCGATCGTTTCTTATTCAAAATTGAAATTGGTTACCCTACGTTAGAAGAAGAAATTACCATACTTACCCAACAGCAGGGCAAAACACAACAAGAGTTATTGCAACATGCTCATAAAATAATTTCTGCACAAGAAATAGCCGGTTACAGAGCATTGGTACAGCAAATCAACATCGATGCTAAATTGATTGCCTACATTGCCACCATTGTAAACGAAACCCGTAATAATGCAGCCTTGTATTTAGGTGCTTCAACAAGGGCATCGTTGGCATTACTAAAAGCGGCTAAAGCTACGGCAGCCCTTAATGGAAGAGATTTTGTAATACCTGAAGATGTACAAGCCATGGCACCGCATGTATTGCGCCATCGTATTATGTTAACACCCGAAAAAGAAATGGAAGGTGTAGCTCCTGATCAATTAATTGATAGCATTTTAAAATCTATTGAAGTACCTCGTTAATGAGTTTGTATAAAAAATATATAGGTAACTTATTTGTAACGCTGCGTTTTTATGTAGCCTTAAGCGCTTGCGCCTTGCTGTACGTAGTAGCTTATTTTGTACCTGCGCTTTTTGTTATAAGCAATATTGCACTCACTATTATCTTGCTCTTAGTTGCTACTGATTATATTGTTGTTTTTTTATTGTTTAAAGATCCACATGTAACCCGGCAAGTAAACGATCGGTTAAGTAATGGTGATACTCACACGGTGAGCATTGGCATTTTTAATAAGATGCCCTTCGTAATACAATTACAAATCATTGATGAGTTACCACAGCAGTTTCAAGAACGTAATTTTTTAATGCAACAAACTTTAGGTGCAAAGGAGAGGGGTACATTACAGTACCAAATTAAACCGCTGCAACGTGGCGTTTATCAGTTTGGCAACATCATTTTATTTATACAATCGCAACTTGGTTTTGTTGAACGTAAAACTTTGGTTGATGCTGCTATAAATGTTAAGGTATATCCATCGTTTACTAACTTAGGTAAACATGGTTTAATTTCTCAAACTACTATTAGCGAACATGGTAGCAAAGTGATGCGTAAAATAGGGCAGAGTATGGAGTTTGAGCAAATTAAAGAATATGTAATGGGTGATGATATTCGTACGATTAACTGGAAAGCTACTGCCCGTAAAGGTGGTATAATGGTCAATAATTATACGGATGAAAAATCGCAACAAGTATATTGTATTATTGATAAAGGTAGGCTCATGAAAATGCCTTTTGAGGGTATGACGTTGCTCGATTATGCCATTAATGCCACTTTAGCATTAACCAATACCTGTTTGCAAAAGCAAGATAAAATTGGGTTTATTAGTTTTTCTAATAAAATGGGTAGCGTTGTTGCAGCAGATAGAAAGCCCATACAAAGGGAAAATATTATGCAGGTGCTGTATAAAGAAAACACTGACTTTATGGAAAGTGATTTTGAAATGTTATACATGCAAGTGCGTAGCAAAATAAAGCAACGTAGCTTATTAATTTTATATACCAATTTTGAATCGCTTAATGGTTTAAAGCGACAATTGAATTACCTCCGCTCTATTGCAAAACACCATTTATTATTAGTGGTATTTTTTGAAAACACAGCCCTTACTGCATTATCGCAAGCTAAAGCTTTTAATATTGAAGATGTATATGTAAAAACCATTGCCGAAAAACTAGCTTATGAAAAACGAATGGTGGTGAAAGAATTGCAGCAATACGGTATTACTTCTATCATTAGTTCCCCCCAAAACTTAACCATAAATAGTATTAATAAATATTTGGATTTAAAGGCCAAGCAAGTATTATAAAAGTGCTTTTCAATTTATTAATTACTTTCGCAAAAAAACAAGTGGCAAGTAAAGGTTCATACTACGCAAAACACAAAGCAAAAATACATGGTACACCCGAGGAGCAAGCACAAAAACGTTTGCAACAAGTGGCTATTCATGAGCCTTTACGCAAAACTTTTGAAGAAGGTAAAGTATTGTTGATTGACAAACCCTTGCATTGGACATCGTTTGATGTGGTTAGAAAAATTCGTAATTCCATCAAAATAAAAAAAGTTGGTCATGCAGGTACTTTAGATCCCTTAGCAACTGGACTCCTCATTGTTTGCACAGGTAAGTTTACTAAAAAAATAAATGAATACATGGCTCAAGTAAAAGAGTATACAGGTGCTTTTACTTTAGGTGCTACTACGGCTACCTACGATAAAGAAAGTGATCCTGAAAATCAACAGCCTTTTGAACATATAACCGAACTACAAATTAAACAAGCCGCCCAGCAATTTGTAGGAGCTATTGAACAATTTCCGCCAGTATATGCTGCAATTAAGAAAGATGGCGTAGCACAATATGAACTAGCTAGGAGAGGTAAAGATGTTGATTTACAAGCAAGGCCCATTACCATTTACGAATTTGAAATTACAGCCGTTGCTTTGCCTGTTGTTCAATTTAGGGTTGCTTGTAGTACTGGCACTTATATTAGAAGCTTAGCACACGATATTGGACAGGCATTACAATGTGGTGCTTATTTAAGTGAATTACGTCGTACCAAAATTGGTGATTTTGATACTGCTAATGCTGTTACCTTAGATGCTTTTTTAGAACAATTAAAAGCGGATAATGAAGCAATGAATGTAGTAACCAATAATGAGGAAAATTAAATAACCCACTCAATAATATTATTTTCCCAAGCTGGTTGGTGTGGAGCGGTAATTTTAATGTAGTTATCGGTATAGCCTTCCATCATACCATTTTTATTTACACTTTCAAATAAAACTTTACGGGTTTCACCCATGTGCTGTTGGGTAAATGCTTGCATTTTTTCGTAACTGAGATTACGCAAAATTTTGTTGCGTTCGTGCCTTACTTGCATAGGTACCACAGGCTTTAATTCCAGTGCATGTGTATTATCCCTTTCACTATAAGTAAATACATGTAGGTATGAAATATCAAGTCCTCTTAAAAATTCAACAGTTTCAGCAAAGTGTTCATTGGTTTCGCCAGGAAAACCCACAATAACATCTACCCCAATACAACAGTGTGGCATTAAAAGTTTTATTAAGCCAACTTTTTCAGCATACAACGCTTTTTTATATCGCCTGCGCATAGCTGCCAATGTATGGTTACTACCACTCTGCAATGGTATGTGAAAGTGCGGCATAAAATGCTTGCTGTTCGCAACAAATTCAATAATCTCGTTACTTAATAAATTAGGCTCAATAGATGATATTCTGTATCGTTCTATATCGTCTAAGGCATCTAATTCTTTAATTAAATCAAAGAAATTTTCACCGTGTTTTTTACCACCAGTATAGCCTTTTCCAAAATCGCCTAAGTTAATACCCGTTAAAACAATTTCTTTAGCGCCACCAGTAGCAATTGATTTAACGTTTGCAATTACATTGTCAATAGCATCGCTTCTGCTTTTACCACGAGCCATTGGTATGGTGCAAAAACTACAGTTATAATCGCAACCATCTTGCACTTTTAAAAATATACGGGTACGTTCGTTAACAGAATGCGAAGGCACAAAAATGTTTACATCTTCCACATCGCAACTGCAAATTTTGGTGGCGTCGTTTTTGGTAATTTCTTTAAGGTGTTGCGCAATATTAAATTTTTCTGCAGCACCTAAAACCAAATCAACCCCAGGTATTTCAGCAATTTCTTTAGGCTTTAATTGAGCATAACAACCTGTAATAACCACCAATGCTTCAGGTGCTTTTCTTTGTATTTTTCTAACAATTTGTCGGCACTCTTTATCAGCATTTTCAGTTACAGAACAAGTGTTAATTACATACACATCCGCTACTTCATCGAAATCTCTTTTTTCAAAACCATCATTTTCGAGCATACGCCCTAATGCAGTGGTTTCACTGTAGTTGAGTTTGCAACCTAATGTATGTAAAGCAACTGTTTTTTGCATGGGTTGCAAATTTAGCTATTTTTTATTTGTAGCCTTACATACAAACGCTAAAAATTACTGTTTTGGCTGCAGTTGGTTGCTTAATTATTGTACATTGCGTCCGTGAAAAATAAAAATTTACCTTACTTAATATTGCTAGCGGCCGTTTTACTTTTCTTTTGGGTAAAAAAGAGCCAACGTGGTAAAAAAAATACCACTGCCGTTACTGTTGATGCTGTAACAACCGCTTATACCGATTTAAAAGAGGGCAAAACCAATATTGTATACAGCAAACATGCCACCTGCAGAATGGCCTGTAGGCATATTGATGAAGCTGAAGTAAAAGATATATTTGAAAAAGGTACCATTAATCTTAATAAAATTGAGAAAGATGATAGGGGCACCACTTACCCCGTAGAAGGTACAACGGTTGATGGTCAGCATGTTCGCATTGTATTTGCTCCACATGGTAACGAAGTAACGGTGGTAACTGTAATTGATTTAGATAAAGATTGGCCATGTGACTGTAAATAAGTCATCAATATTGTAATTAAATTATGATAAGTGCGTCGTAAATTGTGGCGATCGTTTAAGATCATTAACAATCGTTTTTTACGATTTTAAAAGTGCATTTTTGAAATGAAAATAAAATCATTTTTGGCAAAACCCTTTGCCAACTACATATACAAGCAAATAAAAAAAGGCATGGCAACTGCCGTTGCTGATCAAGAACAAATTTTTCAGCAACTTATAAAAAACGGCGGTAAAACTGTTTTTGGGAAAGATCATCAATTTGATACCATTAAAACCCCTGCTGATTTTGCGAAGCTAGTACCCATTAGAGATTATGAAGCTTTTACGCCATACATCAACAAAATAAAAGAAGGCAAACACAATATTTTGTGGAAAGGTCAACCCATTTATTTTGCTAAAACCAGCGGTACTACTAGTGGTGTAAAGTATATACCTATCACGAAAGATTCAATTCCTAACCACATTAACACTGCTCGTAATGCATTGTTGTGTTATATGGTTGAAACTGGTAATACCAAATTTGCTGATGGTAAACTCATTTTTTTAAGTGGTTCACCAACATTAGAAAGAGTAGGAGGCATACCAACAGGTCGTTTAAGCGGCATTGTAAACCATCATGTACCAAAATATTTACGCAGCAACCAATTACCATCATACGAAACCAATTGTATTGAAGACTGGGAAGAAAAGTTGGAAAAAATTGTTGATGAAACCATCAACGAAAACATGACACTCATTAGTGGTATACCACCTTGGGTGCAAATGTATTTTGATAAGCTACAAGAAAAATCTGGTAAAAAAATAAGTGAGTTGTTTCCCAACTTCAGTGTGATGGTGCAGGGTGGTGTAAACTATGAACCTTACAAAGCCAAGCTTATTGAAAGTATTGGTAAGCCAATTGATACCATTGAATTGTTTCCTGCAAGTGAAGGTTTTTTTGCTTTTCAAGATTCACAAAAAGAAAAAGGAATGTTACTCAATACCAACAGTGGTATTTTTTATGAATTTATTCCGGTGAATACGTTAGGTAATGAACAACCAACGAGGCTTACTTTAAAAGATGTAGTGGTTGGTGAAAACTATGCTTTAATCATTAGTAGCAATGCAGGTTTGTGGGCTTATAACATTGGTGATACGGTTAAGTTTGTTTCAACCAATCCGTATCGCATTATAGTAAGTGGTCGTATTAAACATTTTATTTCTGCTTTTGGTGAGCATGTAATTGTAGAAGAAGCTGAGGCGGCTATTTTAGCAGCTACAGCAGCCACAGGTGTACGCATCAATGAATTTACGGTGGCACCTTATGTAGCTGCTGATAAAGGCAAAAGTTACCACGAATGGTTTATTGAGTTTGAAGATTTACCCCTTAATATGGAGGCATTTGCACAAGCCATTGACGATGCATTGCGAACAAAAAATGTGTACTACGATGATTTAATAAAAGGTAATATTTTACAAGTACTGAAAATTACCCCCATACAAAAAGATGGTTTTAAACAATACATGAAAAGTGTGGGCAAGTTGGGCGGACAAAACAAAGTGCCTAAACTAAGTAATGATCGTACTATTGCCTCTGCATTAACGGCATTAAAGTATGTTTAAGCAACCATAATTCATTATTGCTTGAAAGAAAGACCACACTTATTAGTTGTATGCGGCCGCAACAAAAGGCGTAGCAGAACTGCTGAACACTTGTTTAAAAATGATGATCGTTTCAGTATACGCTCTGCAGGGTTAAGTTCAAAAAGCGCCAAAAAAATTACCGCTGCTGATATAATTTGGGCTGATGTAATTGTGGTGATGGAACCTGCACAAAAAATACACTTACAACAAATGTTTACACAGTTAGATGTACCACTTATTACTGTGTTACATATTCCTGATACGTATGAATTTATGGATGATGAACTCATTGAGTTATTGACTGATGGTATTAATGAAGTATGGCATCATCTATAATTATCTATAACTGGTTATCGTACTTTACAAGCATTATTTTAACCTGTAGAAAATTTTTTTACCTACTGTATCTTTTTTATTTATAGTTTTGCACCATAACTACTAAGCAAATGCTGTGTAACATTCAAACATATTGCCCAACACCTGAAACGATACTTGCTTTAAGTATGCGTACCGTTGGCATGAGTGTTACCAATGCTTTACCCCGACAAGAGAGATGATACCAATAGGGTTATGTTTCACCTAGCATGAAATTGATAATCCTAACCTTCACTTCACATACATTTTTAAACAATTTCAATTTTACATAGTTGAGCAACAATAGCATTATTGTACGTGCTGCTACTATTGCAGATGTACATTTTTCCAACACCATTACTGATGAAATGGCGGCTTCAGCAAAAGCCCGTGGCACTGGTATTGCCAAGCGAACCCCTGCTTATATTGAACAAAAAATAAAAGAAGGTAAAGCCGTGATAGCCGTAACTCCTCAAAACGAGTGGGTAGGTTTTTGTTATATTGAAGCTTGGGAACATGAACAATTTGTGGCCAATAGCGGTTTAATTGTAGCACCAGCCTATCGTAAAAGTGGTGTAGCCAAACGTATTAAATACTGCATTTTTGAGTTGAGTAGAAAAATGTATCCACAAGCAAAAATATTTGGGTTAACAACTGGTTTGGCCGTAATGAAAATAAATTCTGATTTAGGATACGAGCCAGTTACTTACAGCGAACTTACTAATGATGATGCGTTTTGGGCTGGTTGTAAAAGCTGTGTTAACTATGATATTTTAATGAGTAAAGATCGAAAAAATTGCATGTGTACTGCAATGTTGTACGACCCCAACGATCATTACGAGCCTGCGGAAACGCAACAATATTTTCAAAAAAAGAAGAAGGGTATTGAACGCCTCATGCGTTTGAAACAATGGAAATTATTGAAAAATATTTTTGATAAATCATCTGGCAATGGTGTGGGCATCACTAAGGCTTTTTTAAAATATTTCTAAAAAATTAACGATGTTAAATATGGAACAACACAGTTTACCAAGTGGTTCAAAAGTAGTGCTAGGTTTTAGCGGAGGGTTAGATACTACTTTTTGTGTAAAATATTTTATTGAAGAGAAAGGTTATGAAGTACATACCGTTATTGTAAATACTGGTGGCTTTACTACTACTGAGTTAGCTCAAATTGAACAACATGCGTATCAATTGGGCGTTACTTCACATACATGTATTGATGCTGTTAAAAATTATTACGACAGCATCATTAAATATTTAGTGTTTGGCAATTGCTTAAAAAATAATACATACCCTTTAAGCGTAAGTGCCGAAAGGTTGAGCCAAGCCTTGTGTATTGCCGAACACACAAAAAAGTTAAACGCTGATGCTGTAGCGCATGGCAGTACTGGCGCAGGTAATGATCAGGTAAGGTTCGATATGATTTTTAATATAATGATACCCGGTACTACCATTTTAACACCTATAAGAGATTTACAATTAAGTAGAACTGCTGAAATTAATTACCTCCAAAGTAAAGGGGTACAAATGAATGTTGAAAAAAGCAAATACTCCATCAACAAAGGCTTGTGGGGCACAAGTGTAGGTGGTGTTGAAACCCTTGAAAGTATGGGCATGTTACCGGAAAGTGCTTGGCCTACGCCTATTACCAAACATACTACCGAAACAGTTGCATTACATTTTGTAAAAGGCGAAATGGTAGCTGTAAACGATATAACTTTTGAGCACCCAAGCGATGCTATTCAATACTTACAACAACTAGCTGCGCCTTTTGGTATTGGTAGAGATATTCATGTTGGTGATACTATTATTGGTATTAAAGGTAGGGTTGGTTTTGAAGCTGCAGCTCCTATGCTAATTATTAAAGCACACCATGCTTTAGAAAAACATGTACTTACCAAATGGCAATTGAATTGGAAAGATCAATTAGCATTGTTTTATGGTAATTGGTTACACGAAGGACAAATACTTGACCCCGTAATGAGAGATATTGAAGCTTATTTTGAAAGTACACAACAACAAGTTACAGGCAAGGTGCTACTGCAATTGCTGCCACATCATTTTCAAATAATAGGTATTGAATCGGCCTTCGATTTAATGAGTGCCGAATTTGGAAAGTATGGTGAAATGAATACAGGTTACACCGGAGATGATGTACGTGGGTTTAGTAAAATATTTGGTAACCAAACAGCTATTTATCATCAAGTAAAAAACAGTGCACATGCTACCAAAAATTAAAGTAGGTATTGTGGGTGGCGCAGGCTATACAGCAGGCGAATTAATAAGAATATTATTACACCACCCTAATGTACAATTGCAGTGTATTCACAGTAAAAGCAATGCTGGTAAAGCTATTGCACAAGTGCATCAAGATTTAATTGGAGATACTGATTTGGTTTTTGATGCTACAATTAAAACTGATGTTGACGTTATTTTTTTATGCCTTGGTCATGGAGAATCAACACAATTTTTACAAGACAATGATATACCAGCTCCTTTAAAAATTATTGATTTAGCCAATGATTTTAGGTTGCCGCAACATAATCAATTTAATAATAGGTATTTCGTGTATGGCCTACCAGCACTGCATTACAACGAAATTGTAACTGCACAAAATATTGCTAACCCTGGTTGTTTTGCAACAGCTATTCAACTTGGTTTATTGCCATTGGCTAAAGCAAATGCTTTACCTACTTCCATTTATGTAACAGGTATTACGGGTGCTACTGGTGCCGGACAAGGCCTTGCCGAAACCAGTCATTTTAGCTGGCGTGCCAATAATATCCAAGCATATAAAACCTTAACACATCAACATCTTGTAGAAATTAATGCAAGCGTACAAGGGCTACAAACTGCCTCTGTTGTACCCCAAATTAATTTTGTGCCTTGGAGAGGCGATTTTACCAGAGGTATTTTTGTGAGCACCCAACTGCCATGTAGCATGGCTATTACTGAATTGTATCATATGTATGAGCAATTTTATGTGCAAGATCCTTTTGTGAAAATGAGTAAAAATGCTATTTCATTAAAGCAAGTGGTTAACACCAATAAATGTTTAATTCAAATTGAACAAATAGGTAATCAAATAGTGATACATACTGCAATAGATAATTTATTGAAGGGTGCTAGCGGACAAGCTGTGCAAAATATGAACCTCATGTTTGGTTTAGCTGCTACCACTGGGTTACAATTAAAAGCCAATTATTTTTAAAAGATACAAATATGAAATTATTTGATGTATATCCGCTTAACGATATTACCATTGAAAAGGCAGCAGGGGCTTATGTTTGGGATGATAAAGGAGCACAATATTTAGATTTATATGGTGGTCATGCGGTCATTTCTATTGGTCATACTCACCCACATTATGTGGAGCGACTCACCGCACAATTACATAAAGTTGGTTTTTATTCTAACTCTATTAAAATACCATTGCAAGTGCAATTAGCACAAAAGTTGGGGGCTGTTTCTGGTAAAACTGACTATCAATTATTTTTATGTAATTCAGGGGCAGAGGCCAATGAAAATGCCATGAAAGTAGCTTCGTTTTATAACGGACGAAAAAAAATCATTTCATTTACAAAGGCGTTTCATGGAAGAACATCTTTAGCGGTTGCTGCCACTGACAATCCTGCGATTATTGCTCCTGTAAATGAAACAGATAACATCGTTTTTTTACCATTTAATGATGTTGCAGCCTTGCAACAATATTTTGCTACTGATGGTGAAACCGTTGCTGCTGTTATTGTTGAAGGTATACAAGGTGTTGGTGGTATTAATGTTGCTACTGCTTCTTTTTTACAAGCTATTCGTAATTTATGTGATACCTACAATAGCATTTTTATTGCTGATAGTGTACAATGTGGGTACGGACGAACCGGTAAATTTTATGCCCATGATCACAGCGGTGTAGCAGCTGATATTTATACCATGGCCAAAGGCATGGGTAATGGTTTTCCGGTTGCTGGTGTAGCTATTGCACCCAAAATTGCTGCAAAACATTTTATGTTGGGTACTACATTTGGTGGTAACCATTTGGCTTGTGCAGCTGCTTTAGCAGTGCTTGAAGTAATGGAGCAAGAGCAGTTAATGCTTAACGCTACAAATATGGGTAAATATTTGATGGAGCAATTACAACAAATACCACAAATTGAAACAGTGAGAGGCGTTGGTTTGATGATAGGTATTGTTTTACCACCACATTTAAGTCATATAAAAAAGTTGTTGTTAGAAAAGTATAAAATTTTTACTGGCGAAGCCAAACCCAATATCATCAGGCTTTTACCTGCATTAAATATTACACAAAAAGAAGCAGACCTTTTTTTACAAGCATTAAAAGCGGCAGTAACTACTGCCTAATTTTTAACATTAAAAATGAATACCAGCTATTGAAACATTTTATTTCGGTACATGATGTTACTAACGTGAACGATATGGTGCAGTTAGCTATGCATTACAAACAACATCCATTTATTGATCAGCATTTGGGTGCAAACAAACGAATCGGATTACTCTTTTTAAACCCCAGTTTACGTACCCGTTTAAGTACTCAAATTGCCGCAAGTAACTTAGGTATGGAAGCCATAGTGTTTAATATAGATAAAGATGGCTGGGCTTTGGAGTTTGAGGAAGGGGCTATTATGAGCGGACATACCGTTGAACATATTAAGGATGCGGCACCTATACTAGGGCAATATTTTGATATACTTTGTATAAGAGCCTTCCCTGCATTGCAAAATAAACAAGATGATTATAGTGAACAAGTAATGAAAGCGTTTATGCAATATGCTGCGGTGCCTATTGTGAGTTTAGAAAGTGCCACATTGCACCCATTACAATCGCTTACAGATGTATTGACTATAAAAGAGCATTGGCATAAACCTACTAAACCTAAAGTGGTGTTAACTTGGGCGCCCCACATCAAAGCATTGCCGCAATGCGTTGCTAATTCGTTTTCGCAATGGATGACTCACTGGGGCGAAGCAGAATTTGTAATTGCACACCCCGAAGATTATGCTTTGGATGCTACTTTTACCAAAAGTGCCACCATCACCCACCATCAAGATGAAGCCTTACAAAACGCTGATTTTGTATATGTCAAAAATTGGAGCACTTACCATGATTACGGAAAAATTTATAGTAATGATCCTTCATGGATGTTAACTGAGCAAAAGTTACAACTTACCAATCAAGCTAAAGTAATGCATTGTTTGCCAGTGAGAAGAAATATTGAGTTAAGTGATGAAATATTAGACAGTAACGCAAGTTTAGTGAATACCCAAGCTGGTAACAGGGTTTGGGCAGCGCAAGCTGTATTATCAACCATTTTAAAAACATTATAATGCCATCATTATTCGTAATAAAAATTGGTGGAAATGTGTTGGATGATGCCACTGCTCTCCACTCATTTTTAGCAGATGTTGCAACCATTAACGCTCCTAAAATATTAGTACATGGCGGCGGAAAAATTGCTACACAAATAGGCAATCAATTAGGTATTACATCACAATATGTAGGTGGTAGGCGCATTACTGATGCTGCTACTATTCAATTAGTCACGATGGTGTATGGCGGCCTCATCAATAAACAACTTGTGGCACAATTGCAAAGTTTTGGTTGTAATGCCGTTGGGTTAACGGGTGCCGATGGTAACATTATGCCTGCTCAAAAACGCTCAGTTACTAATGTGGATTATGGTTTTGTAGGTGATGTATTGGTTCATGATGTTAATACTTCATTGCTACTTTCATTGATACAACAAGGCATAACACCAGTATTTGCACCATTAACGCATGATGGCGCTGCTCAAATACTCAATACAAATGCCGATACTATTGCTTCGGTATTGGCTGCTGCATTATCCACTCACTACAAAGTAAGATTAATGTATTGCTTTGAAAAAAATGGGGTATTACAAAATATTCATGATGATGAAAGTGTAGTGCCACTTATTACACCAACTATTTATCATCAAATGAAAACAGCAGGTTTGTTATTTGATGGTATGCTACCTAAAATTGATAATGCTTTTGCTGCTATTCAGCAAGGCGTACATGAGGTTTTAATTGGTCATGCCAGCAATATCATCCAAAATACAACCCATAATATTAAAGGTACTTTAATAACAACATCATGACCAACCTACTTTTTAATGATGCTGTATTGTTACTGAAACAATTAATTGCGACCCCTTCTTTTTCAAAAAATGAAAGTGGTACTGCTGCTATTATCCGTACTTTTTTGGAGCAACGTGGTATACCTTTTACAAGCATACAACATAACATTATTGCCCAAAATAAGTATTTTGATGCTGCGAAACCTACCATATTTCTCAATTCGCATCATGACACAGTAAAACCCAATGCAGGCTTCACTTTACATCCGTATGAGCCTATTGAAAATAATGGTAAATTATATGGCTTAGGTAGTAACGATGCTGGTGGTTGTTTGGTAAGTTTATTAGCTTGTTTTCTTCATTTTTATCATCAACAAGCATTGCCATTTAACCTAATTTTTGTTGCAAGTGCCGAAGAAGAAATTAGTGGCGTAAATGGTATAGAAGCAGTGTTACCCCATTTGCCTCGTATTGATATGGGTATTGTGGGTGAGCCTACCCAAATGCAAATGGCCGTAGCTGAAAGAGGGTTGATGGTGATAGATGCTGTTGCAACGGGTACTGCAGCCCATGCGGCACGTAAAGAAGGTGACAATGCTTTGTACAAAGCCATAAATGATATTCAATGGTTACAGCAGTATACTTTTGATAGGGTAAGTAATTTATTGGGAGCTACGTTTGCTACTGTAACTGTTATTAATACTGAAAATACACAACACAATATTGTACCAGCACATTGTCATTTTGTAATGGATGTTCGTGTTAATGAACTGTATACGTTCGATGAAATTTTACAACTGTTACGCAGTAATTTGCAAAGTACATTAACGCCTCGATCAACCCGTTTAAAATCAACTAGTATTGCACTAGAGCACCCCTTGGTACAAGCAGGTTTGGCAATGGGTAAAACCTATTATGGTTCGCCTACTACGTCAGATAAAGCTTTAATGCCTTTTCCAACTTTAAAAATGGGGCCAGGCGATAGTGCTCGAAGTCATACTGCTGATGAGTTTATTTATTTAGATGATATTCAGCAAGGCATAGCAGTATATATTCATTTATTGAACAATATCGTTCTATAATTCAAAACAGCATCTAAACTATTCAGCATGAAACTTTGGCAAAAAAATATTGATTCACTTGCAGCTGTTCATCAATTTACGGTAGGTAATGATCGATTGTTAGATGAGCACTTGGCTCAATATGATGTGTTAGGTTCATTGGCGCATATTCAAATGTTACAATCAGTAGGTTTATTAACATTACAAGAATTTACATTGTTACAAACTGCTTTGAAATCTATTTATAATGACGTAACAAATGGAAAATTCACCATTAGTAATGATGTAGAAGATGTACATTCTCAAATAGAGTATTTGCTTACGGAACAGTTGGGTGATGTTGGTAAAAAAATACATAGTGCTCGTAGTAGAAACGATCAGGTACTTGTTGATTTAAAAATGTTTTATAGGGCCGCTATAGAAAAATTAGTGAGTGATACACAATCATTGTTTCAGCTATTAATAAAGCTAAGTAACCAACATCAGCATCATTTATTACCGGGCTACACGCACTTGCAATTAGCCATGCCATCGTCATTTGGGTTGTGGTTTGGGGCCTATGCAGAGAGTTTTGTAGATGATATGATTGCATTGCAAGCAGCTTATACTGTTGTCAATAAAAATCCTTTAGGTTCGGCAGCAGGGTATGGGTCATCGTTTCCTATAAACCGAACACTTACTACACAATTATTAGGTTTTGATGATTTGCATTATAATGTTGTATATGCTCAAATGAGCAGGGGTAAAACCGAAAGGGTATTGGCTAGTGCTATGGCAAATATAGCTGCTACCTTGTCAAAAATGTGTATGGATGTTTGCTTGTTCGTTAACCAACAATTCAATTTTATCAGTTTTCCTGAACAGCTCACCACGGGCAGCAGCATCATGCCCCATAAAAAAAATCCGGATGTGTTTGAATTAGTAAGGGCACATTGTAACAATATACAAGCATTGCCCCAACAAGTAACATTGCTTACCAATAATTTACCATCAGGCTACCAACGTGATATGCAATTGCTTAAAATGCACATCATGCCTGCTTTTGATCAATTACAACAGTGTTTGCAAATGATGCATTTGATGTTACAACATATTGAGGTTACACCTAATTTGTTAGAAAATGAACAGTATCAATATTTATTTAGTGTGGAGGCTGTGAACAAATTGGTTTTACAAGGCATGCCTTTTAGAGATGCTTATAAGCAAATTGGAACGGAAATTGAGCAAGGTGCGTTTTCATATTCACCCGTAGTACATCATACGCATGAAGGCTCTATTGGTAATTTGTGTAATGAGCAAATTACAGCGGCCATGCAGCAGATTGTTCATAAATTCAATTTTGATAAAGTGAAAATTGCGTTGCAACAATTAATCAGTTAGATTTGCTACACAATTTTTAAAAAATAATGGCTGAACAAACACCTAAAAAACGGATCGCCATCTTTGGTTCAACAGGTTCTATTGGTACGCAAGCACTCGATGTAATTCGTGCACATAGTCATTTGTTAGAAGCAGAAATACTTACTGCCCAAACCAATTACCAACTTTTAATTGCACAAGCATTAGAATTTTTACCCAATGCAGTTGTAATTGGCGACACCAACCGTTATAATGATGTTAAAACTGCATTAGCCCATACCGATGTAAAGGTGTTTAGTGGCGAAGCTGCTTTAGAAGAAGTAGCTGATTTTGATACGTATGATATTATGCTCACCGCAATTGTAGGTTTTGCCGGCTTACGATCTACCTTAAAAGGCGTACAAAAAGGTAAAGTAATTGCTTTAGCTAATAAAGAAACGTTGGTGGTTGCTGGCGATATAGTTATGCAACAGGCTTTTGAAAATAGGTCGCCCATTATTCCGGTTGATAGTGAACACTCTGCCATATTTCAATGCCTAGTTGGCGAACAACGCAACCCCATTGAAAAAATTATTTTAACGGCAAGTGGCGGTCCATTTTTAGGGAAAAAGCCCAACTTTTTAGTAAATGTAAAAAGAGACCATGCCCTGCAACATCCCAATTGGAGCATGGGCGCTAAAATTTCAATTGACTCTGCAACCCTTATGAATAAAGGGCTTGAAATGATTGAAGCAAAATGGTTATTTAATTTACAGCCTGAGCAAATAGAAGTGGTAGTACACCCACAAAGTATTATCCATAGCATGGTGCAGTTTGAAGATGGTAGTATGAAAGCACAAATGGGCTTGCCAGATATGAAGTTGCCTATTCAATATGCCCTGGGTTTTCCTGAAAGATTGAAAAATGATTTTCCACGTTTTAGTTTTAAAAAGTACCCACAACTTACTTTTGAAGAACCTGATTATAAAACCTTTAGAAATTTAGGCTTAGCTATTGAAGCATTAAAAACAGGCGGTAACAAACCTTGTGTACTCAACGCTGCTAATGAAATTGCAGTTTGGGCTTTCTTAAAAAACCGTATTGGCTTTTTAGATATTACCGCTGTGGTTGAAAAAACGATGGCTAAAATTCCGTTTATTGAAAAGCCTAACTTAGCCGAATATTTTGAAAGCGATGGTGAGGCTCGTAACTTCGCTGCTTCAATTATGAAAATGTAACCCAATCAAAATTTTATTCAATTATAATAACACATGGAATTATTGGCAATTAACTGGGGTAGTGTTGGTTTAAAGGCTGCACAGTTATTATTATCGCTCTCAATATTAGTTGTATTACACGAATTTGGGCACTACATCACTGCAAAATGGTTTAAATGTAGGGTAGAGAAATTTTACCTTTTCTTCGATCCATGGTTTTCTATTTTTAAAAAGAAAATTGGTGAAACAGTATATGGTATTGGCTGGTTGCCATTAGGCGGTTATGTTAAAATAGCCGGTATGATTGATGAGAGCATGGATAAAGAGCAACTCAACAAACCAGCTGAACCTTGGGAGTTTAGAAGCAAACCAGCTTGGCAACGCTTAATTATTATGTTAGGTGGTGTTACGGTCAATGTAATACTAGCATTCATTATTTATGCAGGTATTTTAATGAAATGGGGCGATGATAAAATTCCAAACAGCAGTGTTAAAAATGGTATTTGGGTAACCGATTCGTTATTTTATGAAATAGGCTTACGTACTGGCGATAAGGTTTTAGCGGTAAATGCTGATACTATTAAAAACTTTGAAGAAATTTCTAAAAAGATTGTATTTAGTGGAGGTGGTAATATTTTAGTAGAACGTAATGGTACGCAAACTAATGTTACTATACCGGTTGATTTAATTGGGAAGTTGGTAGAAAAAAAGAAAGTAAAAACTTTAGTATTACAACGAATACCTTTTATTGTAGGCGATTTTGATAAAGATGATACCAGCAATGCAAAAAAAGCTGGTTTACAATATTGGGATAAAGTATTAAAAGTAGATACGCTACCAGTAAATTTTGTTGATGAAGCTGCAACATATTTTGATACCAAGCGTAATAAAACTGTACAACTTACGGTGCTTCGCAAAGGCGATACGCTACAATTACCAGTAGCTATTAATGAAGAAGGAAAAATAAATCCAACTTTTTTAACACCTCAACAGTATGATAGTTTAGGTGTATTTAAAATAAAACATACAAGCTATGGATTTTTTAGTGCTTTTCCGGCAGGCATTCGTTTAGCTGGCGAAAAATTAGGAGAGTACATTCAACAGTTTAAATTAATATTTACGCCTGCTACTGGTGCAGCAAAAGGTGTGGGTGGCTTTAAATCAATGGGATCGGTATTTTCAGGAACAAGTTGGGATTGGGAACAGTTTTGGAATATGACTGCTTTCTTTTCTATTGTGTTGGCATTTATGAACTTATTACCTATACCAGCATTAGATGGGGGGCACGTATTATTTACTTTATACGAAATGATATCTGGCCGTAAACCAAGTGAAAAGTTTTTAGAGAGAGCCCAAATTGTAGGGATGGTTATTTTGCTTTCATTGATGTTATATGCAAATTTAAACGATTGGATAGGTTATGGTAGAGGTAAAGGTTAATCACCATTTATAAATAAACCATCATGCGTTTCTTTTCAAAAATAGTGGCTGTTTGTAACCTGTGCTTTATATTATCATCTATCATGCGTTTGATAGAAATACCCATGCGTAAAGCCGGTAGTAAGGATGGTATTATACCGTTGCCTTTTGTAGAAGGTACCATTGTAGTGTTGGGTTTTATAGTTGCTATATTATTGAACAGTGCCTTTGTATTTATTGTGTTGTATCGTAAATCAATCCGCAAAGGCATACCTGTACATCGATATATATTATGGTTTAACATTATTATGTTACCAATTGAAATATGGTATTCGTTTTTTAAAGCTTATTAAATTAAGTAACCATGGTCAACGATATTTTAAAAGATAAAGGCACCAAACTTTTTATCATCATCACTTCATTTTTTGTAGCGAATGCGCTTATTGCAGAGTGTATTGGCGGCAAAATTTTTTCATTAGAAAAGTTGTTGGGTTTTACGCCTTTTAACTTTACACTATTGGGCGAAAGTGGGTTGTCGTTGAGTTTAACTTGTGGTGTGTTATTATGGCCTTTAGAGTTTATAATGACGGATATTGTGAATGAGTATTATGGCCCTAAAGCAGTAAGGCGTATCTCAATTATTGCAGTAGCACTTATTTCATATGCATTCTTAATGTTTTATATGGCTATGAGTGTACCCGGTGCCGATTTTTGGTATGGTACAGGCGTTAATGATGGTGTACCCAATATGGGTGCTGCATTTAACAGTGTGTTTGGCCAAGGTATGTGGATTATATTGGGTAGTATTGCAGCATTTTTGGTAAGTCAAATTGTAGATGTTACAGTGTTCCATAAAATTAAAGCTGTAACAGGCGATAAAAAAGTTTGGTTGAGGGCAACGGGCTCTACCGTAGTATCGCAATTGGTAGATAGTTTTATTGTGTTGTTTATTGCCTTTTATTTAGGTAAAGATTGGAGCCTGCAAAAAGTATTAGCCATTTGCATGGTAAACTATATGTATAAATTTACGGTGGCAGTTATACTAACGCCCCTCATTTATTTATTAGAAAATCGTATTGATGCATTCTTAGGAAAAGAAACGGCACATCGCATGAAACAAGCAGCCATGGGTAAAATTGCTGCGTAAACAAACAGTTACTTTGTAGAAAATTCGCTACTCATTTATCGTATATATATCTATACTATTACAAATTAATACCATACAACTTTACTGTATAATAATCGAATGCCAACTAACGTGGCATTTTTGCTTTTTTTAAATGCAGAAAGTAAAATGATTGTAATGAAAGTGTGTAACACATACTAAAATCATTTTATACAACGTTAATGTATTCGGTTGATTGTATCAACTCCAAAAATCTATAACACCATGAAAAAACATGTACCAATCCTATTCGGATGCATTTTTATGCATTGTATGTTGTTTGCACAAATGGCTTTTAGCCAAATGAATACCTCGGTTGCAGGTAGGCCCGGCGTAACTTTCCCTACATTAGAAATAAATATGTATGCTCAAGATGTAGATAACTCTATGTATTTAGCTGATGCTGCCGTTATAAATTTTGATAATGGTTTTAATGCTAATGTAGATTATATGGACGTTCGTAAAATCATGAACGTTGCTGATAATATTGCTATCGTAAATGGTAGCTACAATTTAGTTGTGGAGCGTAGGCCCTATTTCAATATTGGCGATACGTTACGTTTATCACTCACAGGTTTGCATCAAGGTCAATATCGTATTGAGTTTGATCCTTCAGTATTAGGCACAAGTGCAACATTGCCTAAAATATTTGATGCGCTTACACAAACAGAAATTGCAATAAGTAATACAGATGTTACAGCCATTAATTTCAATGTAACTACAGACCCAGCAAGCTATGCAGCCAATAGGTTCAAAATAGTGTATAAACCTACAGGTGTGTTGCCCATCAATTTTCAATCTGTTACAGCTAAAAGAAATTTGAATAAATCTGTTACAGTTAATTGGAGTGTACAAATTGAACAATTAATACATCATTATGAAATTGAAAATAGTTTTGATGGGGTGAATTTTAAATATGTTGGTTCCGTTACAGCCAATAATAATGCTCCTGCATCTTATTTTTATGACGACAATGCTGCACCATCTAAAACATGTTACTATCGTATTAAAACCATTAGTTCTGATGGTAGAATAGATTACAGCGTTATCAATAAAATAAATGCAGTTACAGTTGTAGAAGATCAACAAATTGTAGTTGCACCTAACCCTGTTGAAAACAAAACGATACAGTTTGTTTTGAAGAATGTTGAGAGCGGTGTTTATAATGCATTATTATTTGATGCAAATGGTAAATTAGTAGCCCAACAAACCATCAATTACAAAACCAATGCATTGCAGCGTATGGCAGTACCAGCAGCTATTACGGGGCGTTACACTTTGAGTATTAAAAATAATAAATCAACAATGAGTATACCTGTTATCATTTTATAAAAGGGTATGCTATTATTTTATCTGTTATTAAAAGGCGCATTTGAAAGTATTTATCACTATCAAATGTGCTTTTTTATTTGATGGATTTGTATGAGTTGTGAATGAGTAATATTACATATCCAAATACAACGGCGCCTAAAATCAATATATTATTAATAATACCTTCTACTGAAAATGATAGTTTAATTAAGATGGTACTAATTACGAAACCTGAATTTCGTATGATTTTATGAAAATCATTGGTGTATAAAAAAGAAAACAGGAGCAGTATTACATCAATGATAATGAGTAAAATAAAAAAATCTTCAAAAAATATGTTGTTGATTTTTTTAAACGCAGTAATATCATTCCAATTACTTTGTTGACAAATAATAATCCAATGCACAAACGAGTAAGCAGCTAATACCATTACAAGTGGTACTAAAATTTTTGCGATGTTATGTTTAAGTACAATATATTTATTTCTACTCTTTATGAGTGATTCTTGTATTGGTGCTTCACTCAACATTGTTGATGGCTGTTGTAAATTTTTATAAAATCGCTGTATTAAAAAGAATAGCAATAGAGCAGTAGCTAAGTCGTAGGTGAACAAACGATCACTTTCAATGGTAAACCATTTCGGAGTCATTTCCATATTACCAATATCTTTAAAAATACGCCTAATGACTATTAAGGTAATAATTTCATATTGTTTGCCTATATAACTGCTAATTGATCTTGGTAAGTAAAATACCAAAAGAAATACCTCATACACCAATATGAATGAAAACGGTGTATATATCGCTGAAATAGGGTTTTGAGTGAGTTTTGAGTTTATGTTAATATAACCAAGGTGTACAAAAAATATCAGTAATAAATGAATGATAAAACTAACAATGGCAACTCTAATAATAAAACGCTCTAGTTGTTCTCTAAATTTTTCAGCTAAAAATTGTTCAAATAGTTTTTTCATGAATTGAATATAAAAGCGGTAAAATGGTAACTTATGTTGATGTGGTACATCTAATATTTTAAATAAAAAGATGTGCTCAACCAATTCGTTTGTTACATAAAACGCTTAATATATTCATAACTCACTATAATTGTTTATTACATAATGCATGTAATAAACGAAACATTGCTCACACCCCAGCTTAAAGATAGCTCTTTTAAATTGTAAATTTTAATGCGTTTCAACTGCTGTAAGTATTTATAATTTCTAAGTTATAGGAAATAAAAAAGTGTTCAATCGTATTAGACGAGTCTAATGATTGAACACTTTTATTTAAAAAATTATTTTTTAACCTACCACATCACTTGTATTTGTTTTGTTACAATTGTATTGTTGGCAGTAGTGATTTTGAGTACATAATTTCCATTTCTAAAACTGGTAATATCAATTACTTCTTTACCTGTTGTGCGTATGAGGTTTTTAACGTACACCATTTGTCCCATATCATTGTATAAAAATAAAGTTGTAGGCTTTTGTTGCATAATATCAGTAAAAACAACTGTTACAGCTGTATTGGCTGGTACAGGAAATACCTGAATTAAATCATCAGCTATATATTTTACGGTTCTAATGCTGCTGTAACTTACTGTGTTATTTTGATCTACTTCTTTTATTCTATAGTAATTAATTGCATTTAAAATAGGGGATGCATCTTCAAAGAAATACCTCACACCTGCAACGGTACTGTTAATGGTTCCTATGGTATTAAAGTTGCGTCCGTCAGTACTGCGTTCAATATAAAAGATGGTGTTACTAACAGGTTGTCCTATAGTAAAACTCAATTCGCTTTTATTATCTTTCTTAACAGCTGTAAAGCTTTGATAATTTACAGCAAGTGTAGTGGCTGAACTTGCGATATTTGCTTCTGTGCCAAAAAACGTTGTTACTTTATCAACATCTTCACCTGCTACAGAAATTAAATATCGGCCAGTACTACTCACTGGTATTAATAAAGTGCTCGTAGTAGAAAATACTCGGTACACACTATCAAAATCATTGGTGGCTGTTCTAACACCTATTCTGTAAGATGGGTAACTTGTTTGTGTATTAATAACCACCCTTATATTATTATTTCCTAAGTTAGTTACGGTGTATGTTGGTGGCGTTTGAGCAACAGCAGCTAGTGCCATAGCCAAGCCATCAATCATGGCATTGCGTTGCATGTAATTAAAGCCTACATAAAAACTATCAATAATGCCATCGCTATTAAAATCAAAACCACCAATATCTCTTGATGAATGTATACGAGTTGAACCTGAGCCTGTTCCTGCTTCATTGGCACACATTAATCGTACTGCCGTAAAACCTGCTGTATCAAATGCCATATGATCGCCACCTCTACTATCTCTATCAACATTTGCCATTAAATTGATAGTCATAGGAACGGTTGCTGTAGGTAACGCTTTATCTTTATACGCTAGTTTAATATAACGAGCCCATTGTTTTGCAGGCTGTCTTGATGAGCTTGAAAAAATTCTGATGTTCGTTGTATCAAAAGTATTGTTTGCAGTGCATCCTGGTTGGCTTGATGGTGTTTGACAAATCATGGTACCCATTTGGTCGTTATTAATAACGGCTCTTACAGGTATGGCATTTGCTTGGCAGTATTTTGATAATGCCACTGCACCACCTAAAGATTGTTCTTCTAATGTGGTAATTAAAAATACAATCGTTCTATCATAACTGTATTGGCTCATCACTCTTGCTAACTCCATCAATGCGGCAACACCTGTTGCATTATCTTCCATACCTCTTACTTCTACTGTTGATGCAGGACAAGTTGAGGCATCTGTTCTACTATCTATGTGGGCTGTAAAAACCATAATAGATTTATCCGTTAAACTACTACCTGGTATAATTGCGATTGGTTCTTTAAATGATGTTACACCACAAAGCGTAGGTCCATTAAAATTTAAATCTGATACTACTAATCTATTACCATTAACCGCACTAAATTCAGAAAACTTTGAGTTAACCCAATTTACTGATGCTGTGATGCCTTGTGTAGTGCTTGCTAGTTGATTTGCTGAATGCCTATTATAAAATGTACCCAATCGTAAAAAATATGATTTGATAGAGTCTGGGTTAATTTTGGTTAATAGCCCTTTTACAATACTATCTGGAATATTTTGTACTCCTGCACCGTTGTAAGTTGATGGTGTGTAACTGCCATTTAAAATATTTGCAGCGGTTGTATTTGAGAAAGTAATGTTGGTAATGTTTGGTATAGGCACTGTAGCTGCTTGCCCAAAAGTAACCCTTACAAATACGGATAAAATCAATGGTAATAATAAAATTTTCTTCATGTTTTTGGTTGTTCTTTGGATGTAATAATTTTTCTATAAAAAGAACGTACAACTGTTAGTTTTATTTCATGTTATATATCAAAAAGGTAAAAATTTTTATAACTATTGTTGTGTTAGAAATTTATCGATTCATCTAAAATTTTTTATACGTAAAGTTGCTTAGTAAAATTGCGATAGACTTTGCCGTAATTCATAACAGTAAAGGGTTTCAAAAATTTTATTTATGAAAAAAATAAAAATATTTTAATCGTTATATCATATTTTTTTTTACTGTATAAGTAGTTTCTTTGCAATTGTTTTAATACATGTTTAAACATTGAATTTCTGTTTTTATTGTAGATGTTTTTCTAATCAATCATAATTAAAAACAATAAAAAGTCAATCTATATCGTTTATACATTCGTATGTGTGTCTCGTTCTAAAAATGGTGTAACATCATAGTAATTTTTTCTTTAATAAGAATTTATACTAAGCAGTTGTACTGTTTTGAAAAATATAAACGAAGCCATTTTATTTTTAAAATAACCCTTATAAATAAAGTACGCTTCATTGGTTTATAAAAAAATTGTTTTGTCAATTATGAAAAAAAATTTACTCCAAAGGAGTTGGTATGTAGTTGTTGTATTATTGACTACCCTGTTTTCGCTAAGTGCTAATGCACAAACCTCACAAACTTTTACATCTTCTGGTAGCTGGACTTGTCCAGTGGGAGTGACCTCTGTCTTCATTGAAACATGGGGCGGCGGCGGTGCTGGTGGCGGTATTTCAGGTGCAGCAGGTGCTGCCGGCGGCGGTGGTGGTGGTGGTTACACCAAAAACTTTATGACAGTTGTGCCTAATACTAGCTATAACTTTATAGTAGGTACAGGCGGTATAGCAGGTACTGGCGTTGGTGGTGATGGTGGCGCTTCATCATTCGATGGTAAATTTACAGCTAATGGTGGTACCGGTGGAGGTACAGGTCCTTCAGGTGCCGCAGGTGTGGGTGGCACAGGGGCTGATTATAATGGTGGTAATGGTTTTGCTGGTACTTCAGGTACAAGAGCAGGTGCAGGTGGTGGCGGTGCTGGTTCTAGCGCAAATGGTGGAAACGCTGCTAATACAACTGGTGGTACCGGTGGTACGGGTGGTGGCGGAGCCGGCGGTGCAGGAAGAACTACTACTGGTGGTGGTGCTGCAGGTACTACAGTTGGTGGTGGTGGTGGTGGTGCCTATGCATCAGGTGCATCTACACAAACTGGCGGTGGCGGTGCAGCTGGCCAAGTACGTATAACTTATTGCAACGCTACTGTTACAAATATTGCTACCGTTACAGGTACCAGTTTTAACTGGTCAACAGCAGCTGGATGGAGTTTAGGTAGAGTACCTCAGCAATGCGATAACGTAGAAATTAATGTTACAAGGGCTGCAGTAACAAATGAAACTGTTACTATTACCATACCTGCAAATATTGCAGTACAAAATTTAACTATCAGAAATTTATCTACATCTATTTATCAGGTATTGGTTGCGGCAAATGTGGCAACTTCTACTGCTATTAATATTTACGGTAACCTTACCATTGAAACTGTTGGCGGTGCAGTTACAGGCAATAGAAATAATAGAACATCTTTTAACTGTTCTAACTCAACCGTGAATGTATATGGAGATATCATTTTAGGAAGACCAACTGCTACATCGAGTGTTGCAAGAGAAGGACATGCAACTATTTCTGGTAATCCTACTACATGGAACTTGTATGGTGATATGATTTTTAATCCTCGTGGTTATAATACAAATCAGGGCTCTATTTATAATCTCAATAGTGGTGGTACACAGTATTTGATTAATAATACCAATCCTTCTGTATACAATGATACCATTAAAGGCAATCGATTTCAAACCCTTAATATTGGTAATACAACACCAACCACCGTTATTTTAAGTGGTACAAGAAATGATTTTAGTATATCAACTGTAATTGCTGGGGATTTAAATGTGGGTGTAAATTCTACTTTAGATATACCTAAAGATTATTCATTTAATATTGTTACACCCAATGGTGCAACAACTTCAACTCTTAGATTGGCTGCTGGTGCTCGTTTGCGATTAGGTGGCGATCAAAGTTTGGTTACCGCAGATGGTAGTAATTGGGGCGTAACGGGTAGTAATTTCCCTGGAGGTTATGATGTGTATAGTTTAGCGCCAACAAGTACGGTTGAATATTATGGTGATAATGGTATTACGCAAACTATTTATAATGCCGTTACTTATGGAAACATTTTAGCACTCAATGGTAGTGGAAGCGGAAGGGCTGTTAAACAAACCACCGCTGGTACTTTAAATATTGCAGGTAGTTTTAACATTAATGCCTTAACGGATGTGTATTTAGGTACGTCAACTGGTTTAGGCACATCAACGGCACCTGTATCCATTGCTGGTCCTTTAAATGTACGCTCTACAGCTGGGTTATATTGTAATGCCAACGTTATTTCTGGTGCTGGTGCTTTCACTATGGAAGCCAATACTACCTTAGGTATTGGGCATGCACAGGGTATTTCAAATAGTGGTAGTGCAACGGGTAATATACAAATGACGGGTGGTCGCACTTATGTGGCATCTGGTAATTATTTATATAACGGAACCGTTGCCCAAATAACTGGTAATGGTTTAATTGCAAGTGGTATTAACGATTTAACGATTAACAACCCAACAACAGTAACGATAGCAGCTAACCAAACGGTAAATGGGGTAACGCATTTGCAGCAGGGAGTGTTTGATATAGGCAGTACAAGGTTTACGAGTAATGGTTCAGGAACGATAACGAGTACAACTGGTAAGATGAAGGCGAATGCAGGTTTGTTAGAGATGAAGGGTAACACGGGTGTAGCCCAAAACTTATCAGGTAACTGGTTTGTCAATAAAAATATCAGCACATTAATCAATGCCAATACAAAGGGTATCACTATTGCTAGTGCACCGAGTGATACATTGTTGATCAGCTCAGCATTGGTATATGGAGCAGGCATAACCAACTCAACAATAACGACCAACGATAATTTAACGTTGTTATCAAGAGATACGGCTACGGCGAACTTCGGCCAAATAGCAACTGGCAGCGGCAATACGATAACGGGTAAGGTAAATGTGGAGCGTTATTTATATGCGAAAAAAGCATGGCGATTGCTAGCTACACCAGTAAGTATCGCCACATCGCCAACAATAACGGCATCATGGAGAGAGGGTGGTCCAACAACCTCAACAGGTTATGGTACCCAAATATCTGGTCCTGCCAGTTTTGTGGGTATGGATCAGGTAACCCAACGAGCATCTATGAAGTACTATGATGCGGCAAGTAATAGTTATATAGATGTAACCAATGCTAACACGGCCAAAATAGCCAATAAAGAAGGGTACTATGTGTTTGTAAGGGGCGATAGAAGTATCAATACTACAGGCGCAACGGGTGCCACTAACTTACGTATTAAAGGCGATTTATTAACGGGAACACAAAGCTTTACGGTACCTGCCAATAAGTTTTATTCTTTCGGTAATCCGTATGCGTCACGAATAGATTTTAGAACGGTGAGCAAGTCAAATATAGCCAATGCGTTTATCGTATGGAACCCTAATAATGCAGGCGCATACAATGCAGGTGCATTTGAAACGTATACATGGAATGGTACCAACTATGTAAAGGCAGGTGGTGTTATCAGAAACTTTATAGAGAGTGGCGAAGCGATATTTGTACAAAGCAATACAGGAACAGCAGGAACGGTTACAGTAAATGAATCAGACAAGGGAAGTGGCAGTAGCTTACAGAGTAGGATGACTACTACGGCTACAGCACCGCAGGAAGCGGCTTCAACTGAAACAGGCAGACCTGGTGTAACCTTCCCAACATTAGAAATTAATTTATATGCAAAAGATATCGATGGCAGTGAATACTTGGCAGATGGGGTATTGCTGAACTTTGCCAATAACTTTAGTGCAGGGGTAGATAATATGGATGTACGTAAGATATTGAACACGGCCGATAACTTAGCTATAAAGAATGGTACGTATAACTTGGTGGTAGAGCGTCGTCCGCACTTAACAGTGAACGATACGATTCCATTGATGGTATCAGGGTTACGAGTAGCACCTTATCGTTTTAACATAGACCCATCGGTATTACAATACCCGGGCTTACGAGCAGTGTTGAAAGATAACTTTACGGGAGTAGACAAAACCTTGAGTTTAACGAGTGTAACAGATGTATCGTTTGATGTTACGAGCAACCCACAGAGCT
>NZ_JBHSCZ010000006.1:0-15368 GCF_042651465.1 Ferruginibacter yonginensis
TGCTACAAATGCGATTGCAACTGAAATCAATATCAAACTTATTATTATCGTATTCATTGTCTAATTTGTTTATCCTGCTTGAATATTAGCAGCTGTCAGATGGGGTTGCAGGCAACGGCCGGGTATTTGCGAAGACTGGGAATTTCGAGTTCCGTCCGCCCGACCGATGTTGATTTTTAGTTGATGCTGAAATTAAGAAAATTAGTTGATTAGTAACGTCCTGCCCGAACCGCAGCTGATTAGAACTTTTCCAGCCGATGACCTGTTCGTCCAGCCCAGATTTTGCAAATACTTTTGTTGGGTGTTGTATATTTTAGAACTAGAGTTTGAAATGTCTGTCCAACCGCTACAGTAAAATTAAAAAAACGGTGATGTTTAATTATTCGAAGTCCAATTTTGTTACTTCACAAATTAATTGTTCAAGTATTTTTTCCAATACCAATCTTCGCTTCGTTCTCCTCATTCTAACCTTAGTATTATGAATTTAAAAACTGCTGTTAAGTGTCGTGTAGAGATTAACAAGCATAACGTTTCGCATAACTCTTCGCAATCTAATTGTAGCAATTTGAAATGAAAGCTAGTTGGTGAGTGTCGTGCCGAGATTAACAAGCAAAGGATTAAGCAAATATCTTCGCTTTAATTTTCCTGCCGATGTTAAAAATACTGTTTCTAAAAAAGTGAAACACTTGCGTCTAACGTCCTGCTAAAATTAGTTTGCTGATAGATTTATAAAAAAGATGCGTTTGCAATTTTGATGTCCGTCCGAAGCCGACCATAAAAAATCACAAAAAAACTATAACACCCAACGGACGGGTATTGCTGGTCGTTGGGTTTGCCGACGTCCTGCCCGGTGCTGAAGTTAAATTTATAAAATTAAGTTGATGATTAGAACTGCATCTCAATAGAAATCCGTCCGCCCGAACCGCTGCTGGGATTTGTAAAAAAGATGATTGTTATTCCGTCCCGCCCCAATGGCAGCAATAGCTTTGTTGTACGCAGAAAAATTAGTCGTCAATCTGCTCTCTATTAGCTGTCTTTAAATACTGCTCAAGTTTTGGAAGATTTTTAAATATTTTACTTATTAAATCGGCAAACTCTCTTTGTGTTTTTTCACTGTCAGCAAAAACATAAAAATCTCCTGCCTCGGGGTCGAATTGTAAATGTTTCAATAAAGATGGATTTTCTTTTTGCAACATTTGTTTTATGTGTCCTTCCCAACTGTAGCCATTTCCAGAGTATTCATATTTTTCAAAGATTGGATTATATTTTTCAAACAGCTCTTTACTTTCAATTTCAGCAGCAACCATGTACGAACCATCTTTATAAATTATAAAAGGATCAAATTTTTCAATTTTTGTCGAGTCGTACAGCTTACTAATTCTAGGACTTTCCGTAGGAAGCTGCTTAGAATTTAATGGCACTTGTTTATTTATTTCTTCATGGTTACCTTTCGATTTGTCTCCAGTTTGTGAAATACATGACTGAGTGAGACAACTTATAATTATAGTTAATCCGATTAATACTTTTTGCATAGTAGGGTGTTTGTGTTTTTTGCGTACAACGTTCGAGGCTTGCCGCAGGGCTGGTATTTTATGACTGTCCGCCCGGCAACTGAAGCCGATTGAAAAACTGAAGTTGAAGTTAACAACTAAAAGCTAAATAGAATTCGGTCAAGCCCGATATTAGCTGATAGTAGTACAACTGATGATTGTTATTACGTCCGCCAGCCTTGCGGCAAACCTTTTGTTGGCAGCAGGCAAGCTAATAGTCGATTGTCGTATTCTTAATAAATTCTTTGTCGAACGCAAGTGGTTTTTTTGGGTAAATAAGAGTTATGTAGATTGTATATGTCACGATGCTTGCAACAACAAAGTATAAAATATATAAATTTAGTTGTGATGCATTGAAATAAATAAGTATTGTCCCTATTAGAGCTGAAGTCAGAAAATACCATTTAAAAAATGGGCGACTAGGTTTGTTCCGCCATTTATAAAAAAGTAAAAGACCAGGAATAATAGCTATTAAAAGGCAGCCTATCCGATAATACTCTTCTTTGATACTAACAAATGCTCCAAATAGGACAAAGGGCATTATAGAGTCAACAAGTATGTATGAAACTGACCTTCTTTCGACAGGAACATTCTCGTTCATGTCAGCATTTAGATGCATATAATCAATAGCGGAAAATAAGGCAATAATTAAGCAAGAAAATAAATCAGGAAAAGTAAAAGTGTCTTCGGACAATGACCGTTTACTCAGTATAAGGTCATATACCATATTGCCCAAAAATGCTGGGTAAAGAAGTCCGTATATTAGGATGCTAAATCTTTTCTTCCACATGGTTTTGATAATTACTGTTATTGAAGTGCCATCGTTCTATAAAAGCATGGCATCGTTTAGTTTTCTTCATCCGTTTTTTCCTTAAATAACTTCAATTGATTTTTTTGAGCTTCCTTTATTTGTCGATGATGCTTACCTTCTTTCGTTTCAATTGGTTTGTCATTTTCAAAATAATAGTTAACTCGAAGGACGTCATAACCTACGTTTATTTCCAAACCTTCGTTATTGACTTTTCTTCTAATTTCTAAATGACAATTTATCGAAGAGCCATTTTTAAACTCAATTTCTCCGTTTTGCACCAGTGTTTTAAATTCATTTGACTTCATGTTAAAAGGAACAGCTTCTCCTTTATAATATCCAATCCATTTGTAGTTTCCCTTTTTTAAAACTGGTGCAATAATTTCTATGACAGCATCCTCTTTCTCCAAAGGGTCTAAGTCGTCAGTCACCAAAATAAACTTACTGAAGTCATCTCGTGGAACTGCCTTTTCTTTTGTTACTCTTGTCTTGTTTTCATCTACGACGACAAATGATACTTTGTCTACTTTAGGGTATTTATCTAATGCTTCATAGAAATTCGACTTCCTTTTTTTAATCAAAGTATTATAGTCAATTGTATCTACTTTACTTGCGTTTTCTTTTTTTAGCTTCTCAATCTCCAATCTTAATTTTTCTTTTTGAAGGTCGTTCATTTCTGTGTCTTCAAAAATCTTGTCAATTAGCTTTTCTGATATTTTAGAAAGTGGTGTTATTAAAATAACTGAAATTAGAGCAACAATAATTGCTGTAGTAATAGTTCCTTTTTTGTTCTCTTCTTTTGAAATAACTTTTAGCCATTTGCGAAGTCCACCTTCGCCGTCTGGCTCGGTCTCAATTGTTATTTCAACTGACAACAAAGTTGCTATCTCTTTAATAATTGCTAAGACTTCATATTCACACCTATTTTGAACATTTGCATTCATCGAATGACTTTCATCCCCAAACCAATAATGTATTTCCAGCGTGTCGGCACTAAGAGTGTTTGATAAAATAGAGTCGCTCATATCTGAATGTCTTGGTTGCTTGATTTAGTAGGGTGTGTCATTATGCTTGCTGCCAACGGACGGGTATTGCTGGTCGTTGGGTTTGCCGACGTCCAGCCCGGTGCTGAAGTTAAATTTATAAAATTATTTTGATGATTAGGAGAGAAGCTCAATAGAAATCCGTCCGCCCGAACTACCGCTTGGATTTGCACAGCCGATGATTGTTATTCCGTCCCGCCCCAATGCCAGCAATAGCTGTGTTATAGGCAGCCTTCTCAGGTTTTTGGCTCGAAGCCTTCTTGTCTTAGTAGTGTCGTGAAAAGTTCCAAGTCTTCCTTAATGTCGGACACTGCTTGCAAAATTTGTTGTCTGGTGTCATAGAGTTTAACCATGCTACCAATTCTAAATTCTACATTATGTTGTTTGAACTTTTCCGTCAAACTTTTATACTCGCTTTTTTCAAGTTTCCTCCATTCTACAGGTATGTCAAATTCTATAAAGTGGTAACCCTTTTCTTTCGATAAATTCATTCTAAGAGCGAAGCCATTTAGCTTTCCTTCTTTTATTTCTTCTGTCAAAACCCATTTTGAACTTTCGTCCAAGTAGGCTTTATGGAAGCCTATTTTTTCTATGTCGTTAAATGGGACTTTAGAAAATGTCTTTTGTCTTGCTCTAAGATTTATAAACCAAACTATGTATCCGACAAGCATTATGAAAATAGGAACTCCGATAGTTGTTGTTAATAATATATAAAAAAGTAATTGTCCGTCGGGTAAATTACACGTCAAGTAAGCAATGAGAAAAACTATTGAAACAACTCCTAACAAAGCAAATGAAAGTCGAAAGAAAATAGCTCTAAGTTTTTCTTTGTTTAATTGAAGGAATGTGTCCATAAAGGTTGCCTATAACGGACGGGTATTGCTGGTCGTTGGGTTTGCCGACGTCCTGCCCGGTGCTGAAGTTAAATTTATAAAATATAGTTGATGATTAGTGATGCAGCTCAAGAGAAATCCGTCCGCCCGAGCAGCTGCTTGGAATTGTACAGTTGCTGATTGTTTTTCCGTCTAGCCCCAATGCCAGCAATGCCATGTTGCCTGCAGTATTAGCATAGGTAATCCTATAATTTTGAAAATAGCTCATATAGCAGTCTTAAGCTAAAAGTACCTTCCATTCCATAATCTTCAATCTCTTTTACTGTCCCATCTTTAAAATAGATTTTCATGTACATTGTTGCTGCATCTGTATGTGCAACCATATATCTATTGAATAAAGTTTTAACATTCATGTAGTCGATAAGGCTAATTAGTGCTAACATCGATTGAGAACTTATTAACTTTGGTGTGCTATTTGCTTTAAGATCCCATTCTTTTGAGTTTAGTTGTGTTAACTTGTATACTGGGCTTATTCCGCTCCAACCCGATGATGTGTGAAATTGAATTTCTGTTATATCGTATTGTGAACTACTTTTTTGATACTCTACAAAGCTTCCAAATTTGTAGATTAGAGTGTCGATTTTTAGTGACATTTTGAAATCAAAAACGTTCTTAATGGGTTGGTTGTACACATTATCAATCCTATAGAAAACGAGTAGTTGTTTATTGTTCTGAATGACTGGCTTAGCCAACAGGCAATATTCTGAACCACTCCTTGATAGTCTTATTAACTGGAATGTATTATTTCCTTTATCAATGGCAATGAATATATCAAAATTGTACCACCATAACGTTACTATTAAATCGGTTCTTTTATCGTTGTTGAAATCAACCTTTTCCCAATTCCGTATTTGTAACTTCTCAAAAAGACTGTCACAGCCCATTTTTAGCTTTAGAGTATCGGTGGATAAGATTCGAATCGGTTCTTGATTTTTGAAGTACTGTCGATTGCCAATTTGATTAAGAAAGGTCAAAACATCTCGATCGCTCCGTATGCTATCGATAGAATTGGCAAATGAAACTTGACCAACCGCTAAAAATATTATTATTAGAATGCTCTTCATAAATATTGCAGGCAACGGACGGGTATTGCTGGTCGTTGGGTTTGCCGACGTCCTGCCCGGTACTGAAGTTAAATTTATAAAATTAAGTTGATGATTAGAACTGCTGCTCAACAGAAAACCGTCCGCCCGAACCGTTGATTGGAATTTTACAGCTGATGATTGTTATTCCGTCTAGCCCCAATGGCAGCAATAGCTTTGTTGCCTGCTGCTTTTCGTCACTCGTAAATGAAAACTAATTTTTTATTAAATGGGCTTGTCTGTTTTAATTCAGAAAGTGTTCCGTCGGTGTTATACGTCAACTCGAACCTTGAACCCATGTCTTTTATTTCCTTTATCTGGCTTTTGTCATTATACAAGTAAGTGAAATTGTTCATTGTCCCGCTACCATTAACAGTCATTTTAATTACCCTGTTCTTCTCGTCAAATTCATAACACTTTACATTTCTTGGATAAATTTTCATGTTACACTCTTTGTCTTTTGCTGCATTTTTATAAATTCCCCCAGTTGGTACATAATAAGGCAAATGAAAATTCTTGCAAGCAAAAAACAAATCAATGGGTGTGTCCACCAAATTGACTTCTCTTGCTTTTAGCAATGTGTCAACTGTAACCTTAGAGTTCGGGTTTTGATTGTCAGAAAAAATAACTGTCAGTCTTATATTTCTATTTTGGCCGCAAGCATTTAAGCCAATTAGTGTAGTTAGCAAATAAAATATGTGTCGCATATAGTAAATGTCAGTGTCGGATTATTTGGGAGTTACTTTAAAGTAGCAGGCAACGGTGGGTATTGCTGGTCGTTGGGTTTGCCGACGTCCTGCCCGGTGCTGAAGTTAAATTTATAAAATATAGTTGATGATTAGGAGAGTAGCTCAGTAGAAATCCGTCCGCCCGAACTGCTGCTGGGATTTGTAGAGCTGATGATTGTTATTCCGTCTAGCCCCAATGCCAGCAATAGCTTTGTTGTGCGTTCGTTTTTTCTTAGTGAGATATTAAACTTCGATTAAATTACTTAGTAGCTTTCTTTATATTCAGGTTTTATTTGTACGGTGTCAGAATTAATAAAAATACTTGTTATAATTTCCATTGGGTATCCGTTTGTATAATACCCAAAAGAAACAAATACGGTCTTAGTCACTGATTTAAATGACAATAGGTAATTACCATTGACTTTATGAAGGTCTGTCATGTTTATATCATAGAAAACCTTTGAAATTGATTCTACTTTGATGAAGTTATTTTTAAAGTTGTCTGGAAGAATATAAAAGCTATCAATACTTTCATTTGTTGTAATAGCTATCTCAAATTTTGCAATGATTCTATTTCTCACGACAAAATTATTGTCAAGTATAATGTAGCGATGTAGAGAATTAATGTTCTAGTCATTTGCGGTCATCTTATTTATAATATTCTTCTTGTTTTTGAAATAAATTATTGGTCCAACCAACGGTAATAATATAACACCAATTAGCCAAGTTAATTTTTTTCTGTATCCAAAGTCATTTGTAAGAATACTGTAAATGCTAAGTAACATTGCAATGAAAGCAAAAAAAGAAAGAACTGTCCACAATATCAGTCCATTCTCGAAGTAAAAAATTTCCATAATGAATGTTTTAGGGTTACTTTAAAATGACGCACAACGGACGGGTATTTGCGAAGACTGGGAATTTCGAGTTCCGTCCGCCCGACCGATGTTGATTTGTTGTTGATGTTGAAATTAAGAAATAATGTTGATTAGTAACGTCCTGCCCGAACCGCAGCTGATTAGAACTCTTCCAGCCGATGACCTATTCGTCCAGCCCAGATTTAGCAAATACTTTTGTTGCCTGTTGTAAATTTTGAAAAAATAGCTTGAAATGTCTGTCTAACCGCAACAATATTTTATTTAAAGTTTTGTGATTTCTAAATTCTGCAGTTTTTTAAAATGCTAATTCTCTTGAAAAGATATTTATAAAATTCATCTTCGCTTCATTCATTTCATACTAACCTTAGGGATTTGAGTTTGAAACCTATTGTTTAGTGTCGTGCAGAAATTAACAAGTAAAACGTTTCGCATAAATCTTCGTAATCTAATTGTAGCGATTTGAAATGAAAGACTGTTGGTGAGTGTCGTGCCGAGATTAACAAGTTTAGGATTTCGCAAAAGTCTTCGCTTCAATTTTCCTGCCTTTGTAAAAAATACTGTTTCTAAAAAAGTTAAATACTTGCGTCTAACGTCCTGCAATAAATAATTAGCGAAATGAAATTTAAAAAACTGCAAATGATATTTTACTGTCTGCCCGAAGCCAACCATAAAATAAAACTATGAAACTATAACAGGCAACGGCCGGGTATTGCTGGTCGTTGGGTTTGCCGACGTCCAGCCCGGTGCTGAAGTTAAATTTATAAAATAATGTTGATGATTAGTGATGCAGCTCAATAGAAATCCGTCCGCCCGAACTGCTGCTGGGATTTGTAGAGCTGATGATTGTTATTCCGTCTAGCCCCAATGCCAGCAATAGCTTTGTTACCTGCTTGTACCGCTAATCACTATAGTTCCATTCTATTTTATTTCTTAATACGTTAGTCGATGAATCGAATATTAATTTTGCTTCTAGTCCGTCAAATGAGTAAAATTTAATAATAGCAACAGAATCACCCATATAATTTCTTTCCACGCTATAATAAAAGGGTCTATTAAAAAATGCTTTTTTTGATAAGACATCAAAGTTATTATCATCTATTGAAGTTGGCCAATATCCATATTTTATTCTGAATTGCTGTATTCCAATTACAAGTTTCTCAGCTTTTATTTCTGTGTCAAGAATAATATAATTTTTAAACTTTGGAAATATAGCAATGCAAATCAAAAAAAGTATGATTGCAAGAATACTGTATCTCTTCATTTTAAAATTATATTTCTTGTCTAAAAAAATGGTGATTGCTAAAATAGAAAGTAGCGGTATAGCGATATAAATTAAAAGATAGTATTTATAGAAATTATAAAAAGGTAATGAGATTCTATATAAAGCAAATAATAAGACAGTAGTTGTAAATAGTCCAAACAACACTAGTAAAAAGCTTCTTGGTTTTGTTAGAGTGTCCATTGGTATAGCAGGTAACGGTGGGTATTGCTGGTCGTTGGGTTTGCCGACGTCCAGCCCGGTGCTGAAGTTAAATTTATAAAATAAAGTTGATGATTAGGAGAGAAGCTCAAGAGAAATCCGTCCGCCCCAACTGCTGCTGGGTTTTGTACAGTTGCTGATTGTTATTCCGTCCAGCCCCAATGGCAGCAATACCATGTTGGTAGCAGTTTTTCATCGTAGCCAAATATTTATTTAAAAGGTTCGAGTTTTTCACCATTTCTTTTAACTATCCAGTTTGTTATTGATAATGGAAGCGGAGAAGAATAGGCAAAATATTTCTGATATTGATTTTTGTCTTTTGTTGCATCAATAGTTTTTTTCCTGTCCCAATTTAAAAGTATTTTGCCATGTTTAAATTCTGTCCATTTACCTAAAGATAAATCGAAGCCAACTTCGTATACAGTGTAATACACGAATGATGAATCTGATTTTAGTATCAAGTAAGTTGAATTATTTGCACCTTGATTTTGGTAAGTTTTGTACTTTATATTAGAAGCAGTATTCTTGATAGAGTAAATTCTTGAAAAGAAAATTTCTTTATTCTCTTTTTCAACTTCATTTAATATACTATCTAGTTTGCTTTGTGACTTTGAAAGTAAAGAAGTCCAAATGAATATTATTAGTATCAAAGTCTTTCTCATAAAATTGCTACCAACGAACAGGGCTTGCTGCAGGTGTGGAATTAGTATTACGTCCGCCCGGAGCCGCTGCTGGTTGATGAACTAAAAGTACAAGTTAAAAACCAAAAGCCAAATAGCATTCCGTCCAACCCGGACTGAAGCACAATAGCGAACTGCTGCTAATGCTAACAACGTCCAGCCACACTTGCAGCAAACCCCTTGTTAGCTGTTTTTTTTCTTCGCTGTCAGGTCGTTCAAATTTTTATTGATTGTTGATTTGTCTGCATTTGTCTTTGCTAAATTTAATGCAGTTTCAAAATTTTTAATTGCTTTTGCATTGTCAATGTCTGTATGTAAATAACCAAGCAAGGAAAAGTAAAAATGATTGTCTGTTAGATTTAATTTTTCTGCTTCTATTATTGCAGTTTGTTTACCCTTTACTTGTGCCAAAGCATAAGTTCTGTTCAGTGCGGTTATAGGTGAATATTCAATTAACAAAAGTTGATTATAGGCTTGTAAAATATTGTCCCACTTTTTTGGGTTTTCAATTTTGCTACTATGCCAATAGGCAATGTTTGCCTCTAAATGATATTTACTTATCTCGTTTCCTTTTGCACTTTGTATCAAATAAAAATTTCCTTTTGCTATGAGTTCTTCGTTCCATAAATTTTTATCTTGTTGGTCATACAAAATTGGTTCGCCTATTTGATTGGTTCTTGCTTCAAAACGTGAAGAGTGAAAGCATATTAAAGCCATTAAAGCATTTACGATGGGTTTGTTTGTAGTTTCATTCTCTATCAAAAAATAGTTTAAACGCATTGCTTCCAAACACAATTCTTTTCGCAAATGAGTTTTCTGTGTAGTTGAATGATAACCTTCATTAAAAAGCAAGTATAAAGTTGTCAGTACAGTTTCTAATCTTGAATTAACATCTTTTTCAGAAGGCAATTCAAATTTAATATTTTCTGTTCGTAATTTTTCTTTGGCTCTAAATAATCGTTTGTTGATGGTTTCTTTATTGGTCAAAAATGCCTCTGCAATTTCGTCAATACCAAAGCCACAAAGTATTCTTAATGCTAAACCAATTTGTGCTTCTGCTGGAATTGTTGGATTGCAAATGGTGAAAATCATTTGCAATTGGCTGTCAGTTATGTTTTGAAGAGATAAATCAACTTCAATTTCTTCACTTTGGTTTTGATTTAGTTTTAAATCAACAACTATTTTTTCAGAAAATGTTTTATGTCGCTTAAAGTAGTCTTTGGTTTTGTTTTTAGCAACAGTATAAAGCCAAGCTGTTGGATTTTCGGGAATGCCTTTTAATTCCCAAGTTTCAGAAGCCAATAAAAAAGTATCGTTTGTAATATCCTCTGCAATTTGAATATGAACAATGCCAAACAACTTACAGAGTACAGAAATTATTTTTCTGTACTCTGTTTTAAATAGTTGTGGAATTAATTCTTTCTTGTTCATATTAGCTGTTAACTGGTATTATGCTTCTAACTTCAACGTTCCCTCCGTGAGCAAGGATAGGACAACCTTCTGCCAATTTCATAGCTTCATCAAGGTCAGTAGCTTTTACAATTATTGTACCTCCAATAATTTCTTTTACTTCTGCATAAGGACCATCGGCAATTACATTATTAGGCTTCAAAGTTTTTCCTTCAAAACTCAAACGGCTTCCACCTGTCATTTTTCCTTGTGCAGCAATTCCACCCATCCAATCCATCCATTCTTGAATGTTGTGAACCGTTTGTTCTGGTGCAGGACCAAACTTGTCATTGATTTCGCTTCTGAAAATCATTAAAAATTCTTTCATTTTTTTACTTTTTTAAATTGTTTGAAATATTTGTTACAACCTTATGACGATTGGCTATTTCAAAATTGGACAAATATTTCAAAGTTTTTTTTGTCAGTTGAAGTTTGCAGAGTGGTCGGTCAAAATAACAGCTAACGGACGGGTATTTGCGAAGGCTGGGAATTTCGAGTTCCGTCCGCCCGACCGATGCTGATTTTTTGTTGATGTTGAAATTAAGAATAAATGTTGATTAGTAACGTCCTGCCCGAACTACAGCTGATTAGAATTCTTCCAGCCGATGACCTGTTCGTCCAGCCCAGATTTTGCAAATACTTTTGTTGCCTGTTGTAAATTTTGAAAACAAAGCTTGAAATGTATGTCTAACCGCAACGATACATTCAATTAAGTATTTTTTAGTTTCGTTATTTCTAAATTCTGCTATTTTAAAAAAAGTTAATTTTTATGCAGAGAAATTCATAAAATTCATCTTCGCTTTATTCTACTCATTCTAACCTTAGGGATATGAGTTTGAAACCTGTTATTTAGTGTCGTGCAGAAATTAACAAGCATAACGTTTCGCATAACTCTTCGCAATCTAATTGTAGCGATTTGAAATGAAAGCCTGTTGGTGAGTGTCGTGCTTAAATTAACAAGTAGAGTATTTCGCAAATGTCTTCGCTTCAATTTTCCTGCTGTTGTAAAAATACTGTTTCTAAAAAAGAGAAATACTTGCGTCTAACGTCCTGCAATATATAATTAGCGAAATGAATTTTAAAAAACTGCAACTGCTATTATAATGTCTGTCCGAAGCCAACCATAAAATACAACTATGAAACTATAACAGGCAACGGACGGGTATTGCTGGTCGTTGGGTTTGCCGACGTCCTGCCCGGTACTCAAATTAAATTTATAAAATAAAGTTGATGATTAGTGATGCAGCTCAAGAGAAATCCGTCCTCCCGAACTGCTGCTGGGATTTGTAAAAAAGATGATTGTTATTCCGTCCTGCCCCAATGGCAGCAATAGCTTTGTTGTGTGCAGGCAGTTTCTATCAGACACTTAGTTCTCCATTTTTCCAATAGTCTTCTGCGATATCAAGTTTCGATAAAACATCTTTGCAAATTTTTTTATAAATGTCACCAAAGCCAAACAAATACTTTTTGTCGTAACGAAACCAATCTTCTGTCAAGCTACTTGTCGTGTCCATATTTGATTGAATTCTTTTTCGATTAGAAAGGTCGTGTGCTGTCAATTTATTGGGTTCGATTTTTGTCCCCCACGAAGTTGTAAAACCAGTAGCTAGACAATTAGCTATTTCAATAACAAACCCACCACCGCTTCTGTCAAATTGAAAAGTCAGCAAGTTTATTCTATCAGTTGTAAGTCGCCTAAAATGTGGGAATGAACCTTTAAAACCTTTTTGTCGAAGTACAGGAATAACACTGTCATAAAGATGTTTGATCATTTCTTTTCTTTCAGGGTTTTCCATTTTTCTTTGTCAGTAAGTTTTGTCTATTAAAATATTCCAATAATTTTTGTTATCAGTATGCTGTCAGTTCTGCTTGCACACAACGGACGGGTATTTGCGAAGACTGGGAATTTCGAGTTCCGTCTGCCCGACCGATGTTGATTTGTTGTTGATGTTGAAATTAAGAAATAATGTTGATTAGTAACGTCCAGCCCGAACCGCAGCTTATTAGAACTTTTCTAGCCGATGACCTATTCGTCCAGCCCAGATTTTGCAAATACCGATGTTAGCTGCTGTTATGTTTCGTTAATTTGTATATTGGTAAATTATTTTATTAATACCTTTAAATAGTGGACCTCCGCTAAGATTTTTCAAATTTACTTCACTTGGATAGTTAAGTGAATTATATTTATATATGAATTTATAGTTCGAATTACTTGCTCCATATATATTGTTTATTTGTGTAACATTATTTGGTTGATTATAAAATGTTGGGTCAGTATCGGTTAAAAGTAAATCTAAAAAGCCTTGATTGAAAATTAGTTTTGATTTTGAAAGCGGATTATTTTTTGTATCATATTGGCAATTGTAACTGTTAGTTATTCCATAAATACTTTCTTGTTGAGTTATAATATTTCCATTTTGTTTTGTGAAAACATAATTCAACGAATCTAAAGATTGAGGTATAGTATTAAAATAATTCGTTTGAATTATTTTAATTGAATTAGTAAACCTAAAATATTTAAAAACTGTGGTATAAATGTCTAATGGTTGTGTCTGTATTGTTTCAATAGAAGAGTCTATTTGAATTAATGTGGTCCCAGAATAATATGTAAAAAATCTTGTACCTATTGAAGTGTTGAGATTGTCTTTATTAATAAAATTTTCTTTTGAAGGCAAAGTGTCATTTATAGAGTTATAAAATCTTGTATTAAAGTAGTAGAAATTTGTTGTATCAATAAATCCAAGATTGTTATATTCAAGAAAACTGTATTTTTCTAATCTTTTGAAATTATCATAGTTGAAAGTAGATATATAGACTGTATCAAATGGAGCTGTCTTTGTAGTATCTAAAGCAATAAGTTTCTTTATATAGATACTATCATTTGGTGTAGAAGTTTGAATATTGTCTGTATTATTTTCAATACTAAATTCATTCTGACAAGAAATAAAAATGCACATTAAAAGTGTAATAATGCTAAATAGTTTTTTCATGATTTTATGATATGTGTCTGTTTATAGCAGCTAACGGCCGGGTATTTGCGAAGACTGGGAATTTCGAGTTCCGTCTGCCCGACCGATGCTGGTTTGTTGTTGATGATGAAATTAAGAAAATTAGTTGATTAGTAACGTCCAGCCCGAACAACTGCTAATTAGAACTCTTCTAGCCGATGACTTATTCGTCCAGCCCAGATTTTGCAAATACCGATGTTAGCTTATGTGCCAACAAAGTGTCATACACCTGCTGCGTCCAACAGTAATAAACTACAACTAATATTAAACTATCCTTGCTCGGCTATGTACAAAAGCAACAAAAAATATTCCCAAGTAAATTGTTTAATGCTTCCTTTCTAACTACCGATGTTTGGCCTTGCGCCGCAGCGGCATTGGAGCTAACGGACGGGTATTTGCGAAGACTGGGAATTTCGAGTTCCGTCCGCCCGACCGATGTTTATTTGTTGTTGATGTTGAAATTAAGAAATTATGTTGATTAGTAACGTCCAGCCCGAACAACTGCTGATTAGAACTTTTCCTGCTGATGACCTATTCGTCCAGCCCAGATTTTGCAAATACCGATGTTAGCTTATGTGCCAACAAAGTTTCACAAACCTGCTGTTTCCTAAAATAATAAACTTTAAAGAATAGTAAACTGTCATTGCTCGGCTATGTACAAATGCAAAAAATATTCCCGTTGTAAATTGCTTAATGCTTCCTTTCTAACTACCGATGTTTGGCTTTGCGCCGCAGCGGCATTGGAGCTAACGGTGGGTATTGCTGGTCGTTGGGTTTGCCGACGTCCTGCCCGGTGCTGAAGTTAAATTTATAAAATAATGTTGACGATTAGTGATGCAGCTCAATAGAAATTCGTCCGCCCGAGCTGCTGCTTGGAACTGTACAGCTGTTGATTGTTTTTTCGTCCCGCCCCAATGCCTAGCAATAGCTTTGTTAGCTGATGTTTTCTTTGTCTTTAGCCCTTTGTATTTTGTCCCATTCCTTATATAATACAAATCTTCCGTCTACAATTACATTGTCAGCCTTTCTCATAAAATCAACATTGTCATACTGCCTTTGTTGACTGTTTGTATTAAGAATATGGATATCAAGTACATTCATTAAAGCACTAATAGATTCAAGTAGCTTTTCGTGTTCTTCAATTTTTGGGTTTAAGGCTAACCTCAATTTATTGCGATTCAAAGAGAGTTTTTCATGTATAGTCTTTCTAGCAATCATATTCTGAGTTGCTTCTTGAAGTTCGATATTTATCAAATTACAGTGAGTCAAAAATTCACTTAAAGAATTTCTCACTTCGTTAATCCAATCTTGTCTATTCTTCAAATATAACGTGGTGTCAAATTGTAAAGCTGCCAATGCTAGCGAACTTTTGATTTGCTTTTCAACATTTGAAAGAGCAACTTTTTGCGAATACAGAGAAATAAAAATATTTACAACTACCGTTAACAAAGCAATACTACTTGGAATGATCCATGGACTTGTTGTTTTGTCATACCAGTTGGTTGTCGAGTTACCTTCTTTCTCGTTATGTTGCAAGGTGTCGTATTGACAGTAAGAGTAATTATAAAAAAATAAAAGAGCGGCGGTAAGTGATAAGGTTGTAAAAAGTCGTTTCATAGAAGGAGAAGTTTCATTAAAAATATCAGCTAACGGCCGGGTATTTGCGAAGACTGGGAATTTGGAGTTCCGTCCGCCCGACCGATGCTGATTTTTAGTTGATGTTGAAATTAAGAAATAATGTTGATTAGTAAAGTCCTGCCCGAACCGCAGCT
>NZ_JBHSCZ010000007.1:2500-5365 GCF_042651465.1 Ferruginibacter yonginensis
GAAAATAATAATGATTCCCTGAGTAGTGGCGAGCGAAACGGGAAAAGCCCAAACCATGTTGGCGTGCTGACGTGGGGTTGTAGGGCCGCATTTAGAAACTATTATCAAGCTGAATCATCTGGAAAGTTGAGTCATAGAGGGTGATAACCCCGTAAGCGGAAATTAATAGGGACGAGCGGTACCCTGAGTAAGGCGGGACCGGAGAAATCCTGCCTGAATCTGCCGGCACCATCCGGTAAGGCTAAATACTCCTCAGACACCGATAGTGAACCAGTACCGTAAGGGAAAGGTGAAAAGTACCCTAAATAAGGGAGTGAAATAGTACCTGAAACCGTGCGCCTACAAGCGGTCGGAGTCCGCCTCGGCGGATGACGGCGTGCCTTTTGCATAATGAGCCTACGAGTTACTCCTCACTGGCGAGGTTAAGTTCTTAAGTAACGGAGCCGCAGCGAAAGCAAGTCCAAATAGGGCGACTAGTCAGTGGGGGTAGACGCGAAACTTTGTGATCTATCCATGGGCAGGTTGAAGGTGTGGTAACACACACTGGAGGACCGAACCCATGAGCGTTGAAAAGCTCTGGGATGACCTGTGGATAGGGGTGAAAGGCCAATCAAACTGAGAGATAGCTCGTTCTCCCCGAAATGTTTTTAGGAACAGCCTCGGATTATAGACGTTTAGTACAGGTAGAGCTACTGATTGGACTAGGGGGCTTCACCGCCTACCAAATCCTGACAAACTCCGAATGGTACTAAATATCTCCGGGAGTGAGGCTGTGGGCGATAAGGTCCATGGCCGAGAGGGAAATAACCCAGATTAGCAACTAAGGTCCCTAATACATGGTTAAGTTGATCAAACGAGGTGGAGTTTCTATAACAGCCAGGATGTTGGCTTGGAAGCAGCCACTCATTTAAAGAGTGCGTAACAGCTCACTGGTCGAGAGACTCTGCACGGAAAATAATCGGGCATCAAACCATGAACCGAAGTTCTAAGATTGCTACTAGGTAGTATATCGGTAGGGGAGCATTGAAATCAGCTGTGAAGGTGTGTGGCGATGCATGCTGGAGCGATTTCAAAAGAAAATGTAGGCATAAGTAACGATAATTAAGGTGAAAAACCTTAACGCCGTAAACCCAAGGTTTCCTGATCAATGTTAATCAGATCAGGGTTAGTCGGGTCCTTAGGCGAACCCGAAAGGGGTAGCTGATGGCAAGTTGGTTAATATTCCAACACCTGCTTTAAATTCGATGGGGTGACGTGTTAGTGAAAGATCCGCCCGGTGACGGAATACCGGGTTAAAGGGTGTAGATATATTTTTGGTAGGCAAATCCGCCGAGAATGTCGAACCTGATAGTACTGCAAAGCTTCGGCAGCGTAGATAGTGATCCTAATCAGAGCACCGAGAAAAACCTCTAAGTTATGTTTAAAGCAGCCCGTACCGCAAACCGACACAGGTGGGTGGGATGAGTATTCTAAGGCGCTCGGGTGAGCCGTGGAGAAGGAACTAGGCAAATTGACGCTGTAACTTCGGGATAAAGCGTACCGATTTCGGTCGGTCTCAGTAAAATGGTACAACCAACTGTTTAGCAAAAACACAGGGCCCTGCAAAATCGTAAGATGACGTATAGAGCCTGATACCTGCCCGGTGCTGGAAGGTTAAGGAAGGATGTTCGGAGTAATCCAAAGCTTCTGACTGAAGCCCCAGTAAACGGCGGCCGTAACTATAACGGTCCTAAGGTAGCGAAATTCCTTGTCGGGTAAGTTCCGACCTGCACGAATGGTCTAATGAGTTGTACACTGTCTCCTCCACGAGCCCGGTGAAATTGTAGTATCGGTGAAGATGCCGGTTACCCGTCACGGGACGGAAAGACCCCATGAACCTTCACTACAACTTTGCATTGATTTTGAATTTTTGATGTGTAGGATAGTTGGGAGACTGTGAAGTTGTGTCGCCAGGCATGATGGAGTCAACGTTGAAATACCAACCTTTAAACATTTAGAATCTAATCCCTAACGGGAAACAGTGCATGGTGGGTAGTTTGACTGGGGTGGTCGCCTCCTAAAGTGTAACGGAGGCTTGCAAAGGTTCCTTCAGTACGGTTGGTAATCGTACATAGAGCGTATTAGTATAAGGGAGCTTGACTGTGAGACTTACAAGTCGAGCAGGGACGAAAGTCGGCTAAAGTGATCCGGCGGTTCTGTATGGAAGGGCCGTCGCTCAAAGGATAAAAGGTACTCTGGGGATAACAGGCTGATCTCCCCCAAGAGCTCATATCGACGGGGAGGTTTGGCACCTCGATGTCGGTTCGTCACATCCTGGGGCTGGAGAAGGTCCCAAGGGTTCGGCTGTTCGCCGATTAAAGTGGCACGTGAACTGGGTTCAGAACGTCGCAAGACAGTTCGGTCCCTATCTGTGATGGGCGCAAGTAAATTGAGAGGACATGACTTTAGTACGAGAGGACCGAGTCGTATGTACCGCTGGTGTATCTGTTGTGCCGCCAGGTGCAATGCAGAGTAGCTACGTACAGCATGGATAAACGCTGAAAGCATCTAAGCGTGAAACCAACCTTAAGATGAGTTTACTTTTAAGGGTCGTCAAAGACTATGACGTTGATAGGCTATAGGTATAAGGGTGGTAACATCGAAGCCGAGTAGTACTAATTGCCCGTAAGCTTTATTTTTTATTTTTTACTTCGGTAAGAGATAGTCTTATTATGAAAGTTGTAACTTATCCCAATATGTAATTTTATTGTTCGCTCAGCGAATTACCTTTTTATGGTGGTTTTGCCGAGGGTGTTCACCTCTTCCCATACCGAACAGAGAAGTTAAGCCCCTCATGGCCGATGGTACTGCACAACAATGTGGGAG
>NZ_JBHSCZ010000007.1:5460-5941 GCF_042651465.1 Ferruginibacter yonginensis
GGGAGAGTAGGTAGCCGCCATATTTATTTAAGAAAAGCCTTTCAGTAATGAGAGGCTTTTTTTATGCATCTACTTCAAATAGTTGATCATCCATCTAACTCCAATCCACTCACCCCCCCTGAAATCATAAACATTTTATTATGCAGACCATACCGATCCGCCGCGGCGGATAAGCCCCTCATGGCCGATGGTACTGCACAACAATGTGGGAGAGTAGGTAGCCGCCATATTTATTTAAGAAAAGCCTTTCAGTAATGAGAGGCTTTTTTTATGCATCTACTTCAAATAGTTGATCATCCATCTAACTCCAATCCACTCACCCCCCCTGAAATCATAAACATTTTATTATGCAGACCATACCGATCCGCCGCGGCGGATAAGCCCCTCATGTTATGGTGGTACTGCACAACAATGTGGGAGAGTAGGTAGCCGCCATATTTATTTAAGAAAAGCCTTTCAGTAATGAGAGGCTTTTTTTATG
>NZ_JBHSCZ010000008.1:0-4839 GCF_042651465.1 Ferruginibacter yonginensis
GCCAATTCTAAATGTCCAATCTTAATTAATTCGTTATAAGTTGTAATTAAAGTCCCATAGTCTAAAACATTTTCTACTATCATTTTGTCAAAGTGTGAAGTGTGTCCAATAAGCTAGCAGCTAACGGACGGGTATTGCTGGTCGTTGGGTTTGCCGACGTCCTGCCCGGTGCTGAAGTTAAATTTATAGAATAAAGTTGATGATTAAAACTACAGTTCAAGAGAAATTCGTCCGCCCGAACTGCTGCTTAGATTTGTACAACTGATGATTGTTATTCCGTCCAGCCCCAATGCCAAGCAATAGCTTTGTTGCCTGCATGTGCTTACACTATAGACTCAAATTTTTTGTCAATGAATTTTTGTATTGGTCAACTTTTCAATGTCGCTAATAAACTTTACGAATGGGGCAGCTTGAGGAACTTGCTCAGAAAAATGCTTTGCATAAATTTCTGGGTTTTCAAAGGTTAGAAAGGTAAAATTCTTCCCAATTTTGGCCTCAACATAATAAATATTTCCGTCATTAACTGTTGCCAGTTGTTTTGATGTTATAAAGTCATAATCAAGGTTTGGTAAGTTTAAGACGTTGTATTTTGAAGTCATCTCTTTGCTTTTTAAGTTCGCTCCCCAACTGTCGAACTTTTTGTCATAAATAATGCTGTCCGCATAATTTTCAACACTAAATATTTCAAGAAAAAGATTATCCTTATTCAGTGTTGAGATTCGGATAAGTTTTTTGTCACCAAATGCCATGAAGCGATAAATTCTTATGTCAACATTAGCTTTTGATTCTGTAATCAAATTGGATAAACAGAATTTTGAATGATGAATTCTTATTGAATCAAATTGACTCGAAAAAGGGATAGGTCGGGACTTATTAATTTTAAGTTGTCCGAAAACACTTAAACCTAAAAATGTCAAAATGATTAATATGTAAGACTGCTTTGTCATAGCATTGCAGGCAACGACCGGGTATTTGCGAAGACTGGGAATTTCGAGTTCCGTCCGCCCGACCGATGCTGGTTTGTTGTTGATGTTGAAATTAAGAAAATTAGTTGATTAGAGAGTGTCCTGCCCGAACTGCAGCTGATTAGAACTTTTCCAGAAGATAACCTATTCGTCCGCCCAGATTTTGCAAATACCAATGTTACCTGGCGTTTGTTTTAATTTTTAAGGAAATTCGAAATAGTATCTTGTTGGATTATTTGGATCTATAAACAAGTTAAATCCTTTTTGTCTTTCAAAAAGGTTCTTTACTCTAGAAATATTCTGTATCGTTGCTTTACTTATATACTTATATGTCTTACCATTGTATTCTTTGTAAAAGACAATATAAGTTTGAATAATTTCTTGTGTCTTATAATTTCGGTTACTATCATAGACCGAATCTAAAATTTCTATTTTATTAGGTATTGCTTCATTTATAATTTCTTGATAAAAGTTTCTGCTTTTTATTTCAGAATTTTCAAGTGTTATTTTTATTTTGTCTCCAATTTTTTTAAGTTCTTCAATTTCTAAAAATCTGTCGAAGTTGCTGTTGTTTTGATGAGTGTTATGATTGATTAGTTTGTATTTAACTAAGAAGAAAAGTCCTGCAGAAATTAAAAGAATGCTTAACGTTATCCAAATTTCTTTTACTGGAATTGCTGTTCCTTCATAATTTACTAACCCAAAAAGGGTAAGCAGTCCTATGCATATGAAAATATATCCTAGAAGTCTGTTCATTTAAATGTCAGGTAACGGTGGGTATTGCTGGTCGTTGGGGTTTGCCGACGTCCAGCCCGGTACTGAAGTTAAATTTATAAAATAATGTTGATGAATAGAACTGATGCTCATGAGAAATCCGTCCGCCCGAACTGCAGCTGGGATTTGAAGAGCCGATGATTGTTATTCCGTCCCGCCCCAATGCCAGCAATAGCTTTGTTGGCTGCTGTAAAGTTTTTTAAAATTTTCATTTTTGGTATTAGTAAATATAAATGCCTTTGTAATATTTATTATTTACTAAGTCTCGAACTCGTACAATTAATGGATAGTTGTTTGAATTATAAACATATTGTAAGGAGTTATTATAATTGTCTAAACCTGAATTTTGTGGACTGAATATTTTTGTCTCCATTAAAATATTATTTTTTTGGGGTAAACTTTGAAAAGGTGGAAAAGTGAATATAGATGACGACTCCAAAAGCACATTAACTAAATGCTTAGGAACTATTCTATAAAATGGATTTATTTTATTGTCATAACTAATATCTGCGTTTGCTGAAACACTAAGTGTGTAATTTGTAACAATTAACCTAAAAAGTGAATCTTTTATATTTATTATATTACCGTTATCTCTTAAAGATGAAAATTTATTAATCTCAAATTGTGTTCCATTTGATATATCTGTTATAATACCACCTTGATTTGTTGTGTTTTGATAATTCAATAAGAAAATTGCTGTACCAGTAGGGTTATATTCAATTATTGAATCGGTTAAAATTTTACCTGTTTGCGAATAAGTAAAATAGTTGAAAGTTGAATCATCACCTGATGATAAATTATAGATTTTCATATGGGTTATATTTGGGTCACTCCCATTGAAAAAATTATAAATAACAAATGAATCAATACCATCAGAAGCTCTGTACGATGTGCAACGTTTTAAATTATCATAGGCAAATGTATATTTGTAGACTGTGTCATTTGGTGCTGCAATTGTTGTGTCTAAAACAATAAATTTTTTTAATAATGTGTCAGCGTTTGTATTTACTATGATAGTGTTTGTTCCATTTTCTATACTATTTTCTTTTTGACAAGAAAATAATATTAACGACACAGCAGTAAGGATTATAAAATTTTTTCTCATTTTTTTATTTTTTTATTTTAGTGTTGTTTATTGATTTTGTTTTTAAGATTTCTTTAATAACAAGTTTGAAGATTGCATAAACATATTGACTTTCAAACACATTTGTTTGTTGTAAATTTTGATTTTTTTCTCTATCAAAAAAGTAAAAAGCAGTTATAGCTGGTTTTCCTAAAACAACAAGTGCATTTTTACTTTTTGATGAACCAACTAGAACATATTTGTAAGTTTTTAAATCTGCGTATTTACTTTTAGAATTAAAAAGTTCTTCTTTTTCTACAAACTCATATTTAAATGGATAATTTTTTATCATAATATCATTTAAATATTTATCTATTTTCTCATTAGTTGTAAATTTCTAAATGAGAAGAATTGATTTCGTTGGTCTAAAACCTGGAGGAATACAATCTATTTCACTTTGTCTAAATATATTTGCTGACGAACATCCAAAAATTAAAAGCGAAAATGTAACATTATAAATAATTGATTTTTTTGTCATGATATTTAGTTTTTTTTATAGCAGCCAACGGACGGGTATTTGCGAAGACTGGGAATTTCGAGTTCCGTCCGCCCGACCGATGTTGATTTGTTGATGATGTTGAAATTATGAAATATTGTTGATTAGTAACGTCCTGCCCGAACCGCAGCTAATTAGAACTTTTCCAGCCGATGACCTATTCGTCCAGCCCAGATTTTGCAAATACCGATGTTAGCGGCTGCCTTTCATTTTAATGCTGACTGAATATAAGTTTCAATATTTTCTATTTCAACATCTTTTAACTGACGTTCATTGTAAATTATTTTTCCATTTTTATCAACTACTAAATAAAAAGGGAGTGACGTTACATCAAATAGCTTTGCTATTTTACTATTTTTCCATTCTAAATTTTCCGAAACATTAATCCATTCATACTTATTTGTTGAAATTTCTTTTTCCCATTTTTCTTTTTTGTTATCAAGATTTACATAAATAACCTCAAGCCCTTGACTTTTATATTTATTATATATAAAGATAAGTTTAGGTATTCTTTCTTTGCAAGGGACACACCAAGTTGCACCGAAAGCAAGTATATATGCTTTATTACGTAGTATTACGTTTGAAAATTCTTGACCTTTATTGGTAGTAGCAGAAAATTCCTTTATTGACTCACCAATTTGTACATTTTTTTTCAGCATTAAATAGTTATAAAATTCAATTCCTAAATCTGAATTTTTTATTTCGTTATCTAATAAATTATAAGATATTAAAAGTTTATCTATTGGAATTGAATTTGAGTAAGACATTGAATATAATTGTATCAGACTAAAAAATATATTTGTATTTTTTGATAAGATTGAAAGCTTACTATTTGTTAAATCTGACTTATCAAAATCACTGAGTACTAAAATATTTTTATTTTTTAACGAAGGTTTAGTTTTATATTGATAATAATAATTTTCAAGACTATCGATTTGCCTAATTATTTTATTTGACTTTGAATTGAGTACTTCAACATTTGATAATTTATTTTTAAATAAAGTAGTCTTAGGTTTTATTTCTTTGATTAAAATATTATTTAATCCACTGTCAAGCACAAAATTAAAGTAACCAAAAGGAGAATTAGAATATAAAGTTGCTAGTTCGCAAGTTTTATTTATTTTTTTATTAAATATGAATTTGTTATTTTTTACTATGATAGAATCTTTTGATTCATATTTATTGTAAGAATAATTATCTGATATAATTAAGTAAATTTTCTTGTTATTGAAAATATCTGGTACTTTCCCTTCAAGAATAGTTGAATATTGACCTATAACATTTTTTGAAAACAATATTAGCAATGTAGAGTACAAAAGTTTCATTTTATATAGCTGTTTGCATTAAGGTAGCCGCTAACGGCCGGGTATTTGCGAAGACTGGGAATTTGGAGTTCCGTCCGCCCGACCGATGCTGATTTTTAGTTGATGTTGAAATTAAGAAATAATGTTGATTAGTAAAGTCCTGCCCGAACCGCAGCT
>NZ_JBHSCZ010000009.1:0-4625 GCF_042651465.1 Ferruginibacter yonginensis
CAATATCAACAGTGCTACTGTAAAGGTGGCGGCGGTGGTTACAGCAACAAAACAAGGCGTAAGTATATACCCTAACCCTGTTGTAGGTGACAACATCAATGTTCACTTTAACGGGCAACCATTAGGTATTTATCAAGTAAAAATATACAATGGTGCCGGACAGCAAGTATACCAGCAACCTATTAGTATCAATAACAACCAACAACGTACTGTTATACAAATACCTAATTTAACAAAGGGTAATTATGAGTTGATGGTTGTAACAACAGAAGGCAAAAAAATAACCATACCATTTTTGAAATAACGAAAACAATTGTTGATTTTCATTGATTGATTAAAAGGCGAACATTTTAAATGTTCGCCTTTTTGTTTTTTGCAAATAGTGGTATCTCCATATTTACGCATTAAACATATTATATAAAATTACCAAGTAAAAATACTTGTGCATGGTTATAATTACCCTATTTTTTTCATATTACAATAAGTTAATATTAATGACGTTGTTTATATGTGTAGTTGTAACGATGTTCCATTATTACAGCATACACCATCAAAATTCAACACCAAAAAAACGATTTTCTAAAAGCAAGTTGGTTGTCGTCAATTACTAACTATTTTTTTTAAATCGGCACTGTCAATTATGAAAAAACAGTTACACTTATCTGTTTTCTTAAAAACAGCTCTATTCATCCTACTTTCATTTATTACCGTTATAGTTACCAACGGTCAGGCCTTACAAGTAAATACGTATACGGGTTCAGGCACATGGGTCTGTCCTCTTGGTGTTACCAGCGTTACAGTTGAAACCTGGGGCGGTGGTGGTGCCGGTGGTGGTGTTACAGCTTCTAATACTAGAGGTGGTGGTGGTGGTGGCGGTGCATATAACACAGCTACCATTGCCGTAACAGCAGGCAACTCCTACAATTATATCGTAGGTGCCGGAGCTGTTGCTACAACAGGTGCAGGTACGGCAGGTGGTAATTCATCTTTCAACGGAACCGTAATTGCCAATGGCGGTGGCGGCGGTGGTACAGGTGCTGCTGGAGCAGCAGGTGCAGGTGGTACAGGTGGTGTATATAATGGTGGTAATGGTGCTGCTGGTAATATTTTAGGAACATCTGGTGGTGGCGGCGGTGGTGCTGGTTCAACAGGTGCTGGCGGTAATGCTTCTGGTACAGTAGCAGGTGCTGCAGGTGGTACTGATGGTGGTGTTGGCGGTACTGGTTTATCAGCAAGTAATGTAGGAAATGCAGGTGCTACATTAGGTGGTGGCGGTAGTGGTGCAAGAAACGGTGGAACTGCATCAGGTAGGGTTGGCGGTAATGGAGCTAATGGAAGGGTCCGTATTTCCTATATGCTTCCTTGTGTAACGCCTACCAATCAGCCCTCAGCTTTAAATTTTACTAATATTAATTTTAATGATTTGACGGTTAATTTTACAGCCGCTACATCCAACCCCACTAACTATTTAATTATAAGAACAGCAACCGCAACTGCACCTTCTAATCCTATAAATGGTACATCTTATACTGCTGGTACCACAGCATTGGGCGGTTATATTGAAAGTGTAAGTGCATCTGTTTCTATTGTTTCAACAGGTTTAGCACCTGGTACCACTTATTGGTATTGGATATACAGTTTTAATAGTACAACTTGTACTGGTGGTCCGCTTTACAGAACAGCTTCACCACTATCAGGCAGTGCTACTACATTGGTGTGTGGCGCTGTTACTAATACTGCTACTATGCCTCAAACAGGCAGCATAAACTGGTCGGCACTTACTTGGAGTTTAGGACATGTGCCTTTGCCTTGTGAAAATGCTACGGTTACTTTTACTGGTACTACCAATGCAAATGAAACAGTTACTTTAAATATACCTGCTGATATTAGTGTTAAAAACCTAACGTTCATCAACAATTCAACATTTGTTGGTAGAAGTAAAGTGTTTAAAGTGGTAGGTGCTGTAGGTATTAATGTGTTGGTAGATGGTAATTTACAACTAACTGCAAATGGTGTTGAAACTAGGGATAGTACTACATTGGCAGTAGTGGGTACAATGACGATAAACGGCAATGCCACCATTGGTAATATGGCTGATAATTCATATTCCGTTATTGGCACTACGGGTACCACTCCCAACCAAACCTACATTATTAAAGGTAACCTAACATTCAACCCTAAATCGTACACTATTGAAGAGCATGGTGTGTTTATAATGGATGGAACAGGGGCTCAAACTATTACCAATAATACCAATAATATACCTTATACAGATGCTGTACTTTTTGATATTCTTAAAATAGGTAATGGTGTTAATACGCCTACGGTAACATTTACAGGAACCAACCAACGAGCATATATGAACGATAAAGGGGGTAATGTAGAAATTACTGCCGGTTCAACCTTGGTATTACCAGCTAATTATTCTTTGAATGCGGAGGATATTGTAACAGCAGGTGTATTTAACTCTACTTTTATATTGGGTAGTAATGCTACCTTATTGGTAGGGGGTAGTACTAACGGTACCACAGGTAGTAACTTTCCTGCTAATTTTCCAACGTATACTATTAGTCCCACAAGTACCGTGCATTATAACGGCAGCAATGCCATAACGCAAACTATTTTTGGTGGGGTTAATTATGGCAACCTTATTGCCTCAAACAGCAGTGGTAGTGGCAGGGCTGCTAAAAACACAACGAGTATTGTAAACGTACTCACTTCATTTAATATTCAAGCTTTGGCAGATGTTACTTTGGGTGCAGGTGTAGTTTCAACAGGGCCACTAAATGTAGTTTCAACAGGTGGTTTGTATTGTAATGCTCATGTGGTATCTGGCGCTGGTGCTTTTACTTTAAATAATTTAAGTTATTTGGGTATGGGGCATGTAGATGGTATTACGGGTGGTACTTCAGCAATTGGTAATATACAAATGTTGGGCGGACGTAGCTACAGTACTAGTGGTAATTATATATACAATGGCGTTGCTACTCAGGTAACGGGCAACGGTTTGCCTGTAACCATCAACGATTTAACGATTAACAACCCAACAATAGTAACGATAGCAGCTAACCAAACAGTAAATGGGGTAACGCATTTGCAGCAGGGAGTGTTTGATATAGGCGGTACGTTGTTTACGAGTAATGGTTCAGGAACGATAACGAGTACAACTGGTAAGATGAAGGCTAATGTAGGTTTGTTAGAGATGAAGGGTAACACGGGTGTAGCTCAAAACTTATCAGGTAACTGGTTTGTTAATAAAAATATCAGCACATTAATTAATGCCAATACAAAGGGTATCACTATTGCTAGTGCACCGAGTGATACGTTGTTGATCAGCTCAGCGTTGGTATATGGAACAGGCATTACCAACTCAACAATAACGACCAACGATAATTTAACGTTGTTATCAAGAGATACGGCTACGGCGAACTTCGGTCAAATAGCAACTGGCAGCGGCAATACGATAACGGGTAAGGTAAATGTGGAGCGTTATTTATATGCGAAAAAAGCATGGCGATTGTTAGCTACACCAGTAAGTATCGCTACATCGCCAACAATAACGGCATCATGGAGAGAGGGTGGTCCAACAACCTCTACAGGTTATGGTACCCAAATTTCTGGTCCTGCCAGTTTTGTGGGTATGGATCAGGTAACCCAACGAGCATCTATGAAGTACTATGATGCGGCAAGTAATAGTTATATAGATGTAACCAATGCTAATACGGCCAAAATAGCCAATAAAGAAGGGTACTATGTGTTTGTAAGAGGCGATAGAAGTATTAATACAGCTGGCGCTACAGGTGCTACCAACTTACGTATTAAAGGCGATTTATTAACGGGAACACAAAGCTTTACGGTACCTGCCAATAAGTTTTATTCTTTCGGTAATCCGTATGCGTCACGAATAGATTTTAGAACGGTGAGCAAGTCAAATATAGCCAATGCGTTTATTGTATGGAACCCTAACAATGCAGGCGCATACAATGCAGGTGCATTTGAAACGTATACATGGAATGGAACCAACTATGTAAAGGCAGGTGGCGTTATCAGAAACTTTATAGAGAGTGGTGAAGCGATATTTGTACAAAGCAATACAGGCACAGCAGGAACAGTTATAGTAAATGAATCAGACAAGGGAAGTGGCAGTAGCTTACAGAGTAGGATGGCTACCACGGCTACAGCACCGCAGGAAGAGGCTTCAACTGAAACAGGCAGACCCGGTGTAACCTTCCCAACATTAGAGATTAATTTATATGCAAAAGATGTAGATGGCAGTGAATACTTGGCAGATGGGGTATTGCTGAACTTTGCCAATAACTTTAGTGCAGGGGTAGATAATATGGATGTACGTAAGATATTGAACACGGCTGATAACTTAGCTATAAAGAACGGTACGTATAACTTGGTGGTAGAGCGTCGTCCACACTTAACAGTGAACGATACGATTCCATTGATGGTATCAGGGTTACGAGTAGCACCTTATCGTTTTAACATAGAACCATCGGTATTACAATACCCGGGCTTACGAGCAGTGTTGAAAGATAACTTTACGGGAGTAGACAAAACCTTGAGTTTAACGAGTGTAACAGATGTATCGTTTGATGTTACGAGCAACCCACAGAGCT
>NZ_JBHSCZ010000010.1:0-1369 GCF_042651465.1 Ferruginibacter yonginensis
TTATGAGATAAAGTTTTTATATCTACTTTTTTCTTTTTTGAAGTGTCACAAGAAGCAAAAAAAGTCAAAAAAGAAATGGTTATTATAAACGGTGTCTTCATATAATGACAGCTAACGGACGGGTATTGCTGGTCGTTGGGTTTGCCGACGTCCAGCCCGGCGCTGAAGTTAAATTTATTGAATAGAGTTGATGATTAGAACTGATGCTCAATAGAAATCCGTCCGCCCGAACTACTGTTTGGATTTGTACAGCTGCTGATTGTAATTCCGTCCGGTCCCAATGGCAGCAATAGCTTTGTTGGCTGCCGTTAATTACCAGCAGCAATTTGTTTAATACTTGATTCAATTAATGCAAGTTTGCTGTAGTCAGGAAAAGCCTTTTTAATTTCTTCTACTTTGGAATTAGGTAAAATCTTCGCTCCACGGTCTATCAAGTCTGCTGTTGTTTCTAATGATAATTTCAATCGTCCAATTGTTTCAGGGTCTTTAATATCATAATGTTTTGCAGCAATTGACTCAGCTTCCGCTTGTACTATATTTTGAAGTTGTTTTTTTTGTGCATCAACTAAGGCCGCTAAAGCTTCATTTTTTAAGTCCAATGTCTTGGCATGAGCTTCAAAAATATTTGCCTCCGCCATTTTCTTTCTAATTACAGCCGCTGCCCAACATATAGAGGCAACTAAGTTAACAGCAGCAATAGTTCCTACAGAAACTATAATCCATATTGAGCCATTTTCCGCAGTTAGGATTTCAACATTTCCGCCCGTATTACTATCCAAAATAGGAAATTCAATTGCTTTTTTTAGGTCATTTGAAACTTTTGATAATTCATCAAAACTATTTGTATCAGGTAGTTTAATTTCGATTACATTGTCACCTCCCGTAATTGCAGAATTATAATACTTGAGTAAAAAAGTAAGCCCTATTCTTAAATCTTCAACTGTGCGACTGATTTTTGCATTTTCAGTAGAGGTAAAAGCATCTTCATCTTTATAGTTTTTAAAAAGAGCTGAATATTTAAGTGTATCTATTTGTTCTCTTATAAAATCTATGTCTGAAAGGTCATTAACTGCGTCTTTTAAACTTACCAGATTTTTTGCAGTATAGTTTAGGTCTGAATTTTGTGTCGACACGTAGGAATATGTATAATTCAATTTACTAAGGTTTCTTTCAATTTTGTCAAGCGACTCTTTAATATTCATAAAGTTTTTTTAACTAAGTAGGGTGTTTTTAATGGCAACCAACGGACGGGTATTTGCGAAGACTGGGAATTTCGAGTTCCGTCCGCCCGACCGATGCTGATTTTTTGTTGATGTTGAATTTAAGAAAATTTGTTGATTTGTAACGTCCTGCCCGAACTGCTGCTGAT
>NZ_JBHSCZ010000011.1:0-1042 GCF_042651465.1 Ferruginibacter yonginensis
GCTAACGGCCGGGTATTTGCGAAGACTGGGAATTTGGAGTTCCGTCCGCCCGACCGATGCTGATTTTTAGTTGATGTTGAAATTAAGAAATAATGTTGATTAGTAAAGTCCTGCCCGAACCGCAGCTAATTAGAACTGTTCCAGCCGATGACCTATTCGTCCAGCCCAGATTTTGCAAATACCGATGTTAGCTGTCGTTATTGTTTTTATAAATGTTGCTTTAGATCTACAATCATTGTGTCTTCTTCGGCTTCATCATTTCTAAATATTACTTGAATTTTACTCCGCTTAATTTTTTTTACAAGTCCTTTAAAATTCGAAAGTTCTTTTTCTATTTTCTTGTTGATAGTATCGTTTGTGGTATTGATTATTTTTTGTTCAAGTTCAAACAGTTCAATTTGATTAAAAGTTTTAGGAAGGTTTGGTAGTTGCCAGTCCCAAATTGGAAATGAATACAACTCTGTCCACATTCTATTTTTGTATGTTACTAGATGCCAAGTATTCAAATTTGACCAATCAGCCCAATTCACAACATACGATACTTCGTCAGTTCCGTCTCCGTTTAGGTCTCCTTCATTTTTTAGATATGCCAGTCCTAATAATTGTCCCCCAAAAGAAATATGTAATGTGTCAATAATTATATTGTCGGATAATACGAACGAAAAAGGCTTTTTCTTTATCGTAAGTTCAACAAGTTGTTCGTATTCAGATAAACTATCATAGAACTTATTAGTTTCTTTGTTGTCAAGTGCCGAATAATAATGCTCTACAAGTTTTTCTTTTTTGCCATCTCCGTCAAAGTCGCCTGATATAATAAACCTATAACCAAAAATAGGTTTAATATTTTTAGTAATTGTCTTTAAAGTTTCTTGGAGTTGGTTTTTTGTATTTGAACGGTAAGGTTGCAATGTATCATTATGAGATAAAGTTTTTATATCTACTTTTTTCTTTTTTGAAGTGTCACAAGAAGCAAAAAAAGTCAAAAAAGAAATGGTTATTATAAACGGTGTCTTCATATAATGACAGCTAACGGACGGGTATT
>NZ_JBHSCZ010000012.1:0-923 GCF_042651465.1 Ferruginibacter yonginensis
AACGGACGGGTATTTGCGAAGACTGGGAATTTCGAGTTCCGTCCGCCCGACCGATGCTGATTTTTTGTTGATGTTGAATTTAAGAAAATTTGTTGATTTGTAACGTCCTGCCCGAACTGCTGCTGATTAGAACTCTTCCAGCCGATGACCTATTCGTCCAGCCCAGATTTTGCAAATACCGATGTTAGCTGCTGGCTTTTCTCGTAGTCAAGTTTGGCAGTTGGTCTTTATATTTTTCTGCAAATTCTTTTGCCTCTTTTAAATTGTCAGGGTAAGAAACATAACCTTCGTAACTTATTATAACTCCATTACTTTTCTCAACAGTCTTGTAAATGTGTTGATAAGTAAATCCATTATCAGTCAAATATTTTACTGTCTCCAAATGTTTCGTATCAGTCTTTTTGGGTGGCTTAAACAAATGAGATAGAAGTGTCATTGGCTTACCACAAACAGAACAAGTATATTTTCTTTCAGAACCAAAGTCTAAAGTTCTGTTTATTGTTTTTCTGCAGTCAATGCAAACAGCTTTATAACCCATTTTTAGTTAATCTTTTTCTGTTAAGAATTAATGTTTCTCCAAATGTCAGCATAGTTTCCATATAAAGATGCAAGTGAAGTAGTTTGTCCTTCTACGGATACATTAGAAACTTCTAATTCTAAAAATAAGTCTTGTATAATTTCTATTTCATTCTCTGTCAAGTCTATTAAATAGTACGATGTATGTTTGTCGTCTTTTTTGTTGTGTTTTAATGGTTTTGGTAATTCTTCAGTTTCCAAAATTGATTGGATTCTTTCCGCCAATTCTAAATGTCCAATCTTAATTAATTCGTTATAAGTTGTAATTAAAGTCCCATAGTCTAAAACATTTTCTACTATCATTTTGTCAAAGTGTGAAGTGTGTCCAATAAGCTAGCAGCTAACGG
>NZ_JBHSCZ010000013.1:0-726 GCF_042651465.1 Ferruginibacter yonginensis
AATACCCGGCCGTTGCCTGCAACCCCATCTGACAGCTGCTAATATTCAAGCAGGATAAACAAATTAGACAATGAATACGATAATAATAAGTTTGATATTGATTTCAGTTGCAATCGCATTTGTAGCATCAATCATTTCAGGACTTATTAAAGTTATTTTCTTCTTAAAACAAAAAGACACTTATAGAGACATTCTGAAATTTGGACTTTTGGGCGAAGTTGTTGGACTACTAATAATGTTTGTAGTTTGGACAGTTTATAGACAAGAAATTAATAATTGGGCAGAACCCGAAAGTATTATTGCTATTCCTTTTTACTTAATGTTGGTTGGACAATTGACAGGGCTAATTATAGCATTGCGTAACAGACAAAAACTTAAATCGGCTTGTTAGATAAAATCGGAGAAATATTATGGTTTGCTATGTTCTTTACACCATTAGTGACAATTCCAATAGTTTGGAGACGCAGTAAACAATCAAAAATATATCGAGTTTTAATTGGACTTGCAATTGCATTCGTAATATCGTTTGTATTCTTTATCATCAGTTGGACAATTTTATTACGAAACGGATTAGGACCAACTTGAAAAGGGGCAGCAGGCAACATAGCTATTGCTGCCATTGGGGCGGGACGGAATAACAATCATCGGCTGTACAAATCCAAGCAGCAGTTCGGGCGGACGGATTTCTCTTGAGCATCAGTTCTAATCATCAACTTAATTTTATAA
>NZ_JBHSCZ010000014.1:0-619 GCF_042651465.1 Ferruginibacter yonginensis
GGAATTCGATATCAAGCTTGGCCTGTGAGGCCTCGCGATGTTATAAGTTTATAATAAAGATCTATTATTTTATTTTAGTAGATGGAGGATTGAGAAGTGTGGGAGTGTGGTAATTAAATGTGGTAATTAAATGTGGTAATTAAATGTGGTAATTAATATGGTTGAATTGTATAGAGAAAATGTTTTAGAGAAATAGATTGAGGTGAGTAGTTGTCGATAGAAGGTGATGAAATTGAAGAAAATTGGTAAAAATATCGAAAAATCAGGTCGAAAAAACCGAAAATCTTAAGGGCGTGCAGATTTCACCATACACAAATCACGTGCTATTTTCGGGCATTTTTGGGGTCGGAGGTACTTCGAAAGGGGTTGGTGTAATACACACACTGCTTTGTCCTGTATTTTCCTGAGTTTTTCGAGGTTCTGGGTTCTGCTGGCTACGGGCTCTATAATCTTTGCGTTAATCTAGAGAAATAAAATATATTAATAGATAGATATTTAGTAATATATACACATTTAAATATACTGTATCGGAGGGGTGAGATGCCCCGTAGCTCGTAATGAATATTATTGTTATATAAGTTTGTTATTATCTATCTATTATTGTATGTTAATGTTTGGG
>NZ_JBHSCZ010000015.1:0-552 GCF_042651465.1 Ferruginibacter yonginensis
ATGTAGCAACTGTTTGACTAACATAATAAGTAGTAGAACCAATAGTTGCGGTAGAAGGTGTTGGTGCTGTTGCACTACCAGTACCACCCGTTGCAGCAGTGTACCATAATAAGTTAGTACCTGTTGCAGTAAGGGCAACTGCTACATCGTTTTGGCAATAAGTAACCGGTGATGTAACTGTTGGGGCTGCTGGTGTTGCAGTAATATTTACTATAATAGCAGCTCTTGGTCCTTCACAAGTACCCGTTGTTTGGCTTACATAATAAGTAGTAGAACCAGGCGTTGTGGTTGAAGGTGTAGGCGCTATAGCGCTACCTGTACCACCTGTTGCAGTAGTGTACCATAATAAGTTAGTACCCGTTGCAGTTAAAGGAACTGCTGTTGCATTTTGGCAATAAGTTACAGGTGTTGTAACCGTTGGAGCCGCAGGCGTTGGGTTGATCGTAACGGTGATGCTAGCTCTTGGGCTTTCACAAGTACCAGCTGTTTGACTCACATAATAAGTGGTTGAACCAGGGGTAGTGGTAGAAGGGGTTGGTGCCGTTGCACTAC
>NZ_JBHSCZ010000016.1:0-549 GCF_042651465.1 Ferruginibacter yonginensis
CCATCGGTATTACAATACCCGGGCTTACGAGCAGTGTTGAAAGATAACTTTACGGGAGTAGACAAAACCTTGAGTTTAACGAGTGTAACAGATGTATCGTTTGATGTTACGAGCAACCCACAGAGCTATGCAAGCAATCGTTTTATGATTGTGTTTAAAAATGTACCGCCTACCCAAATCACGAGCATTACAGCGGAGCGTCAAAGCAACCAAAGTGTAGAGGTGGAGTGGCATACGGCAAATGAAAATAACATGGATCGCTATGAAGTGCAACGCAGTACAGATGGAACAACGTTTAACACCATCAGCGCTCAAATAGCAAGTGCCAATAATATGGGTACACCGTACTATATCATCAACGATGGAGGAGCAAGTGTAGGCGACAATTGGTACCGAGTAATCGGTCATCAAATAGTAGGAGGCAATATCAACAGTGCTACTGTAAAGGTGGCGGCGGTGGTTACAGCAACAAAACAAGGCGTAAGTATATACCCTAACCCTGTTGTAGGTGACAACATCAATGTTCACTTTAACGGGCAACCATTAGGT